>NZ_CP027712.1:4084912-5446549 GCF_003945765.1 Pseudomonas chlororaphis subsp. chlororaphis | reverse complement strand
CTTGAATCGAGAACAGGCTGCCGTCGGCGCGCTCCAGGTGCAGGTGCCACATGCCCTTGCTGCGGCGGGCGCTGATGCAGCGGGTCTGGGTGTGCACGTGGGCGCCTTTTTCGCGGGCGGCCATGGCGTTCAACACCACCAGGCGGGCGTCGTCGACCCAGCAGTCGGAGTATTCGAAGCCTTTGGTGATCTCGGCTTTCAGCGGGCTGTCGGCACCGAACTTGAGGCTCTTGGAACCGGCGAGTTTTTCCCGCTTGCCCAGGTGGTCATAAAGGAACAGGCCGGCGCGGATCATCCACGCCGGACGCAGGTGCGGGCGGTGCGGCAGGACGAAACGCATGGGCTTGACGATATGCGGGGCCTTGGCCAGCAGCACTTCGCGTTCGGCCAGGGCTTCGCGCACCAGACGGAATTCGTAATGTTCGAGGTAGCGCAGGCCACCGTGGATCAGCTTGCTGCTGGCCGAGGAGGTATGGCTGGCCAGGTCGTCTTTTTCGCAAAGGAACACGGACAGGCCACGCCCGGCGGCATCGGCGGCGATGCCGACACCATTGATCCCACCACCGATCACGGCAATGTCATAAATCTCGGCGAGAGGGGGCGCGGGCAAGGTGGAAGTGGGCATCGACTGGCCTCGTGTTCTTCTGGTATTTGAAATCGAACATTAATGTTCATTTGCGAAAATACTAGCGCAGAAACACGCCGACAGCCAGCGGGATTCGATTGAAAAAACTCATCGAAAGGCAGGGAAAGGAAAATTTACGAACATTGTCGGACGCGAGGTGTCCGCGGCTTGCGTAAGGGGGATCTGTAGCCGCTACCGAAGGCTGCGATCGCGCCCGAAGGGGGCGCAGGATCTCCAGTTCGCTGAAGGCCTTCGGCCTTATCGCAGCCTGCGGCAGCGGCTACAGGGGAGGGATCAGACAACTTCCAGGCGAATCTTGTGCTGTTGCAGCAACTGGGTCAGCGCCGGAACCGGCTGCTGGTCGGTGACCAGGCAATCGATCAGGCTGATGGGGCCGAGGCGGATCATGGCATTGCGCCCGAACTTGCTGGAGTCGGCGGCCAGGATCACCTGCCGGGCATTGGCGATGATCGCCTGGGACACCCGCACTTCCTGGTAGTCGAAGTCCAGCAGGCTGCCGTCTTCGTCGATACCGCTGATGCCGACCAGGGCAAAGTCGACCTTGAACTGGTTGATGAAGTCGACGCTGGCCTGGCCGACCACACCGCCATCGCGACGCACGTTGCCGCCGGTCAGCAGCACGTCGAAGTCGTCCTTGGCGCTGAGCATGGAAGCCACGTGCAGGTTGTTGGTGATGATCTTCAGGTGGCTGTGATTGAGCAGCGCCCGGGCAATGGATTCGGTGGTGGTACCGATATTGATGAACAGCGAGGCGTGATCGGGGATCTGCGCGGCGATGGCTTCGCCGATGCGTTGTTTCTCATCGCGCATCTGGTCGGCGCGCATGGCGTAGGCGGTGTTTTCGACACTGGAGTCGTAGGCTGCGCCGCCATGGTAGCGGCGCAACAGGTTCACTTCCGCCAGTTGGTTGATATCGCGGCGGATGGTTTGCGGTGTAACGACGAACAGCTGGGCCATTTCCTCGATGCTGACATAGCCGCGTTCGCGGACCAGTTCGAGGATTTGCTGCTGACGGGGAGGCAGATTCATGGGGCTTCCTTTGGGCTGCCATGCAAAATTTGCCCATGATGCCGCAGGAATCCGCTCCCGACCAGTTACAACCCGATACGAATCCGCGACTTGGCTTATTCAGCGCCTTCGTGCGGTTCCCAGTCGCGGGTGCGGCTGACGGCTTTTTTCCAGCCGGCGTAGAGCTTTTCCTTCTCGGTTTCGGCCAGCTGTGGTTCGAACTCGCGCTCGATCACCGCCTTGCCGCGCAGCTCTTCCAGACTGCCCCAGAAACCGCAGGCCAGGCCTGCCAGGTAGGCCGCGCCCAGGGCCGTGGTTTCGCGCATTTGCGGGCGCTCGACCTGGGTGCCGAGGATGTCGGCCTGGAACTGCATGAGGAAGTTGTTGGCCACCGCACCGCCGTCCACGCGCAGGGCCTTGAGGCGTTCGCCGGAGTCCTGCTGCATGGCGTCGAGGACGTCGCGGGTCTGGTAGGCGATCGACTCCAGCGCGGCGCGGATGATGTGGTCCACGCGCACGCCACGGGTCAGGCCGAACAGCGCGCCACGGGCGTAGGGGTCCCAGTACGGAGCGCCCAGGCCGGTGAAGGCCGGGACCAGGTACACGCCGTTGCTGTCCTTGACCTTGCTGGCGAAGTATTCGGTGTCGTGGGCGTCGTTGATGATCTTCAGTTCGTCCCGCAGCCACTGCACGGTGGAACCGCCGTTGAACACCGCGCCTTCCAGGGCATAAGCCACTTCGCCGCGAGGGCCGCAGGCGATGGTGGTGAGCATGCCGTGCTTGGACTTGACCGCCTTGTCGCCGGTGTTCATCAGCAGGAAGCAGCCAGTGCCGTAGGTGTTCTTCGCCTGGCCCGGCTCGACGCACATCTGGCCGAACAGCGCCGCCTGCTGGTCGCCGGCGATACCGCCGATGGCGATGCCGCTTTTGGTGCGGCCGTAGATTTCCGAGGACGACTTCACTTGCGGCAGCATTTCCCGCGGGATATCCAGCACTTCCAGCATCTTCGCATCCCACTCCAGGGTGTGGATGTTGAAGAGCATGGTGCGCGAGGCGTTGGTGTAGTCGGTGACGTGGGTCTTGCCGCCGGTGAATTTCCAGATCAGCCAGCTGTCGACGGTGCCGAACAGCAGTTCGCCGTTGCGCGCGCGTTCGCGGCTGCCTTCGACGTTGTCGAGGATCCACTTCAGTTTGGTGCCGGAGAAATACGGGTCGGTGACCAGGCCGGTGGTGTCGCGGATGTACTCTTCCAGGCCGTCACGCTTGAGCTGCTGGCAGATCTCGGTACTGCGGCGGCACTGCCAGACGATGGCGTTGTAGATCGGCCGGCCGGTGGTCTTGTCCCAGACCACGGTGGTTTCACGCTGGTTGGTGATGCCGATGGCGGCGACCTGGTCATGGTGCAGGCCGGCTTGCGCCAGGGCCTCGACCATCACCGCGCTCTGGGTGGCGAAGATTTCCATCGGGTCGTGTTCGACCCAGCCGGCTTGCGGGTAATGCTGGACGAATTCGCGCTGGGCGGTGCACACGACGTTGGCGTCGCGATCGAAAATGATCGCGCGCGAGCTGGTCGTACCCTGATCGAGGGCAATGATGTAGTTCTTATTCTGAATGTCGGTCATGTCGATTGCCTTGGACAAAAATAAGGAAGTGGGCAAGAGGCGCAGGTCGGGGTTGGGCAGGACCTTGCGCCGCCGGTTTCAAGAAGTTCTTACTTTGCCGTCAATGGCTTTTTCGGCATCCGTTGGAGCTGGGGCGACGGTTGGCAGGTGGCGGGCAATCAGCCCGCGGTAAGCCACGGCGCCGAGGCAGGCACCGATAATCGGCGCGAAGATCGGAACCAGGAAGTACGGAATGTCGCGGCCGCCGGTAAAGGAAACCTCGCCCCAACCCATGAAGAATGTCATCAGTTTAGGGCCAAAATCCCGCGCCGGGTTCATCGCGAAACCAGTCAGCGGCCCCATCGCGCTGCCGATCACGGCGATCAGCAGGCCGATCAGCAGTGGCGCCATCGGGCCGCGCGGCAAGCCGTTGTTGTCGTCAGTCAGGGACATGATCACGCCCATCAGGATCGCGGTAATCACCACTTCGACCAGGAACGCCTGGGCGGTGGACAGCGCCGGGTTGGGATAGGTGGAGAATACCGACGCCAGTTCAAGGCTGGCCTGGGAGCCGCGGACCATCTGGTGGGCTTGTTCGTAATCGAAGAACAGGTTGCTGTACAGCGTGTAGACCAGCAGCGCCGCGCAGAAGGCGCCGGCGATCTGGGAGACGATGTAGAACGGCAGTTTGCGTTTCTCGAAGTCGGCAAAGATGCACAGCGCGATGCTGACCGCGGGGTTGAGGTGCGCGCCGGAAACGCCGGCGGTGAGATAGATCGCCATGCTCACGCCGATCCCCCAGATGACGCTGATTTCCCACAGGCCGAAGCTGGCACCCGCGACCTTGAGCGCGGCGACGCAACCGGTGCCGAAGAAGATCAACAAGGCTGTACCCAGGAACTCGGCCATGCACTGGCCGGAGAGTGACGGTTGTTGTAACGCAGTTGTCATGGAAAACCTCGGTTTTTGTTGTTGTCTGGCACTGGCGTGAAGGGCGCCGAGCGCGATTTTCACCGTCGGCAGGATCCCCATCCTGGACGCGGCTTACTGCTGGGTACGGCTGTTGGATCTACCACATGATATTCGCAAACGAAAAAATATAGACAAGAAACATTACTGTCAAAGGTCGAAAGTGAACCGTTAGTCATTTTATAACTATCAGTCGTGTGAATGATCCTGCGGGAAGCGCATGGGTTTTGCGCAAAAGGCGCGGCCAGCCTGGTGCCGGCGGCTGCTTGTGCTGGGGGATGGGCCTTGGAATAGAGCCTTTTATTAGTGGATATCCTAGAATCGCCGGTGTTCTTTTCCCTGCCTATGGAGTTGCCATGACCCCTGCACTGGATCTGCTGAAAAAAGTTCGCGCCGAACATCGGGTGCACAGTTATGAACACGACCCGAAGGCGGCCTCCTATGGTCTGGAGGCGGCGGAAAAGCTCGGCCTCGACCCGGCTCAGGTGTTCAAGACGCTGCTGGCCAGCAGTGAAAAGGGCGAATTGCTGGTGGCCGTGGTGCCGGTCGTCGGAAGTCTCGACCTCAAGGCCCTGGCGCACGCGGCGGGGGTGAAAAAAACCGAGATGGCCGACCCGGCTGCGGCGCAGCGAGCGACCGGTTACCTGCTGGGCGGGATCAGCCCCTTGGGCCAGAAAAAGCGCTTGCGCACCTTCATCGATAACAGCGCGCAACCTTTTCCCAGCATCTTCGTCAGCGCCGGTCGGCGTGGGCTTGAGGTCGAACTCTCGGCCGCCGTGCTGGCCGAGCACACCCAGGCGGCATTCGCCGATATCGGGCGCGACTGACCGCCAGTGCGCCGATAAGTATCGGCGCTGTATGGCAAAAAATAACTTTCTCTGTGGCTGTCGGCGCCTGGACGGGCAGCCCCATGCTTGCGCGGCATGTTCAAGGAGAAATGTTTATGCAGCTTGAGTTTCATCAGGTCGACGCGTTCAGCGATCGTCCGTTCAGCGGCAACCCGGCGATGGTCTATCGACTGCCGGCCTGGCCGGCCGATGAGTTGATGCAGAACATTGCCGCCGAGCACAACCTGGCGGAGACCGCTTTTGTCGTGCGCGAGCCTCAAGACTGGCGTATCCGCTGGTTTACCCCGACCACTGAAATCGCCTTGTGCGGCCATGCCACCCTTGCCAGCGCCCATGTGCTGTTCGAGGTATATGGCGAGCCGGGGCCGCGTATCGACTTCGTCTGCCAGTCAGGCCCCTTGAGCGTCAGTCGCGAAGATGCGCAGATTTGGCTGGATTTCCCGGTTCGCGCACCGCGCGCGATCGACGGCCGCGAACAGCTGGAGCGCGTTTTGGGCACGAGGGTCGTGGCGTTACTGGGGGCCAACGAGTTGTTCGCGGTGCTGGAGTCCGAGCAGGCGGTGCTCGACTGTCAGCCGGACATGGCGGCGCTGGCCAAGCTGCCCTGGCCTGGCGCGATCGTGACCGCGCAGGGCAGCCAGCATGATTTTGTCTCGCGCTATTTCGCGCCGGCCATTGGCGTCAACGAAGACCCGGTCACCGGGTCAACCCACTGCGCCCTGATTCCGTACTGGGCCGAACGCTTGGATAAGACGAGCCTGACGGCCTATCAATGCTCGAAGCGCGGAGGGGCGTTGTTCTGTCGGCTGGAAGGGGCGCGGGTGAAGATTGGCGGCCAGGCGACGCTGGTGGCCAGTGGCAAGCTGTTCCTGGATTGAAACCGCAGGCGCCGGTTGAGCGGCGCCTGCGGTATCCGCTGGATCAGTGGGCGCTGCTGTAGCGGCGGACGCCCGATTCAGACTGTGGCAGTTGCGCCGCGGTGCTGCCGGAGGCCTGGAACAGCACCAGGTGTTCGGCGGCGACGCGGATTCCGACGTCAGCGCCTATCAGATGATCGGCATGGCTTGGGAAGATCGACTCGAGCTGGCTGCCGGTCGGCAGTTGCAGGCGGTACAGGGTCGACGCGCCCTGGAAACTCTTGCCGACGATCCGCGCCTTGAGGTCGCTGTCTGGTGCATAAACGATGTCGTCCGGGCGTAGCAGTACATCCACCGCGCCGCCAGGGGGCCAGGTGTAGGCACGGTTGCCGCGCAGTACACCGAGTTCGGTCTGCACCGATTCCGGGCTGTCCAGCTGGCCACGGATGAAATAGCCCTGGCCGATAAAGCTCGCCACGAACGGTGTCAGCGGTTCGTGATAGAGGTTGTACGGCGTGTCCCATTGCTCCAGGCGACCTTCCTTGAACACGCCTACGTGATCGCTGACGGCGAAGGCTTCTTCCTGGTCGTGGGTCACCAGGATCGCACTGGTGCCCCGCGCCTTGAGGATGTCGCGCACTTCGTGACTGAGCTTGCGCCGCAGTTCGCCATCGAGGTTGGAGAAGGGTTCGTCGAGCAGCAGCAACTGCGGCTCCGGCGCCAGGGCCCGGGCCAGTGCGACGCGCTGTTGCTGGCCGCCGGACAGCTCATGAGGGAAACGCTTGCCGAGGTTCTTCAAGTTGACCAGTTCCAGCAGTTCCTCGACCACCCGGTTCTTCTGCGGGTGCTTGCGGATGCCGAAGGCAATGTTGTCCGCCACGCTCAGGTGCGGGAACAGGGCGTAGTCCTGGAACACCATGCCGATCCGCCGGCGCTCCGGCGCCAGGGTGAAGCCGGCGCTGGAGATGGTTTCGCCGGCCAGCTGGATTTCACCTTCGTGCACCGGCTCGAAACCGGCAATCGCGCGCAGGGTGGTGGTCTTGCCGCAGCCGGAGGAACCGAGCAGGCAACCGATATCGCCGGCGTTGAGGTGCAGGTTGAGGTTCTGCACGACCCGTTGGTCCTGGTAGCCGCAGGCGAGATTGCGCAGGTTAAGCAGTAATGGCTGGCTCATGCGTGGTGGTACGCCGGCTCGACCAGAAACTCGAGCAGGGCCTTTTGTGCGTGGAGACGGTTTTCTGCCTGGTCCCACGCCACGGAGCGCGGGTCGTCCAGCAGGTCGAGGCTGATTTCTTCGCCGCGGTGGGCGGGCAGGCAGTGCATGAACAGCACGTCTTCGGCGGCCAGGTCGAGCAGCGCGCGATTGACCTGGAACGGCGCGAACAGCTTGAGACGCAGGGCGGTTTCTTCTTCCTGGCCCATGGAGGTCCAGACATCGGTGCTCACCAGATGGGCGCCGATCACCGCGTCTTGCGGATCGCGCACGATGCTCACCCGGTCGCCGGCGCGGGCGACGAATTCAGGGTTGGGGTCGTAGCCTTCGGGGCAGGCGATGCGCAGCTGGAAGTCGAACTGGATCGCCGCTTCTATATAGCTGTTGCACATGTTGTTGCCGTCGCCGATCCAGGCCACGGTCTTGCCCTGGATCGAGCCGCGGTGCTCGAGGAAGGTTTGCATGTCGGCCAGTAACTGGCACGGGTGCAGGTCGTCGGACAGGCCGTTGATCACCGGTACGCGGGAGTTGGCCGCGAACTCGGTCAGGGTGCTGTGGGCAAAGGTACGGATCATCACCGCGTCGAGCATGCGCGACATGACGATGGCGCAGTCGCTGATCGGCTCGCCGCGACCCAGTTGGGTGTCGCGCGGGGACAGGAAGATTGCCTGGCCGCCGAGCTGGATCATGCCGGCTTCGAAGGACAGGCGGGTGCGGGTAGACGACTTCTCGAAAATCATCCCGAGAACGCGGTTTTTCAGGGGCTCGAAGAGTACGCCGCGGTTACGCAGGTCCTTCAGCTCGATGCCTCGACGAATCACGCTGACCAGCTCTTCGGGCGTGCAATCCATCAGGGAGAGAAAGTGCCTTGCGCTCATCATTAACTACCTTTTTGCAACAGACCGCAGATACTCAAAGCCTTGTCTTATCGAGAAACGGGCGAGACCTGCGGCGAAAGCCGCACGGGGCGACGAAATAGGGGAAGGCGCGATCTTATAATTAAATGTCGCGTCTTACCAATAGCAGGCTTGGTTTCTAAGGCTTTCACCACTTGCAGCGAGTGGCCTGGGCCAAAAAGTGGGCCATTCGTGACGTTTTACAGCATGTTCAGATGGGCCCAGTCGGATGTGGAGTCAATCCACTTTGCATAGGTCCGCAGCAGCATTTGTACACTGCGCCTTGGCCGCTTTGCAACGCGCCTCGTGGCGCATGCCGCTATCAGGCATATGGCTGGCGCGGGCTGGGTTTTTCTCTACCTGGCTCTTGGGTACTTCGAGCCGGGCGGGAAATGGAAAGGTTCGCGGCAGGGGATCTCGGCAGAAATATTTCCTCAGGCAAAGGGCTGGGGTTATAAATGCGCACCGGCAACAGGGAAGTGCTTGGAATGGATTCGAAAGAACAGCAACTGAAGACACTGTTGGGGTTGACGACGCGAACCCTGACCGACCTGACGGCATCGATCACCTCGATGTCATTCGAGTTGCTACGCAGCGAGGACAGCACCACGCGCAACGCCGCGCGACAGATGATCGAGCGCATGCTGACCATCAGCAGCAATCTCGATGAGCATTGGCGGCTGCTTGCCGAATTCAGCGGGGTGCAGGGCGGTGAGGCGCCGATGGACGGCATGACGCCGATCGCCCGACAGGACGATCCACCGAGGCTGCCCTCCAACTGAGTCATCGGCTGGCTTGATGCTTGCCGATTCACAAGACGAACGTCTCTGGTGCTGATGCCGGTCTGGCACCATAGTTTTGTTCCCGCGGCCTGACGCTGGCCGCCCCGAATAAAATAGAGACTGGCCATGACCAAGACTCTCCATCACCGTGCCTGCCACCTGTGTGAAGCCATCTGCGGCTTGACCATCGAAACCACTGAAGTCGACGGCGCCGGCCCGCAGATCACCTCGATCAAGGGCGATGCCCAGGACAGTTTCAGCCGCGGCCATATCTGCCCCAAGGCGGTGGCGCTGCAGGACATCCAGAACGACCCGGATCGGCTGCGCCAGCCCATGCGCAGGGTCGGCGGCGATTGGCAGGCGATCGAGTGGGACGAGGCCTTTACGCTGGTGGCCGAGCACCTGGCGGCGATCCAGGAGCGGCACGGCAACAATGCAGTGGCGGTCTATCAGGGCAATCCCAGCGTGCACAACTATGGGTTGATGACCCACAGCAACTATTTCCTCGGCCTGCTGAAAACCCAGAACCGCTTTTCCGCCACCTCGGTGGACCAATTACCGCAGCACTTGAGCAGCTACCTGATGTATGGCCATGGGTTGCTGCTGCCGATCCCGGATATCGATAACACCGATTTCATGCTGATCCTGGGCGGCAACCCGCTGGCGTCCAACGGCAGCATCATGACCGTGCCGGACGTGGAGAAGCGCCTGAAGGCGATCCAGGCACGAGGCGGCAAAGTGGTGGTGGTCGACCCACGGCGCAGCGAGACGGCGGTCATGGCCGACCAGCATGTGTTTGTCCGTCCCGGCGGGGATGTGGCGCTGCTATTCGGTATGCTGCATACGATTTTCGCGCAGGGGCTGACGCGTGACAGCCATCTGCCGGTGGACGGCCTGGCCGAGGTGCGTGAGGCCATTTCCCGTTTCAGTGCCGAAGCCATGAGTCCTTTGTGTTCGGTGCCGGCGCAGCGGATCCGCCAGTTGGCGCGCGACTTCGCCGCAGCGGACAGGGCGGTGTGTTATGGCCGGATGGGCGTGTCCACCCAGTCGTTCGGTACCCTCTGCCATTGGCTGGTGCAACTGCTCAACCTGGTGACCGGCAACCTCGACCGGGTCGGCGGTGCTCTGTGCACCGAGCCGGCGGTGGATCTGGTGGCGGCGACTTCGGGCGGGCACTTCAATGCTTGGCAAAGCCGGGTTTCCGGACGCCCTGAATATGGCGGCGAACTGCCGGTCTCGGCCCTGGCCGAAGAAATGCTGACCGCAGGCGAAGGGCAGGTGCGGGCGCTGATCACGGTGGCCGGCAATCCGGTGCTCTCCACTCCCAATGGACGGCAGTTGGAGCAGGCGCTGGAGGGCCTGGAGTTCATGCTCAGTATCGACCTGTACATCAACGAAACCACCCGTTATGCGGACCTGATCCTGCCATCGACCTCGGCCCTGGAGAACGATCACTACGACACCACGTTCAATATGTTCGCGGTGCGCAATGTCAGCCGCTTCAATCGGGCGATCCTGCCCAAGCCGGAAGGCGCGCTGCATGACTGGGAAATCTTCGTCGGCCTGGCCAGGGCCTTCGCCGCGCGGACCGGCAAGGAGCTCAAGCCGACCGTGCCGCCGGCACAGATGATCGACAGGGGGCTACGAGCGGGGCGGTATGGCGAGGCGTCCGGGTTCAATCTGTCGATGGCGACGCTGGCCGACCACCCCCACGGGATCGACCTGGGGCCGCTCAAGCCCAACCTGGCAGCACGCCTGAAAACCGAGAACCGTCGGGTACAGGCCGCTCCCGCGGCGATCATGGCGGACCTCGAGCGCTTTGCCGCGTTGCAGGCTCCGGCAGCGGATGAGCTGGTGATGATCGGCCGGCGCCATGTACGCAGTAATAATTCGTGGATGCACAACTACCATCGGTTGGTGAAGGGCAAGCCGCGACACCAGTTGCTGATGAATCCCGCTGATCTGGCCCGGCGAGGGCTGACTGACGGACAGCGCGTGCGGGTCAGTTCGCGGGTCGGGGCGATCGAGGTGGAAGTCCTTGCCAGCAGCGAGATGATGCCCGGGGTGGTCAGCCTGCCCCATGGCTGGGGGCATGGTCGGCCGGGGGTGCAGATGAGCATCGCCACGGCCCAACCCGGGTCGAGTGCCAATGACCTGACCGACGAGCGTCAGTTGGACGAGCTATCGGGCAATGCGGCGCTCAATGGCGTGCCGGTGACGGTGGAGGCGGCCTGAGGAGTCTGTCGGAGAGGCCGAGCATGGCGCTCGGCTTTCCGTTACAATGCGCCACCGTGTCGACAACAGAGTCGGAAAGTTCAGCCGAGGTGCTCCATGGATATCATCGAAACTATTAAAGAGCAGATTGCCAACAACACCATTCTGCTTTACATGAAAGGCTCGCCGAATGCCCCGCAGTGTGGCTTCTCCGCGAAAGCCGCTCAGGCCGTGATGGGGTGTGGTGAGAAGTTCGCTTACGTGGACATCCTGCAGAACCCGGAAATCCGCGCCAACCTGCCTAAATACGCCAACTGGCCTACTTTCCCGCAACTGTGGGTAGCCGGCGAGCTGGTCGGCGGCAGCGACATCATGGCTGAGATGTTTGCCAATGGTGAGTTGCAGACCCTGATCAAGGCCGCCGCCGAAAAAGCTGCTGCCAAGACCGAAGCCTGATTTGCCCCTTGCAGGAGCGACAAGTTCGCTCCTGCAAGTTGTGTGGGTTTGTCCACACAATAAAAAGCCCCGCCCTCATGAGAGAGGCGGGGCTTTTTCATGGGCTGAACCTTGAGGGGAGTTACTCGTCGCCCATCTGCGATTGCAGGTAGTTCTCCAGGCCGACTTTATCGATCAGGCCCAGTTGGGTTTCCAGCCAGTCGATATGTTCTTCTTCCGATTCCAGGATGTCTTCCAGCAGCTCGCGGCTACCGAAGTCGCCAACCGATTCGCAATGGGCGATGGCGGCTTTCAGGTCGGCGTGGCCGGTACGCTCGATGCGCAGGTCGCACTCGAGCATTTCCTTGGTGTGTTCGCCGATCTGCAGCTTGCCCAGGTCCTGGACGTTCGGCAGGCCTTCGAGGAAGAGGATGCGCTTGATCAGCTTGTCCGCATGCTTCATCTCGTCGATGGACTCGTGGTATTCGTGCTTGCCCAGCTTGTTCAGGCCCCAGTCTTCATACATGCGTGCGTGCAGGAAGTACTGATTGATCGCGACCAGTTCATTGGCAAGGATCTTGTTGAGATGCTGGATGACTGTGACGTCGCCTTTCATGATGGGGTCCTGCCCTGTAATTAGCGGTATATAAGGCAGAGTCTGAGCCGCACGATGATTAGTGTCAAACCTAAGTTATTGAATAATATATGAAAATTAATCGGAATAAGAATGTTTGTGTTCCGCGTTTTGATGCTAAGCGATTGAATTACAGGCATAAAAAAGCCGGACATGAAGTCCGGCTCTTTTAAATGGCGTTAATTACGCAACATTAAATTCTACTGGGTAAGGAATCGCTGGCTGGCTGCTTTGCAGTTCGGTCAGGGTTTCACGTACCACCTGCTTGGCGAGGCAGGCACATTTGCCACATTGACTGGCCACGCCGGTCGCTTGGCGTACTTCACGATAGCTGCAGCAACCGTCGTAGATTGCATCGCGGATTTGTCCGTCGGTGACGCCAGTGCAGAGGCAGACATACATAAGGTGAGAACCGTCGTTGGTTATGGCTCAATGCGACGGATCTTAATGTTAACGAGAATGATTGTCAAAGTGGTTTCCTGGGGCTTTTTGCCAGATGCGTATCTGGCAGACGAACGGTTTTTTCTAGCACGGGTGACGAGCTGTCCAGCAGGGCGGCTTTTTTGCGGCCTGAACCCAGGGGATGGAAAAACCACTAAGGACAGCTCAAAAACGCGGTGTATGATGTGCGGTCCTTACGAAGCGGGATCGAGTCACAGGGCTGTCGCTTGGCGGCGGCAAACTGGGCTGGATCTCATTCTTCATTCGATCACACCAGGAGATATCCAATGAGCGTACTCGTAGGCAAACAAGCCCCTGACTTCACCGTTCCCGCCGTTCTCGGCAATGGCGAAATCGTCGACAGCTTCACCCTGTCCTCGGCCATCAAAGGCAAATACGGCCTGGTGTTCTTCTACCCGCTGGACTTCACCTTCGTCTGCCCGTCCGAGCTGATCGCCCTGGACCACCGCATGGCTGACTTCAAGGCACGCAACGTTGAAGTGATCGCTGTTTCGATCGACTCGCACTTCACCCACAACGCCTGGCGCAATACCCCGATCAATGCCGGTGGCATCGGTCAGGTCCAGTACATCATGGCTGCCGACATGAAGCACGACATCGCCAAGGCCTACGACGTTGAGTCCGAAGGCGGCGTGGCTTTCCGTGGCGCGTTCCTGATCGACGACAAAGGTGTCGTTCGTTCGCAGATCGTTAACGACCTGCCGCTGGGCCGTAACATGGAAGAGCTGATCCGTCTGGTCGACGCTCTGCAGTTCCACGAAGAGCACGGCGAAGTCTGCCCGGCCAACTGGAAGAAAGGCGACAAGGGTATGACTGCTTCGCCAGAAGGCGTTGCTGCTTACCTGAGCGAGAACGCCGGCAAGCTGTAAGCCGCGCTTCACTCATAAAAAAACCGGCCCCAGGGCCGGTTTTTTTATGCGCGGTCGTTCAGTGACGGTATCAGTCGTTGAAGTCTTGCCAGCCGCCCATTTCCTTCCAGCGATTGACGATGCCGCAGAACAGGTCGGCAGTCTTCTCGGTGTCGTAGCGGGCGGAGTGCGCCTCACGGCCATCGAAGTCGATATCGGCAGCCTGGCACGCCTTGGCCAGCACGGTTTGGCCATAAGCCAGGCCGGCAAGCGTCGCGGTGTCGAAGCTGGAGAACGGATGAAACGGGTTGCGCTTCATGTCCAGGCGCGCGACAGCCGCGTTGAGGAAGCCCAGGTCGAAGCTGCTGTTGTGCCCGACCAGGATCGCGCGCTTGCAGCCGTTGGCCTTCAGGGCCTTGCGCACGCTGCGGAAGATATCGTTCAGCGCGCTTTCTTCACTGACGGCCATGCGCAGCGGATGGTCGAGCTTGATCCCGGTGAACTCCAGCGCCGCGGCTTCGATGTTGGCGCCTTCGAAAGGCTCTACGCGGAAAAACAGGGTGTGTTCGGGGAACACGAAGCCCTTTTCGTCCATGCCGATGATGGTCGCGGCAATTTCCAGCAAGGCGTCGGTGGCCGAGTTGAAACCACCGGTTTCAACGTCGACGACTACCGGCAGGTAACCACGAAAGCGTGCCGCCATTGGATGACGCGAGCCACCACCGTTGTGACCGTCCTGCTCGTCGTCGAAATGGTCTTCACTCACGCGTGTTCCTCCAGCAGGCGCCAGCGCAGTTTTTCACCGGCGCGCAGCGGGATGACGGTCAGCTCGCCGAAAGGCAGGCTGGCAGGGGCGGTCCATTCTTCACGAACCAGGGTGATGCGATCGGTGTTGGCCGGCAGGCCATAGAAGCGTGGGCCGTTGAGGCTGGCAAAGGCTTCCAGCTTGTCCAGCACGTTGCGCTGTTCGAAGGCTTCGGCGTACAACTCGATCGCGGCATAGGCGGTGTAGCAGCCGGCACAGCCGCAGGCCGCTTCTTTGGCATGCTGGGCGTGGGGCGCGGAGTCGGTGCCAAGGAAGAACTTCTGGCTGCCGCTGGCGGCGGCGTCGAGCAGCGCTTCCTGGTGCACGTTGCGCTTGAGAATCGGCAGGCAATAAAAGTGCGGGCGAATGCCGCCAACCAGCATGTGGTTGCGGTTGTACAGCAGGTGATGGGCGGTGATGGTCGCGCCAACGTTGGCCGAGGCCTCATTGACGAACTGCACGGCGTCACGGGTGGTGATGTGTTCGAACACCACCTTGAGCGTCGGGAATCGCTCGACGACACGGCGCATGTGCTCGTCGATGAACAGCTTCTCGCGGTCGAACACGTCGACTTCACCGCGGGTGACTTCACCGTGGATCAGCAGCGGCAGGCCGACTTCGGCCATGGCCTCCAGCGCCGGGAAGATCTTGTCGATGCTGGTGACGCCCGAGTCCGAGTTGGTGGTCGCACCGGCCGGGTAGAGCTTGGCGGCATGGACGAAACCACTGGCCTTGGCCGCGCGAATTTCTTCGGGCTGGGTGCGATCGGTAAGGTAGAGCACCATCAGCGGCTCGAAGCGGCTGCCGGCCGGCCGCGCAGCGAGAATGCGCTGGCGATAGGCATCGGCTTCAGCGGCGTTGCGCACTGGAGGTACCAGGTTAGGCATGATGATGGCGCGGCCAAAGGTGCGCGCGACATCCGCGACAGTATTGGTCAACACGGCACCATCGCGAAGATGAATATGCCAGTCGTCGGGACGCAGCAGGGTCAGGCGGTCGGACATTGGGGATTCCAGGCGGGTCAAACTCCAGTGAATGCTACCGGAAAAGACTCTTCCAGGCACTCGCTATCAAGTTTTGCGTGAAGCTTCCGATATCCCGAAGGTATGCCGTAAACAGGCATTTCGATTTTCGTGATGTACAAGTCAGTGGAGCCTCCCGTGCGCCAGCGTTATCTAGCCTTGCTCAGTGTGTTCGCCTGCCTTCCCGCGATGGCGCTGACTTTCCAGACCCGTCTGGAGAGCATTGAGTGGACGGTCGAAGGCGATAAATTCGAGTGCCGTCTGAGCCAGCCGATCACCGATTTCGGTTCCGGGGAGTTCGTGCGTCGCGCCGGCGAGCAGGCGACCTTTCGCCTCAAGGCCTACAACCCGATGCTCGCTGGCGGTTCGGCCATGCTGCTCGCAGCGGCCGCGCCGTGGCAGCCGGGACGGGGCGACATCAACCTGGGTTCGGTACGGCTCGGCAGCGGCGATGTGCTGTTCAACAGCTCGCAACTGCAGGCCGGGCGACTGATCGGTGGATTGATGGATGGGCGCAGCCCGGTGGTTCGCCACTACTCCCGCGAGGGTGGGGTGTCCGAGGTGCGCTTGTTGCCGGTCAAGTTCAGCAAGGCGTATGGCGACTACCAACGCTGTGTCGCCAAGTTGCTGCCGAAGAATTTCGATCAGGTCAGGCAATCCGAGGTCGGCTTCCCCGGGGGCGGCATCGACCTGGACGCCAAAGCCAAGGCCAGGCTGCAGGTGATGCTCGAGTTTCTCAAGGCCGATCCGACGGTCAATCACATCCAGCTCGATGGCCACTCGGACAATAGCGGCAACCGCTTGACCAACCGTGACCTGTCGCGGCGCCGGGCGCTGGCGGTGATGGAGTTCTTCAAGGCCAATGGCATTCCCGAGTCGCAGATCGAGATGCGTTTCCACGGTGAGCGCTACCCGTTGGCGCCCAACACCAATGCGGCGAACCGGGCCAAGAATCGTCGGGTCAACGTACAGCTGCAACGTGTCCCGGTCGCGGAAAAACCGGCACCCCAGGCCGCTGCCCCCGCCAATGCCGCGGCGACTTCCTGAAACGGCTGTCGTCGTCGCCCGCTCGACATAATCTGTCGCTTCGTCGTCATAAGCTGTCGCGCCTCTGTAAATTATCCGCGTTGATCGGTAGACTTGACGGCTTTCCGTAGAACCCCGTGGAGTGATGGCATGGCGGACGTAAACAAGGTCGTTCTGGCGTATTCCGGCGGCCTGGACACTTCGGTGATCCTCAAGTGGCTGCAGGATACTTATAACTGTGAAGTGGTGACGTTCACCGCTGACCTGGGTCAGGGCGAAGAGGTCGAACCTGCACGTGCCAAGGCGCAAGCCATGGGCGTGAAAGAGATCTACATCGACGATCTGCGCGAAGAGTTCGTCCGCGATTTCGTTTTCCCGATGTTCCGCGCCAACACCGTTTACGAAGGTGAGTACCTGCTGGGTACCTCCATCGCTCGTCCGTTGATCGCCAAGCGCCTGATCGAGATCGCCAACGAAACCGGTGCCGACGCCATTTCCCACGGCGCTACCGGCAAGGGCAACGACCAGGTTCGTTTCGAACTGGGCGCCTACGCTTTGAAACCAGGGGTGAAAGTGATTGCTCCTTGGCGTGAGTGGGACCTGCTGTCCCGCGAGAAGCTGATGGACTATGCCGAGAAGCACGCGATCCCGATCGAACGTCACGGCAAGAAGAAATCCCCGTACTCGATGGATGCCAACCTGCTGCACATCTCCTATGAAGGCGGCGTGCTGGAAGACACCTGGACCGAGCACGAAGAAGACATGTGGCGCTGGACCGTCTCCCCGGAGAAGGCTCCCAACACCCCGACCTACATCGAGCTGACCTACCGCAACGGCGACATCGTGGCGATCGACGGCGTCGAGATGACCCCGGCCACCGTGCTGGCGACCCTGAACCGCATCGGCGGTGAAAACGGCATCGGTCGTCTGGACATCGTGGAAAACCGCTATGTCGGCATGAAGTCCCGCGGCTGCTACGAAACCCCTGGCGGCACCATCATGCTGCGCGCTCACCGGGCGATCGAATCGATCACCCTGGATCGTGAAGTCGCTCACTTGAAAGACGAGCTGATGCCCAAGTACGCCAGCCTGATCTACACCGGCTACTGGTGGAGCCCTGAGCGTCTGATGCTGCAACAGATGATCGACGCCTCCCAGGCCCACGTGAACGGCGTGGTTCGCCTGAAGCTGTACAAGGGCAATGTGATCGTCACCGGTCGCAAGTCCGATGAGTCGCTGTTCGATGCCAACATTGCGACCTTCGAAGAAGACGGCGGCGCCTACAACCAGGCGGATGCGGCTGGCTTCATCAAGCTCAATGCCCTGCGCATGCGTATTGCGGCCAACAAGGGGCGGACTCTGTTCTGATGCCTTGAGTCGTTTTAAAAGAGCCCCGCCATGAGCGGGGCTTTTTTATGCCTGATGTTTTAATCGATCAAAGTGGGTGTCTGGAGACCATAACTAAAAGTTTCCACTGGCCATTGTTTCAATGGGATCTCGACTATCTTTCAGTCTGTTCTTTTCAATACGAAGTGTAGGAAAGTCAGGAGTAGTTATATATAGGGGGCGACGTTCAATTTTTCCTTGTAGGGCAAATCCGTATTGTTTGTAAGGAACTTCTCGGGGCGATGCTGGCCCAGGGCATGGCCATGCCACGGGCCAAATGACTGGGTTATGGTGTTTGCTTGAAAAACCAATAGCGGACTCTGGACTTACCCATGAAGAAAGTTTTGATCGTAGATGATCATCCCGTCACTCGTCTGGCTGTGCGCATGCTGATGGAGCGGCACGGCTTTGAAGTAGTTGCCGAGGCGGACAATGGCATGGATGCCCTGAAACTGTCTTATGAACATGTTCCAGACATCCTTATTCTTGATATTGGTATTCCCAAACTCGATGGCCTGGAAGTTATCGCCAGACTTTCGTCAAAAGCCATGTCGACCAAAGTGCTGGTATTGAGCCTGCAAGTACCTGGCCCTTTCTCCATGCGCTGCATGCAGGCTGGTGCGGCGGGTTATGTGTGCAAGCAGCAGGACATCACTGAATTGATCAGTGCCGTCAGGGCAGTCCTGGCCGGCTACAGTTATTTTCCCAACGAAGCCTTGCATACCCTGCGCTCAAGCCTGGGCATCGCCAGCGAGGAGGGGATGTTGTCCAGCCTGTCGGGTCGAGAGTTGATGGTCCTGAAGCAACTCGCTGGTGGGCAGACCAACAAGGAGATTGCCGAGGGCCTGTGCTTGAGCAGTAAAACGGTGAGCACCTACAAAAGGCGGCTGTTGGGGAAACTCAACGCCCGCTCGCTGGTGGACCTGATCGAGTTTGCCAAGCGCCATCAGCTGGTATGAAGGTTGAGGCGCTACAACAAGGCACGGGAGGGAAAAACAGCGGCTTTTGCGAGCGTTCATTGCGTTGCGGGCTTGCCGGTCTGTCGGCGATGTTGGATCCCTCAGCCGCGCATGGCGTGGTTTGAAAAGAAGCGACTTGAAATGTTGGCTGTGTAACAAAAAAGCCTCCGTCAAAGGAGGCTTTTTGTTACTAAAGATCAAAGTCGTAATCGGCCAGTTGCTTTTGCAAGCGCCGCTCTTCCAGAAGGTTGTCGATGGTCCGACGTTTGCTCAAGTTGGTCTTGGCCACCTCTACCACAGGCTCTGCATCTTCTGTTTCAACAGGGGTGAAGTCGTCTTCTACGTCCAGTTGTTCTTTGCCAGTACTCATAAGGTTAACTCCAGGCTAAGACTGCCATTGGCGCTCCTTATATCGATATTCTCGGGACTGGTAAAAAAGATTTTTTCAATCGACCTATCATCAAAATCAATGATTGCTCAATCGTCAGAGGTCTTGTGCTTGTATTCGCACAGGTCCTCGATCCGGCAGCTTCCACAGCGCGGCTTGCGGGCCAGGCACACATAGCGGCCATGGAGGATCAGCCAGTGATGGGAGTCGAGGAGATACTCCTTGGGCACGAATTTCATCAGTTTCTTTTCGACCTCCACGACATTCTTTCCAGGGGCCAGCCCTGTGCGGTTGCTGACCCGGAAGATGTGCGTATCGACGGCCATGGTCAGTTGGCGGAAAGCCGTGTTGAGTACCACGTTGGCGGTCTTCCTGCCGACGCCTGGCAGGGCTTCGAGCTCTTCGCGGGTCTGCGGGACTTCGCTGTTGTGCCGTTCCACCAGCAGGCGGCAGGTCTCGATCACGTTTTTGGCCTTGCTGTTGTACAGGCCGATGGTCTTGATGTACTCGGACAGGCCTTCGACGCCCAGGGCATAGATGGCGGCCGGCGTATTGGCCACGGGGAAGAGCTTGGCCGTCGCCTTGTTGACCCCGACATCGGTGGACTGGGCCGAAAGGATCACGGCAATCAGCAGCTCGAAGGGCGACGAATAGGCCAGTTCGGTTTTCGGTTCCGGATTGTCTTCGTGCAGCCTGCGGAAAATTTCCAGGCGTTTTGCGGCATTCATGGGTGAGTCATTTCCTTGAAGGCGGTCGGTGTGAGGTCGTAGAAGCGGCCCAGGCTTGCCTGGCGGCCAGCAACAGCCCCAGCAGGATAAAACCGCCAGGTGCGAGTGTAAGCAGGTGCAAGCCACCCTGGGCGGTCAGAACCCAGCCTGGCCAGTCGACGTCGTTCGTCCCCAGCAGCCATTGCAGATGATTGCCGATCGAGCCACTGCCGAAGGCTTCGCGCAGTGCACCCAGGATAATCAGCAGCAGGCAGAACAGGCCGGCGAAACGCAAGCGCACGGGACGCTGGAAAAAATCCTGGTACTCCAGCACTACGCATTGCACGGCAATCAGGCCCAGGTAGAGGGCCAACTGTTGTTGCAGTTCGAACGCCCAGGCTTGCGCGGCCAGCATGGCACAACTGGTGAGCGTGGCGCTGAGCAGGATACTGGCGCCCAGGCGGCCCTGGCCAGCCAGGCGCGGGCGCAGGGCATTCATGCATAAGCCGAATACCGCGCTCACACAGAGAAATACCAAGGCCAGGCCGAGGGCCTTGACCAATGAGTCGCTGGCGCCGATCAGTGGCGCGAGCATCAGGGCGTTCTGCAGGGTCGAGGATTTATTCATGGGCGGGACTTCCCAGCAGTTGTTCGCGGTGCTCGTCGAAGTAGCGCAGGCTGTCGTGAATCCCCTCGACCACCGCCCGTGAGGTGATGGTGGCCCCGGCCATCTGGTCGAATTGGCCATTGTCTTTTTTCAGCGCCCAGCCGGCGTCGCTCGGATCACCCAGTGACTTGCCGATAAAACCCGGCAGCCAGGTATTCGGGCGCTCGGCGATGCGCGCGCCCAGCCCGGGCGTTTCCGAATGCCGCAGAGCCTTGCTGCCCAGCAGTTTGCCGTTGGCGGCGACGCCGATCAGCAGCTCGATCGGGCCGCCATAACCGCTGACCTGGCTGCGCAGCAGCACAGCGCTGGGTTGGCCGTTGCGCGTGGCGCGATAACCGGCGAGCAGGGTGCTGTGGCTGAGCTGGATGTTATCGATGGCCAGCGGCTGATCCAGCGGCTGATTGTCGTAGCTGTCGACGGGCAGGAGATCCAGCAGATTGCGTGCCTGGATGGCGCGCTGTTCGCGCTCGATGCGGGGAGCCGTCGTCTGCTGGACGAAGAAAGTGCCAGTGGCGCCGACAGCCGCCAGCAGTGCCAACACTCCCAGACTCGTTGCGCGGTTCATGGCAGGGAAGGCTCGGGAGGCGGAGTAGCCAGGCGCTCCAGGGCGGGGACGGCGAGGTTCATCAGCAGTACGGCGAAGGCGACACCGTCCGGGTAACCGCCCCAGGTGCGGATCAGGTAAGTCAGCAGGCCGACGCCGACCCCGAACAGCAGGCGTGCCTTTGTGTTCCTCGGGCCGGAGACCGGCTCGGTGACGATAAAAAAGGCGCCAAGCATGGTCGCGCCGCTCAGCAGGTGGAAAAACGGCGAGCCGTGGGAGTCCGACCCGGAACCGTTCCAGCACAGCAGGCTGATGACGAACAGGCTGCCGAGCATGCCGGCCGGGGCGTGCCAGCTGAACACCCGTTGCTGCAGCAAAAAGGCGCCGCCGGCGAGAAAGGCCAGGTTGACCCATTCCACGCCCTTGCCGCCGAAATGGCCGAAGGCGGCATTGCCGGCGAACAGTTCATCGATGGTCAGGCTCTTGTTGATGCGCAGGCTGTCGAGTGCCGTGGCCTGGGCCCAGGCATCGGGCGCCGTGCTGTCGAGGGCTATGCCGAAGATCTGCTGCAGGCCGCCCAGCAGGTCCAGGCCATGGGAGGCCGGCCAATGAGTCATCTGCTGGGGGAAAGAGACCAGCACCAGGGCATAACCGAGCATCGCCGGGTTGAACGGATTCTTGCCGACGCCACCATACAGGTGCTTGCCGAACAGCAAGGCACAAGCGGCCGCGCTGACTGTCAGCCACCACGGGCAATACGGTGGCAAGGCCAGGGCCAGCAAGGTGGCGCTGACCAGGGCACTGCCATCGCCAAGGAAAGGACGCAATGGCCACTGGCGCAATCGCAGCACCGCGGCTTCGACGGCAAGAGCGCTGGCACAGGCCAGCAGCAGGTTGATCAGAATCCCCCAGCCAAACAGCCAGAAGAGCGCCAGCAGCCCCGGCAGGGCCGCCAGAAGTACGCGCTGCATGGCTTGTCGCAGGCGTTCGTCCGGTTGCTCAAGGGGCGTCATGGGCTTGTACCTGGCGCTCGGCTTTGGCCAGTCGCTCGCGGGCCTTGGCCAACAGTGGCGGCGGGGTGTCGCTGTGACGCTCCAGCCTGCTGACTTCTGCTCGCGCGTAAGCCAGTTCGGTTTTCAGTTGCCGCAGGCGGGTGTCGATCGGGCGTTTTTCGACTCGCACCAGATTGGGCGCCGGTTGCCCGCTGGCTTCTTCGGTTGCGTGCAAGGCCTGTTCTGCGTCTTTCAGTGCCTGCTGCAGACTGGCCAGTTGCTCGGCAGGCGCCTGGTTGGCCTGGGCCTTTTTCAGTTCCGCGCGGCGCATCGCCAGCTGGATTTTCGCGCGCTTGAGCTCGGCGTCTTTGGCCGGGGGCGCTGAGGCCACGGTTTCGACGGTGGTTTCGACAGCGCCTTCCAACTGCGCGAGGGCTTGCTCGGCGGCCTCGAACTGGCGCTGCAGGACGATCAGTTGCGACTGTTGCTCGAAGGTCGGCGGATGGCCGAAAGCTTTCAGCGATTTGTTCAACTGGGCCCGGCTCATCGCCAGCTCGATCTTGGCTTTTTTCACCGCGGCATCGGCGGCGGCCGCCTTTTGTGCGCGCACCCGCTCGATGGCCGCCTGCACCGGGTCCAGGCTGGTTTCACTGGGCTGCGCGGCACGTTGCACGCGGGCGGCCCGTTCGGCCTGCTTGTGCTGTTCTTCGCGTTGCAGCCGGGCATTGCGGCGCTCGAAGCGCTGGCGCGCGTGATCGCGCTTGGCGGTCCGGGCGCGCAGTTCTTCGGGACCGGTAGCCAGGCCGCCGACGATCGGCAATACGTCATTCAGCGGCAGCGGATGCATCTCGATACAGTCCACCGGGCACGGCGCCACGCAGAGATCGCAGCCGGTGCATTCGTCGATCAGCACCGTGTGCATCTGCTTGGCCGCGCCGACTATGGCATCCACCGGGCAGGCCTGGATGCACTTGGTGCAGCCGATGCATTCGGCTTCGCGGATAAAGGCCACCTGGGCCGGCGCCGGGCCGCGACTGATGTCCAGTTCCACGACCGGGACATTCAGCAGCCTGGCCAGGCCGGCAATGGTTTCGTCGCCGCCGGGCGGGCACTTGTTGATCGCCTCGCCGTTGGCGATGCCTTCGGCGTAGGGCTTGCATCCGGGGTGGCCACACTTGCCGCATTGGGTCTGCGGCAGCAGGGCGTCGATGCGTTGAATCAGACTCATGGGTTGAGCAGTCCGTTGAAACCGAGAAATGCCACCGCCATCAGGCCGGCGCTGATCAGGTCGATCGGCAGGCCGCGAAAGGGCAGGGGCACATCGTTGTTGATAATGCGCTGGCGCAGGTCGCTGAACAGGCTCAATACCAGCCAGAAACCGAGGCCCGCACCCAGGCCCAGGGCGAGGCCATGACCGAGCCCGCGATTGGCCTGGACCGCCAGTAGCAACGCGCCGAGTACACCGGCATTGCCCAGCAGCAGCGGCCAGAGGCCGTCGAATGGCAGCCCGGGCAACATCCGGGTCAGCAGCTTGAGCAGCGGTGCGATCAGCAGCACGCCCAGCGGCAGGAATACGAACAGTTGCAGCGAGGTCAGGCCCAGTGGCACCAGCAGCGCCTGATAAAGCCCGTAGCCCAGCAGGCTGCAGAGCAGCATCAGGCAACTGGTGGCGATCCCCAGGGCATGGATCCGCCGCCGCGCAACCTGCGGCTCGGCACTGGCCTGCAACAGCGGATCGACGCCCAGCGGCCACTGCAACACGAAGTTGTTGATCAGGGCAGCGCTGATGAGCTTGAGGACAATCTCGGTCATGTTCGTGGCCGGTGAGGGCGGGCGGATACCTGAAGACTAGGCAATTATCCGGCAAGGGCGCAGGCCCATCCAGATATGAAAATCCCCCCGCCACGCAGCGGCGCGACGGGGGGATCGATCCCGCAAGCGGAGTTACTTGATCCGCTGGCCCGGCTTGGCGCCGCTGTCCGGGCTCAGCAGGTAGATCTCTTCGCCGCCAGGGCCGGCCGCCATCACCATGCCTTCGGAGATGCCGAATTTCATTTTCCGTGGCTTGAGGTTGGCGATCATCATGGTCAGGCGACCGTCGAGCTTGGACGGATCCGGGTAAGCGCTCTTGATCCCAGAGAACACGTTGCGTTGCTCGTCGCCGATATCCAGGGTCAGGCGCAGCAGCTTGTCGGCGCCTTCCACATGCTCGGCCTTGACGATCAACGCCACGCGCAGGTCGACGGCGGCAAAAGTGTCGAAGTCGATTTCCGGCGACAGCGGATCCTTGGCCAGCTCGCCGTTGCCCGCAGGCTTGGCTTCACCGGTGTCGGTCTGGCTGACAGTCAGGTCTTCTTTCGAGGCATCGGTCATGGCTTGTACTTTCACAGGGTCGATCCGCGTCATCAGCGGCTTGAATGCGTTCAGCTGGTGGTTGCTCAGCAGGTGCTGGTGGTCGTTCCAGGTCAGCGGGGCGACATTGAGGAACGCCTCGGCGTCGGCGGCCAGCAGCGGCAGCACCGGCTTGAGGAAAATCACCAGCTGGCGGAACAGGTTGACGCCGGTGGCGCAGATGGCCTGGACCTCATCCTGCTTGCCTTCCTGCTTGTTCAACGACCACGGCGCCTTGTCGGCGATCCAGGCGTTGGCGCGGTCGGCCAGGGCCATGATTTCACGCATGGCGCGGGCGAAGTCACGGGCCTCATAAGCGTCGGCGATGCTCGGCGCGGCCGCCAGGAAGGCGTCGGTCAGCTCCGGCGCGGCGTTCTGGTCCACCAGCACGCCGGCGTTGCCTTTGTGGATGAAGCCGGCGCAACGGCTGGCAATGTTCACCACCTTGCCTACCAGGTCGGAGTTGACCTTCTGCACGAAGTCTTCGAGGTTCAGGTCCAGGTCGTCGACGCCGCGGCCCAGCTTGGCCGCGTAGTAGTAACGCAGGTATTCCGGCGACAGGTGGTCGAGGTAGGTCCGGGCCTTGATGAAGGTGCCGCGGGACTTGGACATCTTCTGGCCGTTGACGGTCAGGTAGCCGTGCACGTTGATGCCGGTCGGCTTGCGGTAGCCGGCGCCTTCGAGCATGGCGGGCCAGAACAGCGCGTGGAAGTTGACGATGTCCTTGCCGATGAAGTGGTACAGCTCGGCGGTCGAGTCCTTGCCCCAGAACGCATCGAAGTCCAGCTCCGGCGCGCGGTTGCACAGGTTCTTGAAGCTGGCCATGTAGCCGATCGGCGCGTCCAGCCAGACGTAGAAGTACTTGCCTGGCTCGTCGGGGATCTCGAAGCCGAAATACGGCGCATCGCGGGAGATATCCCACTGCTGCAGGCCGACATCCAGCCATTCGGCGATCTTGTTCGCCACGGCGTCTTGCAGGGTGCCGCTGCGGGTCCATTGCTGCAGCATCTGCTGGAAGTCCGGCAGCTTGAAGAAGAAGTGCTGGGAATCCTTGAGCACCGGGGTGGCGCCGGAAATCGCCGACTTCGGATCCTTCAGGTCGGTCGGCGCGTAGGTGGCACCGCATTTTTCGCAGTTGTCGCCGTACTGGTCCTCGGTGCCGCATTTCGGGCAGGTGCCCTTGATGAAGCGGTCGGCCAGGAACATTTGTTTTTCCGGGTCGAAATACTGAGTGATCGAGCGCGTGGCGATGTGCCCGGCGTCGCGCAGTTTCAGGTAGATCTGGCTCGACAGCTCACGGTTTTCTTCGGCGTGGGTCGAGTGGAAATTGTCGAAGTCCACCAGGAAGTCGGCAAAGTCGGCGCTGTGTTCGGCCTGGACGTTGGCGATCAGTTGTTCCGGGGTGATGCCTTCCTTTTCCGCGCGCAGCATGATGGCCGAGCCGTGAGCGTCGTCCGCGCAGACATAGATGCATTGGTTGCCGCGATGCTTCTGGAAGCGCACCCACATATCGGTCTGGATGTACTCAAGCATATGGCCAAGATGGATGGAACCATTGGCATAGGGCAGGGCGCTGGTGACGAGGATCTTGCGTGGCTCGGACATGGGGCTCGGCTACTTGATGAAACGGAGGTCGGCCACTATAAAGCGCCGAGAAATATATTTCACCCCGTGAGCCCGGTTTTCCACGGCCGTCGTAGCCATCGGCGGGCGTGCTATGTGATGCTTTGGCATCCCGCGCACGCCACGGAACAGGTAGGATAGCCGCCTGATTTTCCCGTCTTGTTATCGGAGTTGCCCATGAGCGCCGTCAATCGCGCAGCGGTGGAAGCCGTTCTTCGCCAATACACCGACCCCTACCTGAACCAGGACCCGGTCAGCGCCGGTTGTGTCCGTTCCATCGACATCCAGGGCGACGAGGTGCGTGTCGAACTGGAGATCGGTTATGCCGCCGGTCTGTTCAAGAGCGGCTGGGCCCAGTTGCTGAAGCTGGCCATCGAAAACATGGACGGCGTGGTCATCGCTCGCGTCAATGTCACCAGCGTGATTGCCGCGCACAAGGCCCAGGCGCAGATTCCGGGCCTGGCCAACGTCAAGAACGTGGTGGCGGTGGCCTCCGGCAAGGGCGGCGTGGGCAAGTCCACCACCGCGGCCAACCTGGCCCTGGCCCTGGCCCGCGAAGGCGCCAAGGTGGGGATTCTCGATGCCGACATCTATGGCCCGAGCCAGGGCATCATGTTCGGCATCGCCGAGGGTACCCGGCCGCAGGTCAAGGACCAGAAATGGTTCGTGCCGATCAAGTCCCACGGTGTCGAGGTCATGTCCATGGCCTTCCTGACCGACGACAACACGCCGATGGTCTGGCGCGGGCCGATGGTCTCCGGCGCCCTGCTGCAACTGGTGACCCAGACCGCCTGGGGCGACCTGGATTATCTGGTGATCGACATGCCGCCGGGCACCGGCGATATCCAGCTGACCCTGGCGCAGAAAGTCCCGGTGGCCGGCGCGGTCATTGTCACCACCCCGCAGGACCTGGCGTTGCTGGACGCGCGCAAGGGCGTGGAGATGTTCCGCAAGGTCAACATCCCGGTGCTGGGCGTGGTGGAAAACATGGCCGTGCATATCTGCTCCAATTGCGGCCATGCCGAGCATCTGTTCGGCGAGGGCGGTGGCGAGAAGCTGGCGACCCAGTACGGTGTCGAGCTGCTGGCCTCGCTGCCGCTGTCGATGCTGATTCGCGAGCAGGCCGACGGTGGCAAGCCGACCGTGATCGCCGAGCCGGAAAGCCAGATCGCCATGGTCTACCAGGAACTGGCCCGCCATGTCGGCGCGCGCATCGTGCTGCAGGAAGCCGCGGCACCGGCGATGCCGAACATCACCGTCAGCGACGACTGAGCCGGTTGGGCCAACAAAAAAGCCCGGTGCGCTGCACCGGGCTTTTTTATGAGCATTTCATGGGCGGGTTTCAGATCCGCAGGCCGCCGTCCAGCTCGAGGATCCGGCCGGTGTAATAGTCGTTCTCGAAGATGTAGGCCGCCGAATGAGCGATCTCTTCCGGTTTGCCCATGCGCTTGAGCGGAATGCCGGAGGTCATTTTCTCCAGGGCTTCGGGTTTCATGCCCAGGGTCATTTCGGTTTCGATGAAGCCCGGTGCGATGCCGGCCACGCGAATGCCGTAGCGCGCCAGCTCCTTGGCCCAGGTCACGGTCGCCGCGGCGACCCCGGCCTTGGCGGCGGAGTAGTTGGTCTGGCCGATATTGCCGGCACGGGAAATCGAGGAAATATTGATGATCGCGCCACTGGTTTTCAGCTCGACCATCTTCGCCGCGACTTCGCGGGTGCAGAGGAACACGCCGGTCAGGTTGACGTCGATCACCGACTGCCACTGGGCCAGGCTCATCTTGCTCATCTGGCCGTCCTTGACCTTGAGCAGCAGGCCGTCGCGCAGGATGCCGGCGTTGTTGATCAGGCCGTGAATGGCGCCGAAGTCTTCGGCGACCTGGGCGACCATGTGTTCCACCTGCTCTTCATTGGCAACGTTGCACAGGTAGGCGCGGGCTTCGACTCCCGCGGCCTGGCAGGCGGCAACGGCCTGGTCGAGCTTTTCCTGGTTCAGGTCGACCAGCGCCAGCCTGGCGCCTTTGCTGGCGAAATACTCCGCCATGGAGCGGCCCAGACCCTGGCAACCGCCGGTGATAATGATTACTTTGTCATTGAGTTGCATTCGCATGCTCCGAAAGCAGAACTGGAGTGGTGTCTTTCAAGGCGCCTCTCTTGTGCGTCGGGCATGGCCTGGCTGCAGATTGAGAATTGCCCCGATGGCGTCGCTGGAACTTTGCTCCAGACGCCCGTCCGTTTTAGACGGATTCTATATAAGGAGTCATAAATTGAGCGTTGAAGCTGCGAAGCATGCACGAGAATTACTGCTCAAGGAATACCGTGGCGTGCTGTCGACGCACTCCAAGGCCATGCCGGGTTTTCCCTTTGGCTCGGTGGTTCCCTATTGCCTGGACGAGCAGGGGCAGCCGCTGATCCTGATCAGCCGCATTGCCCAGCACACCCATAACCTGCAGAAGGATCCCAAGTGTTCGCTGCTGGTGGGCGAGCGCGAAGCCGAGGACGTCCAGGCAGTGGGGCGCCTGACCTATCTGGCTGAAGCCGAAAAGCTCGAAGACGCCGCGGCGATCGAGGCGGCGGCCGAACGTTACTACCGCTATTTCCCGGAGTCGCAGAACTACCACAAGGCCCACGATTTCGATTTCTGGCGGCTCAAGCCGGTACGTCATCGCTACATCGGCGGCTTTGGCGCGATCCACTGGATCGACCAGGTGACGCTGGCCAACCCGTTCGCCGGCAAGGCCGAGCTGAGCATGGTCGAGCACATGAACAGCGATCACGCCAAGGCGATCGCCCATTACGTGGACCTGGCCGGCCTGCCGAAAACTGCTGCGGCGCAACTGGCTGGCATCGATACCGAAGGCATGCACCTGCGGATCGGCCAGGGGGTGTACTGGCTGCCGTTCCCAAGCCCTTGTAATACGCCGACACAAGTACGCGAGGCCTTGGTTTTTCTGGCTCACGCCGAGCAATGGCCGAAAAATGCCGGGGCCGAGGCTTGAATTCACGAATTGCCGACGTCATCTAGGGTCTACTGGAAGGCATTCTTCCGTAGAGGAAACCATTTGATGCGCCCTTTTCTGTTGCTCTTTCTGCTGTTCCCGGTGCTAGAGCTGTTCGTCTTCGTCAAAGTCAGCGGTGCGATCGGGTTTTTCCCGGCACTGCTGCTGATCATCCTGGGCTCGATGCTGGGTGTGCTGGTCCTGCGCGTCGCGGGGCTGGCCACGGCATTGCGTGCCCGTGAAAGCCTGAACCGCGGCGAGCTGCCGGCCCAGACCATGCTCGAAGGCCTGATGCTGGCCCTGGCGGGCGGCCTGTTGATCCTGCCTGGCTTCATCAGTGACGTATTCGGCCTCTTCATGCTGTTGCCGATCACCCGTCGCCTGCTGGCCAACAAGATGCGCCAGCGTGCCGAAGAACAGGCCATTCGTCAGCGTGCCTTTGCCGACGACATGCAGGCCGCCCGTGGCGGACCCGCGCCGCAGCGCCCTTTGGGGCGTGAGCCGAATGTGATCGAAGGCGAGTTCGAGCACCGCGATTCCTGAGTCTCTCAATGATCGACACGGCACCTTCGGGTGCCGTGTTCGTTTTGCCCGACTGAAAATCTAAAAAAATTCACTGGGCAGCCCTTGTAATAAGCATATGCGCCCACATGTATCGGTCACCGCAAGGTTTCTGGTGGCGACACCAGACAGACTTCCGCGTCTCGCTCGTCGAGCCGCAACCGGCCACGCCGGATTTGTTAACCCGCCGGTAACGACACCGGCCGCTGAAAACCATAATTAGGAGAGATCGACAATGAAGCTTCGTCCTCTGCATGACCGCGTCGTTATCCGTCGCAGCGAAGAAGAGAAGAAAACCGCTGGCGGTATCGTTCTGCCAGGTTCGGCTGCTGAAAAAGCCAACACCGGTGAAGTTCTTGCTGTAGGTCCAGGCCGCGCTCTGGAAAACGGTGAAGTACGTGCGCTGGCCGTGAAAGTGGGTGACAAGGTTGTGTTCGGCCCTTACTCCGGCAGCAACACTGTGAAGGTAGACGGCGAAGACCTGCTGGTAATGGCTGAGAACGAAATTCTCGCCGTTATCGAAGGCTGATTACCCGCTCATTTTCCCGTTACTACAAAGTATTTAAGGAATATCGATCATGGCTGCTAAAGAAGTTAAATTCGGCGACTCCGCCCGCAAGAAAATGCTCACCGGCGTTAACGTCCTGGCTGACGCGGTAAAAGCGACCCTGGGCCCGAAAGGCCGTAACGTGATCATCGAGAAGAGCTTCGGCGCTCCGACCATCACCAAGGACGGCGTTTCCGTCGCCAAAGAAATCGAGCTGAAAGATCGCTTCGAAAACATGGGCGCGCAGCTGGTAAAAGACGTTGCTTCCCGTGCCAACGATGACGCCGGCGACGGTACCACCACCGCCACCGTACTGGCTCAGTCGATCGTCAACGAAGGCCTGAAAGCCGTCGCTGCCGGCATGAACCCGATGGACCTGAAACGCGGCATCGACAAGGCGACCATCGCCATCGTCAAAGAGCTCAAAGGTCTGTCCAAGCCATGCGCCGATTCCAAGGCCATCGCTCAGGTCGGCACCATCTCCGCCAACTCCGACAACTCCATCGGCGACATCATTGCCGAAGCCATGGAAAAAGTTGGTAAAGAAGGCGTGATCACCGTTGAAGAAGGCTCGGGCCTGGAAAACGAACTGTCTGTCGTTGAAGGCATGCAGTTCGACCGTGGCTACCTGTCCCCTTACTTCATCAACAAGCCGGACACCATGGTCGCCGAGCTGGACGGCCCGCTGATCCTGCTGGTGGACAAGAAGATCTCCAACATCCGCGAAATGCTGCCAGTGCTGGAAGCCGTTGCCAAAGCCGGCCGCCCACTGCTGATCGTGGCTGAAGACGTTGAAGGCGAAGCCCTGGCGACTCTGGTTGTGAACAACATGCGTGGCATCGTCAAAGTCGCTGCCGTCAAGGCACCAGGCTTCGGCGACCGTCGCAAGGCCATGCTGCAGGACATCGCCGTCCTGACCGGCGGTACCGTCATCTCCGAAGAGATCGGCCTGAGCCTGGAAAGCACCACCCTGGAGCACCTGGGTAACGCCAAGCGCGTGATCCTGTCCAAAGAAAACACCACCATCATCGACGGTGCTGGCGTTGAAGCGGACATCCAGGCTCGTGTGACCCAGATCCGTCAACAAGTGGCCGACACTTCGTCCGACTACGACCGTGAAAAACTGCAAGAGCGTCTGGCCAAGCTGTCCGGCGGCGTTGCGGTGATCAAGGTTGGCGCCGGTTCCGAAGTTGAAATGAAAGAGAAGAAAGCCCGCGTTGAAGACGCCCTGCACGCTACCCGTGCAGCCGTTGAAGAAGGCGTGGTACCTGGCGGTGGCGTAGCCCTGATCCGTGCCCTGCAATCGATCAGCGGCCTGAAAGGCGACAACGCCGACCAGGACGTGGGTATCGCTGTTCTGCGTCGCGCTGTCGAAGCACCTCTGCGCCAGATCGTTGCCAACTCCGGCGACGAGCCAAGCGTAGTGGTCGACAAGGTCAAGCAGGGTGAAGGTAACTACGGTTACAACGCTGCTACCAGCGAATACGGCGACATGATCGAAATGGGCATCTTGGACCCAACCAAGGTGACCCGTTCGGCGCTGCAAGCGGCATCCTCCATCGGCGGTCTGATCCTGACCACCGAAGCGGCTGTTGCTGAAATCGTTGAAGACAAGCCTGCGGCTGGCGGCATGCCAGACATGGGCGGCATGGGTGGCATGGGCGGCATGATGTAAGCCAGCCTTACCCCTGTACGAAAAAGCCCCGCCGGCGAAAGCCGGCGGGGCTTTTTTATGGGTGGGAGTTTTTGCCTGGGCCATCGCCGCGAGCAAGCGTGCTCCTACAGGTGTGCGTGGTTTTGTAGGGAGGGCTCGCTCGCGAAAAGACCTCAGGCCTTCACCGCTTCCGTCTCCATCACCGGCTCGGCCTTGGCTGCCGGTCGATAGAGAATGAAGTAGTACGCCCCCAGGCAGATCAGCCAGCAGAAGATCGCGGTCCAGACGTTGTGGGAGAAGAAGTGCGCGCCCTGCAGCATGCGCCCGACCGAGAACACCGTGCCGAGGGCAAAGGCGAACACCAGCGCCTTGCGCGCCAGGCGCGGGCGGCGATCACGCAGGACAAAAAACAGCGCGAACAGGGTGAAACCGGTGGCGGCATGGCCGCCTGGCCAGCAGCGACCAGGCTTGTCGGTCGCTGGCCGGGGGCTGAGCAGTTCGCTGTAGGTTTCCTTGCCGCCGAACTCTTTCAGACTCCACGGGCACTGCACGGCGGTGACCGCCTTGACCGGGGTGACAAAGGCGGTGGCCAGGCCCAGGGACAGCACCAGGCAACCCAGCTCGCGCTTGAACGGCTTGAGACGCTGGACGAAGAAGGCGCCGATGAAGCCGACAATGGCCAGCACTGAAAAGACGATGACCAGCTGCTTGGCCCGGTCATGCAGGATATTTTCCAGGAAATAACTATGGCCGCCGATGAAACCGCCAGCGGCGGGGTCATAAAAGTACCGGGCCAGGTCCATGTCCAGGGTGGTCAGTTCAAGCAGCAGCAGGATGACGGCAGCCAGGGCGGGTATGCCCAGGCAGATCCACCAGTTCAGCGCTCTGGAGGCGGGGCGGGCGAGGGTCAAAGCCATGGAAAGTCCTTCGAGGGAAGCGTTGCGGTCGCGGGTTCCCGCGGAGTCTGGAGCGGCCCTTGTCGTCAGCGTGTGAACCCTGGGTGAAAAACTCGTCAAGGCCCTGGAACCCTGCGACGGCATTCGCCGCGGGGGCTTGAACAACCCTAGCCGTCAGCCACGCTTGGCCTTAAGCTGCGCGAGCCAAGACGGCCGTAACTGTGTGCGGAGAGAGTGCCCATGCGAATTCTACTGGTTGAAGACAACCGCGATATTCTGGCCAACCTGGCCGACTACCTGGGGCTTAAAGGCTACACCGTGGACTGCGCCCAGGACGGTCTGTCGGGCCTGCACCTGGCCGCCACCGAACATTACGACCTGATCGTGCTCGACATCATGCTGCCGGGTATCGACGGTTACACCCTGTGCAAGCGCCTGCGCGAAGATGCCCGCCGCGATACGCCGGTGATCATGCTCACCGCCCGTGATCAACTGGACGATCGCCTGCAGGGCTTCAAGTCCGGGGCCGACGATTACCTGGTCAAGCCCTTCGCCTTGTCCGAGCTGGCCGCGCGGGTCGAGGCGGTCATGCGCCGGACCCAGGGCGGCGGGCGCCGGGCCCTGCAGGTCGGCGACCTGAGTTATGACCTCGACACCCTGGAGGTCACCCGCGAAGGGCGCCTGCTCAAGCTCAACCCGGTGGGGCTCAAGTTGCTGGCGGTGCTGATGCAGAAGAGCCCCCATGTGCTGCGCCGGGAAATTCTCGAAGAGGCGCTGTGGGGCGACGACTGCCCGGACAGCGACAGCCTGCGCAGCCATGTCCACCAATTGCGCCAGGTGATCGACAAGCCGTTCGGCAAACCGTTGCTGCATACCGTGCACGGTGTCGGTTACCGCCTGGCCGAGGGTCGTGATGGAGTTTAAGCAAAGCCTTTCCCAGCGGATCATCATCGCCTTTGCGCTGATGAGCGCGCTGGTCGCTGGAGCCTTCGCCCTGGGTATCGTGGCGACGGTGCACCTGGTGGAAGAGAAGCTGATTTCCGCGGGCCTGGGGGGTGACCTTCAGCGTCTGCTGTTGATGGACAACGTTTCCGACTGGAGCCACCGTCCCGAGCCGGACCAGCTGTTTTATTTCAGCGGAGGGCGCGGCGATTTCGAGCTGCCCAAGGATCTGCGGCATCTGGATCCGGGCTTTCATGAGGTCTTCCGCGAACAGCTGTCGTATCACGCCATGGTCGAAGTGGTCGACGGTCGACGCTATGTGCTGCTGCAGGACCAGAGCGATTTCGAAGAGCGCGAACGGGTGCTCTTCGCGGTGGTGCTGGTGGGCTTCGTGCTGAGCCTGGCCTTGGCGGTGTTCCTCGGCTGGGTGCTGGCGCGTCGGGTCATGGCGCCGGTGGTAAGGCTGGCGCGGCAGGTGCGCCATCGCGACCAGTTGCTGGGGCTGGCGCCGCCATTGGCACCGGACTACGCGGCCGACGAAGTGGGGGAGCTGGCAGTGGCCTTCGATGCCACCCTGGGGCGCTTGCGCCAGGCCCTGAACCGCGAGCGCCTGTTCACCAGCGATGTCAGCCACGAACTGCGTACGCCGCTGATGGTGCTGGCCAGTTCCTGCGAGCTGTTGCTGGAAAACCCGGCGATCGATCAGCGTGGTCGGGCCCAGGTCGAGCGCATCGCCCGAGCGTGCGGCGAAATGCGCGAGCTGGTCCAGACCTTCCTGATGCTGGCCCGTGCCCAGCGCGAAGACGGCGGCATGTCGCCCCAGGCGACCTTGAGCCAGGTGGCCGAAGACCTGATGGGCCTGTGGGGCGGACCGATCCGGCAAAAGGGCCTGGAGCTGATCTTCGACGCCGGCCAGCCGCTGGACACCCGCTATAACGCCACCTTTTTGCACGCGGTGATGGGCAACCTGCTGCGCAATGCCTTGCATTACACCGAGCACGGCTTCATTCGCTTGAGCCTTGAGCCGAGCGGCTTTGTGGTCGAGGACAGCGGTGTGGGCATTCCCGAGGAGAAACGCGAGGCGATGTTCGAGCCCTTCGTGCGTGGCAACGAGAAGCGCGGCGAGGGCCTGGGCCTGGGCCTGTCGCTGGTGCAGCGGATCTGCGAGGACCAGGGCTGGAGCGTCAGCCTCAGCACCATGGAGCCCAACGGCTGCCGGTTTCATGTCGAATTGAACCGCCGCACGGCATGATGGGTCTCCATGACTACTGCGCGGGTCATCACGGGAATTTCCCCGGTTGATGGCCCCAGGCCACTTATGGGAGCCTGTAAAACTCTGAAATATTTCCACTCTGGACCGGACGAAGTTTTCACAAAGACATGACCTGACACTGACAAGCCGCTGCCTAAGGTGGGGCCATCAGATTCAGGAGACTGTGTGATGGCGACCCCGATCAAGCTGGAATTTTCCGAGAAGTACGACGAACAGCACGCTCAGGAGTATCTGCTCAAACATCAGGATGGCGTCGCTCGCCGTCTGTCCCACAAGCGCGACGAGCAGTTGGCGCGTGCGGCGCTGGCCATGGCCGGAGAGCCGGGGCTGGTGCTTGACCTGCCCTGTGGTGCCGGGCGTTTCTGGCCGTTGCTGGCGGAGAAACCCAACCGCGTGATCATCGGTGCGGACAATTCCGCGGCGATGTTGAAGATCGCCACGGTGGCGCAACCGGCCGACGTGGTGAAACGGGTACAACCCTTGCAGACGTCTGCCTTCGACATCGACTTGCCGGATAACGCCGTCGACAGCATTTTCTGCATGCGCCTGCTGCACCACATTGGCGAGTCGTCTCATCGCCTGGCTCTGCTCCGGGAGTTCCAGCGGGTTACCCGGGACAGCGTGATCGTTTCACTGTGGGTCGACGGCAATTTCAAGGCCTGGAAACGCAAGCGCATGGAAGTGCGGCGCAAGGAGGAATCCGGGCAGGAAGGTTACCAGAACCGTTTTGTGTTACCGGCTGCCACGGTTGAAGAAGAATTCAAGCAGGCCGGGTTTCGCGTTCAGGATCATCTGGACTTTTTTCCGCTCTACGCCATGTGGCGAGTCTACGTATTACGCAAGAGGTAACAGGATGGCCGTTGAATGTGCACCGGGAATGGAAGTCGCTGCTGCAGACCGTTTCGACTACTTCTGGAGTCAACAGGGGGAGTGGGTCGAAGAGCCCAATCAACGTCGCGGCGGGGAAAGTGGCGTTCAACGTCTTCCGGGCACTGACGGGCGTGTGCTGTATGCCAAGCGCCAGATCGGCCATATCTATCGCAGCTGGTTGTACCCCTTCGGCCGCCCCACGGTGCTGCGCGAGCAGGATGCGCTCAAGGGCCTGAGCCAGCTCAACGTGGCGGTGCCGCACCTGGTGTTCTGCGGTGCGCAGCGTGATTCCCAGGGCCAGTGGCGTGCCTTGCTGGTGACCGAGGCGCTGGACGGCTTCGTGGAAATCGACCACTGGTACGCCGCTGGCGAGCGTGAGCGCCACGGCGAGGCCCTGCACGAGCGTGTGCTCAAGGAACTGGCGGCCACGCTGGCGCGCATGCATCGGGGCCGCTGGCAGCATGGCTGCCTGTATAGCAAGCATGTGTTCGTGCGGGTCATGGGTGAGGGCGAAGCGGCGAAAGTGGATATCGCGCTGCTGGATTTCGAGAAATGCCGCCAGCGCCTGACCGCTAAACGGGCTGCGGCCCATGACATCAAACAATTGCGGCGCCACTCGTCGTGGAACACCACGGACTGGGACAAACTCTACTATTTTTATAGGACGGCGTTTGGCAGCGCTATCAAAGGCTTATAGTGATGAAGCTCGAAATTGCACGAGGTTTGTTTTTAGTAGGAGCCTTGGCAGTTGCATCCTTGGCGGTGGCTGCCTGGGAGCAGCCACGCATGGAAGTCCTCAGCACGGCGCAGGGTGATGCGCATTGCCCGTTGCCACGGGTCGTCAAAACGACCCAGGGAGCCCAGCCCGATCGTGACCTGTTGTTGTTCATGTTCGGCCTGACTCAGGGAATGAGGCCACAGAGTTGAAGACCATCAAGCCCGATAAAAAGGCCTCGCATCGCGAGGCCTTTTTTATTGCGCGTCCTTCACTTGTCCGGCCTGGCCAGCAGGGTGTAGATGCAGGGCAGCACGAACAGGGTGAACAAGGTGCCGATCGACATTCCCGTGGCGATCACCGTGCCGATGTCGAACCGGCTGACCGCGCCGGCACCGGTGGCCAGGATCAGCGGCACCATGCCGAAGACCATCGCCGCGGTGGTCATCAAGACCGGCCGCAGGCGAATGGCCGCGGCGGCTTCCACGGCCTCGCGCGGCGTCAGTCCCTGGTCCTTGCGCAGCTGGTTGGCGAACTCGACGATCAGGATCCCGTGCTTGCTGATCAGGCCGATCAGGGTCACCAGCCCGACCTGGGTATAGATGTTCATGCTCGACCAGCCGAGAAACAGTGGGATCAAGGCCCCGCAGATCGACAGCGGCACCGTCACCAGGATCACCACCGGATCGCGGAAACTCTCGAACTGCGCCGCCAGCACCAGGAAAATGATCGCCAGCGCCAGGCCAAAGGTCACCCACAGCGCGCTGCCTTCCTGGACGAACTGTCGTGAGGCCCCGGCATAGTCGAAGGCATAGCCCGGCGGGGCTTCTTCCTCGGCGATCTGGCGCACGGTATCGATCGCTTCACCCATGCTCACGACCGGGAATCCGGAAATGGTCGCGGCGTTGAGTTGCTGGAACTGGTTGAGCTGTCGCGGGCGGGCCCGATCGTGGACGCTGATCAGGGTCGACAGCGGCAGCGCCTCGCCCTTGGCGTTTTTCACGTAGTAGTTGTTCAGCCATTCGGGGGTGTCGCGATAAGGCCGTTCGACCTGAGCGATGACCTTGTAGCTGCGTCCCTCGATGGTGAAGCGGTTGATTTCCGCCTCGCCGAGCAAGGTGGCCAGGGTCCCGCCCAGGTCCAGCATCGACACCCCCATCTGCGCCGCCTTGGCGCGGTCGATGTCGACCACCACTTCCGGCTTGTCGAAGGCCAGATCGATATCGACAAAGGCGAACTTGCCCGATTCCATGGCGCGTTTCTTTACCCGGTCGGACAGTTCCAGCAGCGACTCGTAATCGTTGGGGCTATTGATGATGAAGGCGAACGGCAGCCCTTCGCCGGTGCCCGGCAGGGACGGCAGGTTGAAACCGAAGACCTGCAGCCCGGCGATGCCCGCGAGCCGGGCCTGGACTTCGGGCAGGATCTGCATCTGCGTGCGCTTGCGCTCGTTCCAGGGTTTGAGCAGGAAGCCGCCGATACCCGATTGCACGCCGTTGAAGCCGTTGATCTGGAACGAGGAGTAGTACTCGGGGAACGTCTTGAAGATCTCCAGGAACTCGTCGGTGTAGGCGTTGAGGTAATCCAGGTTGGCCGGCTGGGGCGCGGTGGCCATCATGAAAATGATGCCCTGGTCCTCGTCCGGGGCCAGTTCCGACTTGGTGAAGGTGAGCAGGGCCGGGATCAGGCACAGCACGATCAGGGCGAACACCAGGACCACCGGCCGAGTGTTGAGGGTGCCATGCAGCAGGCTCTGGTAGCGGCGCTTGAGGCTTTCGAAAATCAGGTCGAGGCGGTGGGCCAGGCCGCTGGGGTTTTCATCGTGGCGCAGCAGCAGGGCGCACATCATCGGCGACAGGGTCAGGGCGACGATGCCGGAAATCACCACCGCGCCGGCCAGGGTCAGGGCGAACTCTTTGAACAGCGCCCCGGTGAGCCCCTGCAGGAAGCCGATGGGGGCGTAGACCGCCGCCAGGGTGATGGTCATCGACACCACCGGCATGGCGATTTCCCGGGCGCCTTCGAGGGCCGCGTCCAGCGGCGTCTTGCCTTCCTCGATATGGCGGTGGATGTTTTCCACCACCACGATCGCATCGTCCACCACCAGGCCGATGGCCAGCACCATCGCCAGCAGGGTCAGCAGGTTGATCGAGTAGCCCATCAACTGCATGAAAAACATCACGCCGATCATCGACAGCGGAATGGTGACCACCGGGATCACCACCGAACGCAGTGCGCCGAGGAACAGGAACACCACCACGATCACAATCAGCACGGCTTCGAACAGGGTCTTCACCACCTCGTTGATCGAGGCCTGGATGAACAGCGTGGCGTCGTAGGCGATCTCCGACTTGAGGTTGGGCGGCAGCTGGGCCTCCAGCTCCGGCATGATCTTGCGCACTTCCTTGATCACGTCCAGCGGGTTGGCGTTGGGGGTCGCCTTGATGCCGATATAGACCGAGGGGATGCCACCAAAGGAGCTGATGGCGTTATAGTTCTCCGCGCCCATCTCGACCCGTGCCACGTCGCTGAGCAGCACCCGGCTGTCGCCCTCGGTCCGCAGGGGAATGGCGGCGAAGGCTTCGGCGGATTTCAGTTCGGTGCTGGCGTTGATGCTGGTGACCACGTACTCGCCCTTGATCTCACCGGCCGCGGACAGGAAGTTGTAGCGGCGTACCGCGCTGGTCACGTCGCCGGCGCTCAGGCCGTAGCCGGCGAGCTTGACCGGGTCCAGCCACAGGCGCATGGCGAACACCTGGTTGCCGAGGATCTCGGCCTCGGCCATGCCCGGCAGGGTCGCCAGCTTCGGCTGGATCACCCGCGACAGGTAGTCGGTGATCTGCGGGTTGTTCAACTCCTGGCTGAAGAAGCTGATGTACATCAGCGCCGAGGCGTCGGCGGCTTCCTTGCTCAGCACCGGGTCCTCGGCGTCCTGGGGCAGCTTGTTCTTCACCTCGTTGGCCTTGGCCAGCAGCTCGGTGAACAGGCGGTCGCTGTTGGCGCCGATGCGGGCGTAGACCGAGATTACCGAGAAGTTCTGGCGACTGACCGAGGTCATGTAGTCGATGCCCTCGGCACTGGCCAGGCTCTGCTGCATCGGTTGGGTGATATAGCCCTGGATGGTCTCGGCGTTGGCCCCGGGGTAGGCGGTGGTGACCGTGATCAGGGCGTTTTCCATCTGTGGGTACTGGCGCAGCGGCAGTTTGCTCCAGGCCTGGAAGCCCAGCAGCACGATCAGCAGGCTGACCACGGTGGCCAGGACCGGACGACGGATGAACGGATCTGTAAAAGCCATGAGGATTCCTTGATCAGTTCGCGCGTGGCTGGCCGCTCTGTTCGGGGGGTAGCATCTTGTCCGGGGTGATGGCGATGTGGGCGCCATGGTCCAGCTTGATTTGCCCGGCGCTCACTACCTGTTCGCCGTTGCTCACGCCCTTGTTGATCAGCACCAGGCCGTTGCGCCGTTCGCCGGTTTCGATGAAGCGCCGCTCGGCGATCAGCACCGGCTGGCCCTTGTCGTCTTTCTCCGGGCTGCCATCGGCGGCCTTTTTCTCGGCCACCACGTACAGCGAGTTACCGTACAGGGTGTAGGTGATGGCGCTCTCCGGTACCACCACCCGGGGCTGCGGATCGGGCAGCAGCACCTGCAGGTTGGTGAACATGCCCGGCAGCAGCTTGCCGTCGGGGTTGGCCAGGGTGGCGCGCACCTGCACGTTGCGCGTGGTGTCTTCGACCTTGGGGTTGATGGCGCTGATGGTGGCGCTGAACTGCTCCTCCGGATAGGCGGAGACCATCACGCTGACCGATTGGCCCAGGGCGATTTTCGGCACGGCCTGTTCCGGGACGAAGAAGTCCACGTACAGGCTGCTGAGGTCTTGCAGGGTGGCGATCACCGTGCCGCTGGCGAGGTAGTCGCCGACATCCACATGGCGAATGCCGATGGTGCCGCTGAAGGGCGCGAGCAGGCGTTTTTTCGCCAACGAAGCCTTGAGTTGATTGACCGTGGCCTTGTTCTTTTGCAGCAGTGCCGACAAGCGATCGTATTCGCCGCGGGAAATCGCCTGGCTGCCCACCAGCTGGCTGCCGCGGCCATAATCAAGCTGGGACAGGCCCAGGTCGGCCCTGGCGGTTTCCAGCAGGGCGCTTTCCACGTCGCTGTCGAGTTGCAGCAAGGGCTGCCCGGCGCTGACCTTCTGCCCGGACTCGAACTGCAGCTCCTTGACGGTCCCGGCCACTTCCAGGCTGAGGTTGACTCCCTGCAGGGCCTTGAGGGTACCGACCGTGGGCAGGCGGGTTTGCCACGGTTGTTCGCGAGCCGTGGCCACGGCCACGCTGATCGGCGGCTTGGGCACCGAGAAGAGCTTGACCTGCTGATAGATGGAGAAGGCCTTGTAGCCTGCCAGCAACAGCACGATCAGCAGGACGACACCCAACATGATAAACATGCGGCGACGCAGCATATTCCGGTTCCTTGGAAAACGAAGCTGGGAAAACCAAGCTGATTGCCGAAGACATTACTCCGACTTTTCGGGGGCTTCCAGATGACAATCCGGTCATCCAGAGTCCTGTTTTCCAATCCTGCGCGGCGGCGAAAAACTAGACCAGGTGCAAATGGTTGTCCCAGAGCCCTGCCGGCAAATCCAGGGGTTTTGCCACCAGTTGTTTCTGGCGACAGTCGTAGAAGCGGCAGCGCCCCTGGCCCGAGGTCACGACAAAACCATCCTCCACCGCACCGACCCCGGCACAGTCCGGCAAGGGCGCGTCCAGGCGCACTTCGGCGCTGTCCAGGTCCCAGATGAAAAAGCGGTTGCCGCGCGGGGCGGTGAGGGCCACCAGGCGCAGTTCGCTGTGCACCGCGACGCTGGCGGTGTAATGCCCCATCGCCTGCAACTGGTGCTCGGCCACCGGGAAGGCCTGGAATGGCTGCCCCGGGCGCTTGATCGCCAGCAGTTGCGACGACTCATGGACGTCGCCCATGAACTGCTGGCCGGTGACGATGGTGCCGTCGCCGGCGATGCCCATGTGACGCACGCTGTTCATCTGCTGGGCCAGGGTTTCCTTGCTCAGCAGGTTACCGTCGCGCTGCATCAGCACCAGGCTCGGCTCCATGGCGTCGAGGTTCATCTCGACGCGACTTTCCGCCTCGGTGCGAATCCCGCCGTTGGCCACCACCAGGGTCTCGCCGTCCGGCATCCACGACACCTGGTGCGGGCCGATGCCGTGGGTCGGGATCTCGCCGCTGTGCACCAGGCGTTCGCCCTCGAACCGGTACACCCCGAGCAGGCCACGACCCGGATCGCTTGTGTCGTTCTCGGTGGCGTACAGCCAGTCGCCGCTCTTGTGGATCACCGCGTGGCCATAGAAGTGCCGGTTCGGCTGCGAGGCCAGGGTTTGCAGGAGTGTGCCGTCGCGCAGGTCGATCAGGTAGCTTTCGGTGCCCGGGCGACGGGCGACGAACAGGGCGATCGGCAGCGTCGGGTGGTTGACGATGTCATGGCAGCGTTGACCGACCCGGGTGGCGAACACTTGCGTGCCGTCCAGGCGATAGCCGACGGCGTAGTGCTTGCCGTCGCCGTCATCGCGCGCCGAGAGCAGCAGCGGGCCTTGGTCCTTGTGCTTGAACAGCGTCCAGCCACCCAGCGTGACGGCGCTCAGCAGCAGGCTGCCGAGTGCCAAAGCCTGACGTCGCAGCATGATCAGTCACCGTCGTTGGCGTTGAAGCCCAGTTGGATGCCCAGTGCCTTGGCCAGTTCGCCTTCGTGCAGGCGGTGGACGACGTTGAGGCTGTCGTAGATATCGTTCAGTTGCTGGCGGCCGGCGTCGTCGGCCAGCAGCTCGGTCAGCGAACGCTGGGTGCTGGCGAACAGCTTCAGCGAGGCGGTGTAGGCGGCGTCGATCTTGTCGGCCAGCGGCTTCTGCTCGGCCGGCAACAGGCCGCGCAGGCCCTTGTTGTCGACCCCGGCCCAGACGGTCTGGGCCGCGGCGAGGCTGGCTTCCAGGCTCTGCATGGACGACTGGCTGCGCCAGGCGTCGGCCTGGAACGGCTGTGGAATGCCCTTGCTCTGACGGCCCATCGGCGTGCCGAGCTTCTTCTTCAGGGTGTCCAGCGCGGTGACCTGGACCCGCAGCAGGTCGGCGATGGCCTCATGGGAGTCGGCGTAGCGTTGGTTGGGGAACTTGCTCATCTGCGCGAGCATGCCGTCGCTGGTGTTCCAGCGCGACAGGATCTCTTCGGCGAGCTGCTTCTGGCGTTCGCCAATGGCGCTCAGCAGCGGGCAGTAGCGGGCTTTCTGCTCGCTGTTGGCCATGTCGATCTTGCTGTCGAACAGGATGTATTCGTAGGCGGAGAGGCCTTGCACCACGACGCTGGACTTGGCCAGGGCGGCGGCGTCGATCTGCGGCGTGGCGCTGACCAGCTGTTCGACCTGACGGCCGACCAGGTTCTTCTTGTCCGGCCAGAACTGCACTTGCCAGGAGCGGTTGCCCTCGGCCAGCGGCCCGATCAGCAAGGGTTGCAGTTCCGCCCAGGCTTTCTGCGCGTGCAGGAAGTCGGCACGGGCGGTGTCCAGGCTTTGCTTGCCTTCACAGAAGGCCAGGGCGCTGATCGCCAGCTGGCGGTCGGCTTCGACCCAACGGCTGTAGGTCGGCAGGATCACCTGTTTGGCGATGGCCGCCGAGGTCACGGCTTGTGGGTCCTGCGGTGAGCAGGCACCCAGGGCGAGCGCGGCAAGGCTGGTGAACAACAGCTTGGGACGGAACATGTTCGGGCTCCCGTTTCTTGTAAGAAGGCGTTAAAGAGAATTCAGGAATGCCAGCAACGCAGCGCGCTGTTCGGCATTGAAGGATAAAACCTGTCGCTGCGCCGCCTGGGCCTCGCCGCCGTGCCAGAGCACGGCTTCGAGCAGGTTGCGGGCGCGACCGTCATGCAGGAACTGGGTGTGGCCGCTGACCGTTTCCGTCAGGCCGATCCCCCACAACGGCGGCGTGCGCCAGTCGCGGCCGCCGGCCTGGAATTCGCTGCGGTGGTCGGCTAGGCCTTCGCCCATGTCATGCAGCAGCAGGTCGCTGTAGGGGCGGATCACTTGATTGGCCAGCTCGGGTTCCGCGGCGTCGGCGGCGGTGGTGAACCGGGGGGTATGGCAGGACTGGCAGCCGGCCTGGTAGAACAGGTTCTTGCCGGCCAGCACTTGTGGCGAACCAACCTCGCGGCGCGCCGGCACCCCGAGGTTGCGGCTGTAGAACAGCACCAGGCGCAGGATGTTGTCGCTGACTTCCGGTTCGCCATCCGGCCCGTTGCCATTGGGGGCTTGCTTGCAGGCGGTCTGGGCGTCGGTGCAGTCATCGAAGGGTCTCAGGCTGGTGGTCAGGCCCATATCACCAGAGAACGCGTGAACATTTTGTTGATTGAGGTTGGGTTGTCCGGCTTTCCAGCCAAAACGCCCGAGTACGGTCTTTTGCTGGGCATCGTCCCAGACCCGGTTCGGCCGTCCGGCAATGCCATTGCCAGCCTTGGCTTGCGCTTGGGCATTGGCCAGGATCGCCGCCTCGGGGATGGCTTCGAGCAGGCCCAGGCCGATCATCGGCGGCGCCACGCGGGCCGAGAAGCGGGTGTCGGGATGCATCGGGCCATAACCGAGCTGAGTGATCTGCAGCTTCGGCTTGCGCAGTTCGACTTCGCTGCCGTCCTTGAAGCGCACGGTCAGCGGCTCGTACTCGACCCGCACCTTGCCTTCCGGGGCGACGCCAGGCACCGCCATGTCCTGGAACTGCCCGCCGTACACCGGTTCGGGCACTATGCCCAGCTGCTCGATGACCTTGGCGTAGGTCGGCTCATTGGGGATCGACAGGCGCACCAGCATCGACACGGCGTTATCCGAGTCGGGCGTCGGCGGGTGGCCGCGGCCGTCCTTGATATGGCAGTTCTGGCAGCCGTTGGTGTTGAACAGCGGGCCCAGGCCATCGCGGGCGGTGGTGGTCGAGGGAGCGATCACCCAGGGGCTGCGGAAGAAACTGTTGCCGACGCTGAAGTCCAGGCGCCGGGTCGGCGACAGGTTGGCCGACGGCATGGAAAAGGCGTTCTGGTCGCTCTTGCGCACGGTCGCCTCACCGCCGGAACGCGCTTCGCCCGGCTCGGCCTGGGTAAAACGCGGGGCGTCATCGCAGGCACTCAGGCTCAAGGCCATGAACAGCGCAGACCAGCGAAGCAGCGACGGGGGCATCGGATATCCTGCAGGACGAGCAAAACAAGGGCGCAAAGTCTAACAGGGCAGGGGAGTTTGAATAAGAGGAATTATCGTTCCGCTTGACGTGGGACAACGCAAGCGAAGCCTGCCTGTCCCTGTCCCCCGGCTCTGGTCTGGTCCTGTAGCCGCTGCCGCAGGCTGCGATCGCCACCGAAGGGGGCGCAGGGTTTCAAGATCGCTGAAGGCCTGCGGCCTTATCGCAGCCTGCGGCAGCGGCTACAGGGGCCGCGTCATAGACAGGCACAAAAAAGGCGACCCGAAGGGCGCCTTTTCATTCCCGCAACAGTGATCAGAACTCGTGATCGGCGTTGTCCGGGTTCAGGTCGCTGATGCCCAGCTTGCCCGCGGCCTGTTCGATCGAACCGGTCTGCTTGACCAGCGCGGCGATGGCGTCACGCACGATCTGGTTGCCCGCGTCGTTGCCGGCGGCGATCAACTGATCGTAGTGCTCACCCTTGTTGGCGTGATCGACCATGACCTGGATCTTGGCTTCGGTGGCGGCCAGGTCGGCCTTCAATGCGGTGTCGGCGGCCGGGTCGATTTTCGCCACCAGCGACGACAGGCTGGCGCCGGTCAGCTTGGTGCCGTCGACGCGGGTGTATTCGCCCAGGTACACGTTGCGGATGCCCTTGGCATCGTAGAAGTGCGAATTGTGGGTGTTGTCGCTGAAGCAGTCCTGTTCGTCTTCAGGGGAGTTGGCTTCCAGGGACACCTTCATGCGCTCGCCCGCCAGTTCGCCCAGGGACAGGCTGCCCATGCCGAACAGCATTTTGCGCAGGCCGCTTTCAGCCGGTTCCGCTTCCAGGGTGGCGCGGTAGTTGTCGGCCACGTTCGGCTTCCAGTTACCGACCATTTCTTCCAGGTCGTTGACCAGCAGTTGGGTCACGGCTTTCAGGTAGGCACGGCGACGGTCGTTGTGGCCGCCGGTGGCGCCGGCGCCTTCCAGGTAGTCGGAAGCCGGACGGTTGCCGGCGCCAGGGCCGGTGCCGTTCAGGTCCTGGCCCCAGAGCAGGAATTCGATGGCGTGGTAGCCGGTGGCGACGTTGGCCTCGGAACCGCCCAGCTCGTTGAGGCTGGCGAGTTTTTCCGGGGTGATGTCCTTCACGTCGACCTTGTCTTCGCCGACCTGGACTTCAGTGTTGGCGATGATGTTGGCGGTGGCGCCCGGGTTACCCAGCGCGTGCTCGTAGGACTTGTCGACGTAGTCGATCAGGCCTTCGTCCAGCGGCCAGGAGTTCACCTGGCCTTCCCAGTCGTCGACGATGGTGTTGCCGAAGCGGAACACTTCGCTCTGCAGGTAAGGCACGCGAGCCGCGACCCAGGCAGCCTTGGCGGCTTTCAGGGTGTCGGCGTTGGGCTTGGCGAGGAAGGCGTCGATCGCGGTCTGCAGGGTCTTCGCGGTGGATTCGGCATCGCTGTACACGGCGAAGACCATGTCGGCGTAATGCGCGACGACCGCCTTGGCCGCCGCTTCATCGACCTTGCCGGCCGCAGGAGCGGTGGCCGGGGCTGCGGTGCTGGCGGCTGGGGTAGCGGCTTGCGGCGCGGCAGCCTGGTCTTTGCCTTCGCCGCAACCGGCGAGGGAAATAGCGATGGCCAACAGACTGGCGGTAGCCAGAGGCATACGAATCATGGCGAACATCCTGCTTCGAGAGAGGGGTGGAGTGGCGCGGGGGATGCGCAAAACTGCGACATAATGCGAAAGATTTGCATTATGTGTAAAGGGTTGTGGTTGTAAATATTTCCTATTCAGGAAGCGATTGCGCTGGATCAGGCTTATGCGCGCAATCGGGTCTTCAGAGGATGGCCGCGTTACTGCGCTGGGCCTGTTTCAGGTAGGCGCTCAGCTCCCGTGCCGGCAGGGGTTTGCTGTAGTGATAACCCTGACCTTCGTGGCAGCCTTCGGAGATGATGTAGGCCTCTTGTTCGGCGGTTTCCACGCCCTCGGCGATCACCTGCATGCCCAGGCTTTTACCCAGCTGGATGATCGCCCGCACGATGGTCGCATCGTCGTCGTCATCCAGCAGGTCCTGGACGAAGCTCTTGTCGATCTTGATCTTGTCCAGCGGCAGGCTCTTGAGGTAGCTCAGGGACGAGTAGCCGGTACCGAAGTCGTCGATGGCGATCAGCGCCCCCGAGCGGCGCAGGCTCAACAGGTGCTGGGCGGCGGTGCTGATGTCTTCCATCAGGCCGGTTTCGGTGACTTCCAGCTCCAGGCTGCGCGGCGGCAGGCGATAGATCTGCAGCAGGTTGTTGACCACCCGCGGCAGCTCGGCGTGGTGCAGTTGCACGGTGGACAGGTTGACCGCCATGCGCAGGTCGCTGAAGCCCAGGTCATGCCATTCGCGCAGTTGGCGGCAGGCCTGGTCCAGCACCCATTCGCCGATGGCGATGATGGTGCCGTTCTGCTCGGCCAGGGGAATGAACAGGTCCGGCGGGACGAAGCCGTGTTCCGGATGCTGCCAGCGCAGCAGCGCCTCGACCCCGACCACACGATGATCGCGGTAGCTGATCTGCGGCTGGTAGACCAGGTGGAACTGCTCGCGGCTCAGGGCTTCGCGCAGGTCTTTTTCCAGTTCGCGGCGCCGGCGCATCTCGCTGTCGACGCTGGCGATATAGAACTGATAACGGTTGCGCGACCGGCTCTTGGCCAGGGTCATGGTCTGCTCGGCTTTCTGCAGCAGCTTCTCGGTGCTGTCGCCGTCTTCCGGGAACAGGGTGATGCCGATGGTGGCGCGCAGGCGGATTTCCTGGTGATCGAGGGCAAACGGTGCTTCCAGGTCGTCGAGAATGCTCTGCGCCAGTTCGGCGGCTTCGTAGGGTTGTTCGATATCGGCCTGGACCAGGGCGAACTGGTCACCGCCAAGGCGGGCGAGGGCGCCCAGGCGACCACTGTGGGCCCGCAGGCGATCGGCCAGGGCCAGCAGCAACTGGTCGCCGGTCTGGTAGCTGAACTGTTCGTTGATGCCCTTGAAGTCGTCGAGGCCGACACAGAGCACCGCGACCCGGCGTTGCAGGCGGCCGGCGTCGATCAGGATCTTGTCCAGTTGCTGTTGCAGTTGCTGGCGGTTGGGCAGGCCGGTGAGGAAGTCGTACTGGGCCATGCGCAACAGGCTGTTTTCCGCTTCATGGCGCAGGTGCGTGTTGCGTTCGATCGATGCCAGCAACTGGTTGGCGGTATTGATCCAGATCCCCAGCTCGTTTCGCTCGTGGCCCTTGAGCAACGGGATCTGATGTTCGCTGGGGCGGTCCGGATTGATGGTGGTCAGGTGCTCGATGATCCGCGACAGCGGCTTGGTCAGCAGCCAGTGGTAAACCAGGTACAGCACCAGGCCCATGGCCAGGGCGCGCAGTACGCCGGAAATGAAAATGATCACCGAGCTGACGATAAACCCCTGGCCGTAGGTGGCCGTGTCGAGGGTGATGCTCAGGTCGCCGTAGTATTCGCTGTAGGGCCCGCGACCCACCAATTGGGTGGTGAAGGTGCGCTCCTTGCCGAGGATCAGATCGGTCAGCCAGCGGCTGGGGGAATTCTGCAACTCACGGGTTTTTTCCGCGAGCATGGTTTCGTTGGGATGGCCAATGGAGGCCATGCGCACAGCATCGTCCTGGAACAGGCCTTCGATGACTTGCATGCCCATTTCGCGGTCCAGGCTGTAGACGGCCTGGGTCGAGGGGTCGCGAAACATGTCGAGAATACGCTGGGCATCATTAGCGACCGCCTGCCGAGTCTTATAAGCATCGAAGACGATTTGTGCGCAGCTCAGCACTACGCCCACTATCAGTGCCGACAGCAGCACAACCCGGAGCAACTTCACCGACAAGCTGTTTTTGAGTTCCAGCTTCAAAGGGTTATTCCTTGTTCCGTGCGGGTAGCGTCAAGTTGCCATGAGTATTGGCAATCCCGTGATGGCAGTCAAAGGGACAATCAGGCCCAGGATATTTCACCTGTAGGCTTGGTTGGAATGCCGGGAGCCAGCATATCCGCGCTTATCGGTTATATGTCGGTAGCCAAGCCTTGCAACTTGAGGGACGGCGGAGATTTTTTAGCTGAATAGAGAGGTTAGTCCGCCGGGCTGGCACGGCAAACCTGGCCCTTGCCGGTAAAACGAAAAAACCCGGCAATGCCGGGTTTTTTTGACTGCAAACGGGCTTAGGCGACGAAGGTCTTGCCTTCGAACTGCTCGGCCACGAATTTCCAGTTGACCAGGTTCCAGAACGCTTCGACGTACTTTGGACGCAGGTTGCGGTAGTCGATGTAGTAAGCGTGTTCCCAGACGTCGCAAGTCAGCAGCGGGGTGTCGCCGCTGGTCAGCGGGTTGCCGGCGCCGATGGTGCTGGCCAGGGCCAGGGAACCGTCAGCCTTTTTCACCAGCCAGCCCCAACCGGAACCGAAGGTGCCGACGGAAGTCTTGGTGAATTCTTCCTTGAACTTGTCGAACGAACCGAAAGCGGCGTTGATGGCTTCAGCCAGTGCGCCGGTTGGTTGACCGCCGGCGTTTGGCGCCAGGCAGTTCCAGTAGAAAGTGTGGTTCCAGACCTGAGCGGCGTTGTTGAAGATGCCGCCCGAGGAAGACTTGACGATCTCTTCCAGGGTCTTGCCTTCGAACTCGGTGCCTGGCACCAGGTTGTTCAGGTTCACGACATAGGTGTTGTGGTGCTTGTCGTGGTGGTATTCCAGGGTTTCCTTGGAAATGTGCGGCTGCAGGGCATCGTGTGCGTAAGGCAGCGGCGGCAATTCGAAAGCCATGATGATTCTCCTAATCAGGTCAGTTGCGGTGAGCGCAAGGCCGATCACGGGCGGCCAGACAAGCGCCGGGGAGTTTGTACTCTTTGCGGCGCAGGGTTCGGATCATAGCACCGGGGGTGCGGCTTAACCACGCAACAACTGTGTGGGATAGAGGTTCAAGGGGATGCCCTCGCTAAATGACGAAACGCGTTGGCGCTGTGATCGTGCCAGGCAAGGCGCGGGACGCAGAGGATGCTTTTTGCCTCTTCAAGTCCCGCAACGCAGCATGGCACGATCACAGCGCCAACCCGAAGGGCCGTCGCCCCGCAAAGCGCAATCCGTCGTTGTTCGTCGCTCATTTGGACCACCAAACCACGCTCCTCACGCCTAGTCTTGCGCTTTGCGGGGCGGCGGCGCGCTCGTCATTTAGCGAGGGCATCCCCTTAGCCTTTTGGAATAAATCACCCAGCGGTCATCAACTGGATCGCGACACTGAACATCATCACCGCCACCAGCAGGTCGAGAATGCGCCAGGTGCTCGGCCGTGCCAGCCACGGAGCCAGCCATGCGGCGCCGAGGGCGAGGGTGAAAAACCACAGCAGCGAAGCACTGGCCGCGCCGACCACATAGGCGCCGGGTTCGGTCTGTTGCGCGCCCAGCGAGCCGATCAGCAACACCGTGTCCAGGTACACATGGGGGTTGAGCAGAGTCACCGCCAGCGCACTGAGCAGCACCGCGCGCAGCGAGCGCACGGTCTGGTTCTCGCCCTGTTGCAGGCTTTGCCTGGAACAGGCGCGACGCAGGGCCTGGCTGCCGTACCAGATCAGGAACGCGGCGCCGCCCCAGCGGGCAACCGCCAGCAGTGTCGGGCTCTGCGCCAGCACCGTGGCCAGGCCGAATACCCCGGCCGCCACCAGCAACGCATCGCAGGTCACGCACAGCACGGCCACCGGCAGGTGGTGTTCACGGCGCAGGCTCTGGGCCAGGACAAACGCATTCTGGCTGCCGATCGCCATGATCAGCCCGGCCGCTACCAGCAGCCCGTTAACGTAGCTTTGCCACATAGTCTTTACTCCTCGCCCGCCGCCAGTTGCCGCAGCACGCCCATGGCGCGCTCGGCATCGGCCTTACCGACAAACAGATGATCGTGGTAATAGCCGGCGATCACGTTGCAACTGATCCCGGCCTTGCCCAGGGCGCTGGCGAACGCGGCGGTCAGGCCGACGGCTTCCAGGGCCGAGTGCACGTTCAGGGTGATCCAGGCCGCGACGTAATCGAAACCCAGCCCCAGCCGTTCGGCCTGCTGGCGCTCGAGGATCACCGTGAGTCCTTCCTGCTCGCGAAAGCTGCCCAGTACGTCGCTACCTTCGAGCAGCGCGCGATCGGCGATGGAGCAGAACACGTAGTCGCCGTGGTTGAGCTGCGGGCTCATGCTGCGCAGCAGGGTATCGAGGGAGGTTTCGCCAGCCATGAAAAAGGTCCTTGAACGAGAAAGCATGCTGGCTATTCTCCGGTGGCAGGCTGTATAAGAAAAACCAATATTACTGATCGCTCATTAGGAAAACTGATGTTCGACTATAAATTGCTGTCCGCCCTGGCCGCGGTGATCGAACAGGCCGGATTCGAGCGTGCCGCGCAGGTGCTGGGGTTGTCGCAGTCGGCGATTTCCCAGCGGATCAAGCTGCTCGAAGCGCGGATCGGCCAGCCGGTGCTGGTGCGGGTCACTCCACCGGCGCCGACGGAAATCGGCCGGCGCCTGCTCAACCATGTGCAGCAGGTACGCCTGCTCGAACGCGACCTGCAGAGCCAGGTGCCGGCCCTGGACGAGGAAGGTTTGCCGGAGCGTCTGCGCATCGCCCTCAACGCCGACAGCCTGGCCACCTGGTGGGCCGAGGCGGTGGGCGACTTCTGTGCCGAGCAGCACTTGCTCCTCGACCTGATCGTCGAAGACCAGACCGTGGGCCTCAAGCGCATGCGCGCCGGCGAAGTGGCGGCCTGTGTCTGCGCCAGCGAGCGGCCGGTGGCGGGCGCCCGCAGTGTGCTGCTGGGTGCCATGCGCTACCGTGCCCTGGCCAGCCCGGCGTTCCTTGCGCGGCATTTTCCGCAAGGCGTGCAAGCCGAGCGCCTGGCCCGCACGCCAGCCCTGGTGTTCGGCCCGGACGATTTCCTGCAGCACCGCTACCTGGCGGCGCTGGGGGTCGATGGCGGGTTCGAGCATCACCTGTGTCCCTCGTCCGAGGGTTTCATCCGCCTGACCGAGGCCGGCCTGGGCTGGGGGCTGGTGCCCGAATTGCAGGTGCGCGACCAGTTGGCGCGGGGTGTGTTGGTGGAGCTTTTGCCAGATAAGCCGATCGATGTGCCGCTGTACTGGCATCATTGGCGCAATGGTGGCCAACTGTTGGGCCTGCTCACCGAGCACCTGGTGCGTTCTTCGGCGCAATGGCTGGTGCCGTTGGCGTGACGTCGGGCGTCAAGGCATCAGGCAAGACACCCTGCAACACCCCATGCAACACAAGTGTGCGACAGGCATGAAACACGAAAGCAATCGGAGCAAGTCATGAAAATTCTGGTCACCGGCGCAAGCGGCTTCATTGGTGGACGCTTCGCGCGTTTTGCCCTTGAGCAGGGCCTGGATGTACGGGTCAACGGGCGTCGGGCCGAAGGTGTGGAGCATCTGGTGCGGCGCGGGGCCGAGTTCGTCCAGGGCGACTTGAGCGATGCCGACCTGGTGCGCGACCTGTGTCGCGACGTCGATGCGGTGGTGCATTGCGCGGGGGCGGTGGGGCTCTGGGGGCGTTATCAGGATTTTCACCAGGGCAACGTGCTGGTCACCGAAAACGTGGTCGAAGCCTGCCTCAAGCGCCATGTCCGGCGCCTGGTGCATCTGTCGTCGCCGTCGATCTATTTCGACGGTCGCGACCATCTGGGCCTGACCGAGGAGCAGGTGCCCAAGCGCTTCAAGCACCCTTATGCCGCCACCAAATACCTGGCGGAGCAGAAGGTGTTCGGCGCCCAGGAGTTCGGCCTGGAGGTGCTGGCGCTGCGCCCGCGTTTTGTCACCGGTGCTGGCGACATGAGTATTTTCCCGCGCCTGTTGAAGATGCAGCGCAAGGGCCGCCTGGCGATCATCGGCAACGGCCTGAACAAGGTCGACTTCACCAGTGTGCAGAACCTCAACGAAGCGCTGCTCAGCAGTCTGCTGGCCAGCGGCTCGGCCCTGGGCAAGGCCTACAACATCAGTAACGGCGCGCCCGTGCCGTTGTGGGACGTGGTGAACTACGTGATGCGCCAGATGGGCGTGCCGCAGGTCACGCGCTACCGCTCCTTTGGCCTGGCCTACAGCGTGGCGGCCCTCAATGAAGGCTTCTGCAAGCTCTGGCCGGGCCGTCCGGAGCCGACCCTGTCGCGCCTGGGCATGCAGGTGATGAACAAGAACTTCACCCTGGATATCAGCCGCGCCCGCCATTATCTGGATTACGAACCTAAGGTCAGCCTGTGGACGGCCCTGGATGAATTCTGCGGCTGGTGGAAGGCCCAGGACATACGCTGAAAATAAACACTGAACCGCGTTCGGGGTTCAGGGTCGATGAGGGCGGCGGGTTAGCGGTTTATACTCGCCGCATTCAGCTATCACCGCGGTTTAGAAAGGTTGCCCCATGCGTAACGATGCCAACGACGACTTCGACGATGTTCCAAGCCTGCGTGCCGATACCCTCGACGATGATTTCCCGACCACCGCCGCGGGCCGCGCGCGTACTTCGGTGCATTCGCGCAGTGTGCCGGTAACCAAGGTCAAGACCCCGAATGCCGGGCCGCTCTGGGCGCTGGTCGGCGCCTTGTTCTTTGCCTTTATCGGACTGGCCTGGTGGAGCTTCCAGCAGATCTCGCTGATGGAGCAGCAACTGGTCGCCACCCAGGAAAGTTTCGCCCGCATCAGCGAAGAAGCGGCGGGGCGCCTGCAGGATATTTCCGGCAAGGTGGTGGCCAGCCAGTCCAGCGTCAATAGCGACAGCGAAGCCTTGAAGTTGCAGATCAAGCAGCTGGAAAGCCGCCTGCAGGACCAGGGCAAGCAGCAGCAAGGCGTGGCTGGGCAGGCCACGGACCTGGACAAGCGGCTGGCCCAGATGACCGCGCAAGCCACCGAGCAGCAGGCGGCCAATACCCAGTTGCAGGCACAGGTGAAAACCTTGGGCAGCGAACTGGCCGCCCTGAAAAGCGCGCCTGCCGACACCAGCAAGGTCGATGCCCAGTTCAAGGGCCTGAACGCCGAGATCGCGGCCTTGAAGAAACAGGGCAACCCGAGCGCCGCCATCGAGCGTCTGGAACAGGACATCATCGTGCTCAAGAGCCAGCAGGACAATCGTCCCGCCGCGGCCCAGGGCGGCACCAACACCGCCGAGTTCGACGCTTTCCGCGGCCAGGTCACTCGCAACATCAATACCCTGCAGAGCCAGATCCAGAACCTGCAACAGCAGCTCAATACTCGCCCCTGACCCTGGCGACCTTCCCGCGCGTGGCGTGGGAAGGTCGCAGTTTTGCTTCTCGCCTCCCTGCTTCGCTGAATACTCGACCATATCCCGCAGCCGTCTACGCTCTTGAAACACCAACAAGAACGAGGGACGCGCAATGAGGGGATTGCTTAGAGCCACGGTGCTGGGAGGGTTGCTGATGTTCTGCGCCAGCCAGGTCCAGGCAGCGGACGATGCCACGGCGGCCAAGGCCCTGCTGGAGAAGGCCCTGGCCTATTACCACGACCACGGTGACAAGGCCTTCGCCGCGTTCAGCCGGCAGGGCGAGTTCGTCGACAAGGACCGTTATGTGTTTGTGGTCGACACCAAGGGGGTGATGCTGGCCAGTGGCGGGCCGTCGTCGGCGCTGATCGGCCGCGATGTTTCCGAGGTGCTTGGGCCGGATCTGCAAAAGGCCTTCAAGGACGCGCTGAAGATTCCCGAGGGCAATGGCATCCAGCAAGCCGAATACCGCTGGCAGAACTGGGCCGACGGCAAGGTCGAGCGCAAGCATGTGTATTACCAGCGGGTCGGCGAGCGGATCCTGGCGGTCGGCTATTACCTGCCACGGGCTTCCGCCGAGCAGGCCAAAGCCTTGCTGGACAAGGCGGCGACCGAACTGGTCAAGGATGAGAAGGGCACGCTGACAGCGATCAACTCGCTCAAGGGCGGCTTCCTGCAGGACGACCTGTATGTGTTCGTGGTCGATCTGGACAACCAGCGCTACGTGGCCCACGGCACCAATCTGCGGTTGATCAATACCGACTTCGGCAAGGTCAAGGACCCGGACGGCAAACCGGTGGGCGAGCCGATCCTGGCGCTGATGGCCACCCAGGAGCAGGGCGAGTATGAGTACCGCTGGAAGAACCCGGTGACGGCCAAGGTGGAAGACAAGCACGCCTACCTGCGCAAGGTCGGGCACTTCCTGGTGGCGGTGGGGTACTACAGCCCGTAAAGGTCGGTCGCCAGTCAGCTCGCCTGTGGAAGAGCTGACTGGCGATGCCGTTATCTGACCTTGTCTTCGCGCCCGCGCAGCAGCGCGTTGGGCATGGCCAGCGCCGCCGCCAAGCCGAGCAACGACACCGCCGCGCTGACCATCAGCAAGTGTTTGAAGGTCAGCAGCAACTCAGCCCGCAAGGCGCCCTGTTCCGGACCCGGCGCGGCGTTCAGACCGTCGAGCAGCACATTGCCCGAGTGGCCTTCGCCGATCAGCGCCGAGCCGCTCAACTGGGCGAAGCTGGAATCCTGCAACAGCGCCAGCAACAGCGCCGACATCAAGGCCACGCCCACCGCACCGCCCAGGGAGCGGAACAGGTTGGTGGTGCTGGTGGCGACCCCGATGTCCCGTTGTTCCACCGAGTTCTGGCTGCCCACCAGCGACGTCGGGAACTGCATGCCCGAGGCAATCCCGCTGAACAACATGAACACACTGCTCAGCAGCACCGCCTGGGGCGGGCTGAAGGCCATGCCGAGAACGGTCAGTGGCATCAGCAGGGCGCCACCGAGGATCATCGGCTTGTAGCGGCCGGTCACCGAGGTCATGCGTCCGGCGAAGTAGGCGCCCATCGGCAGGCCGATGGCCAGCGGCAGCAGGTGCAATGCCGCGCTGTCGGCACCGGCGCCGGTGACGCTCTGAAAGCGCAACGGCATCAGCACCGTCAGCGAGATGGCCTGGAAGCTGGTGAAGAACACCGTGCACCAGCACAACATGGCGTTGCGATTGGCGAACAGGTGCATGGGCAGCAGCGGCTCTTGCGTGCGCCGTTCATGCCAGGCGAACAGGACCAGGGCGACGACGGCACACGCCAGCAGGCCTAGCACTTCGCTGCTGCGCCAGGCGTGGCCCTGGCCGAAATGGGTGATCGCCAGCAGCAGGGCCGTCAGGCCGATGATCATCAGCAGCGTGCCGAGGTAGTCGATGATCGGTTTGCGCTGCGGAATCGGCAGCCCGCGCAGATTGCGTCTGGCCACCAGCCAGGCGCCCAGGCCCAGGGGCAGGTTGATCAGGAACACCCAGCGCCAGGACAGGTATTCGGTCATGTAGCCGCCGAGCACCGGGCCGGCGACGCTGGCCGCCGCGTACATGCTGCTGAAATAGCCCTGGTAACGCCCGCGCTCGCGGGGCGGCACGATGTCGCCGATGATCGCCTGGCTGACCGAAATCATCCCGCCGGCGCCGATGCCCTGGAAGATCCGCGCCAGGACCAGCTGTTCCATGTTCTGCGCCATGCCGCAGAACAGCGACGCCAGGGTGAACAGACCCATGCCGAACAGCATCAGCTTGCGCCGCCCGTAGAGGTCGCCGAGCTTGCCGTAGATCGGCACCGACACGGTCATGGCCACCATGTAGCCGGAAATCACCCAGGCCAGCAGGCTGACATCCTTGAATTGCGCGGAGATGGCGGGCATGGAGACCGCGACTATGGTCTGGTCCAGGGCGCCGAGGAAGATCGCCAGCATCAGGGCGATCAGTACGCTGCGAAGAGCCAATTGGGGCTGGCCAGGCTGGTTGGGATTGGACACGAAATAACCTGCAGGCAGTGATTGACCCGCAGGGTGCAAGGCGAGCGGGAATGCTCGCCAGTGTACTCGATAGGCTCCTACTCGATAGCCTCGTAAGGAAGGCCGACGTAATTTTCCGCGATGGTTTTGCGCCCGGCCTCGGAGTCGACGAAGTACGCCAGCTCCGACTCGGCGATGCGCTGGCTGAAGTCGTCGGAGTCGGGGAAACGGTGCAGCATCGCGGTCATCCACCAGGAGAAACGCTCGGCCTTCCAGATCCGCCGCAGGCAGATTTGCGAATACTTCTGCAGCAGGTCGGTGCGTTGCTCGCGGTAGACCTTGAGCAGGATGTTGAACAGCGTGCTGACATCGCTGGCGGCCAGGTTCAGGCCCTTGGCCCCGGTGGGCGGCACTATGTGCGCGGCGTCGCCGACCAGGAACAGCCGCCCGTATTGCATCGGCTCGACCACGAAGCTGCGCAGCGGCGCGATGCTTTTCTCGATCGACGGCCCGGTCACCAGGCGTTCGGCCAGCTCCTCGGGCAGGCGCTTCTTGAGCTCGTCCCAGAAACGCTGATCGGACCAGTCGGCGACATTTTCCTCCGCCGGTACTTGCAGGTAGTAGCGGGTGCGGGTGGTCGACCGCATGCTGCACAGGGCAAAGCCGCGTTCGTGGCGGGCATAGACCAGTTCGTCGTGGACCGGCGGGGTGTCGGCGAGAATGCCGAGCCAGCCGAACGGATAGACGCGCTCGAACACCTTGAGCTTGTCGGCCGGGATCGACTGCCGGGCGACCCCGTGGAAGCCGTCGCAGCCGGCGATGTAGTCGCAGTCCAGGCGATGGGGTTCGCCCTGGTAATCGAAGGTCAGGTAGGGCTGGTCGCTGTGCATGTCGTGAGGGCGCACGTTGTCGGCCTGGTACAGGGTCCGGGCGCCGACGGCCTGGCGGGCTTGCATCAGGTCGCGGGTGACTTCGGTCTGGCCGTAGATCGTCACGCTCTTGCCATTGGTGAGGGCGTGCAGGTCGATGGCCACCCGGCGGCCGTCGAGGGCCAGTTCGAAACCACCGTGCACCAGGCCTTCGGCGTCCATGCGCTGGCTGACCCCGGCCTGGCGCAGCAGGTCGACCATGCCTTGTTCCAGCACCCCGGCGCGGATGCGCCCGAGTACGTAATCCGGGGTTTGTCGTTCGAGAATCAGGGTATCGATGCCGGCCTTGTGCAGCAGTTGGCCGAGCAGCAGTCCGGAGGGGCCGGCGCCAATGATGGCGACTTGAGTTTTCAGGGTTTTCATTGTTTTTATGACTCGCAAGCTTCACGCGAACAGGTTCGCTGACTGATTTTTATGTTTCGAGTGCCTGCATTTTTCACTTGTGATGCTGTCAGTTGAAGGTGAAAACTGAGCCGATACCTGTTCATTTCACCAATCGGTGCGATTATCGCCCGTCACCCAGAGGCCTGGATTGCAGTTATGAATAAGCCTGCCTTGCCTTCAATTCCGGTGTTCAAACTCTATGGGGAAAGCCTGGATTGGCCGACACCGGACCTGCTGCACTGCGAAACCATTTCCAAGCGCAGCCGCGAGCACCATTGGGAAATCAAGCCGCATCGGCATGCCGATCTCTGTCAATTACTGTTCGTGCATCGCGGCCAGGCCGAGCTTGAGATCGAAGGCCAGCGCACGTTGCTGGGGGAGTCGGCGCTGCAGATCCTGCCGGCCCTGTCGGTGCACGGCTTTCGTTTTTCCGAAGACATCGACGGTTATGTGGTGACCCTGGCGGCGCCCTTGATGGCCCATCTGCAAGCCCAGCTGGGGCACTCGGTGAATGCCCTGGCCGTAGCCGAGAGCTACCCGGCGGGCGCCGACGGCGACTACCTGAACAGCCTGTTTGCCGCGTTGCAGAACGAGTACCAGGGACGTGAGCCGGCGCGGGAAATGCTCATGCACTCGCTGGTCAGCGTGATCATGGTGTGGGTCAGCCGCCAGGCGATCCGGCGCCGCAGCGCCAGCCAGCGACCGCAGCGGGCGCGGGAGTATTTCAATGGCTATATCCAACTGGTGGAGGCCCACTATCGCGAGCATGTGAAGGTCGAGGACCTGGCGCACAAGCTGGGGATTTCCGTTTCCCACCTCAATGGCACCTGCCGCGAACTGGCGGGCCAGCCGGCCCTGCAGATCATGCATGAGCGTCAGCTGCTGGAGGCCAAGCGCCTGCTGACCTACACCAGCATGACCATCTACGAGATTTCCGACACCCTGGGGTTTTCCGATCCCACCAACTTCACCCGGCTGTTCCGCCGCCGAGTCGGGATCTCGCCCAAGGCTTTCCGTGACCGGCTGAAGACCGATCACGAACCGTGACGCCGCGCGCCTGCATCATTTCAGGGAGTTGAGGGTCGCGTTGTGCGGGATGCACTGGTCGACGTTGCAGCTGGCGTAGACACGTGGCTGTTGCCGGGCCTGCTCGACGCGATAGGCCGCTGTTCCATACAGCGCCAGGGTCGCGGTGCAGGTGACGAAAATGGCCAGGTATCTTCTTGTTTTGATGTTCATGGCAAACACCTCTGAACGAATACCCCTGCGCGTGTGGGGGTACTGTTATCAGCATAGATCAGCCATGTGGATCAGCCATGGCCGCCGGCCAGGTCGCGGGCAGCGTGTTGATGCGGTATTCAGCGGTCTTATCGGGCTTTAAAGGCCCTTGTCCCACTCCGGCTCCTCGGGGAAGCGCAGCACCAGGAAATCCAGCATGCTGCGCAGGGCCGCCGGCATGTGTTTGCGCGAGGCGTAGACCGCGTACATGTTCATTTGCCGGGGCTCTGCGTGGGGCAGCAGGCGCACCAGTTCGCCGCTGTGGATATGCACCCCGGCCTGGTAGCTGGGCAGCATGGCCACGCCGGCGCCGGCCATGGTCGCGCGCAACAGGGTGCTGGCTTCGTTGGCGCTGATATTGCCCTGCACCGGGACCGAAACCTGTTCGCCGTCCTGCTCGAAATGCCACAGGCTCTTGCCGAAATAGGAGTGGGTCAGGCAGTTGTGCTGGCTGAGTTCCTCGACGCGTTGCGGCGCCGGGTGCTCGCGCAGGTAGGCCGGCGAGGCGCAGATCACCGAGCGGCAGACCGTCAGGCGCCGGGCGATCAGGTTCGGGTCCAGGTCGTTGCTGGTGCGGATCGCCAGGTCGATGCGCTCGTCCACTAGGTTCACCGTGCGGTCGAGCATCTGCAGGTCGATGCTGACGCCGGGGTAACGCTTGACGTAGGTGGCCATGGCATCCGCCAACTGGGCCTGGCCGAACGAGGTGCTGACGCTGATGCGCAGCAAGCCGCGGGGCGCGTCGTCGGGTTCGCTGACGGCGGCCTGCATGTCCGTCGACAATTCGAGCATCTGCCGGCAGCGGGGCAGGATCTCGGTGCCCGCCGCGGTCAGGCTCAGCTTGCGGGTGGTGCGGTGCATCAGCCGGGCGCCGACCCAGTCCTCCAGCTCCGCCAGATAGCGCGAAACCACTGGCCGCGAGAGGTCCAGGTGGTCGGCGGCGGCCGACTGGCTGCCAAGGTCGACTACGGTGACGAAGACGCGCATTGCTTGAAGACGATCCATGATTTGCCCGCTTTCAGAAACAAACTATGTCCAAGCATCGCATTTTTTGTAACGAGTGCGGCAACTAAGCTTCATCTCCATCGCCATTTACCTATCGCCACCTACCCCTGGCCACTTACGGCCGACAGACCATCGGAGCTGCACATGATCGGATTCACCTCACTCAAGCGCCTGCTGCTGGCCACCGCCACCCTGGGTTTCGCCGCCCATGCCGCCGCCGTCGAGCCGGCCCTGAGCCTGGATGTGTACAACCCGGGCGCCGCGGCGATTTTCCCGGTGACCTCGGTGCTGGTCAGCGGCAAGAAGGAAGCGATCCTGGTGGACGCGCAGTTCGGCAAATCCCAGGCCGAGCAGCTGGTGGAAAAGATCCGCGCCAGCGGCAAGCAGCTGACCACCATCTACATCAGCCACGGTGACCCGGACTACTACTTCGGCCTGGACACCATCACCCGGGCCTTCCCCAAGGCCAAGGTCGTGGCGTCGCAGCCGACCGTCGAGCACATCAAGGCCACGGTCGACGGCAAGCTCGCATTCTGGGGCCCGAAAATGGGCGCCGACGTACCGGCCAAGACCATCGTGCCGGGCGTGCTCAAGGGCCACAGCCTGAGCCTGGAAGGGCAGAAGCTGGACATCATCGGCCTGGACGGCAAGCAACCTGACCGCACCTTCGTCTGGATCCCGTCGATCAAGGCGGTCGTCGGTGGCGTGGTGGTCGCGGAAAACATCCATGTGTGGATGGCCGATACCCAGACCGCGCAATCCCACAAGGACTGGCTGACCACCCTGGACACCATCGCCGCGCTGAAACCCCAGACCGTGGTGCCCGGCCATTACCTGGGCGAAAGCGCCCGCTCCCTGGCTCCCGTGCATTTCACCGCCGACTACATCAAGGCCTTCGATGAAGAAACCGCCAAGGCCAAGGATTCCGCCGAACTGATCGCGGCAATGAAAAAGCGTTACCCGGACCTGGGCGAAGACAGCTCCCTGGAGCTGAGCGCCAAGGTCGCCAAGGGCGAAATGAAGTGGTGATTCGACCGTCCCCGCGCCTGGCGCGGGGGCATTCCCTGTAAGGCTTTGCGTCACTTATCGGAACTGGAGAACTGTCATGAGCAAGATCGCAATCATTGGGGCCACCGGTCGTGCCGGTAGCCAACTGCTGGAAGAAGCCCTGCGTCGTGGTCACAGCGTTACCGCGATTGCCCGTAACCCGGCGAAAATCGGCAATCGCGCTGGTGTGGTGAGCAAGGCGGTCGACGTGCTGGACGGCGCGGCGTTGCAAGCGGCGATCGCCGGTCACGATGCGGTGATCAGCGCGGCGCACTTTTCCACCATCGCGCCCAAGGCCGTGATCGAGCCGGTGAAAAAGGCCGGGGTCAAACGCCTGCTGGTGGTGGGCGGTGCCGGTTCGTTGCTGTTGCCCGACGGCAGCCGGGTGATCGATGCCGCCGGTTTTCCGGACGAATACAAGGCCGAAGCCAGTGCCGGCAGTGTGTTCCTCGATACCCTGCGCCAGGAACAAGAGCTGGACTGGACCTTCCTGTCGCCATCGGCGGAGTTCGTCGAAGGCGAGCGCCGCGGGCAGTTCCGCCTGGGCCAGGATCACCTGCTGGTGAGCGCCGAAGGCAAGAGCTGGATCACCTTCGCCGACTACGCCATCGCCATGATCGATGAGCTGGAAACACCGAAGCACTCCCGCCAGCGTTTCACCGTCGGTTACTGAGACACCCTGTAGCCGCTGCCGGAGGCTGCGATCGGCTGCGCAGCAGTCGTAAAACCAGACACCGCGTTTTTGCAGGTACAACGTGTTGACCGGATTACGACCGCTACGCGCTCGATCGCAGGCTGCGCCAGCGGCTACAGGGCTATCGTGCCCGGGCCTGTTCCACCAGCCAGTCCAGCAACGCCCGCAACTGCGGCGACGGTGCCGAGCGATCGGGGTGCACCAGGTAATAGCCCAGCCCCGTACGGACCTTCAATTCAAATGGCATGACCAGCCGCCCGGCGCTCAGGTCTTCGCCGATCAATGCCCAATCGCCAATAGCTACCCCCGTCCCCTGGGAAGCAACCGACATCGCCAGGTCCAGGGTTTCGAAATGCTGGCCCTTGCCGATGTTGTTCAGCACCGTCCCCGAGGTTTTCAGCCAGGTACTCCAGTCATGGGTATCCAGGGTCGGGTGCAGCAGCATGTGTTGCTGCAGGTCGGCCGGGGTGTTGAGTGGTATCGCCCCTTCGAGCAGTGCAGGTGAACACACCGGCGTCAGCTGTTCGTCGAACAGGTGATAGGCACCGAGGGTGGAAGGTGGCGGGGCACCGTAAATCACCGCGGCGTCGAATTGTTCGCGACTGAAGTCCACCCCGTGCTGCACGGTGGTGGTCAGCCGCACAGGCACGTCCGGCCGCTCTTTCTGCCACTGCATCAGGCGCGGCAACAACCAGCGCATCACACAGGTGGACGCCTTGAGTTGCAGGGTGTCGCGGTTCACCCCGACCTGTTCCACCCCCTCGCTGATCAGGCCGAACACCTGTTCCACCCGTGGCAGCCATTCCCGTCCTTCGGCCGTCAGGCTCAGGCCGCGGGCCTGGCGCTGGAACAAGGCATAACCCAGGTGACTCTCCAGGCCGGCGATCTGCCGGCTCACCGCACCCTGGGTGATATGCAGCTGCTCGGCCGCGTGGGTGAAGTTGCAGCAGCGCGCGGTGATCAGAAAGGTGTGCAGCGCGGGCAAGGGCGGGAGGCGTTTCATAAAGGGCCAAGGCATGACGTGAGGACATGGCGAGTATGACTTTTTATCCATTGTTCCCGCTACACGCAGCCCGTTCCAATGACGCCTTCCCCGTGCCTGGCCATGCAGCGGCCAGCCAGGCACACCGTCTCAAGCGAACAAGAAGGGCAAGACATGGCGACGTGCGGCGAAGTGTTGGTCAAGTTACTCGAAGGTTATGGCGTCGAGCAGGTCTTCGGCATTCCCGGGGTGCACACCGTCGAGCTGTATCGCGGCCTGGCCCGTTCGAGCATCCGGCATGTCACGCCGCGCCACGAGCAGGGCGCCGGTTTCATGGCCGACGGCTATGCCCGCACCAGCGGCAAGCCGGGGGTGTGCTTCATCATCACCGGCCCGGGCATGACCAACATCACCACCGCCATGGGCCAGGCCTATGCCGACTCGATTCCGATGCTGGTGATCTCCAGCGTGCAATCGCGCAGCCAGCTCGGCGGCGGCCGCGGCAAGCTACACGAGCTGCCGAACCAGGGGGCCCTGGTGGGCGGCGTGGCGGCGTTCTCCCATACCCTGATGTCGGCGGCGGAACTGCCGGGTGTCCTGGCCCGCGCCTTCGCGTTGTTCCAGGCCGGCCGCCCGCGCCCGGTGCACATCGAAATCCCCCTCGACGTGCTGGTGGAGGAGGCCGACGACCTGCTCGACAGCGAGCCGGTGAGCATCGCCCGGGCCGGCGCTGCGCCCGCCGCCATCGCGCGGATGAGCCAGTTGCTGGCCGGCGCCAGGCGTCCGCTGATCCTCGCCGGCGGTGGCGCGATCGATGCCGCCGCGTCCCTGACCCGCCTCGCCGAATGGCTCCAGGCACCCGTGGCCCTGACCATCAACGCCAAGGGCATGCTGCCGTCGCGGCACCCGCTGCTGATCGGTTCGACCCAGTCGCTGGTGGCGACCCGCGCCCTGGTGGCCGATGCCGACGTGGTCCTGGCCATCGGCACCGAGCTGGCCGAAACCGATTACGACGTGACTTTCGCCGGCGGTTTCGAGATTCCTGGCACCCTGCTGCGCATCGACATCGACCCTGACCAGACCGTGCGCAACTATCCGCCGAAAGTGGCGCTGGTGGCCGACGCGCACAGCGCAACCGAGGCCTTGCTGGCCGAGCTGGGCAAACAACCGCTGAGCGAGCGCGACAGCGCCTGGGGCGCGGCCCGTGCCGCTGCCCTGCGTAGCGCACTGGAGCAGCAGTGGGACGCCCCGACCCGGGCGCAGACTCTGTTCCTCGAAACCGTCCTGCAGGAGCTGCCGCAGATCGTCATCGTCGGCGACTCCACGCAGCCGGTGTACAGCGGTAACCTGACCTTCAACCCCGAGCGTCCTCGCCGCTGGTTCAACTCCTCGACCGGCTACGGCACCTTGGGTTATGCCTTGCCGGCGGCGATCGGCGCCTGGCTCGGTGGCGCTTCCGAACGCAACGCCCGGGGCCCGGTGGCGTGCCTGATCGGCGACGGCGGCCTGCAGTTCACCCTGTCGGAACTGGCCTGCGCGGTGGAAGCGCGCACGCCAATCATCGTGCTGCTGTGGAATAACCAGGGCTATGAAGAGATCAAGAAATACATGGTCAACCGCGACATCGAGCCGGTGGGCGTGGACATCTACACGCCGGACTTCATCGGCGTGGCCAAGGCCCTGGGCTGCGCCGCCGAGGCCATCGACAGCGTCGACGGATTGCGTAATGCGTTGCGCGCGGCCAGCGATCGCCAGGGCCCGACCCTGATCGAAATCGACCAGGCCGGCTGGATGCGGGCGGTGCAGGCATGAACCCGACAAACCTGTTGAACGGCCTGTACATCGACGGTCAGTGGCATGCCGGCAGCGAGCTGTTGCCGGTGATCAATCCGTCTACCGAAGAGCCACTGGCCGTGGTCGGTGGCGGCGACCCACACAGCGTCGAGCAGGCGGTGAGTGCCGCCCAGGCCGGGCTCGCCGAGTGGGCTGCGACCTGCGGCGCCGAGCGTGGCGCGGTGTTGCGGCGGATCGCCGCCGGTGTCGCCGAGCGTCGTGAACACCTGATGCACCTGCAGTCGAGCAATAACGGCAAGCCGCAATTCGAAGCGGCCATCGACGTCGACGACGTGATTGCCACCTTCGAATACTACGCGGGGCTGGCCGAAGGCCTGGACGCCGCCCAGGACCGCGATGTGCCGCTGCCCAGCGATGATTTCAGTGCCCGTGTGCGGCGTGAGCCCTGTGGCGTGGTCGGCCTGATCGTGCCGTGGAATTTCCCGATGGTCACCACCGCCTGGAAACTCGCGCCGGCCCTGGCCGCCGGTTGCAGCGTGGTGCTCAAGCCCTCGGAAGTCACGCCGCTGCCGGAACTGGAGCTGGCGGCGATCATCGCCGGGAGCGGCTTGCCCAAGGGCGTGTTCAACCTGGTCTGCGGCACCGGCCTGGCGGTGGGCGCGCCGCTGGCGGCCGATCCGCGGGTGGCGAAGATTTCCTTTACCGGCAGCAATGCGGTCGGGGTCCAGGTCATGCAGCGTGCTGCGGAGACGGTCAAGGGCGTGAGCCTGGAACTGGGTGGCAAATCTTCGCTGCTGGTGCTGGCCGATGCCGATCTCGAACTAGCGGTGGAGCTGGCCTGCGGCGGCGGTTTTTTCAACGCCGGGCAGATGTGCTCCGCCACCAGCCGGGTGCTGGTGGCCGACGAACTGGCGGACGAATTCCTCCTGCGCCTCAAGGCACGGGCCGAGGCGATTCGGGTGGCGGACCCTTTCGATCCGGATGTGGAGATGGGTGCGCTGGTCAACCAGGCGCAATACCAGCGCGTGCTCGGCCATATCGATCGCGGGCTGAGTGTCGGGGCCAAGTTGGTGTGTGGCGGCGAACGCCCGGCGGACCGCGCGCGCGGCTTTTTTGTGCGGCCGACGATCTTCACCGAAGTGCCCCTCGACAGTGCGCTGTGGCGTGAGGAGATCTTTGGCCCGGTGCTCTGCGTGCGCAGTTTCGCCAGCGAGGCCGAGGCCATCGCGCTGGCCAACGACAGCGAATTCGGCCTGGTGGCCAGTGTGGTCGGCGCCGATGTGCAGAACGCCGAGCGAGTCGCCAATGCCTTGCAGGCCGGGCTGGTGTGGATCAACGCACCGCAGGTGATCTTCCCGCAGACCGCCTGGGGCGGCTACAAGCAGAGCAGCATCGGCCGCGAGCTGGGGCCTTGGGGTTTGCAGGCGTTCCAGGAGATCAAGCACGTGATACGCGCGAGGTAACAGCCTTTTGAAGCGAGATGGTTTTCTGTAGGAGCGAGCTTGCTCGCGATGCGGGTCAAGGATGACGCCGTGCGACAGATAGAGCGCCGCCTTGCGGCTATCGCGAGCAAGCACGCTCCTACAAGGGGAATCAGACGCTGCTGCGCAGGCGCGCCATGTCGCGCAGCGGCGGGGCGCCGAACTGGCGGCTGTATTCGCGGCTGAACTGCGAAGGGCTTTCGTAGCCGACCCGGTAACCGGCGGCGGACGCCTCCAGCCCTTCAGTCAGCATCAGGCGCCGGGCTTCCTGCAGGCGCAGTTGCTTCTGATACTGCAAGGGGCTCATGGCGGTCATGGCCTTGAAACGGTGGTGCAGGGTGGACACGCTGAGGTTCACCCCTCGCGCCAGATCGTCGATGCGCAGCGGTTGCTCGTAGTTGCCGTTCAGCCATTTGATGGCCTGGCTGACCCGGTGGCTCTGGCTATTGGCGATGGCGATCTCATACAACCGGTGGCCCTGTGGGCTGCGCAACAGCCGGTAGAGAATTTCCCGACGAATCAGCGGCGCGAGCATGGCGATGTCTTTGGGCGTGTCCAGCAGGCGGGTCAGGCGCAGCACGGCGTCGAGCATCGGCGTGTCCAGGCGTTCCACATACAGGCCGCGGCCGACAGGACGGTTCGGCACCCCCAACGGCCCGGCATCGGCGATCAGCGTGCTGATCTCGGCCGGGTCGATGTCCAGGCGCAGGGCCAGGACCGGCTCCAGCGGCGAGACATCGGCCAGGCGCCCGCTCAATGGCATGGAAACCGAGACCACCAGATAGTTGAGCGGGTCGTAGTTGAACTCCTCGTCGGCCAGCCGCACTTCCTTGCGCCCCTGGGCCATGATGCACAGGGCCGGCTGGGCCAGCACCGAGGCGAAATCGTGGGAGTGGCTGTGGCGCGAGACGAACAGCGACTGGATCGCCGTGGCATAGCTGCCGTCTTCGCCGGTATTGCGAGCAATGATCCCGGCCAGCTCCGCCCGCTGTTTTTCCATCTCCGCATCCAGTGGCGGCTGCTGGGTTTCGAGCGATGACATGAAGGCCCCTCCGGGAAGATTGCGAATGGCCACAGCTTAAATTTGTGCAAGCGCCAGGGGTAGGCGATTCCTGCGTAAATCTTGCCTGATCCTGCCACGCGTGCGCGCGTGAGTAGAGCCGACTCCTGTGCGCGGGCTGTCACTTGCTTGAAACAACGTTGTGGGTTTTTTCCGCTTGCCGGGCAGGATTCGGCGTTCCCGGGCAAGACTCGCAGGATTGTGCAATAGGCCGGCAGGAATCGACTAACGAGCATTACGTCGGGCGCTTAATCTTGGATCCTGTCGCAGCCCGTCCCATGGCTGCCTCGACACCACCCTGGGAGGGTCGCACATGTCCACGCATATTCCCGTCAGCCACATGGCATTCGTTCGCGCCCGCGCCGGCCGCTCAACGGAGTTGGGTGCTCGCTTGAGCAGTCTGATCGAACCATCCCGCCAGGCCACAGGTTGCCTGCAGTTCGCCTTGCAGCATTCGCAGTGCGACGCTGACCTGTGGCTGATATCCGGATTCTGGAGCAGCCAGCAGGCGATGACCGATTACTTCTGTTCGCCGGCCATGGCGATCTTCGCCGAGCTGGTCCAGGACCTGGTGGTCAACAGCCTGGATTTCCATACTTTCAGAGACGTCTCGGCGGCCCAGGCCGAAGGCGAATACGCGCAACTGAACGGGGCACCGGTACACCAGCTGGCCAGTTGAGGGTTTAGAATGGCCGACTTTCCATTGGCCAGGACCAGCAACATGGCACGTAAAGAGTTTGCAGCATACGAAGCGGTTTCCGCCGTGGTTCCAGGTGAAGGGGGCTACAGCGCCGCCATCGCGGTCAAGGCCCTGGGTGGTTCAGGGGCACCGCGTTTTCACAAGGTCCTCGACGACCAGAAATTCAAGACCGCCCATGACGCCGACCAGGCTGCCGCGCAGAAGCTTGAGCAGTTGATCGACGTGACCGAAGACGGCGAACTGGCCTGGGCAACGGCCTGATCCGGGTCGCTACCTGATCTGAGCAGCTAGTTGGTTTGAGAAGCTACCTGACCGCCCCCGGGCGGAACATCTTGAACAAGGCCTCTGGCCCCAGCTGGAAATAATCCGCCGGCCCGCCGCCGCGCAGAATCGGCTCTGCCGCGGCGGTGTCGTATATTCCGTCCTTGAGCAGCCACTTGGCGATATGCACGGCGACCACTTCGCCGAGGATCAGCCAGCTGGGCACCAACTCCTGATCCGCGCGCTGCAGTTGAATGATCTGGGTGACCTTGCACTCGAAGGACACCGGGCTTTCGGCTACCCGCGGCACCGCAATCACTTTCGAGGCCACGGGCGTCAGCCCCGCCAGTTCGAACTCATTGACCTCGGCCGGCACGGCCGCGCAGCTCTGGTTCATCCGCTCGGCGAGCGGGCGGGTGGCGAGGTTCCAGGCGAACTCGCCGGTCTGCTCGATGTTGTTCAGGCTGTCTTTGCGACCGACGCTGGAGAAACCGATGATCGGTGGAATGTAATTGAAGGCGTTGAAAAAGCTGTAGGGCGCCAGGTTCAGCCGGCCTTGCTGGTCCTGGGAAGAAATCCAGCCGATCGGGCGGGGGCCGACGATGGCGTTGAACGGATCGTGGGGCAGGCCGTGGCCCTGGGCGGGTTCGTAGTAATGGATGTCTTCGGACATGGCAGGCTCTTGCGCGGACAAAGAGGGAAGGCCGCCATAGTGCAAGCCATTGAAAGTGAATGCCAGCCTTGCGGCGTGCGGTTTTCCCCGGGCCATAAACAACCAAGCCCGGCCGAAGCCGGGCTGCGGGGCATCCCTGAGGGTTAGCCGATGGCGGCGGCAGTCCCGGTGCGATCGAAGCCGTCGGCAGCGATTGCGCCTGCGGTACCGGTGTGGTCGAAGCCATCGGAGGCGATGGCGGCGGCAGTCCCGGTGCGATCGAAGCCGTCGGCAGCGACTGCGCCTGCGGTGCCGGTGTGATCGAAGCCATCGGACGCGATAGCGGCGGCGGTGCCGGTGCGATCGAAACCGTCGGAAGCCAGGCTGGCGCTGGCCGAGCTGCCCGAGGTGAAAGTAGCCGAGCCGGTGCGGTCGTAACCATCGGCGGCAAAGGTATTGGCAGCCAGTACGGAAAGGGTCAGGGCGAGGATCAGTTTGCTTTTCATGAGGGTCACTCCAGGTTCGGTGAGTTTTGTGCAGTGGGTATGAAATGGATACTACGCCAGTTAATTTGATTAAAAAGCGCAAATAAATGCTTAAAAATATCGAATTAATAGATGTTTATGGCGTCAAGAATCGCTGCATAAAGCCTCTTTCCTGCTTCTGCCGCGTTTGAGGCGCCGATACCGATTTCGATGGAGGTAGAGTGAGGGCTGGGCATTAACCGGTCATTAACCTGTCCGCACCGTCGAAAAATCACGATCAACGGTTTGCCCGACAGGGGCGGGAATGCTGTTGGCGATGAATGCCGGAGGGCTTGCTACGGAAGCTGGAGGGCGTGTCTTGATCGTGGAGCGGCTGCGTCGCGGCTATCGCGGGCAAGCCCCGCTTCTGTAGGAGCGAGGCTTGCCCGCGATAGGCTTTACCTGATGACGCCACAGCGCGAGGGCCTTGCACCCTCGCGCTTTTTTTGCCGGTCAGTCAGTCTCGATCCGCGAGTGTTTGCGCGTATCTTTCATGGTGATGTAGACCAGCAGCGACACGGCGATGCAGGCGGTGACATACCAGTAGTAACCGGTTTCCATGCCGACGCTCTTGAACCACAGCGCGATGTATTCGGCGGTGCCACCGAAGATCGATACGGTCAGCGCGTAGGGCAGGCCCACGCCCAGGGCGCGGATCTCGGTCGGGAACAGCTCGGCCTTGACCACCGCGTTGATCGAGGTATAGCCGCTGACGATGATCAGCGCCGCCATGATCAGAAAGAACGCGCCCCACCAGCTCTGGACGGTGTGCAGGGTGGTGAGGATCGGCACGGTGAAAAGGGTACCGAGGATGCCGAAGGCGATCAGGATCGGACGGCGGCCGATCTTGTCCGACAGCGCGCCGACCACCGGTTGCAGGCACATGAACAGGAACAGGGTCGCCGCGGAAATGGTGGTGGAGTCGGAAATGCTCATGCCGACGGTGTTCACCAGGTATTTCTGCATGTAGGTGGTGTAGGTGTAGAAGGCCAGGGTGCCGCCCATGGTCAGGCCGACCACGGTCATCAGCTCTTTCGGATGACGCATCAGGGTGCGCATCAGGCTTTCTTTCGGTTTTTCCTTCTTCTTGGTGAAGGACTCGGTTTCTTCCATGCCACGACGCAGGTACAGCGCGACGATCGCGCACAGGGCGCCGATGCCGAACGGAATGCGCCAGCCCCAGGATTGCAGCTCTTCAGTGGTCAGCACGTTCTGCAGCACGATCAGGACCGCCAGGGCGATGAGCTGGCCGGAGATCAGGGTCACGTACTGGAAGCTGGAGAAGAAGCCCCGACGTTCCTTGGTCGCCATCTCGCTGAGGTAGGTGGCCGAGGTGCCATATTCGCCGCCGACCGACAGGCCCTGCATCAGGCGCGCCAGGACCAGCAGGATCGGGGCGCCGACGCCAATGGTCTCGTAGCCGGGAGTCAGGGCGATGATCAGCGAGCCGAAGCACATCAGCAGCACCGAGGCCATCAACGCGGCCTTGCGGCCCTTGCGGTCAGCGTAGAGCCCCATCAGCCAGCCGCCGATCGGACGCATCAGGAAGCCCACGGCGAAGATCGCGGCGGTGTTCAGCAGTTGTGCGGTGGTGTCGCCCTTGGGGAAGAAGACTTTGGCGAAGTACAGGGAGAAGGCGGCGTAGACGTACCAGTCGTACCACTCGACCATGTTGCCGACCGAACCGCTGAAGATCGATTTCAGGCGGCTGGCGGTGGTCTTTTCTTTGGCAGGCGCAGCTGCCGACCCAAGAGGCAGGGTTTGCGAGTTATCCATGACGGATCCTTCATTTAATTGTTTTTGTGGAGCGCGCCGAAACGCAGCCTGCTGGAGCTATAGCAGGAGCTGTGCCAGGAGCCGAAAGGCCCGGTTTAGAAGGGTCTTGAGATTTTAATGAGCGGAAATCCGCTCATTGCCTGGGGTGTGCGAGCGGAAACTTGCCGATTGAGCAGCGTTTGGGAGGACGTCATCGCGGGCAAGCCTCGCTCCTACAAGGATCCCGTCGCTTCTGTAGGAGCGAGCGGGCGGCGATCCGACTTGCCCGCGATAGGGATGGCCCGGATAAAACATCTCCTCGGGCATCACTCCTCCCCGAGAAACATTTCCCGCGCCAGCCCATGGCGCTGCATCTTTTCATTGAAGGTGCGGCGCGGCAGTTGCAGCTCAACGAGCACCGCCTTGATGTCGCCCTTGTGCCGGGTCAGCGCGGCACGCAGGCATTGCGCCTCGAAAGCTTCCTGCTGCGCCGCCAGGGACTGGCCGGAGTCGATGGTTTCCGGCTCGGGCTCGCCCAGGCCAAGCACCTGGCGTTCGGCGACGTTGGCCAGTTCGCGCACGTTGCCCGGCCAGTCGTGGCTCAGCAGGCGGCTCAACTGCGCTCCGCCCAGGGGCGCGACGCTACGGCCCAGGCGCTCGGCGGCGGCGTGGGCGAAATACTCGTACAGCAGCGGGATGTCCTCGCGCCGCTCGCGCAGCGGCGGCAGGCGCAGTTGCGCGACGTTCAGGCGGTAGGCCAGGTCTTCGCGAAAACGCCCGGCGCGGGCTTCGTCCAGCAGGTCCGGCTTGGTCGCGGCAATGATCCGCAGGTCCACCTCGATGCTTTGGTTGGAACCCAGTCGCTCGAGCTTCTGTTCCTGCAGCACCCGCAGCAGCTTGACCTGCTGGGCCAGCGGCATGCTTTCGATCTCGTCGAGGAACAAGGTGCCGCCGTCGGCGTATTCCAGCTTGCCGATGCGCTTGCCCTGGGCGCCGGTAAAGGCGCCGCTTTCATGGCCGAACAGTTCGGCTTCGAACAGTTGCTCGGGGATCGCCGCGCAGTTCAGGGCGACAAAGGGCTTGTCGGCGCGCGGCCCGAAGTCGTGCAGGCAGCGGGCGACCAGTTCCTTGCCGCTGCCGGTCTCGCCACGGATCAATACGTTGACCGGCAGCGCAGCCAGGTCGACCACCTGGCGCCGCAGGGTCTGCAAGGCGCGGGACACGCCGAGCAGGGTGGAGTCGATTTTCTCCCGGGTATCGGCCTGTTCGTGCAGGCGCCGGTTCTCCAGGACCAGGCCGCGTTTGTCCAGGGCCCGGTGCAGGCTGCTCAGCAGGGTCTGCGGGCTGAAGGGTTTTTCCAGGAAGTCGTAGGCGCCGTCGCGCATCGCTTCCACCGCCATCGGCACGTCGCCGTGGCCGGTCAGCAGGATCACCGGCAGGTCGGCGTCGCGTTGCTGCACCTCTTTGAGCAGCTCCAGGCCACTGATGCCGGGCATGCGCACGTCGCTGAGGATCACCCCGGGGAAGTCCCTGGGCAGCCGGGCCAGGCAGTCCTCGGCGCGACTGAACAGCTGCACCTCGAAGCCCGACAGGCTCAGCCATTGTTCGACGGCGGTGCGAATACTGGCTTCGTCGTCGACCAGCATCACCGAATTCAACATGGGATATGCGCCTCCAGGTCGATGGGCAGGCTCAGGGTGAAGATCGCGCCCTGGCCCTGGTTGCCGGCGCTCAGGCGTCCACCGAGTTCGTGGACGATAGCGTAGGACACCGCCAGGCCGAGGCCCAGGCCGTCGCCCACCGGCTTGGTGGTGAAGAATGGATCGAAGACGTTCGGCAGGTGTTCTTCGGCGATGCCGCCACCGCTGTCGATGACGCTCAGGCTCCACAGTTGCTGGTCGGCTTCGAGGCGGATTTCCAGGTGCTTGAGGGGCTTGTCGCGCATGGCGTCCAGGGCGTTGCGCAGCAGGTTGATCAGCACCTGCTCCAGGCGTATGGCATCGCCGCGGACCCAGGCCGGGCGCGTCAGTTGCAAGTGTGTGTCGACCTGTTCGTCGCGCAGCCGGGTGTCCAGCAGTTGCAGGGCCTGATCCACCACCGCCGCCAGGTCCAGGCGTTCGCGCAGGCCGCTGGGGCTTTTGCGGGCGAAGGTTTTCAGGTGGCCGGTGAGGCTGGCCATGCGGGTCAGCATATCGTCCAGTGGTTTCAGGGCCTGGTAGGCCTCGTCGACCCGCCCGTGATCGAGCAGCAAGCGCAGGGTGGCCAACTGCATGCGCTGGGTGGTCAGCGGCTGATTGATTTCATGGGCCAGGGCCGCGGACATCTGCCCCAGGGCCGCCAGCTTGGCCGATTGCACCAGGCCGTCCTGGGCGGTACGCAGGTCGCGGGTGCGCTCCTCGACCAGGCGTTCGAGCTCCTCACGGCTGCGCTGGCGCAGCCTGGCCAGGCGCCAGCGCTGATTGAGGAACAGCAGCAGGAATACCAGGGTCAGCCAGGCACCGGCCGCGGCCAGGCCGGCATTGCGGCGGTCCTCAAAAGCGATCTGCGGACGCCGCAGCAAATGCAGGGTCCAGCCTTCGGTGGCCAGGGGCAGGGATTCCCACAGGTAGTCGACGCTGCCGTCCGGGCCCTCGACCCGGGTCAGCGTACTGTCGTCGTCAAAGCGTCGCAGCGGTCGATGTTCGAGCGGCGTCAGCCGTTGCTTGTCGTATTGCCGGGTGGCCTGGAGTTCGGCGCGGTCGCTGTCCGACAGCGGGCGCAACTGGCGATAACGCCAGCCCGGCTGGTTGGCGATGAACACGATGCCCCGGGCGTCGCTGACCAGCAGGGTGTCGCTGCCCTGGCTCCACTCGCGCTCCAGTTCGGGAAATTCCAGTTTCACCACCATGGCGCCGAGGAACTGCTCCTGCTCGCCCTTGACCGCGCTGGAGAGGAAATAACCGGGAATGCCGCTGGTGACGCCCACCGCATAGAAGCGTCCGCTGCCCTGGCTGCGGGTCTGGCTGAAGTAGGGGCGAAAACCGTAGTTGTGCCCGACATAGCTGCTGGGCAGGCGCCAGTTGCTGGCGGCCACGGCGAGGCCGGTGTGGTCCAGCAGCTCCAGGGTCGAGGAGCGGGCGGCGCCGTTGATCTGTTCCAGTTTGCGGTTCAGGGCGTCCTGCTGCTGTGGGCCGACCGGGCCCTTGAGCGCCGAGCGCAGTTCCGGGTCCAGCGCCAGCACGGCGGGCAGGGCGCGGTAACGTTCGATCAGGGTATGCAGGGAGTTGGCATACAGCGCCAGTTGCTCGCTGGCGCGGGCGGCATCGTCCTCCAGCGCCTGGCGCTCGGCATGGCGCATGGCGAAGGTCGCGCTGACCACGGCGCCGGCGAGAATCACCAGGGTATAGAAGGTCAAGCGCAGCGGGCGGGAGATCTGGACCATGAGTCAAGGGCAGGCTGAAAGGGGGCAGGAAAGATAACACGCCTGTCCGAGGCTTCGTTGATCGTGGACAGTCCTTGCCCGGCCAGGCATGAAAAAGGCGGCGCTGCTCATCGAGCAACGCCGCCTTGGGTAACAGCAAGCAGCGCTTACTGCACTTCTACCGCCAGGCTTTCACTGATCTTTTTCTGCCAGATGGCAGGACCGGTGATGTGCACCGACTCGCCTTTGCTGTCGACCGCGACAGTGACCGGCATGTCTTTGACTTCGAACTCGTAGATCGCTTCCATGCCCAGTTCGGCAAAGGCCAGGACCTTGGACTTCTTGATCGCCTGGGCTACCAGGTAGGCAGCGCCGCCGACGGCCATCAGGTACACGGCCTTGCTGTCCTTGATCGCTTCGATCGCGGTCGGGCCGCGCTCGGACTTGCCGATCATGCCCAGCAGGCCAGTCTGCTCGAGGATCTGGCGGGTGAACTTGTCCATCCGCGTCGCGGTGGTCGGGCCAGCTGGGCCAACCACTTCGTCACCGACCGGATCGACCGGGCCGACGTAGTAGATGAAGCGACCCTTGAGGTCCACCGGCAGGGTTTCGCCCTTGTTCAGCATCTCGACCATGCGCTTGTGGGCGGCGTCGCGACCGGTGAGCATCTTGCCGTTGAGCAGGACGGTTTCGCCCGGCTTCCAGCTCTGCACTTCTTCCGGGGTCAGGGTGTCGAGGTTGACGCGACGGGCCGACGGACCGGCTTCCCAGACGATTTCCGGGTAGGCGTCCAGAGGTGGCGCTTCCAGGGACGCAGGGCCCGAGCCGTCGAGCACGAAGTGCGCGTGACGGGTCGCGGCGCAGTTCGGGATCATGCACACCGGCAGGGAAGCGGCGTGGGTCGGGTAGTCCATGATCTTCACGTCGAGCACGGTGGTCAGGCCACCCAGGCCCTGGGCGCCGATGCCCAGCTGATTGACCTTCTCGAACAGCTCCAGGCGCATCTCTTCGATACGGTTCTGTGGGCCGCGGGCCTTCAGCTCGTGGATGTCGATGGACTCCATCAACACTTCCTTGGCCATCACCGCGGCTTTCTCGGCGGTGCCGCCGATGCCGATGCCGAGCATGCCCGGCGGGCACCAGCCGGCGCCCATGGTCGGAACGGTCTTCAGCACCCAGTCGACGATCGAGTCGGACGGGTTGAGCATGGCCATTTTCGACTTGTTCTCGGAGCCGCCGCCCTTGGCCGCCACGTCCACTTCCACGGTGTTGCCGGGAACGATGGAGTAGTGGATGACCGCCGGGGTGTTGTCCTTGGTGTTTTTACGAGCGCCCGCCGGGTCGGCGAGGATCGAGGCCCGCAGGACGTTTTCCGGCAGGTTGTAAGCGCGACGCACGCCTTCGTTGATCATGTCGTCCAGGCTCATGGTCGCGCCGTCCCAGCGCACGTCCATGCCCACGCGTACGAATACGGTGACGATACCGGTGTCCTGGCAGATCGGGCGGTGGCCGGTGGCACACATGCGCGAGTTGATCAGGATCTGCGCCATGGAGTCACGGGCCGCTGGCGATTCTTCGCGCAGGTAGGCTTCGTGCATCGCCTGGATGAAGTCCACGGGGTGGTAGTAGGAAATGAATTGCAGGGCGTCGGCAACGCTCTGAATCAGGTCGTCTTGCTTGATCACGGTCATGAGTCGCGCTCCTCTAAAAGACGGGAACATTTAATAAGGTGCTTGCAGCTTGGGTGCATCGGTCGGTTGCAAGCACCTTCAAGGCACGCCGGACACACTGGCGCGACGCTAAAAAGGCGCGGCAGTATACCGCGCCTCGGAGCCGGGCACACGCGCCGGCAGTCAAACCAAAGTCGCATGCCGGGGATGCGCCAGTCGGGGGATGGCGCCAGGCATGACGGTGGGCGCGGCCCCGGGCCGGATGGCGCTGGGCGGGAACAAAAATGGGATAGTTATTTTTTGGCGACACCACTAAAGTGGCAAGTGGCCTGTAGGGTAGGAAACTCTTTAAAGCCCCCTTTCGCATGGTGAGTCAACGATTGACCCATAACGCTATCCAGAGTCTTTTACTCAAGCGCTTCGTTCTTGCGGCGGGCACCTATGGACTGGCGTTGCTGCTGCTCTGGCTGGCCATTTTCAGTGGCTACTATTCGGCGCCGGTGCATTCGGCACTGATCGATACCGGCCTGGTGGTGCTGAGCCAGGCGCTGCTGTTCTGGCTGTTTGTCTCCGGGCGCAACCTGCGCTTTCGCGACCCGAGCCTGACCGAGATCCAGATACTCCTGGCCATCGGCTGGCAGACCTGGCTGCTGGCCCACCTCGATACGGCGCGCGGCACCTTCCTGGTGTTCTATCTGTTGACGCTGCTGTTCGGCCTGTTCCACCTTCCGCGCCGGGCCTTCGTGCGGTGCGCCCTGTGCATTTTCATCGGCTTTGCCGGAATCACGCTGTGGGACGCCTACCACTTCCGGCTGGCCGATCCGATGCTCGCCGTCCTGCAGGTGTGCGTGCTGTTCGCGGTGCTGATCTGGCTGTGCCTGTACGCCAGCTATGTGCAGACTTCCCGGCAGCGCATGCGGCAACGGCGCTTCGCCTTGCAGGCGCACCAGGACACCTTGCGCGGCATGATGCGACAACTGGAGGATCTGGTTGCCACCGACGAACTGACCGGCCTGTACAATCGACGGCATTTCCTGCGGCTGGCGTCGCGCGAACTGCACGCGATGAGCCTGGAGCAGATGCATGGCCTGGCGCTGATCGACCTCGATCACTTCAAGCGGATCAACGACGTGCACGGCCATGCCGCGGGCGATCAGGTGCTGCAGGCGTTCGCCGCCGTAGCCAGCGCCTGTTTGCGCGATGGCGATGTATTGGCCCGCTACGGCGGCGAGGAGTTTGTCATGTTGTTGCCCGATTGCGATCCTGAACGCCTGACCTCCTGCTGCGAGCGTCTGCGCGTGGCCTTTATGGACGCCCAGTTGATCGGGGTCGAGGTGCCTGGCCTGAGCCTGTCCGTCGGCATGACCCTGGTGGAGCTGGGCGACGACCTGGACGATGCCCTGCAACGTGCCGACCAGGCGCTGTATCGGGCCAAACGCGACGGACGCAATCGCTGCGCCGCGGCCTGGGAAAATATCGATGCCTGAGCTGCGTGTCGGTGAGCTGCAGTGGGCGGTGGTCGCGGGCAGCAATCTGCTGGATGCCTTGAATCAGGCCGGCGTGGCGGTGCCTTACAGCTGCCGCGCCGGCAGTTGCCACGCCTGCCTGGTGCACTGCGTCCAGGGCCTGCCCAGCGACAGCCGGCCCGATGCCTTGAGCGACGATCAGCGCCAGCGCGGCTGGCGGCTGGCCTGTCAGTGTCAGGTGGTGGAAGACCTGCGGGTCGAAACCTACGACCCGCTGCGCGATGGCGCGCCGGCCGAGGTGGTCGGTGTGGACTGGCTGTCGGCCACGGTGCTGCGCCTGCGTTTGCAGCCGGAGCGCAACCTGCGTTATCAGGCCGGCCAGCACCTGGTGCTGTGGACGGCTTCCGGCGTGGCGCGGCCGTATTCGCTGGCGAGCCTGCCCGGCGAAGACCGCTTTCTCGAGTTCCACCTCGATTGCCGCCAGCCCGGCGCGTTCAGCGACGCGGCGCGCCAGCTCAAGCCCGGCGATGGGTTGCGGCTGGGCGAGCTGCGCGGCGGGGCGCTGCACTACGACCCGGACTGGCAAACCCGGCCATTGTGGCTGCTGGCGGCGGGCACCGGGCTGGCGCCGTTGTTCGGCATCCTGCGCGAGGCTTTGCGCCAGGATCATCAGGGCGACATCCGCGTTATTCACCTGGCCCATGACGCCAGCGAGCATTACCTGGCCAAGCCCCTGGCGGCGCTGGCGGCGAGCCGCGCCAACCTCAGTGTCGAGCTGTGGACCGCGACCGAGCTGCCAGCGGCTTTGGCACAACTGCGGCTTGTTTCACGGCAAACCCAGGCTTTACTCTGCGGGCACCCCGACAGCGTCGATGCTTTCGCCCGACGCTTGTACCTGGCGGGGCTGCCGCGCAATCAACTGCTGGCCGACGTATTCCTGCCCCGCGGCTGAGCGCTGATCCGTCCTGAGCGAGACCACCCATGACCGATACCATCCTGCTTGAACGCGAGGGCGGGCTGCTGACCCTGCGCCTGAATCGCCCGGACAAGAAAAATGCCCTGACCCGGGCCATGTACAGCCAGCTGGCCGAAGGGTTGCGGCAAGCCGACGCCGACCCTGAGGTCCGCGCGGTACTGCTCAGCGGCAGCAGCGATTGCTTTACCGCCGGCAACGACATTGCCGACTTCCTCCAGCAGCCACCTACCGGTCTCGACAGCCCGGTCTTCCAGTTCATGCTCAGCTTGTTCGAATGCCGCAAGCCGGTGGTCGCCGCGGTTGCCGGGCCGGCCGTGGGGATCGGCACCACCCTGCTGCTGCACTGCGATCTGGTGTACGTCAGCCGCGATGCCCGGTTGCGCATGCCTTTCGTCAATCTCGGTTTGTGCCCCGAGTTCGGTTCCAGCCTGATCCTGCCGCGCTTGCTCGGACAGGCCAGGGCCGCCGAACTGTTGCTGCTGGGCGAAGGTTTCAGCGGTGAACAGGCTGCGCAGTGGGGCATTGCCAACCAGGCCTTGGCCGATGGTGCGGCGACCCTGGACAAGGCCCGGGAGATGGCGCTGCGTTTCGAGAAGCTGGCGCCGCAGGCGGTGCAGATCAGCAAGCAGCTGATGCGCACGCCCGATCGCGAACAGCTGCGCAAGGTGATCGAGGAGGAGGGCGCCCTGTTCACCCAGCGCCTGCATTCGCCGGAAGCGCTGGCCGCCTTGTCGGGCTTTTTCGCTAAAAGCTGAAGTCGGCACCGCTCGTGTAGCCGCTGCCGGAGGCTGCGATCGATTTGGACGGCATTCCGACGAAGGGGGCGTAAGGTCCCAAGATCGCTGAAGTCCTGGCGGCCTTGTCGCAGCCTGGCGGCAGCGGCTACAGGTTCGTGAGTTCCATAAATGTGCCCCCATGAAAAAGCCCCGCAGTCTTCACTGCGGGGCTCTTTATTGTTGCGTCAGGTGGCTTAGACCATCGGGTCGCCAACGTGCAGGATCTTCATGCCGTTGGTGCCGCCGGTGGTGTGGTAGCTGTCGCCCTTGGTCAGGATCACCCAGTCGCCTTTCTTCACGACGCCGCGCTTGACCAGCTCGTCGATGGCCTTCTGGCTGACTTCGCTTGGCGGCAGGGACGCCGGGTCGAACGGGACGGTGTAGACACCACGGAACATCGCGGTGCGGGCTTGGGCTTCGCGGTGCGGGGTGAACGCGTAGATCGGCACCGAGGAACGGATACGCGACATGATCAGCGGGGTGTAGCCGCTTTCAGTCAAGGCGATGATCGCCTTCACGCCCGGGAAGTGGTTGGCGGTGTACATGGTGGCCAGGGCGATGCTCTCGTCGCAGCGCTCGAAGGTCTTGCCGATGCGGTGGCTGGAGGTCTTGCTGGTCGGATGCTTTTCCGCGCCGATGCAGATGCGGTCCATGGCCTGGACGGCTTCGAGCGGGTAGGCGCCGGCGGCGGATTCGGCCGAGAGCATCACGGCGTCGGTGTAGTCGAGCACGGCGTTGGCCACGTCGGACACTTCGGCGCGGGTCGGCATCGGGTTCTGGATCATCGACTCCATCATCTGGGTCGCGACGATCACCGCCTTGTTGTGGCGACGGGCGTGCAGAATGATTTTCTTCTGGATGCCCACCAGCTCGGCGTCGCCGATTTCCACGCCCAGGTCGCCACGGGCCACCATCACGGCGTCGGAGGCCTTGATCAGGCCGTCGAGGGTTTCGTCGTTGGCCACGGCTTCGGCGCGCTCGATCTTCGCCACCAGCCAGGCGGTGCCGCCGGCCTCGTCGCGCAGTTGGCGGGCGTATTCCATGTCAGCGGCGTCGCGCGGGAAGGACACGGCCAGGTAGTCCAGGTCCATGGCCGCGGCCAGCTTGATGTCGGCCTTGTCTTTTTCGGTCAGGGCCGGGGCGGTCAGGCCACCACCGCGACGGTTGATGCCCTTGTGGTCCGACAGCGGGCCGCCGATGGTCACGGTGCAATGCAGTTCGGTGCTGGTGGCGGTGTCGACGCGCATCACCACGCGGCCGTCGTCGAGCAGCAGCTCGTCGCCCACGCCGCAGTCCTTGACCAGGTCCGGATAGTCGATGCCGACGATGTCCTGGGTACCTTCGGTCAGCGGGTGGCTGGTGGAGAAGGTGAACTTGTCACCGATCTTCAGCTCGATGCGCTTGTTGGCGAATTTGGCGATACGGATCTTCGGGCCTTGCAGGTCACCCAGCAGCGCGACGAAGCGCCCATGCTTGGCGGCCAAGTCACGCACCAGCTTGGCGCGAGCCTTGTGCTCGTCCGGGGTGCCGTGGGAGAAGTTCAGGCGGGCGACGTCCAGGCCAGCCAGAATCAGCTGTTCGAGAACTTCCGGCGAGTTACTGGCCGGGCCAAGGGTAGCGACGATTTTGGTACGACGGACGGACATGCAAAGACTCCTGAGTTCAAGCGCAACGAGAGGCTACTATGGTCCGCAGCTGTAGTCATTGTTCGTTTGCACTACTTATTCGTTTGTTTCTTTAAACGAACATTCCTGAAGATTTTCCAACGCGGGTCGATAACGTGCACAAGACAGGAGAACCCCCATGCGATTCGTGCTCATTGCTGCCCTGGCCGTCAGTGTTGTCGGCTGTACCCGCTGGTCGATGGACCATCATCTGAATACCGCCTACCGCGCCTACGACGCCGGCAACTGCGAACGGGTGATGCTCGAACTGAGCCAGGTCGACCGCACGAGTCGTTCGCGCCCTTATATCCAGCCCGAGGTATCGATGCTGCGCGGACAGTGCCTGGAGCGGCAGAAGCTGTTCCTCGATGCCGCGCAGACCTACCAGTACATCATCACCGAACACCCGAGCAGCGAGTACGCCTACCGTGCCCGCGCGCGCCTGGAAACCCTGCAGCAACTGGGGCATTACCCTTCGCGCAACAGCGCTCAGGCGCGTCCGGCCGCGTTGTAATACTCGTCATCAGGCTATTGCTGATCCCGCGTGAGCCTTGAGCTAACATCTGTGGGCCTGTTTTAGAGTATCGTTTCTAAAATGGGCCGGCCGGGGCCGACAGTCCTCGGTGCGACGATGCGCAATGACCTTCCTAAATAGCGATGCATGACATGTTCACGGACCGGCGGATCGAGCGGCACCAGTTGCCGTGTTTTTTGAAAGTCTTCAATCGGCTGACCGATCGACCCATCGGTTATCTGGGCAACGTTTCCGAAGACGGCTTCATGTTGATCAGCCAGTTGCCGATGCTGATCGGCGCCGACTTCGAGTTGCGCCTGCAGGTTCCCGGCCGCGACGGCCAGCTGCAACCGATCGAGATCACCGCCTCTTGCCGCTGGTGCCATGAAGATGTCACACCCCATCATTACGACACCGGCTTCGTGCTGCTGCGTTCGCCTCCCGAGTACCGCGAGCTGGTGACGGCCTTGCGCAGCTACTTCAGTTTCTACCCGGTGCAGACCTCCGCCTGACCGCTACAGCGTCCCGGCTTTTTTCCAACTGAGGTAACGGGTCACCAGTTCCGCCCCCAGTTCACCCGGCCGCACATCGAGCAGGGCAACGCCCTGGGCGCTCAGGCGTTCATGCAGGTCGGTGCGGGCATTCAGGTAATTGATCGTGCCGCAGTAGGTCAGGGCATCGGGCAGGTTGTGCACCGGCGCCTGGCGCAACTGATCGAGGACTTCCTCGCGCAGGCTGGCCACCAGCACCCGGTGCTGGCGCCCGAGGCGCTTGACCGCGGTCAGCAGCTCCTCGTCGTCTTCGTCCCGCAGGTTGGTCACCAGCACTACCAGGGCCCGGCGCTTCTGCCGGGCCAGCAGCTCGCTGGCGGCGGCCTGGAAGTCGGCGCAGCGCTGGCTGCTGTCCAGGTCGTAGACAGTGTTGAGCAAGGCGCTCAACTGGCCCACGCCCTTGACCGGCGCCAGATAGCGGCGGCGTTCGCCGGCAAAGGTGCAGAGGCCCACCGCGTCGCCCTGGCGCAAGGCGACATAGCTGAGCAGCAGGCAGGCGTTGAGCGCGTGGTCGAAATGCGCCAGTTCGCCGTCCTGGCTGCGCATGCGCCGCCCGCAGTCGAGCATGAAGATGATCTGTTGGTCGCGTTCGTCCTGGTACTCGCGGGCAATCGGCGTGCGTTGCCGGGCGGTGGCTTTCCAGTCGATCTGGCGCAGGCTGTCGCCCTCGCGAAACTCACGCAGCTGATTGAACTCCAGGCCCAGGCCACGACGCGGCTGTTGCCGCACACCGATCTGGTTCAGCCAGTTGTCGACGGCCAGCAGCCGGGCGCCGTAGAGGCGGGCGAAATCCGGGTAGACGCGCGTGCTGTCGTCGAGCTTCAGCAACCGACGCGCCGACCACAGGCCCAGCGGGCTGGGCAGGCTGACCTCGCAGCGCTCGAAGTTGAAATGGCCGCGCTTGAGCGGACGCACCCGATAACCCAGTTCCTGCGACTGGCCCGGCTCCAGGAGCAGCGACTGCGGCAGGTATTCGAAGCCCAGGCCATCGGGCACATGATCGAACAGCTCCAGGGTCAGCGGCTGGGTAAAGTCGTGGCGAACCTCTAGGCGCACTTCGCTCCAGCGCCCCAGGGGCAGGCTGCCGGGCAACTGGCGTCGGAGCTGGGGCGAAGGCAGGCGCCTGAGCCGGAAGGCGTCCAGCACGGCCAGCAGCAACAGGGCCAGGAGCAGGCCCCAGGCGATCGCTTGCAGGCTGGCCGCGACCGCCAGGCCGTAAGCACGCGCGGCGCCGAGCAGCACGTCCAGCGCCAGCAATACGCCGAGCCAGGTCAGAAACAGGCGTGAGGGTTTCATCGCTTTGGCGGGCTCACAGTCGTGGCGCCGGCACTTGATCGAGCAGTTGCTTGAGCACCTGCTCCACCGACAAGCCTTCGATATCCAGCTCCGGGGCGATCCGCACGCGATGCCGCAGCACCGCCAGGGCGCAACCTTTGATGTCGTCCGGAATGACGAACTCGCCACCCCGCAACAAGGCCCTGGCCCGGGCCCCACAGACCAGGGCGATCGACGCCCGCGGCCCGGCGCCGAGGGTCAGCCCCGGCCAACTGCGAGTGGCCCGGGCCAGCCGCACGGCGTAGTCGAGGACCTGCTCGTCCAGCGGCAGGTCGCTGGCAATCCGCTGCAGGGCCAGCACGTCCTTGGCCTGCAGCAGGGTACGCAGCGGCTGCACGTCGAGCATGTCGGACCGGGGCGAGCGGGTGACCTGGCGGACCATGTTCAATTCCTGGTCGCTGTCCGGGTAATCCATGCGCAGCTTGAGCATGAAACGGTCGAGTTCGGCTTCCGGCAGTGGGTAGGTGCCTTCCTGTTCGATCGGGTTCTGCGTGGCCAGGACCATGAAGGGCTGGGCGATGGGCAGCGCCCGGCCTTCGAGGGTGACCTGGCGTTCCTGCATGGCTTCGAGCAGGGCGGCCTGGGTCTTGGCCGGCGCGCGGTTGATCTCGTCGGCCAGCAACAAGTTGGTGAACAAGGGGCCCTTGCGCAGCTTGAACTGCTCGGTCTGCAGGTCGTAGACCGCATGGCCGGTGACGTCGCTGGGCATCAGGTCCGGGGTGAACTGGATACGCGCGAACTCGCCGCCAAAGCAGCGGGCCAGAGCGCGCACCAGCAAGGTCTTGCCCAGCCCGGGCACGCCTTCGAGCAGCACGTGGCCACCGGCGATCAGGGCGGTGAGCACGTCGTCGATCACCGCGTCCTGGCCGATCACCGCCTTTTGCAGTTCGTGGCGCAGGGCCTGGGCCAGCTGGCTGGCGCGCTGACGTTGCTGGACGGCATGCGCTTGCGCATGGCCGGGCTCGGTGGTGGGAAGCGGTTCGGCGGGAAGGTCGCTCATAGGGCATTCCTGAGAGTTTGCAGGTGGGTGACCAGACGGCTGAAGTCGGCGCTGGAAAGGCGTTGTGCCGGCTGGGGCGCCAGGGCCTGGCTGATGACGCTGTCCGGTTGCCGGGTAAGGCGGGCCAGGACCTGCCCTTGTTCGGTGGCGGTGAGTCGTTCGAAACCGGGATGACGATGCTGGGCGCGGCGCAGGATGTCCTGCTGCAGGCTATGCAGCAGCCCCTGCTGACCGGTGTGGCGCAACAGGAAGTGGGCGCTGGCTTGTAGGTGCTCGCGCAACTGGCGCCGGGCCCTGGGCATCGGGGCCTGCATCGGTCCGTGGCGAACCCCGACATGCCACAGCCACAGGCCGAGCAGTGCGGCGAGGGCCACCAACGCCTGGGGGAAATACTTCAGCAGCAGGCTCCAGAGGCTGTCGTGATCGGTGTCGAACAGCAGGGTGACGTCGCTGTCGGCGCTCAGGTACCAGAGCAGCCAGGCGTTGTCGTACTTGGCAATCAACGGCGTCTTCCAGATCTCGGCGTCGGTGAGCACGGTCACCGAACCCTGGCCGTAGCTCAGTTGCATCATGTGGGTGGCCCGGGCGCTGTTGGCCCAGGACTGGGCGAGGTTGTCCGGGTCTTCCAGGTGGAAGTCGGTGTCGAAACCGATGTAGGCCGGCGCGTCTTGGTCTTCCAGGTAGAGCTTGGTCAGTTTCGGGTAGGGCTCTTTGCCGGCGCCTGGCGGCGGGGCTTTGAGGTCCTTGCTGAGAAACTGGCGCAGGTGCAGGCGATCGAGCAACAGGTCGCCACTGCGTCCGGCCTCTTTGTTCCACAGTGCTTCGGCGACGAACAGCAGGCGCCCGCCGGCACGGGCCCAGTCCAGCAGTTGCTCGACCTGCTGCGGCGTCATGTTCGAGCGCTCGCCCAGCAGCAACAGGCTGTTCTGCTGCGGCTTGAGGGTCGGCAGCACCTCCAGGCCGTTGGCGTGGTGAACCTGCAAGCCGCGCTGGCGCAGGAACATTTCCGCCGCCAGGTATGGGTTGGCGCGGGCTTGCGGGGAGGGGCCGTGATCGATGGTTTCCTGGTAGGGCCTGGCGTTGAGGTAGAGGTACAGCAGCAAGCCGCCGAGCAGGCCAGCGACCAGTAGCGCGAGCAGCGGCAGCAGGCGCCGGTTCATCGTGGGGCTCCCGGGCCGAACAGGGTGCGCCAGCCATCGCACAGTTCCTGCTTCAATTGCGCGGGAGGCAGGCGATGACCGTAGGCCAGGTTCTGCCAGTGCTGGGTCAGGCTGTTGCTGAATGCCTGCAGCTGGGGCAACTGCAAAGCCTTGATCTGCTCGAGGACCTGGCCCTCGGTGTCCGCCGGTTTCAGCGGCAGGCGGAAGTCATGCAGGAGCCGGCTCAGCAGCGCGCGGTACAACAGCCCGAGGGCTTCGCGTGGCTGCTGTGGCCAGAGTGCCTCGGCAGCGCTAGCGACATCCTCGGGCAAGGTGTCGGGGTTGAGGTCCAGGCCGAACAGCTGGTGCGGAGCGGCTCGCGCAGGGACTTTGCCCGGCAGCGCTCGGCGGCCGACAAAGGCCCGCAACCATTCACGATGACGCCACACCAGCAAGGCCAGCGCTCCCAGCAGCAGGGCCCAGAGCAGGATCTCCAGGGCCTTGGCCGCGGCGCCAAAGGCACTGCTATCCAGCAGGTCGGTCAGGGCCTTGAGCCAGCCTGGCAACTCAGATTGTTCAGCGCTTTTCGGGCTGTCTTCGTCGAACCGGTAACGGGTCACGGTCTGCGGGTTCTTGAAGGGCGGCTGGTCGAGGATCTGGCTGATGCTGTCTTTCGCGGCCTGGCTGGTCAGCGGCTGATCCAGCAGGCGCGGGCTGTCAGGGCCAGTGGCCGGCTCGGCGGCCCAGGCCTCTGGCGGCATGGGCAGCAGGCTCAGGCTGCCCAGGACCAGCAGCAGGGCGGCGCCACTCAAGCGCTGCCGCAGGCGGCGCAGCACCAGTTCGATATCCCAGGCCTCCAGCAGCGTGCGGCGATTGAGGTAGAGGCTGAAGCCGCAGGCGACGTACACCGGCTCCCAGACAATCAGGACCAGAGCGTAAAAAGCGTTGGTCAGGTGTTCGAGCCAGAGCCAATCCTGCTCGGCGGCGGCAATCAGCGTCTGCCAGTCCCAGTCCAGCTCGATCTGTTGTGGCAGCAATAGATAGAACAACGCCAGCAGGCCGATCCACAAGATGCCTTCCAGGTGCACGCCGATCAGGGTCAGCCAGTGCGCGGCCCCGGCATTGCGCTGTTGCAGCACCCGCACCCGTTGCTGGCGCGCCTCGCCACTCAGGCCCTCGAGCTGCACCACGGGCATGATGAAACTGCGGCTCAGGCTCAGGCGGCGCCAGGTCAGGCTGGCCAGCAGTTGCGGCTTGAGTAGCCTGGGCCATTGGTGCAGGGCCTGGCGCAAGGTCGGGGTTTCGCCGAACAGGGCCTTGGCGAGGATGTACAGCGGCAGCCGTTCGAAGGCCGGCTTGAGCCACCAGAACAGCAGCAGGGCGAGGGTAGGCGAGTCCCAGAGCAACAGGCTGAGCAGGGCGAATACCGGCAGGGTGATCAGCGCCCAGCTGGTCATCAGCAGGCGTCGGTGGCGCTGGCTCAGCAGTACTCCCAGGTCCATGGCTTCCCAGGTCGTGCGCGGGCGAATCACCACGCTGGCTTCACTCAGGCGCATGGCGGCGTCCAGCGAATATCAGGTAGGCCAGGACCAGCAGCCAGCAGATGCCGCCGACCAGGTATTTGATCCAGGCCGCGGGCCAGGTCAGGGAGGACCAATAGGCTTCGATAAAGGCAGCGATCAGCAGGAACAGGATGACCCCGCAGATCAACCGCACGCTGGTGCGCGCGGCCAGCAGCAAGGCTTCGCCGCGGGGCAGGCGCCCGGGGGCTATCAGCGCCCAGCCCATTTTCAATCCCGCCGCGCCGGCCAGGGCGATGGCGCTGAGCTCGAAGGCACTGTGGCCGATGACAAACGACCAGAAGGTGGCGCCATAACCGATCTGGGTCAGGTGCCCGGCCACCGCGCCGATGGTCAGGCCGTTGAAGAACAGGAAGAACAGGCTCCCCAGGCCAAACAGCAGGCCGCTGGCAAAGGTCTGAAAAGCGATGCCGATGTTGTTCATGATGTAGTAGCCGAACATCATCCAGTCTTCGCCGGCGGCCCGGTTGGCGAGGCGGCCCAGGCGACTGGCATCTGGATCGTAGAGGCGTTGCATTTCGGCCACCTGTTGCGGGCTGACCACGCTGTAGATCAGTTCGGGCACCAGGTACACCAGCAGGCCGACACCCAGCAGGCTGCCAAAGAACACCAGGCTGGCCGCCAGGACGAAGCGCCATTGTTCGCGCACCAGCTGCGGGAAACCGGCCAGGACAAAGCCCAGGACCCGGGCGCTCAACGGGCTGCGTTGGCGATAGAGCTGCTGATGGCCGCGCAGCGCCAGTTGTTGCAACGGGTCGACCAGGAAGCTGCTGTAGCCGCGTTCCTGGGCCAGGGCCAGGTGTTGGCACAAACGGCGGTAATCCTCGGGAAAACGGGCATGGGTCTCGGGCGTCGCCTGGCCACGTTCCAGTTGTTCGAGCTGTTCGCGCAGGCGCTGCCACAAGGCTTGATGACGGTTTTCGAACAGGCTCTGTTTCATGTCGGCCCCAGCAGTCCGCGGGCGATGCCATTGAGTTCGTCACGGGCCTGCGCGGGGGTTACATGCAGAGGCTCGGCGAGTAGCGCGGCCAGCTCCTGGACCCGATCCGCGGACAGTTGTTCCTGGCGTTCGGCGTAGCTGAGGATGGCCCGTTGCTCAGTCAGGCTCAGGGCGAAGGCGGCGGTTCTGGCGGGCACTGCCGGCAAGGTCGGGCGGACCACCGGCTGCTCGCGGTAGATCACCAGGGTGCCGGCCGCCAGGTCGCCGAGGCGCTTGAAGGTCGGGTGCTGCAGGCAACTGATGGCGCCGAGGCAATAACCGAACGGCAACATGTCGACAAAACGCAGCAGGTTGCGGGTCAGGGAAGGGCCCCAGCCGATGGGTGTGCCATCGTCCTGCACGACCCGCAGGCCCATCAGCTGCTTGCCTGGCGAGCAGCCCTGATTCAACACCTCGAACAGCACCATGTACCACCAACTGACCAGAAACAGCAGGATCGAGCCCAGCCCCATGCCGAGCTGGCCGAGAAACCCCAGGACAATAAACAGCATGCCGAGGATCAGGCCACGAAAGCCCAGGTCGATGGCAAAGGCCAGGGCGCGCGACATCAGCCCCGCCGGCCGCAGCGGCAGGTCGATGCCTTCTGGCGTTTCGACCTGGTAGCGGGTGTCCAGTGGCGGGGGCAATGCTTTCCCTGGCAGTGCTGTCGTCTCGAGCATAGGCAACTTGAAGCTGGCCTGGTGGCGATGGATGACCGCCTGATGCTAGCAGTGTCGGAGGGGCGAACGACATCATTAACTGTGCCGCGTGACGTGCGCCGTTACCCTTGAATCATCACAAGGCTGGCCGCGGCTGGTGCCAAGCGCCTAGACTTTGCCGGTCTTTTGCTCAGGAACAGCCCGTGACTTCCATCTTCTGGTACGACTACGAAACCACCGGCATCAACCCGCGCTGCGATCGGCCGTTGCAGGTGGCGGGGATCCGCACCGACTTCGAACTCAACGAGATCGGCGAGCCGGTCAATCTTTACTGTCAGCCCAGCGACGACATCCTGCCTCATCCAGCGGCCTGCATGATCACCGGCATTACCCCGGGCCGGCTGGCCGAACAGGGGCTGAGCGAAGCCGATTTCATGACCCGGGTGCACGCCCAGCTGGCGGCACCGGGCACTTGTGGCGCCGGCTACAACACCCTGCGCTTCGACGACGAGATGACCCGCTACAGCCTGTACCGGAATTTCTTCGACCCTTATGCCCGCGAGTGGCAAGGCGGCAACAGCCGCTGGGACCTGATCGATGTGGTGCGCACCGCCTATGCCTTGCGCCCGGAAGGGATTGTCTGGCCGCGGGACGAGGAGGGGCGGGTGACCCTGAAGCTGGAGCGCCTGACCGCCGCCAATGGCATCGATCACGGACATGCCCACGAAGCGCTGTCCGATGTGCGCGCCACTATTGCCTTGGCCAGGCTGATTCGGGACAAGCAGCCGAAGTTGTATGAATGGCTGTTCCAGTTGCGCAGCAAGCAGAAAGTCATGGACCAGGTTCGTCTGTTGCAACCGCTGGTGCATATTTCCGGACGCTTTTCCGCGGCGCGCAGTTATGTCGGCGTGGTCCTGCCGCTGGCCTGGCATCCGCGCAACCGCAACGCCCTGATTGTCTGTGACCTGCACCTGGACCCACAGGGATTGCTCGAGTTGGACGCCGAGACGCTGCGCCAGCGTTTGTATACCCGCCGCGAAGACCTGGCCGAAGGCGAGTTGCCGGTGCCGTTGAAGCTGATCCATATCAACCGCTGCCCGGTCGTCGCACCGCTGAATGTATTGCGTGGCGAGGACCAGCAGCGTTTGCAACTGGACATGGCGGAATATAAGGCCCGGGCGCTGCGGCTAAGTGACGCACAAGAAGTTTGGCGGGATAAACTTGCGGCAATTTATGCCAGCGAGGATTTTGCCCCCAGCATCGATCCCGAGCAGCAGTTGTACGACGGTTTTATCGGCGATCGCGACCGACGCTTATGCGAACAAGTGCGCAATGCCGAACCGCTTCATTTAGGGCAAGAGCAATGGCCGTTCGATGATGAACGTTTGCCTGAATTATTATTTCGTTATCGCGCCCGTAACTTTCCTGAAACCTTGAACGGGGAGGAGCAAGAGCGCTGGAAGTCATTCTGTCAGCAGCGCCTGTGCGACCCGCAGTGGGGAGCGCCCAATACCCTGGAAAGTTTCAATCAGGCGGCTGCCGAACTACGGGTGAGTGCTACAACGATTCAGCGTCAGGTGCTGGATGAATGGCAGGATTACAGCCGGTCGCTGGCCCTGCGTTTCGGGCTTTGATTGTTCGGCTTAGTACATTCCGGGCATTTGCCGGAAATAAAAAAACGCCAGCAAGCTGGCGTTTTTTCATAAGGTCGCAAATCCCTCTGTGACGGGTATACGGCTTAACCCAGCAGGGTTGCCCAGCCTTCGACCACGTCGCCGCCCCACTTGGCTTTCCACTCTTTCAGGGTTTTGTGGTTGCCGCCCTTGGTTTCGATGACTTCGCCGTTGTGCGGGTTCTTGTATTGTTTGACCTTGCGTGCGCGCTTGGTGCCGGTAGTTTTGGCGGCAACACGTGGCGCCTTAACTTTCGAGTCCGGATCCAGCAGCGCGATGATGTCGCGCAGGGACTTGGAGTATTCACCCATCAGGGCGCGCAGTTTGCCTTCGAATTCCAGCTCGGCTTGCAGTTTGTCGTCTTGCGACAGGTTCTTCAAACGGGCTTGCAGCTCTTTGATAGCTTCTTCTGTGGCGCGGTATTCGTTGATCAGGGACATGAGAATTGCCTTATGTTGAGTGCTGAGTGGCAGGTGACAGTGGCGTAATAATAGTCAGGCAGTTTCCTCAAGTAAACAATAAAGCCGGCTTTTATTTAATTTGATTAGAGTGTTTAGCAAAGATCCTGATTGATGAGTTAAATATTGTGAACGAGTCCGCACGACTATTTCCCACAAAGTTATAGGACTATTTCCAAGTGTGACTGATTTCCCTCTCGCATCGGGCATGAGCCCTACAGGCTGCTCAGAGGAATCGGATTCCGACATCACGAATACTGCAGTTTTGTCGCGCAATCGCTAGAATGGCGGCCTTTGCGAAGTTCTGGAGTTTCCCCCTCATGCGCACTTTTCGGTTGGTGATTTCCTGCCCGGACCGCGTTGGCATCGTTGCCAAAGTCAGTAACTTTCTGGCGTCCCACAACGGCTGGATCACCGAAGCCAGTCACCACTCGGATGACCTGAGTGGCTGGTTCTTCATGCGTCACGAAATACGTGCCGACTCTTTGCCGTTCGGCCTTGAAGCCTTTCGTGAAGCCTTTGCGCCGATTGCCGAAGAGTTCTCGATGGACTGGCGCATCACCGATACCGCGCAGAAGAAGCGCGTGGTGTTGATGGCCAGCCGTGAGTCTCACTGCCTGGCGGACCTGTTGCACCGCTGGCACAGCGACGAACTCGACTGCGAGATCTCCTGTGTGATTTCCAACCACGACGACTTGCGCAGCATGGTCGAGTGGCATGGCATTCCTTATTACCATGTGCCGGTCAACCCTCAGGACAAGGAGCCGGCGTTCGCCGAAGTCTCGCGCCTGGTCAAGCAGCACGACGCCGAAGTGGTGGTGCTGGCGCGCTACATGCAGATCCTGCCGCCGGAACTGTGCAGCGAATACGCGCACAAGGTGATCAACATTCACCACAGCTTCCTGCCGTCGTTCGTCGGCGCCAAGCCTTATCACCAGGCTTCCCTGCGTGGTGTGAAGCTGATCGGCGCGACCTGCCACTACGTGACCGAAGAGCTGGATGCCGGCCCGATCATCGAGCAGGACGTGGTCCGTGTCAGCCACAGCGACAGCATCGAAGATATGGTGCGTTTCGGTCGTGACGTCGAGAAAATGGTCCTGGCCCGCGGCCTGCGCTACCACCTGGAAGACCGCGTGCTGGTGCACGGCAACAAGACTGTCGTGTTCTGATTAAAAGCGCTCTGATCGAATCCGCCGGGCCCGGGCATCCAAGCTCCGGGTCCGGCGATTTTTCATGAGGATCGACCGATGAGTGATCCACTGGACAAAGCCACATTCAAGGCACCCGCCACCCTCGGCGAGGGCTGCCTGAGCCGTTACGACCCGGACGACATGAGCGCCGAGGACGGCACCGAGTTTCCCGGCGCCGCCGAGCTGTGGCAGCAGTTGCAGCAGGATGCCCCGGATTCAGAGCCGCCTAAGCCTGCTTGAGCTTCATCAGGGTGCGCAGCAAGGGGCGCCCGAGCATCATCAGGAATACCGGGCCGCCGGCCAGCAGATAGAAATAGTAGGTGACGGCCCGCCAGATCAGGATGGCCGCGGCCGCCGTCGATTTTCCCACCATGGGCGCCAGCAGCGCCGCCGATGTCAGCTCCGCCGCTCCCGCGCCGCCGGGCAGCAAGCTGAATTGCCCTGCGCTCAGGGCGAGCATCTGGATCAGAAAGGTCCAGGCCCATTGCAGGTCCACCCCCAGCCCGCGCAACGCCAGGTACAGCACGCTGTAGCGCAGCGCCCAATGCATGCAGGTCAGGGCAAAGACCCCCGTCAGGGTCTGCCAGGGCAGTTTCAGGCTATCGCCGAAGGCCTTGAGAAAATGCAGCCATTTGCGCGCCCGGCGCCGACGGGTCGCGGGGCGAATCTTGAAGGGTGCAAGCAGATGGCCACTGAGCAGGATCAGGCGACGGTGGTAGCGGGCTATCGCCAGGCAGATGCATAACCCGCCGAACAGCGAAAGGCTGCTGAGGGCCAGCAGCCATTCCAGGCGCTGGCTGAGGTTCTGGAACAGCGCGTAGAACAGGATCCCCAGCAGCGCGCAGAGGAAGAACAGCAGGTCGCTCAATTGATCCATGGCAAACACCGCGCTGCCGCGAGCCGGGCGCACGCCGTTACGCGCCAGCAGGGCCATCAAGGTCAGGGGGCCGCCACTGCCGCCGGGCGTGGCGCACATGGCGAACTCGGTGGACATCACTACCGCGAGACTCTTCCAGCGTCCCAGCCGGCCGCGGTGTCGACCCAGCAGCAGGCTCAGGCGCAGCGAATTGATGACCCAGCACAGCAGAATCATGCTCAGCATGCCCAGCAGCAACGGCAGGGAAAAACGCTGGACCCGCCCCCACAGTTCGCCGCCGCCCAGCAGCAGCGGGACCAGGAGCGCCGCCAACAAGGCGATGGCCAGCCAGATCGCCCGGCTCATGGGGTACCGCGTGCCCTTGGCGGCTGGGTGTCGAGCCAGTCGGCCTTGGTCAGTGGCTGGCGTCCTTGCTCCAGCAGGCGTTCGAGGGTGCCCAGCCAGTACTGGCGCGAGTCGGGGTGACGCATGTCCACCGGGTGCAGGCCGAGGCGAATCACCGCTGCCTGCTGCCAGTGTCGTTCGCGTTGCAGGCTGAGCAGCCGGGAGGCTGTTCGGCGCCAGGCGCTGCGGGCGCTCCACACCAGGCCGGGGGCGGCGATTGGCGAGAAGTCCGGCAGTCGGTACAGGTGCTGCGGGCCGCTGGTGTAGCGCAGGGGCAGTTGGCGCAGGGCCTGGCGCGTACCCGGGCTCATCAGCCAGGCGGGGGCGACGAACCCCTGCAAGGGCCAGTTGTAACGCTGGAACAGTTCCAGGCCGGCATGCAGGCGTGCCAGGGCGGCGTTTTCCGAGAGGCTGTAGAACTCACCCTCATGGGTGTACACGCGACGCATGAACCAGTCATACGGGGTGCGCGGTGGCGGGCCCTCGTCGCAATGGAAGTAACCGTGCAGCACCAGTTCGTCGCCGCGCTCCAGGCGCGCGCTGAGCAGCCGGCGAAAGCCGGGATGAGCATCGAGCGGGTTGTGCCGGTGAAAATCCGGTACCACCAGCCAGGTCATCGGCACATTGCCCATGGCGTCGACGGTTTCGACGAAGGGTTGGTAGTCGATCCAGGTTTGTGGCGCGACATCGTGCAATACCAGCAGCACGCTGGGCATCCCGGCGGACTCAACCATGGGCCAGCATCGGCTGCTGGGTGCCGAGCACGGCGCGATAGTGCTCCAGCAGGCTGGCGACCACCGTATCCCAGGCGTAATAACGTTCGACATGGCGGCGCGCCCGTTGGCCCCGCTCGGCGCAGCCCTGGGCGAACAGCTCCTGCACGGCATGGGCCATCGCCAGCGGATTGTTCGGCGCACAGAGCAAGCCGCCTTCCGCGGTGACGATTTCCTGGAAGGCCCCGGCGGCCACCGCCACCACGGGAATGCCGCTGGCCATGGCTTCGAGGATCACCAGGCCAAAGGTTTCCTGGTCCCCGGCGTGGACCAGGGCATCGGCGCTGGCCATCAGGCGGGCGACCTGAGGGGCCGGGCAGAACTCGTCGATCACCGTGACATTCTCCGGCACGGCGGTCGGCATGGCCGAGCCCACCAGCAGCAGGTGGTAGCGCTTGCCCAGGCGCTGCATGCAGTTGAGCAACACCGGCAGGTTCTTTTCCTTGGAACCGCGACCGGCAAAGATCAGCAGGCGGCTGTCTTCGGCAATCCCCAGTTCGGTGCGCAGGGCAGGGTCGCGATGACTCGGGTGGAAGGTCTGCAGGTCGACGCCCAGTGGCTGCACATAGACGTTGCGCACGCCCAGGCCGATCAGTTTGTCGGCCATGACCTGGCTGGGGGCCAGGACCCGGTCGAAGTTGCCGTACAGCTTGCGCACGTAGGCCTCGACATTCGGGGTGAACCAGGGGCCCATGCGGTTGCTGACCAGCAGCGGCAGGTCCGAGTGATAAAAGCCGATCACAGGTACGTCCAGCTGGCGCCGCGCATCCAGGGCCGCCCAGGCGGTGAGGTAAGGGTCGCCGACTTCGATCAGGTCCGGTTGCAGGTCATGGAGAATATTGCGCCAGGGCCCCAGGCGCAGTGGAAAACGGTAGCCCTTGCCAAAGGGCAGGGCGGGAGCGGGGACTTTATAGATGCCGTCGCGTTCGCTGAAGTGGGCCCCGGGGATCAGCAAACTGTGGCGGATTCCTGGTTGGCGTCCCAGGCGACGATGCTTGGCGTCCAGATAAGTGCGCACGCCACCGCTGGCAGGGGCGTAGAACATGGTTATGTCAGCGATATGCACGATGATCATCCCTCCGATCCGGTGTTCTCCCTAGGGTTGACCCTTATCAAGGATAGATGTTCGGTCGGGATGCCGTGGCGGTTGGCGATGTGTCTGGATGAACGGTTTGCTGCGGATGCGGGAGGGATTGTCGACAGTCCGGTGCCTGGGTTTTGCCCAGGCACCGGATGGCTGAAGGGATCAGATACGGAAACTGCCGACCAGTTGCTTCAGGCGTGCGGCCTGCTGCTCCAGATCGGAACAGGCGCGCAGGGTCGACTGCAGGTTTTCCACTCCTTCCTGGTTCAGGGTATTGATCTCGGTGATGTCCATGTTGATCGACTCCACCACCGAGGTCTGTTCCTCGGTGGCGGTTGCCACGGACTGGTTCATGCCGTCGATCTCGCCGATGCGCTGGGTCACGCTGTTCAGGCGTTCGCCGGCCTGGTTGGCGATCTCCACGCTGTCCTGGCTGTGGCGCTGGCTGTTGCTCATGGTGCTGACCGACTCGCGGGCGCCGACCTGCAGCTCCTCGATCATGGTCTGCACCTGTTGCGCCGATTCCTGGGTGCGGTGGGCCAGGTTGCGCACCTCGTCGGCAACCACGGCGAAGCCTCGCCCGGCCTCGCCCGCCCGCGCCGCCTCGATGGCCGCGTTGAGGGCCAGCAGGTTGGTCTGCTGGGAGATGCTGGTGATGACTTCGAGGATCTGCCCGATGTTCACAGTCTTGCTGTTGAGGGTTTCGATGTTGCTGCTGGAGGCGCTGATCATGTCCGACAGCTGGTTCATCGCCAGGATGCTGCGGTCCACCACTTGCTGGCCGTCCTCGGCCAGGTTGCGCGCGTCGCTGGCCTGTTGCGAGGCCTGGGCGGCGTTGCGGGCGATTTCCTGGGCGGCGGCGCCGAGCTGATTGATCGCCGCGGCCACGCTGTTGGTGCGGCTGGCCTGCTCGTCGGAATTGAGCATCGACGAATTGGAGGCGCTGACCACGCGCAGGGCGACTTCGTTGACGTGCTCGGTGGCCGACGACACTTCGCGGATCGAACCGTGGATGCGCTCCACGAAGCGGTTGAACGCGGTGCCGAGGATGCCGAATTCATCCTGGTTCTGGATGGTCAGGCGGCGGGTCAGGTCTCCTTCGCCGTCGGCGATGTCCTGCATGGCGCGGGTCATGACATGCAGGGGCTGCATCAGCACCCGGATCAGCATGCCGAGCAGGGCGATGATGATGGCCACGGCGATAACGGTGGCAATGATGGCCGAAGCGCGGAACTCGCTGAGCATCGAGAACGCCTTGTCCTTGTCCACGGACAGGCCGATGTACCAGTTCACCGACGGCAGGCCCTTGATCGGGGTGAAGGTGACGATACGGGTCTTGCCCTCGACTTCGATTTCGCTGAAATCGCCATTGATGCGTGGCGTGTTCTGCGGGTAGGCCTCGCTCAGGCTCTTCATCACCAGCGCCTTGTCCGGGTGCACCAGGATCTTGCCGTCGGCGCTGACCAGGAAGGCATAGCCCATGCCGTCGAAATCCAGGGCGTTGAGGGTTTCGATCAGGGTTTGCAGGCTCAGGTCGCCGCCCACCACGCCGATGCTCTGCCCGCCGTTACGCGAGGCGGTGGCGACGGAAATGATCAACTGGCCGGTGGCTGCATCTATATAGGGTTCGGTGAGAGTCGAGCCGCTGCTGCTTTCGGCGCCCTTGTACCAGGGGCGAACGCGCGGGTCGAAGCCGTCGGGCATCTTCGCGTCCGGGCGGATGGTGAAGCTGCCGCTGGCATCACCCAGGTAGGAGGCCATGAAGGTCGAGGTCAGGGCCTTCTGTTCGAGCAGGCTGGCCACCTTGGTCGATTGCGGGTCGATCGCCAGGTTTTGTGCAAGGTTCTCGATCAGCAGGATGCGCCCGGTGAGCCAGGTCTGGATGTTGCTGGCGGTCACATCGCCCATTTCATGCAGGTAATTGTCCAGGTCTTCGCGGATCGCGTTGCGCTGTAAGTAGTCGTTGTACAGCGTGAAGGAAGCGAAGGCGGCAATAACGATGAGGGCGGCGGCAAGCAGGATTTTATGGCTGAAGCGCAGGTTTTTGTTCATGGCTTGTGGTGTCCGCTAGGTCTTAATGTCACGAGCGTGCTCTTATAAAAGCGCGCAAAATGGGCGGGGTTGAAAGTAAGTTGATATTTCCACCTCTCCTTGGGGAATTATCTGAACTATTTTTCAGTCTTTTCTGATCTATCGGCCGGTCAAGGCTAAAGATTAACCATGGGTGACAAAATGCCGGATTCATCGCAACTCGTTATCGGTGCCGATCTCGCGGGGCAACCGATTGCCCAGGCCATGCGCCTGGCAAATCGTCACGGGCTGGTGGCAGGCGCTACCGGGACAGGGAAAACCGTCACCTTGCAGCGACTGGCGGAAGCGTTCAGCGATGCCGGTGTCGCGGTGTTCGCCGCGGACATCAAGGGTGACCTGTGTGGCCTGGGCGCCGCGGGCAATCCCCAGGGCAAGGTCGCCGAACGTATTGCCGGGATGCCGTGGCTGAACCACAAGCCCCAGGCTTATCCGGTCACGTTGTGGGACATTCACGGGCAGTCCGGGCACCCGCTGCGCACTACCCTGAGTGAAATGGGCCCGCTGTTGCTGGGCAGCCTGCTGGAACTGACCGACAGCCAGCAATCGGCGTTGTACGCGGCATTCAAGGTGGCTGACCGCGAAGGGCTGTTGCTGCTCGACCTGAAAGACCTCAAGGCGTTGCTCAACCACCTCAAGGACAACCCGCAGTTGTTGGGGGATGACGCGGCGCTGATGACCACCGGCTCCAGCCAGGCCTTGTTGCGGCGCCTGGCGACCCTGGAACAGCAGGGCGCCGAGGCCCTGTTCGGCGAGCCGGCCCTGCAACTGGAAGACATCCTGCAGCCGGCCAGTGACGGGCGCGGGCGGATCCACCTGCTCGACGCCAGTCGCCTGGTGCACGAGGCGCCCAAGGTCTATGCGACCTTCCTGTTGTGGCTGCTGGCCGAGCTGTTCGAGCAACTGCCAGAGCGCGGCGATGCGGAAAAGCCGCTGCTGGCGCTGTTTTTCGACGAGGCCCACCTGCTGTTCGCCGGCACGCCCAAGGCGTTGCAGGACCGGCTGGAACAGGTGGTGCGGCTGATTCGCTCCAAAGGCGTGGGCGTGTACTTCGTCACCCAGTCGCCAGGCGACTTGCCGGACGACGTGCTGGCGCAACTGGGGCTGCGCGTCCAGCACGGCTTGCGGGCCTTCACCGCCAAGGAACAGAAGTCCTTGCGCGCCGTGGCGGACGGCTTCCGGCCGAACCCGGCGTTCGATGCGCTGTCGGTGTTGACCGAGCTGGGGATCGGCGAGGCGCTGGTTGGTACGCTGCAGGAAAAAGGCACGCCGGAGATGGTCCAGCGAGTGCTGGTGGCACCGCCGCAATCGCGCATCGGGCCTCTGACCGAGGCCGAGCGTGCGGCGCTGATCAATAGTTCGCCGTTGGTCGGCCGCTATGACAAACCGGTCGACCGCGAGTCGGCCTATGAAGTGCTGATGGGACGCAAGGGCCTGGCACCGGAGGCCGAGGCTGTGCCGGGCAAACCGGCCGCCGAGGAACCGAGCTTTACCGATCGGGCCGGAGAGTTCCTCGGCACTGCCGCCGGTCAGGCCCTGAAGTCCGCCATGCGTCAGGCCGCCAACCAGTTGGGCCGGCAACTGGTGCGCGGGCTGATGGGGTCTTTGCTGGGTGGCAGCAAGCGCCGCTGATCGGCCGCTGGCCAGTCACGCCCGTGGTTTGGCGTGGCTGGCCAGGCGCTCCAGGGCAGCGCGCAGGTTGGGATCGGTGATGCCGTCGGCAGTGGCCTGAATGGTCTCGGCGGCGTTGCTCGACAGGTCCATGGTGTGGCCGGCTGCGCCGCGTTGTACGGTGGGAGGCTGCACTTTGAACAGAATCCGCGTCAGATTGTTGAACTCATTGAACTCCAAAAGCTGACGTTGCAGGCGTTTTTGCTGATAACGCAGGCGCGTCGCCCAGTGGCCGTCGGTGACGATCAGCAACAGGCTGCCTTCGCGCCAGGAGGCGACATGGCAGTGCTCGCGCGCGGCCGGTTGCAGCTGGCTTTCCAGCAGGCGCTGTAGATGCGCCAGGCGCTGGGCGTGGCCGAGTATGGCTTTGAGAGGCTTGGCTTCGCGAAGGAGTACGGCGGGTGCTCTGGCCGTAAGAGGGCGAAATGCCATGATCAGGCACCTGAAGTTACAGAGCCGCCATGGTAGCAGAAAGCGCTGGCCGGACCTCGTTCATCGCTGCGGCTGCGCTTTATCTATTAAATCAATGGTTAACTTCGTACTCGTCCGGGTTGAAACTGGCGCAAAAGGCCTTATTGTAAGTGAGCCCCGTCACAGCGCTGTACCAGCATCGTGGAATAACGCCACTTTCCTCACCATCGTTTCCGGGTAGAATGCTCGTTCGCATGCGGCCATGAGGGCTGCACGGGCGACTCACGGGGCCGCCCTCCATCCCTATGTGTGGAAGATCCTGCCGATATGTTTGCGCCTTTGTTAAAGAAACTTTTTGGAAGCAAGAACGAGCGTGAAGTCAAACGCATGCTCAAGACGGTACAGATCGTCAATGCCTTCGAAGAGCAAATGGTGGCCCTTTCGGACGATCAGTTGCGCGCCAAGACCGAAGAGTTCAAGGCCCGCATAGCCAAAGGTGAAACCCTCGACAAACTGCTTCCCGAAGCCTTTGCGGTCGCCCGCGAAGCCGGCAAGCGGGTCATGGGTATGCGCCACTTCGACGTACAGTTGATCGGCGGCATGACCTTGCATGAAGGCAAGATCGCCGAAATGCGTACCGGTGAAGGCAAGACCCTGGTGGCAACACTGGGCGTTTACCTCAACGCGCTGTCCGGCAAGGGCGTGCACGTGGTCACGGTGAACGACTATCTGGCCCGCCGCGACGCCAACTGGATGCGCCCGCTGTATGAATTCCTCGGCCTGACGGTCGGCGTGGTCACGCCGTTCCAGCCGCCGGAAGAGAAGCGCGCCGCCTACGCCGCCGACATCACCTACGGCACCAACAACGAATTCGGTTTCGACTACCTGCGCGACAACATGGCTTTCAGCATGGAAGACAAGTTCCAGCGCGAGCTCAATTTTGCCGTGATCGACGAAGTCGACTCGATCCTGATCGACGAGGCCCGTACCCCGCTGATCATCTCCGGCCAGGCTGAAGACAGTTCCCGCCTGTACACCGAAATCAACAAGCTGATCCCGCGCCTTGAGTTGCACGTCGAGGAAGTGGAAGGCGAGGTCACCAAGGCCGGTCACTTCACCGTCGACGAGAAGACCCGTCAGGTCGAACTCAACGAAGCCGGTCACCAGTTCATCGAAGAGATGCTGACCCAGGTCGGCCTGCTGGCGGAAGGCGAGAGCCTGTACTCGGCGCACAACCTGGGCCTGCTGACCCACGTCTATGCCGGTCTGCGCGCGCACAAGCTGTTCAACCGCAACGTCGAATACATCGTCCAGGATGGCCAGGTGGTCCTGGTGGACGAACACACCGGTCGTACCATGCCGGGTCGCCGTCTGTCCGAAGGCCTGCATCAGGCCATCGAAGCCAAGGAAAACCTCAACATCCAGGCCGAAAGCCAGACCCTGGCGTCGACCACCTTCCAGAACTATTTCCGTCTGTACACCAAGCTGTCCGGTATGACCGGTACCGCGGACACCGAAGCCTTCGAGTTCCATCAGATCTACGGCCTGCAGGTGATGGTGATTCCACCGAACAAGCCGCTGGCTCGTAAAGACTACAACGACCTGGTGTTCCTGACCGCGGACGAGAAGTATGCCGCGATCATCAACGACATCAAGGAATGCATGACCCAGGGCCGTCCGGTTCTGGTGGGTACCGCGACCATCGAAACTTCCGAGCACATGTCCAACCTGCTCCAGAAGGAAGGCATCGAGCACAAGGTCCTGAACGCCAAGTTCCACGAAAAAGAAGCGGAAATCATTGCCCAGGCCGGTCGTCCGGGCGCCCTGACCATCGCCACCAACATGGCCGGTCGTGGTACCGACATCCTGTTGGGCGGTAACTGGGAAGTCGAAGTCGCCTCCCTGGAAAACCCGACTCCTGAGCAGATTGCCCAGATCAAGGCCGACTGGCAGAAGCGCCACCAGCAAGTGCTGGAGTCCGGCGGCCTGCAGGTGATCGCGTCCGAGCGTCACGAATCGCGTCGTATCGACAACCAGCTGCGTGGTCGCGCCGGTCGTCAGGGTGACGCTGGTTCCAGCCGTTTCTACCTGTCCCTGGAAGACAGCCTGATGCGCATCTTCGCCTCCGACCGGGTGAAGAACTTCATGAAGGCTCTGGGCATGCAGTCCGGCGAAGCGATCGAGCACCGCATGGTGACCAACGCGATCGAAAAGGCCCAGCGCAAGGTAGAAGGCCGCAACTTCGACATTCGCAAGCAACTGCTCGAGTTCGACGACGTCAACAACGAACAGCGTAAAGTGATCTATCACATGCGTAACACGTTGCTGGCCGCGGACAACATCGGCGAGACCATCTCCGACTTCCGCCAGGACGTGCTCAACGCCACCGTCAGCGCGCACATCCCTCCACAATCGCTGCCTGAGCAGTGGGACGTGGCCGGTCTGGAGGCTGCGCTGCAAAGCGACTTCGGTGTGAGCCTGCCGATCCAGCAATGGCTCGACGAAGACGATCACCTGTACGAAGAAACCCTGCGCGAGAAACTGCTCAACGAGCTGGTGGCGGCGTACAACGAGAAAGAAGACCAGGCCGGTGCCGAAGCACTGCGCACCTTCGAGAAACAAATCGTTCTGCGCGTACTGGACGACCTGTGGAAAGACCACCTGTCGACCATGGATCACCTGCGTCACGGTATTCACCTGCGCGGTTATGCGCAGAAGAACCCGAAACAGGAATACAAGCGCGAGTCTTTCACCCTGTTCTCCGAGCTGCTGGATTCCATCAAGCGCGACTCGATCCGTGTGCTGTCGCACGTTCAGGTTCGCCGCGAGGACCCGGTCGAGGAAGAGGCGCGCCTGCGCCAGGAAGCCGAGGCACTGGCCCAGCGCATGCAGTTCGAGCATGCCGAAGCCCCGGGCCTGGAACAGCCGGAAGCGCTGGAAGAGGGCGTCGATGTCGACGTGGCCCTGGCTTCGGCTCCGGTACGCAACGAGCAGAAACTGGGCCGCAACGAACTGTGCTACTGCGGTTCGGGCAAGAAGTACAAACACTGTCACGGCCAGATCAACTAAGATTTTCGCCAGACACTGAAATACCCGCGCCGCGACCGGCATCAGCCGTCGCGGCGTTTTTCCATTCGCCGCACTGCCTGTTGCGATGGCGGTGCACACATCAGGTTAAAGAGGAGCGCATTCATGGCTGTTGGTCTTGGTCCTTTGCCAACGTTGCACCCGGTTGCCGGTTTTGAACTTGGTATCGCTTCGGCGGGCATCAAGCGCCCGGGGCGCAAGGATGTTGTGGTCATGCGCTGTGCCGAGGGCTCTACGGTGGCCGGTGTGTTCACCTTGAACGCGTTCTGCGCCGCTCCGGTGATCCTGGCCAAGCAGCGCGTGCAAGGCCCTGTGCGTTACCTGCTGACCAACACCGGTAACGCCAACGCCGGCACCGGTGAGCCAGGCCTGGCCGCCGCGACCCGCACTTGCGCCAAGCTGGCCGAGCTGGCTGGCGTCGATGCCAGCGCCGTACTGCCGTACTCCACGGGGGTCATCGGCGAGCCGCTGCCGGTCGAGAAGATCGAAGGCGCGCTGCAGGCCGCACTGGATGACCTGTCCGTGGACAACTGGGCCGCCGCCGCCACGGGCATCATGACCACCGACACCCTGCCCAAGGGTGCCAGCCGCCAGTTCCAGCACGACGGCGTGACCATCACCGTCACCGGTATCAGCAAGGGCGCAGGCATGATTCGTCCGAACATGGCGACCATGCTCGGCTACATTGCCACCGACGCCAAAGTCTCCCGTGAAGTGCTGCAGAACCTGCTGCTGGACGGCGCCAACAAGTCGTTCAACCGCATCACCATCGACGGCGATACCTCCACCAACGACTGCTGCATGCTGATCGCCACCGGCCAGGCGGCCCTGCCGGAAATCACCGAAGCCAGCGGCCCACTGTTCGCCGCGCTGAAGCAGGCGGTGTTCGACGTGTGCATGGAAGTGGCCCAGGCCATCGTGCGTGACGGTGAAGGCGCGACCAAGTTCGTGACGGTCGAAGTCAACGGCGGCGGCAATCACCAGGAGTGCCTGGATGTCGGCTATACCGTGGCCCACTCGCCACTGATCAAGACCGCGCTGTTCGCGTCCGACCCGAACTGGGGGCGTATCCTGGCCGCTGTCGGTCGTGCCGGCGTGCCGGACCTGGATGTGAGCAAGATCGACGTTTTCCTCGGCGAAGTGTGTATCGCCAGCCGTGGTGCGCGTGCCGCCAGCTACACCGAAGCCCAGGGCGCGGCGGTGATGCAGCAGGAAGAAATCACCATCCGCATCGAGCTGGGACGCGGTGATTGCAGCGAAACCATCTGGACCACCGACCTGTCCCACGAGTACGTGAAAATCAACGCGGAATACCGTACCTGATACACCGCTACTCGCTTCTACATGGACGCGACGCATCACGTGTAGGAGCGAGTCCGCTCGCGATGGAGGCCCCGGGCCTCCATCTCCTCTGAAAGGTGCCCGACATGAATCTTCACCTGATCATCGGCGACAAACTCTATTCCTCCTGGTCGCTGCGCGCCGCCCTGGCGCTTGAGTTGGCCGGCGCGACTTACACTGAAGAACTGATCAAGCTGAACCAGCCCGATACCCGCGAGCTGATTCTCAAGCATTCGCCAACCGGCAAAGTCCCGTTGCTGAAGAACGAGCACGGCACCATTGCCGACTCCCTGGCGATTGCCGAATACCTGGTCGAGCGTTTTCCCGAAGCCGAGCTCTGGCCGCGGGATATGGCCGCCCGTGCCCAGGCCCGCTCCGCCTGCGCGCAGATGCACAGTGGCTTTTTCGGCTTGCGCGGTAACCTGCCGTTCGACCTGAGCCGCGATGCCGCGCTTTCACCCATGCCGCCCGAGGCCCAGGCCGATATTGAGCGGATGCTGGCGTTATGGGCCGAATGTCGCGCGGCCGCGACCGAGCCAGGGCCTTTCCTGTTTGGTCGGGTCAGCCTGGCGGACGCCTTTTTTGCGCCAATCGCCGTGCGCCTGCGTACCTATCGGGTGGCGCTGCCGGCTGTCGATGCCGCCTATGTTGAAACGATCTATCAATGGCCAGCCTTCAAGGCCTGGCAGAAAGCCGGTTTAGAGGAAGCAGTGCGGTGAAACGAGTACATGTGGCGGCGGCCGTTATCCGTGATGCCGACGGCAGGATCCTGATTGCCCGACGTGCCGATACCCAGCATCAAGGCGGCCTCTGGGAGTTTCCCGGCGGCAAGGTCGAAGCGGACGAGGCGGTGGAAGCGGCGTTGACCCGTGAGCTGCAGGAGGAACTGGGCATTCTGGTGTCCCAGGCACGGCCGTTGATCAAGGTGCAGCACGATTACCCGGACAAGCAGGTGTTGCTGGATGTCTGGGAAGTGTGCGCCTTTACCGGCGAACCCCATGGCGCCGAGGGCCAGCCTTTGGCCTGGGTCACGGCCCGTGAGCTGGAGAACTACGAGTTCCCGGCGGCCAACCAGCCGATCGTGGCGGCGGCGCGCTTGCCGAGCGACTACCTGATCACCCCGGAAGGCCTGGAAACACCGGCGCTGTTGCGGGGCATGCAAAAGGCCATTGCCGGTGGCAGCAGGTTGATCCAGCTACGCGCGCCCAATGGCTACGACCCGCAATACCGCGACCTGGCGGTGGATGCGGTCGGCCTGTGTGCGGGCAAGGCGCAATTGATGCTCAAGGGGCCGTTCGAATGGCTGGGGGATTTCCCCTCGGCGGGCTGGCATATCACTTCGGCGCAGCTGCGCAAATACGCCAGCGCCGGACGTCCCTTTGGCAAGGAGCGCTGGCTGGCGGCGTCTTGCCATAATGCTGAAGAGTTGTCCCTGGCGCAGCAGATGGATGTGGACTTCGTGACGCTGTCGCCGGTCCAGCCAACCCAGACTCACCCTGAGGCGCAGCCACTGGGTTGGGAGCAGGCCGCCCGACTGATCAGCGGTTTCAACAAGCCGGTGTACCTGCTGGGCGGCGTCGGTCCGGATCAGCGCGAGCAGGCTTGGCAGGCCGGTGCGCAAGGGGTGGCGGGGATTCGCGCGTTCTGGCCCTGAGGCCATTCACCCGCCAGTTCGCTCCTGCATAAGTTGCAGGAGCGGGCTCGCTCGCGACCGGCGGAGAAAAACACCCGCTATTCGGGTTTCGCTGCTGCTTGCCAGAGAATCTCGGCAATCCCCTGGCGCTTGGCAATCAGGCGCGCCGCCACGAACAGCAAGTCGGACAGGCGATTGATGTAGGCCAGGCCGACCCCCTCCAGCGGTTCCACGGCATTCAGATGCTGGCAGCGTCGCTCGGCACTGCGCGCCAGGCTGCGGCAGACATGGGCCTGGGCAATCAAGGCCGAACCGCCCGGCAAAATGAAGTTCTCCAGCGGCCCCAACTCTTCGTTCCAGGTATCGATGGCCGCTTCCAGGCGTTTGACTTCCGCGATATTCAGTGCCTGATACACCGGCATGGCCAACTCGCCGCCCAGGTCGAAGAGGCGGTGCTGGCAAGGCGCCAGGACGTCGATCAGTTCCTGCAGGCCTGGATGTTCTAGACGCTGTTCCGCCAGCCCGGCCAGGAGCAGCCCCAGCTGGCTGTTCAGCGTATCGACTTCGCCGATGGCCTCGACCCGCGGATGGTCCTTGGGAACCCGGCGCCCGTCACCCAGCCCGGTTTCGCCTTTGTCACCGGTGCGGGTGTAAATCTTCGACAAGCGAAAGCCCATGCTTACCTCTCCAGTGGGGGATGTTCCAGTGGTGGCGGCTGACTGCCCGCCAATGGCAAACGCAAGGTGAAGCAAGTGCCCTGGCCCTGCGTCGACTGCACTTCCATCTGGCCTTTGTGATTGTTGGTGATGATGAAGTAAGAGACCGAAAGCCCAAGGCCGGTGCCCTGGCCGATTTCCTTGGTGGTGAAGAACGGCTCGAAGGTACGCTTGCGCACGTTTTCGCTCATGCCGATGCCGTTGTCCTCGACCTGGATTTCCGCCCAGGGCGGGTTCAGCCGGGTGCGCAGGATAATGCGCCCGGGTTCGCTGTCATCCACGCGCTGGTGAATGGCCTGGGCGGCGTTTTTCAGCAGGTTGAGCAGGACCTGCTCCAGTTCGTTGGCGGTGCCGGGCACCGGCCCCAGTTGCGGGTCGAACTGGCGGATGATGGCCTGGCCCTTGAAGTCGAAGCCTATGGCCAGGTCGAAGTCGTTGCCGGCAATCTCCACGGCCTGGTCGATCAATGCCGGCAGGTCGCAGGGCGCCATCTGCCGGTTGCTGCGCCGGCTGAAACTGAGCATATGGGTCACGATCTTCGCCGCCCGGGCGCCAGCCTGCTGAATGCCATCGAGCAGTTGCGGTACTTCGCGGCTCTGCAGGTAACGGTTGACGGTTTCCAGCTCGATGCCGATCTGCTCGGCATGTTCCTGGTTCTTCGGCAACTCGGGGGACAAGCGCCGACGAATGTTCTGCACGTTGTGCAGGATGGCCCCCAGCGGGTTGTTGATTTCGTGAGCCATGCCGGCGGCCAGGCCACCCACGGAGAGCATTTTTTCCGACTGCACCATCATTTCTTCCAGGGACAGGCGCTGGGTGATGTCGTCGATCCGGATCACCACGCCGCGCCCGGCACCGCCCATCAGCGGGTAGAAGGTCAGGGCGTAATGCCGGGCTTCGTCGTCCTTGACCCAGGTGACCCGCTCGACCTTGGTGACCGTATGTTGCTCCACGGTTTCCTTGAGTTGCGGCAGGAACGGCTTGAGCGGTTCGAAGGCGAGGAAGATCGGCTGATTCAGCGCTTCGTCCAGGCGGGTGCCGGAGAGGGCGCTGGCCTCCTGGTTCCATTGGGTGACATAGAGTTGCTCGTCCAGGGCGATCAGCGCCGAGGGCATCGAGTCGATGATGCTGTTGAGGTAGTTCTGAAAGCCGGTGAGTTTCTTTTCGATCTTGCTGCGTACCTGGACTTCCAGCTCCAGCTTGCGGTTGGTGTGACGGGTTTCCTCGGCCAGCCCCTGGGCCTGGTCATAGGCCGCCTGGGAGTCGTCGCGGGCGCGCTTGAGTTGCTGTTCTCGCGCTTCGATGCGCGACAGCATGGTGTTGAAGGCCTCGGCCAGGCTGCCGATTTCATCGTGGTTGCCACGGGCGGCGCGCAGGGAATAGTTTTCCTCGCGTGTCACCTGCCGGGACAGTTCTTCCAGCTGATGGATGGGTTGGGTGATCAGCCGTTTGATCTGCCGGGCAATGATCAGCCACAGCAGCACGCTGAAGATCAGGATGCCCAGGCTCGCGGTCAGGGTGCCGGTGTAGAAGGCCATCGGCAGCTCACTGCTGGCCACCAGCAACAGGTGACCGGGGGGCTGGCCGGCGCGGGGCAGGGTGATGATCTGGTTGCTGCGAAATTCGGTCAGTTGCCAGGCTTCGATATGCCGATAGCGCTCCGGCAGGTTCAGGCGTTCGCCATGTTGCAACTGGGCCAAGCGCGTGCCCTTGCCGTCATAGATCGCTGCGGCGCGCAGGGGAGAGTAGCTGTTGAGTTCGTTGAGCAGCTTCTCGGCGTTTTGTGGCGAGTCCAGCGCCTGCGCGGCCAGGGTCGGGTTGGATACCAGCCGGCCGATGGTCTGCAAGGCTTGCGGCGCCATGCTTTCCTGAGAGATCCAGTAGGCGGCGCTGATGAAGGTCAGGTTGGCGACCAGCAGTACAGTAATCAGCAGGACGAGCAAGGCGGCCAGCAGTTTTTGGCCGACCGGCAGGTTTTCAAGGCGCTGGCGCAATGGCATCGGGGACGTCGCTAGAGAGGAACACGTGGGCAGCGTAGCCGCTGCTCAGTCGCTGGGCAATCCGCGCTGTTGCAGGTGTTCCACCAATAGCCGGCGCAGGCGGCCGAGGTTGGGCAGGTGCAACTGGTGCCTGGCGGCAACGTCGCAGGCATGCCCCAATAAATAGCTGATTTCGGTTCTGCGCCGACTGGCAACGTCCTGGTACATGGAGGAGTAGTTGGCGGCGGTCGCCTGGATCACCCGCTCCACTTCCTGCTGCAGGTTCTCGGCCGCGGCGGGCTGACCGCAACGTTCCAGCAGTTCGCTCAGCTCGACGCACAGCATCGCCACTTCGCAATGGTGCTGCAGCAGGCCGCCGTTGCGGCAGTCGTGCAGGACCGTCAGGGGGTTGATCGCGCAGTTGAGCGCCAGCTTGCGCCAGAGGCGGGTCAGGATATCCGCGCTCCATTCATGGGGGATGCCGCTGGCGCTCAGGTCGTCGAGCCAGAAGGGCGCGGTGGGGTGGCTGGCGTCCCCCAGCCAGGTGTAGCCATGGCCGGCGAACACCACGCGCCAGTCGCCATCGCGAAAGGCGCCTTCGGTGCTCGAGGCATAAATGCAGCGGGCCTGCGGCACTTGGGCGGCCACGGCGTCCTGGCTGCCCAGGCCGTTCTGCAGCAGGACCAGTTCGGCATCCGGCGTCAGGCGCGAGACTAGCTGGCTGACGGCCTGTTGCGCGTCATAGGCCTTGCAGGCCACCAGCAACCGAGTGATGGGCTCAGGGCTGTCGACCGTCTCGCCGGGAATGGCGTAAAAGCTGGCCTGCCCTTGTTCCACCAGCGTCAGCCCACCCGCGGCCTGGTAGGCCTGCAGGCGGGCCTGATCGCGCAGGATCAGGCGTACCGGCAAGCCGGCCCGGGCCAGGCGTGTCGCCCACAGGGTGCCGAGGCTGCCCGCGCCCAGAATGTGCCAGGTCGTCGACATCAGCGTGGTGCTCGGTTTGGCAGGCGCATGCGAGGCTCGCAGTGAAGGAGGGGAAAGACCCGTTATAATGAGCCCGGATTTTAACCGCAAACCGGGCGTGCTCCATCTTTATCGAGCTGCGCCCCTTTTTTTATTGGAGAAATTACATGCCGTCGTTCGACGTGGTATCCGAACTGGACAAACACGAAGTCACCAACGCAGTGGAAAACGCCGTCAAGGAGCTGGACCGCCGCTATGACTTGAAGGGCAAGGGCAGCTTCGAGTTCAAGGAAAAGGAACTCACCGTCAACCTGACCGCTGAAGCCGAATTCCAGCTGGAAGCGATGATCGAGATCCTCAAGCTGGCCCTGGTCAAGCGCAAGATCGATGTGCAGTGCCTTGAGGTCAAGGACGCTTACGCTTCGGGCAAGGTGATGAAGCAGGAAGCCACCCTCAAGGAAGGCATCGACAAAGAGCTGGCGAAAAAGATCGTTGCCCACATCAAGGATGCCAAGCTGAAGGTCCAGGCTGCGATCCAGGGTGAGCAGGTACGGGTGACCGGCAAGAAGCGCGACGATCTGCAGGAAGCCATCGCCGCCCTGCGGGCGAAAGAGTTCGGCATGCCGCTGCAGTTCAACAACTTCCGCGACTGATGGGATTTTTCGGGAACCTCGCGAGCTTATTGGCGTCCGAGGCCCGAGTAGTGGGCAGAAACGATTGAGCCTTTATAAGGCTACTCGTTCTGCCCTTGTTTTTTGTGTGCCCGGCAGCCGGGAATCAGGAGAGATAGATGGATTTGAATGCTGAAGTGGACAACCTGGTCAAGGCTTCCCAAGCCTGGGTTCCAATGATCATGGAATACGGCAGTCGGGTACTGCTGGCCGTCATCACGCTGGCCATCGGCTGGTGGCTGATCAACAGGTTGACGCACAAGGTCGGCAAGCTGCTGGCGCTGCGTAATGCGGACCAGGCCCTGCAGGGCTTTATCAGCAGCCTGGCGAACATCATTCTCAAGGTGCTGCTGATTGTCAGCGTGGCCTCGATGATCGGTGTCGAAACCACTTCGTTCGTTGCCGCGATCGGTGCGGCGGGCCTGGCCATCGGCCTGGCCTTGCAAGGCAGCCTGGCCAACTTCGCCGGTGGCGTGCTGATCCTGCTATTCCGTCCTTTCCGCATCGGTGACGTGATCGAAGCCCAGGGTATCAGCGGCACGGTCGACAGCATCCAGATCTTCCACACGGTGCTGCGTACCGGTGACAACAAGACCGTCATAGTGCCTAACGGCAACCTGTCCAACGGCATCATCACCAACCACAACCGCCAGCTGACCCGCAAAGTGATCTTCGATGTCGGCGTGAACTACGAGGCTGACCTGCAAAAGGCCCGTGAGGTCCTGCTGGACCTGGCCAAGGACGAGCGCGTGCTGGCCGATCCGGAGCCGGTCGCGGTGGTTTCCATGCTGGGTGACAGCGCCATTACCCTTTCGCTGCGTGTCTGGGTGAAGACCGCGGACTACTGGGATGTGATGTTCCGCTTCAACGAGTTGTCCCGTGATCGCTTGAAGGCAGCGGGTATTGATATTCCGTTTCCACAGCGCGTGATTCGTGTGGTTCAGGAAGCGGCTGTTTGAGCAAGTAACGGGGATAGGGATTAAAAGTCTGATCGAATGGTCAGGCTTTTAACACGGTACTCGCTGGAGGGTATTTGAAACCTGGCTGTAACAATAAACTGTCGATAACCGGAGCTTCAGCGAGCTGCCAGCCCCAATAAAAAGGCCCATCGAATGATGGGCCTTTTTTATTACTCGCGAAGTAACCGCTATTACAAGATCGACAGTGGGTAGTCGACGATCAGGCGGAACTCTTTGATATCGCCTTCACCTTGGTCGCTGTTAGCGAAGTGCCAAGCTTGACGAACGCGGAAGGAGAGATCTTTTGCCGGGCCAGACTGAACAACGTACTTGGCTTCGAAGTTGGTCTCGTTGTGTTTGCCATCGGCACCGTAAATCGGATCGCCGTTGCTTTTACGGTACACGCTGTTGTCAGCCAGACCGGTGCCGTCGATGTCCCAGCCTTTAACATAACGGGTCATGAAGCTCAGACCAGGAACGCCGTACTCGGCCATTTTCAGATCGTAACGGATCTGTGCGGACTTCTCGTTCGGGCCGTTGAAGTCAGAGTACTGGATGGAGTTGGCGAGGAAGATCGAGTCGCCGCCACGGTTGGCACCGCGCCGGGAGGAGTCGTGACCACCTACACCGATATAGTCGAATGGAGTATCACCATTGACCTTCTGGAAAGCGACGGTAATGGTGTGTGCTTTCAGGAACGAGAAAGCAGCTGCCAGGGAGAACGTGGTGTTGCTGATGTCACCAGCCTTGGCGCTACCAGCATCGGTGGTGCGGTAGATGTTACCGTCCAGGTTCAGCGACTGATCGCCACCCATCGGGATGGTGTAGTTCAGGTTGGCGTAGTACTGGTTCCAGATGTCTTCCAGCTTGGCACCGTAGAGCGATGCACTCAGGTTGTCGGTGATGCCGTACTTGCCACCGAAGTAGTCGATGCTGTTGGATGCCACGCCGGCGTAGTTAGCATACAAGTTGCCGTTACGAGCGTTGGAGTCCTGGCTGGTGGCCGAATAGAAGTGACCACCTTCCAGATCAAGGTTTTTGATCTCGCTGCTCTGCAGTTGGAAACCGCTGGCAGTTTGAGGAAGGATACGGGAACCGCCGACCGCGAAGACCGGGGAGGTGCTTGGCTGCATATCGCCAGCTTTCAACTCGGTTTTGGAGATGCGGAATTTGACCGCAGCGCCTGCTTTGCCCTGGCTGTTGTTGACGTCGCCATCGGAGTCGCGGCTCATGTTGCCGGTGCCGCCAGTGCCGTCGCCGCCGTCCAGTTTGATCGCCAGATAACCGAACGCATCGACGCCGACGCCTACGGTGCCCTGGGTGTAACCAGAACTGAAGTTACCCCAGATACCCTGGGTCCAGTCTTTCTGATCGTTGCTGTGGTCTTTGTTGTCACGGTTGAAGTAATAGTTACGCAGCAGTACGTCGAATTTTGCGTCTTCAACAAAGCCCTTGGCTTCAGATTGGTCACTTACAAAAGGTGCGGCCGTAGCCACTTGAGTACTGGCGGCTGCTGCAACTGCCAGTGCGATCATGCTCCACTTCATCACGCGCATCGTGATTTGCTCCTTTGGTTTTTAGAAGAGTACTGCCGTCCCACCTGTTTTATTATCTGGGCGGCTCTTTCTTTTTGTGTCGGCGCAAACTTATATCACGCCGACAATGTTGGCGATACTTGCGTATCAGTCCTTTCAGCTTCTTTACGACCCTGTCGCAAAATGCTCGATCAATGTCGCAAATCCGCAGTCCGCATGTACCCGGACTGACAACTTCAGCGCTGTTTTCGAAGGCTTGAACCTGGAACAAAAAGAACTTTGGTCAAGCAGTCAAATCTCCATGGGGCAGCCTTGCCACTATTGTTATTAGTCACGGGAGAGGCCTTTTTCCGATGGCTCCTCCTGGGACAATGTGGGTGTGAATGCAACAAGCGTGCACAAAACGCAAAGGCACCGAGTTTTTTTCGGTGATAGCCCTTCTGGCTGTAAAAACCGCATAAAACAGTGGTTTTAAGGTCGTTTTGTTTGGGCTTGACGTTCCTTGTCCTCCTGGTGTTGATCCCTGAAAAAAAACGCATGACATTCCAAAACGTTACCGGTTCACCCTGCTGAGTGAGTAGATGGCGGATGGTTAACGCACTGAGCGTAGACGCACTGTGAGGTTTTGGTGCAAAAGTTTCTTGATGCAGCTCAATCGTCATTCGGCGTCGGGCACTGGAAGAATGCGCAGGGAAGGGGGTCTTTCGTGGTTTTCTCCTTGTTTTTTATGAGCTTCGTTCTGTCGTGGTGCAGCCCGCTGGAAAATGTTCCAGGCCGGGGCGCTCTGACGTGTGGTATCGAGGATGAATGTTGAGGCGGGATCTGCGCAGCAGAGCGATGAACGGAAGAGCTTTCGCAGGTATGCTGCCGTTCTGTCGCTTGGCGGGCAGCCGGTCATGGCGTTCGCTAAGCTGAAACTTGATGAGCTGAGCGGGAGTGCGCGCGGTGTTCGCTTTAGATCCACGACTTCAACAAGACACACTGCCCATTGGGGACTTCCCCCTTTGCCGGCTGCTATTGTCCAACGATTCCAATTACCCGTGGTTCATCCTGGTACCGCGCCGGGAAGATATCAGTGAGTTGTTTCAATTGGATGACGCGGACCAGCAGCAACTATGGCGAGAAACCACGGCGCTGGCGGAGTTGCTTAAAGACTCGTTCGATGCGGACAAGTTGAATGTGGCGACTCTGGGTAATGTCGTCAGCCAGTTGCACATGCACGTTATCGTTCGCAAGCGCGACGATGCGGCCTGGCCTGCTCCGGTATGGGGCAAGCTGCCTGCCAAGCCCTACGCCGCCGAACAGGTGGCTGCGATTCGTGAGCGGTTACGACTGGTCCTGACCGATGATTTCAAGTTTCTGGAGGGCTGAGTCATGAGCCTGGAAGAGCGGGTAACCGATCTGGAAAGCCGATTGGCTTTTCAGGATGACACCATTCAAGCCCTGAACGACGTGCTGGTAGGGCAGCAGCGGGTGGTCGAACGTCTGCAATTGCAGATGGCCGCCTTGCTCAAGCGCCAGGAGGAAATGGTGGGGCAGTTCGAGTCATTCGAAGAAGAGGCTCCGCCGCCACATTACTGAGCATCGGGCGACCGGCCGTTCAGGCAATAAAAAACCGCGAGCAGCATGGCTGCGTCGCGGTTTTTTTATGGGCGTGAATCAGCGCCGCGGCAATGCCGCAATCACGTCTTCGGCTTGCAGGCCCTTGTCGCGATTCATGACGGAGAACTCCACGCGCTGGCCTTCCACCAGGACGCGGTGACCTTCGCCACGGATGGCGCGGAAGTGCACGAAGATATCATCCCCGGAGTCGCGAGAGATGAAGCCGAACCCCTTCGAAGTGTTGAACCACTTGACGGTGCCGGTATCGCGATTGCTCATGTCGTAGGTTTGCGAGGTATTGGCCGAGGGAGACGATTTGTAGAAGCTGACGGCCAGGTGCAGAAGAACGGCAATCGCCGCGGTCAGCAGGCTGAACAGCACAGCCGGTTGACCTGCGATAACCGGCATTGGTGCCAGCAGGGTCAAGGTCTGCAAGACCACCGCCAGCACCAGGAGCGCGCTGACCAGGTTTTGCAGTTGGTGACGCGGGCCTTTGTTCCAGTAGGGGATAACCGGAGCCAGTGTCAGGTTGAGCAGGCCGAAAAAGGCCAGATAAAGAGCATCGGGTTGTTGCAGGAAGGGAACGGCTTCAGATCGCAGGCTAGGGATAAAGGACAGCAGCAAGGCTGCTGCGCCCGTTAGCAGGTGGACGATTTTCAACATTTTAATGAACTCACGTTAAGACGGATCACAAGGAAGAGCTGAGCGTGCACGGTTCGCTTCTGAACAATGGGAGGCGGTGAGCACGTGCGCGGGATCAGCCTATGCGCTGAGGCCGAGAAATAGGCAACAACGACACGGCCTCTATTTAACAGCAAAGCCCAGGCCTTCTCAAATCAGGCGCTGTGGCCGGGAGGAGGGAGAAAGCCCTGGTTGTCCTGAGGGAATACCGGACTATCGGGCAAAGCCTTGTTCTAGAGAGCCAGCACCCAAAAAAGTGGAACGGCGGCTTTCCAGGCGGGTCACAACCGGCGTGGGCCTTCTTGCAGGTACTGGCCGCCCGCTTGGTGGGCAATCTGTCGCAGTGCCTCGGGCAATCCCGGGCTGCGGGTGCAGGGCAGTCTTGCTAGAGTGGTCCGGTACCTGACCTGTTGAATTCAATGTGCTAACGGAGATAGACATGGCAATCGATATCGGTATCAGTGCAGAAGATCGCAAATCCATCGTGGAGGGGCTCTCTCGCCTGCTTTCAGATACTTATGTGCTTTATCTGAAGACCCATAATTTCCACTGGAACGTCACGGGGCCGCAGTTCCGCACGCTGCATCTGATGTTCGAGGAGCAGTACAACGAACTGGCGCTGGCGGTGGACCTGATTGCCGAGCGTATCCGTGCCCTGGGATTCCCGGCGCCAGGTGCCTATTCCATCTACGCGCGCCTTTCTTCGATCAAGGAAGAAGAGGGTGTGCCAAGCGCCGATGAGATGATCAAGCAACTGGTGGCGGGGCAGGAAGCTGTGACCCGCACTGCCCGTGGCATTTTCCCGATCATCGACAAGGTCAGCGACGAACCCACCGCAGACTTGCTGACCCAGCGGATGCAGGTGCATGAGAAAACCGCGTGGATGCTGCGCGCGCTGTTGAGCGAGCAATAGTCCCGCAGACCGAATGGCGCCGTTATCGGCGCCATTTGTCTTTATGGGGCGCGACTTGTCGTCCGATCATGGCTGTTCGTCCTCAGGCCCGATGAGTGAGGTATGGCTGCGGGACGCTGGCTTTGTTTCAGCGGGCGGTGGTCTATCGGCGCCGTCATACGGCTGCACAGGGCCGATTTAATGGATATAATCCCGCCCTTTGCTATATAACCCGGGCCTCGGCACGGGTTAAGCCAGACGTTAAGTACGCCGAGACGCTCTCATGCCCATGTACGACTACCAATGTGCTTCCTGTGGTCATCAGCTGGAAGCCATTCAAAAGATCAGCGCGCCTGCGTTGGTCGATTGCCCTGCCTGCCAGGCGCCCGAGCTGAAAAAAATGCTGTCCATGCCAGGTTTCCGCCTCAGCGGTTCGGGCTGGTATGAGACCGACTTCAAAACCGGCGCCAAGAAGAACCTGGCCGGTGGCGACAAAGCTGATTAAGTTGAACGACACGCGCGAGCTCTTGCATTATCCGGTACCCCGAGGTGCGCAAGGCCTCCCATCGAATTTCGAATTACGAGAAGTGAAACCACTACCATGATGCGCAGCCATTATTGCGGCCAACTGAACGAAAGCCTGGAAGGTCAGGAAGTTACCCTTTGCGGATGGGTCCACCGTCGTCGCGACCATGGCGGGGTGATCTTCCTCGATATCCGTGATCGTGAAGGTCTGGCCCAGGTGGTGTTCGACCCGGACCGCGCTGAAACCTTCGCCGCCGCCGACCGCGTGCGCAGCGAATACGTGGTCAAGATCACCGGCAAGGTGCGCCTGCGTCCGGCCGGTGCCGGCAACGCCAACATGGCTTCGGGCATGATCGAAGTCCTGGGCTACCAGTTGGAAGTGCTGAACGAAGCGGAAACCCCGCCGTTCCCACTCAACGAATACTCCGATGTGGGCGAAGAAACCCGCCTGCGCTATCGCTTCATCGACCTGCGCCGTCCGGAAATGGCCGAGAAGCTGCGTCTGCGTTCGCGCATGACCACCAGCATCCGTCGCTACCTGGACGAGAACGGTTTCCTCGACGTCGAAACCCCGATCCTGACCCGTGCCACCCCTGAAGGCGCGCGTGACTATCTGGTGCCGAGCCGTACCCACGCCGGTAGCTTCTTCGCTCTGCCGCAGTCGCCACAGCTGTTCAAGCAGCTGCTGATGGTCGCTGGCTTCGACCGCTACTACCAGATCGCCAAATGCTTCCGCGACGAAGACCTGCGTGCCGACCGTCAGCCTGAGTTCACTCAGATCGACATCGAAACCAGTTTCCTTGATGAAAAAGACATCATGGGCCTGACCGAAGGCATGATCCGCAACCTGTTCAAGGAAGTGCTGGATCTGGAATTCGGCGAATTCCCCCACATGACCTTTGAAGAAGCCATGCGTCGCTACGGTTCCGACAAGCCGGACCTGCGTAACCCGCTGGAACTGGTGGATGTTGCCGATCAGCTCAAGGACGTGGAATTCAAGGTGTTCAGCGGTCCGGCCAACGATCCGAAATGCCGTATCGCCGCCTTGCGCGTTCCTGGCGGGGCGAGCATGCCGCGCAAGCAGATCGACGATTACACCAAGTTCGTCGGCATCTACGGTGCCAAGGGCCTGGCCTACATCAAGGTCAACGAACGCGCCAATGGCGTTGACGGTCTGCAGTCGCCAATCGTCAAGAACATCCCGGAAGCCAACCTGAATGTGATCCTCGATCGCGTGGGTGCGGTCGATGGCGACATCGTGTTCTTCGGCGCCGACAAGGCCAAGATCGTCAGCGAGGCCCTGGGCGCGCTGCGGATCAAGCTCGGTCACGACCTGAACCTGCTGACCTGCGAATGGGCGCCGATGTGGGTTGTCGATTTCCCGATGTTCGAAGAGAACGACGACGGCAGCTTCACCGCCTTGCACCACCCGTTCACCGCGCCAAAATGCTCGCCGGAAGAACTGGAAGCCAACCCGGCGACCGCTCTGTCGCGCGCCTACGACATGGTGCTCAACGGCACCGAGCTGGGGGGCGGTTCGATCCGTATCCACCGCAAGGAAATGCAACAGGCGGTCTTCCGTCTGCTGGGCATCGATGAAGCGGAACAGGAAGAGAAGTTCGGCTTCCTGCTGGACGCCCTGAAGTACGGCGCGCCGCCGCACGGTGGCCTGGCGTTCGGCCTGGATCGCCTGGTGATGCTGATGACCGGCGCCCAGTCGATCCGTGAAGTGATCGCCTTCCCGAAAACCCAGAGCGCCGCTTGCGTGATGACCCAGGCTCCTGGCCTGGTCGACGCCAAGGCCCTGCGCGAACTGCATATCCGTTTGCGCGAACAGCCAAAGGCTGAGTAAGGTCGACCTGAAGGCGCATCTTCGGATGCGCCTTTTTCTATTGGGTCGAGATATTTGTTGCCCGCCCGCTGTTACAGGCGTTGCGGGCAATGTTTCAAATAGAATTTGGAGCGCGTTATGGCAGGTCATTCCAAGTGGGCGAACATCAAGCACCGCAAAGAGCGTCAGGATGCCAAGAGAGGCAAGATCTTCACCAAGTGGATCCGTGAGCTGACGGTCGCCGCTCGTCAGGGCGGTGGCGAGCCGGGTTCCAACCCGCGTCTGCGCCTGGCCCTGGACAAGGCCCTGGGCGCCAACATGAGCCGCGACATCATCGATCGCGCCATCGCCCGTGGCGCGGGTGCGACCGAGGCCGACAATGTCGAAGAGCTGACCTATGAGGGTTACGGCCCGGGCGGCGTGGCGGTGATGGTCGAATGCATGACCGACAACCGCAACCGTACCGCCGCGGCCGTGCGCCATGCGTTCAGCAAATGTGGCGGCAACCTTGGCACCGATGGTTCGGTGGCGTATCTGTTCGAACGCAAGGGGCAGATCAGCTTCGCGCCGGGCGTCGATGAGGACGCACTGACCGATGCGGCGCTGGAAGCCGACGCCGATGACGTGGTCGTTCACGAAGACGGCTCGATCGATGTGTTTACCTCGTTCACTGGCTTCTATGCGGTACGCAATGCGCTCGAAGAGGCCGGTTTCAAGGGCGATGACGCGGAAATCGTCATGCAGCCGACGACCAGTGCCGAGCTGGATCTGGAAGGCGCCGAGAAGATCCTCAAGCTGATCGACATGCTCGAAGATCTGGACGATGTGCAGAACGTCTACTCCAACGCGGATATTCCCCAGTCGGTTGCCGAGCAACTCGGCTGATAGCGCGATAAAAGATCGCAGCCTTCGGCGGTTTCCCCCCTTTACACACAGGGTTACGCTGTACCTGTAGGGGAGCTGTCGAAGGCTGCGATTTTTTGTTTTTCCGGCTTCTCCCGGCGTTACCTTAGGCAACCGAATTTTCTCTTTGCAGGCGTTATGACTCTTATTCTTGGTATCGACCCGGGTTCACGCATCACCGGTTACGGCGTGGTACGTGATACCGGGCGTGGCTGCGTGTACGTGGCCTCGGGCTGTATTCGCACGGGCGCCGGAGAGCTGCATGAGCGGCTGCAAATCGTCTATCGCGGGGTTCGCGAGGTCATTCAGACCTACGGTCCGGTGACCATGGGCATTGAAAAGGTGTTCATGGCGCGTAATGCCGATTCGGCCCTGAAACTGGGCCAGGCCCGTGGCGCGGCCATCGTGGCGGGAGCCGAGGAGAGCCTGGAAATCGCCGAATACACCGCCACTCAGGTCAAGCAGGCGGTGGCGGGCACCGGTGGAGCCAACAAGGAGCAAGTGCAAATGATGGTCATGCACTTGCTCAAGTTGACCAGCAAACCGCAGATCGACGCCTCGGACGCCCTGGCGATTGCCATCTGTCATGCCCACACCCGTTCCAGTCTGCTGCCCCACGGCCTGGGTACCGCACGCAGTCGTGGCGGTCGCCTGCGTCTCTGATAGCATCTGCGCAAACATTTGATGAGTGGAGCATCCCGCGCCTGTCTGCCCGGCCCGGATCTTCGCTCTATGACTCGCCGGCCGCTGATCTGGCCTGAGCTAAGGATCTGAAACGTGATTGGACGCTTGCGCGGCACCTTGGCTGAAAAACAGCCGCCGTACCTGATTCTCGATGTAAACGGCCTGGGTTACGAGGTGGAAGTCCCCATGACCACCCTGTACCGCCTGCCGTCGGTCGGTGAACCGCTCACCCTGCACACCCATTTGGTCGTGCGTGAAGATGCCCAGTTACTCTATGGCTTTGCCAGCAAGCGCGAGCGGGACTTCTTTCGCGAACTGATTCGCCTCAATGGCGTGGGGCCGAAACTGGCGCTGGCACTGATGTCCAGCCTGGAGGTCGACGAGCTGGTGCGTTGCGTGCAAGCGCAGGACACCTCGGCACTGACCAAGGTGCCGGGGGTCGGTAAAAAGACCGCGGAGCGCTTGCTAGTCGAACTCAAGGACCGCTTCAAGGCCTGGGAAACCGTACCGAGCATGTTTGCCCTGGTGCCGAACCAGCCGGATGCGCCGATGCCGGTGGCCAGTGCCGAGACCGATGCGGTCAGCGCCCTGATCTCCCTGGGCTACAAGCCGCAGGAAGCCAGCAAGGCCGTTTCCGCGATCAAGGAAAAAGGCCTGAGCAGTGAAGACATGATTCGCCGCGCCCTGAAGGGAATGATTTAAGTGATAGAAGCAGATCGTCTGATCGCCGCCACGGGCCCCCGTGAGCGCGAGGAAGTCCAGGACCGTGCGATTCGCCCCGTCAGCCTGGCCGAATACATCGGCCAGCCGACGGTGCGCGAGCAAATGGAGCTGTTCATCCAGGCTGCCCGCGGGCGCAACGAGTCGCTGGACCACACCCTGATCTTCGGCCCGCCGGGCCTGGGCAAGACCACGCTGGCCAACATCATCGCCCAGGAAATGGGGGTGTCGATTAAGAGCACCTCGGGGCCGGTGCTGGAGCGCCCAGGGGACCTGGCGGCGCTGCTGACCAATCTCGAACCGCACGACGTGCTGTTTATCGATGAAATCCATCGCTTATCGCCGATCGTCGAGGAAGTGCTGTACCCGGCCATGGAAGATTTCCAGCTGGACATCATGATCGGCGAAGGGCCGGCGGCCCGTTCGATCAAGCTCGACTTGCCGCCGTTCACCCTGGTGGGGGCGACGACCCGCGCGGGCATGCTGACCAACCCGCTGCGCGATCGCTTCGGTATCGTCCAGCGCCTGGAGTTCTACAGCACCGCGGACCTGGCGACCATTGTCGGGCGCTCCGCCGGCATTCTCGGCTTGCCGCTGGACCCGGATGGCGCCTTTGAAATCGCCCGGCGCGCCCGCGGGACGCCGCGTATCGCCAACCGTTTGTTGCGCCGAGTAAGGGACTTTGCCGAGGTTCGCGCCAAGGGCCACATCACCAAGCCCATCGCCGACCTGGCGCTGAACCTGCTGGATGTCGACGAACGTGGTTTCGACCACCAGGACCGGCGCCTGCTGCTGACCATGATCGAGAAGTTCGACGGCGGGCCGGTGGGGGTCGACAGCCTGGCGGCCGCCATCAGCGAAGAGCGGCATACCATTGAGGACGTGCTCGAGCCCTATCTGATCCAGCAAGGCTATATCATGCGTACGCCGCGCGGGCGTGTGGTGACCCGGCATGCCTATCTGCATTTCGGTCTAAACATCCCGTCACGATTGGGGGAGATGCCTGTGGTAGACGAATTCCTCGATGCCGTGGACGATTAATAACCGCTTCGGCAGCGATTTATTCGCAGCTTGTGCGGTCCTAGGGGGCTGGCATTGCCGTTATTTTGCCAGAAAGCCGTTCGAGAATGAAAAACAGTTGCCCGGCCGGATTGGCAACCTGAGGAGTAAGCACTAGAGTATGCGCGCGCAAAACGGGCTTGAGTCGTTCGCACATCGTTGTCGCGTTTATTACGAAGACACCGATGCCGGCGGCATCGTGTATTACGTTAATTACCTTAAGTTTATGGAACGGGCTCGAACCGAACGGCTACGAGATCTGGGCTTTGCCCAATCGCAGTTGGCAGGGGAGAACCTGTTGTTCGTCGTGCATTCCAGCGAAGCGCGCTACCACGCGCCGGCGCGACTGGACGACGAGCTTCTGGTAAGTGCAGAAGTCATCGAATTGAACCGGGCCAGCCTGCGCTTCAAACAGCAGGTCAGGCGAGCCACGGATAATGCACTGCTCTGCGAAGGGCAGTTTCTGGTGGCCTGTGTGCGCACCGACAATTTGAAACCCCGGGCCATTCCCGAAGCTCTACGTGCGGCCTTCGCCGACGTGAGCGGCGCGGGTACACACTCAGAGCAGGAGATAAAGCGTGGAAGCTAACGTCGTCGACCATTCCTCCATGTGGAGCCTGGTCAGCAATGCCAGCATCGTTGTGCAGTTGGTAATGCTGACCCTGGTAGCCGCATCGGTGACCTCATGGATCATGATCTTTCAGCGCAGCAACCTGCTGCGTGCCGGTCGACGCGCCCTGGAGAGCTTCGAAGAGCGCTTCTGGTCGGGTATCGACCTGTCCAAGCTGTACCGTCAGGCGGGCAGCAACCCGGACCCTGATTCGGGCGTGGAGCAGATCTTCCGTGCCGGCTTCAAGGAATTCTCGCGCCTGCGCCAGCAGTCGGGCGTTGATCCCGAGGCGGTCATGGAAGGTGTTGCGCGTGCCATGCGTGTCGCCATCTCCCGCGAAGAAGAGAAGCTTGAGCAGAGCCTGCCATTCCTCGCCACTGTCGGCTCGGTCAGCCCGTATATCGGTCTGTTCGGTACCGTCTGGGGGATCATGAACTCCTTCCGCGGCCTGGCCAGCGCCCAGCAGGCGACCCTGGCGACCGTTGCGCCGGGTATCGCCGAAGCCCTGATCGCCACCGCGATCGGCCTGTTTGCCGCGATCCCGGCCGTTATCGCCTACAACCGCTTTGCGGCCCGTGGCGAGACCCTGATCAGCCGTTACTACACCTTCGCCGACGAGTTCCAGGCGATCCTGCACCGTAAAGTGCACACCAGCGAAGAGTGAGCAGGTAAATCCCCATGGCCCGAGTTCGCCACAAACGCAAGCCGGTTGCCGAGATGAACGTGGTGCCCTACATCGACGTGATGTTGGTACTGCTGGTTATCTTCATGGTGACCGCGCCGATGCTCAATCAGGGCGTGAAAGTCGATCTGCCCAAGGTTTCCAGCGAAGCCTTGCCGCAGGACAACAACACCCAGGTCCTGACCATTTCGATCAAGGCTGACAAGACCTACTACTGGAACCTTGGCAGCGAAGTCGACACCGACAAGCAGATGGACAAGGCCATGACCTTGCCGCAGATGACCGACGCCGTGACCAAGATCATTCGCGCCGGCAATGAAGGCGGCAAGCATACCCAGGTGTTCATTCGCGGCGACAAGTCCGTCGACTACGGCGCCGTCATGGGCGCCATGGGCGGACTGCAGAAGGCCGGCGTCGGTAACGTTGGCTTGATTACCGAGGCGCCCTGATGCAGCAACAGCGAGAGCCGTCCGCCTCGGAAAGCTACTTCTGGCCTAGCGTGTGGGCAATTGCCCTGCACGTTCTGGTGTTCGGCATGCTGTTCGTCAGTTTTGCCATGACGCCGGAGTTGCCGCCGTCCAAGCCGATCGTCCAGGCGACCCTGTATCAGCTGAAATCGAAAAGTCAGGCGACCACCCAGACCAATCAGAAGATTGCGGGTGAGGCGAAGAAATCCGCCGCGCGCCAGACCGAAGTCGAGCAGATGGAGCAGAAAAAGGTCGAGCAGGAAGCGGTCAAGGCTGCGGAACAAAAGAAAGAAGAGGCTGCTCAAAAAGCCGAGGAAGCGAAAAAGGCCGACGAAGCCAAGAAAGCGGATGAGGCGAAGAAGGCTGATGAAGCCAAGAAAGCCGACGACGCGAAGAAGGCTGCGGAAGCGAAAAAGGCTGAAGAGAAACAATTGGCTGATATAGCCAAGAAGAAAGCCGAAGAAGAAGCCAAGAAAGCCGCCGAAGAAGAGGCCAAGAAAAAGGCCGCTGAAGAGGCGAAGAAAAAGATAGTCGAAGACGCGAAGAAGAAAGCCGCGGAAGACGCCAAGAAGAAAGCTGAAGCGGACGAGGCGAAGAAGAAGGTCGCCGAGGACGCGAAGAAGAAAGCCGCCGCCGACGCAGCCAAGAAAAAGGCTCAGGAAGCAGCGCGTAAATCCGCCGAAGATAAAAAGGCCCAGGCCCTGGCTGATTTGCTTTCCGATACGCCGCAGCGTCAGCAGGCATTGGCGGACGAGCAGGGCGACGAAGTCGCGGGCAGTTTCGACGATCTGATTCGTGCTCGTGCGGCGGAAGGCTGGGCTCGTCCTCCTTCGGCGCGCAACAACATGACTGTCGTGCTGCAAATCGGCATGTTGCCGGATGGTACGGTGACTTCGGTGTCGGTGGCCAAGTCCAGCGGCGATGGTCCGTTCGATGCCTCGGCGGTAGCTGCGGTCAAGAACATTGGACGTTTGACAGAAATGCAGGGAATGAAGCCGAGCGATTTCGCTCCGTATCGTTCATTCAAGATGACATTCACACCTGAGGATCTAGCCTTGTGAGAAACCTTCTTCGAGGATTGCTTGTCGTTATTTGCTGTATGGCAGGGATAGCGACAGCGGATGAAAAGAACATTCTGGTCACCAGTGGCAGTGACCGGGCCACGCCCATCGCCGTAGTGCCATTCGGTTGGCAAGGGGGCAGCGTGCTGCCCGACGACATGGCGGAAATCATCGGCAACGACCTGCGCAATTCGGGTTACTACTCGCCGATTCCAAAGCAGAACATGATCAGCCTGCCGACCCAGGCCAGCGAAGTCATCTACCGTGACTGGAAGGCCCTGGGTGCCCAGTACATCATGGTCGGCAGCATTGTTCCGGCAGGCGGTCGCCTGCAGGTGCAATACGCCCTGTTCAACGTCGCCACCGAACAGCAAGTGCTGACCGGCAGCGTCTCGGGTAGCGTCGACCAGTTGCGTGACATGGCTCACTACATCTCCGACCAGTCGTTCGAAAAGCTCACCGGTATCAAGGGCGCCTTCTCGACCCGCATGCTGTACGTCACGGCAGAGCGTTTCTCCGAGAAGAACACGCGCTACACCCTGCAACGCTCCGACTATGACGGCGCGCGCGCGGTGACCCTGCTGCAATCCCGTGAGCCGATCCTGTCGCCGCGCTTCGCGCCGGACGGCAAGCGCATTGCCTATGTGTCGTTCGAACAGAAGCGCCCGCGCATCTTCGTTCAGCACATCGACACTGGCCGTCGCGAGCAGATCACCAACTTCGAAGGCCTGAACGGCGCGCCTGCCTGGTCGCCGGACGGCCAGCGCCTGGCGTTCGTGCTGTCCAAGGACGGCAACCCGGACATCTATGTGATGAACCTGGGTTCGCGTCAGATCTCGCGTGTGACCGCGGGGCCTGGCATCAACACCGAACCGTTCTGGGGCAAGGATGGTTCGACCATCTACTTCACCTCGGACCGTGGTGGCAAGCCACAGATCTACAAGACCAGTGCCGGTGGTGGCGGTGCGGAACGGGTGACTTTCGTGGGCAACTACAACGCCAACCCGAAACTGTCCGCGGATGAAAAAACCCTGGTCATGATTCACCGGCAGGACGGCTTCACAAACTTCAAGGTAGCTGCTCAGGATTTGCAGCGTGGCAACGTAAAAATCCTTACCGACAGCACACTTGATGAGTCGCCTACTGTTGCGCCCAACGGCACCATGGTAATCTACGCCACCCGCCAGCAGGGCCGGGGAGTCTTGATGCTCGTGTCCATTAATGGACGCGTGAGGCTCCCGCTTCCTACCGCTCAAGGCGAAGTCAGAGAACCGTCCTGGTCCCCTTACCTGAACTGACGCGGCGCTTTACGTTTTACTTAACACACTGGGGTTCATTAGGAGTTTCACGATGGAAATGCTGAAGTTTGGTAAGTTTGCTGCGCTGGCTCTGGCCATGGCTGTAGCTGTAGGTTGCTCCTCCAAAGGCGGCGACAACGCTGGTGAAGGCGCTGTTGATCCAAACGCTGGTTACGGCGCTAACACCGGTGCAGTTGACGGCTCCCTGAGCGAAGAAGCTGCTCTGCGCGCAATCACCACCTTCTACTTCGAATACGACAGCTCGGACCTGAAGCCAGAAGCCATGCGCGCTCTGGACGTTCACGCCAAAGACCTGAAAGCAAACGGCGCTCGCGTTGTTCTGGAAGGCAACACCGACGAACGTGGTACTCGTGAGTACAACATGGCTCTGGGCGAGCGTCGTGCGAAAGCCGTTCAGCGCTACCTGGTGCTGCAAGGCGTTTCCCCAGCTCAGCTGGAACTGGTTTCCTACGGCGAAGAGCGTCCAGTTGCTACCGGCAACGACGAGCAGTCCTGGGCTCAAAACCGTCGCGTCGAACTGCGTAAGTAATTCGTCATGCGAACGTGCCGTCGTGCTCTAACTGTCTTGGCTCTCAGCCTCGCGCCGCTTTCGGTGTGGGCTGCGGTTCCTGTGGTCGATAACAACTCGGGCTATAACAATAGCGGAGGCAGTTATCCGCCAGCGGGTTATGGCACGAACGGCGCCTATGCCGGGGGAGGGGTTTCGACCCCTGTCTCGGCACAGGGCGAGCTGTTCCAGCAACTGCAGCAAATGCAGGATCAAATCGCTCGGCAACAAGGTGTGATTGAAGTACTGCAAAACGATATTGCGCGTATGAAGCAGGAAAGCCTGGAGCGTTACCAGGATCTTGATCGACGCATTGGAGCGGGCGGTGCACCTGCCGCGACTCCTGATAATTCTTCTGCCGGTGGCGATGCCAGTGCCGCCGGTGCAGCTGCCGGGGCTGCCTCGCAAGCTCCAGCGGCAAGCAGTGAACCGGGCGATCCGGCGAAGGAAAAGCTGTATTACGAAGCAGCCTTCGACCTGATCAAGGCCAAGGATTTCGACAAGGCCAGCCAGGCTTTCGCCGCGTTCCTGCGTAAATACCCAAACAGCCAATACGCGGGTAATGCCCAGTACTGGTTGGGCGAAGTGAACCTGGCCAAAGGCGACCTGCAAGGTGCCGGCCAGGCATTTGCCAAGGTCTCCCAGCTGTATCCGAAGCATGCCAAGGTGCCGGACTCGCTGTACAAGCTGGCTGACGTAGAGCGCCGCCTGGGCCACACTGACAAGGTCAAGGGCATTCTGCAGCAGGTGGTGGCCCAATATCCGGGTACTTCCGCCGCCCAGCTGGCTCAGCGCGATCTGCAACGCATGTAATCGAGTTTGAGCTGTTTTGAAGAAACCCGCGCTTGCCGCGGGTTTTTTCGTTAGAATCCATGCCCTTTTTATGAAACACGCTTCCTGGGATTACCGTGTTTGCGGGATTCCTCGAGGTGCCTGACGGAGGCGGACAGCCTGTTTAGCTGTTACGCCCGTGGCGACTATGCAAGACACATTGAGAATTACCGAAGTTTTCTACTCGTTGCAGGGTGAAACTCGGACTGCCGGCCTGCCCACGGTATTTGTGCGCCTGACCGGTTGTCCGCTGCGTTGCCAATACTGCGACAGTGCCTACGCCTTCAGCGGTGGCAGCATCCGCACCCTCGAGAGCATTCTCGAGCAGGTCGCCGGTTTCCGCCCGCGTTACGTCTGTGTGACCGGTGGCGAGCCTCTGGCGCAGCCTAATGCCATTCCCTTGCTCAAGCAGCTGTGTGACGCCGGTTACGAAGTCTCGCTGGAAACCAGCGGAGCCCTGGATATTTCCGCGGTCGATCCGCGTGTCAGTCGAGTGCTCGACCTGAAGACGCCGGGGTCGCAGGAAGCGCAGCGCAATCGTTACGAAAACATCGAACTGCTGACGCCGAACGACCAGGTCAAGTTTGTCATCTGTTCCCGAGAGGACTATGACTGGGCGGTTTCCAAGCTGATCCAGTATGGTCTGGAACGGCGGGCGGGCGAGGTGCTGTTCTCGCCGAGCCATCACGACCTCAATGCGCGCGATCTGGCGGACTGGATCGTTGCGGACAACCTGCCGGTGCGCCTGCAATTGCAGCTGCATAAATACCTTTGGAATGACGAGCCGGGGCGCTGATATGAATGAACAAGTTGCCACTGAAAAGCGGGCGGTAATCCTGCTGTCCGGCGGTCTGGACTCGGCCACCGTAGTGGCCATGGCCCGCGCCGAAGGGTATCGCTGCTACACCATGAGCTTCGATTACGGCCAGCGTCATCGCGCCGAGTTGCAGGCGGCTGAACGTGTCGCTCGCGACCTGGGAGTGGTGGAGCACAAGGTGATCGGCCTCAACCTCAACGGTATCGGCGGCTCCGCGCTGACTGACAACTCCATCGATGTGCCCGAGGCCCCGAGCGAAGGGATCCCTGTCACCTACGTACCGGCACGTAACACCGTGTTCCTGTCCCTGGCACTGGGCTGGGCGGAAGTGCTGGGCGCGCGGGACATCTTTATTGGCGTCAACGCCGTGGACTATTCGGGGTATCCGGATTGCCGTCCAGAATTCGTCGAGGCCTTCGAGCGCATGGCCAACCTGGCGACCAAGGCCGGGGTAGAGGGGCAGGGGTTCCGTATCCAGGCGCCGCTGCAGAACCTGAGCAAGGCCGATATCGTCAAGGCGGGCGTCAAGCTCGGGGTTGATTACGGCCTGACCGTGTCCTGCTACCAGGCCGATGATCAAGGGCGTGCCTGCGGCAAATGCGACAGCTGCCGTCTGCGTGCAGAAGGTTTTGCCGCGGCCGGTGTTAGCGACCCAACACCTTATTTTTGATTTTTTTCATATTGGGTGTTGAATTCTTTTTATAAATCAGTATTATACGCGCCACCACACAGCGGGTCGTTAGCTCAGTTGGTAGAGCAGTTGGCTTTTAACCAATTGGTCGTAGGTTCGAATCCCACACGACCCACCATTTTCTAGCAGTATTTAAAATCCGAAAGGCCCACGAAAGTGAGGATTTTCGGGTTTTTTTTTGCCAGCAGAAAATGTAATGGCGCACTGCATTGGCCTGTTCACCGACCTTCGATACGCAGCGGCAGGCTGTCGATCACCTGAGACAGCGTTTGCTCCAGTTCCACCTCTTCTTTTTTTACCCGTTCCGGGATTCTTCGGCGTTGTCGGTATTCGCTGGGGCTGGCGCCGGCGAATTGCTTGAAGGCGCGGGCAAAGTAGGACGGGTCCTTGAAGCCGACTTCATAGCCGATGCTGGTGATAGGCATCTGGCTGTTGTCGAGCAGATTCTTGGCGCAATCCATGCGTTTGCTCAGGATGTAGTCCATGAATCCCAGGCCATGGACCTCCTTGAACAGCCGGCTGAAGCGAAACGTGGTCATGCCGCAACGCTTGGCCAGCTCTTTCTGGTCGATGCTTTCACGAAAATTCTGCTCGATGTACAGCAGCACATCGCTGAGTGCCTGATGTTTCTGGTGCTCTACGGTCAGTCGGATGCTGTCCGGCAAGGACGGGCCGTGTTCGATCTGCAGCGTCTTGTTGCCGGGGCCGCTGCTGTGGCGCAGCTCGCAGAGCTGCTTCAGCGCATGCAGGAAGCGCCGGATCTCGGCACTCGAGAGAGGGAGCACCATGTATTCCCAGACACGCGAGCGCATGGCCCAGACGGCGAGTTCTTCGGAGTGCTGCACCGTGAACATGGCAATGGGAATGGAGGGAATCTTGTGTTTGATCTCCAGCAACAGATTGAGCCCTGGCATGTCCGGGCGGTCATAGTGCATGCAGATCATATCCGGTAGAGGATGAGTGTCCTTTTCGGGCAGGGACGCATCTTTCGACACCCGGCAATCGCAGGTTGGGCGAAACAGCGCGATCAGTTCTTCAGAGGATCGGTCGCGCGTGAGGTCGAACCATAAAAGAGAGGGTTTCTGGGCCGACTCAGGTCTCATTTCCTTATTCCTTCCTGGTGTCTCACTGTCACTTCCTGGGCTGTCAGTATCGCCACTGGGCTTTGCGGGCAAAGGATCAAGTTCTGATAACGCTTCATAAATTTTCTTGATTACCTTCTATGTCTGACAGCGAGATAAGAGTCACAGGCAGCTCCTTGCTGTTGCGATCGCCTTTTCTTGCATCACCGGCCACGGCTGAATCAATTTAGTGTTATATGAGAACAGTTCCTTTTCTGAAAAAAACTCCATCTGCCAGGTTTAGTTTCATTGGTGTTCTTTGCTGTCTTGCCAGGTGGCGCAAAAAAGTCCTAGAAACCGACAATAAACTCCTAACTCTTTGTGTTAGCCCCTGACTAGGATTCAGTCAGGCGGCACAAATACTGATCGCCTTAAAGCAACTTTCTTATATGAGGTGAACAAGATGAACCTGCAAACAATCAAAACCTCGGTGCTGGCATTCATCAAGGACGAAGAGGGTCTGACCATCGTGGAATATGCCGTGGCCGGTGGCCTGATCACCCTGGGCGCCGTTGCCGCGTTCGTGACTCTGGGGGGCAACGTGAGCACCGCCATTACCAGCCTGGGTTGCGCCGTTCAGGGCCAGGTGTGCTGACGACAGCCGTTGTGCCGAATCCTCGGCCCTGGGCTGGAGCTGCTTGTCGCTCGTACGCAGCCAGACTTCTCGGGTCTGGCTGCGATGAGCGGTTTCCCTCGGGCTGAGGCCGTACCTGTGGTCCATGTGTGTTTCCCACCTTTTTCTGTCTACTCTCGCCTGGACAGATGGAGCCGCCTCAATCGGTATGTGCAGTCAGCGCACAGTAGATGATGGATGGCTCCCGTCTTGCTCTCGAGCGAGTTCAAATCGTTAAAGTGACCTTTGGCCGAGCACGGCTCCATCGCTCTGTCGCGGCCTGCAAATTCTCTTTGCAGCTTCTGGAGTATCGTCGCTGTATTGCTCGCGTGAAGATCAAATCCTGATATGGAAGCCCCGGGTTACTTCGTTTCGCACTATGGTTTGGGTGCAGCGAATGCGGCCGGGGCTTTTGTCTTTGTCGGCCAGTGCTCAGGTCGGTCTTGCATCGACGGCGAGACTGTTTCAAGGCGACTCTTCAATTATTCCTTCCTTAGATAAACCATCTGTTCCTTGTGTTGTTCCTGGTGCTTTTTTGCATCTTTCAACAACAGCAATAAAGTCCTAACGATCAGCAAAAATCTCCTAACCCTTCCAATGCTCCCCTGACTAATGTTCAACCAGGCAGTACGACAGTGCTGCTCTTACATAAAAACACTTGAGTGAGGTGGGAAAATGAATCTGCAATCGATCAAGACTTCGATCATCAAGTTCGCCAAAGACGAAGACGGCCTGACCATTGTGGAATATGCAGTGGCCGGCGGCCTGATCACTTTGGGTGCTGTTGCTGCATTTATCACCCTGGGCGGCAACGTGTCCACTGCCATCACCAGCCTGGGATGCGCCGTCCAGGGGCAAGTCTGCTAACGCCAACTTCCACCGAGGGCTGCAGTCATGGGCAAAGAGCAATTATTCGTTGTTGCATTGATGCTGGGACTGCTGGGGATTGCGGTGGTGAGCGATCTTCGTCGCCACCGTATTCCCAACCTCTTGGTGCTGTTGGGGCTGGGACTGGGGATTGCCGGCCAGGTCTACTCCTCAGGCGTCATCGGGTTTGGTTATGGACTGCTGGGCATGTTGATCGGTTTCGTCGTTTTTCTTCCCCTGTACACCTTTGGCGGGATGGCAGCCGGCGACGTCAAGCTCATGGCCATGGTTGGCACTTTTCTCACTCCGCAGCACGCCCTCTGGGCTGCATTTTTCAGCCTGATCGCCGGCGGCGCGTGCGGGGTACTGATTGTGTTGGTACGTGGTCAAGTTCAACAGACCATGGGGCGCTACTGGCAGATTTTGAGAGCCAGGGCCTATTTTTCGCCGGCGGACGATGAAGTGGCCGGCAAACCCTTTCCCTATTCGGTTGCGATCCTGCTCGGCACATTGGCCAGCTTTTTCTGGTTGCCCCTTGGCCAGTAGCTCAGGAGAACATTATGTACGCCATCAGTAACAGCCGTCCGACCGGCAATGACCGGGAAGCAGTGCAGCGACTGGCTCCACAGCCACGCACGATCCTTGAGACCGGGCTGGCCGACAATTTCCTGGGAGACCTGGTCTGCAAGCATTTGCACGATGCGGGTGTACTGGACATGCCCCGACTGGTAGAGCGCCTGGCGCTGACGGGGGCGGTGATTGAAGAAGTCCTGACCTTCCTGCGTCAGGATCACCGGGTCGAGATCCTTGGCCAAGCCGGTGGCCAGGGCTTGCGCTACGGGCTGACCGAGCGCGGCCGCAATGCTGCCCGCGATGCCTTGTCGCGCAGTGGTTATATCGGCGCGGCGCCATTTCCGGTGAGCGCCTACCGCTCGCTGCTCAAGGTACAGACCATTCACCATGGCCGTATCAGCGCCCGGGACATGCAGGCTTCCTTCGGCTCCATGGTGCTGGCGCAGAACATGCTCGATCAGTTGGGCGTGGCCCTGAATTCCGGGCGCGCCATCATGATTTACGGGCCAGCGGGGACGGGCAAGACCTATGTCAGCAGTCGCTTGATCCGGCTGTTTTCCGAGTCCATCTGGGTGCCCCATGCGATTGCGATCAACGATGCAGTGATCGAGATCTACGACCCCCAGGTACACCGGCGTCTGGATGTCGGTGATCCGCAGAACAGCCTGATGCTCAATGAGGGGATCGACCGCCGGCTCCTGTGCTGTGAACGGCCGATCGTCATCACCGGCGGCGAGTTGACCATGGAACAGTTGGATATCCGCTACGACCCCTTCACTCGCCAGTACCAGGCACCGTTGCAGCTCAAGGCCAGCAATGGCCTGTTCGTCATCGACGACATGGGACGCCAGCGCATGGCGCCCGCGGAATTGCTCAATCGCTGGATCGTACCGATGGAGGAGAAACGCGATTTCCTCAACCTCGGCGGCGGGCGGCACTGTGAGCTGCCGTTCGACCTGATCCTGGTGTTTTCCACCAACCTGAACCCGTTGGAACTGGCCGACGAGGCGTTCCTGCGGCGGATTGGCTACAAGCTGCAGTTCGGCTACCTCAAGCCCGAGGAGTACGAACGTATCTGGATTCAAGAGACAGAGCGCCTGAACATCCAATACGACCCGCAACTGTTGCGCTACGTCCTGGATGAACTCTATGGCGCTGAAAACATGCCGCTGGTGCCTTGCCACCCGCGGGATCTCTTGAGCATGGCGCTCGATCGCCAGCGTTATGTGGGCGCCAGCGGACCCCTGTCAACCCTGGAACTGGAGTGGGCATGGCACAGCTACTTCGTCCAGCTCGACTTTCTTTGAGTAAGGAGATTTCGACATGAGTTCTCGTACTTTCACTCTGGTGACCCTGTCCGTGGTTCTGGGCCTGGGCGCGGCATGGATGGCCAACACCTGGCTCAATGCACGGCTCAACGCCACCCCCGACGATAACCAGCAGAACGTGGTGGTGGCGACCGTGGAAATCGCTTTCGGGCAAATGGTCGAGCCACAGCAGGTCGCGCTGGTCCGTATGCCCAAGGAGACGGTGCCCGAGGATGCTTTCGACGCGACCGAGAAGGTGGTGGGCAAGATCGCCACCTTCTCCATGCTGCGCGGCGACATCCTGCGCGGTGCGCGTCTGGCCGAACACCTGGGCGGCAGTACCCTGGCGTCGCTGATCGAGCCCACCAAGCGTGCGATCTCGGTCCGGGTGGACGACGTGGTCGGCGTGGGGGGCTTCCTGTTGCCGGGTAACCGGGTCGATGTGCTGGCTACCCGGCAGACCGGCAATACCGGCGATGCCGAATCCAAGACCATCCTGGAAGACCTGCGGGTGCTGGCGGTGGACCAGACGGCCAGTACTGACAAGACCCAACCGGTGGTCGTGCGCGCCGTGACCCTGGAAATGACCCCCCAGCAGGCCGAGGAATTGGTCAAGGGGATGGCGGCCGGCAAGCTGCAACTGGCCCTGCGCAATCCGCTGGACAACCAGAAGCAACCGGCGATGGTCGAGCCGGTCGCGATGATCCAGGAAGTGCCTGCCCCTCCCGTGGTGCGGCCGATTGTCCGGCGTCGTGCCAGCGGCGACAGCGGGATCACGGTGATCCGCGGGATCGAGGTCAACGTTGTGAAGTCCCAGCTGTAAATGATCGGGTACGACATAAACCAACGATGAGGGCTTGATGATGAGCGCGCGTATCCAACAGCCATTGAGTGCTTTCCCACGGCAGCAGCGCGGCGCAATGCTCGTCCTGGTGGTGATTGCCCTGGCCGCGATGCTGCTAATGGGGGCCCTGGCGTTGGATGGCGGCCATATGCTGGTGAACAAGTCCCGCCTGCAAAATGCGGTGGATGCCGCGGCGCTGAGCGGTGCCAAGACCCTCAGTACGGTAATGGGTACCACGGGAGCCGCGAGCCTGGCGCAGAGCGCTGCGCTCAATACCCTGACCCTGAATGCCAACGCCAGCGGCAATCAGGAGCTGGCCACCGCCATCGCCAACAATGTCGGCGGCTTTGCCACGGTGGAGTTGGCGTCCACTGTCTATGGGCCTTTCTCTTTCCCGGGGCCGGCCAATGCGAGCTACGTGCGGGTGACGGTCACCAACTATTCCCTGGCCGGATTCTTCTGGGGCGTCTTTCAGACCCTGGGCAATGGGGTCGGTAACAAGTTCGTGAGCGCGGTCGCTACCGCCGGGCCCAGCCCCGCCAGCCCTTGCGACCTCACGCCGCTGATGGTGTGCGGCGACCCGACAAAAAACAACCCGTCCACCGGGATGTTCTGGGGGTTCCAGTTCGGCGACCCGCAGGTGCTGAAAACCGCCGCAGGCAACAGCTCGCCGATTGGCCCCGGCAACTTCCAATTGCTCGATTTCGGTTCGGGCGGCAGCACGGTCAGGCAGGGGTTGGCAGGCGGTATCAACCAGTGCAACAGCGTCGGTTCGAATGTCCAGACCAAGCCGGGGAATACCGTGGGGCCTGCCTCGCAGGGCCTCAATACACGCTTCAATGAGTATTCCGGCGGTCTCAGCGCGGCGGACTATCCACCGGACCTGGTGATCACAACCAACTCCAAGTCGTTCACTTACGACGATACGCTCAAGCAGATTCAGTACAACAGTCAGGCGGTTACCTCCAGCAGCGGCAACTTGTCCGCGGGTGGCAGCGCCTTGTACGACTACAACAACTGGGTGCAGGACTCCGCCAACTGCGTTGCCGGTAGCGGTGGTGGCTGCCAGAGCAGCGGGGCGTTCGAGCGGCGGATCATCAAGATCGTGATCGGTGATTGCTCGGGCAAGAACGATGGGTCGTCCTCGATACCGGTGCTGGGGTTCGGCTGCTACTTCGTCCTGCAGCCCGCTTCGCAAAAGGGTAATGAGGCGCAGATATTCGGTCAGTTCGAGAGTGTCTGCGAAGGCGACAACGTGCCGGGTCCCAACCCGGCCAATACCACCGGGCCGCAGATCATCCAGCTGTACAAGACCTATATCGACAACAGCCAGACACCAAGTACCGACTCTTAGGAGGCTTTATGGGACGCAGAGGATTCAGGTCGCCGCGCAACCAGGGCGGCTTGGCGATGGTGGAGCTGGTGTTGACGCTGCCGCTGCTGCTGTTGCTGATGCTGACCTTCGCCGAGTTCGGCCGCATGTTGTTCCAGTACAACAGCCTGATGCAGGCCAGTCGCGACGCCGGGCGTTATGTCGCTGACAAGGCGTGGAACTCCACCCTCGGCAAGCTCGACCTGAGCGGCACGCTGCAGACCCAGGCCAAGAACGTCGCCGTCTATGGCGTGCCCGCCAACCCCAATGGCTACCCGGCGGTGGTGTCGGGGCTGACGCCGGCGAATGTCACGGTCAGCGCGGTGGGGGCCGAGCATGTCCAGGTCAGCATTACCTACACCTATGTGCCGGTGATCGGCAGTGCCTTGCCCGTCTTGTATGGCAGCAACGTACCGCTGGGCCTGGCCTTGACTTCCACTGTCGTCATGAGGGCCTTGTGATGAACGTCAAAGGTATGCGTGGGCTGTACACCGTCGAGTTCGCGATCACCAGCCTGGTGCTGTTCACCGTGCTGTTCGGTGTGCTGGAAATGGGCCGGCTGTACTTCACGGTCAATGCCCTGAATGAAACCGTGCGCCGCGGTGCGCGTCTGGCGGCAGTGTGCGATATCCAAGATCCGGTGATCCTGCGTCGGGCGATGTTCAACGCTTCCACCGACGGCGGTCCGAGCAGCCTGCTCAATAACCTGACGGCCGCCAACCTGAACCTGGTTTATCTGGACGCCAACGGCGCGGTCGTCACCAGCCCCAACGATCTGAGCGGCACCGGTGGCTTTGTCGCCATTCGTTATGTCCAGCTACAGGTATCCAATTTCAGTTTCAATCTGCTGATTCCTGGGTTCAACGGGGTGTTTGTCTTACCGGTATTCAGGTCGACCGTGCCACGTGAAAGCCTCGGTCGGCAGCCCCAGGCAGCAGTCACACCGGAGATCACACCATGTTGAGTACCCGAGAAGCGCCCGTCGCTGCCGCTACTGAAAAGCAGGGCAAACGCCTACTGATCAGTGGGCGCGACGCGACCACCTTGAATCATCTGAAAGCGTTGAGCCAGGGAATGCCGAACATTCAGGTCAGCACTCGCCTGGTGAGCAACGGTCATACCGATCCGCTGTATGGGCTGGAGCAGATGCCCGACTTCCTGCTGTTGCGCGTCAGCCATCTGTGGCGCGAAGAGCTGGCGGCCTTGTTGCAGCACCCGCTCAAGGAACGCCCACCGCTGTTGGTCTGCGGCCCGCTGGATGAGCGCGAGGGCATGCGCCTGGCGATGCAGGCCGGCGCCCGGGACTTTCTTCCCGAGCCGGTAGCGGCAGAAGAGTTGCAGGCGGCTATCGGCCGTATGCTCATGGAGGCCAATGCGGAGCAGGGGACCGGTGGCAAGCTGATTGCGGTGATGAACGCCAAAGGCGGTTCGGGAGCCTCGATGCTGGCTTGCAACCTGGCGCATCAGCTTTCCACCCGCGGTGGCAGGACCCTGCTGCTGGACCTGGACCTGCAGTTCGGCAGCGTGGCGCATTGCCTGGATGTGGTACCTACCCACAGCCATGTGGATGTGCTGAAGCAGGTCGAGTCCCTGGACAGCATTGCCTTGCGTGGCTATTGCAACCACTTCAGCCCGACCCTGCATGTGCTGGGCGGGCGTACCGGGGAGCTGTGCCTGACGCAGGATGTGCACCTGGACCAGCTGGAGAAACTGTTGCGCCTGGCCCGAGGGACCTACGACTGGGTCGTGGTGGATCTGCCACGACAGATCGATCACCTCACCGGCGTCACACTCGAACAGGCCGATCGCATCTACGTCGTGCTGCAGCAGAGCCTGAGCCACCTGAAGGATGGCACCCGCCTGACCCGCATCCTGCGCGACGACCTGAATGTGCAGAGCAACCGGATACAGGTGGTGGTCAACCGCTACAACAAGGCCTCGCCGGTGAGCCTCAAGGATGTTGCCGATGCCCTGCGCTGCACGACCCTGCAAGCCGTGCCCAATGACTATGCGGTGGTCAGCGAGAGTCAGAACACCGGTGTGCCGCTCGAGCTGCATGCGCCACGTTCGGGGGTGACCCTGGCCCTGCGTGAGGTGACCCAGAACCTGATCGGAATCGAGGTCGCCGAGAAGAGTTTGTTCAAACGTACCTTCAATCGTCTGTTCGGAGGCTAGGCCATGCTCAGCGACTTTCGTAATCGCCTGCGTCAGCAACCCGGTAAACAGGCACCGGCAGAAACCCAGGACGCGTCCCTCGATGGCAAAGAGTGCGCCAGTGTGCTCATGGCCTGGGAGGCCAGTGTGCCGGACCTGCTCTATGAAACCAGGACCAAACTCGGCTCGATGGAGGCCGAGTGGCGGGAAAAGATCTACCAGCAATTGCTCAAGGTCATGGACCTGTCGCTCCTCGATTCCCTGGAGCCGGCCGAGGCCGGGCGGCAGATCCGCGACATCTGCCAGCGCCTGCTCGATGAGCATTCGGCGCCGGTCAATTCCAGCAGCCGTCAGTTGATCCTCAAGCAGATCTCCGACGAGGTGCTCGGCCTCGGACCTTTGGAGCCGCTGCTGAACGATGCGAGTGTGTCCGACATCCTGGTCAACGGTCATGCCTCGGTGTACGTCGAGCGCTTCGGCAAGCTGCAAAGAACGGATGTGCGTTTTCGCGACGACCAGCACCTGCTGAATATCATCGATCGCATCGTTTCCAGCCTGGGGCGGCGTATCGATGAGTCCTCGCCGCTGGTGGACGCTCGCTTGAAGGACGGTTCGCGGGTCAACGCTATCATTCCACCGCTGGCCATCGACGGGCCGAGCATGTCGATCCGCCGCTTCGCCGTGGATTTGCTCAACACTGAGAGCCTGGTGCAGATGGGCACCCTGACCCCGGGCATCGCCCTGATGCTCAAGGCCATCGTCCGCGGCCGGCTGAATGTCCTGATCTCCGGAGGGACCGGCAGCGGCAAGACCACCATGCTCAACGTGTTGTCCAGTTTCATTCCGCACAACGAACGGATCGTGACCATCGAAGACTCGGCCGAGCTGCAACTGCAGCAGCCCCATGTGGTACGCCTGGAAACCCGTCCGTCGAACATCGAGGGCCGTGGCGAGGTGGGCCAGCGGGAGCTGGTGCGCAACAGCCTGCGTATGCGCCCGGACCGCATCGTCATCGGCGAGGTGCGTGGCGCCGAGGCGCTGGACATGTTGACGGCGATGAATACCGGCCACGACGGCTCGCTGACCACCATCCACGCCAACACCGCCCGCGATGCCCTGGGGCGGATCGAGAACATGGTGTCGATGACGGGGGCGACCTTTCCGATCAAGGCCTTGCGTCAGCAGATCGCTTCGGCCATCGGTGTGGTCATCCAGCTGGAGCGGCAGGAGGACGGCACGCGGCGGCTGGTCAGCGTGCAGGAAATCAACGGCATGGAAGGGGAAATCATCACCATGACCGAGATCTTCTCTTTCGTGCGCAGTGGTCTGGGCGAGAAAGGCGAGGTTGTGGGCGAATTCCGCCCCACCGGCATGGTTCCGGCGTTTCGCGATGTGCTGGCCAAACGGGGCATCGAGCTGCCGCTCAGCCTGTTCCGGCCAGACTGGATGGAGGGTTAGTCATGCATCAGATCCCCAGCGAGTTCATCCTGGCATTTCTCGGCATGGTGTTCACCGCCATATTCCTGCTCAGCCAGAGCGTGGCGGTGCCGGTGTTCGGCGAGGCCGGCAAGGTGCGCAAGCGTATCCGCAGTCGCCTCGACCTGCTGGAACGGGCCAGTAACCTGGAGAACATGCAGTCGGTACTGCGCCAGAAATACCTGCGTCGCCTGTCCCCGCTGGAGGCGCGTCTGGAGCAATTGCCAGCGATGGAGGCCCTGGCGCAGATGATCGAGCAGGCCGGGCATGAGTACCGCGCCTATCGGGTGCTGATGCTCAGCCTGGTCCTGATGATGGTGGCTGGCATGGGGACGTGGCTGTTCACGCAGCTGTGGTGGGCGGCGCTCCCGGCTGCTGCTATGGCCTTCTGGCTGCCGGTGTTGAAAATCTCCCGAGACCGCAACAAACGCTTTGCCCTGTTCGAGGAGCAATTGCCGGATGCCCTGGATGCCATGTGCCGGGCGCTGCGTGCCGGACATCCGTTCAACGAAACCCTGCAGTTGGTGGCCGACGAGCACAAGGGGCCGGTTGCCCACGAATTCGGCCTGACCTTTGCCGACATCAACTACGGCAACGATGTGCGTCGGGCCATGCTTGGCCTGCTGGAACGCATGCCGAGCATGACCGTGATGATGCTGGTGACCACTGTGCTGATCCATCGCGAGACGGGCGGCAACCTGACCGAGGTACTGGATCGTTTGAGCAGCCTGATTCGCGGCCGCTTCCGCTTTCAGCGCAAGGTCAAGACGCTCTCGGCCGAAGGGCGCATGTCGGGCTGGATCCTGGTGGCGATGCCTTTTGTACTGGCAGCGGGGATTGTGCTTTCGAGCCCGACCTATCTGCCTCTGCTCATCAATGAGCCGCTGGGACAGAAGATGGTGCTTGGCGCGTTTGTGGCGATGCTGGTGGGAATCTTCTGGATACGCAAGATCATCCGGATCCAGGTGTGAGCACAATCACTCGTAGGGGGTGAGGTCATGGAGTATCTGCTGAGTCTGATCCAAAGTGTGGTCGGTAGCGAGCAACTGGCGCGCCTGCTGTTCGCCGGGGCCATCGGCCTGAGCGTGGTGCTGGCCGTGGCGACCTTGGTATTGCTGGTGCAGGGGCTGCAGGACCCGGTGCACCGCCGTCTTCTGCTGATCAAGCGCGGTCATGGTGGTGATGGTCACCGGCAGCAGGGCGCGCCGAGCAACCTGCAATTGATGCTGGAGCAGGTCGGCCAGCGTTTTGCCTCCGGTGAACAGGAGCAGGCCTCGGCGACCCGGACCTTGCTGATCCACGCGGGCTTTCGCTCCCCGGCCGCTGTCCAGATGTACTGGGCGGTGCGCCTGCTGACACCGTTGGCATTGGTGGCGCTGGCAGTCCTGGCGCTGCCGCTGATACCGAAGGTATCGCTGCTTCTGGGGATGGGGCTGGTGATCCTGGCGTTGGGGGTAGGCTGGCTGGTACCGGCCATCTATGTCGACAGCCGCAGGAACGCGCGGATGACCCGTTTGCTCGTCGCCTTTCCGGATGCGCTGGACTTGATGGTGGTCTGCGTGGAGTCAGGCCTTGCCTTGCCCCAGGCGATCGAGCGGGTATCGGAGGAGATAGCGGTCAGCCAGCCTGAGCTGGCCATGGAGCTGGCACTGGTCAACTCCGAGGTCCGGGCCGGGATTCCCAGTACCGAAGCGCTCAAACATCTGGCCGAGCGTACCGGGCTGGAGGACATTCGCGGGTTGGTGAGTTTGCTGGCGCAGAGCATTCGCTTCGGGACCAGTGTGGGGACGACCCTGCGTATCTATGCCGAGGAGTTTCGTGACCGGCGCACCCAGCAGGCCGAAGAGAAAGCCGCGAAAATCGGCACCAAGCTGGTGTTTCCGCTGATCTTCTGCCTGTGGCCAAGCTTCTTTCTGGTAGCCATAGGGCCGGCAATCATCGGCGTCTTCAAAGTATTCGGGAAGTTATGAAAGAGGGGAGGGGCAAGGGCCATCGGCATGGATGGCATTGCCCCCTCTGAACTGAACGCCATCGCGACTTGCTGTCACTTCGAACCACCTGACCCACCCGAACCTGCGTACTCCTTGTAGTACTCGGGGATCGGGTGTTTGTAGTTGTCCAGCCAGCGCTGCAGGGTCAGTTCCCGTTCGCTGGGCGAGGCGTTCTGTGGGATGGGCGACTTGACCTGGTTACGACTCTGCAGCAGCAGCCAGGTTTCGGTCGACTGTTGTGACAGGGAGGCCGGGCCGGGTTCGATAGCCTGGGTCACCAGCGGAAGAAGCAAGAGTCCCAGGCAGCTAAGCGTTTGGTATTTCATCACTACCTCTGCGTTATTGGTTGATTGACACTCGATGGCGACGAATCCGTTGCAGTGACTGCCTGATCCTTAACTGCCTTCTTCGTCGCGCTCCTGAGTTTTTCGGCCCGCTCCTTGGCGCTGGAGACTTGTTCGGGTTTCAGGCCGGCACGATTGACCAGGTCCGAGGCCTGTTTCCAGTTGCCTTGATAAATCAGCAAGGTCACCAGGTTCAGGGTTGCCAGCTGATCGTCCTGTTTCAGCTCCATGGCCGTGAGGAACTCAAAGCGGGCTTGCCTGGTATTTCCCTGGTTGAGGTAGACCACCCCCAGGTCGTTGCGGATTTTCTCGTCGGTGGGGGACAGGCGTGCCGCTCGCGTCAGATGTTCCAGGGCCAGAGCGTTATCGTTGCGTGACGCCGCCAGTTGGCCCAGGCCATGCTCGCCTTCGGCGGCCAGGCAGGTGCTGAGCAGGCTGCGGTACAGCGGCTCGGCCTCGCTTTGGCCGAGCTGGCGATAGACCTTGGCCTTGCGCATGCGAACCTGTGCCAGGTTATCCGGCAGGCGTTGCAGATTGGCCAGACCGGCATGCAGCTTGCCTTCGCCGATCATGTCGTCGGCCAGGCTCAGCGACAGTTCCTGATCCGAATCCAGCTTGCTGCATGCCTGTTTCGACCAGGCACCGCCGCCATTCGTGGCACAGCCGCCGAGCATGAGCAGCCCTAAGGCAGCAATGACTACTTTCATTTTTCCCTCCTGGAACAATCCGATTGTCGAGGAATGGCCAACACCGGACTTGTCGAGTCCGGTGTCGTTGAGCCTGAGCGTAGCGAGCGACGAGCCAGAACCCTGATTCATTGCGAAAGCCCGCTGGCGGCCTGGTCATAATTGCCGTTTTCCAGGAAGTACAGACGGAACCAGTTCGGGTCGTAGTTGCGCAGTGGCTCGCCAGGCAGTACCGGCAGCTTGGCGTTGACCGCCAGCGGTTGCACCAGATGCGGGGTGACGATCATCAGCAGTTCCTTCTCTTCGCGCCTGATCGAAGAATCACGGAAAAATGCCCCCAGGATCGGAATCTCTCCCAGGCCGGGGAACTTGCTCACGGCTGTGGTATTGGTGGTGCTGATCAGGCCGCTGATCACGAAGCTCTCACCGTCGGCCAGGGAGATGCTGGTGTCGGTGCGACGCACAACCAGGGCTGGCACCGAGATGCCGTTGACGGTAATCCCGTTGTTGAAGTCCAGCTCGCTGACTTCCGGGGCGACCTTCAAGGCGATGCGGTCATTTCCGACGATCGTGGGGGTCAGGGTCAGGCGAATGCCGAATTCCTTGTACTGGATGGTAATACTGTCGCTTCCGCTGCTGGGGACCGGAATCGGCACTTCACCACCGGCCAGGAAGCTGGCGCTCTGCCCGCTCAGCGCCACCAGGCTCGGACGCGCCAGGGTGTAGGCAAACCCACTGCCTTCCAGAGCGTTGATCAGCCCAAGGACGTTACCGCCGCCAAAGCCGATATTGAACTGGCCGTTGTTGAGCGGTATGTTCGGCCTGACACCACCGATATTGCCGGGCGTCACCGTCACCAACGGGACTGTGCCCGGGGAGCTGAACAGGAAGTTACCGCTCTTGCCGAAGATCGAGGTGCCGGCCTCTTTCAGCTTGGTGCGGCTGACTTCGACAAAGCGGATATCGGTCTGCACCTGGCTGGCCAGCGCCGGATCTTCGGAGGGGGGCAACAGTGAACTCACCATTGAATGAGGGCCTTTGCCCTGAACGAACACCATGCTCTGGCGAGGTTCCTTGTCGCAGGCTGTCCAGACCATCAGGCTGGTGGCGCCGGGCGCAATCCCCGTCAGCAGGTACGAATCCCGTCCATTGAGATACACATCGGCAATTTTCGGGTCGCCCACGGCCAACCGGGTAATGGCGACGGGGGAGTGCATTATCGTCTGCTGACCCTCTCCCACTTCCACCGTCGACGGCAGTGGCTGCAATCCAGCGCAGTTATTTGATGCCGCCATGGCCATTCCGGTGGGAAGACCAGCGACAATCAATGTCCACGCCACTCTCCTGAGCACCTGTACACAATCACTGTTCATGCACTGCATCCTTGTTTGGGCTGGGGGAAACCGCAAGGGCCGGTCAGCAGGGATCATTTCTCCGTAATCTGAACCAGAGCCCGCCAAGTGTTGCTGCAACCAACCAGCAGTTAGCTGTTTCTGTAACTGACGTTAGCGCAGAAAGGTAAAATTGCTATGAAGTGTAAAAAAACGCTTGGTCGATCGAGGGGATTCACCGCCGGGCCGAGGCTCGCCTGCATGCAATGCGCATAAATGGTGCAAGTACGCGTTGCGCGTCACTGAAGCGTTTGCGCTGTCGGGGCTGCAATTGGCAGGCTTTCGTGCCCCTTGACCGATGCCTGCTCCGTGCCGGGGCGAGCCGTGTGACACAGGTCAGAATCATCTTTTACATCAAGGGGATATTCTGTAGCCTTGCGCAGTTTCAACGCTGCACCACCTGATGAATACTCACTCTCCCGGCGGTGCCCTCAACGGGTCCGGAGCCGGGTGTATACTCGACTTTCGCGCATAAGCGCCCGCAGGTCTTGCGATCATGACGCACATTTCCGAACGCCTTCTGGTTCAGGCCCACCTTGACGCCAAACAGCCCAAGCCGCTGACGGCCGCAGAGGAAGCCCATTACCGTGCCGCGATTGCTGCCGAGCTCAAGGCTCAGGACGCCGTGCTGGTGGCTCACTTCTACTGTGACCCGGTGATTCAGGCCCTGGCCGAAGAGACCGGCGGCTGTGTGTCCGACTCCCTGGAAATGGCCCGTTTCGGCAACGTTCACCCGGCCAAGACCGTGGTGGTCGCCGGTGTCAGGTTCATGGGCGAGACGGCGAAGATCCTCAACCCCGAAAAACGCGTGCTGATGCCCACCCTGGAAGCCACCTGCTCCCTCGACCTGGGGTGCCCGGTGGAAGAGTTCTCGGCGTTCTGCGACCAGCATCCGGAACGCACCGTGGTGGTCTATGCCAACACATCGGCAGCGGTCAAAGCCCGTGCTGACTGGGTCGTGACCTCCAGTTGCGCCCTGGAAATCGTCGAAAGCCTGATGGATAACGGCGAAACCATCATCTGGGGGCCGGACAAGCATCTGGGCACCTACATTCAGCGCCAGACCGGTGCCGATATGCTGCTGTGGGACGGTGCCTGCATCGTCCACGAAGAGTTCAAGTCCAAGCAGCTGGAGGACATGAAGGCGCTGTATCCCGATGCGGCCATTCTGGTCCACCCTGAGTCGCCGACGTCGGTGATCGAGCTGGCCGATGCGGTGGGTTCCACCAGCCAGCTGATTGCCGCCGCGCAACGCTTGCCGAACAAGACGCTGATCGTGGCGACCGACCGCGGCATCTTCTACAAGATGCAGCAGCTGTGCCCGGACAAGGTGTTCATCGAGGCGCCAACGGCCGGCAACGGTGCGGCTTGCCGCAGCTGCGCCCACTGCCCGTGGATGGCCATGAATACCCTGGAGCGCACCTTGCAGAGCCTGCGTGAGGGCAGCAACGAGATATTTGTCGACCCGGCGCTGATTCCCCAGGCCATTCGCCCGCTCAAGCGCATGCTGGATTTCACTCAGGCGGCGCGGATGAAGCTGGCGGGCAATGCCTGATCGCCTTCGACAAGCGCACAGAAAAACGCCCCGAGATTCGGGGCGTTTTTCTGTGCGGCGGATTATTTTTTCTGCTTGGGAATGCGCACGATCTGGCTGGAAGAGTAGATGTCGTGCCAGCTGCGCTTCTGCTTGTCTACCAGGATCCAGATGAAGCCCAGCCCGGCGCACAGCCAGGAAGCGATCGAGACCATGAAGCGCAGGAGGGCCTGCCACAGGCTGATGCGGCTGCCGTCGGCGTTCTGCACACGAATGCCCCAGACCTGCATGCCCAGGGTCTGGCCGGAATGGGTCCAGAACTTGGCGAAGAAGGCGAACAGCACGAACAGCAGGACGGTGGAGTAGAGCGGATCGCCGTCCAGCGCGCCGGATTCGGTCAGGGTGCGCATCCGGGTTTCACCGAGGATCTGCAACTGGATGAACTTGTAGACGCCGCCCGTGACGATCAGCAGTGCGGTGCACAGCAGGAAATCGTAGAACATCGCTGCCAGACGACGGCCCAGGCCAGCGGCGGGGAAATCACCCTGGGGGGTTAGCAGGTGCTTCGGCATCACAGGCCTCTCGATCGAAAGAAAGAAGCCATTTTACGGAATTGCGCGCACAAAAAAGCCCCTGATGTCAGCATCAGGGGCTTTTTCGTTACAGACGATCAGCCTTCGGCTTGAACTTCGTCAGCCTGCATGCCTTTTTGGCCTTGCACAGCGATGAAGGTCACTTTCTGGCCTTCTTTCAGGCTCTTGAAGCCGTTGCCCTGAATAGCGCGGAAATGCACGAACAGATCCGGACCGCTTTCTGGAGTGATAAAACCAAAACCTTTCTCGTCGTTAAACCACTTGACGGTACCGCTCTGACGTTGGGACATTTCTTATTTCCTTTGACGCTAAAAAATTAATGACAGTCTCTTTCTCATGAAGGAGTACTGGGCTGGGTTGCAGGAAAGTAAGAGACGTCGAACGGGTTGTAGCAAACTTGTTAGCTACTGCCCAGGTCACGATTCCAAGCGACCCATGCAAACACAGTGGGGAAACTCTACGCCAACTATGGGAGAAAAAACAAGCCCTGCGAAACCCCGGTTTTCCTCAGCTTGGTGGCTGTTTGCCGGAACTAGGCATCTGGGCTTATTCGATAGGGTCGTTCAATTGTTTTCAACTGTTATAAGGCAAGTTCAATATCGAAGATATGCACTATTTTATGGCGGTTGCGTTACAGATTAGTGCACTTTTAACGCAACCGCGTTACTTATAGAAACAGTTGATCAACCACGATAGTAGCGTTGTGCAACGAATGGCATTTTGCTTACAAGCATTGGCACCTTTTTCCCACGAACAATTGCCCAAACTGGCGTATCGAGTGCGACATAAGCGCTATCGATGTAACCCATGGCCAACGGACCACCCAGGGTCGGGCCAAAACCGCCGCTGCAGACGCTGCCGATCACCTCGCCCGCTGCGTTGACGATCTCCGCACCTTCACGCACCGGTGTGCGTTCCTGGGGCAGCAGGCCCACGCGTTTGCGCTTCACGCCATTGAGCTGTTGGGCGAACACCTGTTCCGCGCCAGGGAAGCCGCCAGCCCGCGCGCCATCGGCGCGCCGTGGCTTGGAGATGGCCCACAGCAGGCTGGCTTCGATCGGCGTGGTCTGGCTGTTCATGTCATGGCCATACAGGCACAGGCCGGCTTCCAGGCGCAGCGAATCCCGGGCGCCGAGGCCGATGGCGGCCACTTCCGGTTCGGCCAGCAGGGCGCGGGCCAGGGTTTCGGCGTCGGCCGCCGGTACCGAGATTTCGAAACCGTCTTCGCCGGTGTAGCCCGAACGGCTGACAAAGCAGTCCACGCCCAGCAGCTTCACGCGGGTGAATTGCATGAAGGTCATCTTCGCCACTTCCGGCGCCAGGCGCGCCAGCACGGTGACGGCCGCCGGGCCTTGCAGGGCGAGCAGGGCGCGCTCCTCGAACAGCGGCTCGATGCTGCACAAATGGCCGATGTGCTGGCGCAGATGGGCCAGGTCCTGGTCCTTGCAGGCGGCGTTGACCACCAGAAACAGCTCGTCGTTGCCCAGGTTGGCGACCATCAGGTCGTCGAGGATGCCGCCGTTTTCATTGGTGAACATGGCGTAGCGCTGGATGCCCACGGGCAGGTCGATGATGTCCACCGGCACCAGGGTTTCCAGGGCCTGGGCGGTATTGGCGCCGGTCAGGCGGATCTGGCCCATGTGCGAGACATCGAACAGGCCGGCCTGCTCGCGGGTGTGCTGGTGTTCTTTCATCACGCCCAGCGGGTATTGCACGGGCATGTCGTAACCGGCGAACGGCACCATGCGCGCGCCGAGTTCGAGGTGCAGCGAGTGCAGCGGGGTCTTCAACAGTGTTTCGGTGGACATGTTCAGCTCCTGGGTAAACGTGAGATGCGTATGTGCGTGCATCAGCACTCGATGATGTTGACGGCCAAACCGCCGCGGGCGGTTTCCTTGTATTTGCTTTTCATGTCGGCGCCGGTCTGGCGCATGGTGCGGATCACCTTGTCGAGGGAGACGAAGTGTTGCCCGTCGCCACGCAAGGCCATGCGCACGGCGTTGATCGCCTTGACCGAGCCCATGGCGTTGCGCTCGATGCAGGGCACCTGCACCAGGCCGCCGATCGGATCGCAGGTCAGGCCGAGGTTATGTTCCATGCCGATTTCGGCGGCGTTTTCCACTTGTTGCACCGTACCGCCGAGCACTTCGCACAAGGCTCCGGCCGCCATCGAGCAGGCCACGCCGACCTCGCCCTGGCAGCCGACTTCGGCGCCGGAGATGGAGGCGTTTTCCTTGTAGAGAATGCCGATGGCGGCGGCGGTCAGCAGGAAACGCACCACCCCGTCTTCGTTGGCGCCGGGGATGAAGCGCATGTAGTAGTGCAGCACTGCCGGGATGATGCCGGCGGCGCCATTGGTGGGCGCGGTGACGACGCGCCCGCCGTTGGCGTTTTCTTCGTTGACCGCCAGGGCATACAGGTTGACCCAGTCCAGTACCGACAAGGCGTCGCGCAGGGCCGCCTCGGGGTGCTTGCACAGCTGGCGGTGGAGGGCGGCGGCACGGCGCTTGACCTTCAGGCCACCCGGCAGGATCCCTTCGTTGCGACAGCCGGCATCCACGCAGTCCTGCATCACTTGCCAGATCTTCAGCAGGCCGGCACGGGTTTCCGCTTCCGGTCGCCAGGCGCTTTCGTTGGTCAGCATCACCTGGCTGATGGACAGCCCATAGGTGGTGCAGTGACCGAGCAAGTCCTTGGCGCTCTTGAAGGGGAAGGTTAGTTTGGTGGTGTCTTCGACGATGCGGTCGGCACCGGCGGCGTCCTCGTCGACCACGAAGCCGCCGCCCACCGAGTAGTACTCGCGGCTGCGGATCTGCAATCCGGCGGCATCGAAGGCACGGAAGATCATGCCGTTGGGGTGGTAGGCCAGGGGCTTGCGGATCATGGCCAGGTGTTCTTTCTCGTTGAACGCGATGAGGTGTTCGCCGAGCAGGTTCAAGCGTCCGCTGCTGCGTATTTCCTGCAGGCGAGCGGCGATGTTTTCGGTATTCACGGTATCCGGGTGTTCACCTTCCAGGCCCAGGAGTACGGCCTTGTCGCTGCCGTGGCCCTTGCCGGTGGCGCCGAGCGAGCCGTACAGCTCGACCTTGACGCAGGTGGTGGCGCCCAGCAGTCCGTCGCGCCGCAGGCCTTCGACGAAGCGCGCGGCCGCGCGCATCGGGCCAACGGTGTGGGAGCTGGAGGGGCCGATGCCAATCTTGAACAGGTCGAACACGCTCAAGGACATGTTGGTTCTCCGGTTTCTTATTGTGTTGATCGGCACGCACGGGGGAAGCGGGTATTGCGGTTCGGTCTGGCCGGTATTCGTCGCCAGCCGCCTCGCTCCTACAGGTATACGCAGAAACCGTAGGAGCGAGGCTTGCCCGCGATGGACGGCGATGCCGTCTTAGGCGTCCTGATAGCTTTCGATCGACGGGCAGGCGCACACCAGGTTGCGGTCGCCGAACACGTTGTCGACGCGGCCGACCGGAGGCCAGTACTTGCCTTCGATCAGCGAGGCCACGGGGTACACCGCCTGTTCACGGCTGTAGGGGTGCGACCACTCGCCAACGATTTCCGCCGCGGTGTGCGGGGCGTTTTTCAGCGGGTTGTCGTCCTTGTCCAGGCTGCCGTTTTCCACCGCGCGGATTTCTTCGCGGATGCGGATCATGGCGTCGCAGAAGCGGTCCAGTTCTTCCCTGGATTCGCTTTCGGTCGGCTCGATCATCAGGGTGCCGGCCACCGGGAACGACATGGTCGGGGCGTGGAAGCCGAAGTCGATCAGGCGCTTGGCGACGTCGTCGACGCTGATGCCGCTGCTGTCCTTGAGCGGGCGCAGGTCGAGGATGCACTCGTGGGCCACCAGGCCGTTGCTGCCGGTGTAGAGCACTGGGTAGTGTTCTTCCAGGCGACGGGAGATGTAGTTGGCATTGAGGATCGCCAGCTGCGAGGCACGCTTGAGGCCTTCGCCGCCCATCATGCGGATGTACATCCAGGTGATCGGCAGGATGCTCGCGCTGCCGAACGGCGCGGCGCAGACTGCGCCTTCCTTGCGTTCCATGGCTGCGTGGCCCGGCAGGAACGGCGCCAGGTGCGACTTGACGCCGATCGGGCCGACGCCCGGGCCGCCACCGCCGTGGGGAATGCAGAAGGTCTTGTGCAGGTTCAGGTGCGACACGTCGCCGCCGAACTTGCCCGGGGCGCAGAGGCCGACCATGGCGTTCATGTTGGCGCCGTCGATGTACACCTGGCCGCCGTTGTCATGAATGATGCCGCAGATTTCGCGGATGCCTTCCTCGAACACGCCGTGGGTCGACGGGTAGGTGATCATCAGCGCGGCGAGGTGCTCGCGGTGCTCGATGGCCTTGGCCCGCAGGTCTTCGATATCGACGTTGCCACGGGCGTCGCAGGCGGTGACCACCACGCGCATGCCGGCCATGTTGGCGGTGGCCGGGTTGGTACCGTGGGCGGACGAAGGGATCAGGCAGATGTCGCGACGGTCGTCGCCACGGCTCTGGTGATAGGCACGAATGGCCAGCAGGCCCGCGTATTCGCCCTGGGAGCCGGCGTTCGGCTGCAGGGACACCGCGTCGTAGCCGGTGGCGGCGCAGAGCATGGCTTCCAGTTCGCTGGTCAGTTGCTGGTAGCCGGCGCTTTGCTCGGCCGGGGCGAACGGGTGCAGGGCGCCGAATTCGGCCCAGGTGATCGGGATCATTTCGCTGGCGGCGTTGAGCTTCATGGTGCACGAGCCCAGCGGGATCATGGTGCGGTCCAGGGCCAGGTCCTTGTCGGCCAGCTTGCGCAGGTAGCGCATCAGCTCGGTTTCCGAGTGATAGCGGTTGAACACCGGATGGCTGAGGATCGCCGACTGACGCACCAGCGCCGCCGGGATACGGCTCTGTACCGTGCTGGCCAGCGCGGCGAAGTCCGGCAGCGCCTGACCGTCGGCCAGCAGGCTCCACAGGGCCTCTACATCGGCCTGGCCAGTGGTTTCGTCCAGCGACAGACCCAGGCGCTCGACGTCGATCACCCGCAGGTTGATGCGCTGGGCGCGGGCCTTGTCGTGCAGCGCCGCGGTGCGTGCGCCGGTGTGCAGGGTCAGGGTATCGAAGAAGTTTTCCTGCTCGACCTTGATCCCCAGCTTGCTCAGGCCCTGGGCCAGGATCGCGGTCAGCTGGTGGATGCGCCGGGCAATCCGGCTCAGGCCTTGGGGGCCGTGGTACACGGCGTACATGCTGGCGATGTTGGCCAGCAGCACCTGGGCGGTGCAGATGTTGCTGGTGGCTTTCTCGCGACGGATATGTTGCTCGCGGGTCTGCATGGCCAGGCGCAGCGCCGGCTTGCCGAAACGGTCCACGGACACCCCGACCAGACGGCCCGGCATGTCGCGCTTGAACGCGTCCTTGGTGGAGAAGTAGGCCGCATGCGGGCCACCGAAGCCCAGCGGCACACCGAAGCGCTGGGCGCTGCCGATGGCCACGTCGGCGCCGAATTCACCCGGTGGGGTCAGCACGGTCAGCGCCAGCAGGTCGGCGGCGACCGCCACCAGGGCATTGGCGGCGTGGAAGCGTTCGGTCAGTTCGCGGTAGTCGAACAGGTCGCCGTTGCTCGCCGGGTATTGCAGCAGGGCGCCGAAGAACGGGCTGACGTCGGTCAGCTTGCGCTCGTCGCCGACCACCACGTCGATGCCCAGCGGCTCGGCACGGGTGCGTAGCACGTCGAGGGTCTGCGGGTGGCAATGGCTGGAGGCGAAGAAGGCGTGGCTGCCCTTGTTCTTGCTCAGGCGCTTGCAGAAGGTCATGGCTTCGGCGGCGGCGGTGGCTTCGTCGAGCAGGGAGGCGTTGGCGATCGGCAGACCGGTGAGGTCGCTGATCAGGGTCTGGAAGTTCAGCAGCGCTTCCAGGCGGCCCTGGGAAATTTCCGGCTGGTACGGGGTGTAGGCGGTGTACCAGGCCGGGTTTTCCAGGAGGTTGCGCAGGATCGGCGACGGCGTGTGGCAGTTGTAGTAGCCCTGGCCGATGTAGGTCTTGAACAGCTGGTTCTTGGCGGCGATGGCCTTGATCGAGGCCAGTGCGTCGGCTTCGCTCTGACCAGCGGGCAGGTCGAGGACGCTGGTGCCCTTGATGCTGTCGGGGATCACGCTGGCGCTCAGGGCTTCCAGGGAGTCGAAGCCCAGGCTGTTGAGCATGGCTTGCTCGTCGCCTTGGCGCGGGCCGATGTGGCGCGCGATGAATTCGTTGGCGGTGCTCAGGTTGACTTGAGTCATGGCGGTTCCTCAGGCGTCGGCGTTGGCTTTGATCAGGCGGTCATAGGCGTCCTGATCCAGCAGTTGGCCGACAGCGGCGGCGTCCGCGGGAATGAAGCGGAAGAACCAGCCTTCGCCCAGCGGGTCTTCGTTGACCAACTCGGGGCTGGTTTCCAGGGCCGGGTTGGTTTCCACCACTTCCCCGTCCAGAGGCATGTATACGCCGCTGGCGGCTTTTACCGATTCCACGGTGGCGGCTTCGGCGCCCTTGTCGTAGGCCTGCAGTTCCGGCAATTGCACGAACACCACATCGCCCAGGGCGTTTTGCGCGAAAGCCGTGATGCCGACGGTAACGCTGCCATCGGCTTCGGTACGCAGCCATTCGTGATCTTCAGTAAAACGCAACTCGCTCATGGAAACTCCTCAAGGGGCCAGATTCGTCTGGTGGACGCGATTGAATGCTCGTGCAGGGCCGAGCGGAATGGATAAGCCCTTAGCAAAAATGCGGCCAATATTTTTTAGTTGTTATTAATCAATGAGTTATTAGTTATTGATGGTGACCGGAAGCTAACAGCTGTAGCGAAAACGCTACAGCTGGAGGGCCAGGGAAAAGCCTATGGGGATCAAAGCCTTGCGTAGCGCCGATTACAACCGGCTGTAGCGATATCGTTCCGCTGTAGCGCTTTCAGTACAGGTGGAGGTCGCTTTCAGATGCGACTACGCCACCTGTAGCCGCTGCCGCAGGCTGCGATAAGGCCGAAGGCCTTCGGCGATCTTGAGAGCTTGCGCTCCCTGCGGGAGCGATCGCAGCCTGCGACAGCGGCTACAACATCAAAAGCCGCGGCAGGTTCAGGGCTTGTTGGGGATGCCGTATTTGCGCAGGCGATGGGCGATGGCGGTGTGGGAGGTCTGCAGGCGGCTGGCCAACTGGCGGGTCGAGGGGTAGTTGACGTAGAGGCCTTCGAGCAATGCCTTCTCGAACTCCTCGACGGCCTGTTCCAGGCTCTCGACTTCGGTGTCGTTCTGGCGCGCCACCGAGGTGCCGGCGATATCCAGGTCGCCGATGTCCACCAGGCTGCTTTCGCAGATCGCCGCCGCGCGGAAGATCACGTTCTGCAACTGGCGCACGTTGCCCGGCCAGCGGTTGCCCAGCAGCGCCGGATAGGTGCCGGGCGCCAGGCGGCAGACCGGGCGCTGGATCTGCGCGCAGGCCTGCTGCATGAAGTAGCGCGCCAGCAACAGGATGTCCTGGCCGCGCTCGCGCAGGGGCGGGACTTCCACATTCAGCACGTTGAGGCGATAGAACAGGTCTTCGCGAAAGCTGCCCTCGGCGACCATCTTTTCCAGGTCGCGATGGGTGGCGCTGAGGATCCGCACATTGACCTTGACCTCACGGTCGCCACCCACCCGGCGAAAGCTGCCGTCGTTGAGAAAACGCAGCAGCTTGGCCTGCAAGTAGGGCGACATTTCGCCGATCTCGTCGAGAAACACCGTGCCCTGGTTGGCCAGCTCCATCAGCCCCGGCTTGCCGCCGCGCTGGGCGCCGGTGAAGGCGCCGGGGGCGTAGCCGAACAGCTCGCTCTCGGCGAGGTTTTCCGGCAGGGCGGCGCAGTTCAGCGCCAGAAACGGCGCGCCGTGCCGCGCACTGATGGCGTGGCAGGCCCGCGCCACCAGCTCCTTGCCGGTACCGGTTTCGCCCTGGATCAGCAGCGGCGCATCCAGCGCGGCGACGCGCTGGGCGCGGGCCTTGAGGGTGCGGATGGCCGGGGAGTCGCCGAGCAGGGCATCGAAGCCTTCGGCATGGTCGTGGTGCAGGGCCGACAGGCGTTCGCCGATGCGATTGGGCTGATACAGGGTCAGCAGCGCGCCGGCGTCGGTGATCGGCGTGGCGTCCAGCAGCAGGGTCTGGCCATTGAGAGTGATTTCCCGCAGGGGCAAGCGAAAGCCCTGTTCCAGCAAGGTTTCCAGCAGCGCCGGGTCGTCGAACAGCTCGGCCACGCTTTCCCCGGCCGGCTCACGGCCATAGAGGGCAATCAGCGCCGGGTTGGCCAGCAGCACCTTGCCGGCGCTGTCCAGGGCCAGCACCGGGTCGGTCATCGCCGCCAGCAGGGCGTCGAGCTGCAGATGGCGGCGCTGGCCGGGCAGGATGTCGACCACCGTCACCGCCTGCACGCCGCGCACGCTGAACAGCGCGTCGCGCAGCTCTTCCAGCACTTGCGGGCTGAGGGTCGGGGCGTCGATGTAGACGTTGGGCGGCACCATCTCCACCGCATCCAGGTTGAGGTTGCGCCCACCGAGCAGGGCCAGGACTTCCTGGGTGATACCGACGCGGTCGATAAAGCTGACGTGGATGCGCATGGGGCGGTCAAGGGTTCTGGAAAACGGAGGGTGGCAAGTATGCCTTGGCGGATGCTGTTTGGTGAAATTCGCCGTGGCCACGGGCTTCTGTAGGAGCGAAGCTTGCTCGCGATAGCCTCAACGATGACACGGGAAGCCTGGCCTGATACGCCGCGGCGTCCTTGAGTTCATCGCGGGCAAGCCTCGCTCCTACAGGTTAAGCGGGCAGGGGAAGCCCGCGACCCACGGGCTGGGGTTACTCGAGGTGTTCGGGGTTGACTGGATCCCCGGATTTCATATTCAACTGCACCCGCACATCCTCAAACATCGCGTCGTAATATTTGTGCAGCGAGCCGATGCTGCTCAGTGCCTTGGGAATCCCATACTTCTCGGCGATTTTCGTCACGTTGCTGGCGAAGTTGTAAGCCTGATCCTTGGGCAGAAAGAACGGTTCATCGAGCTCCTTGCCCTGAATCGTTCCATGCATCTTGAATTGCATCCCTTTGCCTTCCTTGGGATCCTGCGCGACTTCATAGTCGATACAGATGTTGTAGCTGACATCGTCCTTGGTCAGTGCGTGTCGTTCGATGTGTAAATGACCGGGTTCGAACTGGGCCATGGCTCTCTCCTTTACAAGGCATGGGGAGCGGTGCAGGCCAGCGGCCTGCACCCTGAGTTGCTCTTATCGGTAAGTGATGCCCGGCTGGGCCGTGCTGATGCGCGTACCGGCCTTGCCCTGGACGATCGCTTCGATGTCCGAGAGTGAACCGATCACCGCGACTTTTCCAGTATGGCGGGCGAACTCGCAGGCCGCCTGGACCTTCGGTCCCATGGAGCCGGCGGCGAAGCCGAGCTTTTCCATTTCGTCCGGGTGCGCCTGGGCAATGGCTTTCTGCGACGGCTTGCCCCAGTCGATAAAGGCCGCGTTGACGTCGGTGGCGATCACCAGCAGATCGGCTTCCAGCTGTTCGGCCAACAGTGCCGAGCACAGGTCCTTGTCGATCACCGCCTCGATGCCCTTGAGCTTGCCATCCTCACCGTACAGGGTTGGAATGCCGCCACCGCCAGCGCAGATCACGATGCTGCTCTTTTCCAGCAGCCATTTGATCGGGCGGATTTCAAAGATGCGCTTGGGTTTCGGGCTGGCCACCACGCGGCGGTATTTGTCGCCATCGGGGGCGATGGCCCAGCCTTTTTCCTTGGCCAGTTTTTCTGCTTCGTCCTTGCTGTAGACCGGGCCGATGGGCTTGCTCGGGTTCTGGAACGCCGGGTCCTTGGCATCGACCTCGACCTGGGTCAGCAGGGTGGCGAAGGGCACTTCGAAATCCAGCAGGTTGCCCAGTTCCTGTTCGATGATGTAGCCGATCATGCCTTCGGTTTCGGCGCCGAGCACGTCCAGCGGGTAAGGCGACACCGAGGTGTAGGCCGCCGCCTGCAGCGACAGCAGGCCGACCTGCGGACCATTGCCGTGGGCGATCACCAGCTGGTTGCCGGGATGGATCTTGGCGATCTGTTCGGTGGCGATGCGGATATTGGCGCGTTGATTGTCCGCGGTCATGGGTTCGCCCCGGCGGAGCAGGGCGTTGCCGCCCAGTGCGACGACGATACGCATAATGCATTCCTTCCAGAATTCGGTGATCCCGTGGGCGCGTGGCTTGCCTGCGATGGTGGGGTGTCAGGTTGGACGCCTTCGCGGGCGAGCCTCGCGCCTACAGGTCGAGGGCCGACCGCCAGGCGGTCGGCCACGGACGTCGGGGTTACAGGTCGGCCAGGGTCGAGACCAGGATCGCCTTGATGGTGTGCATGCGGTTTTCCGCTTGCTCGAAGGCGATGCAGGCTGGCGACTCGAACACGTCGTCAGTCACTTCGATGCCGTTGGCCAAGTGCGGATACTGCTCGGCGATCTGCTTGCCGACCTTGGTATCGCTGTTGTGGAACGCCGGCAGGCAGTGCATGAACTTGGTCCGTGGGTTGCCGGTGGCCTTCATCAGCTCGGCGTTGACCTGGTACGGCAGCAGTTGCTGGATACGTTCGGCCCAGGCTTCCACCGGCTCGCCCATCGATACCCAGACGTCGGTGTGGATGAAGTCGACGCCCTTGACCGCGGCTTTCGGGTCTTCGGTCAGGGTGATGCGGGCACCGCTTTCTTGCGCGTACTGCTTGCAGCGGCTGACCAGGTCGTCATGGGGCCACAGGGCCTTTGGCGCGCAGATGCGCACGTCCATGCCGAGCTTGGCGCCCACCAGCAGCAGGGAGTTGCCCATGTTGTTGCGGGCATCGCCCAGGTAGGCGTAGCTGATGTCGTGGATCGGCTTGTCGGCGTGCTCACGCATGGTCAGCACGTCGGCGATCATCTGGGTCGGGTGGTATTCGTCGGTCAGGCCGTTGAACACCGGCACGCCGGCGAACTTCGCCAGTTCTTCGACGATTTCCTGCTTGAAGCCGCGGTACTCGATGGCGTCGTACATGCGCCCGAGCACGCGGGCGGTGTCCTTCATGCTTTCCTTGTGGCCGATCTGCGACGAGTTCGGGTCGATGTAGGTGACGTTGGCGCCCTGGTCATAGGCGGCGACCTCGAAGGCGCAGCGGGTACGGGTCGAGGTTTTCTCGAAGATCAGGGCGATGTTGTTGCCCTTGAGGTGCTGCTGCTCGGTGCCGGTGTACTTGGCGCGCTTGAGGTCGCGGGACAGGTCGAGCAGGTAGCGCAGCTCGCGCTCGGTGTGGTGTTCGAGGCTGAGCAGGTTACGGTTGTGGATATTGAACGCCATGATGATTCTCCAGGGATTCTGTACTCGGCCCGGCCAGCACCGCAGAGGTGCGGCCGGGGAAGTCGTTTAGTAATCGATCGGGTCGCGCACGATCGGGCAGGTCATGCAGTGGCCGCCGCCACGGCCGCGGCCGAGTTCGCTGGCGCTGATGGTGATCACTTCCACGCCGGCCTTGCGCAGCAGGGTGTTGGTGTAGGTGTTGCGGTCATAGCCGATGACCACGCCCGGTTCCAGGGCCACCACGTTGTTGCCGTCGTCCCACTGCTCGCGTTCGGCGGCGAAGCTGTTGCCGCCGGTTTCCACCACGCGCAGTTGCTTGAGGTTCAGGGACTCGGCCACCACCTCGATGAACGATTTGTTCTCCCGTCGCACGTCCATGCCATAGGGCTTGCTGGTGTCGGGGCGGATGACGAACGGCACGATTTCCTTGACCACTTCCGGGAAGACCGTGACCAGGTCGCGGTCGCAGAAGCTGAACACGGTGTCCAGGTGCATCGCCGCGCGGGATTTCGGCAGGCCGGCGACCACGACTTTTTCCACCGCGCCCTTGGCGAACAAGGATTGCGCAAGCTGGCCGATGGCCTGGCGCGAGGTTCGCTCGCCCATGCCGATCAGCACCACGCCATTGCCGATCGGCATGACGTCGCCGCCTTCGAGGGTGGCCTGGCCGTGATCCTTGTCCGGGTCGCCGTACCAGACTTCGAAGTCGGCGTTGGCGAACTCGGGGTGGAATTTGTAGATGGCGCTGGCCAGCAGGGTTTCCTGGCGCCGGGCCGGCCAGTACATCGGGTTGAGCGTCACGCCGCCGTAGATCCAGCAGGTGGTGTCGCGGGTGAACTGGGTGTTGGGCAGTGGCGGCAGCAGGAAGCTGGAGTGGCCCAGGTAATCGCGGTACATCTTGATCACGCTGGCGCCTTCGCTTTCCGGCAGGTCCTCGCCGGCCACGCCGCCGATCAGGAATTCGGCCAGCTTGCGTGGCTCCAGGCTTTCGAGCCAGCTGCGCACTTCGTTGGTCAGGCCGACACCGACGGTGTCGGGGGTGATCTTGCGATCCAGAATCCACTTCAGGGCTTCGGGGTTGTGCACCGTATCGGTCAGCAGGTTGTGCATTTCCAGGACTTCGATCCCACGCTCGCGCATTTTGGTGACGAAGTCGAAATGGTCGCGCTTGGCCTGGTTGACCCAGATCACATCATCGAACAGCAGTTCATCGCAGTTGTTCGGGGTCAGCCGCTGATGGGCCAGGCCTGGGGAGCAAACCATGACTTTGCGCAGTTTGCCGGCTTCGGAATGGACGCCGTACTTAACTTTTTCCGTGGTCATTACCGTGATCCTCCAGAGGTAGAAACAATCGTGCGGTTACAGGGTCAGGAAGCCGTCGTAGAGCCCGTAGGCGGCCAACAGGGCGCCTATGACCACTGCGGCGAAAATCAGCTTCTCGACGTTGGTGAAAATCGGTTTGCCCAACTCCCGCTTGGCCTTGGCGAACAGGATCGCGCCGGGGGCGTAGAGCAGGGCGGAGAGCAGCAGGTACTTGACCCCGCCGGCGTACAGCAGCCAGATCGCGTAGAACAGGGCGATGGAGCCGATCAGCAGGTCTTTCTTGCGTTCGGCCAGGGCCGCTTCGTAGGTTTCGCTGCGCACCGCCAGCAGCACGGCATAGGCCGCCGACCACAGGTAGGGCACCAGGATCATCGAGGTGGCGAGGTAGATCAGCGACAGGTAAGTACTGGCCGAGAACAGGGTGATGACCAGGAAAATCTGCACCATGGCGTTGGTCAGCCACAGGGCGTTGACCGGCACGTGGTTGGCGTTCTCCTTGCGCAGGAACTCCGGCATGGTGTGGTCCTTGGCCGCGGCGAACATGATCTCCGCGCACAGCAGCACCCACGACAGCAGTGCCCCCAGCAGCGAGATGATCAGGCCGACGCTGATCAGCACCGCGCCCCAGTGGCCGACCACATGCTCGAGCACCGCCGCCATCGACGGGTTCTGCAGCTTCGCCAGCTCCGGCTGGGTCATGATGCCCAGCGACAGCACGTTCACCAGCACCAGGAACAGCAGCACGGTGATGAAGCCGATCACGGTGGCCTTGCCCACGTCCGAGCGTTTTTCCGCGCGGGCGGAGAAGATGCTCGCGCCTTCGATGCCGATGAACACCCACACGGTGACCAGCATCATGTTGCGCACCTGGTTCATCACGCTGCCCAGGTCAGGGTTCTTCACGCCCCAGATGTCCGCGGTGAAGATGTCCAGCTTGAAGGCGAACAGGGCGATCAGTACGAACAGCAGCAGCGGCACCACCTTGGCGACCGTGGTTACCAGGTTGATGAACGCCGCTTCCTTGATCCCGCGCAGCACCAGAAAGTGCACGGCCCACAGCAGCAGCGAGGCGCCGATCACCGCGGCCGGAGTGTTCCCCTCCCCAAATAGCGGGAAGAAGTAGCCCAGGGTGCTGAACAAGAGTACGAAGTACCCCACGTTGCCCAGCCAGGCGCTGATCCAGTAGCCCCAGGCCGAAGAAAAGCCCATGTAATCGCCGAAACCGGCCTTGGCATAGGCGTAGACACCACCGTCCAGGTCAGGCTTGCGGTTGGCCAGGGTTTGAAACACGAAAGCCAGTGTCAACATACCGACAGCGGTAATAGCCCAGCCAATAAGAACAGCGCCTACATCGGCACTTGCCGCCATGTTTTGTGGCAAGGAAAAGATCCCGCCGCCAATCATCGAGCCGACTACCAAGGCGACTAACGCACCAAGCCGTAGTTTTCCGGGAGTGTCAGACATTGCGTGACTCCATTGCAGGAGAAGAGAGATGTCAGAGTAAATCTGCGAGAAATCCGAACAGCTGATTTAGATCAGGTCATTGCTACATTCCATTGTGAATGAACGACTTAAGCTGTCTTTGCGGAAACCGGTGGGAAGCCTGAAAGCGCCATTCCATAAGGCCTCGGGTTCCGGATGAAAGGTCTTCTCATTGGCGCCAGATTGAAGCTAGCCCGCTTTCAAGAATGCGCAACTCATTAAAAAGTTATAAGGCTGCCCGGCGCGCTGATGGCATTTGGGTTTTATGCATAATAAAAAGCCAAACTATTCAACATGTTCTGATCCTCGTCATGTCGATTGATCCACAGAAGATCAATAATTGACTCTTTTAGTCCGTTTCCAATCTGTGGAAATTAATTAATTTCATATAGTTTGTTGTCGGACAATTGGACCGTACGCAGAGGTAGGCATGCCACAAACCACACAAAAACTGCGACTCGGTGCCCTGATCGCCCTGGTGGTGGGTTCGATGGTTGGCGGCGGGATCTTTTCCTTGCCGCAGAACATGGCGGCCCGGGCCGACGCCGGGGCGATCCTTATCGGTTGGGCGATCACCGCCGTGGGCATGCTGACCCTGGCCTTCGTGTTTCAAACCCTGGCCAACCGCAAGCCTGAACTCGACTCTGGGGTGTACGCCTACGCCAAGGCCGGGTTTGGCGACTACATGGGCTTTTCTTCGGCCTGGGGCTACTGGATCAGTGCCTGGCTGGGCAACGTCGGCTACTTCGTGCTGCTGTTCAGCACCCTGGGTTATTTCTTCCCGGTGTTTGGCCAGGGCAACACCCCGGTGGCCATCGCCTGCGCCTCGGTCCTGCTGTGGGCGGTGCACTTTCTGGTGCTGCGCGGGATCAAGGAAGCGGCGTTCATCAACCTGCTGACCACCGTGGCCAAGATCGTGCCGCTGGTGATGTTCATCGTGATTGCCGCGGTGGCGTTCAAGGCGGACATCTTCACCCGCGACATCTGGGGCCGTGGCAACCCGAACTTTGGCGGGGTGATGGACCAGGTGCGCAACATGATGCTGGTCACGGTCTTCGTGTTCATCGGCATCGAAGGCGCCAGCGTCTATTCGGCCCGGGCCGAGAAGCGTGCGGACGTCGGCCGGGCCACGGTGATCGGCTTTATCGGCGTGCTGGCCCTGCTGGTGCTGGTCAACGTGCTGTCCCTGGGGATCATGAGCCAGCCGGAACTGGCGACCTTGCAGAACCCGTCGCTGGCGGCGGTGCTGGAGCGCATCGTCGGTCCCTGGGGCGCGTTGCTGATCAGCGTCGGCCTGGCGGTTTCCCTGCTCGGTGCCTTGCTGTCGTGGGCGCTGCTGTGTGCCGAGATCCTGTTCGCCACGGCCCGCGACCGGACCATGCCGGCCTTCCTGAAAAAGGAGAACGCCAACCATGTGCCGGTCAACGCCCTGTGGCTGACCAACAGCATGATCCAGGTGTTCCTGCTGATTACCCTGTTCTCCGCCGGGACCTACACCAGCCTGATCTACCTCGCCTCATCGATGATCCTGGTGCCTTACCTGTGGTCGGCGGCCTATGCGGTGTTGCTCAGCGGCCGCGGCGAAACCTACGAGCAGGCCTCGGCCGAGCGCATGAAAGACCTGTGCATCGGTGGCGTGGCCCTGTGCTACGCGGTCTGGCTGTTGTACGCCGGTGGGGTCAAGTACCTGCTGCTGTCGGCCCTGCTGTATGCCCCCGGGGTGATCCTGTTCGCCAAGGCCAAGCGCGAGCAGGGCGAGCCGTTGTTCACCGGTATCGAGAAGGGCATTTTCGCTTGCGTGGTCGCCGGGGCCAGCCTGGCCGCCTATGGCCTGTACAGCGGTGTGCTGTCGCTGTGAGGCTGGTTTACCAGCCGCCCTATGACTGGCCGGCGATGCTGGCCTTTCTCCGGGCGCGGGCCATCGAGGGGCTGGAGACTGTCAGTGGCGAGCGCTACTCGCGCAGCATCAGCCTCGATGGCGTACACGGCTGGTTCAGTGTGAGCCCGGGCGACAGCGATGCGCTGGTGCTGACCCTGCACTTTCCCGACCCGCAGGCCCACGCGCGGATCGTTGCGCGCATCCGCCGCCTGCTGGACCTGGACACCGACCTGGCGCCGATCCATCGGCAACTGTCCGCCGACCCGTTGATGGCCCGCTTGATCGCCTCGCGGCCGGGGCTGCGCGTACCCGGTGCCTGGGACGGTTTCGAGCTGGCGGTGCGCGCGGTGCTGGGGCAGCAGATCACGGTGGTGGCGGCCATCCGCCTGGCGGGCAAGCTGGTGGCGCAGTATGGCCAGCCATTGAGCTGCAGGGAGGCGCCAGCGGGGTTGAGCCATGTGTTCCCCGAGCCGGGGCGGATGGCGGGCGCCGATCTGGCGAGCCTGGGCATGCCGCGCAGTCGGGGCCGAACCCTGTCCGGCGTGGCGCAGGCGCTGCTCGACGATCCGCAGCTGTTTGCCCCCAAGGCCAGCCTCGAACACAGCCTGTCGGCCTTGCGGGCGCTGTGGGGTGTCGGCGACTGGACCGCGCATTACGTGGCCCTGCGCCAGTTCCGTGAAGCGGACGCCTTTCCCGCGGCGGACGTGGGCCTGCTCAACGCCCTGGCGGCGCTCGAAGGCGGACCGGTCAGCGCCAGCCAGTTGCTGGCCCGCGCCGAGGCCTGGCGGCCATGGCGCGGCTACGCGGCGCAGCATTTGTGGACGGCTTTGTAGTCCCCCAGCACCTGTAGCCGCTGCCGAGCCTGCGAGGCTGCGATCGAGGACGCAGTCCTCGCCAACCCTGCGCACGCGGTATGAATGACGTAATGCGCGGCTTTACGTCCGCTTTGCGGCCGATCGCAGCCTCGCAGGCTCGGCAGCGGCTACAGGGTTACGCGTTACAGGCTCACCATTTTGCCCGATGGGCGCCCAGGTCGCTGGCGGGGTGCGCCCATTGCAGGGGCGTGCCGCTGATCTGCAAGGGTACTTGCAGGCGATGGGCCGGGCCCCAGGGTGTCTGCTCTACCAGCAGTCCCTGATCGTCCTGGTCTTCGCCGCGCAAGGCGGGCTCGGCGCTGCCATTGGAGTGCTCGATCAACAGTTTGGCGGTCCGCGCCAGTGACAGCCGTGCGCTGCCGGCGGCCCCGGTTTGTAGTCGTTCGGTCAGGGCGCGGATCGCGGCGGCGGCCATCAGGTAGCCGGTAGCATGGTCCAGGGCCTGCACCGGCAGCGGTACCGGTTTATCGGCCTGCTGCCAGCGCTGGCCGGCCTCGGCAATGCCGCTGCTCATCTGCACCAGGCTGTCGAAGCCGCGGCGGTTCTGCCAGGGGCCGCTCCAGCCATAGGCGTTCAGGCACACATCGATCAGCCCCGGGGCGAAGCGCTGGCGTTCGGCGGCCCCGTAGCCGAGGCGTTCCAGGGCATCGGCGCGGTAGCCGTGCAGCAGCAGATCGGCTTCCCCCAACAGGCCTTCGAAGACCAGGCGATCGGCGGCATCGTGCAGGTTCAGCCGGGCGCAGCGTTTGCCCAGGGTGACTTCCGGGACCACGCCGGGCTCGTTCCACTCCGGCGGGTCGATGCGCAGTACCTCGGCGCCCAGCCCGGCGAGAAAACGGCTGGCGATGGGCCCGGCCAGCACCCGAGTCAGGTCCAGCACCTTGATCCCAGCCAGGGGCCGGGCCAGCGATCCGCGCCAGGGCTGGGCGGCGCTGATGTTGCGGGTCTGGTAATGCACCAGGGGCTCGGCATTCACGGCCTGCCCCTGGGGATGGGCTTGCCACTCGGCCCAGTTGCGCATTTCCGCAGCACAGCCGCCTGCCTCGACCACCGCCTGCTCCAGGTCGCTCTTGTTCCACTGCGCAACCTTGGCGGCCATGGCCGGACGGTCCGCGACCCGGCCGAGCACCTGTTCGGCTGCCCGCCGATGATGCGGCGCGTTGGTGTGCAGGCGAATCCAGCCGTCCTGGGTGGCGTAGTCGCCGGCGACCGGGTCCCACAGCGGCGGCACGCTCCAGCCCAGCGGGCGCAGGGAGGTGGCGAACCAGAAGGAGGCCAGGCGCCGGTCGACGCTCAGGGTGGGCAGGCGCCCGGTCTGGCTGAGCAGCAGCTCGGCCGCTGCCTGGCCGGCCGCGGCGATGCTGGCGCTGGCCAGTTCGGTCACGTCGAAGGCCGAGGGCAGGGCGCCGCTCGAGGTCATGGCAATCGGGGTACGAGGCAAGCCCAGCGCGGCTTGAACAGACGACAGCACATCGGTCATTGCAGGCCCTCCGCAAGAGAGGGGCCAGCATAGATCAAAAGCGTGAAGCGCCGCAGTCCCCCGTAGGAGCGAAGCTTGCTCGCGATGGTCGTCAACGATGATGCCTGATCACTGGCTCAACGCGGCGCTCTCTGGTTCATCGCGAGCAAGCTTCGCTCCTACAGGGGCAAGGTCAAACGCGGAACTGGTCCATCAGCTTCATCTGCTGGGTGGTCAGGGCGTTGAGCTGGCTGCTGACCTGGGCCGATTCGGTGGCCTGCTCGGTGAGGGATTCGGTCACGCTGCGGATCGCCGAAACGTTGCGGTTGACCTCTTCGGCCACCGCGCTCTGCTGTTCGGCGGCGCTGGCGATCTGCAGGTTCATGTCGCTGATCACCGTGACTGCGTCGCTGATCTTGCCCAGAGCCTGCACCGCTTGCTGGATCTGTCCGGCGTTGCTCTGGGCCTGGGCCTGGCTCGAATGCATGGTCGCCACCACCCCCCGGGTGCCGCTCTGGATGCGTTCGATCACCAGGCGGATCTCTTCCACCGAGTCCTGGGTGCGCTTGGCCAGGTTGCGCACCTCGTCGGCGACCACGGCGAAGCCGCGGCCGCTTTCCCCGGCGCGCGCCGCTTCGATGGCGGCGTTGAGGGCCAGCAGGTTGGTCTGCTCGGCAATGCTGCGGATCACTTCCAGCACCGAACCGATCTGTTCGCTGTTGACCGCCAGGGCCTCGACCTCGACCACCGCCTTGCTGACCTCCTCGGCCAGGGTGCTGATGTCGCGGGTGCTGCGCTCGATGATAGTCATGCCGTCCTTGGCCGACTGGTCGGCGCCACGGGCGGCGTTGGCGGCGTTCGAGGCACTGTTGGCGACGTCGTGGGCGGTGGCGCTCATTTCGTTGGAGGCGGTGGCCACCTGGTCAATTTCGCGGAACTGCACCTGCATGCCTTCGCTGGTCTGGCGGGCGATCTCCGAGGACTGGTCGGCGGTGCCGCGGGCGTCGGTGATGCTCTGCTTGATCTGCGCGATGGTCGGTTGCAGCTTGTCGAGGAAGCGGTTGAACCAGCCCACCAGCTCGCCCAGTTCGTCTTGCTTGCCGTACTTCAGGCGCTGGGTCAGGTCGCCGTCGCCGCTGGCGATTTCCTTGAGCATCTGCGCCACGCTGTTGATCGGTCGGGTCACGCCGGAGGCGGTCAGCCAGATCAGCAGCAGGCCGATCACGCCGGCGATCGCCGCCACCAGCAGCGACACCAGGGTGCCCTGGGCCTGGGCGTCGTCGAGCACGCCCTGGAGTTTCACGGTGTCGGCCAGCAGCACTTGCTCCGGCAGGTCGATCACCACGCCCCAGGGATGGGCATCGGCGATCGGGCTGACCGGATACACGGCGCGGATCAGGTCGCCCTGCTTGAGGATTTTCGGGGTAGTGCCGGCCAGCAGTTGCAGCACATCCCTGCCTTCGGCGCCGAGGGTGTCGGCGATGCCTTTGCCGACCTTGGCCGCATCGTTGCTGTAGGCGGCGAGGATGCCGCTGCCGGCGACGATCAGCATGTGCCCGGCACCGTCGAACAACCCGCGCTGGGAGTCGGCGGCCGCGGCCTGCAGGGCATCCAGGGCGATGTCCACACCGATTACGCCTATGACTTTGCCGTCGACGATCAGCGGCAGGGAAATGGTGGTCATCAGCATCAGCTTGCCACCCACGGTATCGGCGTACGGGTCGAGCAGGCAGGTGCGCTTGCTGTCGCGCGGGCAGGTGTACCAGCTGTTGTAGGGGGTGCCGCTGACGCTCAGGGTGGTCTTGTTCATGTCCTCTTCGACCATCACCGTGTTCAGCCCGGTGCCGCCGGCACGGCTCCAGTAACTGGCGAAGCGCCCGGCTTCGTTGGAGGCGTGGCCGGTGTCGTTGGCGAACTCGCTGTCCTTGCCGTCGAGGGCGTTGGGCTCATAGGCGAGCCAGATGCCCAGCACCTTGGTGTTGCGTTCGAAGGCGGTTTTCAGGCTGTGGTTGAGCTCTTCACGCAGCGCCGCGGCGTCCAGCGAACGCTTGCCGGCCATGGCCCGCAGGTCGTTGATCTGGTCGGCCAGGGTGGTGATCACCAACAAGCTCTCGCCAAAGGTTTTCTGTACCCGCACCGCCTGCTCGGCGGCCCGGGCCTGCAGCAGGTTCTGCACACTGTCGGTGAGCATTCGCGAACTGGAGCTGCTGACCAACTGATCGTTCTGGTTGGTCTGGTAGATGTTCATCCCGACGATCAGGCCCACCACACCGAGCAGGCAGAGTCCGGACAACAGCACGATTTTCAGGCGAATGGACAGAGAGTCGAACATGGGGCGATCTCGCGAATGGATAAGGGTGAGCGGTGAGTCGGATGACTCCGGTCGCCAAGTCCATTCAGCGCCATGCCCGGAACATCGGCTTGGGCGGCATTTGTCTGAGAAAAAGCCGACGAGCGGTCATGTGTTTGACATAAACGAGGAGGAGGGCGATTTCGCTGGAGGGCATGTCGCGAGCAGCCGAACGTCGACCGGCTGCTCTTGCAGAGGAATCAAGAGGCCTGGGCCAGAGCCTCCGGGCGCGACCAGATCCACAGGTTGCCGAGGCCCATGCCGGCCAGTGCCAGGTACAGGGTCCAGTGATGGTTGAGCAGGCTCAGCATCAGGCCGGCGCACAGCAGCATGCTGACGGTGGCGCTGACCTTGGCCCGGCGGCTGACGATTCGGCCGTTGCGCCAGTTGCTCAGGATGGGGCCGAACAGGCGATGGTTTTCCATCCAGGCGCTCAGGCGTGGCGAGCTCTTGGTCGCGGCCCAGGCGGCGAGGAGCACGAACTCGGTGGTTGGCAGGCCGGGGACGACGATGGCGATCAGGCCGATGGCCAGGCTGATGTAAGCCAGGCAGCCGAAGAACAGGCGGGAGGCCTTGGACGGGGATCGGGTTGTGCCGGTCATGGGTTCGATGATGAGGTGACGAGCATGGGGCTCAATCCACAAGGGGTGGGAATAACGGCTGACGCCAGCGGGTTCGTTCCTGCAGCGGGCGTGAGTCTACGCCTTCAATACAGGAACGAGGGTGCCGGCGAAAAAATCAGGCCAGTTCAGGCGCCGTGTCGTAGGCCTTTTCCAGCAGCACGGTAAAGCGGTTGAAGGCATCCAGCGCGCCTTTTTCCGCCGCGGCTTCCTCTTCGGCACTGAACGCCAGGCCATCGAGGGTGCGGGTGAAGGTTTTCCAGCCTTCGGCGCGACCGCCGGCCGGCTCGCCCAGGTGCCGGGCACCGAAGGTTTCGCTGAGGCCCAGGCCCACCGCGCGCTTGATCAGGAACGCCGCGCCGAGCTTGGAGCCCTCGGAGACGAACAGCCAGCCCAGGGCTTCGGCCTTGCTCGGGTTCTGCACCGCGCCCGCCACCGGGGCCGGGACTTCGGTGTCCAGGTCCGCCAGGTCGGCCTTGGCCGCTTCGGCGCGGCAACGTTCTGCCAGGTCCGGGACGATGGCGATCAGCGCCGGGTCGTTGTACAGGGCGACCAATTCGGACTGGAACAGGTACTGGGCGACGACGAAACGGGCAAAGCTGCTGGCGCTTTCGAATGGCGCGTGAGCCTTGACCAGGGCGTCGAGCCTGGCATGGGGTTCGTGGGTGATCTGGTTCAGGCGCTGGGAGCGCAGGCTCGGGCGCTGTGGGGAATCCTGGGTGGTCATGACGATGTCCTTGGTCAATGGAAATGAGAGCTGCTTAAAAATAAGAGCGGCTTGAAATGAGAAGCACTTGCTAACTAGACGAACAAGTAGACGCGGCACAGTAAAAAATCCTCACTGCGCCCCATCGAAAAGCGCAGTGAGGCAGACCGGGTCAGATGTCCCAGATCAGGTTGACCGCGAAGTTGCGACCCGGCTGGGTCAGGCGGTCGAGGTTGGCCGGGCTCAGCACGGCGGCTTCGCCGACGCTGTCGTAGCCGCGCACGTCATCCCACAGCCAGTACTTCTTGTCGGCCAGGTTGTAGACGCCGGCGCTGACGGTGACGTCGTCGCTGACCTTGTAGAAGCCGGTCAGGTCGAGCACGCCGTAGCCCGGGGTCTTGAACTGGCTGCTGGTGCCATCCGGGGTCTTGAAGCTGCTGCTGTCGACGCGGTCTTTCTTCTTCACCAGGGTCCAGCTGAGCAGGGCGCCGTAGTGGTCCTGGTCGTAGCCCAGGCCGAACACGCCGGTCAGCGGGTTGACCGCGTTCAAGGGTTCGCCGGTGTCGTTGTTGCGACCGTAGGCATAGGCCACCGAACCCTGGGTGTACAGGCCCTGCGGCGCGCCCAGGGCGTCGAGGTTGAGCCGGCCCTTGACTTCCACGCCCTTGATGGTGGCGTGCTTGATGTTGTTGCTCTGGAACGTCAGTTCGTCGTAGCCCGGGGTCACCGCGTCTTCGTTGATGAAGTCGCGGTACTTGTTATAGAACACCGCCACGTCGAAGTTGCCGGACTCGAAGTTGCCGCGCAGGCCGGTTTCATAGCTCTGGCTTTTCTCCGGCTTGAGGTTCGAGTTCGGCGCCACGCGGTAACCGGTGGTGGTGTTCTCGAAGCGGCCGTACAGCGCCTTGGCGGTCGGGGTGCGGAACCCTTCGGCGTACTGGCCGTACCAGGTGTACTGGTCGCTCAGGGCATAGGTCAGGCCGAACTTGGGCGATACCCGGTGCCAGGTCTTGTTCTGGTCGCTCACCTCACCATTGCCATCGGCGGCCACGGTGTTGAGGAACTCCTGGGTGATGTGCGGCTTGAGCTGGGTGTAGTCGTAGCGCAGGCCCGGCAGGAAGGTCCACTGGTTCCAGCTGATCTGGTCCTGGGCGAACAGGCTGTAGGTGTTGATGGTCGGGTCCGGGAAGTCGCTGGACTTCTTCAGCACGTCGGAGGGGCTGATGGCGCCGACCGCCGTGCAACCGCGACCGACCGCCAGGCAGGTGCCGCTACCACTGCGCGAGCCGGTGACCTTTTCCTGCTTGATGGTGGTGCCGTAGGTCAGCAGGTGCTCGGTTTCACCGATGGCGAAGGCCTTGTCGGCCTGGGCGTCGAAGACCCACTGTTTTTCCTGGTAGAGGGTTTCGCGGCTGCGCATGACGTTGCGGCTGAACGGGAAGTAGTTTTCCAGGGTGCTCTGGTCGGTCTTGGCGATCTGGTAGTTCAGGCTCCACTTCACGTGGTCGGCCAGCAGGCTGTCGAGGGCGAAGTTGTTGTCCAGGCCGAAGCGTTCGCGGGTGATGGTGTCGTTACCGGTGCGCGAGCGGTACATGCCCAGCGGTTGGCCGGCGTTGAACGGGCCGCCCACGGCGCTCTTCTGGTTGGTGTCGCGGTCGTCCTTGTACTTCTCGTAGGTCAGGCCCAGGCGCGCGTCGTCGGCATAGTTCCAGCCGGCCTTGGCCAGCACGTTGCTGGTGCGCACGTCTTCCGGGTTGGCGGCGGTACGCGCCAGGCCAGTGCCGTTGTGGCTGCCGTAGGAGTCGGTTTCGTGGCCGTCACGCTGGCTGAAGTGCAGCAGGCCGTCGAACTGACCGCTGCGACCGGCCACGGTGGCCGACTTCAGCCAGCTGTCGTCGGCCGAGCTGTAGCCGGTCTTCAGGCGGGCGCCGACGTCTTTACCGGGCTTGATGATGTCGTCCGGGTCGAGGGTGAAGTAGCTGACCGCGCCGCCGATGGCGTTGCTGCCGTACAGCACCGAGGCCGGGCCGCGGAGGATCTCCACGCGCTTGATGATTTCCGGGTCGACGTAATTGCGCTGGGTCTTGGCATAGGGGCCGTTGAAGAAGCCGTTGGGAATCTCCACGCCGTCGACCTGGGTCAGGATACGGTCGCCGTCGATGCCGCGGATGTTGTAGCCGCTGATGCCACCGCCGCGCTGGCCGGCTCCGCCGACCGAAACGCCCGGCTCGTAGCGCACCAGATCCTTGATGGTGTTGACGTTGTTGCGGTCCAGGTCCTGGCGGTCATGCACGGTCACGGTGCTGGGCACGCTGCTGACGTCCTGTTCCTGGCGCGTGGCGCTGATGGTCACCTGTTGCAGGTTCAGGGCGCCGCCGCTGGCGCGTTTTTCCAGGACGATGTTGTTGGCGCCCAGCTTGCGGTAGCTCAGGTTGGTGCCCATCAGCAGGCGGTCCAGGGCTTTTTCCGGTGGCAGCGAACCGCGCACGCCCGGGGAAGCGATGCCTTCGCCCAGTTCCGCCGGCAGGCCGACCTGCCAGCCGGTGACAGCGGTAAAGGCGTTCAGCGCCGACACCAGCGGTTGCTGGTCGATGGCGAAGCTGTAGTCGCCCATGTTGCGTGCTGGCAGGGTCTTGGCCCCGGCGGTGGCGGCCATGACTGGCGCGGCCCCGGCCAGCAGGATGGCGGCGGTCAGCAGGGACAGCGTGCAGTTCTGCAGGCGGGCCTGGCGGGAGGATGAAGAGGACCGGCTGTTGAGGCGAGAGGACATCGATAGCGCTCCGTGTCGCACGAATCTTTATAGGTGCTGATTCGCCATTTTTAATGCGAATCAATTGCATTGGCTATAACGAGACGAACGACCGACAGCGATCGCGTAAAAATAAATGCGCTTTAGTTGAGGATGACCAGCGCCGGGAATTCCTGCAGGCGCGCCGAGGTGATGTGAGCCAGGGAGCGCACCACGTCCAGCGGCTGGTCGAGGCGGTAATTGCCGGTGACCGCGACATCGGCCAGGCGCTCGTTGTTGTTGACGATCCAACCCGGGTAATACCGACGCAATTCGGCCAGCACCTGGTTCAGCGGGCAGTTCTCGAACACCAGCCGGCCCTGGACCCAGGCCAGGTCCTTGTCGAGGTCGAGCTTGGCCGGGCGGTCGAAACCGTTGGGGCCGATGCGGATGCTTTCGCCGGCCGACAGGCGCACCCGGGCATCGTCGTGGGTGGCGCGCAGGTCGACATCGCCGCGCTGCACCCGCACCTGGGCCACGCCGTCCAGGTAACGCACGGCGAAGGCGGTGTCGCGCACGCTGGCGCGTACCGGGCCGGCGTCGAGTTCCAGCGGCTGGCCGCGGCTGGCGGGGATCTCGAAGAAGGCTTCGCCCTGGTACAGGCGGGCCACGCGCTGGCGCTCGTCGATGCTGCTGGAGAAGGCCGAGTTGGTGTTGAGCAGGACTTTCGAGCCGTCCTCCAGTTGCAGGCGCTGGCGCTCGCCGACCACGGTCAGGTGATCGGCCTGCAGGCGCAGGGGCAGGTTGCTGAAACTGAACAGGCCGAGGATCAGCACCGCCGCGGTCGCTAGGGGGCGCCAGTGCGGACGCAGGCGCGACAGCAGGCTGACCTTGGTTTTTTGCGTGTCCAGGTTTTGCGCGCAGCGCACCACTTGCGGGCCGTTCCAGATCGCCTGGGCCTTGTCGAAGGCTGCACTGTGCAGGGGCGAGGCGTTCAGCCAGTCGTGGAATTGCCGGGTCTGCTCGGGGCTCGGGTTCTCCAGCAGGATCAGCCAGTCCAGGGCCTGGTCCATGGCCTGATCCGCAGTACGGCGAGTGGCTGTTTCCCCGTCCTGGGCGGTCGGCTGGGTGCGGTGGATGTCCGTCACGGGTGTTCCTCGGCTGTGTCTGTGCACGGCTGTTTTTTAGATGGAGAGCGCAGGGCGGTCAAGGGTAGCAAAGGGCTGCGGCTGACGCCCGCCCGGCTGGGCCTCAATGACCGTTCAAGCGCTCGGCGACGCCGATGCAGATGGCCATGATCAGCTTCAGTTCCTTTTGTACCGTGCTTTGGGAGACTTCGAGTTTCTCGGCGATTTCCAGGTAGCTGTGGCCGTGCAGGCGGCTGAGGATGAAGATCTGCTGTTGGCGCGGGCTGAGTTGGGCAAGGCTCATGTTCAGGCGTTCCAGCAACTGTTCGGCATGGGCGGCATCCTCGGCGCTGCTCAGGGGCGCGGCCACGCTTTCGACCACGTCCACCGGCACGTCTTCGAGCAGGGTGCGGGCCTGGATGCGTCGCGCGCGCAGATGGTCGAGCGCCAGGTTGCGGGCGGTCTGGAAGACGAAGGGTTCGAGGTGCTCGATGGCCCGTTCGCTCAGGGCCCGGGTCACCCGCAGGTAGGTTTCCTGCAGCAGGTCCTCGGCGGTGCTGTGGTTGTTGACCATCCGCTCCAGCGTGCGCAGCAGCGAAACGCGCTGGGTGAGAAAGACGTGATTGAAGCGGGATTGGCTCACAACAGGACCTGGCTGATTTTTTCAGCAGATGATAATGCTTATCATCTGCGTCGAAGGTCAAGCCCTGAGTGAATCATCGACGCCCGGAGAGGTAGGCCGGGTAGTCCGGAATCCGGTAGCTGTGCGCCTGCTCCATCAACGGGCTGCTAAGCAGGTAGTCGGCGCTGCATTCGTTGCAGGCCACGGGAATGTTCCAGACCGCCGCGACCCGTAGCAGGGCCTTGATGTCCGGATCGTGGGGCTGGGGTTCGAAGGGGTCCCAGAAGAACACCAGCATGTCCACCCGCTGCTCGGCGATCCGTGCGCCGAGTTGTTGGTCGCCGCCCAGGGGGCCGCTGATCATGCTTTCCACCGGCAGGCCGAGGCGCTGGTGCAGCAACTGGCCGGTGGTGCCGGTGGCCAGCAGATCGTGCTCGGCGAGCCGGTCTTTCTGTCGCTCGGCCCAGTCGAGGAGGAAACTCTTGCAATGGTCGTGGGCGACCAGGGCGATGCGCTTGCGCGCCGCCATGCTGGCCTGGGTGAAGCTGATACCGATCATCGGTGGTGGCTCCGGGAGGGAGAGAGTCTGCAGGAGCTGCCGAGGCTGCGATCTTTGCGCGCTTGAACCTCGAATGTGAAGATCAAAAGATCGCAGCCTGCGGCAGCTCCCGCGCCGCAGGCCGTGGGTTTACTCGGCGCTGCACAGGGCCAGGCAGTTATCCAGCATGCGGTTGGAGAAGCCCCACTCGTTGTCGTACCAGGCCAGGACCTTGAGCAGCTTGCCGCCGCTGACCTTGGTGTGATTGGCGTCGAAGATCGACGACAGCGGGTTGTGGTTGAAGTCGCTGGAAACCAGCGGCAGGCTGTTGTAGCCGAGGATCTTCGAGTGCTGGCTGGCGCTCTTGAGCAGGGCGTTGACCTCCTCGGCGGTGGTGTTGCGCTTGAGCTGCACGGTCAGGTCCACCAGCGATACGTTGATCACCGGGACGCGCACCGCCATGCCGGTCAGCTTGCCCGCCAGCTCCGGCAGCACCAGGCCCACGGCTTCGGCCGCGCCGGTCTTGCTCGGGATCATGTTCTGGGTGGCCGAGCGGGCGCGGTACGGATCGCTGTGGTAGACGTCGGTCAGGTTCTGGTCGTTGGTGTAGGCGTGGATGGTGGTCATCAGCCCGCTTTCGATGCCCAGCTCGCGGTTCAGCACCTGAGCCACCGGCGCCAGGCAGTTGGTGGTGCACGAAGCGTTGGAAATGATCTGGTGCGACTGGCGCAGAATGTCGTGGTTCACGCCATACACCACGGTGGCGTCGGCGCCTTTGGCCGGGGCGGAAATAATCACTTTGCGGGCGCCGGCGCTGAGATGGGCGGCGGCCTTGGCACGGTCGGTGAACAGACCGGTGCATTCGAATACTACGTCAATCTTCTCGGCGGCCCAGGGCAGTTCGGCCGGATTGCGGATGGCGCTGACGGCGATCCGGTCGCCGTTGACGGTCAGGCTTTCCTGATCGTGCTGCACCTCGGCATCGAAGGTGCCGTGGACGGTGTCGTATTTGAGCAGGTGGGCATTGATCGAGCTATCACCCAGATCGTTGATGGCGACGATCTGCAGATCCTGACGATAGCCTTGGGTATAAAGTGCGCGCAGGACGTTGCGGCCGATGCGGCCAAAACCATTGATTGCGATTCGTAGAGTCATAGAAAAGCGCCTGCCGTAGTTTTGTTGTTGGAATTACAAGATTATTCGCAAAAAAATAGAAAACAAGCCTTTTTGATGGCAATATTTTGTTTTATCTACAACGAGTGACCTGAATCAACTGGTCCAAATGGTCAAGAAACCCTCTGCCATCCCCTGTGCCGCGGGCGTTTTGACCAGCATAGACAAACAGGTCGCCACATCCGTTAGCCTGGAGTTCTACACATGCATCCCCGCGTTCTTGAGGTCACCGAACGGCTTGTCGCCCGCAGTCGCGCCACTCGCGAGGCTTACCTCGCCCTGATCCGCGGCGCCGCCAGCGATGGCCCGCAACGGGGCAAGCTGCAGTGTGCGAACTTCGCCCACGGCGTTGCCGGCTGCGGCTCGGAAGACAAGCACAGCCTGCGCATGATGAATGCCGCCAACGTGGCAATTGTTTCGTCATATAACGACATGCTCTCGGCGCACCAGCCGTACGAGCACTTTCCCGAACAGATCAAGAAGGCCCTGCGCGAGATGGGTTCGGTCGGCCAGTTCGCCGGCGGCACCCCCGCCATGTGCGATGGCGTGACCCAGGGCGAGGCCGGCATGGAGCTGAGCCTGCCGAGCCGCGAGGTGATCGCGCTGTCCACCGCGGTGGCCTTGTCCCACAACATGTTCGACGCCGCGCTGATGCTCGGCATCTGCGACAAGATCGTCCCGGGCCTGATGATGGGCGCGTTGCGCTTCGGCCACCTGCCGACCATCTTCGTCCCGGGCGGGCCGATGCCGTCGGGCATTTCCAACAAGGAAAAGGCCGACGTGCGCCAGCGTTACGCCGAGGGCAAGGCGACCCGCGAAGAGCTGCTGGAATCGGAGATGAAGTCCTACCACAGCCCGGGCACCTGCACCTTCTACGGCACCGCCAACACCAACCAGCTGCTGATGGAAGTCATGGGCCTGCACTTGCCGGGCGCGTCCTTCGTCAACCCTTACACGCCACTGCGCGATGCCCTGACCCATGAGGCGGCGCAGCAGGTCACCCGCCTGACCGCGCAGAGCGGCAACTTCACGCCGATCGGCGAGATCATCGACGAGCGTTCGCTGGTCAACTCCATCGTAGCCCTGCATGCCACTGGCGGTTCGACCAACCACACCCTGCACATGCCGGCGATTGCCCAGGCCGCGGGCATCCAGCTGACCTGGCAGGACATGGCCGACCTCTCCGAGGTGGTGCCGACCCTGTCCCACGTCTATCCGAACGGCAAGGCCGACATCAACCACTTCCAGGCCGCGGGCGGCATGGCGTTCCTGATCCGCGAACTGCTGGAAGCCGGCCTGCTCCACGAAGACGTCAACACCGTGGCCGGCCGTGGCCTGAGCCGCTACACCCAGGAGCCGTTCCTGGACAACGGCAAGCTGGTGTGGCGCGACGGTCCGATCGAAAGCCTCGACGAAAACATCCTGCGCCCGGTGGCCCGCGCGTTCTCGCCGGAAGGCGGCCTGCGGGTGATGGAAGGCAACCTCGGTCGCGGGGTGATGAAAGTTTCCGCCGTGGCGTTGCAGCACCAGATCGTCGAAGCGCCGGCGGTGGTGTTCCAGGACCAGCAGGACCTGGCCGATGCGTTCAAGGCCGGCGAGCTGGAAAAAGACTTCGTGGCGGTGATGCGCTTCCAGGGCCCGCGCTCCAACGGCATGCCGGAACTGCACAAGATGACGCCGTTCCTCGGCGTGTTGCAGGACCGCGGCTTCAAGGTCGCGCTGGTCACCGACGGGCGCATGTCCGGGGCCTCGGGCAAGATCCCGGCGGCGATCCACGTCAGCCCGGAAGCCCAGGTCGGCGGCGCGCTGGCGCGAGTACGCGACGGCGACATCATTCGCGTGGATGGCGTAAAGGGCACGCTGGAGCTTAAGGTAGACGCCGATGAATTCGCCGCCCGCGAGCCGGCCAAGGGCCTGTTGGGCAACAACGTCGGCAGCGGCCGCGAATTGTTCGGTTTCATGCGCATGGCCTTCAGCTCGGCGGAGCAGGGCGCCAGCGCCTTTACCTCTGCCCTGGAGAACCTTAAGTGAAGCTAGCGCTGGTCGGTGACATTGGTGGAACCAATGCGCGTTTTGCGTTGTGGAAAGACCAGCGCCTGGAGTCGATCCAGGTGCTGGCGACGGCGGACCACGCCAGCCCGGAAGAAGCCATCGGCGTCTACCTGGGCGGTCTCGGCCTGGCGCCGGGTGCGATCGGCGCGGTGTGCCTGTCGGTGGCCGGCCCGGTCGGCGGCGACGAATTTCGTTTTACCAACAACCACTGGCGCCTGAGCCGCAAGGCCTTCTGCCAGACCTTGCAGGTCGACGAACTGCTGCTGGTCAATGACTTCTCGGCCATGGCCCTGGGCATGACCCGCCTGCAGCCCGGCGAGTTCCGGGTGGTTTGCGAAGGCACCGCCGAGCTGTTGCGCCCGGCGGTGGTGATCGGGCCCGGCACCGGCCTGGGCGTCGGCACCCTGCTGGATCTGGGCGAAGGCCGCTGGGCCGCCTTGCCGGGCGAGGGCGGGCATGTCGACCTGCCATTGAGCAGCCCGCGGGAAACCCAGTTGTGGCAGCACATCTACAGCGAGATCGGCCACGTCAGCGCCGAGACCGCGCTCAGCGGCGGCGGCTTGCCCCGGGTCTATCGGGCGATCTGCGCGGTGGACGGGCATGAGCCGCTGCTCGAGACCCCGGAAGCCATCACCGCCGCGGGCCTGGCCGGCGACCCCATCGCCCTGGAAGTGCTCGAGCAGTTCTGCTGCTGGCTGGGCCGGGTGGCGGGCAACAACGTGCTGACCACCGGTGCGCGCGGTGGCGTGTACATCGTCGGCGGGGTGATCCCGCGGTTCGCCGACTTTTTCGTCGAAAGCGGTTTCGCCCGTTGTTTTGCCGACAAGGGCTGTATGAGCGATTACTTCAAGGGTATTCCGGTATGGCTGGTGACGGCGCCGTACTCGGGCCTGACCGGTGCCGGAGTGGCGCTGGAGCAGGCGTTCGCCTGATCCAGTTCTACCTCTGTAGCCGCTGCCGAGCCTGCGAGGCTGCGATAAGGCCGAAGGCCTTCAGCGATCTTTAAATCCCCGCGCCCGCTTCGTCGGAATGCCGCCCAGGTCGATCGCAGCCTCGCGGGCTCGGCAGCGGCTACAGAGCCTTGGTATCTACGTTTCGTTGATCGGTAAGGCATAATCCGGCCCCATTCATAACAACAAAGGACGGCCCGCGTGAGTTCAGTCAGTAAGTCGATCTTGTTGGTTGATGACGATCAGGAAATCCGCGAGCTGCTGGAGACCTACCTCAGTCGCGCCGGCTTCCAGGTCCGCAGCACGCCCAACGGCGCCGGTTTTCGCCAGGCGCTGAACGAGGCGCCGAGCGACCTGGTGATTCTCGACGTGATGCTGCCGGACGAAGACGGCTTCAGCCTGTGCCGCTGGATTCGCCAGCATCCGCGGGTCGGCCAGGTGCCGATCATCATGCTCACCGCCAGCTCCGACGAAGCCGACCGGGTGATCGGCCTGGAGCTGGGGGCCGACGATTACCTGGGCAAGCCCTTCAGCCCTCGCGAGTTGCAGGCGCGGATCAAGGCCCTGTTGCGCCGTGCGCAGTTCGGCCAGGAGCGCAGCGGTGGCGAGGTGCTGTGCTTCGACGAATGGCGCCTGGACATGGTCAGCCACCGGCTGTTCCACAACGACGGCGAGGAAGTGATCCTCTCCGGCGCCGACTTCGCCCTGCTCAAGCTGTTCCTCGACCACCCCCAGGAAATCCTCGACCGCGACACCATCGGCAATGCCACCCGCGGCCGAGAACTGATGCCCCTGGACCGTATCGTCGACATGGCGGTCAGCCGCCTGCGCCAGCGCCTGCGCGACACCGAGAAACCGCCGCGGCTGATCCGTACCGTGCGCGGCAGCGGTTACCAGTTGGCAGCCAATGTGGTTGCCGGCAATGCTCATTGAGTGGCCGCGCAAGTTGCTGGCGCGGGTGCCGGTGCCGCGTTCGCTGCTGGGCCGGATGTTGCTGCTGACGCTGCTGGCGGTGTTGTTCGCGCAAACCTTGTCCAGCGTGATCTGGGTGTCGCAATTGCGCGCCACCCAGCTCGAAGGCCTGGTCACCAGCGCCCGCAGCCTGGCCCATTCGATGACCGCCAGCGTCAGCTACTTTCGCTCGCTGCCGGTGGCGTACCGGCCGCTGGTGCTCGACCAGTTGCGCAGCATGGGCGGCACCCGTTTTGTCGTGACCCTCAACGACAAGCCGCTGGGCATGGAAGTGTTGCCCATCACGCCACGCAAGCAGGCGGTGCTCAAGGCGGTGGAGGAAGTGCTGCGCCAGTCCCTGGGCAACGACGCCTACATCTCGGTGACCTTCGTCAGCCCCGAGGACCTGCGGATTTTCAACGGCGGCCTGAAACTCGATGAGTTGCCGCGTTCCTGGGCCCATTACGCCCTGACCCTGGAACCGGTGAATCCGCCGGTGCTGGTCACCCAGATCCAGATGGCGCCGGGCGAGTGGCTGTACATCGCATCGCTGTTGCCCGAGCCCTATACCAGCCTCGAAGAGCAGGGGCTGCCGGCGCAGCAGGTGTGGTTCATCGTGCTCACCAGCGGTTTCCTGCTGCTGTTCATCGGCCTGCTGGTGCATTGGCAGAGCCGGCCGCTCAAGCGCCTGGCGCGGGCCGCGCGGGACATGTCCCTGGGCGCCGATGTGCAGCCGGTGGCCGAAGGCGGCGGCAGCGAAGTGGTGGAGGTCGGCCGGGCCTTCAATGCCATGCGCGAGCGCATCAGCCGTTACCTGACCGAACGCAGCCAGTTGTTCAGTGCGATTTCCCACGACCTGCGCACGCCCATCACCCGGCTGCGGCTGCGGGTCGAACTGCTGGAGGACGAGCAGTTGCAAACCAAGTTCGGCCGCGACCTGGATGAGCTGGAGTTGCTGGTCAAGGGCGCGCTGCAATGCGTCAAGGACACCGATATCCACGAGAACATCGAGCCGGTGGACCTCAACCAGGTGCTCGACTGCCTGGTGGAGCCTTACCTGGCGCCCAACGGCAACGGCCGCGTGACCCAGCAGGGGCGGGCGCTTGCGCCTTATCCGGGCAAGCCCCTGGCGCTCAAGCGCTGCATGGGCAACCTGATCGACAACGCGCTGAAGTACGGGCAGAACGCCCACCTGCACATCGACGACGATGCCAATGCATTCATCCTGCATGTCGACGACGAAGGCCCGGGCGTGCCGGAGCAGCGTCTGGAGCAGGTGTTCGAGCCGCATTTTCGCCTGTCCGGCCAGCAGCAGGGCTACGGCCTGGGCTTGGGCATCGCGCGCAACATCGCCCACAGCCATGGCGGCGAGGTGAGCCTGCAGAACCTGCGCGAAGGCGGTTTGCGCGTAACCCTGTACCTGCCGCGCTCCATGGATTGATGCCTTTGTAGCCGCTGGCGAAGCCTGCGCCCGGCCGCGTAGCGGTCGTAAAACTTTATGCCGCGCTTGGTCGTATGACCGAGGCGCCGGTTTTGCGAGCCCTGCGGTCTCGAGCGCAGCCTGCGGCAGCGGCTACAGGGGTTTTGTCACGGCTTGGTGACATTTCCTGTGACCTTCGTTACCTGCCCGCGCGAACCCGTTGTTTAGACTCAAGGCCTTGATAAGAACAACAACAGGTTCGCCATGAACACTATTCCACTGACGTTCAGCAGCTGGCTGAACGCTCCTGCCCATCATCAATGGCTGGCCGCCGAAGGCCAGCGCCTGCTGGGGTTCGCCCGCGCGGCACGGCTGCCCGAAGGCTTCGGCGACCTGGACGAGCGCGGGCGCCTGCCGAGCGATGCCCGCGCCGGCACCATGAACACCGCGCGCATGACCCACAGTTTCGCCATGGCCCATATCCAGGGCATTCCCGGCTACGCCGCGCTGGTGGACCACGGCATCGCCGCGCTCAACGGTGCGCTGCGCGATGGCCAGTACGGTGGCTGGTTCGCCAGCCCCGGACAGGGCGACGGCAACAGCGGCAAGGCCGCCTACCTGCATGCCTTCGTCGCCCTGGCGGCGAGTTCCGCGGTGGTGGCCGCGCGCCCCGGCGCCGAGGCCTTGCTGGCGGAGGCGATCCGGGTCATCGAAACGCATTTCTGGAGCGAGGAGGAGGGCGCGATGCGCGAGTCCTTCAACCGCGACTGGAGCGACGAGGAGGCCTATCGCGGCGCCAACAGCAACATGCACGCCACCGAGGCGTTCCTCGCCCTGGCCGATGTCACCCAGGACCCGCGCTGGCTCAACCGTGCCCTGCACATTGTCGAGCGGGTCATCCATGAGCATGCCGCCGCCGGCGATTACCGGGTCATCGAGCATTTCGACCGGCAGTGGCAGCCGCTGCCGGATTACAACCAGGAGCATCCGGCCGACGGTTTCCGCCCCTATGGCACCACCCCCGGGCACGCCTTCGAGTGGGCCCGCTTGCTGCTGCACCTGGAAGCCGCACGCTGCCAGGCGGGCATGCTCAGCCCTGGCTGGCTGCTGCTGGATGCCCAGAAACTCTTCGAAAACGCCTGCCGTGACGCCTGGGACGTCGATGGCGCGCCGGGCATCGTCTACACCCTGGACTGGCAGCAGCGCCCCGTGGTGCGCCAGCGCCTGCACTGGACCCACGCCGAAGCCAGCACGGCGGCCAGCGCCTTGCTGCAGCGCACCGGGGAGGCGCAGTACGAAACCTGGTATCGGCGCTTCTGGGAGTTCACTGCCGAGCATTTCATCGACCCGCTGCACGGCAGCTGGCATCACGAGCTGGACAGCAACAACAGGCCCAGCGCCGAGATCTGGACCGGCAAGCCGGACCTGTATCACGCCTGGCAGGCGGTGCTGATTCCGCGTCTGCCCCTGGCACCGAGCATGGCATCGGCCTTGGCCGAAGTGTCTAGACTGGGCATTGTGTAACCATGTGGTGACATTCGCGCATCCCTTCGTTACCTGCGCGGGTGGGTCCCCTGTTTAGAATCCTATGCAGCGCAAGCACCAGACTTGCATGCATAACAACAAGAAAGGTACACCTCAGATGAATGCGATTTCTCGTCTAGCTGCTGTCATTTCCGTTGCCTCGTTGTTTCCCCTCAGTGCATTCCCTCTCGTTTCCGTTGCCGCCGATGCCAAAGGCTCCGTGGAAGTCGTCCATTGGTGGACTTCCGGCGGTGAAAAAGCGGCGGTCGATGTGCTCAAGGCCCAAGTCGAAAAAGACGGTTTCACCTGGAAAGACGGCGCAGTCGCCGGCGGTGGCGGTGCCACGGCCATGACCGTGCTGAAAAGCCGCGCCGTTTCCGGCAACCCGCCGGGCGTTGCCCAGATCAAGGGCCCGGACATCCAGGAGTGGGGCAGCACCGGCCTGCTCAGCACCGACGCGCTGAAAGACGTGGCCAAGTCGGAAAACTGGGACGGCCTGCTTTCCAAGAAAGTCTCCGACACCGTGAAGTACGAAGGTGACTATGTCGCGGTGCCGGTGAACATCCACCGCGTCAACTGGCTGTGGATCAACCCGGAAGTCTTCAAGAAGGCCGGGATCGACAAGGCCCCGACCACCCTCGAAGAATTCTACGCCGCCGGCGACAAGCTCAAGGCCGCCGGCTTCATCGCCCTGGCCCATGGCGGCCAGCCATGGCAGGACAGCACCGTGTTCGAAGACGTGGTGCTCTCGGTCATGGGCGCCGATGGCTACAAGAAAGCCCTGGTCGACCTGGACCAGAAGACACTCGCCGGCCCGGAGATGACCAAGGCCTTCACCGAGCTGAAGAAAGTCACCGGCTACATGGACCCGAACCGCGCCGGGCGTGACTGGAACATCGCCGCCGCCGACGTCATCAACGGCAAGGCCGGCATGCAGATGATGGGCGACTGGGCCAAGAGCGAGTGGACCGCGGCGAAGAAAGTTGCCGGCAAGGACTACCAGTGCGTGGCCTTCCCGGGCACCGACAAAGCCTTCACCTACAACATCGACTCCCTGGCGGTGTTCAAGCTCAAGGCCGATCGCAAGGGCGATATCGCCGCGCAGCAGGACCTGGCCAAGGTCGCCCTGGGCAAGGACTTCCAGAAGGTCTTCAGCATCAACAAGGGTTCGATCCCGGTGCGCACCGACATGCTCAACGACATGGCCGCGCAAGGCTTCGACTCCTGCGCCCAGGCGGCGGCCAAGGACTTCCTGGCCGACGACAAGACCGGCGGCCTGCAACCGAGCATGGCGCACAACATGGCCACCTCCCTGGCCGTGCAGGGCGCGATCTTCGATGTGGTGACCAACTTCATGAACGACAAGGACGCGGACCCGGCCAAGGCCAGTGCGCAGCTGGCATCAGCCGTCAAGGCCGCCCAGTAAGGTCCGGTGCCGCAGGCTAGCCTGCGGCTGTTCCTGAGAGCGCTCTTCCCCTGTAGGAGCGAGGCTCGCCCGCGAAAGCGTCGTACCTGACACGACGTGTGATCGTTCATCGCGAGCAAGCTTCGCTCCTGCAGATACTTACTCCTTCAACTGGATTATCCCGATGAGCTCTGTGGCGGTTTTCAGCAAAGCCTCACCGTTCGACGCGCTGCAGCGCTGGCTCCCCAAGTTGGTCCTGGCGCCAAGCATGCTGATCGTCCTGGTCGGTTTTTACGGTTACATCATCTGGACGTTCATTCTGTCCTTCACCAACTCCAGCTTCATGCCGAGCTACAAGTGGGTCGGCCTGCAGCAATACATGCGCCTGATGGACAACGACCGCTGGTGGGTGGCGAGCAAGAACCTGGCGCTGTTCGGCGGCATGTTCATCGGCATCAGCCTGGTGCTCGGCGTGTTCCTGGCGGTGCTGCTGGACCAGCGCATCCGCAGGGAAGGCTTTATCCGCACCGTCTACCTGTACCCGATGGCGCTGTCGATGATCGTCACCGGCACCGCCTGGAAATGGCTGCTCAACCCTGGCCTGGGCCTGGACAAGATGCTGCGTGACTGGGGCTGGGAAGGCTTTCGCCTGGACTGGCTGGTGGATCAGGATCGCGTGGTGTACTGCCTGGTGATCGCCGCTGTGTGGCAGGCCTCCGGCTTTGTCATGGCGATGTTCCTCGCCGGCTTGCGCGGCGTCGACCAGTCGATCATCCGCGCCGCCCAGGTCGATGGCGCGAGCCTGCCGACCATCTACCTGAAGATCGTCTTGCCGAGCCTGCGCCCGGTGTTCTTCAGCGCCTTCATGATCCTCGCGCACATCGCGATCAAGAGCTTCGACCTGGTGGCGGCGATGACCGCCGGTGGCCCTGGCTACTCGTCCGACCTGCCAGCGATGTTCATGTATTCCTTCACCTTCAGCCGTGGCCAGATGGGCATAGGTTCGGCCAGCGCCATGCTGATGCTGGGCGCCGTGCTGACCATCCTGGTGCCGTACCTGTACTCCGAACTGCGAGGCAAACGCCATGACTAACCAGCTCGGAAAACCTGCGCTGAACTTCAGTCGCATCGCCATCTACGCCACCCTGCTGCTGGCCGCGGCGGTGTACCTGGTGCCGCTGGTGGTGATGCTGCTCACCAGCTTCAAGACCCCGGAAGACATCCGCACCGGCAACCTGCTGAGCTGGCCGGCCGTGATCGACGGCATCGGCTGGATCAAGGCCTGGGACACCGTGGGCGGCTACTTCTGGAACTCGGTGAAGATCACCGTGCCGGCGGTGATCATCTCGACCTTCGTCGGCGCCATGAACGGCTACGTGCTGTCGATGTGGCGCTTCCGTGGTTCGCAGCTGTTCTTCGGCCTGCTGCTGTTCGGCTGCTTCCTGCCGTTCCAGACCGTGCTGCTGCCGGCGTCCTTCACCCTCGGCAAGTTCGGCCTGGCCAACACCACCAGCGGCCTGGTGCTGGTGCACGTGGTCTACGGGCTGGCGTTCACCACGTTGTTCTTCCGCAACTACTACGTGAGCATCCCGGACGCCCTGGTCAAGGCCGCGCGCCTGGACGGCGCGGGCTTCTTCACCATCTTCGGCAAGATCCTGCTGCCGATGTCGGTGCCAATCGTCATGGTCTGCCTGATCTGGCAGTTCACTCAGATCTGGAACGACTTCCTGTTCGGCGTGGTGTTCGCCAGCGGCGATGCGCAACCGATCACCGTGGCCTTGAACAACCTGGTCAACACCAGCACCGGGACCAAGGAATACAACGTTGATATGGCGGCGGCGATGATCGCCGGGCTGCCGACACTGCTGGTCTACATATTCGCTGGCAAGTATTTCCTGCGTGGGCTGACGTCCGGCGCGGTCAAGGGGTAAAAGATGGCAACTCTCGAATTACGCAACGTCAACAAGACCTACGGCAGCGGCTTGCCGGACACCCTGAAGAACATCGAACTGAAGATCGATGACGGTGAGTTCCTGATTCTCGTGGGGCCCTCGGGCTGCGGCAAATCCACCCTGATGAACTGCATCGCCGGCCTGGAAAACATCAGCGGCGGGGCGATCCTGGTGGACGACGCCGACATCAGCGGCATGAGCCCGAAAGACCGTGACATCGCCATGGTGTTCCAGTCCTATGCGCTGTACCCGACCATGAGCGTGCGCGACAACATTGCCTTCGGCCTGAAGATCCGCAAGATGCCGGCCGCCGAGATCGACGAGGAAGTGGCTCGGGTGGCCAAGCTGCTGCAGATCGAACACCTGCTCAGCCGCAAGCCCGGCCAGCTGTCCGGCGGCCAGCAACAGCGCGTGGCCATGGGCCGTGCCCTGGCGCGGCGGCCGAAGATCTACCTGTTCGACGAACCGCTGTCCAACCTCGACGCCAAGCTGCGGGTCGAGATGCGCACCGAAATGAAACTGATGCACCAGCGCCTGAAAACCACCACGGTCTACGTCACCCACGACCAGATCGAAGCCATGACCCTGGGCGACAAGGTGGCGGTGATGAAGGACGGCATCATCCAGCAGTTCGGTACTCCGAAACAGATCTACAACGACCCGGCCAACCTGTTCGTGGCCAGCTTCATCGGCTCGCCGCCGATGAACTTCATCCCCCTGCGCCTGCAGCGCAAGGACGGCCGCCTGCTGGCCCTGCTGGACAGCGGCCAGGCCCGCTGCGAGCTGCCTTTGGGCATGCAGGACGCCGGCCTGGAAGACCGGGAAGTGATCCTCGGCATCCGTCCGGAGCAGATCGGCCTGGCGAACGGCGAGGGCAACGGCCTGCCGACCTTGCGCGCCGAGGTCCAGGTCACCGAGCCGACCGGTCCCGACACCCTGGTGTTCGTCAACCTCAACGGCACCAAGGTCTGCTGCCGCCTGGCGCCGGATGTGGCGCCGCAGGTCGGCGAAACCCTGACCCTGCAATTCGATCCGGCCAAGGTTCTGCTGTTCGATGCCAAGAGTGGCGAGCGCCTGGGTGTTGCGGCCCCTGCGCAGGCCGAAGCCCATGCCAGCAACGTGGCGCAGTTCAAGGGGCGTTGAAGCCCGCGTTATTGGAGCAAGGACATACCGAATGCGCGGCGGATGGCCTGTCATCCGTCGCATCAGGTGTAAACCGCGTTAGAGAAAAACAGTTAATAACAATAAAGACGAGGATGTAGGGATGAAAAACAAGAGCACCAATGCACGCTTGATCTGCCAGTTGTCAGCGATTGCGGCAATGACCCTGGCCGGTAGCGCGCACGCTGACGAAGCGTTCAGCGCCGATTCGAAATGGATGACCGGCGACTGGGGTGGCGAGCGGACCAAGCTGCTCGAGAAAGGGATCGACATCAAGGCCGATTACGTCGGCGAGATGGGCGCCAACCTGCACGGCGGCTACAACGACGACAAGACCGGACGCTACAGCGACCAGTTCGGCCTGGGCGTGGCGCTGGACCTGGAAAAACTCTGGGGCTGGGACAACACCCAGGCGAAGATCCAGTTGACCAACCGTAACGGCCAGAACATCTCCAACGACCGTATCGGCGACCCGCGTGCCGGCACCCTGAGTTCCTCCCAGGAAGTCTACGGCCGTGGCCACATGGTGCGTCTGACCCAATTGTGGATCCAGCACCAGTTCCTCGACGGCAAGCTCGACGTCAAGGCCGGTTACTTCGGCGAAGGCGAAGACTTCAACACCTTCCCCTGCGACTTCCAGAACCTGGCGTTCTGCGGCTCCCAGGTGGGCAACTGGGCGACCAACATCTGGTACAACTGGCCGGTCAGCCAGGCGGCACTGCGGGTGAAGTACCACATCACCCCTGAGCTGTACGCGCAGATCGGCGCGTACAACCAGAACCCGTCGCAACTGGAGCACGGCAACGGCTTCAAGCTCAGCGGCAGCGGTACCAAGGGCACCGTCCTGCCGGTCGAGCTGGTCTGGTCGCCGAAGGTCAACAACCTGCCGGGCGAATACCGCGTCGGTTACTACAAGAGCACCGCCGATGCCAGCGACGTGCGCGAGGACGTCAATGGCCAGGACGCCGCGGTCACCCGCGACAGCTATCGCGTGCACAGCAGCAAGCACGGCTACTGGTTCGTCGGGCAGCAGCAACTCACCACCCACAACGGCGATGCGACCCGCGGTCTGAACATCGCGGCCAACGCCACGTTCCACGACAAGGACACCAACTTCATCGACAACTACCAGTCGCTGATGCTGGTGTACAAGGGCCCGTTCGATGCACGTCCGAAGGATGACGTCGGCATTGGTTTCGCCCGTATCCATGTCAACGACGACGTGAAGAAAAACGCCCAGTTGCTCAATGACACCAACGGCGTCAGCAACTACGACGATCCGCTGTTCTCGCCGATCCGCGAGACTGAGTACAACTACGAAATCAACTACGGCTTCCATGTCACCAACTGGCTGACCGTGCGTCCCAACCTGCAGTACATCACCCATCCAGGCGGTGTGGATGAAGTCGACAACGCCCTGGTGGCCGGCCTGAAAATTCAGTCGGTGTTCTAACGCTGTTGCGATAAGCTCCTCCTCTATGTGCGCATTTTTGCGGATGGCCCAGGCTATCCGCTTTTTTTTGCGGGACAATTCGCCCCCTGTAGCCGCTGCCGCAGGCTGCGATAAGGCCGCAGGCCTTCAGCGATCTTGAGGACGCTACGGCCGTTCCGGCCGATCGCAGCCTGCGGCAGCGGCTACAGGAGCTTGCGCAGCATGATGACTATCAGGACAGCAATGATCTTCAGGACCGTGGCCCATGCATGAGCATCCGCTACAACGCTTTTTCAAATCCTTGCGCGAGCGCCCGACCTTCGCCTGGGAGCGCTATCAGATGCGCGATGTGCTGGTGATCGACCATCCGCTGTGCCAGGCGGTGTTCAGTCGCCAGGGCGCGCAGCTCCTGCACTTTCAGCCGACCGGGCAGAAGCCCTGGCTGTGGTGCGCGGCGAAGTGGCCGCAGGTCGGGGCGATCCGTGGCGGGGTGCCGGTGTGCTGGCCCTGGTACGGCCGTCATCCGAGCGAAAACGCCTGGCCGTCCCATGGCTGGGCCCGGCTGATCGACTGGAAGCTGCTCGACAGCCGCAGCGATGACGAGGGCGTGTACCTGCACTGGCAGTTGCAGCTGTGCGACTGGCAGGTCGACCTGCACGCGCACCTGGGCGAAAGCCTGGACCTGCGCCTGAGCACCGAGCACCAGGACAGCCTGCCGTGCCAGCTGAGCCAGGCTTTGCACGCCTACTGGCGTATTGGTGACGTCGGTGAGGTAGCGCTGTCTGGGCTTGATGGCGCCGAGGGTTACGACCAGTTGAGCCGCCAGGCGTGCCGGCAAACAGGCGAGCTACGGGTCGATGGCGGCTGCCAGCGGGTGTTCCAGCACGAGGGCGAATTGCAGCTCAAGGATCACGCCTGGCAGCGCGAATTGCGCATCGACACCGGCGACACCGCCGACACCGTGGTCTGGCATCCGGGCAGCCGGCCGCTGCTGGGGGTGAGCTGGAACGAGGTGTCCGGGTTCGTCTGCGTCGAGGCGGCGGCGGGCGGCACCGACAGCCTGTGCCTGGCGCCGGGGGAGCGGGCGCATCTGAGCCTGCAGGCGCGGGCGGGGGCGTAGTGGCGGGTTGGCGGCATGGCTGCTGCCGTCATCGCGGGCAAGCCTCGCTCCTACAGAACACATTGAGCTGTAGGAGCGGCCGGTCGACGCTCGATTGCCCGCGATAAGGCCGGAGGGTCCGGCGCAGGGGGAGGGCGAGCCTCAGTTGTACTCGTCGCCCACCGGATAGCGGCTGGCGTTGAGGCTTTCCTTGATCTTGCGCAGGTGCGGCTGGAAGTCCACGCCGCGGCGCAGGGTCATGCCGGTGGCGAGGACGTCGAGCACGGTGAGCTGGATGATCCGCGAGGTCATCGGCATGTAGATGTCGGTGTCTTCCGGCAGCGGGATGTTCAGGCTCAGGGTGCTGGCCTTGGCCAGTGGCGAGTCGGCGGCGGTCAGGCCGAGCACCGAGGCGCCGTTTTCCCGGGCAATGCGCGCCACTTCCACCAGCTCGCGGGTGCGCCCGGTGTAGGAGATGATCACGAACAGCTCGCCGGTGTGCGCCACCGAGGCGATCATCCGCTGCATCAGCACATCGGCATGGGCGGTCACCGCCAGGTTGAAGCGGAAGAACTTGTGCTGGGCATCGAGGGCCACCGGGGCCGAGGCGCCGAGGCCGAAGAAGTGGATCTGCCGGGCCTGGATCAGCAGGTCGACGGCGCGGCTGATCAGGTTCGGGTCCAGGGCCTGGCAGGCGCTGTCCAGGGAGGCGATGGCGCTGCCGAAGATTTTCTGGGTGTAGGCTTCGGGGTTGTCGTCGGCTTCCACCGCGCGGCTGACATAGGCCGCGCCGCTGGCCAGGCTCTGGGCCAGTTGCAGCTTGAGTTCGGGGTAGCCGCTGACGCCGAACGAGCGGCAGAAACGGTTGACCGTCGGCTCGCTGACCGAAGCGGCCTGGGCGAGGGCAGCAATACTGAAGCGGGTCGCCTGCTGTGGGTTGAGCAGGATGACTTCGGCGACTTTACGTTCCGCCTTGTTCAATTCTTCAAGGCGATTCTGGATCTGTTCCAGAAGATTTCGCACGCGGTCCATTAGGGTTTTCCTGGTTCGGCAATGCAAAGGAAGCCGGTCTTAACCGGTCTTTGGCGGTGGCCTATCCTACTGATGGCTCCGACGGACCACCACTTCGAATCTATATTTTGCTAAAATGTTGTGGTTATTACTACATTTTCCCTTGAGTGATGCCTTGAAAAAAGGTATTTGTAGCTTAACTTGATAAAAGAACAAACATCATGCCTTCGATAACGGTTGAACCGTGCACCTTTGCCTTGTTCGGCGCGCTGGGCGATCTGGCGCTTCGCAAATTGTTTCCTGCCCTCTACCAACTCGATGGCGCCGGCCTGCTGCATGACGACACGCGCATTCTGGCCCTGGCCCGCGAGCCGGGCAGCGAACAGCAGCACCTGTCTTTCATTGAAGCGCAATTGCGCAAGTATGTAGGTGCCAAGGAGATCGACGCGGCGGTGCTGGAGCGCTTCCTGGCGCGCCTGACCTACCTGCACGTGGACTTCCTCAAGGCCGAGGATTACCAGGCCCTGGCCGAGCTGGCCGGGCGCGAGCAACGCCTGATCGCCTATTTCGCCACACCGGCGGCGGTGTACGGGGCGATCTGCGAGAACCTGTCGAAGGCCGGCCTGGCGGAAAACACCCGCGTGGTGCTGGAAAAGCCCATCGGTTCGGACCTGGAGTCGTCGCGCAAGGTCAACGACGCGGTGGCGCAGTTCTTCCCGGAGAACCGCATCTATCGCATCGACCACTACCTGGGCAAGGAGACGGTGCAGAACCTGATCGCCCTGCGTTTCGCCAACAGCCTGTTCGAGACCCAGTGGAACCAGAACTACATCTCCCACGTGGAAATCACCGTGGCCGAGAAGGTCGGCATCGAAGGCCGCTGGGGTTACTTCGACAAGGCCGGCCAGCTGCGGGACATGATCCAGAACCACCTGCTGCAACTGCTCTGCCTGATCGCCATGGACCCGCCCGCCGACCTCTCGGCCGACAGCATCCGTGATGAGAAGGTCAAGGTGCTCAAGGCCCTGGCGCCGATCAGCCCGGAAGGCCTGACCACCCAGGTGGTGCGTGGCCAGTACATCGCCGGGCACAGCGAAGGCAAGGCCGTGCCGGGGTATCTGGAGGAAGAGAATTCCAACACCCAGAGCGACACTGAAACCTTCGTCGCCCTGCGGGCCGATATCCGCAACTGGCGCTGGGCCGGGGTGCCGTTCTACCTGCGTACCGGCAAGCGCATGCCGCAGAAGCTGTCGCAGATCGTCATTCACTTCAAGGAGCCGTCGCACTACATCTTCGCCCCTGAGCAGCGCCTGCAGATCAGCAACAAGCTGATCATCCGCCTGCAGCCGGACGAAGGTATCTCCCTGCGAGTGATGACCAAGGAACAAGGCCTGGACAAGGGCATGCAACTGCGCAGCGGCCCGTTGCAGCTGAATTTTTCCGATACCTATCGCAGCGCGCGGATTCCCGATGCCTACGAGCGGTTGTTGCTGGAAGTGATGCGCGGCAACCAGAACCTGTTTGTCCGCAAAGATGAAATCGAAGCCGCGTGGAAGTGGTGCGACCAGTTGATCGCCGGTTGGAAGAAATCCGGCGATGCGCCCAAGCCGTATGCGGCCGGGTCGTGGGGGCCGATGAGCTCCATCGCACTGATCACGCGGGACGGGAGGTCGTGGTATGGCGATATCTAAATTGAAACTGCCCGCGGGCGTGCACGCCCACGAGTTCCATAGCCCGGCGCTGTTGGCCGAAGGCCTGGCGCTGAAGGTGGCCGGGCAACTGAGCCAGGCGATCCAGGTGCGCGGCGAAGCCACCCTGGTGGTGTCCGGCGGGCGCAGCCCGGTGGCGTTTTTCCAGCACCTGGCCAAGCAGCACCTGGACTGGTCCAAGGTGTTGATCACCCTGGCGGACGAGCGCTGGGTGCCGGTCGAACATGCCGACAGCAACGCCGGCCTGCTCAAGCGCTACCTGCTGCAAGGGCCGGCGGCCAAGGCGAAGTTCCTCAGCCTGTACAACGCCGCGACGAACCTCGAACAGGCCGCGCTGCAGGCCGATCGCCTGCTGGCCGAGTTGTCGGCCATCGACGTGCTGATCCTGGGCATGGGCGACGACGGTCACACCGCCTCGCTGTTCCCCAACAGCCCGAACCTGACCGAAGCCCTGCGGGCCGACGGCCAGCGACGCTGCTGGCCGATGCTGGCGCCGAGCGTGCCCCATCAGCGCCTGAGCATGAGCCGCGCCTTGCTGGCCTCGGCCACCTACAGCGTGCTGTCGATTTCCGGTCAATCCAAATTGACCACCCTGAGTGCCGCACTGGCCGGTGACGATGTCGCCGCGATGCCGATTAGTGCCTTCCTGCAACCTCCGTTAGAGATTTACTGGTGCCCATGAGCCAAGGATCAGCCGCTATGACAATCCCACAACCGACCGTTTCCATGGCGGACAAAGTTGCCCTGATCGACAGCCTCTGCGCCAAGGCGCGGATTCTGCCGGTGATCACCATCGCCCGCGAACAGGACGTGTTGCCCCTGGCCGACGCCCTGGCCGCCGGTGGCCTGACCGCGCTGGAAGTGACCCTGCGCTCGCAGTTCGGCCTCAAGGCTATCCAGATCCTGCGCGAGCAGCGTCCGGAGCTGGTGACCGGCGCCGGTACCGTGCTCGATCGGCAGATGCTGGCCGCCGCCGAAGCCGCCGGTTCGCAGTTCATCGTCACCCCGGGCATTACCCGCGACCTGCTGGAAGCCAGTGTTGCCAGCCCGATCCCGCTGTTGCCGGGGATCAGCAATGCCTCCGGGATCATGGAGGGTTACAGCCTGGGCTATCGCCGCTTCAAGCTGTTCCCGGCGGAAGTCAGCGGCGGCGTGGCTGCGATCAAGGCCCTGGGTGGTCCGTTCGGCGAGGTGAAGTTCTGCCCGACCGGCGGTGTCGGCCCGGCCAATATCAAGAGCTACATGGCGTTGAAGAACGTGATGTGCGTCGGCGGTAGCTGGATGCTCGATCCCGAGTGGATCAAGAACGGCGACTGGGCGCGGATCCAGGAGTGCACGGCCGAGGCCCTGGCGCTGCTGGACTGACAGCTTTCCTGCTTTTTTCAAAGATTCGTTGGTGTGTTCTACGGCTTTACGGTGCGCTTGGTCGGTGCACCGTTTTTTTTTGCCTGGAGAAAAGCTGCCTGGCGACGCCGGGTCTTCTGTAGGAGCGCAGCTTGCGCGCGATGACGCCGGGGCGGACAACGCGATCTGAATGGTCGCTACTGTCTGTAGCCGCTGCCGCAGGCTGTGGTCGGCCGAAAGGCCGTAGCGTCATCTGGATCGCAGAAGGTCCTTCGGACCTGTCGCAGCCTGCGGCAGCGGCTACAGGTTACTGGGCCGCCAGTTCGGTCAATGCCTCGACCAGCATCTGGATATCCGCGCTCGGGGTGGTAAAGCCCGGAGTCACCCGGATACAGGGCCCGCAACGCGAACCGCTGCGCGCCACGGTGAACAGGTTGTATTCCTGGAGCAGCCGCTCGGCCATCGCCTGCTGGTCCGGCTGGCGGGTGAAGCGAAACGAGGTGATGCCGCAATACAGCCGTGGATCGTCCGGGGTCATGACTTCAATGCCGGGCAGGTCGCGCACCTGGCTCACCCACAGGTCGCGCAGGTAATTCAGGCGTGCGCCCTTGAGGGCCGAGCCGCCCATGCCGCGGTGCTCCTCGAACACCCGGGGCAAGGTCAGCCAGGCCGGAATGTTTGGCGTGCCATAAGGTGCCCGTGAGCGGATATCGTCCAGGGCATAACGTTGCTCGCCCATGTCCGGATCGATATCGGCCAGGCGTTGCGGGTCGATATAGACAAAACCCAGGCTCAGCGGCGCGCCAATCCATTTCTGCAGGTTATAGCCGGCGAACGCCACGCCCAGTTCACTGAGCTCGAAATCGACCTGGGCCAGGGCGTGGGCGCCGTCGAGGATGACGTCGATTCCCCGTTCGCGGGCATCCAGGGCGATGGCCTGGACCGGCAGCACCAGCCCGGTGCGGTGGGTGACGTGGGTCAGGGCCATCAGTTTCAGTCGCGGGTAGCGCTCGAAGGCCTCGCGGTAGCTGGCCAGCAGGCTGTCGAAACTCGCCGGATGAGCATGCTCGATCTCGATGACCTCGACCCCGCGATGGCGCGCCAGCCAGCGCATGGCGCCCTTGACGCTGTCGTATTCCAGGTCGCTGAGCAGCACCTGATCGCCCGGCTGGAGGCGGTTGTAGTTGCGAATCAGCGATTGCAGCGCCTCCGAAGCGCTGCGGGTGAGGGCGATGGCCTGGCGATCGACGCCAACCAGCTCGGCCAATTGCTGTCGAATCTGCAAATTACCGATCTGTTCGAAATGCTGGCGCACATGCACCGAGTTGCTGCGGTTCACGAAGTCGATCTGGCGCTGGTATTCCTCGACCACGGCGCGGCTCATGCGCCCGAAATAGCCGTTTTCCAGGTTGATCGGCCCGGGTTCGACGTCATATCGACGGGCAATCGCCAGCCAGTAATCTTCGTCGCGGGCGAGTTGGGCATTACATGGCATGGCGGTCTTCTTAATGACGGGGTTTGGGTTTGCCGTGTTTGGCGCGCAACGGGTCCAGTAGATCGGAAAGGCCGTTGTGATCGATTTCCTGCATCAATGCCAACAGGCCGCCCAGCTCGCCGTGGGGGAAACCTTCGCGGGCGAACCAGTTCAGGTAGGGGCCGGGCAGGTCGGCGAGGATGCGGCCCTTGTATTTGCCGTAGGGCATTTCGCGGGTGACCAGAAGTTCAAGTTTTTCGGGATTCATGGCGGCTGTCTGTTGAGGTGACGAACACCTTGGAAAATACAGGCATTCTGCATGCAGGCCAAATGACAGATCATGCAAATAACGCGGATACAGAAAGCGGTAAAAAACTTAACTATTTGAAAATAATTTAAAAATTTTAACTCCAGGGCTGGCATGCAGGGTGCAACACCTATGACAACTCCCTCAACCTGGAAGGAATGAAAAATGACTGACATCAACAAAGAAGCGATTTCGATCCTCAACGACCTGATCGAAACCAGTAAGGACGGTCAGGAGGGGTTCAAGACCTGCGCAGAAGACATCAAGCAGCCTGAGCTCAAAGCGCTGTTCGTGAAGCGCTCCGCCGATTGCGCCACCGCCGCGGCCGAATTGCAGGCCAGCGTGCGTTCCATGGGCGGCGATCCGCAGACCTCCACCAGCGTCAGTGGCGACCTGCACCGTCGTTGGGTCGACCTCAAGTCCCTGGTGACCGGCAAGGACGAAGAAGCGGTGCTCAACGAAGCCGAGCGCGGCGAAGACCACGCCCTGAAGGCCTACAAGGATGCGCTGGAGAAAATCAGCAAACACAACCTGATCGGCATTCGTGACCTGGTGGAGCGTCAGTACCATGGCGTACAGCGCAACCACGATCAGGTCAAAGCCTTGCGCAACCAGGCCCGCGCCCGCTCATAACGGGTCAAACCTGTCAAAAACGCCAGCCTGCCTGGCGTTTTTTTGTGGCTTGAAATTAATGCTGGACGACTGATAGTTAGCTAGCTAATAATTTGCGGGCGTCATCTCTCGCTCCAGTGCATCTATCGTTGTTTTGTCCTTCCCAGGGTTCTTTCCGTGCGTATCACTTTGCAGGCGTTGTTCGCCCCCAATCTTGCGGCCGTGCAGTTCGCGATCAAGACCGTGTTCGGTGCCGGGCTGGCGTTGTGGCTGGCCATGCGTTGGGGCCTGCAGCAGCCGTCCTGGGCCCTGATGACGGCGATCATCGTCGCCCAGCCGCTGTCCGGGATGGTCCTGCAAAAGGGCATGGCACGGCTGGTGGGGACTTTGGTGGGAACTTGCATGTCGGTGCTGTTCATGGGGCTGTTCGCCCAGACACCGTGGCTGTTCCTGCTGGCCCTGGCGCTGTGGCTGGGGCTGTGCACCGCCAGTTCGACCCTGCTGCGCAGCGCCTGGTCCTATTCCTTCGTGCTGGCCGGCTACACCGTGGCGATCATCGCCTTGCCGGCGATCTCCCATCCGTTGTCGATCTTCGACCAGGCCGTGGCGCGCTGCACGGAAATTTCCCTGGGCATTATCTGCGCCACCGCCAGCAGTGCCTTGCTCTGGCCGATGCGGGTCGAGCGGCAGTTGACCGCCCAGGCGCGCAGCGCCTGGCAAAGCGGGATGCAGGCGGCGCGGGCGACCCTGGCCGGCGATGCCCTGGCGCGCAAGGGCCTGCTGGAAATCCTCGGGCGCATCGTCGCCGTGGACTCCCAGCGCGAACATGCCTGGTTCGAAGGTCCGTCGGGGCGGCAGCGGGCGCGGGCGATCAGCGGCCTGAGCCAGAAGCTGCTGATGCTGCTGCGGATCTCCCGTTCGGTACGCCGGCAATGGAAACAATTGGACCAGGCCGAGGCGCAGCAGCTGGCGCCGTGGATGGAGCAAGTGCAGCAAGCCCTGGCGGCCATGGACAAACCGACCTTGCAGGCGTTGCGACCGCAGTTGCTGGACGCTTCCCATGACTCGGCGATCAGCTCGGCGCAAAGCTATTGCCTGGCCCGTTTCACCCTGTTGCTGGATACCGCCCTGGCCGCCGGCGAGGCGCTGCGGGTAGTGGAGGAGGGCAAGGCGCCGGTGGAGCAGCCCGCCACCCTGAGCCCCCATCGCGATTTGTCGCTGGCGCTGCTGTTTGGCGCGCGCAGCGCCCTGGCTTTCCTCACCGTGGCCTGCTTCTGGCTGGCCACCGCCTGGCCGGCGGCCTCCGGGGCGATGCTGCTGACCTGCGTGGTGTGCGGCCTGTTCGCCAGTCGCGAAAACGGCGCGCAGATTGGCATGAGTTTCATGCGCGGCATCTTCCTGGCGATTCCGGCGGCCTTCATGATCGGGCAGATCCTGCTGCCGCAGTGGAGCAGTTTCGCCCTGCTGGCGATGGCCATGGGCGTGCCGTTGTTTTTCGGCGCGCTGGGCATGGCCAAACCGCAGATCGGCGCCACGGCCACCTCGTTCTGCCTGCACTTCGTGGTGCTGATTTCACCGCAGAACCAGATGACGTTCGACGTGGCGAATTTCTTCAACAGCGCCCAGGCGATGGTGCTCGGCGTAGGCGCCGCGGTGTTGGCGTTTCACCTGCTGATCCTGCGCGATCCGGCCTGGCATGGGCGGCGCCTGCTGGCGGCGACGCTGCAGGATCTGGTGCGCTTGACCCGGCGCAATCTGCGCGGCGCGGAAAGCTGGTTCGGCGGGCGCATGGCCGATCGCCTGCTGCAACTGGCGCGGCATTACCCGCAATTGCCGGAACAGGCGCGCAGCCGCTGGGACGATGGCCTGCTGGGCCTGGATATCGGCGATGAACTGATGCATTTGCGGTTGAGCCTGGCGGTAGCCCAGGTGCCCGCGAATGCTTCGCAGCGAAGTTATTTCGAGCATCTGGAACAGGTGCTGGAACAAGGGCCGGCCGCCGGTCGCGGCGATGCGCTGGCCGACGCCAGCACGGTCTTGCTCGAGGCCCTGGGCAGCCAACCGCCGAGCGATGCGTTGAAGCTGGCCCAGGGCGCGGTGGTGCAGTTGCAGAAGAGCTGGCGCACCTGGTGCCGGCAGCAGGAGGAAAACCATGGGGCTGCGTGAGTGGTCGCTGGGCGGAGTGTTGCTCAGCCCGTTTCTGATTTATGTGGTGCTGGCGCTGGTGCTGACCGGGGTGTTGCGCATGCTGTTGCGCGCAACGCCACTGGGGCGCTGGATCTGGCACGAAGCACTGTTCGATGTGGCCTTGTACGTCTGCGTCCTGACGTTGGTCACTGTCGTACTCGGACCTTTATAAGGAGTTGTTCATGCGTGCCTCCGTGCGTATCGCTTTTACTTTGTGCCTGGTGGCTGCGGCGCTGTTTGCCGGCTTTCATCTGTGGCAGTACTACATGCTCACGCCCTGGACCCGGGATGCGCGGATTCGCGCCGACGTGGTGATAGTCGCCCCCGATGTGTCGGGCTGGGTGCGTGAACTCAAGGCCTATGACAACCAGGCGGTGAAGGCCGGCGACCTGTTGCTGAGCATCGACCGCGACCGCTTCGAGGCGGCGCTGGAAAAGGCCCAGGCGGTGGTGCAGACCCGCCAGCAGCAACTCAGCCTGAAAGAGCACGAAGCCAGCCGCCGGGCCAGCTTAGGCCCACAGGCGATCAGCGCCGAGCTGCGGGAAAACGCGCAGATCAATGCCGGGGTGGCCCGTGGCGAACTGCGCCAGGCCCAGGCCGACGCCAAGGTCGCCGAACTCAACCTGGCACGCAGCCAGGTCCGCGCGCCGCGCAGTGGGCACATCACCAACCTGCGCCTGGCCGAAGGCAACTATGTGAACGCCGGGCAATCGGTGATGGCCCTGATCGACGATTCGACTTTCTACGTGCAGGCCTATTTCGAGGAAACCAAACTGCCGCGGATCAAGGTCGGCGACCCGGTCAAGGTGTGGCTGATGAGTGCTGGAGAAGCCTTGCAGGGGCATGTGGAAAGCATCAGCCGCGGCATCACCGACCGCAACGCCACGCCGGACGGGCAACTGCTGGCGGAGGTGGAACCGACCTTCAACTGGGTGCGCCTGGCGCAGCGGATTCCGGTGCGCATCAGGCTCGACAAGGTGCCCGAAGGCGTCAACCTGAGCGCCGGGATGACGGCGAGCGTGCAGGTGGAGGAGGGGGGGCGCTAATCCCGCCTGTAGCCGCTGCCGAGCCTGCGAGGCTGCGCCAGCGGCTACAGGGCGGTTCAGCCGATATTGATGGCCGGCAAGGTCGGCAGGGTGACGGTCTGCTGTTTGCGTGGGGCGAGGATTTCGGCTTCGCCGTCCACCACCAGCTCATCGCGCTGGTTGAACACGCGGGTGGCGATACGCACGCGGAACTTCGGCAGTTTTTCGAGGATTTCCAGGCGCACGGTCAGGGTGTCGCCGATCTTCACCGGCTTCTGGAAGCTCATCTGCTGGCCGATATAGATGGTGCCCGGCCCAGGCAGCTCGCAGGCCACCGCGGCGCTGATCAGCGCACCGCTGAACATGCCGTGGGCGATACGCTCCTTGAACATGCTGGCGGCGGCGAATTCGGCGTCCAGGTGCACCGGGTTGTGGTCACCGGACATGGCGGCGAACAGCTGGATGTCACGCTCTTCCACATGCTTGCTGTAGCTGGCGGTCTGGCCGACTTCGAGGGCTTCGTATGGGGTGTTGGTAACCTGGGTCATCTCTCTCAAGTCCTGTGCTGAGCGTTGATTGGTATATCGATTTGAAACAGGGTCATTCAGTCTTCGGCGGTCGGCGATGCCGCAGGGCCTGGTCGAGCCAGGCCAGTACATCGGCCGTCACTTCGTCGCGGTTGCTTTCATTGAACAATTCGTGCCGCGCCTGCGGGTAGACAGTGAGCTGCAGGCACTGGCTGCCGGCCTCGCGCAGAGCACCGGCCAGATCCTTGAGACGTATGCCATTGCTCACCGGATCACATTCTCCGCCGATCACCAGCAATGGCAGGCCCGGATCGATCTGGGCCAGGTTGGAGGCCTTGCTGATTTGCTGCAGGCCGCCCAGCAGGTCGATCCACAGCTGGTTGCTGCAGCGAAAGCCGCAGAGCGGGTCGTGGGCATATTTGTCGACTTCGTCGGGGTCGCGGCTGAGCCAGTCGAAGGCGGTGCGGTTGGGCTTGAAGGCCTTGTTGAACGAGCCGAAGGACAGCCATTCGATCAACGCGCTGCGTCCCAGGGGCCCCTGGCGCCAGCGTTCGAAGCGGGCGATCTGGCGGGCCGCGCGGTACAGCGCCACCGGCTGGAAATTCGAGCCGCTGAGGATCGCCCCGTCGAGGCTGGCGCTGTGGTGCAGCAAGTAGGCCTGGGCGATGTAGCTGCCCATGCTGTGGCCCAGCAGCACGATCGGGATTCCCGGGTGCTGCTGGCCGATGTGCTGGTTGAGGCTGGCCAGGTCGCCGACCACCTTGCACCAGCCGTCATCGTCGGCGAAGTGCCCGAGTGCCCCGTGCTCGGCGGTCTTGCCGTGGCCGCGCAGGTCCAGCGCATAGATCCCGTAGCCTTCATTGCACAGCGCCTGTGCCAGCCTGGCGTAGCGCCCGCTGTGTTCGGCCATGCCGTGGACCAGCAGGATCACGGCCTTGAGCGGGGCCGCCGGGAGCCACTGGTTGACGTAGAGCTGGCTGTGGTCGCTCGCGGTCAGCCAGAAAGAGTGGTGGATCATGGCGATTCCTTTGCACGGGGTCTTTGCACGGGGTCGTTGCATTGTATAGCTCATCGTCGCGGCCCCGTCCGATCCGCGCGCGCCATGGCGGCAAGATTCACGTTATCAATGACGCACCCGGCCTTATTTGCCCTATCCCTCATAGCTGCTAACGTCCGCAGAGCCCCGCCTTTCGTAGCGTCAGAGAAGCGGCCCGGACAACTCAGGTAACGAGGACAAGAACAATGCAGCCTGATTTCTGGAATGACAAACGCCCGGCCGGAGTGCCCACCGATATCGATCTGGGTGCCTACAAGTCGGTGATCGAGGTGTTCGAGCGTTCCTGCAAGAAATTCGCCGACCGCCCGGCCTTCAGCAACATGGGCGTGACCATGACCTACGCCGAGCTGGAGCGCTACAGCGCGGCCTTTGCCGGTTATCTGCAGAGCAGCACCGACCTGGTGCCGGGCGATCGTATCGCGGTGCAGATGCCCAATGTCCTGCATTACCCGATCGCCGTGTTCGGCGCCTTGCGCGCCGGGCTGATCGTGGTCAACACCAACCCGCTGTACACCACCCGGGAAATGCGCCACCAGTTCAAGGATTCCGGAGCGCGAGCCCTGGTGTACATGAACCTGTTCGGGCAGAAGGTTGAGCAAGTGCTGCCCGAGACCGATATCCAGTTCCTGATCGAGGCGAAGATGGGCGACCTGATGCCGTCCGCCAAGGGCTGGCTGGTCAATACCCTGGTCGACAAGGTCAAGAAGATGGTGCCGGCCTATCGCTTGCCCCAGGCCGTTTCCTTCAAGAGCGCGCTGCGCCTGGGCCGTGGCCAGCCGATCAAGCCTTTGAACGCCCGCCTGGACGACGTCGCCGTGCTGCAATACACCGGCGGCACCACCGGGCTGGCCAAGGGTGCGATGCTGACCCACGGCAACCTGGTGGCCAACATGCAGCAGGTCCGTGCCTGCCTCGAGCAACGGGGCCCGGATGGCCATCCGCTGCTGCACGAAGGCCAGGAGGTGATGATCGCGCCGTTGCCGCTGTACCACATCTATGCCTTCACCGCGAACTGCATGTGCATGATGGTCACCGGCAACCACAACGTGCTGATCACCAACCCGCGGGACATCGGCGGTTTCATCAAGGAGCTGAAGCAGTGGCGCTTCTCGGCGCTGCTGGGGCTGAACACGCTGTTCACCGCGCTGATGGATCATCCCGAGTTCAAGACCCTCGACTTCTCCAATCTCAAGTTCACCAACTCCGGGGGCACGGCGCTGGTCAAGGCCACCGCCGAGCGCTGGACGCAGGTGACCGGTTGCCGCATCACCGAAGGCTACGGCCTGACCGAAACCTCGCCCGTGGCCTGCACCAACCCTTACGGCGACCAGTCGCGCCTGGGCTCGGTGGGCTTGCCGGTGCCGGGCACGACCCTCAAGGTCATCGACGATGAGGGCGTCGAGCAGCCGCTGGGCGAGCGCGGCGAACTGTGCATCAAGGGGCCGCAGATCATGAAAGGCTACTGGCAGAAGCCGGAGGCCACTGAGGAGGTGCTGGATGCCGAGGGCTGGTTCAAGTCCGGCGATATCGCGGTGATCGATCCGGATGGCTTCGTGCGCATCGTCGATCGCAAGAAGGACATGATCATCGTCTCGGGTTTCAACGTGTACCCCAATGAAATCGAGGACGTGGTGATGGCCCACCCGAAAGTCGCCAACTGCGCGGTGATCGGCGTGCCGGACGAACGTTCGGGGGAGGCGGTGAAGCTGTTCGTGGTGGCCCGCGAGTCGGGGGTCAGCCTCGAAGAACTGAAGGCCTACTGCAAGGAAAACTTCACTGGCTACAAGGTGCCGAAACACATTGTGTTGCGTGAGTCGTTGCCGATGACGCCGGTAGGCAAGATCCTGCGCCGGGAGTTGCGCGACATCGCCTGATGTTCAAACCGATGTGACAACGACGCGCTGTGGCGCAGCTATCGCGAGCACGCCTCGTTTTTACAGGAACCCAGGGTTTCTGTAGGAGCGAAGCTTGCTCGCGATGCTTTTGAAGAGACGAAAAGCCCATTCCAGAGCCTTGCATGGTCAGATAGAATTTTTACTCTAAAAGTGACCATTAAATATTCTTGAGTCACCAAAGTGACTGTTTAGGCCGATTTTGGCTCTAGGCGGCCTTTGGCAAAGCTGCTACTCTCGGCGCGCTTTGTGACTTCTCGGCCTATGTAGACAGCCAGACTCACCAACAATAGACATCAATAAAAAACACACACAAATAATAATCGCATCAAATGCGCTGACGAATTCGCGTTGCTGAGGAGTGGGCTTCCATGATCCAAGACTTTTGGAAGGATAAGTACCCAGCTGGGATTGCTGCCGATATCAATCCAGACGAGTATCCGAATATTCAGGCGGTGTTGAAGCAGTCCTGCCAACGTTTTGCCAACAAACCGGCCTTTAGCAACCTCGGCAAGACACTCACCTACGGTGAGCTGTACGAACTGTCCGGTGCTTTTGCCGCGTACCTGCAACAGCATACCGATTTGCAACCCGGCGATCGAATCGCCGTGCAATTGCCCAACGTCCTGCAGTACCCGGTCGCGGTATTCGGCGCCATCCGCGCCGGCCTGATCGTGGTCAACACCAACCCGCTGTATACCGCGCGGGAAATGGAACACCAGTTCAACGACTCCGGCGCCAAGGCCCTGGTCTGCCTGGCCAACATGGCGCACCTGGCCGAAGCCGTGGTGCCCAAGACCGGCGTCAAGCATGTGATCGTCACTGAAGTGGCGGACCTGCTGCCACCGCTCAAGCGCCTGCTGATCAACAGCGTCATCAAGTACGTGAAGAAGATGGTGCCGGCCTATCACCTGCCCAAGGCCGTCAAGTTCAACGACGTGCTGAGCCAGGGCCACGGCCAGCCGGTCAAGGACGCCAACCCGGCCAGCAGCGATGTCGCCGTGCTGCAATACACTGGCGGCACCACCGGCGTGGCCAAGGGCGCGATGCTGACCCATCGCAACCTGGTGTCGAACATGCTGCAGTGCAAGGCGCTGATGGGCTCCAACCTCAATGAGGGTTGCGAGATCCTGATCACCCCGCTGCCTCTGTACCACATCTATGCCTTCACCTTTCATTGCATGGCGATGATGCTGATCGGCAACCACAACATCCTGATCAGCAACCCGCGCGACCTGCCGGCGATGGTCAAGGAACTGTCGAAGTGGAAGTTCAGCGGTTTTGTCGGCCTCAACACCCTGTTCGTCGCCCTGTGCAACAACGAAGCCTTCCGCAAGCTGGATTTCTCGGCGCTGAAAGTCACCCTGTCCGGCGGCATGGCGCTGCAACTGGCGGCGGCTGAGCGTTGGAAAGACGTGACCGGTTGCCCGATCTGCGAAGGTTACGGCATGACCGAAACCAGCCCGGTGGCCACCGTCAACCCGATCCAGAACATCCAGATCGGCACCATCGGCATCCCGGTGCCGTCGACCCTGTGCCGGATCATCGACGACGCTGGCACCGAGCTGCCCCTGGGCGAAATCGGCGAGCTGTGCGTCAAGGGCCCGCAGGTCATGAAGGGCTACTGGCAGCGCCAGGACGCCACCGACGAGGTGATGAGCGACGGCTGGCTGAAGACCGGCGATATCGCGCTGATCCAGCCTGATGGCTACATCCGCATTGTCGATCGCAAGAAAGACATGATCCTGGTGTCCGGTTTCAACGTTTATCCGAACGAGCTGGAAGATGTGCTGGCGGGCCTGCCGGGCGTGTTGCAGTGCGCGGCGATCGGCGTGCCGGACGAGAAGTCGGGCGAGTCGATCAAGATCTTCATCGTCGCCAAGCCGGGCGTGACCCTGACCAAGGAGCAAGTGATGGAGCACATGCGCGCCAACGTCACCGGCTACAAGGTGCCCAAGGCCGTCGAGTTCCGCGATGCGCTGCCGACCACCAACGTCGGCAAGATCCTGCGTCGCGAATTGCGCGACGAAGAGCTGAAGAAGCTGGGCGTGAAGAAGTAACACGCCAGGCAAACAAAAAGCCCCGCATCCGCGGGGCTTTTTATTGGGTGTTTGTGTAGCCGCTGCCGAAGGCTGCAATCGACCTCGCAGAGGGCGCTGTTCTTGCCGGCGCAGGAGGTCCTGCGGACCTTGCGCAGCCTACGGCAGCAGCTACAGGTGGATCACTGCTGGAACTGCGCGAAGTTCACGCCGGTGCCGGCGGGGCGTACGTCCTTGAGGAACGAGTCCTTGTCGGCGCTCAGTTCCAGGCTCAGGGCCGCCTTGCGCTTGCCGGCGTTGCGTACCACCAGGCCTTCGAGCTTCTCCCGCAGGAACAGGGTCGGCACTTTCAGGTGCAGCAACTGGTCGGTGCTTGGGGTGTACAGCAGCAGGTGGACCCATTCGTACTGCCCGATGGCCAGGCGGCCGACCGGCAGATCGAACCACCAGATATTGCGGCTGCGGCTCAGTTCCGCGAAGTGGCAGTTGTTGACGCCCAGCACCGCACCGCCCAGTTCCTGGTTCCGGCGGGCGATGGCCAGCTTTTTATCGAGTTTCATAACATTCCTACGGGATTGGATCTTCAGCGCAGTGCCTGAATACGTTGCGCATTCTCGTGGGTTGGTCGCCAAACATAAAGCGCAACCTGCGTGCGGCGGGCAAATAAGGCGATGAAATGCCCCGCTGAAAATAATTGAAACTCCGCGCAAGGGCCTTGGGTCAACCTCAGGGCAGGACCCCAAACCCTCGATTGTTCTACGGATCTATGGATCTACGGAGAAACACCATGGGCAGCACAGCGGACAAGGCAAAAGGCCTGGCCAACGAGGCCGTTGGTCATATCAAGCAAGGTGTCGGCAAAGCGACTGATAACGATCGGTTGGAAACCGAAGGCAAGATTCAGGAAAAGAAAGGCGAAGCGCAGCAAGCCCTCGGCAAGGCCAAGGATGCGTTGAAAAAGACCATCGACAAGGCCTGATTCACTGGCTCGCACTGCGACACGACGGCCATCCGCGGATGGCCGTTTTTACATCGGCCATGGCATCAAAACAGGACGAAACGGTTCAAAATCGCCAAACTAGGCTAGTTTGTTGTACAAAACGGCCCCTGAGTCGCCAGCGACCCTGAATTCTTGCGGCGAAAGGAGACGCTATGTTCTTGCCGAATTTGAAAGGCCTGCCCTTGCATCGTGTGCTGGTGCGCACGGTCACTGAGTTCATCGACGATGAAATGTCGACCTACGCCTCGGCACTGGCCTATCAGATGCTGTTTTCGTTGTTCCCCTTCATCCTGTTCCTGATCGCCTTGATCGGTTTCCTGCACCTGCCGGACTTCTTCTCCTGGTTGCGTCTGCAATCGGAACTGGTGTTGCCGCCCCAGGCGCTGGAGCAGGTCAACCCGGTGATCGACCAGTTGCAGCAATCCAAGGGCGGCCTGCTGTCGGTGGGTATCGTGATTGCCCTGTATACCGCCTCGGCCGGCGTGCGGCTGATGATGAGCGCGATGAACGCCGCTTATGACGTGGTGGAAAAACGCCCGTTGTGGAAACGTTTTCCGCTGTCGATTTTCTACACCATCGGCATCGCCGGCATGCTCCTGGTGGCCGCGGCCTTGATGGTGCTCGGGCCGCAGGTGATGGGTTGGATCGCCGCGCAGGTCGGCCTGGAAGACTTCATCGTCACGGTCTGGACCATCCTGCGCTGGCCGGTGATCGTGATCCTGATGATGGTCGCCGTGGCGCTGATCTACTACGTGATGCCCGACGTGAAGCAGGAGTTCCGCTTCATCACCCCGGGCTCGGTGCTGGCGGTGGTGGTGTGGATCATCGCCTCGTTGGGCTTCGCCTTCTACGTGAAGACCTTTGCCAACTACAACGCCATGTATGGCAGTATCGGAGCGATCATCGTCCTGCTGCTGTACTTCTATATTTCCTCGGCAGTGCTGTTGCTGGGGGCCGAGATGAATGCGGCGATCGAGCACATGTCGTCCGACGGCAAGAACCCTGGAGAAAGGGCGCCCGGCGAGCACGACGAACCCAAACAACACGTATCGGGACTGGGCCGGGACCACTCGCTCAAGCCGACCACTGACGAAGTCTGATCATGATCCGTGAAATCCTCAAAATGGGCGACGAGCGCCTGCTGCGCATCGCGCCACTGGTGCCGCCCGAGATGTTCGACAGCCCCGAGCTGTGGCAACTGATCGACGACATGTTCCAGACCATGGAAAGCGTCGGCGGGGTCGGCCTGGCCGCGCCGCAGATCGGCGTCGACCTGCAACTGGTGATCTTCGGTTTCGAGCACAGCGAGCGTTACCCGCAAGCCGAGGCCGTGCCGCAGACCATCCTGATCAATCCGCTGATCACGCCCTTGAGCCCGGCGCTGGAAGAAGGCTGGGAAGGCTGCCTGTCGGTGCCGGGGCTGCGCGGCGCGGTCGAGCGTTATCAGCACATTCGCTACGAAGGTGTCGACCCCAAGGGCGAGCCGATCGTGCGGGTAGCCTCGGGTTTCCATGCGCGGGTGGTGCAGCATGAATGCGATCACCTGATCGGCCGCCTGTACCCGTCGCGGATCCGCGACTTCAGCAAATTCGGTTTTACCGAGGTGATGTTCCCCGACCTCGATCCCCACGCCGACGATTGAAACAGACAGCCAGAAGCGCCGGTTTCATGGACCTGCCGGAGGCCGGTTTGCCGCCGAGGCGGGCACGCGCTCCAGGGCCCGCGATCACACCTTGTCGCGGGTCGAACTGACTAAAGGATCGATGCCCATGGCGATCAGGCTCTTGCTCCTGCGATAACGCTCCAGGCGATCCGCCAGGGCCTGGGGCAGGGCGGGGGCGGTGGCAAAGCCCATGCGTTCGTACAGGCCTTGCAGGTCCGGATGACAAAACAGCCACAGCGGCCCCGGCAGCTGCGCGCGTGCCCGTTCGACCAGCATCGCGGCAATGCCCTGGCCGCGATGGGCCGGGTCGACGAACAGCCCGGTCAGCCAGTGGCCCTGGGCGATGGGCGTGAGGTTCAGCCCGGCAATGATCGCTCCCCGTTTCGCCACCCATGATTGCCCTTCCCCGGCTGCGCGCATTGGCGAGTTGTGGGCGCGATAGAACTTGTTCAGCAGCGGTCGCAAGGTGTTGGCAAGCAGCAGGTATTGGGTGTCGGGCATGGGTTTTCGCAGGGTGGGCCGGGGCGGTGATTATAAAAGTACGAAGTGCGCGGGATAGGTGTATACCAGATGAACGATCCCCTGCGAGTGGAGTGTGCATCATGTCCAAAGGTATGAATGCCAAAAAGACGGCGAAGAAAAAACCCAGCCGGACCGCCGATGAAAAGCGCGCGGACAAGAAAGCCAAGAAGATCGAGCACAATATTTTCGGTCATTGATCCCCTGCGAAGCCCGCCCCGCGGGCTTCCTTGTTTTTGCTTGTAAGTAAATAACCGGCGGAGCTGCTGCAGCATCCTGCCTCGAGCCTTATGCCGCTTCGGCTGCGAGTGCCGCTTGCACCGCTTCGCGCTGGGCGATTCGCGCCTGGAAGCGCGCCAGCGCCGGCCACTGTTCCAGGTCGATGGCGAAGTCGGCGGTCCAGCGCAGCACGGTGAACAGGTAGGCGTCGGCGACACCGAAGGATTCGCCCAGCAGGTAACTCTGCTGCTCCAGCGTGCGGTCCAGCAGCGCCAGGCGCTTGAACAGTTTCTGCCGGATCAGCGCCTGGGTCGCTTCGGAAAACTCAGGGTTGAACAGCCAGCCGAGGCCGCCATGGATCTCGCTGGAGACGAAGTTGAGCATCTCCTGCAACCTCACCCGTTGCCAGCTGCCATTGGCCGGCGCCAGGCCCGCCTGCGGCTTGAGGTCGGCCAGGTATTGCAGGATCGCCGGGCCTTCGGTCAGCACCTGGCCGTCGTCCAGTTCCAGCGCCGCCACATAACCCTTGGGGTTGATCGCCAGGAAGTCGCCACCGTCGGCCGTGGTCTTGTTGCGGTTGTCGACCCGGACCAGGGTGAACGGCAGGGCCAGTTCGCGCAGCACGATGTGCGGGGCCAGCGAGCAGGCGTGGGGCGAGAAATACAGGTTCATCGAGGGCTCTCCAGAAGGGGGAGATCAGTGTCATAGTCCGCGCTGCTCTCAGTAAAATTAATCTTTCAGAAAACGCCCATAAGGACAGCTACTGCCATGATGAACCTGATGCACTGGCGCATGCTGGTGGCCGTGGCGGATACCGGCAACATCACCCGCGCCGCCGAGCGGGTCGGCATGACCCAGTCCGGCGCCAGCCAGGCCCTGGCGCTGCTCGAAGACAACCTGGGCGTGCAGCTGTTCACCCGGGAGAACCGCCAGGCCCTGCCCACCGCCATTGGCGAACAGGTGATCGAACAGGCGCGGCTGATGCTCGCGGCGTTGCAGAACATCCGCGACACCGCGGACGCCTGCCGGGACATTCAGCGCGGCACCATTCGCCTGGCGAGTTTCCCCATGGTGCTGGCGACTTTCCTGCCGCCGCTGCTGCGCCGTTTCAAGCAGTTGTATCCGGGCATCCAGGTAGTGGCGCTGGAGGTCAGCGACGACGAGGTCGAGGCCTTGCTCGAGGCGCGCTTGATCGATGTCGGGGTGCTGCTCAACCCTGCGCCCGAGCGTAGCGTCGGCCTGCTGGGGCGCGATGCCTGGGTGGCGGTGCTGCCGGCAGGGCATGCCCTGGCGCGCCGCGGTCAGGAGCAGGGGGTGACCTTGCAGGAACTGGTGAACCAACCCTTCGTGCTGGCCACCGGCGGCTGTTCGGTGAATGCCCGCAGCCTGGCGGCGGATGCCGGCCTGGAGCTGGCGGACGTGCGGGTCGAGGTGCGGGAGTGGAGCAGCGCCTTCACCCTGGTTCGCGAGCAAGTGGGGGTGACCCTGGTGCCGCAGATGACCTTGCCGGAGCAACGCCACGGTTTGTGCGTACTGCCATTGAGCGAGCCGATCCCGCGCACCTTTGCCCTGGTGCTGGCCGAGGGCAGCGAACCGTCGCCGGCGCTGCGGGCCTTGCTCGATATGCTGGCCCAGGGCTGAGCGCAGCCGCTCAAGTCGACTCATAAAAAAGGGTTCCCGTGGGGAACCCTGTTTCGGCTGGCCGCTTTTAAAGCGCCGCGAGGAACTTGTCGGTGACTTGCTTCTCGATGCCGCTGGCGTCCTTCTCGACTTGCGCCAGTTTCAGTTTGTCCTGGACCCGCTGGGCAATTTCCTGAGCCACCGCCTGCTGTTTCTCCGGCGGCATGTTTTTCAGGTCTTCCTCGGTAATGCCCATCTCTTCGAGGATGCGGTCGCGCATGCGCTGCTCAGGGGACTTGCTCATGTAGTCCTTGAACTCATCCAGGGCCGAGCTTTGGGTGGCGCTGTTGGCCTGCGCGGTACTGGCGGTCGGCGGGGTGGCCTGCAACAGCACGCGGGTCTTGGCGAAGGCCGCGGCGACATTGTCGCTGACCGTGTTGCTGGCCTGCTGCACGGCCTGGGACGCTTGCAGGGTCGCGGTGTTCTGCACGTTCTGCATCAAACCGCTGTACAGCGCGCTGGCGGCCGCGGTGCTCGGGTCCATGTCGGACCGCTGGGTGGGCTGGATCGCCGTGGTTTTCTGGGCACTGACCAACATGATTGGGTACCTGTGTGTAAGGGCTGTCGAAGGCTGCGCAGCAATTTGCATGCCGCCGCGCTGGAGGATCCTGGGACGGGGCTCTTTGCCAGGGCTTTGCGCCGATTGCCCGGCAAGGCTGGCGGCACGCGGCGGACAAGCCTTGCCGCTTGCGGCCAGCGGCGACCGGTCAACGCTGGGCGATGTTCTCCAGGGCCAGGTTGCGGGTACGCGGGCCGAAACGGCCGATGGTGAACATCACGATCAGCATGCTGCCGACAATGAACGCCAGGACCCCGGGCGTGCCGAAGCGGTCGAGGAAAAAGCCGATCAGCAGGCTGCTGAACACCGTCGACAGGCGGCTGAACGAGTAGCAGAAACCCACCGCCCGGGCGCGGATATTGGTGGGGAACAACTCGCTCTGGTAGGAGTGGTAACTAAAGCTCAGCCAGGCGTTGCAGAAGGTGATCAGCACCCCGCAGACGATCAGCCCCAGGGCCGTGCTCTGCCAGGCGAACAGGGTGCCGAAGGTCATGGCGCCGAGGGCCGAGCCGACGATCTGCCACTTGTTCTCGAAGCGGTTGGCGAACTTGACGAACAGCAGCGGCCCCAGCGGATAGGCGAGGGTGATGATAAAGGCGTACATCAGGCTGTGGGTGACGCTCACGCCCTGGCCCGAGAGCAGCGCCGGCAGCCAGTTGCCGAAACCGAAGAAACCGATGGCCTGGAACACATGGAACACGATCAGCATCAGTGCCCGGCGCCGATAGGGCGGTTGCCAGATATCGGCGAAACGCCCCGAGCCCTGGACGCCGAGGGCCTCGGGCTGCGGAGTGTCCAGCGGCTTGCCGTGGTCCTTGGCGCAGCGCGCCTCGATGTTGTCCATGATCCGCTCGGCCTCGGCGAAGCGCCCATGCTGGGCCAGCCAGCGCGGCGACTCGGGCAGGCGTGAACGCAACCACCAGATAAACAGCGCGAACACCGCGCTGGCCAACACCACCCAGCGCCAGCCGGCGATGCCGAACGGGTCCTGCGGCACCAGCCACCAGGACATCAGCGCCACCGCCGGTACCGAGAGAAACTGCACGAAAAAGGCAAAGGCGAAGGCTGAGCTGCGCATGTGCTTGGGCACCAGCTCGGAGAGGTAGGCGTCGATGGTCACCAGTTCGATGCCCAGGCCGATGCCCACCAGGAAACGCATGCCGATGATCCCCAGGGCCGAGGTCTGCACGCCCATCAGCACCGTGGCCACGGTGTACCAGATCAGGGCGAAGGTGAAGATCGCCCGGCGCCCGAAGCGGTCGGCGATCGGGCTCAGCAGGCTGGCGCCGAGGAACAGGCCGAGAAAGGTCGCCGAGGCGAAGGCCGCCTGGTCGGAAAAACCGAACACGCCCTGGCTGCCGGTGGCGAAGATCCCGTCGCGGATCAGGCCGGGGCTGATATAGGCAGTCTGGAACAGGTCATACAGCTCGAAGAAACCGCCAATCGACAGCAGCGCCACCAGGCGCCAGACGGTGGCGACGGCGGGCAAGCGATCGATGCGGGCGGAGATATTGGCGGCGCGGACCGGGTCGAGGCCGTCGATAGCGACAGTAGGGGCGAGGGACGACATGGGCGGGATTCCAGGTTTCGGTGAAGAGGAATCTTAGCTGGCTAACGGAAATCAATGATTGTGAATGCGGGGTCGGAAGCCGGGCTGTGCGCTGATTTATTGTCGTATTTCGTTACATTTTGGCGGTTTATGCCGCAGCATCAACCAAAACGGCATCCAGCCCCTACAGAAGAGAGAGACGACTCAGGGAATGCCATTGCGTCCATGCAGCAGGAAGGCCGGGCGTTCGCTGAGCCGTGCGTAATAGGCGGCGATGGCGGGGAAGTCGGGGCGCTCCATGGGCGTCATCATCCAGCGATGCACCGACAGCCCGAGGACGATATCGGCCAGGCTGAACTGCTCGCCGGGCACATAGTCGCCGCTGCTCGCCAGTTGCTGCTCGAGCAGGGCCATCTTGGCGTTCCAGCCGCGAAGGCCGGCGGCGATCCGCTGCGGATCCTGAAAGTCCGGGTTCTGCCGGACCAGGGCGACGAAGGCGTAGCTCCATGCCGGATTGAGCTCCGTGGCCTGCCAGTCCATCCACTGCTCCACCAGCGCCCGGGCCCGGGGGGCGCCGGGCAGCAGCCGTTGCCCGGCGACCTTGCCGGTCAGGTACCGGCAGATGCTGTTGGACTCCCAGAGCGCGCCAGCGTCATCGACCAGCACCGGCACCTGGGCGTTGGGGTTGAGCCGGAGAAACTCCGGTGTGTGGGTCGATTGGAAGCCGCTGCCCCAATCCTCGCGTTCGTAGGGCAGGCCCAGTTCCTCGCAGGTCCACAGCACTTTTCGGACGTTGATCGACGAGGCTTTACCGAGAATTCTCAGGGTTCCCATGCACGCTTTCCTTGGCGGGTGAAGAGCCCTGGAAATCTAACAGCGGCGTCGCTCTTGGGCGATACCGATTTGTACTCTGGTCTCAGACCGGGTCCGGCAGTGCCGACGCTGGTAGGCCAAAGACCCGGTCGAACAGCCAGTTGAAGACGAAGGTGTAGCAGGGGATGAACAGGATCAGCGCCAGGTCCAGCAGGAAGGCCTGCACCAGGCTGATGTGCATCCACCAGGCGATCAACGGAATCAGGAACAGGATCAGCGTCAGCTGGAAACCCACGGCATGGGCGATCCGCCGCTTGACCGTGCGGGTCCGCGAGACCTGGCGGCTTTCCCAACGCTCGAACAGGCTGGTGTAGATGAAGTTCCAGGTCACCGCGATGCTGGTGATCACCACCGCCAGCGGGCCGGTGTTGCTCGGCGAGGTGCCGGACAGCAAGGCCAGGCCCAGGGCCGAGAAGGTCATGCCGAACACCTCGAACAGTGACACGTAAACCAGTTTGCGCTTGATGCCTTGCATGCTTTTTTTCCTCCGCGTTCGTTGGCCCGGGCCGCTCCTTTTGCAGGAAGGGCTGGCGAATGCGGCGCAAGATAGCTTCAATGTGTCTGACAGAAAAAGTCAGTAGCTTTCAGGTTTACTGATAGGTCGACATTCTAGACAGGCGTCTGCATGAATTTCTCCAGCGACAGCATCCAGTTGTTTCTCGCCGTGCTCGAGCGCGGTTCGTTTTCCGCGGCGGCCCGGGCCCTGGGCAAGGTGCCTTCGGCGGTGAGCATGGGTATCGCCAACCTTGAGGCGGAGCTGGGCTACCCCCTGTTCGACCGCAGCCATCGCGAGCCGGTGCCCACCGCCATGGCCAATGCCCTGGCGCCCCACGCGCGGCTGATCGCCGAGCAGCTCAAGCACCTGCAGGTGCATGCGGTGGAGTTGTCCCTGGGGCTGGAAAGCCGGCTGTCCATCGGCGTGGTCGAGGACATCGACAAGTCCCGGGTGCTGGCGGCGATCAAGCTGATCGCCGAGCGTCATCCGTTGCTCGACATCGAGGTGCTGAGCGCGCCCCAGGACGATCTGTTGCAACTGCTGCACACTGGCCGGATCGCGGTCGGCGTGGCCTTCGCCGGGCTCAGCCTGAACGTGCTGGAGTATTTCCAGTACGTCGGCAGCGAGCGGATGATCGCCTGCATTTCCGCGCGCCATCCCTTGCCCGAGGCGCCGGACGCCACCCTCTATCTGGAAGAGCTGGTCAACGTGCGTCAGGTGGTGGTTGCCAGCCGCGACCTGCCGATCCGCGACACCCGGCCGCTGATCGCCGAGTCCTACTGGCGCACCGACAGCCTGGCCATGGCCCTGGACATGGTCGAGTCCGGCATTGGCTGGGGCAATTTCCCGCTATCGGTGATCGCGCCCTTGCTCCAGGCCGGAAGGCTCAAGCGCCTGACCTTCAAGAACATCGACAACGGCCTGCTGCTGCCGGTGCACGCGGTATGGCTGAAGAACCAGCCCCTGCAAAAGGCCGCCCAGGCGTTCGTGCAGTTGCTGGGTGGGCAGGACCCGGCGCTGGCTTCGGAGGTTGCCGCAGAGGTGAGGCCGTAAGCCTGTCCGCTTATGGGGCTGGGCGGGTGGCGTCGTGCTGCTCGCTGCCCAGCGCCTGGTGACGCAGCCAGTCGAGCAAGCGGGCGACGGGCGAGTCCGGGTCGACGGCCTCGGGCGACAACAGGTAGTAGGCGCTGCCGTCGGCGATAAAACCGAAAGGCGCGACCAGCAGGCCCGACTCCAGGTCGTCGCGCACCAGTTGCCAGGGCGCGATGGCTAGCCCCAACCCCGCCACCGCCGCTTGCAGGCTGAAGTAGAAATGCTCGAAGACCTGCTCCGTACCCGGCGCCTGTTGCATTCTCTTGAGGGTCAACCATTGCTCCCAGGCCGCTGCCCGGGTCGCGCTGTGCAGGCGTGGCGCCGTATCCGATAGCCGTACTCTGCCGCTTGCATCGCGGGTCCAGCCGACGGCCTGGTCCGGGCGACACACCGGGCCGATGGCTTCATCGAACAGCCACTGCGCATGGGTGTGGGGCGGCCAGGGAAAGTCGTTGCGGCGGATCGCCAGATCGATGCCTTGAGCAAAGGCGAAGGGCCCGCCGCCGGCCACCAGTTGCAGGGGGATATCCGGGTGAGCGGCGAAGAAGGCCGGGATCCGTGGAATCAGCCAGCGCATCAGCAGGGTCGGTTCGCAGGACAGCACCAGGGCCGCGGCCTTGTCCGGCGTTCGCAGTTTGCGGGCGGTGGCTTCGATCAGGTCGAAGGCATGCTCCACGCTGTGCAGCAATTCGCGGCCAGCCTCGGTGAGAAAGACCCGATGGCTGCGACGCTCGAACAGCCGTGTGCCGAGGTCTTCTTCCAGGGTGCGGACGGCACGGCTGATGGCGCCGTGGGTCAGGTGCAGGGCTTCGCCGGCGCGGGTGAAGCTTTCCAGGCGAGCGGCGGCCTCGAAACAGCGCAGGGCGCTCAGGGGCGGCAGGCGGCGATGAATTGTCTGTGAGTTTTTATCACCGGGAATGTCAGTTTTCATCGTTCGCTCTGTGACGGTTCGTGCCCATAAAGTATGGGCCGGATTCTATAGTGAAGGCGCTTGAAAATGACTGAACTGTTAGTAGTAATCACCATTACCATCCTGGCGGTGCTCAGCCCGGGGCCGGATTTCGCCATGGTCACGCGCAACAGCCTGGTGCTGTCGCGTCGGCATGGGGTGTTCACGGCGCTGGGGATCGGGCTCGGAGTGATGCTGCATATCGGCTACACGCTGTTGGGCGTCGGCCTGCTGGTCAAGGAATCGCTGCTGCTGTTCAGCGTGCTGAAAATCGCCGGGGCGCTGTACCTGGTTTATCTCGGTATCGGCATGCTGCGCAGCCGCGCGGTCGAGGAAGAGATAGCGGTCGATGCGCCGCGGGTCTCGGCGTGGGTGGCATTGCGTACGGGGTTTTTGACCAATGCGCTGAACCCCAAGACTATGATTTTCGTGGTCAGCCTGTTCATGCAGGTGATGCAGCCAGGTACCGCGCCGGGTGTGCAGATCGGCTATGGCGCGATCATTGTCCTGGCCCATGTGCTGTGGTTCGTGGCGGTGGCGCTGTTCTTTTCGGCGCCGGGCATCCGGGCCCGGCTCATGGCTTACAAACGGCGTATCGACCAGTTGTTCGGCGTTCTGCTGGTGGGCTTCGGCGTGCTGCTCAGCGCCCTGAGCCTGCGTTCCTGAACGCGGCTCAGGTGCTCTCGCGCACCATCAGCTCGAAGCCCATGTCCACCACCGGCTTGGCCACGCTGTTGCCGGCCATCAGGGTCAGCAGTTGTTCCGCGGCGCGGCGGCCGATGGCTTCGCGCGGGGTGCTGATGCTGCTCAGGCGCGGCACCATGTGCGCCGAGGCGGGCAGGTCGTTGAAGCCCATCACCGCCACTTGCTCGGGGATCCTGATGCCGCAACGCATGGCTTCCAGCAGGGCGCCGTGGGCCAGGTCGTCGTTGCCGAAGAAGATCGCGTCCACGTCCGGGTGGCTGTGCATCAACTGCAGGAAGAGTTCGCCGCCCAGGCCCACCGACGAGGGGCGCGGGGTGAGGACTTCCAGTTTCGGGTCGTAGAGGCCGGCTTTCTCCAGGCCGCGGCGGAAACCTTCGCCGCGCATCAGGGTGCGCTGGTCGAGCTGGGCACCGATATAGGCCAGGCGCTTGCGGCCGCGGGAGATCAGGTGCTCGGCGGCGGTTTCCCCGGCGTTGTGCTGGGAGAAACCCACGCAGTTCAGGCCGGCCTCGGGGTTGAGGTCCATCATGTAGACGCAGGGAACGTTGCTGGCTTCGACCATCCGTCGGGCGCTTTCGGTCCGGTCGAAGCCGGTCAGCAGCAGGCCGCGGGGCTGGTAGGCCATGTAGTTGCGCAGCAGGTTTTCTTCTTCGTCGGGGGAATAGTGGAAGTTGCCGATCAGCACTTCGAAGCCCTTGGGCCGCAAAACCTGATGAATGGCTTCCAGGGTATCGATGAACAGCAGGTTGGACAGCGACGGCACCAGCACCACCACCGAATGGCTCTGGGCCGAGGCCAGGGCGCGGGCGGCCGGGTTGACCACGTAGTTGAGTTCGCGGGCGGCCTTCTGCACCTTTTCCACCAGTTCGGTGGCCACCGTGTCGATGCCGCGCAGGGCTCGCGAGGCGGTGATCGGGCTGACGCCGGCCAGGCGCGCGACTTCGTTGAGGGTCGGGCGCCCCGTGGTGCGGGTATTTTTATCGTTCTTGGAGGAGGTCATCAGACGGCTTGCCAAACAAAATTCAAGTCACTAAGGTAGCGCTGTCTCGAAACAGCTGCAATGCGTGAGCGCGGTCGGCCTGACCCGCACTCTTTGGTTTCGCGGCCTATATACGCGGCAACCCACAAAAATGACAAGAAGGCGTCGGCAGAAACTATTTTTGCACTAGAGTTTCGAAGAGCGAAGGTAGCGCTGTCTGCGCGCTGAGGTGTTTCATGAGTCAACCCATCACCGCCCTGGTCATCATGGGCGTTGCCGGCTGCGGCAAGTCCAGCGTCAGTGAAGCGCTGTGCCAGCGCAGCGGCGCCACGGCCATTGAAGGCGATACGTTCCACCCTGCCGCCAATATCGCCAAGATGAGTGCCGGTATTCCCCTGAACGACGACGACCGTGCCGGCTGGCTCGACAGCCTGTGCGACGAGTTGCGTCGCGCTCTGGCCGCCGGACAACGTCCGGTGCTGACCTGCTCGGCGCTCAAGCGCAAGTACCGCGACCGCCTGCGCAGCGCCACGCCCGGCCTAGGCTTCGTTTTCCTGCAATTGACACCACAAGTGGCCGCCGATCGCGTGGCCCACCGTCCGGGGCATTTCATGCCTTCGACCCTGATCGACAGTCAGTTCGCCACCCTCGAATCTCCCGTGGGCGAACCCCTGACCCTGGCATTGGACGCCACCATCCACAGCGTTGACCGGCTGGCCGAACAGGCCCATGGCTGGTGGCTGGAGCACGGGCTGGACTCACCCCGATAAGCTTCGGTTCACCTAGATAGCGCTATCCCACTCGGCTCACGTTTTTAACGCTTGAATAAAAACAACAAACCGGAGGCAACCCCATGTTTGGCATGTCCCAAGAGACCTATCTGCTGGTAGACGCAGTGGTCACCATTATCGGGCTGATCGTGCTGATCACTCGATTCAAGCTGCATCCCTTCATCGCCCTGACCATCGCCGCGGGTTTCCTCGGCCTGACGTCGGGCATGCCGGTGGACAAGATCATCAAGGCGTTCCAGGACGGCTTCGGTGGGGTACTCGGTTTCGTCGGGATCATCCTCGCGCTGGGCACCATGCTCGGCAAAATGATGGCCGAATCCGGCGGCGCGGATCAGATCGCCCAGACCCTGATCCGCTCGTTCGGCAAGGAGCGGGTGCAGTGGGCGATGATGTTCGCCGCCTTCCTGGTGGGCATCCCGCTGTTCTTCGAGATCGGCTTCGTGCTGCTGATCCCGCTGGTGTTCATCGTCGCCCGGCGCACCGGCGTGTCGATCATCAAGATCGGTATCCCGCTGCTGGCCGGCCTGTCCGCGGTGCACGGCCTGGTGCCGCCGCATCCGGGCCCGCTGCTGGCCATCGGCGTGTTCGGCGCCGACATCGGCAAGACCATTCTCTACGGCCTGATCGTGGCCCTGCCGACCGCGATCATCGCCGGTCCGATCTACGGCACCTTCATCGCCAAGCACATCCCGGGTCATCCGAACCAGGAACTGGTGGACCAGCTGGCGCGCGAAAACACCTCGGCCAACCTGCCGAGCTTCAGCGTGACCCTGCTGACCGTGCTGCTGCCGGTGTTCCTGATGCTGCTCAAGACCTTCGCCGACGTGGCCTTCCCGGACGGGCATTTCTTCCGCATCTGGATGGACATGATCGGTCACCCGATCAGCGCGCTGCTGCTGGCCTTGCTGCTGTCGCTCTATACCTTCGGTTCGCGCCAGGGCATCGGCTCCAAGCAGATCCTCAAGCTGCTCGACGCCAGCCTGGCGCCGACCGCGGCGATCATCCTGATTATCGGTGCCGGCGGTGGCTTCAAGCAGATGCTGGTGACCAGCGGCGTGGGTGACGTGATCGGCCACATGGCGGTCAACGCGCAGATCTCGCCGATCCTGTTGGCGTGGCTGGTGGCGGCGGTGATCCGGATCGCCACCGGTTCGGCGACCGTGGCGACCATCACCGGCGCGGGCATCGTGGTACCGGTGGTCGGCATGATCCCTGGGGTCAACCGCGAGTTGCTGGTGCTGGCCACCGGCGCCGGCTCGCTGATCCTGTCCCACGTCAACGACGCCGGTTTCTGGCTGGTGAAGCAGTACTTCAACATGACCGTGGCGGAAACCTTCAAGACCTGGACCGCGATGGAAACCATCCTCTCGGTGGTGGGCCTGATCTTCATCCTGCTGCTGTCGCTGGTGGTGTGACCCGAACCCTGTAGCCGCTGCCGAAGGCTGCGATAAGGCTCGAAGAGCCTTCAGCGATTGCAAGATCGCTACGGCCGTGCCGGCCGATCGCAGCCTGCGGCAGCGGCTACAGGGGCGACAGACAGGCACAAAAAAACCGCATCGCTGCGGTTTTTTTGTGCCTGCTTATAGGGCGACGCGGATCAGCCTTTCTGCACCAGGCCATCGGCACGGAACATGCCGCGGATGCCGCGCACGGCCTGGCGGATGCGGTCCTGGTTTTCGATCAGGGCGAAGCGCACATGGTCGTCGCCGTACTCACCGAAACCCACCCCTGGCGAAACGCAGACCTTGGCCTCGGCCAGCAGCTTCTTGGCGAACTCCAGCGAGCCCAGGTGCGCGTAGGCCTCGGGAATCTTCGCCCAGACGTACATCGAGGCCTTAGGGTTCTCGACCATCCAGCCCAGCTCATGCAGGCCCTTGACCAACACATTGCGGCGCTGGCGGTACTGCTCGGCGATGTCTTTCACGCACTGCTGGTCGCCTTCCAGCGCAGCGATGGCCGCCACCTGCAGCGGGGTGAAAGTGCCGTAGTCGTGGTAGCTCTTGATCCGCGCCAGGGCGCTGACCAACTCCGGGTTGCCGACCATGAAGCCGATGCGCCAGCCGGCCATGTTGTAGCTCTTGGACAGGGTGAAAAACTCCACCGCGATGTCCTTGGCGCCCGGCACCTGCATGATCGACGGGGCTTTCCAGCCGTCGTAGACGATGTCGGCGTAGGCCAGGTCGTGGATCACCAGCACGTCGTACTGCTTGGCCAGGGCGATCACCCGTTCGAAGAAGTCCAGCTCGACGCACTGCGCGGTAGGGTTGGACGGGAAGCCGAGGATCATCATCTTCGGTTTCGGGATCGAGCCGCGGATGGCCCGCTCCAGCTCGTCGAAGAAGTCCACGCCCGGCACCAGCGGCACCGAACGCACCTGGGCGCCGGCGATCACCGCGCCGTAAATGTGAATCGGGTAGCTCGGGTTGGGCACCAGCACGGTGTCGCCCTGGTCCAGGGTGGCGAGCATCAGGTGCGCCAGGCCTTCCTTGGAACCGATGGTGACGATGGCTTCGCTTTCCGGGTCGATATCGACCTCGTAGCGATCCTTGTACCAGCGCGAAATGGCCCGGCGCAGACGCGGAATACCCTTGGAGGTGGAGTAGCCGTGGGTGTCTTCGCGCTGGGCGACGGTGACCAGTTTCTCGACGATGTGCGGCGGAGTCGCACCGTCGGGGTTACCCATGCTCAAGTCGATGATGTCTTCGCCGCGCCGACGCGCAGCCATCTTCAGCTCGGCAGTGATATTGAATACGTAGGGGGGGAGTCGATCTATGCGCGCAAAGCGGCGCGGCGAACCTTGTTCGGCCATTGTTGCCTCGAGTACGTGAGCGCCCGGAACCGTCCGAGCGACGTCGGCCACTGCGGTGGCCTGGGGGCAGACGATAAGGGCTGTGGCGCCAGGCTGTCCAGAGGGGCGCGGCAACTATTTTTTGCCGGCAGCGGCGTTGCCTGGACAGGGATTTGCATCATGCAGGCTGGATTCGCAGCCCGCGCATTGTGTTTGCCGGGCCCTCCCGCGTTAAATACCCCCCACTCGAACAACCGCATCGAACAGGATGAATGATGGAGTTTACCAGCGGCTTTCTGCTGAGCCTTTCGCTGTGCCTGGACATAGGCGTGGCCAATATCGCGATGATTACCCTGGCCATGCAGCGTGGTTATTTCCAGGGTTTCTGCCTGGGCCTGGGCACCTGTGTCGGTGACCTGGTCTACGCCGTGCTGGCGCTGGCCGGCATGACCGTGCTGCTGCAGTACGAAGCGGTGCGCTGGGTGCTGTGGATCGGCGGATCGGCGCTGCTGGTGTACTTCGCGGCGAAGATGATCTATTCGGCGATCCACCACAGCGCGGTGCTGGCCGAGGCCGGGGAGGTGGACAACGGTTCGCCGCGCAAGGAGTTTTTCCGCGGCATTTTCCTGGCCATGTCGTCTCCCAGCGCGATCCTCTGGTTCGCCGCGGTGGGCGGTACCCTGATTGCCCGTTCCGGCGGCGGTGACCTGCTCAGTTCCGGGCTGTTCCTCAGCGGCTTCTTCTGCGCCGGGCTGGCCTGGGTCGTGGGCCTATGCTTTGCCGCGACCCAGGGCGGCAAGCTGCTGGGCGACAAATTGTTGCGCTACTCCTACCTGGCATCTGCGGCGATCTTCTGCTATTTCGCGGTCTACGTGATCCTGTCCGGTTACCAGGAGTTCATCGTCGGCGCGGCGGTCGCGGAGCTTCCCGCGCTCTGACCCAGCGATTCGGGTTTGGCCTCTATACTCCCTGCCGAACCCATTTTTCAGGCAGGAGTCGCATCATGGATGAGCAAAAACAGGTCGGCGGGCCGGTACCGCGTTTCGAGAAGGGGCGCTTTCTGCTGATCGCCGGTCTGGGCGGGCGTTTCACTCCCGAGACGACGCAGGGCATTCCTGAGCTCTGGGAACACTTCATTCCCCATATCGGCAAGGTTCCCGGCCAGGTCGGGGAGCAGACCTACGGCCTCTGCTGCAACCCCGACGGCAAGGGCGGGTTCGAATACATCGCCGGGGTCGAAATCAGCAAACTCGACGATTTGCCCGAGCTGTACCGCTGGGTCGAGGTGCCGCCGCAGCACTACGCGGTGTTCGAGCACCAGGGGCCGCTTGCGAGCCTGCCGCAGACCTTCCAGTACATCTGGAAAACCTGGCTGCCACAGTCCGGGCGCGAAGCCGCCGATGCGCCGGAATTCGAACGCTACAGCGCCGACTTCAACCCTGACACCGGCCAGGGCGTGCTGGAAATCTGGCTGCCGCTCAAGGAGCAGTGAGCCGCGCCGCGAGCACCGGCCGGGCCCGCGGTGGGCCCGGTCATTTGCCTTTGTTCGGCCGGCGGGCGCGCCACAGGTCGATGGACAGGGTGACAAAACCGAACGCACTGATACCGAACAGCACCAGCAAACCGATCTGAACATTGCTCATGGCGACTTCCGTACTCGACCAGGATGGGATTGATTGAGCCCTGATAAATAACCCGGTCGGCGCGCGGATGACAGCGACTCTACGCAGCTTTTACGGGCTTGCCGTCATTCGATATGCAAGCCTTATTACTTTATGATCGGCGGCATTTCCCATAGCCGATCTGTTCCCCATGACCTTATCCAGCCTGTTGATCCGTCAGGTCGCCGCCGCTGACCTGGACCGTTGCTTTGCCATCGAAACCCTGGCCTACGAGGGCGACGAAGCCGCCACCCGGGAAAAGATCGCCACCCGTATCGCCACCTGGCCCGAGGGCTTCATCGTCGCCGAAGTGGAGGGCGTAGTGGCCGGCTTCATCAATTCCGGGGCGGCCTTCGAGGTCGAGATGGCCGACGAGGCCTTCAAGGAACTGATCGGCCACGACCCGGCCGGGCCCCATGTGGTGATCATGTCGGTGGTGGTGCATCCGGACTATCAGGGCCAGGGTGTTTCCCGGTGTCTGCTGGAGGCCTTCATCGAGCGCATGCGCGGCCTGGGCAAGGCCAGCATCAACCTGATGTGCAAGGAGCGGCATGTGCCCTTGTACGAGCGCTTCGGCTTCGTCTACCTCAAGGCTTCGGCGTCGGACCATGGCGGCATGGCCTGGCACGAGATGGCTCTGGAGTTGTGAGGTCGTAACGCAGGTCGTAACGCCACGGCGTAGGAGCGAGGCTTGCCCGCGAAAAGGGCGCCGCGGTCTGGCTGATGTACCGCGTCAGCCTTCATCGCGAGCAAGCTTCGCTCCTGCAGAAGCATTCAATACAGGCTGTTGCGCACCCGCTCCGGCATTTCCCGGTCGTAGCGGTCGGCGTCGAACTGGCCGTCGCAGAGGTGCTTGAGGATGGCGCCGGCCGAGGGCAGGGCCGAGCGTTCCAGGTAGTGCTCGGGGTTCCACAGGTCGGAACGCACGATGGCCTTGGAGCAGTGGAAGTAGGCCGCCTCGACGTCCACCAGGATCACTGTGCGCGCCGGCTTGCCATTCACCGCGAAGCTGTCCAGCAGCGCCGGCTCGGCCGAGATCCGCGCCCGGCCATTGACCCGCAGGGTCTCGCCGATGCCTGGAATGATGAACAGCAGGGCCACCCGCGGGTCGCTGACGATATTGCGCAGGCTGTCGATGCGGTTGTTGCCCGGGCGGTCGGGCAGGGCCAGGGTGCGCTCGTCGATGATCCGTACGAAACCCGGGGTATCGCCGCGAGGCGAGCCGTCCATCCCGCCTGGGCCGACGGTGCTCAGGATCACCAGCGGCGAGGCGCGCACCATGGCCTGGTAGTCCGGGTTGAGGAAGGGGATTTCCTTGCGCACGGCCCGCTCAATGGGCTGGCCGTAGATTGCTTCCAGTTGCTCGAGGGTGGTCAGCATCATGCTTCTCCTGGGTAATGTCAGAACATCAGGACCAGACGGCGTTCATAGCCGATGCGGCCCCTGTAGGCCTCGCCACTGTCGACCCAGCCTTGCTTCAGATAGAGGCTGAAGGCCGCGGCGTTGTCCGCGTCCACCGACAGCATCAGCCCCTTGATCTCTGGCCACGCCTGGCGCGCGGCGGCGGGCAGGGCTTGCAGGCAGGCCCGGCCGTAGCCCTGGCCCTGGACCCGCTGATCGACCTGCAAGGCATGCAGGGTGGCGGTGTCGGGGTCGGCCCAATAGGGCAGGAACGGCGGGCGCTTGAGCAGCAGGAACGCCACCGGGACCTCGTCGGCCAGCAGGGCGAAGCCCTTGATCCCGGGCTCCGGCGCCTTGAGCAGGGTATGCAGCGCGGTGTAGATATCGCCGGAATAATTCTTCTGCCGCGGGTGCACTTCGAGCGCGTCGAGCTGCTGCAATTGCCTGGCGTCGAGCTGTTCGTAGGGGACGAGTCGGGTGGTCACTGGGCTGTCCATATCCGGGCACTGAGGGTGGGTTGCATGAGTGGCGATTCTAGCGATTTTGCCCAGGGTCCCGGTTTTTTTTCCGGGCCCTGTCGATTTACCGGGCGGCCAGACGACTAAGGGTGTCTTCACGATTTAACGGTCGCCTGTGGCGGCCACCTTGAGCCCATATCACTCAATCGCAGGGAGAATCGCCATGAACGCCCAAACCACCGAAAGCGAAATCCGCAGCCTGATCGACGCCTGGCGCCAGGCCGTGATGGCCAAGGACATCGAGCGCATCGTCAGCTATTACGCCGACGACATCACCGCGTTCGACGCCGTGGCCGCGTTGCAATTCAAGGGCAAGCAAGCCTACCGCGAGCACTGGAAGGCCTGCATGGAGTTCTGCCCCGGCCCTGGCATCTTCGACTTCGAACAACTGCACATAGTCGGCGCCAGCGACAGCGCCTTCGCCCACTGGCTGGCCCACTGCGGCGGCACCGACGACAAGGGCGAGACCAAGGCTTGCTGGATGCGCGTGACCGCCGGTTACCAGCGCCTGGGCGGCCAGTGGAAAGTGGTGCACGAACACTGGTCGGCGCCCTTCGACATGCAGAGCGGCACCGCCTTGTTTGACCTGCAACCCTGATCGTCGGGTTTTTCGCCAAAGCCTGAAACTGCAGCCATAGTTGATCAGCCCGATCGAGGAGAGCCCCATGAAATACCTATGCCTGGTCTACAGCGACGAACAGCTGTTGCACAGCCTGCCGGAGAGCCCGAAGGACGCCGAGTGCATGGCGTACGCCGAGTCGGTGCAAGGCAGCGGCCGGATGCTCGCCGCCGAGGCCCTGGAGTCGGTGCAGACCGCGACCACGGTGCGTATGCGCGGCGGCCGGCTGTCGATCACCGACGGCCCGTTCGCCGAAACCAAGGAACAGTTGGCCGGGTTCTACCTGATCGATGCCAAGGACCTCAACGAAGCCATCCAGGTCGCCGGCAACATTCCGGCGGCCCGGGTCGGCAGCGTCGAGGTACGCCCGGTGCGCGAGTTGAATCTCTGATCGCCACCCTGGAAAAACGAGCCCTGAAAAAACAAGCATAAGCAGGAGTTTCGCCATGACCGAGCACAGCGTGGGCCGTGCGCCCGCCCAATATGAGTTGTCCATCAGCCGCCTGATCGATGCGCCGCCCGGCAAGCTGTTCCGTGCCTGGACCGAACCGCAGTTGTTGGTGCAATGGTGGGGCCCCCACGGCATGACCACCCCGGAGTGCGAAATGGACCTGTGGGTCGGCGGCCAGTTTCGCACCCTGATGCGCGCCCCGGACGGCAACGAATACCCGACCATGGGCGTGTTCCTGGAGATCGTCGCGCCGCGGCGGCTGGTGTTCACCGATGCCTTCCTGCCGGGCTGGATTCCTTCGGGCAAGGCCTTCATGAGCGCCGAGGTGACCTTCGACGACCTGGACGGCAAGACCCTCTACACCGCCCGCGCCATGCACTGGAGCGAAGAGGATCGCCAGGCCCACGAAGCCATGGGCTTTCACGAGGGCTGGGGGCAGAGCCTGGATCGCCTGGAAAGCCTGGTGACCCGAGGCATGCCGGACTGATGCCGACGGCAACGCAAGACAGCGTCAAGGCGCTGGTGGAGACGGTCTATCGCAACGAGTCGCGGCGGATCCTGGCGACCCTGATTCGCCTGCTGGGGGATTTCGACCTTGCCGAAGAGGCCTTGCACGAGGCGTTCTTCGTCGCGGTCGAGCGCTGGCAGCGCGACGGCGTACCGGACAACCCGCGGGCCTGGCTGGTGTCGGCCGGGCGTTTCAAGGCCATCGACGGTTTGCGTCGGCGGGCGCGTTTCGCCGCGTCCCAGGCGGCGCTGGTCAGCCAGCTCGAAGAGCTGGAGCAGGCTGACTGGAGCGAGGAGGACCTGGAAGACGACCGCCTGCGCCTGATCTTCACCTGCTGCCACCCGGCGCTGGCGGCGGACGCCCAGGTGCCGCTGACGTTGCGGGAGATCTGCGACCTGACCACCGAGGAAATCGCCCGGGCCTTTCTCTCGACGCCGGCCACCATCGCCCAGCGCATCGTGCGCGCCAAGGCCAAGATCCGCGATGCGCACATCCCTTATCAGGTACCGTCCCTGAGTGAACTGCCCGAGCGCCTGGACAGCGTGTTGCGGGTGATTTACCTGGTATTCAACGAAGGCTATTCGGCGTCGATGGGCACCGAGCTGACTCGCGAAGACCTGACCCATGAGGCGATCCGCCTCGGCCGTCTGTTGCTGGAACTGCTGCCGGAACCCGAAGTGATGGGCCTGCTGGCCTTGATGCTGCTGCATGAGTCGCGGCGCCTGGCGCGAACCTCGGCCACCGGGGAGCTGGTGCTGCTGGACGAGCAGGACCGCTCGCTGTGGGACCGCGAACTGATCACCGAAGGTTGCGCCCTGGTGGAGCACGCCCTGGGCACCCGCCGTTTCGGCCCGTACTGCCTGCAGGCGGCGATCGCCGCGGTGCATGCCGAGGCGGCGACGGCCGGGGAAACCGACTGGCAGCAGATCGTCGGCCTGTATGACGTGCTGTTGCGCGCCATGCCCTCGCCGGTGATCGAACTGAACCGTGCGGTCGCCATCGCCCAGCGGGACGGGCCGCTGGCCGGCCTGGAGCGGGTCGAGGCGATCCTCGCCCGGGGCGAATTGCAGGATTACCATCTGGCCCATTCGGCGCGGGCCGAGTTCTGTCGGCAATTGGGCCGGATCGAGCCGGCGCGGGAAGCCTATCTGCGCGCCCTGGAACTGACCCGCCAGGAACCGGAGCGGCGTTTTATCGAGAACAAGCTCGAGGCCCTGAAAACCCTCTGAACTCCTGCCGATCCGAAGACTGTGGTCGGCCGAGCGGTCGTGGTCTATTGACGATCGTTGAAGGCCTGCGGCCTTATCGCAGCCTACGGCAGCGGCTACAGGGAGGGTGGCGCGAGCAGGGGCCGGGAGCGAGCTCGGAAACGTCGCAAGGATGTGCTTTGCTCCAGATCAGCCGAACCCTGTAGCCGCTGCCGCAGGCTGCGATCGGGCGCGGAGCGGCCGCCAGCGGGGCGAGCCTCTGCAAAAAAGCGCTTATTCCAGCATCCGCCCCAGCAACCAGCTGCCCGCCGGGCCTGGCGGATGCAGGCGCGACCACAGGGCATCGACCGCCACGTTGCGCGGCCAGCCACGGGCATCGAGTTCCACCAGGCTGTCGGCGCCGAAACGTTCCACCAGCCAGCGCGGCAGGGGCGCCCAGCCAAAGCCGCCCTGGGCCATTTCCAGCAGCATCAGGTAGCTCGGCGCCGACCACACCCGGCCCCGGGCCCGGCTGTCGTAGGGGTTGACGATGGTTGCCAGGCGCAGCTCGCGGTGCTGTTGCAGGCGTGCCTGATCGATATTTTTCAGCGCCGCCAAGGGGTGGTTGCGCGACACGAACAGGGCGATTTCGGTGCGCTCGTCCACCGTCGAATGGTCGAGGTCCGCCGGGTATTCGGGCTGCATCTCGGCAAAGGCGATCTGCGCCCGACCGCGCTGGACCAGCTCGATCAGGTCGTCGCATTCGGCGATCAGGCATTCCAGCTCCAGGTCCGGGTAGCGTTGTTCGAAGGCGCTCAGCGAGGTCTCGAAACGATCCGACTGATAGGTGTCGGACAGGGCCACCGTGAGCTTGGCTTCCACGCCCTGGGCCAGCTGGCTGGCGGCCATTTCCAGGCGGCTGGTGGCGGCCAGGATGTCTTCGGCCCGTTGCAGCATGACGTGGCCTTGCGGGGTGAGGGCGGGCTTGCGGCTGCTGCGGTCGAACAGCTGCAGGTCGAGGTCGATCTCCAGGCTTGCCACCGCCGCGCTGATGGTCGACTGGCTCTTGCCGAGCTTGCGCGCGGCCGCGGAAAACGAGCCTTGGGTGGCCGCCTGGACAAAGGCCAGCAGTACTTCGTGTGAGGCCATAAAGTATCGTCTTGCTCGATGGTTAATGATTATGAAGTATCGACAGGTAAGGTGATCATGGCAACCACATTCACTGGCGGGAGCCGGACCATGAGCAACACTAAATCCTTGACCGAACGGGTTTTCCAGGCCGTGGGCTTCGAGCTGCTGGCGTTCGCGCTGTGTACGCCGCTGCTGGCCTGGATCATGGACAAGCCCTTTGTCGACATGGGCGTGGCGACTATCGCCATCGGCCTGATCGCCCTGGCCTGGAACGTGGTCTTCAATGGCCTGTTCGACCGTCTGCTCAAGCGCCTGGCCCTGGCGCCCAGCGGCTGGACCCGGGTCGCCCATGCGCTGCTGTTCGAAGGTGGCCTGGTGGCGGTAAGCGTGCCGCTGATCGCCTGGTGGCTGCAGGTCAGCCTGATGCAAGCGTTGATTCTCGACATCGGCGTGCTGCTGTTCTTCCTGCCGTACACCTATGTCTATCACTGGGGTTACGACCTGGTGCGGGAACGCTTGATGCTGCGTCGCCCGCTCGATCGCGCCAGTTGAACACCGCAGGGGTCAGCGGCGGCGTGGTGCCGCTCGATGGCTTCGAGGTAGGCCTTCATCGCCCGGGGGACTTCCTGCAACAGCAGAATGCTCTTGAGCTGACTATTCTCCAGAGCAACCTGGAACAGGCCGATGGGCAATCCGCGCATGGCCGTCACGTAGGCGTCGCGCTCCGCGGCGCTGGCGGTGGGCAGGCGCAGGGCGAGCATGCGGTCGTAGGTTTCCTGGATTCGCGCCTGGATGGTCGGGGCCTGGAGCTGGCAGGGCGTGAAGGTGGGGCTGATCATCTGCAGCAGGTCGGGATGGGTCTCGAGGTATTCCATGATCGGCATGATCATCCGGTCGATCACCTCCTGGCTGCTCGACTCGACCCAGGTGGCCGGGTCGATGGCCAGGAGGTTGGCGGTGATCTGTTCGAAGGCGTCGATATGGCGCTGGCCCAGGGCGTCGAGCACGCTCTGCTTGTCGCTGAAGAAGTGGTACAGCGAACCGATGGAGGTGCCGGCTTCGCGCGCGAGGCCATGCATGGTCAGGCTGGCCACTCCCTGGCTGACCAGCAGGTGGGCGCAGGCATCGAGAATCGCCGTGACCCGTTCATGGCCACGAGTCTGTTTCGGCGAGCGCGGGTTTTTGGCCGGGAGCATTTTTGAATCGTTCATGGTCTGAGAGGCAGCAAGGGGCATACATTATGGCGCACCAGGGCGTTTGCAGTCCTCAGGTAAAACTAGACACCACCCTCTACTTTTGCAGAGAATACGCGCCATGGATCAGCGCCCTCCGCTGTCCCACCTGACTCGAAGACCATGACACTCTCTCCCAACTGGATCATCTGCGAGCATTGCGATTCGTTGTACGAGTCCGTGCCGCTTGCAAAAGGCCAGACCTCCCAGTGCTCGCGCTGCGGGGCGGTGCTGGAGCGCGCCCGGCACCTGAACGTGCAGCAGCTGCTTGCCCTGTCGATCACCGCGGCGCTGCTGTTCGTGTTCGCCAACGCCTTTCCGGTGATCGGCATCAGCCTCGAAGGCCTGAGCAACGAAGCCACCCTCTGGCAGTCGGTCGAAGCCCTGGCCCAGGGCCGCATCAGCCTGATCGCCGCCGTCACCGGCCTGGCCATCATCCTTGCCCCCGGCCTGCAGATTGCCCTGCTGTGCTGGGTGCTGGGCTTTGCCAACATCGGGCGCGCGGCGCCGGGCTTCAAGGCCTGCATGCGGGCCCTGGAACACCTGCGGCCGTGGAGCATGCTGGAGGTGTGCCTGCTGGGCATCCTGGTGGCCATTGTCAAGCTGGCCGGCATGCTCGACGTGCACCCGGGCCTGGGGCTGTGGTCGCTGGCGATGCTGACGGTGCTGATCATCCTGATTTCCGGCAAGGGCATCCGCCGCCTCTGGGACGACTTGGAGGGCCGCTACTGATGAACCAGCCTCCCTACGCCCGCGACCTGGGCCTGATGCTGTGCCACACCTGCGGCCAGACCTGCCCCCAGGACGTTCACTACTGCCCGCGCTGCGAGGCTGTGGTGCATGCGCGCAAACCCAACAGCCTGAGCCGTACCTGGGCCTTTCTCGTGGCCAGCCTGATTCTCTACATTCCGGCCAACGTGCTGCCGGTGATGTATACCCAGATCTTCGGCAGCGGCAGCGAAAACACCATTCTCAGCGGCGTGCTGGAGTTCTGGCAGCACGGCTCCTGGGACATTGCCCTGTTGATCTTCATCGCCAGCGTGGTGGTGCCGTGCAGCAAGTTCCTGGTCCTGGGGATGCTGCTGATCACCTGCCAGCGCCGCAGCCATTGGGCGATGCGCGAGCGCGCCAAGCTGTACCGCTTTATCGAGGTGATCGGCTACTGGTCGATGCTCGACGTGCTGGTGGTCGCCCTGGTGGCGGCGCTGGTGCAATTCCACGCCCTGAGCTCGATCGAGCCGCGCATGGGCATCCTGTTTTTTGGTTTGGTCGTGGTCCTGACGATGTTCGCGGCCATGAGTTTCGATCCCCGGCTTATCTGGGATGTAGAGGTTGAAGATGTCTGATCATCCAGGTTCCAACGCTTCAAGCGCGCCAGCGAGGCCGGGTACCCCCGCGGTCAGGACGCGCCGGTTCAATATCTCGCTGGTGTGGATCGTGCCCATAGTCGCGGCCCTGGTCGGCCTGTCGATGCTGGTGCACAAGTCGCTGTCGGCCGGGCCCGAGATCTCCATCAGCTTCCAGACCGCCGAAGGCCTGGAAGCCAACAAGACCCAGGTCAAATACAAGAACGTGGTGATCGGCAAGGTCACCTCCATCGCCTTGAGCAAGAACCGCAGCAAGGTGATCGCCAAGGTCGAGCTGGACCAGTCGGCGGAGTCCTTCACCGCCGCCGACTCGATGTTCTGGGTGGTGCGCCCGCGCATTGGCGCGGGCGGTGTGTCCGGGGTCGACACCCTGCTGTCGGGGGCCTTTATCGGCGCCGACGCCGGCCAGGAAGAAAAACGCAAGAAGAGCTTCGTCGGCCTGGAAACGCCGCCCCCGGTGACTTACGGGCAAAAGGGCAAGCGCTTCACCCTGCGCACCGATGACCTGGGCTCGCTGGACGTCGGTTCGCCGGTCTATTACCGGCGCATCGAGGTGGGCCAGGTGATTTCCTACAAACTGTCGGAAAACGGCAAGGGCGTGGACGTGCGGATCTTCGTCAACGCGCCCAACGACCAGTTCGTCACCACCGACTCGCGTTTCTGGAACGCCAGCGGCGTGGACGTGACCCTGGGCGCCAACGGCCTGAAGGTCAACACCGAATCCATGTCGTCGATCCTCGCCGGCGGCATCGCCTTCGTCGAACCCAAGTACAGCCCCAACGCCAAGCCGGCCGAGGAAAACGCCAGCTACCAACTGTTCGCCGACCAGGACACCGCGCTGGCGCCGCCCGATGGCGACCCGTACTACATGCGCATGCGTTTCGACCAGACCCTGCGCGGGCTGGCGCTCAATGCGCCGGTGGAGTTCCTGGGGGTGAACATCGGCCGGGTGGTGTCGATGGACCTGGATTACGACGAGCAGAAAAAGACCTTCTCCACCGTGGTCGGCGTGGTGATCTACCCGGCACGCCTGGGCAAGGTCCATCAGCAACTGGAGAAGCTCAGCGGCGCCGACGAAAGTCGCGCGGGCTACCTGATCGGTGCCTTCGTCCAGCACGGCCTGCGGGCCCAGGCGCGCAGCGGCAACCTGCTGACCGGCCAGCTGTATATCTCCATGGACTTCATCCCCAACGCCAAGCCGGTGGCTTTCGATGCGACCGCGCGGCCGCTGGAAATTCCCACCGTGCCGGGCGGCCTCGACAAGTTGCAGGAGCAGTTGCAGCGAGTGGTGGAGAAGATCAGCAAGTTGCCGATCGATGCTATCGCCAACAACCTCAATGGCAGCCTGACCGAGATGCAGAAGACCTTGCAGAACGTCAACGGCAAGGTATTGCCGGAGATGCGCGACACCCTGGAGCAGACCAAGAAAACCCTGACCACGGCCAACGACAGCTTCGCCGAGGACTCGCCGCAGCGTCTGCAACTGGGCCAGGCGATGGACGAAGTGCAGCGCACCGCCCGTTCGGTGCGGGTGCTCACCGACTTCCTCAGTCGTCATCCCGAAGCACTGATCCGTGGGCGGCTCAAGGACAATCAGCCGGACGCCTACAAATCCTCGACCTCGTCTTCTCGTGAGCCTGAATCGGAAGTCCAGCCATGAAAAAAACTCTAGCGTTGCTGATCGCGTCCCTGGGCCTGGCGGCCTGCAGCTCGGCGCCGACCCATTACTACACCCTGATGCCGCCGGCGCCCGAGCCGGCGGCTGCTGGCGGCGCAGCGTCGGGCCTGCAGTTCGAGATGGCCGGGGTGCGCATTCCGATGCAGGTCGACCAGCCGCAAGTCGTGGTACGCCAGGACGGCGGCACCCTGGCGATCCTGGAAACCGCGCGCTGGAGCGCGCCGCTGGTGGACGAGTTCCACGATGCCCTGGCCAGCCAGATGGAGCAGCAATTGGGTACGCGCAACCTGGAAGGCCTGCCCAAGTCCGCGGGGCAGCCGATCCTGTCGTTGCAGACCGATGTGCGCCGCTTCGAATCGGTGCCGGGACGTTATGCGTTGATCGACGTGGTGTGGAACCTGCGCCTGCGCGGTGATGGCGTCGAGCGCCGCAGCCTGACCTGCAGCAGCCGCATCAGCCAGCCGGCCAGCATCGAGCTGTCGAGCCTGGTCCAGGCCCATCAGCGGGCCATCGACGAGCTGGCCAAGCGCATTGCCGACACCGCCAAACGCTGGGTGCAAAACCCCGCCACGCGCTGTTCCTGACACCCTGTAGGAGCGAGCGGGTTCGCGATGCACGTAACGCGGTCGATCGGATGCACCGCGTACCTCATCGCGAGCCAGCTCGCTCCTGGCGTTCTGGCGAGACTTAACGCCGTGCCGACAGCTGCTGCGGCGCGAGGAACGCGTCGTGGAAGTAGTCGCGAAACGCCTGCATCGCCGGGGTGAACACCCGTTCGCGATGCCAGGCCAGGCCGACGCTCATGGGCGTCACCGGGTCGCTCACGGTCAGGGTTTCGATGCGTTTACCTTCCAGCGACCAGGGGCGGTGCACCAGGTCCGAAAGGATCGCCACGCCGCTACCGTTGGCCACCATGCTGCGCACCGCCTCCACCGAACTGGTGCGCACCCGCACCCGGGGTTTCTGCCGGGCGTTTTCCCAATAGCGCATGGCGCTCTGTTCGGCTTCGTCGACGGTCAGCAGGATGTAGGGTTCCTGCGCCACGTCGGCGAGGCTGACGGTGGCGCGCTCGCACAGCGGGTGATGGCTGGGTAGCCACAGGCGGCGTTCGGAGTTGAACAGGGTTTCGGAGACGATGTCCGGGTGGGTGAGGTTGGCGGTCAGCACCACGGCCATGTCGAAGCGACCTTCCAGCAGGCCCTGTTCGATGGCCTGGCGTTCCTGTTCGTGGACCTCGATGGTCACGTCCGGATGCCAGTGTTCCAGGCGTTGCAGGTGGTGCGGCAGGAAGTAGCCGATCACCGTGTAGCTGGCCGCCAGGTGTAGCACGCCGCTGGCGCGGTAGTCCGGCAGCGGGCTGTTCAGCGCGTCATCGACGCTGCGCAGGATCACATAGGCGCGGTTGAGAAAGTGCCGTCCGGCGTCGGTCAGGTTCATGCCCTGGGCCGAACGCAAGAACAGCTGCACGCCGAGCATGGCTTCCAGTTCCTTGATCGCCGTGGTCACCGCCGACTGGGAGATGTTCAGGTGGATCGCCGCCTGGGAAATCTGTCCGATCTCGGCGGTGGCGACGAAGTAGCGGACCTGGCGCAAGGTGAGGGACATCACGAACTCCTCAAGGCTTCTACAGGGGAATAGATATCTGTTTTTCAGAAGATGCCGTATCTGATAATAGATCTTCCCAAGGGGTCAAGGGCGGCCGTAATTTCCACTGCACGAAGTCACGAGAAGTTGGAGCAACAGTGATGCAGGCAGTGGATTTCAATTCGGACATGGGCGAGAGCTTTGGCCCCTGGACCATCGGCGATGGCGTCGATAACGAGCTGATGGGCTTCATCAGCTCAGCCAACATCGCCACCGGCTTTCATGCCGGCGACCCCGGTACCATGCGGCGTACCGTCGAGCAGGCCAAGCACCTGGGCGTGGCCATCGGTGCCCATCCGGGGTTCCGCGACCTGGTGGGGTTCGGCCGCCGGCACATCAATGCCCCGGCCCAGGAACTGGTGGACGACATGCTCTATCAGCTCGGCGCCCTGCGCGAACTGGCGCGGGTCCAGGGCGCGGCGCTGCAACACATCAAGCCCCATGGCGCGCTCTACATGCACCTGGCGCGGAATGAAGAAGCCGCCCGCTTGTTGGTTGAACACCTGCAAGTCCTGGAGCCCGGGCTGCTGTTGTATTGCATGCCCGGTTCGGTGATCTGGCGGGTGGCCAGGGAGCTGGGCCAGCCAGTGATCCGCGAGTTCTACGCCGACCGCGAGTACGACCTCAGCGGCTCCATCGTCTTCACCCGCAATGTTCGCGCCCTCGATCCGACCACGGTCGCCGCCCGTGTGGTGCGCGCTTGCCAGCAAGGCCTGGTGCGCACCGTGGAGGGTGAGGACCTGGAGATCGAGTTCGACTCCATCTGCCTGCACAGCGACACCCCTGGCGCCCTGTGTCTGGTGGAGGCCACCCGCGCCGCCCTGGACCAGGCCGGAATCGAGGTGCGTGCGCCGCGCTGAGCCGATCCGCAACCCCCCAGCCACAACACCAGGCGCGAAGACGCCGGGGTTCGCCGAAGATTTTTTGCCTGCCTTTCTACAACTATTCCAAGAGGAACAGACATGGCCGAACATTCCGTTATCACCCCCTTGCCGGGCACCTTCTATCGCAAGGCCACGCCCGAGTCGGCGCCCTTCGTCGAGGTTGGCGAGCGCGTCGACGCCGCCACCGTGATCGGCCTGATCGAAGTCATGAAGCAGTTTTCCGAACTGACCGCCGGGACGGCCGGTCGCCTCAAGGCCTTCGCGGTAGAGGACGGCGATCCGGTGGAACCGGGTCAGGTCGTTGCCACGCTCGATGACCAGTGAGGGCAGGCCCATGACTCGAACCATCAGTACTCAAGCCATCAGCAAACTGCTGGTGGCCAACCGTGGCGAAATCGCCGTGCGCATCATTCGCGCGGCCAAGGCCCTGGGTATCCCCACCGTGGCCGCGTGCAGCGAAGCGGACGTCGACTCCATGGCCGCGCGCCTGGCCGATGAGGTGCAGGTGCTGGGCCCCGCCCGCGCCGACCAGAGCTACCTGAACGTGCAGGCGTTGCTGGGCGCCTTGCAGGCCAGCGGCGCCAATGCGGTGCACCCCGGCTACGGGTTTCTCTCGGAGAACGCCGAGTTCGCCGCAGCTGTGGAAGCGACGGGGGCGATCTTCGTCGGGCCCAGCCCGGACACCATTCGCCGCATGGGCGACAAGGCTGAAGCCCGGCGCACTGCCCAGGCCGCCGGGGTGCCGGTGGTGCCGGGTTCGCCCGGGGAACTGTTCGAACTCGACATGGCCCTGCAAGCCGCCGAGGCCGTGGGTTTTCCGCTGCTGATCAAGGCCTCGGCCGGTGGCGGCGGACGGGGTATTCGCCTGGCGGAAAACGCCAGCCAACTGGCGGAAGAATTCCCCCGTGCCCAGCGCGAGGCGCAGACCGCCTTCGGTAATGGCGCGCTGTATCTGGAGCGTTTTATCGGCAAGGCCCGGCATATCGAAGTGCAGGTGCTGGGCGATGGCAAGCACGCGGTGCACCTGTTCGAGCGTGAGTGTTCGCTGCAACGGCGGCGGCAGAAAATCTTCGAGGAAGCGCCATCGCCGGTCCTCAACAACCTGCAGCGGGAAACCCTGTGCGCCAGCGCCGTGCGCCTCAGCGAAGCCCTCGGCTACAGGGGCGCGGGTACCCTGGAATACCTGTATGACGAGACCAGCGGCGAGTTCTTTTTCATCGAGATGAACACGCGGATCCAGGTCGAGCATCCGGTCAGCGAGCTGGTGACCGGCATCGACCTGGTCCAGGCCCAGTTGCGCATTGCCGGCGGCGAACCGCTGGGGTTGCGGCAAAGCGATATCCGACTCAATGGCGCGGCCTTGCAGATGCGCATCAACGCCGAAGACCCGGCCCGGGACTTCTTCCCCAGCCCCGGTGTGGTGCAAGAGTTGATCTGGCCGCAGGAGGCGGGTGTACGGGTCGACAGCCATCTGTACCCGGGATACCGTGTGCCGCCGTACTATGACTCGCTGCTGGCCAAGCTGATTGTCCATGGTCGCGACCGTGGCGAGGCCTTGGCCCGGGCGCGGATCGCCCTGGAACACTGCACATTGAGCGGCATGGCCAGCACCCTGGACCTGCACCGGGAATTGCTCGCCGAGCCCTGGCTGCACCACGCCGACTTCCATACCGGCACCCTGGAAACCTGGCTGGCCGCGCGCCGTATGGGAGGTGCCGCATGAACACCTCGATCCGCTACAGCTTCGGCGCCGACGAGCACCTGTTCGCCGAGGTCAGCGACAGCATGTCCCTGGAAGCCTTCTTCAAGGGCATGGCGGTGACCCGCGCCGTGGAGCGCCTGGAACTCGATGGCGTACTCGATGTGTGCCTGGCCAATGCCTCGTTCCAGATCCGTTTCGACCCCGACCGCATTGCCCCCCGTGCGCTGCTCGAAGCCGTGCAAGGGGCCGAGGCCGAGGCGGTGGCCGAGCGCACCCTGCACACCCGGATCATCGAGATCCCGGTGCTGTACAACGACCCCTGGACCCATGAAACCCTGATGCGTTTTCGCGACCGGCACCAGGACCCGAGCGCCACCGACCTGGAGTACGCGGCGCGGATCAATGGCTTGGCGGACGTCGAGGCGTTTATCGCCGCCCACAGTGGCGCGCCCTGGTTCGTGTCGATGGTGGGTTTCGTCGCCGGCCTGCCGTTCATGTTCCAGATGGTCGAGCGCGAGCGCCAGTTGCAGGTGCCCAAGTACCTGCGGCCGCGCACCGACACGCCAAAGCTGACCCTCGGCCACGGTGGCTGTTTCGGCTGCATCTACTCGGTGCGCGGCGCCGGCGGCTACCAGATGTTTGGCGTCACCCCGGCGCCGATCTACGACCCGCAGCAGAACCTGGCGTACCTCAAGGAACACATGGTGTTCTTCCGCCCGGGCGACATCGTGCAGTTCAAGCCCATGGACCGCGAGGCCTATGACCGGGCGGTGGCCGAGGTCGAGGCCGGGCGGTTCGACCTGTGCATCCGTCCGGTGGAGTTCTCCCTGGATGCGTTCCTCGCCGACCCGGTCGGTTATCCCAAGTCGTTGCAGGAGGTGCTGGCATGATCAAGGTCATCAAACCCGGCCTGGCCACCTCGGTGCAGGACCTGGGCCGCGAAGGTTATTACCACCTGGGCATTCCACCATCCGGAGCCCTGGACCAGTACGCCCTGAGCGCGGCCAACCAGTTGGTGGGCAACCCGGCTGGCGCGGCGGGGCTGGAGTGCACATTGCTCGGCCCGGAACTGGCATTCACCCGCGATGCGCTGGTGGCGGTCTGTGGCGCCCACATGACACCCAAGGTCGATGGCGTGGACATGCACCTGGACACTGCCTTTGCGGTCAAGGCCGGGCAAGTGTTGCGCTTCGATTTTCCCAAGGCCGGCGCCCGGGCCTACCTGGCGGTCGCCGGTGGCATCGATGTGCCGCTGGTGCTGGGCAGTCGCTCGACCTATGCCCTGGGCGGCCTCGGTGGTTTCCAGGGGCGGCGGCTGGTGGCGGGGGACGAGTTGCCGGTGGGTGTCGACAGCGCCAAGAGCCGGCCGGGCGCCAGCCTGCCCATGGCCCTGCGCCAGGCGCTGGGCGGCGAGATCAGCCTGCGGGTGGTGCCTGGTCTGTACTACGAGCGCCTGACCGACGCGGCCAAGGCCAGCTTCTTTGCCGAGCCCTGGACCGTGGGTTCGGAAGCCGACCGCATCGGCTATCGCTTCAAGGGCGGCAGCGCCCTGGGCTTCCAGCCACGAGAGCAGCCGTTCGGCGCCGGTTCCGATCCGTCGAATATCGTCGACAGCTGTTACCCCATAGGTTCGATCCAGGTCCCCGCCGGGCTCGAACCCATAGTGCTGCACCGCGATGCGGTGTCCGGTGGCGGCTACGCCATGATCGGCACGGTGATCAGCGCCGACCTCGACCTGATCGGCCAGATGCAACCCAACCAGAAGGCCCGTTTCGTCGCGGTGACCCTGGACGAAGCGCTGGAGGCCCGGCGCTCCTACAAGAAAAAGCTCGCCTGTCTGAGCAAGCTGTTCCCTTCCTGATTCTGCCCGCCGCCTGGCGCGGGTAAATGCCAAAAGGTTGGTCGCCACTGCGCTTCGGTGCGGTGGCGGCTGCCCGCGCTTCAACCTTTGACTGGTCCTGGAGTTCACGCATATGGCTGCTTTATCGCAAGCGAATCAAACCGGGCAGGACCCGGCCAATCTCCCTGTCGCCGCGGATGCGCGCATGGGCAAGCTGTCGCTGACCATGGCCTGGTGGGCCGTGTGCAGCGCCATGTTCTACATCGTGGTCGGTGCGTCCCTGGCGTTGGCCCACGGCTCCCGCAATGCGCTGATCGGCATGCTGCTGTCGGTGCTTTGCTATGGCCTGGTCAACAGCGTGCTCAGCCGTTTTGCCATGCGCAGCGGGTTGTCGGTGGCGCTGTTTTCCCGGCTGCTGTTCGGCAGCAGCGGGGCCTGCCTGGCGACGCTGATTTTCTTCTCCACGGCGATCTACTACGCAGTGTTCGAAGGCTCGGTGATCGCGGTGGCGCTCAATTATCTGTACCCGCAGTTGGTGTATCCGCTGGCGGCCCTGCTGGTGGTGCTGTACAGCGTGCCGCTGATTCTGGGCAGCGTGCAGCACTGGCTGGACAAGCTCAACGGCGTGCTGCTGCCGGTGTACCTGGGCGGGCTGCTGGTGGCGGTGGGGCTGTCAATCGCGCGTTATGGCTACCAACCGCAGTGGCTGGATTTCGGCCCGGCCAGCCCCGGCGCCTTTGCCTGGTGGGACTGTTTCGTGGCGTACATGGGGGTGTGGATCCTGATGCTGTTCACCTTCGACTACGCGCGCTTCGGCAAGCCTGAAGACGCCGGCTACCACGGGCGCTGGAACTTCGGCATGCCGTTCTACGCGGTGACTTTCCTGCTCAACGGCGCGGCGGGCATCTACCTGGTCAGCAGCATTCCCCACGAAGGCGCGCTCAACGAAGTCTCGGTGGTGATGGCGATCCTGCAACTCATGGGGCTGTGGGGGCTGCTGTTCGTCTGGGCCACGCAAACCCGGATCAACACTGCCAATTACTACCTGGCGACCCTGAACATGCAGGCGTTCTTCGGCCGCTTCGGCGTGCGCGGTTCATACCTGATGTGGGCGCTGGCGGTAGGGGGGATCGTCTACGTCCTGATGCTGGCGGACGTGTTCGCCTATCTGCTCAAGGCGCTGGCCTACCAGGGTATCTTCGTCGTCGCCTGGGTTGGCGTGGCGCTGGCGCAGATCCTGTTCGGGCGCACCGAGGTGGCGGCCATCGAGCGTGTCGCAGCGTTCAACGGTGCGGGGCTGAGCGCCTGGTTCGGCGGGACCGCCCTGGGGCTGTTGCTGATGTGGGCCGGCGGTGGGCTGGCGAGTTTTTCCGCACCGCTGACCGGGGGGCTGGCGTTTGTCTTGCAAGTGGGGCTGTCCAGCCGCAGCCGCGGCAGATTGCCTGCCATCAGTTGAGATCCGATCTGTAGGAGCGAGGCTTGCCCGCGAAGAGGCCATGGCAAGCACCACAGGGTCAGGTCTCTGAACCGGTGGTGTGACCACTGATGCTATCGCGGGCAATCGAGCGTCGACCGGCCGCTCCTACAGAAAAGGCGGTGTTCAGAACAATTGGGTGAACAGCCAGTACAGGCTGCCGGACAGCAGGATCGCCGCCGGCAGGGTCAGTACCCAGGCCATCAGCAGGTTGCGGATGGTCTGCATCTGCAGGCCGCCGCCGTTGGCGACCATGGTCCCGGCCACGCCCGAGGACAGCACGTGGGTGGTGGACACCGGCAGGCCGAACAGATCGGCGGCGCCGATGGTCAGCATCGCCACGGTTTCCGCCGAGGCACCCTGGGCGTAGGTCAGGTGGGTCTTGCCGATCTTCTCGCCGACGGTGACCACGATGCGTTTCCAGCCGACCATGGTGCCCAGGCCGAGGGCGATGGCCACGGCGATCTTCACCCACAGCGGAATGAAGCGCGTGGCGTTGTCGATCTGCTGCTTGAACAGTTGCAGCTTGCCCTGGGTGTCGGCATCGAAATCGCCGACCTGGTACTTGTCCATCAGGCGGATGGTTTCGCTGCTCAGGTACATGTCGTTGCGCACGTTGCCCATGGCTTCGGCCGGCACCTTGGCCAACGAGCCGTAGCCCTTCACTTCGTCACCGATATGACCGGTCAGGGCGGCCAGGGCCGGGACCAGCTGCGGCGTGGCTTCCTTGCTGCGCACGTAGTCGGAAAGCACCGCGCGCGGGTCGGCCGGGGCCGGTTGCGGGGCGTTTTTCACCAGGGCTTGCTGGGTGACCTCGGCCACCGCGGCGAATTGCAGGGCCTGGTCGGCCGGCATGGTGCGGTTCAGCGCGTAGGCCATGGGCAGGGTGCCGACCAGGATCAGCATGATCAGGCCCATGCCTTTCTGGCCGTCGTTGGAACCATGGGCGAAGGACACGCCGGTGCAGGTGACGATCAGCATGCCGCGAATCCACCACGGCGGCGGGGTATTGCCCTTGGGCGCCTTGTACAGCGCGCGGTTCTTCACGAACAGGCGCAGGGCCAGGAGCAGCAGGGCGGCGAAGGCGAAGCCGATCAGCGGCGAGAACAGCAGGGCGTAGCCGACCTTGGTGGCCTGGCTCCAGTCCACACCGCTGGTGCCGTCGCGGCCGTGCATCAGGGCGTTGGCCACGCCGACGCCGATGATCGAGCCGATCAGGGTGTGGGACGACGAGGCTGGCAGGCCCAGCCACCAGGTGCCGAGGTTCCATAGGATGGCGGCGATCAGCAGGGCGAAGATCATGGCGAAGCCGGCCGACGAACCGACCTGCAGGATCAGCTCCACCGGCAGCAGGGCGATGATGCCGAAGGCCACCGCGCCGCTGGACAGCAGCACGCCGAGGAAATTGAAGAAACCCGACCAGACCACCGCGAAATGCGGCGGCAGCGAGTGGGTATAGATCACCGTGGCCACGGCGTTGGCGGTGTCGTGGAAGCCATTGACGAACTCGAAGCCCAGGGCGATCAGCAGCGCCACGCCGAGCAGCAGGAACGGGGTCCAGGTGGTGACCGTGGTGCCCAGCTCGTGCACGTCGTGCATCAGGCTGTAGGCGGTGAACAACAGGCCCATGGCGAGGACCGCGAAGAACACCACCAGGGTGAAGGGGCTGGCTTTTTTGTCCAGCTGCGGTCTGGCTTCGAGGGCGGGGGAAGGGGAGGTGGCGGTCAGGGAAGGGGTGGCCATTGCCGGACAATCCTGTGGCAGGGAGGAGTGTCGCCCATGATCGTTGCCAAATATTACAGAGAGGCTGCCTCAGGTCAGTGTTTGGGTGAATCCTTTAACCACTGATCAAGAAGCCGCGCCATTTTATGTAGGAGCGAGCGGGCGGCGGCCTACATATCCTGGCGCTTGCGAAACGCCCAGCGGCCGGCGATGACGGTGAAGGTGGCGACCAGCGCGACGAGGATCCAGAAGCCCTCCGGGTCCTCGGAGAAGGGGATGCCGCCGACGTTCATGCCGAAGAAGCCGGCGATGATGTTGATCGGCAGCGCCAGCACCGTGACCACGGTCAGGGTGAACAGGGTGCGGTTGGTCTGTTCGTTGATATTGGCGGCGATTTCTTCCTGCAGCAGCTTGATCCGTTCGCCGAGGGCGGTGAGGTCGTTGATGATCAGGGCGAACTCCTCGGTGGACTTGCGCAGCTCCTTGACGTCCTCCTTCTGCAGCCACTGCGGCGGACGGTTGAGCAGCCGCAGCAGCGAGCCCGGCTCCAGCGCCAGCAGGCGTTGCAGGCGCACCAGCACCCGGCGCATGGCCCCCAGCTCGGCACGGTTGGTGGAGATCCGCGCGGCCAGCAACTGGTCTTCGATCTGGTCGACGTTGAGGCTGGTCTTGCGCACGATCTGGGTCAGTACTTCGCCCTGGTCGCGCAGCAGGTGCACCAGCAGTTCCAGGGGCGAGCGAAAACGTTCGCCGGCCTTGACCGAGGAGCGCAGCTTGTCCACCGAGTGCAAGGGTTGCAGGCGTGCGCTGACGATCAGCCGGCTGCGCACACAGACCCACAGGGTGGAGATGTCCGAGGAAACCATGCTGCCGAAGTTGAACACCACGTCGTTGACCACCGCCAGCAGGGCCGAATCCACATGCTCGATACGGGTCGAGCGCGAGCCTTCGTGCAAGGCCTCGAAGAATTCCTCGGGCAGGGCCAGGTGCGTTTGCATCCAGCGTTCGCAGGCGGCATGGGCCAGGTTCAGGTGCAGCCAGAGAAACGCCTCGCCATCGTCCGGCTGTTGCAGGGCTTGCAGGGCCTTGGCCGAATCCAGTTCGCGACCCCGCTCGCCGGGGCGGAACGCAAAGCCGTAGAGCAGGCCGAACAGATCCGAATCGCGATGGGCATGGTCGATGCTGTGGTTCATGGAGGCTCGCAGGAGGGAAGGCACCTGTAGGCGGTTTTACAGGTTCACTTGAGCCCGATCATCGCAAGGCTTCATGACTATTTTGTGACGATTCGAAGTGCGACATTCGGCGGTTATAACCGGCTGTCGGAGGCGCTCAAGAAAGCCTGTTTCAGGCCGATCACGCCTACGACGACTGCACGATCGGCTTGCCCCGGTTTGCCTGACAGGGATGTTCGCACGCTACCCATGCCCGCCTCGGGCGTGCTCTATCCCTGTTGAGAGATCTCATTCGATGTCCTTGCAAAAATCCCTGAGAGCGCAAGTTCTGGCTTTGTTGAGCGGCAGCCTGCTGGCGGTGCTGTTGATCGCGCTGGCGTGTTTTCACTTCCTGTCCAACGGCGTGCAAGGTTATCGCGAGCTGATCGAGGGGCCGTTGCGCACCTCGCAGTTGATCGATGAAGCCAACCTGCAATTCAAGGTCCAGGTGCAGGAATGGAAAAACGTGTTGCTGCGTGGCAAGCAGAGCGCCGACCTGAGCAAATACTGGCAGCAGTTCGAGGATCGCCAGCGCGATGTGCAGGGCATTCTTGGCCAGCTGGCGGCCGAGCCCGGCATCGATGCGGCGCTCAAGGGCCGTATCGAGCGCTTGCGTGAAGAACATCGGGTGCTGGGCACGGCGTACCAGAAAGGCCGCGATGCCTTTGTCGCCGCCGGTGCCGACCCGGCCGCCGGCGATGCCGCGGTCAAGGGCGTGGACCGCGCCGCCAGCGAGCAGATGAGCGCACTGGTGAGCGAGCTGCGCAAGCAGGGCAGCGAGCGGTCGCGCGACATCAGCGCCGCCGCCCAGCGCACGGTGTGGATCGGCCTGCTGGTGATGCTGGCCTCGGGCTTGCTGATCGGCCTGCTGAGCCTGTGGCTGGTCAACCGCAGCCTGGTGGAACCGATCCGTCAGTTGATCGACTACGTGGCGCAACTCAGCCGTGGGCGGATTGCCGAACGCGTGGCCAGCAGCCGCCAGGACGAGTTGGGCAAGCTGGCGGTGGCCGCCAATACCTTGCGGGATTTCCTCGCTGACACCTTCAGCCGCCTGCAGCGCAGCGCCACCGACCTGGACAGCTCCAGCGGCGAACTGAATGCGATTGCCACCCTGATGTCCCAGGGCACCAACGATCAGTTCAATCGCACCGACCAGGTCGCCACGGCGATGAATGAAATGTCCGCCACCGCCCAGGAAGTGGCGCGCCATGCGGCGGATGCGGCGCGCGCCGCCGATGACGCCGATCAGTCGGCCCAGCAGGGCGAGCAGGTGATGCAGGGCACCATCCACACCATCACCCTGATGCGTGGCGAAATCGCCAACACCGCCGAGGTGATCCGCCGCCTGGAGGCCGACAGCGGGCGTATCGGCAAGGTGCTGGAGGTGATCCGTGGCATCGCCGAGCAGACCAACCTGCTGGCGCTCAACGCGGCCATCGAGGCGGCCCGGGCCGGCGAGGCCGGGCGTGGCTTCGCCGTGGTCGCCGACGAGGTACGCAGCCTGGCGCAGCGCACCGCGGCGTCGATCATCGAGATCAACCAGATTATCCAGAGCGTGCAGACCGGCGCGCTGGACGCTGCCCATGCGATCGAGAGTGGCCAGGCGCGCAGCGATGCCAGCGTCGAGCAGGTGACCCAGGCCGGCGCCATGCTGGAGCGGATCACCGAGGCGGTCGAGGCGATCCGCGACATGAACCGGCAGATCGCCACGGCGGCGGAAGAGCAGACCTCGGTGGCCGAGGACATCTCGCGCAACCTGACCGAGATCACCACGATCGCCAGCACCAACCTGGATAACGTGCAGCGCACCGAGCGCGCCAGCCAGAACCTGCACGAGCTGTCGGGGCAGTTGAACGAGGTGACGGCACGCCTGAGTGCCTGATGCGCCAGCGCATGAAAAAGCCGCGTGGCCTTTCGGCCGCGCGGCTTTTTTTGTCCTGAAGAATTACTTGTCTTGCTTGTTGCTCAGGACCTTGCCGGTCTTGGCATCCAGGTCGACGTCCCACTCGACGCCCTTGGCGTCACGCAGTTCCACCTGGTAGACGTAGGCGCCGGCCGCTGTTTGCTCAAGCTCGGTGTCGGTGATGTTGGCGGCGGTGGTGCCAGGGTGTTCGGCCAGTGCTGCCTGGTTGAGTTTTTCCAGGTCCATGATGGTGCCGGCCTTGAGCAGGCCCGAGATCAGGTCCGGGCGCACGTCGGCCTGGGCCAGGCCGGCGGTCAGGGTCAGGGCGGTAGCGGCGAACAGGGCAGTCAACGTTTTCATAGGGTCTTTCCTTGGGGTGATTCGTTTAAGTGGGTTCAGGTTAGCCGGTACAACTTAATTCACCCTTAATTCAGCGCAAGCTTTGCGCCGTTTGTTCAATCGCCGTGGCCCTCGGGTCTTTCAAGCTGTGCTCTCGAACAGGAGAGGCAGTGATGAAAGCAATGATCAAAGGCTTGTACGGTCCCGCGTTTTTCGCCGGCTTCATCGGCGCTGGCGTGTGGGTGATGGGCACACCGGGGCTGGCCCCGGGCTGGTTGCTGCTGGTGTTCGCCGGGGCGCTGGGGGTGTCCTTTCTGGCGGAGTGGTGGTTGCCCTATGAGGTGGACTGGAACCGCCCGCAACAGGATCGCTTGCGTGACGTGTTGCACGCACTGGTCAATGAAAGCCTGAATGCCCTGGGGTTGCTGCTGTTGCCGGGGCTGGTGAGCCTGCTGGCGTTCGATGGCCTGTGGCCGCGCGGCTGGTCGCTGTGGGCGCAGTTGGCGCTGGCGATGGTCGTCGCCGACTGCGGCCTGACCCTGGCGCATTACTTCAGCCATCGGTTGCCCTGGCTGTGGCGTCTGCACGCGGTGCATCACAGCGTGCAGCGTTTGTATGGCTTCAACGGCTTGATGAAGCATCCGCTGCATCAAGCCGTTGAAGCCAGCGCCGGGCTGTTGCCGCTGCTGTTTTTGGGAGTCCCCTTGCCGGTGGCGCAACTGCTGGCGTTTGCCATTGCCATCCAGCTGCTGTTGCAGCACTCCAATGTCGACATGCGCCCCGGTCCCCTGGGCTGGGTGTTTGCCTGGGCGCCGATGCACCGCTTTCACCACATGAAGTACGGCACCGCCGGCAATGTGAATTTCGGCCTGTTCCTGAATGTCTGGGACTGGCTGCTGGGCACGGCGTTTTATTCCTCGGCCTACCCGATCCGCCAGGGCGACCTGGGCATCGGCAGCCAGCCGGATTATCCGCAGGCGTATTGGCGACAGTTGCTCGCACCCTTCAGCAGGCAAGCCGTGTATGAGGAACCGCCGGTGCCCTTGCCGTTGCGCCGTTGAGTCAGTCCAGCAGGCGCAGCTCGATGTGTTGCAGGGCTTGGCGCGCGGTGACGCCGAACAGGGTTTTCAGGGTGCGGGAGAAGTGCGCGGAATCGGCAAACCCGGCGCCATGAGCCGCCTCGGTGATGGCCTGGCCCGCCAGCACCAGGCCCATCGCCAGGCGCAGGCGCCGCCACAGCACCAGGCGCCGCACCGGCAACCCGAGCTGGCCGCTGAACAGCCGCTCGAGCTGGCTCAGGGACAGGTGCGCATGGGCCGCCAGGGCGCTGGCCGAGACCTTGCCGGCCAATTGTCGGTCGAGAGCGGTCAGGGCCTTTTCGATCCGCCGGTCCTGCAAGATTCGGCGCGGGCAACGCCGCAGCGCCTCGGCCAGCGCCGGCAGCGTCAGTTCGACACCCAGCAGGCTGTCTTGCAGGGCCTGGGCGTCAATCGTCAGCGGTTCGGCGTAGAGGGTGAACAGGGTCCCGGGCGCGTCGAGGATCGCATGCCGTTGCATGGCCGGGATGAACACATGCTTTGCGGGGCAGGGTTGGTCGTCGAGGCTGACGGTGACCGGTGCGGCGGGGGCGAGGATCAGTTGATGGGCGTAGTGGGCGTGGGGCGCGGTACGCCCCAGCTCGCCCTGGATCAGTCCGTAGTCACGCCCGAGCCACAGCTGGCCTGTCCACTCGGGCGTGCGCACGGCGACCGGCTCAGTAGCCGTTGGCCTCGAGCAACTGGCTGACGCTGCCGCTGGCCGGACGCTTGGCGTACTTGAGCAGTTCCGCGGCGCGGTTGGTGAAGATGCCGTCGACACCGGAGTCCAGGACCTTCTTGAAGTCCACCGGCTCGTCGATGGTGTAGACGTGCACCAGCAGGCCCTGGTCGTGGGTGAACTGGTTCATCCAGGGTTGCACCAGGTCGAAATAGCTCTGGTCGCCACCGTTGGCCAGTGCCGCCGACGGGCCGGTGCCGATGGCGCCCTGGGCCTTGGCGTAGCTGACCCACTGCTCGAACTCGGCCTTGTCCTTGGGCTCCTGCTTGGCGTAGTAGGCCGCCTTGTCCTTCTCGCCGCTGTTGGCGAAGGACACGTCGGACTTGGGCTGCATGCCGCCTTCACCGATCCACAGCAGGAGGATCTTCGGCACTTTCGGCATTTCTTTCTGCAGCAGTTCCAGGCTGCTCTTCTCGAAGGTCTGCAACACCACCTTGCCTTTGCCCTGGCCTACCGCCAGGTCGCTTTTCGCCAGCTTGGAGCCGGCCGGGCTGAGCCAGCCGCGGTCCTGGAGTTTTTCCTTGAGGTCGTGCTCGATGCCGGGGAACTGCTTGGGCTCCTTGGTCTCGATGTACAGGCCGGGTTTGTGATGCGGGTTGCTCTGGGCGATGTCGATGATTTCGTCGAGGGTCAGGATCTTCAGGCCGACGTAGCTCGCACGGGCACGGTCGGGATAGGCCTGGTTGAACCAGCTGCCGGCGTCGAGGGTTTTCAGCTCGGCCATGGTGAAGGCGTTGGCCGGGCTGTCCTTGCGCTCGGGAAACTTGCTGGCAACGTCGGTGGTGCGTTGCAGGTTGTTGTCGTGCAGGGCGAACAGCACGCCGTCCTTGCTGCGTTGCAGGTCCATTTCCAGGTAGTCGGCGCCCAGGTCGCGGGCCAGTTTGTAGGCGGCGGCGGTGGACTCCGGTGCATCGAAGGACGCGCCCCGGTGAGCGATCACCGCGGGATGTGGAATGCCTTGGCTGACAGCCAGTGCGGTGGGGCTTGGGCTGGCGGCCTGTGCCTGGCCCAGGCCAAGCATCAGGCTCAGCATCAGGGCGCTTTTGGTGAAGGTGGCAGGCATGGTCGAGGTCCTTTCGTGGAGGGCGATTTTCAAAGGACTACCTTTTAACAATTGAATGGCCGTTGTGCTATCGCGAAACCGACATAAATCTGCACCTGCGGCAAATTTTCCAACGCTTTTGTGGGGTGCTTTGCAGTACGCTTGCGCCCTGAAGTTTCCCCGTCAGAGGGAAGCGCGAAAACATTTCCACTCTTGCCTGGCGTGTAAACCATCGATCACCTGTCCTTCGGGGCACTCAGTGAGGTTTACCATGCGCATCACATCCGAACTCATCTGCCAGGCCGCCGACCAGCTCAAGGGGTTTGTCGGTTTCAACCGCAAGAGCGGCCAGCACATCGTGCGCTTCAGCGAAGACTCCTTCGGCATGGACGTCGCCGACGACGCCATCACCCCCGCCAGCGAATTCGTCTGGGCCAGCGCCGAGGGCCAGGTCATGGTGCTCAAGCGCGAGCTGATCCAGCTGCTGCTGGAACAGAACATCGACGACCGCATCAACATCAGCGAACCCTTGCGCGTGTACATGCGCCGCACCGACCTGCCGGAGATTTCGGCGGTGCGCAATCTGCTGCCGGCGGCGCAATAACCGGGATGCGCGGTGGCCGGGCTGGTGCTATCGCGAGCGTTCGAACAGGTAGGCGCGTTCGACCTTGCACACCCGGGTGTGACAGGCCGCGTACCAGTCGCTGCGCCCGCGTTCGCGGGCGATGCGGTGTTCGGCCTGCTGCTTCCAGGCGAGGATCGAGGCCTGGTCCCGCCAATAGGAGACCGTGATGCCGAAGCCCTCCTCGTTACGCGCGAACTCCAGGCCGAGAAACCCCGGTTGCTGCCGCGCCAGTTCGACCATGCGTTCGGCGGTCTGCTCGTAGGCCGGGTCTGGTTCGCGGCGCTGGGCGCTGAAAATCACCGCGTAATAGGGCGCCTCGGGTGTGCGGGCGATCATGCGTGACGCTCCAGGCAAGCGGCGAGCAGGGCGCTGACCAGGGGCGGCACGACGCCTTTGAGCGCTGCCCGTTCCGGCTGGAACAGGGTGGCGATGAAAAACCGCTGGTCGCGCAGTTCCAGCGCCCGCAGGTCGCCGGCCGAGTCGTAGCCGCTGGGGCGCAGGTCGTGCTTGAGCAGTTGCGCCGCGAACTGCGGATTGACCCCGTAGCGACAGCGATAACCTTCACTGATCTGGTGCTCGCCATAGGCTTCGGCGATGCGGCTGCCTGCGCACAGGTGAATGCTGTCGGTGGCTTCCACCAGGGCGCAGGTCAGCGGCGTGAGCAAGGCGCGCTCGGCCTCGGGATGGGTTTCGCCGTGTTCGGCATCGGTCCAGCCCAGCACGTTGCGCGCGTACTCCAGCACCGCGTGCTGAAAACCGCCGCAGGTGCCGAGGAAGGGGCGGTGCTGTTCGCGGGCAAAGCGGATCGCCCGCAGGGCACCGTCCATCGAGCGGTAGGGGCTGGCGGGCACACACCAGATGCCGTCGGCCGCTTGCAGTAGCGCGTCGCTGGTGAGGCTGTCGGTGGCCAGCCAGCGGTAGTGCACCTTGAGGCTGGTTTCCTCGGCGGCCATTTCCAGGGCCAGGGGAATGGCCTGGTGCGCTGTGACCTGAGGGTCGTAGTCGCCCACCAGGGCGATGTGCAGGGTCGGCGGATGTGCGATGTGCGGCATGGACTTCTCCTGGTAGGGCCAACGCTTGTCGGTTGCTGGACGCCACTATAGATTGGCGCTCATGCACTCAATATTGGCGTTTATCCAAGTGATCAATGCATCCACGCACTATCGGCTCGACTACCCCGACCTGTCGCTGATCCTCGCCCTGGTGCGCGGCGGCTCCCTGGCCCGCGCGGCGGCGTTGTTGAAAGTCGATGTGTCCACGGTGTTTCGTGCGGTGCGCCGCCTCGAGGCCGCGCTGGGCCAGCAGCTGTTCGACAAGAGCCGCGCTGGCTACCTGCCCACCGGCCTGGCCCGCACCCTGGCCGAGCAGGCCGAACGCGCGGAACAGGCACTGGACGCGGCACGGGTCGGGGTGGAGCAGGGCGGCGCGGTGGTCAGCGGCACGGTGCGCCTGACCTGTACCGACTCGGTGCTGCAGGGCCTGTTGTTACCAGCGCTGGCGCACTTCATGCCGCGCTATCCGGCACTGGCCCTGGAGCTCAGTACCTCCAATGATTTCGCCAACCTCAGCCGGCGCGACGCCGACCTGGCCCTGCGCCTGACACGCACACCGCCCGAGCACCTGGTGGGCCGGCAGTTGCGGGCGGTGTCTTACCGGGTCTGTGCCAGCCCGGCCTACAGGCAGTCGGTCGCCTCGACGGATCTGGCCGGGCTGACCTGGATCGCCCCGGACGATTTTCTCCCGGACCACGCCACGGTCGCCTGGCGCCGGCAGGCGTTGCCCGGTGTGGTGCCGGGCTATCGCTGCAACAGCATGCTGGCGGTCAGCGAGCTGGTGAAGGCCGGGCTGGGGGTGGCGGTGTTGCCGGATTTCCTGCTCGACGACACCTCCGCCCTGCAACCCCTGAGCGATCCGCTGCCGGGGTGCGACACCGCGCTCTGGTTGCTGACCCGGGCCGACTGCCGGGCGTTGCGCGCGGTGGTGACGCTGTTCGACGAATTGAGCCAGCGTCTGCGCGCGCCGCAGTGAGTCATGCCTGGGGCGGGTCCTTGTGCAGGACGTGCCGGTGCATTTCCGAGGTCAGGCCCTCGATGCGTTCGCTCAGCTGTTTGGTCATCTCGGTCAGGCGGGTGTTCTGCTCCAGCAGTTCGAGCAGTTGCGCGCTGTGTTGCGCGGCTTGCGCCTGGCGTTCGCTGTTGGCGATAGCGATGGCTTCGCGGTGCTGGGCATCGGCGTCGGTCTGGGCTTTGTCGCGCGCGGCCTGGCGAGTCTGGGCCAGCAGGATCAGTGGCGCGGCATAGGCCGCTTGCAGGCTGAAAGCCAGGTTGAGAAGGATGAAGGGGTAGACGTCGAAGTGCGTCACCCCGCTCAGGTTGAGCCCGATCCAGATCAGTACGATCAGGGTTTGCGCGCCGAGAAAGGTCGGGGTGCCGAAAAAGCGGGCGAAGGCTTCGGCCTTCAGGGCAAAGCGGTCGGTGCCGAAGGTCGGGGCCAGATGGGCGTGGGGACGGTGGAAACGCAGGTGGTCGACAGGGGCGGCTGAGGCGGTTTCGGATGGAGTCGGGTTCATGGCGGGCTCGGGGCGATGGGACTGTCGCTCACTATAGCCCGTTGCCCGACGCCTTCCCTGGCGTCGCCACCGTTGAGTCAGAGGCGCCGGTTCAGAGCGCGGTACGCTCGTTGGCGAACATGCTCACCGCCTGTACCGCCTCGCCGGCACCGTCGCGAATCTGCAGGATCACCGTGCCGGCCTGATCCGCCAGGTCCACGCCCTTGGCCGCCCGGTCCCGGGTCCCGTCCATGCTTTTGATGGCCTGCTGGGTTTCTTGCTGGATCATGTCGATCATCCCCGAGATTTCCGCGGTCGAGCCGCTGGTACGGGCGGCCAGTTGCCGGACTTCGTCGGCGACCACGGCAAAACCCCGGCCCTGCTCGCCGGCACGCGCGGCTTCGATCGCGGCATTGAGCGCCAGCAGGTTGGTCTGCTCGGCGATCGCGCGGATGGTGTTGACGATGGCGGTGATCTGCTCGGAGCGCTCGCCGAGCTTGGCGATCAGGGTCGAGGAGTCTTCGATGTTGGCGGCGATCTGGCGCATCTCGCTGGCCGCCTGCTGGATCACCGCGGTGCCCTGTTCGGCGACTTGCCGGGTTTCCACCGAGATGTGATAGGCCTGGGTCGCGCTCTGGGCGTCCTGGGCGTGTTTCTCCACCCTCGCGGTCACGTCGGAGGCGAACTTCACCACCTTGCACAGGCGCCCGGCGGCGTCGTACACCGGGTTGTAATTGGCCTCCAGCCACAGCGATTGCCCGCGTTTGTCGACACGCTCGAACTGCCCGCTGAAGAACTCGCCCTGGTTGAGACGCTGCCAGAAGTCCTGGTAGGCGCTGCTGTTGGCCAGCTCGGGCTTGCAGAAGATCCGGTGATGCTTGCCCTTGAGTTCGGCGAGGCTGTAGCCGAGGCGATCGAGGAAGTTCTGGTTGGCCGTGATGACGCTGCCGTCGAGGTTGAACTCGATCACCGCCATGGCGCGATCGATGGCGTGCAGCTTGCCCCTGGACTCGCTTTCCTGTTGGACCTTTTCGGTGACGTCGAGAGCGTACTTGACCACCTTGAAGACCTTGCCGTCGGCATCCCTGATCGGGTTATAGCTGGCTTCCAGCCATACCGGCTGGCCTTGGGCATTGACGCGCTCGAAGGTCCCCGATTGGAACTGGCCGTTTTTCAGGCGCGTCCAGAGCTCGCGGTATTGATTGCCGCGGGCGAATTCGGCACTGCAGAACTGCCGATGGGGGTGGCCGATGACCTGCTCCGCGCGATAGCCCATGGTCTTGAGGAAGTTGTCGTTGGCCTGCAGGACCGTGCCCTCCAGGTCGAACTCGATCACCGCCATCGAACGGTCGATGGCCTCGAGCAGGCTGGCTTGCTGGGCGATGGTGTGGTGCAAGGCGTCGATGGTTTTGTTATGGCGGTTGAATAACATGATGGCTGGTGCTCAGTGGGAAAAACCTGGAGTCAGTCCCTTTGGTGTGCGCCTGCATGCCGAAAGCCCCCTGGGCCTCGGCCTTGTCTGCTCAATGCCAGCATTCCATGACTGACAGATACCCCTTGGAAGGGCACGCCCCTGTCCGGCGCGTACCCTTGCTCAACGCCTGAGGTGAGACGCTGGGCCTGCGAGTCAATTTAGGGAAGTTATGTTGCACGGCGGCGAATGTGCCGTTCGGCTTTTTGGGTAACCGCATGGCGGCATTATGCCGGCTTGGTGTGGAGCGATGCGGGTGAAAATTGTACAAAACTGCAGTTTTTTACATTTCTGTACAACTTTTCAGGAGTCGCTGGACACCGCGAGGAGCGCGTCGTTGATCGGGGTGGCGGCAGTGACTTTGTTGCGCCCGGTGTTTTTCGCGGCATACAGGGCCTTGTCGGCCTCCATGAGCCACATTGCGGCATCGCGCAGCCCCGGGTGCCAGGCGGCCAGGCCGATACTCAGGCTGACCCGGAGTGGCGGCACGCCCGGATGGCGATAGTTGCTGAAGACTTGCCGCAGTCGTTCCATCACTTCGTGGGCCTGCTGGATCGAGGTTGTCGGCAGGATCACGCAGAACTCGTCGCCGCCATAGCGCCCGGCCAGGTCGTCCTGGCGCAGGTTGAGCTTGAGGTCCCGGCTCAATTGATGCAGCACGGCATCGCCGAGGATATGGCCGTAGCTGTCGTTGATGTGTTTGAAGTGATCGATGTCGATCAAGGCAATGGTGCCGTGACAGCGTTGCTGCTGGCACTTGGTGAACTTGAGGTGCAGCAGGTCTTTCCACGCGCCGTGGTTGAGCAGGCCGGTAAGGCTGTCGGTGCGGCTCAGCGCGCTGAGGGTGCGTTTGTGCTCGGAGAGCTTGATCGCCAGCCGGTAGCAGACCATACCCACCGCCATCGGGTAGAGGGTCAGCATCGGCAAGCAGGCGTAGATCTGCAGTTGGGTGGCATCCCCGGTGAAGGCAGGACCGAGCAGCAACCACGACAGCAGTATCCCGCTCAGTTGTGCCATGGAGCCATGGATGAACAGGCGCAGGCCACCGGCCGCGACGTTGTTCATCGCCATCATGGCCAGAATGGTCACCGTGGGCAGCGGATTGAACTGCATCGCCGCCGCCCAGAAACCACCGAAGAGCGAGTCGCACAGCAGGTTGCGGCGTTCGGCCTGGTAGGGGAAGGCCGCGCGGCTCGAGATCAGGTACGCCAGGTGCGGCCAGATAAAACCGTTAAACAGCAGGAACAGCCAAACCCAGGTCGGTTGCGGCACCGGGTACAAGCCGGCGAATACGCTGAGGCTGCCAATCCCCAGCCCGACGATCCTGGGCAGGTAAATACGTTTGGCAAACGACAGCCCTTTGCCTTGTTGGTTATCCATAAAGTTCTGCGCGAGCCCGGGTTTGAAACACTTTGTGGTGTTTTTATTGGCCGTCACCCTTCATTGGGCAAGGCGGAGAATATTGTCATTTATTCCAACAAGAATAATCAGTGTCCTTGCAGGCCATTTAGTGGAACGAGCGTACGCAAATGCCCATTGCAGAGCACTCGGTGCAAGTCATTGCGGTCGGCAGATCCGCTGTCGGAGCAAATCGAGGGAGAAGGGAATCAGGCTTGATAGCAGGCCAGGAACATGTCCAGCGTGGACTCGACGACGCGCTGCTGTTCGTCTTCCTTGAGGGGCGGCCGGTTCATGGTGATCTGTGGCCAGAAAGCAAACGCCTTGAGCATGCCGTGGAGCTGCTGGGCGGCGAAGTCCGGGTCCAGGGGCTTGAGTCGGCCGTCCGCCCGGGCCGAGCGAATCCACACCATCAGGCTTTCTTCACGCTCGCCCATGCGCGCCACCATGTACTGGGCGCGCTCGGGGGAATGCAGGGTCGCGGCAATGGCGACCCGCGCCAGGTTGAGGAAGTTGTCATCGGCCAGCAGTTGCAGCTTGGCCATCAACAAGTCCCGCAACTGTTCACGCAGGGTTAATCCGGGGTGGTAAAGAATGTCCGCCCGCGCCCTGATGCTTGCCCATAACTTATGCATGATCTCGGTGAACAACTCCTCCTTGCTGGGGAAGTGGTTGTACACCGTGCGCTTGGACACTCCGGCGGTTGCCGCGATCTTGTCCATGCTGGTGATATCGAACCCGCTGGCATGGAATTCGGTGATCGCCGCCTGGATGATGGCTTCGCGTTTGAGGTCGGTCAGGCGCTTCGGAGCTGTCATAAGTTGGGTTCGATGGCGGTCGTTGGCAGTTATCCGGGGGCAGTTTACTTAGTCCCGGGTTTGTTGCAATCTAGAAAAACTACACTGTGCAGTGTAGTTCATGGCAGAAAAAATGATGGTCGGCTGACGCTTGCGTGCATTGGCCTTTGTCGTTCCGCAGAGAATCACCGGAGCCTTTTCGGGTTCCTTGGAGTCACTGATTCATGGCCACTCTCTCTTCCCGTGCAGACAGCGCCTCACGTCCCGAAACGTCCCTGCAGGAACAAGGTGCGTTCCGTAATCACACGCCGGTCCGGCGTGCGGGGCTGGGCAAGACGCTGGGCATTTTCTGGCGCATGCTGTTCCACAAACCGCGCAACACTCGCCCCACCGGGGCCATTCCGGTGCAGCCATTGACCCACGAACAGCTGCTGGCGGCGCCGAACCAGAGCGTCTACCGCCTGGGGCATTCGACGGTGCTGTTGAAGCTGCACGACAAGTTCTGGATCACGGATCCGGTATTCGCCGAACGCGCATCGCCGGTGCAATGGGCCGGTCCCAAACGTTTCCACCAGCCGCCTATCAGCCTGGAGCAATTGCCACCGATCGAAGCGGTGATCCTGTCCCATGATCACTACGATCACCTGGACCACCAGACCGTGCTCAAGCTGGCGGACAAGACCCGCCATTTCCTCACCCCCCTAGGCGTGGGCGATACCCTGGTGAAGTGGGGCGTGCCGGCCGACAAAGTGCGTCAGCTGGACTGGTGGGAAGGCACGGAAGTCGATGGCATTCGTTTTATCGCCACGCCGTCCCAGCATTTCTCCGGCCGTGGCCTGTTCGATGGCAACAGCACGCTGTGGGCCTCCTGGGTGATGATCGATGGCGACAGCCGGATCTTCTTCAGCGGTGACACCGGTTACTTCGACGGCTTCAAGCGGATTGGCGAGCGTTACGGCCCTTTCGACCTGACCCTGATGGAAACCGGCGCCTACAACGTCGAGTGGCCGGGCGTGCACATGCAGCCGGAGCAGACCCTGCAGGCGCACATCGACTTGAAGGGCCGCTGGTTGTTACCCATCCACAACGGCACGTTCGACCTGTCGATGCATGCCTGGTACGAACCGTTCGACCGCATCCTCTCGTTGGCCTGGGAACGCAGTATCGCTATTACCACGCCGCAGATGGGCGAGGCCTTCAATCTGTCGCACCCGCAGCGGGGGCACGCCTGGTGGATGGAGGTCGACCCCGTGGCCGAGCAGGTAACGGCAAGCGATCTGTAGACCCTTCATCGGCGACTCCCCGAGCCCGGCTATCGCCAGGTTGCCGTGTCCGGGCCTGGGGAGTATCTAGAGAACTCCCCCAATGCCCCGACGGACCTGGTAATGGCTTATCGGCTTCATCTGTTTGGCGCGTCCGGTTCCGGTACCACGACCTTGGGCCAGGCGCTGGCCCAGCGTTTGGGGATCGCACACTTCGATTCCGATAACTTCTTCTGGCGCTCCAGTGCACAGCCTTTCAGCCTGCGCCGCCCCCGGGACGAGCGCATCCAGCTGTTGCAGCAGCAGGTGGCCGGGTTGGACAGCTGGGTGTTGTCCGGCTCCTTGTGCGGTTGGGGTGACCCGATGATTGAGGCTTTCACCCATGCCATTTTCCTCCGCCTGGACCCCGAGGTCCGCCTGCAGCGTTTGCGGGTGCGCGAGTTTCAGCGTTACGGCGAGCAGATCCATGAGGGCGGCGAACGCCATCTCGCGACTCAAACCTTCCTTGCCTGGGCGGCTGGCTACGACACGGGTGGCCAAGGTACGCGCAGCCTGCGCCGGCATGAGAGCTGGATCACCGGGCTGAGCTGCCCGGTAATCCGCCTCGATGTCACTCACCGCTCGGTGCAGGCATTACAGGAAGAGGTATTGAGCGCCCTGGATCACTCGATCATGGCGTAGTCGGGCCGTTCCATCGGGTTGGGCGTCGCACCCTTGATGTTCATGCCACGCCCCGGAGCGAAACCGGGGAAGAACACCAGGCCTTCTGCTTCCAGGCGAAAGGCCAGGGCCAGTCGGGTCACGTCGAGCAATTCGCCGCCCGCCTCGAAGCGGTGAATGGCGGCTATCGAGACGCCGGATTCCTGTGACAGCTGTTCCTGGCTCCACCCCAGCATGGCGCGGGCCTGAATGCAGTGTTCTGGGGTGAACTGGAAGAGGGCGATACGTTCCAGGGTGACTTTCATCGCGAGTGAGGCCATGGGATTTCTCCGGAAGCGGGTGAAAATGAGTCAATAAAGTACTGTTTATTTGTACAGTTGTTTTGCTCCCGGATCAAACTCATTCTGCTGATCGCCTCAACGTCTTCGTGACAAGTCTTGTCTCGGCGCTACGCCCCGGTTTCCAGGTAGGCGCTGGGCGGTTGCCCCGCTACCCGGCGAAACATGGTGGAAAAGGCGGCGGGGCTGTCATAACCGAAATCGAGGGCGATTCGCGTCACCGACTCGCCTGCGGCCAGTCGGGGCAAGGCCCTGACCACGCAGGCGCGCTGGCGCCACTGGACGAAGCTCATGCCGGTCTGCTCGCGGAACAGGCGGTTGAAGGTGCGCAGGCTGATGTGCAGCTGTTGCGCCCATTGCTCGGGAGACTGGTGGGCATCGGGTTGTTGCAGGAAGGCCTGGCACAGGGTGAGCAGGCGTGGCATTTCGGGCAGGGGAATGTGCAGGGGCAGGCGGGTGGTACGGCTCAGTTCATGCAACAACAGGCTGACCAGCACACCGTCGCGTCCGTTCTCGTCGTACGCCAGCGGCAGATCCACCGCCTCCATTAGCAACTGGCGCATCAGTGGCGACACGCTGATCACCTGGCACTCATCGCCCAAGGCCGGCATGGCCGCCGGTTCGATGTACAGGCTGCGGGTACTGACCCCGAGCATCAGCACCTCATGGGCCACCCGGGGCGGAATCCATACCGCACGCTGTGGCGGCACCACCCAGCGGCCATTCGTGGTGCTGACCTGCATCGCCCCGGTGGCGCCATACAACAGTTGCGCGCGACGATGGCTGTGGCTCGGCAACAGGTGGCCCAGGGGGTAATCGGTGCCGATCGCCACCACGGCGCGTGGGGTGTGATCCAGCAGGTCGATCGAAGTGTTACGCATGGCGTCGGCGTCCGCGGGGTGGCGTGAATGCAAACAGTATTGGCTGACTTGCTAAAGCCGGCCAAGCCCTGGCGCTCTATCGTCGAGGTCTTCTGCTAACGGAGAACCCTTCGATGTTTTATCTATGGCTGGCGGTGTTCGGCTGCATGAGCGGGATCAGCGCGGTGCTGTTCGGTTTTGGCGGCGGCTTTGTGGTGGTGCCGCTGCTGTATCGCATGTTGCTGAGCAGCCATGGCGCTGACGATGCCGTCGCTCAGTCGGCCATGCATATAGCGGTCGCCACCTCGACCTGCGTGATGATCGTCAACGCGCTGATGGCCACCGGCAAACACCGCCGCGCGGGCAACCTGATTCGACATTATCTGTGGCCGCTGGGTGGCTACATCGGGCTGGGAGCGATAGCGGGGGCGGTCCTGGCAATGGCGGTGAGTGGTGAGGCGATGCGCTACGCCTTTATCGCCTACCTGGCGCTGACCATTGCCGATTGCCTGATGCGTCGTAGCTTTCTTGAACAGGGCGACACCCTTGCGCCGCGCTGCCTGGGGCGACTGGAAAACACCGGAGGCCTGGGTATCGGGGCCATTGCTACCTTCCTGGGTGTCGGCGGCAGTGTGATGACCGTGCCCCTGCTGCGCCGTTGTGGCTTGAGCATGACCCAGGCCACCTCCATGGCCAACCCGCTGAGCGTGCCGGTAGCCCTGGCCGGGACCTTGACCTATATGGCCATGGCCGGCTTCAGTCGCTTCGATCTGGGCCCCTGGTTTATCGGCTATATCGACCTGCTGGCGTTTGCCGTGCTGACCCTCGGCTCATTGCTGGGCATGCGCCTGGCCTCACCGTGGATCGGGCGCATTCCCGACCGGCTGCATGCGCGGGTGTATATCGGCCTGCTGGTGCTGGTAATGCTCGGCATGCTGGTCCGCTAAGGGTTAGCCCAGTGCCAACCCCGGCGCTTCACGAATGATGAAGTGGTCGAGGTTCTCGATGTTGGCGCTGAATACCCCGAACGTCTGTTCGGGGTGTTTTTTGCTTGGCACCTGTTTCAGCTCCGGGGTCACGCCATAAAAGAAGCAATACAGCTCTTGTTCGCTGTCGATCGCATGCTTGATCTCTTCGAGGAAGGCTTTGCGCTTGCGGTAGCTCTCGATCAGTTTTTTGCTCAGGTAGACGTTGACCGAGTAGGGCTTCTTTTTCGTCTCGTCCGCCTGTTTGAACCAGACCTTCTGTTCGAAGTCGATGCGAAAGCTCTGGGTGTAGTCCTTGATCTCCTTGATCTTGCCCCAGTAGATCAACCCCTTGTTGTCCAGCAGGTATTCGATCTTCTTGAAGAACGAGGCATAGGACGCCGTGTGTTCGCCGATCTTCAGCGGCATGCGCTTGAGCAGTTCCTTGTCGTCGATATTCGACACAAAACACTCCACCGGATGAGCGAAGACACTGGTCTTGTCTGGGGTGCCGGCCTGAGCCGGGGCCGGCGTGCGCAGGCTGGAGGAGGGGGCTGGCGTGGCAGTTCCTGGCGTATCGCCATCCGCTGCCGGGCTGGCGGGCTTGCGCACATATTCGCGGCGGGCCAGCAGCAATTCCGATGGGAAGTGCTCCTCCCGATCATCCTCGTCCGGCGTACCCTCTACCCCGGCTGCCAGCGTCCTGCTGGTGCCATACGGGCAGCCTTCGATATGCCGGGTGCCAGGCAGGTTCTTGAAATGCGGGGTGCGGATGTAATTGACGTTCTTGGCATTGAAGGTCCCCAAATGATTGTCAGCGGCAAAGGTGGCGCGACAGGCATCGTTGGGGCACTGGAATTGTTCCTTGGCCGAGTCGAAGGCCATGGTCTCGTCGAAATTCAGATCGCGCACGTCATAGATCGACAGCTTGTCGTCGAGGCTGATGCAGTAGGCGGTGTCGAATTTCATGGGGGGCTCGGGTCCTTGAGTGAAGAAGGCTATTAATAGCGGGTGGCGCAGGGCAGTGCACTGATCTTTTCAAGCATGGGCGCTGATCTCGGCATAACCTTGTAGGTAGCACGTTCCACTCATCACCGGAAAAGGCTCAGGTTCATGTCTGACGGTAATCGCATCAATATCGGCTCCATTGGTGATGCCAACCACATCAACATTGCCCAGAATCAGGCGCCTGAACGCACCAGCATTCAGTTCGTCATCGATCCCAGGAGTGTCGAGCGGGTTAGCCGGGGCAGCGTCATCAAAGGCGCGGTGGCGTTTTTTCTATCGCTGCCGGCGCTGGCGCTTTCGGTCATGTCGATCCTGGCCGACGCGTTGGGCATCCTTTCCTACTTCAATGTGGAGTCGCGGATCCTGGCCTACCTCATCATGGCCGCCGCCATGGGCGGGGTGATGCTGTGCAACGGCAAGCGCAAGATGGCCACCGCCAGCATTGCGCCCGACCAGGCCCGATTCATCGATGGGCGTTGGGTCGAGCGTGATGAAAGTGGCGATTACCTGCTGTATCGCAATACCGCGCCCTGCAATTACGAAAACTGCCACGGTACCGTGCGTATCCAGACGCCACCGCCGCGCGAACAGCATAACCACGATCTGATCGGCGTCTGCGATATCGGCGGCAAGCAACACACCTATCGCGTCGACTTCAATGGCGTCGGCGAACGGCAGCATTTCGACTGGCGTCCGCAGGAACAGAACAAGCCATGACCCCGTTCCAACCACGCCCTTGGTAGGGTGGGCGTGCTCACGAAAAATCCCCCGTCGGGACCAATCAAACTGACAGCCTTCCTGAGTCTTGCCAGGTCATCGCGGCTGCATTTCAACGTTTTTGGCGGGGCGGGGCCACGAAATTTCCTACAGTTCTAATTAACAAAACTCTCACCATATAGAGACGAGTCCTACGCGTTAAAGCTTGTAAAAACAAAAGCTTAGGTGTCTTTAATAGTCCTGGCAGAGAATGTCACACCTTTGGCAAGGAGGGACAAGTAAGCCTCGAACAAATGGCCGATAAGAAGGCGCCGGCCTCATGAATGAAGGCCCGGTGGGAACCAGCCAGACGGCTTTTCCCCTCACAATAACGAGGACCTCCATATGCCTGTTCTTGCGCGTTCATTGTTGTTTTGTCTGGCCCTGTCCGGCACCGGGGCCGTCCTGGCGGAGCAGGCAGCCTTGCCTTATCTGCCGGCCAATCAGTTCCGGCTGGCTGACTACCTGCCACCGCCTCCAACTGTTGATTCATCGTTGCAACAAAGCGATTTGACAGCCGTGCTGGCGGCCCAGGCAGCACGCAGTAGCGCTCAGGTGAGCCGGGTCCAGCAGGATGATGAATGGGAAGACAGCGTGTTCCACTTCGCCAGGGAATCCCTCGGCGCCGGTTTCAGCATTGAGCGCCTGCCCCTGACCCGGGCCTTCTTCCGGCGGGCCCAGGAAGACCTGGTGCAATTCCTGATGCCGGCCAAGCACAGCTATGGTCGGCCGCGCCCTTACGAAACCTCGGCACTGGTGAAGCCGGTATTGCCGCCACCGGAGGGCGATTCCTACCCCAGCGGTCACTCGATGAATGGTTATCTCAATGCCACCTTGCTGAGCATGGCGCTGCCGGAGAAACGCAGCGAGTTGTTCAGCCGCGCACAGATCAATGCCGACAGCCGGGTCATCGCCGGCGTGCATTTCCCCAGCGACCTGGAGGGCGGAAAGATAAGTGCCGCGGTGTTGGCGGCCCGGCTGCTGGACGATCCCCGCGCGGCGGCGGATTTCGAGGCGGTGAAACAGGAGATTCGTGGTGCCCTGGCCTCCGCCGATTGAGTTCCGGGTTGGATGATTTGCCTGGAGTCGGGGATACCAGGTCCCAATAAAAAGCCCTGAGCAAGTCAGGGCTTTTTTGATCTTTCGTTGTGCCGATTCAGATCGAGATCGGCACAGGACTGGAATCAATCCCAGCTCAGCGCGCCGCCAGTCTGATACTCGATCACGCGAGTCTCGAAGAAGTTCTTCTCTTTCTTCAAGTCCATGATTTCGCTCATCCATGGGAACGGGTTGGTGGTGCCCGGGTATTCTTCTTTCAGGCCGATCTGCGACAGGCGACGGTTGGCGATGAACTTGAGGTAGTCCTCCATCATCGCCGCGTTCATGCCCAGTACGCCGCGCGGCATGGTGTCGCGAGCGTATTCGATTTCCAGTTGGGTACCCTGGAGGATCATCTGGGTGGCTTCTTCCTTCATCTCGGCATCCCACAGGTGCGGGTTTTCGATCTTGATCTGGTTGATCACGTCGATACCGAAGTTCAGGTGCATGGATTCGTCGCGCAGGATGTACTGGAACTGCTCGGCGACACCGGTCATTTTGTTGCGGCGACCCATGGACAGGATCTGGGTGAAGCCGCAGTAGAAGAAGATGCCTTCCAGAACGCAGTAGTAGGCGATCAGGTTGCGCAGCAGCTCCTTGTCGGTGTCGACGGTGCCGGTTTCGAACTTCGGATCGGAGATCGAACGGGTGTACTTCAGGCCCCAGGCCGCTTTCTTGGCGACCGATGGAATCTCGTGGTACATGTTGAAGATCTCGCCTTCATCCATGGCCAACGATTCGATGCAGTACTGGTAGGCGTGGGTGTGGATCGCCTCTTCGAACGCTTGGCGCAGGATGTACTGGCGGCATTCCGGGTTGGTGATCAGGCGGTACACGGCCAGTACCAGGTTGTTGGCAACCAGGGAGTCGGCGGTGGAGAAGAAGCCCAGGTTGCGCATCACGATGCGGCGCTCGTCGTCGGTCAGGCCTTCCGGGTTTTTCCAGAGGGCGATGTCGGCGGTCATGTTGACTTCTTGCGGCATCCAGTGGTTTGCGCAACCGTCCAGGTACTTCTGCCAGGCCCAGTCGTATTTGAATGGCACGAGCTGGTTGAGGTCGGCGCGGCAGTTGATCATGCGCTTTTCATCGACGGCGACACGGGCGGAAGCACCTTCCAACTCAGCCAGGCCTTCGGCGATGTCGAGCTGGTCCAGGGATGCCTTGGCACGAGCAACGGCAGCGGAGTCACTGGCGGTTACGGCGCGGGCTTCGAGAGCGGCGGCACCACCGGCGCTGTCGAGTTTGTCCATGGCAGCTTCGGCAGCGTGGCCGGCGTTGGCGCCTTTAACGGCGACTTCGCCTTCTTCTTTGTCGAATTCGTCCCAGCTCAGCATGACGTGTCGTCTCCTGCGTGAGGGCCAGATGCCCGTGTGAAAACTGATGGTTGGCTTTTCACACGGCCGAACTGGCCGCGTTGGATCTTAAGGAATCGTTTGTTGCGGCAGCTAACGCAGGCAATAAACAAAAATATGTACGGGAGTTCCGAGGCGGTTATGGGCACAGAGGACCGAGTCGACTCCTGCGCTGGCTTCGGATTGGCTGTTTATCCCTGTAAGGGAATATTGCAGGCCCGTTTTAAGGCCGCATTATAGGGATTTTTTTGCCGCTGTGGTGCGACGAAGTGGCTCACGATTCGGTTGGCGAGGGGCGTGATCGCGGCGGAGCGAGGGTTTACAAGGCTTTGGCCGGCAAAGATTTTTTTTCACCCGGTTTTGCGGTTTTTTGCCGCCTGGAAGCGATCCGAGACCTTGGCTTTTTCGCGCAATGCTCTGCAAGCCCCGTAGTACATGGCTTACAGGGAAGGTCGTGGGCTTTGGTAGACAGGATTGTGTTCAATTCATGGTGCAAATTGTCAGTCGTATATTTTGCTCAAAAAATAAGCAAAAAAACGCTTTTGCCACTACATCTTGTGTTGGATGATCAATTTTTGACCTTTGAAACACTACTGTCCCGGGTTGCCACCCGAAGTCGTTCTTGATGCTCGAGAAGGCATTTTCGGACCATCATCAAGCCCCTTGGGGCGATACGGAAACGCTCCCTGCAAGGTGGCTCGACAGATGAAAAAGGGGAGTGCGAAAGCCGTGGTCGCACTGCATTGGGCGATGGCTTGCAACCAGTCTGGATTCAGTTGTGCATCTGGCCATCTTTGCCGCAAGAAAGATCTCTGCGGCCGGCAATTGTTGGAACTTGAAGAGCAACTTGAGTATCAGCCGTTAGAGCAGCCGTTACCCATGACACGGTATTGCAGAATGTGCCGCAGACCTTTCGAGTCTTCATATTCCATACGCGCAGGTACAACCTCGCATACATTTGGAACTTCGCTCATGGATATAACTTTGGCGATATCCAGGTCGGACGAGTAAGAGTATTCCTCTACTGCTGGTTGCTGGCTTGCGACATCAGTAGGGATCTCGTCGGCCATTGCTGTAACGCAAAGACTGCTGAGGGCCAGAACTAATAAAGCTTTCATTTTGATTTCACCTTTCTAAGGTCGTGTGGGGTCACGCAGCCTTTGTGGGGCTGCGTGTGGAACTTGAGTAGAAGTCTGGATTAACTGCCTTCGTGGGGGCTGTAACTTGGTTAATCACATTGCCTTGTTGGCGAGGTTGATTTTAGGCGCCTGAGTAGGCGCTATACAGGCGTGCTTTTGATAAACACTATTGACGGTTTTTGTAACAATCCCGGTAAAAACGACCCCCAGCGGCCTGGCAGCGGTCTTCTACTTACCGCAGAAACTACCGCAAGTCTCGTAATAGAGGGGGTAAAGCACTTTTCAGGGGGATCGGCTGGGGGTTGTTACTACCATCGTCGAATGGTTCTATAGGCCCGCCCCGGCTACAACGGGGCCATACAACAACAACTATGTCACCGAGGTAAGAAAGATGAGTGCGGCTTCTCTGTATCCCGTTCGTCCCGAGGTTGCGGCCAACACGCTGACTGACGAGGCGACCTACAAGGCCATGTACCAGCAGTCGGTCGTCAACCCGGACGGCTTCTGGCGCGAGCAAGCCAAGCGCCTCGACTGGATCAAGCCTTTCACCACGGTGAAGCAGACCTCCTTCGACGATCACCATGTCGATATCAAATGGTTTGCCGACGGCACCCTCAACGTTTCCTACAACTGCCTGGATCGCCATCTGGCCGAGCGCGGCGATCAGATCGCGATCATCTGGGAAGGCGACGATCCTTCCGAAAGCCGCAACATCACCTACCGCGAGCTGCACGAACAAGTCTGCAAGTTCGCCAACGCCCTGCGTGGCCAGGACGTGCACCGCGGCGACGTGGTGACTATCTATATGCCGATGATTCCCGAAGCCGTGGTCGCCATGCTGGCCTGTACCCGGATCGGCGCGATTCATTCGGTGGTGTTCGGCGGCTTTTCGCCGGAAGCGCTGGCCGGGCGGATCATCGACTGCAAATCCAAGGTGGTGATCACCGCCGACGAAGGCATTCGCGCGGGCAAGAAGATTCCGCTCAAGGCCAATGTCGACGATGCGCTGACCAACCCGGAAACCAGCAGCATCCAGAAGGTCATCGTGTGCAAGCGCACTAATGGCCAGATCAAGTGGAACCAGCATCGCGACATCTGGTACGAAGACTTGATGAAAGTGGCCGGTACCGTCTGTGCGCCAAAAGAAATGGGCGCCGAGGAAGCGCTGTTCATCCTTTATACCTCCGGCTCCACCGGTAAGCCCAAAGGCGTGCAACACACCACTGGCGGCTACCTGCTGTACGCGTCCCTGACCCACGAGCGCGTATTCGATTACCGTCCGGGGGAAATCTACTGGTGCACCGCCGACGTCGGCTGGGTCACCGGCCACACCTATATCGTCTATGGCCCGCTGGCCAATGGCGCGACCACCGTGCTGTTCGAGGGCGTACCGAACTACCCGGACGTGACCCGCGTGGCGAAGATCGTCGACAAGCACAAGGTCAATATCCTCTACACCGCGCCGACCGCGATCCGCGCCATGATGGCCTCGGGTAACGCCGCCTGCGCAGGCGCCGATGGCAGCAGCCTGCGCCTGCTGGGCTCGGTGGGTGAACCGATCAACCCGGAAGCCTGGGAGTGGTACTACAAGAATGTCGGTCAATCCCGTTGCCCGATCGTCGATACCTGGTGGCAGACCGAGACCGGCGCGACCCTGATGAGCCCGCTGCCGGGCGCCCATGCCCTCAAACCGGGTTCGGCGGCACGTCCGTTCTTTGGCGTGGTGCCGGCGCTGGTGGACAACCTGGGCAACATTATCGAGGGCGCCGCCGAAGGCAACCTGGTGATCCTCGATTCGTGGCCAGGCCAGGCGCGCACCCTGTATGGCGACCACGATCGTTTCGTCGATACCTACTTCAAGACGTTCCGTGGCATGTACTTCACCGGTGACGGTGCCCGTCGCGATGAAGACGGCTACTGGTGGATCACCGGGCGTGTGGACGATGTGCTCAACGTATCCGGCCACCGCATGGGGACCGCCGAGATCGAAAGCGCGATGGTCGCTCACCCGAAAGTCGCCGAAGCGGCGGTGGTCGGTGTGCCCCACGACATCAAGGGGCAGGGCATCTATGTCTACGTCACCCTCAACGGTGGCGAAGAACCGAGCGAAGCATTGCGCCTGGAGCTGAAGAACTGGGTGCGCAAGGAGATCGGTCCGATCGCCTCGCCGGATGTCATCCAGTGGGCGCCAGGCCTGCCGAAGACCCGTTCCGGGAAGATCATGCGCCGTATCCTGCGCAAGATCGCCACGGCGGAGTACGACAGCCTGGGGGATATCTCCACCCTGGCGGACCCGGGTGTGGTGCAGCATCTGGTCGATACCCACAAGACCATGAACGTCGCCTGAGACGGACCTGTGTCAGCGAAAGCCCCGCCCGGCCTTGTGCCGGGCGGGGCTTTTTTGTGAGCGCTATCGGGGGGGCTTCTGTAGCCGCTGCCGAAGGCTGCGATCGGCTCCGCAGGAGACGCGCTCTTGAAGGCCCTGAAAGGCCCTTCGGGCCTTATCGCAGCCTGAAGCAGCGGTTACAGACAGCGGCTTTTCGATCGAATAAATATCGGTATGTCCATCAGGCGTATCTGAATGTTACCGGCGGGAGGGAATGTGTAACCCGCTGCCCGGATTCGGGGCAATGAGAAACGCCAAGCCCTGTTTCAGGGCCTTTGCGGGTCGGTAAAAAATAAGTCATAACGCTGCGCTTGCCGGAATAGAAGGCTTTGCGAATAATAGGCCCGCAATTTGCAACACAGATTGGTTTACCGTCTTTTGCTCTTGCATAAATCTGAAGAGCTGTCAATGTGCTCGGCCTGGTTTCTCGGTGCTTCTGTAATTTGTTGTCGCATTGAGGAAATATCGGCTTCGGGCCTGTCGTTAGAATGCCGATCACTCGCTCGTCGTTGCCTGCCTGGGAACCCGCATGGGGTTCGTGGCCAGGTCCTCAAGGACGCAGCACCGCTATCAGGTTCCACCCATTCGCATATTGGGCTGTCGCTCACTCTGCCGTTTTCGCCCTTTACCGATGGAGTCCTAAGATGAAGAAACTCGTGCTTCTTGGCGCCCTGGCACTGTCCTCCGTGCTTTCCCTGCCGACGTTCGCCGATGAAAAGCCTCTGAAAATTGGTATCGAAGCGGCTTACCCTCCATTCGCCTCCAAGGCTCCGGACGGCAGCATCGTCGGTTTTGACTACGACATCGGCAACGCCCTGTGCGAAGAAATGAAGGTCAAGTGCGTGTGGGTCGAGCAGGAGTTCGACGGCCTGATCCCTGCGCTCAAGGTACGCAAGATCGATGCGATCCTGTCGTCCATGTCGATCACCGACGACCGCAAGAAGTCCGTGGACTTCACCGGCAAGTACTACAACACCCCTGCGCGCCTGGTCATGAAGGCCGGTACCCAGGTCAGCGATGGCCTGACCGAGCTCAAGGGCAAGAACATCGGCGTGCAGCGTGGTTCGATCCACGAGCGTTTCGCCCGTGAAGTGCTGGCTCCGCTGGGTGCCGAGATCAAGCCATATGGCTCGCAGAACGAGATCTACCTGGACGTGGCGGCCGGTCGCCTCGACGGCACCGTGGCAGACGCTACCCTGCTGAATGACGGCTTCCTGAAAACCGACGCCGGCAAAGGCTTCGCGTTCGTCGGCCCGGCGTTCACCGACAGCAAATACTTCGGCGACGGCGTGGGTATCGCCGTACGCAAAGGCGATGCGCTGAAAGACAAGATCACCGGTGCGATCGCCGCCATTCGCGAGAACGGCAAGTACAAGCAAATCCAGGACAAGTACTTCGACTTCGACATTTACGGCCAGTAAATCGTCGAATCAGCAAGTCCGAGATGGCGCAAGCAGCAGAATCTCTGAAGTTTGCGCCATTTTTTCATCCTAATTTTCGAGGACCTGAATCATGTTGAAAGGCTACGGGGCTGTCATCCTCGATGGCGCTTGGCTGACGCTTCAGCTTGCCTTGTCGTCCATGGCCCTGGCCATCGTTCTGGGTCTGATCGGGGTCGCACTGCGTCTCTCGCCGGTGCGCTGGCTGGCGTGGCTGGGCGACCTGTATTCCACGGTGATCCGCGGGATTCCCGACCTGGTGCTGATCCTGCTGATCTTCTACGGCGGCCAGGACCTGCTCAACCGTGTCGCGCCAATGCTGGGTTACGACGACTACATCGACCTGAACCCGCTGGCTGCCGGTATCGGCACCCTGGGCTTCATCTTCGGTGCCTACCTGTCGGAAACCTTCCGCGGTGCCTTCATGGCGATTCCCAAGGGGCAGGCGGAAGCGGGCATGGCCTATGGCATGAACAGCTTCCAGGTGTTCTTCCGGGTGCTGGTGCCGCAGATGATCCGTTTGGCGATTCCGGGCTTTACCAACAACTGGTTGGTACTGACCAAGGCCACCGCGCTGATTTCGGTGGTAGGCCTGCAAGACATGATGTTCAAGGCCAAGCAGGCGGCTGATGCCACTCGCGAGCCTTTCACCTTCTTCCTCGCGGTGGCGGCGATGTACCTGGTTATTACCAGTGTCTCGTTGCTGGCATTGCGTCACCTTGAGAAGCGCTACTCGGTAGGCGTAAGGGCGGCTGATCTATGATCTTCGACTACAACGTCATCTATGAGGCCTTGCCGCTGTATTTCAGCGGCCTGCTGACCACCCTGAAACTCTTGGCCCTGTCGCTGTTCTTCGGCCTGCTGGCGGCGCTGCCCCTGGGGCTGATGCGGGTGTCCAAGCAGCCGATCGTCAACCTCAGCGCCTGGCTCTACACCTATGTGATCCGCGGCACGCCGATGCTGGTTCAATTGTTCCTGATCTACTACGGCCTGGCGCAGTTCGACGTGGTGCGTCAGAGCTTTCTCTGGCCTTGGCTGTCCAGTGCGACCTTCTGTGCGTGCCTGGCATTTGCCATCAACACCAGCGCCTACACCGCCGAAATCATCGCCGGCAGCCTCAAGGCCACGCCGAACGGCGAGATTGAAGCGGCCAAGGCCATGGGCATGTCGCGCTACAAAATGTATGCCCGCATCCTGCTGCCGTCGGCTTTGCGCCGGGCACTGCCGCAGTACAGTAATGAAGTGATCATGATGCTGCAGACCACCAGCCTGGCCTCCATCGTGACCCTGATCGACATCACCGGTGCGGCCCGTACGGTCAACGCGCAGTACTACCTGCCGTTCGAGGCCTACATCACCGCCGGCGTGTTCTACCTGTGCCTGACCTTTATCCTGGTGCGCCTGTTCAAGCTGGCCGAAGGCCGCTGGCTGCGCTACCTGGCGCCGCGGAAGCACTGATATGGAACGCATTGACCACGCATTGCCATGGAACCACCTGGGCAGCGAGCGGCAGATCTCGGTGTTCCGTTTCGGCCGCGGCGAGCGCAAGGCCTATATCCAGGCCAGCCTGCATGCGGACGAACTGCCCGGGATGCGCACCGCCTGGGAGCTGAAAAAGCGCCTGGCCGAACTGGAAGCCCAGGGCGCGCTGAACGGCGTGATCGAACTGGTGCCGGTGGCCAACCCGATGGGCCTGGGGCAGCTGTTGCAGGGCAATCACCAGGGGCGGTTCGAGGCTGGCAGCGGCAAGAACTTCAATCGCGATTTCGTCGAGCTGAGTGTGCCGGTCGCGGCTCGCCTGGAAGGGTGCCTGGGGGATGACCCGCACGCCAATATCCAGATGATTCGCCAGGCCATGAGTGATGTGCTGGCCGAACTGCCGGCGCCATCGAGCCAGCTGCAAGGCATGCAGCGTATTCTCCTGAGTCATGCCTGCACCGCGGATGTGGTGCTGGACCTGCACTGTGATGCGGAAGCGGCGCTGCATATGTACGCCTTGCCGCAGCATTGGCCGCAGTGGCGTTCGCTGGCGGCCCATCTGAACGTGCGTGTCGGCTTGCTGGCGGAAGACTCTGGCGGCAGTTCGTTTGACGAGGCCTGTTCGCTGCCCTGGCTGCGCCTGTCGCGCCAGTTCCCGCAGGCGCAGATTCCGCTGGCCTGCCTGGCGACCACCCTCGAGCTGGGCGGTCAGGCCGACACCGGTCGCCCGCAAGCCGAGGCGCACGCCGAGGGCATCCTGGCGTTTCTCGCCGAGCAGGGGCTGATCGCGGGCGAATGGCCGGCGCCGCAGCATGAAGCGTGTGAGGCCATGCCTTTCGAAGGCACCGAATTGTTGTTTGCGCCGCATCCCGGCGTGGTGAGTTTTCTGCGTCCGGCCGGTAGCTGGGTGGAGAAGGGCGAGCCGATTTTTGAAGTGATTGATCCCTTATCCGATCGGGTCAGCACCCTGTGTGCTGGCACCAGCGGCGTGTTGTTCGCCGTTGAGCGGCTGCGTTACGCCCAACCCGGTTTCTGGCTGGCCAAGGTGGCGGGGCGCGAAGCGCTGCGGCACGGGCGCTTGCTCAACGACTGACTGCTTTTGTGAGAACCGACAGCATGTACAAACTTGAAGTCCAAGACCTGCATAAACGCTATGGCAGTCACGAAGTGCTCAAGGGCGTGTCCCTGAAAGCGGCGGCTGGCGATGTGATCAGCATCATCGGCTCCAGTGGCTCCGGCAAATCCACCTTCCTGCGTTGCATCAACCTGCTGGAGCAGCCGCACGCCGGCAAGATCCTGCTGAACAACGAAGAGTTGAAGCTGGTGGCGAACAAGGACGGCGCCCTGAAGGCGGCCGATCCAAAACAGTTGCAGCGCATGCGTTCGCGCCTGTCGATGGTTTTCCAGCACTTCAACCTGTGGTCGCACATGACCGCCATCGAAAACATCATGGAAGCGCCGGTGCATGTGCTCGGCGTACCCAAGGCCGAAGCCCGTGAAAAGGCCGAGCACTACCTGGCCAAGGTTGGTGTGGCGCATCGCAAGGATGCCTACCCGGGCCACATGTCCGGCGGTGAGCAGCAGCGCGTGGCGATCGCCCGGGCGCTGGCGATGGAGCCTGAGGTCATGCTGTTCGACGAGCCGACTTCGGCGCTCGACCCCGAGCTGGTGGGCGACGTGCTGAAAGTGATGCAGGCCCTGGCCCAGGAAGGCCGGACCATGGTGGTGGTGACCCACGAAATGGGCTTTGCCCGTGAAGTCTCGAACCAGCTGATATTTCTGCACAAGGGTTTGGTGGAAGAGAGTGGCAACCCGCGCGAAGTGCTGGTCAATCCGCAATCGGAACGTTTGCAACAATTCCTCTCGGGCAGCCTGAAGTAAATCGCTCCCGTAATGCACCAAATTAGGTCATGCTGCGCACCGCGCGCCAGATGGTCTAATTTGGTTGCAGCCGCCTTTGGCCTCTAACACTGTTTTCGTTTCGGATTGCCCGCCATGACTGCCCATCGAATTGGTTTCCTGATTTGGCCCAGCACTAAAGCCTTGACGCTGGCGCTGGCCGAGGAGGCCTTGCGTGTCGCTCAGCGCGTGCATCCGGAAGTGGTCTACGAACTGGCCTTCCTGCAGGCCGAAGCGCCGGCCGACGGCGCCTGGCAACTGCCCGGTGAACCCTGGTCGGGCAAGCTCGAAGGCTGTCAGAAACTGTTCCTGCTGGCCGATGAGCCGCCTGCCACCCTGGCGCCCGCCCTGAGCAGCGCGCTCAAGCAACTGGTGCGTGCCGGGTGTGTGATCGGCGGCTTGTCCGCCGGTGTGTATCCCCTGGCGCAACTGGGGCTCCTCGACGGTTATCGGGCGGCGGTGCATTGGCGCTGGCAGGATGATTTCGCCGAGCGCTTCCCCAAGGTCATCGCCACCAGCCATCTGTTCGATTGGGATCGCGATCGCTTGACGGCCTGCGGCGGGATGTCGGTGCTGGATCTGTTGCTGGCGGTGCTGGCCCGTGACCACGGCGCGGAACTGGCCGGCGCGGTCTCGGAAGAACTGGTGGTCGAGCGGATCCGCGAAGGCGGCGAGCGCCAACGCATTCCGTTGCAGAACCGCCTGGGTTCCAGTCACCCGAAGCTGACCCAGGCGGTGCTGCTGATGGAGGCCAATATCGAGGAGCCGCTGACCACCGACGAAATCGCCCAGCATGTGTGCGTCTCGCGTCGGCAGTTGGAGCGGATTTTCAAGCAATACCTCAATCGTGTGCCGAGCCAGTACTACCTGGAATTGCGCCTGAACAAGGCGCGGCAGATGTTGATGCAGACCAGCAAATCGATCATCCAGATCGGCCTGTCCTGCGGTTTCTCCTCGGGGCCGCATTTCTCCAGCGCCTACCGCAACTTCTTCGGCGCCACGCCGCGGGAGGACCGCAACCAGCGGCGTAGTAGCAGCCCGTTCGAACTGTCTTCGGTGCCTTCCGAGCGCGGTTGATCCACCTCTTCGTTTTACCTGTCAAATTGCTATCGCGAGCAAGCTTCGCTCCTACACGGAATGCATTCTTCTGTAGGAGCGAAGCTTGCTCGCGATGGCGCCGTATTGTGTGGCGCAAATCGTTGGACAATCCTGCCGTTAAAGCCTCCAGCAGTTTAAACTGCGCCTTTGCGACGCTATTTGTCGCATTGCCGTAAACCCGCGTAAAACCGGGGTTGGCGCTATAAGAAGTTGTCGCTTGGCGACAAGGCCGGGCAGAAAACTGTCCTTACAATCCCCCCATCGCTCGCCAGTTTCAGGCAGGCGTTCCTCTTCAGGAGACTCCGATGTCCGTTGAGCAAGCTCCGGTGCAACGCGCCGATTTCGATCAGGTCATGGTTCCCAACTATGCACCTGCGGCTTTCATTCCTGTGCGTGGCGCGGGCTCCCGAGTCTGGGATCAGTCGGGCCGAGAGCTGATCGACTTTGCCGGCGGGATCGCGGTCAACGTACTGGGCCACGCCCATCCGGCGCTGGTCGCGGCGCTGACCGAGCAGGCCAACAAGCTGTGGCATGTATCCAACGTCTTTACCAACGAGCCGGCCCTGCGCCTGGCCCACAAGCTGGTCGATGCCACCTTTGCCGAGCGCGCGTTCTTCTGCAACTCCGGGGCCGAGGCCAACGAGGCCGCCTTCAAGCTGGCCCGTCGTGTCGCTTTCGACCGTTTCGGCGCGGAAAAATACGAAATCATCGCGGCCCTCAACAGCTTCCACGGTCGCACCCTGTTCACCGTGAACGTCGGCGGCCAGTCGAAATACTCCGATGGCTTCGGTCCTAAAATCACCGGTATCACCCACGTTCCTTACAACGATCTGGCGGCATTGAAAGCGGCGATTTCGGACAAGACCTGCGCGGTGGTACTGGAGCCGATCCAGGGCGAAGGCGGCGTGTTGCCGGCCGAGCAGGCTTACCTGCAAGGCGCCCGCGAGCTGTGCGACGCGCACAACGCGCTGCTGGTGTTCGACGAAGTGCAGACCGGCATGGGCCGCAGCGGCGAGCTGTTCGCCTATATGCACTACGGCGTGACCCCGGACATCCTGACCAGCGCCAAGAGCCTGGGCGGCGGTTTCCCGATTGCTGCGATGCTGACCACCGAGGCGCTGGCCAAGCACCTGGTGGTCGGTACCCACGGCACCACCTACGGCGGCAACCCGCTGGCATGCGCGGTGGCCGGCGCGGTGATCGACGTGATCAACACGCCCGAAGTGCTGAACGGTGTGAAGGCCAAGCACGATCGCTTCAAGACCCGCCTGCTGCAGATCGGCGAGAAGTACGGCCTGTTCACCGAAGTGCGTGGCCTGGGCCTGCTGCTCGGTTGCGTGCTCAGCGATGTCTGGAAAGGCAAGGCCAAGGACGTGTTCAACGCCGCTGAAAAAGAAAACCTGATGATCCTCCAGGCCGGCCCGGACGTGGTGCGTTTCGCCCCGAGCCTGGTGGTTGAGGAAGCGGACATCGAAGAAGGCCTGCAGCGCTTCGAGCGCGCGGTCGCCAAGCTGACCCAGGCCTGATTCGGGCCGCGGTACTTCTCGGCGCTTGTCTGCAGGGCAAGCGTCGAGCCTCATTTTCGGTGCCGGGCTGTCCCGGCATTTTTTTCCCTGAGTCGGCCTCCTGGCCGGCCTGTTTCGAGTAAGGAGTGACACCATGCTGGTGATGCGCCCCGCGCAAATGGCTGATCTGGGCGAGGTACAGCGTCTGGCTGCGGACAGCCCGATTGGTGTCACTTCCTTGCCGGATGACGTGGAACGCCTGAGCGACAAGATCGCCGCAAGCGAGGCTTCGTTCGCCGCCGAGGTGAGCTTCAATGGCGAGGAGAGCTATTTCTTCGTCCTTGAGGACACCGAAACCGGCAAGCTGGTCGGTTGCTCGGCCATCGTCGCCTCGGCCGGTTATTCCGAGCCGTTCTACAGCTTCCGTAACGAGACTTTCGTGCACGCCTCCCGCGAGCTGAAGATCCACAACAAGATCCACGTGCTCTCCCAGTGCCACGACCTGACTGGCAACAGCCTGCTGACCAGCTTCTATGTGGTCCCGGAACTGGTGGGTTCGCCGTGGTCGGAACTCAATTCTCGCGGTCGCCTGCTGTTCGTCGCCAGCCACCCGGAGCGTTTCGCCGATTCGGTGGTGACCGAGATCGTTGGCTACAGCGATGAGAATGGCGACTCGCCGTTCTGGGATGCCATCGGTCGCAACTTCTTCGACCTCAACTACGCCGCCGCCGAGCGTCTGTGCGGGCTGAAAAGCCGCACCTTCCTCGCCGAGCTGATGCCGCATTACCCGATCTATGTGCCGCTGCTGCCGGATGCCGCGCAGGAAGCCATGGGCCAGGTGCACCCGCGGGCGCAGATCACCTTCGACATCCTGATGCGCGAAGGCTTCGAGACCGACCATTACATCGACATCTTCGACGGTGGCCCGACCCTGCACGCCCGGGTCTCGGGGATCCGCTCGATCGCCCAGAGCCGCGTGGTGCCGGTGAAGATCGGCGAGGTCGCCAAGGGCGGCGGACGCCAGTACCTGGTCGCCAATGCGCAGTTGCAGGATTACCGCGCGGTGATGCTGGAGCTGGATTACGCGCCGGGCAAACCGGTGACCCTGGATCTGCAAGCGGCCGAAGCCCTGGGCGTCGGCGAAGGTGCCAGCGTGCGCCTGGTGGCGGTTTAACGGCTGCGGCAAATGCCGGAAGAATCCTGGAAAGCAGCGAGTTTCGCGGGGGCCGTCAGCGGCGCCCGTCTGAGGAGATAGCATGATCGTTCGTCCCGTACGCAGCAGCGACTTACCCGCTCTGATCGACCTGGCCCGCAGCACCGGCACTGGCCTTACCACCTTGCCGGCCAACGAAGAACGCCTGAAACACCGCGTGGGCTGGGCGGAAAAGACCTTCCGTGGCGAAGCCGAGCGGGGCGATGCGGATTACCTGTTCGTGCTCGAGGACGACAACGGCCGCGTGGTGGGGATTTCCGCGATCGCCGGCGCCGTTGGCCTGCGCGAGCCCTGGTACAACTTCCGGGTCGGCCTGACCGTCAGCGCCTCCCAGGAGCTGAACATCTACCGCGAGATTCCGACGCTGTTCCTGGCCAACGACCTGACCGGCAATTCCGAGCTGTGCTCGCTGTTCCTGCATGCCGATTACCGCACCGGCCTCAACGGCCGCATGCTGGCCAAGGCACGCATGCTGTTCATCGCCGAATTCCCGCAGTTGTTCGGCAACAAGATCATCGCCGAGATGCGCGGCATGTCCGATGAAGCCGGGCGCTCGCCATTCTGGGAAAGCCTGGGCCGGCACTTCTTCAAGATGGAATTCAGCCAGGCCGACTACCTGACTGGCGTGGGCAACAAGGCGTTCATCGCCGAACTGATGCCGAAGTTCCCTCTGTACACCTGCTTCCTCTCCGAAGGCGCGCGCAACGTGATCGGCAAGGTGCACACCGATACCGAGCCGGCGCTGGCCATGCTCAAGAGCGAGGGCTTCAGCTACCAGGGTTACGTCGACATCTTCGACGCCGGCCCGGCGGTGGAGTGCGAAACCGCCAAGATCCGCGCGGTGCGCGACAGCCAGGCGCTGGTGTTGGCCATCGGCACGCCGGGCGACGACGCCACGCCTTTCCTGATTCATAACCGCAAGCGCGAGGATTGCCGGATCACCGCCGCACCCGCGCGCTTCGCGTCGGGCACCCTGGTGGTTGATGCACTGACCGCCAAACGCCTGCAACTCAATGCGGGCGATCAGGTCCGTGCCGTTGCGCTGTCTGCTTCCCGGGAGTCGAAATAATGAACACGCTGTACATCGCAGGCCAATGGCTGCCAGGCCAGGGCGAAGCCTTTGAATCCTTGAATCCGGTGACCCAGCAGGTGCTGTGGTCGGGCAACGGCGCCACCGTCGCCCAGGTTGAAAGTGCGGTGCAGGCCGCGCGCCAGGCATTCCCGGCCTGGGCCAAGCGGTCGCTGGACGAGCGGATCGCGGTGCTGGAAGCCTTTGCCGCCAGCCTGAAAAGCCATGCCGACGAACTGGCCCGCTGCATCGGCGAGGAAACCGGCAAGCCGCTGTGGGAAGCCGCCACCGAAGTGACCAGCATGGTCAACAAGATCGCGATTTCGGTGCAGAGCTACCGTGAACGCACCGGTGAGAAGAGCGGCCCGCTGGGCGACGCCACCGCGGTATTGCGCCACAAGCCCCATGGCGTGGTGGCGGTGTTCGGCCCTTACAACTTTCCAGGCCATCTGCCTAACGGGCATATCGTTCCTGCGCTGCTGGCGGGTAACAGCGTGCTGTTCAAGCCCAGCGAGCTGACCCCGAAAGTCGCCGAGCTGACCGTCAAGTGCTGGATCGAAGCCGGCCTGCCGGTGGGCGTTCTGAACCTGCTGCAAGGTGCGCGGGAAACCGGCATCGCCCTGGCTGCCAACCCGGGGATCGACGGTCTGTTCTTCACCGGTTCCAGTCGTACCGGCAATCACCTGCACCAGCAGTTCGCCGGCCGCCCGGACAAGATCCTCGCGCTGGAGATGGGCGGTAACAATCCGCTGGTGGTGGACCAGGTCGCGGACCTGGACGCGGCGGTCTACACCATCATCCAGTCGGCCTTCATTTCCGCCGGCCAGCGTTGCACCTGCGCACGCCGCCTGCTGGTGCCGCAAGGCGCCTGGGGCGATCAGTTGCTGGAGCGCCTGGTGGCGGTCAGCTCGACCATCGAGGTCGGTGCGTTTGACCAGCAGCCGGCACCGTTCATGGGCTCGGTGATTTCCCTTGGCGCGGCCCGCGCGCTGATGCAGGCCCAGGAAAACCTGTTGGCCAATGGCGCCGTGGCGCTGCTGGAAATGACCCAGCCGCAGGCCCAGGCCGCGCTGTTGACCCCGGGCATTCTCGACGTGACCGCCGTGGCCGAGCGCCCGGACGAAGAACTGTTCGGCCCCTTGCTGCAAGTGATTCGCTACGCCGATTTCGCAGCGGCGATCGCCGAGGCCAACGACACCCAATACGGTCTGGCGGCGGGTCTGCTGTCGGATTCCGAGGTGCGTTACCAGCAGTTCTGGCTGGAAAGCCGGGCCGGTATCGTCAACTGGAACAAGCAGCTGACCGGTGCCGCGAGCAGCGCGCCGTTCGGCGGTGTGGGTGCCTCGGGCAACCATCGCGCCAGTGCCTATTACGCGGCGGATTACTGCGCGTACCCGGTGGCGTCGCTGGAAGCCTCGAGCCTGACCTTGCCGAGCGCGCTGACGCCGGGTGTACGCCTGGGGTGATGGGTTGCGCCGCAGATTGCTGGAAGGTCTTGTGGACCTTATCGCAGCCTGCGAAGCGGCTACAGAGAGCGGCGGGGCGTCGGTGGTTGTGGTAACCCTGTAGCCGCTGCCGCAGGCTGCGATCGTCCCGCGAAGCGGGCGCCGACGGCCTCAAGACATGTACTGATACCGATGCCTATAACAACAGATTCTCGTGGAGCCTCGCTGATGAAATCCTATGAAGTCAATTTCGACGGTCTAGTGGGGCCTACCCATAACTACGGCGGCCTGTCCTACGGCAACGTCGCGTCCCAGAGCAACAGCCAGCAGTCTTCCAACCCCAGGGAGGCCGCGCTGCAGGGCCTGGCGAAAATGAAAGCGCTGATGGAAATGGGTTTCCAACAAGGCGTGCTGGCACCCCAGGAACGCCCGGACGTGGCCGCCCTGCGTCGGCTGGGTTTTGCCGGCAGCGATGCGCAGGTCATCGAGCGCGCCGCCAAGGATGCGATGCCGCTGCTGGTCGCCAGTTGCTCGGCGTCGAGCATGTGGGTGGCCAACGCCGCCACGGTCAGCCCGAGCGCCGACACCGCTGACGGTCGCGTGCATTTCACCGCCGCCAACCTGAACTGCAAATATCACCGCAGCATCGAGCACCCGACCACCAGTCGCGTGCTGGGGGCGATGTTCGCCGACCAGAAACACTTCGCCCATCACGCGGCGTTGCCGGCGGTGGCGCAGTTCGGCGATGAAGGCGCGGCCAACCATACCCGTTTCTGCCGCGACTATGGCCAGGCCGGTGTCGAGTTCTTCGTCTTCGGGCGCAGCGCCTTCGATACCCGCTACCCGGCACCGCAGAAGTACCCGGCGCGCCAGACCCTGGAAGCCTCGCTGGCCGTCGCCCGGCTGCACGGCCTGAGCAACGACGGTGTGGTGTATGCCCAGCAGAACCCGTCGGTGATCGACCAGGGTGTGTTCCACAACGATGTGATCGCGGTGGGTAACGGCGAAGTGCTGTTCTATCACGAGGACGCATTCCTCGAGACCGACAAGATGCTCGCCGAGCTGCAGGCCAAGCTGGGCAAGTGTGGCGGCAACTTCCAGTCGATCTGTGTGCCGCGCTCGCAGGTCACGGTGGAAGACGCGGTGCGTTCCTACCTGTTCAACAGCCAGTTGCTGTCCCGCGCCGATGGCTCGATGCTGCTGATCGTGCCGGAAGAGTGCCGCGGCAACGAGCGTGTCTGGCAGTACCTGCAAAGCCTGACCAGCTCCGGCGGCCTGATCCGCGAAGTGAAAGTCTTCGACCTCAAGCAGAGCATGCAGAACGGCGGTGGCCCGGCGTGCCTGCGGCTACGGGTCGCGCTCAATCAAACCGAGCTGGCGGCGGTCAACCCAGGGGTTATCATGACTGCGCCGTTGTACGGCACGCTGACCCAATGGGTCGACAGGCACTACCGCGACCGCCTGAGCGAAAACGATCTGGCGGACCCGCAATTGCTGCTTGAGTGCCGGACGGCACTGGATGAACTGACGCAAATCCTTAAACTGGGCGCGGTTTATCCATTCCAGATCAATTAAAAGCCCGCGCCTGCTTCTGCTGATCCAGGCGCGCCGCTTTACCTCCAGATGAGAGCGTAATAAATGAGCGATACCCTGCAGCTGATCCTTGAAGACACCGACGGCACTCAACTGGAAACTTCCTGCACCCGCGTTGCCGTGATGTGGCAAGGCAAGGAACTGTGGATCCAGCAGGACGGCCGTGGCCAGCTGCTGATCGGCGTGGACGTCGAGGAAGGCGACGAAGAATACGCCAACCTGCTGCTGCGCCCATTGGCGACTAATCTGGTAAGTCTGCAACTGGAAATGGAACCGGCCGACGCTGGTGACGACGATCACGTGCACGGCCCTGACTGCCAGCACGACCATTAAGGAATAACGTTCTATGCTCGCCCTCGGCAAACTGCTTGAACTGACCCTCGCCGGTCGTGAACCGGCGGAGAAGACTCAACTGACTGTCGACGGCGTGCGGATGCGCTGGCTGAGCGAAGGTGCGCTGGAAGTCCGGCCACCCCAGGCGCGGGACAATGGCATGGATGTGCTGTTGTCGGCCGGCATCCACGGCAACGAGACGGCACCGATCGAGTTGCTCGACCGTCTGTTGCACGACATCGCCCGCGGCGACCTCAAGCCGTGCGCACGCATTCTGTTCCTGTTCGGCAACCCCGAGGCCATGCGCCGCGGCGAGCGTTTTATCGAGCAGGACATCAACCGGCTGTTCAATGGCCGTCATGAACAAAGCAGCGGCAACGAAGCCTTGCGCGCCTGCGAGCTGGAGCGCCTGGCGGCGAGTTTCTTCAGCCTGCCGGAGCGTACCCGCCTGCACTACGACCTGCACACGGCGATCCGCGGTTCGAAGATCGAACAGTTCGCCCTGTATCCGTGGAAGGAAGGTCGCCAGCACTCGCGCCGGGAACTGGCGCGCCTGCGGGCCGCGGGCATGCAGGCGGTGCTGCTGCAGAACAAACCGTCCATCGTGTTCAGCTCCTATACCTACGACAAGCTGGACGCCGAGTCTTTCACCCTGGAGCTGGGCAAGGCCCGGCCGTTCGGGCAGAACCAGGGGGTGAATGTCGAGCGTCTGGAAACCCGTCTCAAGCAGATCATCGAAGGCCGCGAACCGCCCATGACGGAGGAGAAGCTGGATGGCTTGCAGCTGTTCAGCGTCGCTCGGGAAATCATCAAGCACAGCGATACCTTCCACCTGCATCTGCCGGCGGACATCGAGAACTTCTCCGAATTGGAAGTGGGTTACCTGCTGGCCGACGACATCGCCCAGACCCGCTGGATAGTCGAGGAGGAGGGTGCGCGGATCATTTTCCCCAACCCCAAGGTGAAGAACGGCCTGCGTGCCGGGATCCTGATCGTGCCGACCACGGCTGACGGCCTGGCCTGATACGGCAATCTGTAGCCGCTGCCGAAGGCTGCGATCGACCGCGTAGCGGGCGCCGCTTTTGAGGTTGATTAGAAGGCCCTGCGGGCCTTATCGCAGCCTGCAGTAGCGGCCACAAAAAGCATCGCGAGCCAGCTCGATCCCTGTAGGAGCGAGCTGGCTCGCGATTTTGCTTTCAGCGTCTGGCGCTTACACCGCTACCCGCTGCTCGTGACGACGCAGGGCGCGAGTCTTGTGCAGGGTGTCGGCGCAGGTCTTCGCGGCTTCCTGGCCCTTGTGCACGAAATGCTCGAAGAAGAACTTCTGATGTTCTTCACCAGCGTGGAAGTGGTGCGGGGTCAAGACCACCGAGAACACCGGCACTTCGGTTTCCAGCTGGACCTGCATCAGGCCGCTGATCACCGACTGGGCGACGAATTCGTGGCGGTAGATACCGCCGTCCACCACCAGGCCCGCGGCGACGATGCCGGCATAACGACCGGACTTGGCCAGCAGCTTGGCGTGCAGTGGAATTTCAAAGGCGCCGCCGACTTCGAAGAAGTCGATATCACTTTCCTGATAACCCTGGGCGAGCATTTCGCTGACGAACCCTTTGCGGCTCTGGTCGACGATTTCCTTGTGCCAGCAGGCCTGGATAAACGCCACGCGTTCGCCGTGATGCTGTTTGCTTTTGCTATCGATTGCGGTGGGTTGCATCTGTTCTGACTCCTGTTTGTATGAAAAACAGGGCGTTATGAATCGAAAGGGATTTAAGGGTACGTACAGGCCTGGCGCACAAGCAGCCATGCGCAGGTCTGTGGACGGCCCTTTGGCACCAATCCCGTTCTCTCTTCATCCGGACTATGACCGTCGGCCCCGGGATCACACCGGGTCTGCTGACCTTGCCGTCATTGGCCGCCGAAGCGGTGCCTGTCGCCAAGCGCTCGCGGGCTATGCGCATTGCGCGCAATTACCGCCGGTGGGGAATTGCACCCCGCCCTGAGAACGTTGCCACCGGGCTTTGCGGCGGCGGTGAGTTTGTAACACATATTTTTCGGCGGTGCATTGCGGCGTTTGGATGATAAACATCGGTTTTTCATGTCCAACGCTGGGCTTTTCCCGGGCGGGCCTTGATAAATCTCGGTTGTGCCCGTAGTAATTCAGTTCGAAAGAATTTCCCTATCCGCAGCGACGTTCGCGTCCCCTTGCCGAGGCCTGATTCATGAGCGTTATCGATCTTCGTAGTGACACCGTTACCCAACCCACGGCAGGCATGCTGGAAGCTATGGCCACGGCGGCCACGGGCGATGATGTCTACGGCGAAGATCCAACGGTCAACCGCCTGGAAGCTGAACTGGCGCAGCGCCTGGGGTTCGCCGAAGCGCTGTTCGTGCCGACCGGCACCATGAGCAACCTGCTGGGCTTGATGGCCCATTGTGAGCGTGGCGACGAATACATCGTCGGCCAGCAGGCGCATACCTATAAGTACGAGGGTGGCGGCGCGGCGGTGCTGGGTTCGATCCAGCCACAGCCGCTGGAAGTCCAGGCCGACGGCTCGCTGGATCTGGCCCAAGTGGCCGCGGCGATCAAGCCGGATGATTTCCACTTTGCCCGTACCCGCCTGCTGGCGCTGGAAAACACCATGCAGGGCAAGGTGCTGCCATTGAGCTATCTGGCGCAGGCCCGGGCCTTCACCCGTGAGCATGGCCTGGCCCTGCACCTGGACGGCGCGCGGCTGTACAACGCGGCGGTCAAGCTGGGTGTCGATGCGCGGCAGATCACCCAGCACTTCGATTCGGTTTCGGTGTGCCTGTCCAAGGGCCTGGGTGCGCCGGTGGGCTCGGTGCTGTGCGGTTCGGCGCAGCTGATCGGCAAGGCCAGGCGCCTGCGCAAGATGGTCGGCGGTGGCATGCGCCAGGCCGGAATCCTGGCTGCGGCGGGCCTGTATGCGCTCGATCATCACGTAGCGCGCCTGGCCGATGACCACGCCAATGCCCAGTTGCTGGCGGAGGGGCTGCGTGAGGCGGGCTATGACGTCGAGCCGGTGCAGACCAACATGGTCTATGTCGCGATGGGGGACAGGGCAGAAGCGCTCAAGGCCTTCGCCGGCGAACGCGGGATCAGGCTGAGCGCCGCGTCGCGGCTGCGGATGGTCACCCATATGGACGTCAGTCGTGCACAAATCGAGCAGGTCGTCGGGACTTTTATCGATTTTTCCCGCAACTGACAGTGTTAGCCGTCCAATTGACCGTCTCTATCGTATAAACACGCTGTACCCCAAGCTCAGGGCCGATATAATGCGGCCCTTTGCCGTCGTTTCGTCTGATGACGTTTCGCACAGGCCTTTGGCCGCAGTCTCCGTGGAAGAACCTAATGAAAAGCGCAGAAATCCGTGAAGCCTTCCTTCGCTTCTTCGAAGAGCAAGGCCACACCCGTGTAGCCTCCAGCTCTTTGATTCCGGGCAACGACCCAACCCTGCTGTTCACCAACGCGGGGATGAACCAGTTCAAGGACTGCTTCCTGGGCCAGGAAAAGCGCGCCTATACCCGCGCCGTAAGCAGCCAGAAATGCGTACGCGCCGGCGGCAAGCACAACGACCTGGAAAACGTCGGTTACACCGCCCGTCACCACACGTTCTTCGAAATGCTGGGCAACTTCAGTTTCGGCGATTACTTCAAGCGTGACGCCATCACTTTCGCCTGGACGTTCCTGACCTCCGACAAGTGGCTGAACCTGCCGAAAGAAAAGCTCTGGGTCACCGTCTACGCCAGCGATGACGAGGCCTATGACATCTGGACCAAGGAAGTCGGGGTTCCGGCCGAGCGCATGGTCCGTATCGGCGACAACAAGGGCGCGCCATACGCCTCCGACAACTTCTGGACCATGGGCGATACCGGCCCGTGCGGTCCTTGCACCGAGATTTTCTACGATCACGGCGCCGACATCTGGGGTGGCCCACCGGGCTCGCCGGAAGAGGACGGCGACCGTTATATCGAGATCTGGAACAACGTATTCATGCAGTTCAACCGCACCGCCGATGGTGTGTTGCATCCGTTGCCAGCGCCGTCGGTGGACACCGGCATGGGCCTGGAACGGATCAGTGCGGTCCTGCAGCACGTTCACTCGAACTATGAAATCGACCTGTTCCAGAGCCTGCTGAACGCGGCGGCCAAGGCCATCGGTTGCACCAACGATGCCCAGGCGTCTTTGAAAGTCGTGGCCGACCACATCCGTTCCTGCGGCTTCCTGATCGCCGACGGCGTGCTGCCTTCCAACGAAGGCCGCGGTTATGTCCTGCGTCGCATCATTCGCCGCGCTTGCCGTCACGGCAACAAGCTGGGCGCCAAGGGCAGCTTCTTCTATCAGATCGTGGCCGCGCTGGTCGCCGAGATGGGCGAAGCCTTCCCGGAACTGAAATCCCAGCAGGCGCACATCGAGCGCGTGCTGAAAGCCGAAGAAGAGCAGTTCGCCAAGACCCTGGAGCAGGGCCTGAAGATCCTCGAGCAGGACCTGGCCGAACTCAAAGGCACGGTGGTACCGGGCGACGTGGTGTTCAAGCTGTATGACACCTACGGTTTCCCTATGGACCTGACTGGCGACATCGCCCGTGAGCGCGAACTGACCCTCGACGAGGAAGGTTTCGAGCGCGAGATGGAAGCCCAGCGCGTACGTGCCCGTTCCGCCAGCTCCTTCGGCATGGACTACAACAGCCTGGTCAAGGTCGATGTGGCCACCGAATTCACCGGTTATCACGCCACCAGTGGTTCGGCCAAGGTGGTTGCTCTTTATAAGGAAGGGCAATCGGTCGACGTGCTGAGTGAAGGCGAAGAGGGCGTGGTTGTTCTCGACCAGACGCCTTTCTACGCCGAGTCGGGCGGCCAGATCGGCGACTGCGGTTACCTGCAAGCGGGTAACGCGCGTTTCGACGTGCGCGATACCACCAAGACCGGCGGTGCTTTCCTGCACCACGGCGTCTTGGCCAGCGGCAGCCTGACCGTTGGTGCACCGGTGCAAACCCAGGTGGATGCCGAGGTGCGTCACGCCACTTCGTTGAACCACTCGGCCACCCATTTGCTGCACGCCGCTCTGCGCCAGGTGCTGGGCGAGCATGTACAGCAGAAGGGTTCGCTGGTCGACAGTCAGCGCCTGCGTTTCGACTTCAGCCATTTCGAAGCGATCAAGCCTGAGCAGATCAAGGCCCTGGAAGATATCGTCAACGCCGAGATTCGCAAGAACACCGCGGTGGAAACCGAAGAAACCGATATCGACACCGCCAAGCAGAAAGGCGCCATGGCGCTGTTCGGCGAGAAGTACGGCGACAGCGTGCGTGTCCTGAGCATGGGCGGCGATTTCTCCGTTGAACTGTGTGGCGGTATCCACGCCAACCGCACCGGTGATATCGGCCTTTTGAAAATCATCAGCGAAGGTGGCGTCGCTTCGGGTGTACGCCGTATCGAAGCCGTCACTGGTGCCGCGGCACTGGCGTACCTGAACGCTGCGGAAGAGCAACTCAAGGAAGCGGCGACCCTGGTCAAGGGCAGCCGTGACAACCTGATCGACAAGCTGTCGGCCGTGCTGGAGCGCAACCGTCTGCTGGAAAAACAGCTCGAGCAGCTGCAGGCCAAGGCCGCCAGTGCCGCTGGCGACGACCTGTCGGCGCAGGCGCTGGATGTCAAAGGCGCGAAAGTGCTGGCGGCGCGCCTGGACGGTCAGGACGGCAAGGCGCTGTTGGCGCTGGTCGATCAGTTGAAAAACAAACTCGGTCGCGCAGTGATCCTGCTCGGCAGTGTCCATGAGGAAAAGGTCGTACTGGTTGCGGGCGTAACCAAGGACCTGACTGGCCAACTCAAAGCCGGTGATTTGATGAAGCAAGCCGCTGCGGCAGTGGGCGGGAAGGGCGGTGGTCGTCCGGACATGGCGCAGGGCGGCGGTGTCGATGCCGCTGCGCTGGATGCCGCGCTGGCCCTGACCGTTCCGTTTGTCGAGCAGGGGATTTAAGGTTCCAAGCCGAGCCCGTCGTCTAGTGGCGGGCTTTGGAGCTGCGCAGTTTGATTGATTAATGGGCGCCCCTTTACGGGCTGAGGCGGCTTAGAAATGGCTTTGATCGTACAGAAATTTGGAGGTACCTCGGTCGGTTCCGTCGAAAGAATCGAGCAGGTCGCCGACAAGGTGAAAAAATTCCGCGAAGCCGGTGACGACCTGGTGGTTGTGCTGTCGGCCATGAGCGGCGAAACCAACCGTCTGATCGACCTTGCCAAGCAAATCAGCGGCGACGGTCAGCCGGTTCCTCGCGAGCTGGACGTGATCGTTTCCACCGGTGAGCAGGTGACGATCGCACTGCTGGCCATGGCGCTGATCAAGCGCGGCGTGCCGGCAGTCTCCTATACCGGCAACCAGGTGCGGATTCTGACCGATAGCGCGCACAATAAAGCACGCATTTTGCAGATCGACGATCAGAAAATTCGCGGTGACCTGAAGGCTGGTCGCGTGGTTGTGGTCGCAGGTTTCCAGGGCGTCGACGAGCACGGCAACATCACTACCCTCGGTCGTGGCGGTTCCGACACCACCGGCGTGGCACTGGCGGCAGCCCTGAAGGCTGACGAATGCCAGATCTACACCGATGTCGACGGCGTCTACACCACCGATCCGCGCGTGGTGTCCGTGGCCCAGCGCCTGGACAAGATCACCTTCGAAGAAATGCTGGAAATGGCCAGCCTGGGTTCCAAGGTGCTGCAGATCCGCGCGGTCGAGTTCGCCGGCAAGTACAACGTTCCGCTGCGCGTACTGCACAGCTTCAAGGAGGGTCCGGGTACCCTCATTACTATTGATGAAGAGGAATCCATGGAACAGCCGATCATTTCCGGCATCGCTTTTAACCGCGATGAAGCCAAGCTGACCATCCGTGGCGTGCCAGACACTCCCGGCGTGGCCTTCAAGATTCTCGGCCCGATCAGTGCCGCGAATATTGAAGTCGACATGATCGTGCAGAACGTTTCGCACGATAACACCACCGACTTCACCTTCACTGTGCACCGCAACGATTACCTGGCAGCCCAGCAAGTGCTGGAAAACACTGCCCGTGAAATCGGCGCCCGGGAAGTGGTAGGCGATACCAAGATCGCCAAGGTCTCGATCGTTGGCGTCGGCATGCGTTCCCACGCGGGTGTTGCCAGCCGCATGTTCGAAGCACTGGCCAAGGAAAGCATCAACATCCAGATGATCTCGACCTCGGAAATCAAGGTTTCCGTGGTGATCGAAGAGAAGTACCTGGAACTGGCTGTGCGCGCTCTGCACACGGCTTTCGAACTGGACGCTCCGGCCCGACAGGGCGAGTGATGCGTTGCCCGAAGGGCGCGGTTTACCGCGCCCTTTGTTTTTTTGATCGGCGTGACAGAAAACTGTTCTTTTGCTCGCGCTAGTCAATACTTAGGCGTGTAGGGCTACGGCCGTCCTGGTTGTAGGTCGATACCCTTTTTTTTGCAGACTGTTGTCCCTGAAATGAAATGCGTGAGGAGAAAGGTATGCTGATTCTGACTCGTCGGTGCGCAGAAAGCCTGATTATTGGTGATGGCGAAATCACCGTGACCGTGCTTGGCGTCAAAGGAAATCAAGTGCGTATCGGTGTCAACGCCCCTAAAGAGGTAGCGGTGCACCGGGAAGAAATTTACCTGCGGATAAAGAAAGAGAAGGACGAAGAACCAAGCCATTAATTTTTATCGTTTTTTTTGTTTGCAAACGGGGAGAAAGCTGGTTAATATACGCCCCGTGTTGCGGAGAGCTGGCCGAGTGGCCGAAGGCGCTCCCCTGCTAAGGGAGTACACCTCAAAAGGGTGTCGGGGGTTCGAATCCCCCGTTCTCCGCCATTATTTGCTTAGTTCGTTGTAATCTGGCTTCTTCTGTAAGTTGTTGAAATTACTAGAAAAAGTGCTTTACAAAAAGATTTAACGGCCTATAATGCGCGGCAACAAATGCACTCGTAGCTCAGCTGGATAGAGTACTCGGCTACGAACCGAGCGGTCACAGGTTCGAATCCTGTCGAGTGCACCATTTAAGAGTTGTTTGCAGTAATGTGAATAACTTGGCTTCAGCCAGTTGTGGTCTGGTCTAAAAACACAAATTGCACTCGTAGCTCAGCTGGATAGAGTACTCGGCTACGAACCGAGCGGTCACAGGTTCGAATCCTGTCGAGTGCACCATATACCAAGAAGCCCGCATTTATTGCGGGCTTTTTGCTTTCTGCCGTTTGGGTTTTCTCCCTTCTTTATTGGTTCCTCTGTTTGAACGTCGCGATCATTCTCGCGTCGTATTCTGCGTGTGCCTGTCCTTTTGATGTGGCCTTTCGAAAGCTCCCGGCAACTGTGAATCGATAGCGAGAGTGAGTTCCGGGCGCAGTTTTTTCGTCTGGGGTGTGTTTTCTTTTTCGGATGGTGCGTCGCAGCTTTATAGATTCAGCGCTTCTTCAGCTTTGCGCCGCAAGCGCTTGTTCTTGCCATGATTTTTTAACGTTTAAAGCCGTCAAGCGGTGTATGATTGCGCCCGTCAGCCCCGCCGGGGCTTGTGGAATACCTCCATGGACTTACCCAGTAGTTACTCAGTATCCCGTTTTTACAATCATGAATTGACTGATTGATCCTTCCGGCGTGCTCCTCTGCTGGGAGTGGAGTTCGCCTATGACCGAAGTAGAAGTAAAGAAAACACAAGACAGCCTGCAGGATCGCCTCGCTCAAGTCGTTGAGCTGCTGCAGCGCCAGCGGGTGGTCGAAGACCTGACTCATCGTCAGGAAGGTCATCATCAGGATCGGGTCGAGAACTTGGTCCACCGGCAAAACCTTGTCGAGCTGCAACGCAAGCTCGACGATCTGCACTCTGCCGACGTTGCCTATATCCTTGAAGCCTTGCCGCTCGACGAGCGTCTGACTGTCTGGCAGTTGGTCAAGGCCGAGCGTGACGGCGACATCCTGCTCGAAGTATCCGATTCCGTACGTGAAACCCTGATCGCCGACATGGACGATCATGAGCTCCTGGCTGCTGCCAAGGAGATGGACGCCGACGAACTTGCTGACCTGGCCCCCGAGCTGCCGCGAGACGTTGTCCATGAGCTGATGGAAGCGTTGGACGGCCAGCAGCGCGAGCGCGTTCGCTCCGCATTGTCGTATGACGAGGAGCAGGTCGGTGCGTTGATGGACTTCGAGATGGTGACCATCCGTGAGGATGTCAGCCTTGAAGTGGTTCTGCGTTATCTGCGTCGCCTCAAAGAGTTGCCAGGCCATACTGACAAGCTGTTCGTCGTCGACTATGACGGCGTGCTCAAAGGTGTGCTGCCCATCAAGCGGTTGCTGGTGAATGATCCGGAGAAACAGGTTTCGGAAGTCATGGCCAGCGACCCGGTAAGTTTCCATCCGGACGAAGATGCCTACGACGCTGCGCAGGCATTCGAGCGCTACGACTTGATTTCGGCACCGGTGGTCGACAAGAACGGCAAATTGATCGGCCGTCTGACCATCGATGAAATGGTCGACCTGATTCGTGAGGAGAGCGAGACCGAAGTCCTCAACATGGCTGGTCTGCGTGAAGAAGAAGATATTTTTGCCTCGGTCTGGCGTTCCCTGCGCAACCGCTGGGCCTGGCTGGCAATCAACCTGATCACCGCATTTGTCGCTTCGCGAGTGATCGGTCTGTTTGAGGGCTCCATCGAAAAGCTGGTGGCCCTGGCGGCCCTGATGCCGATCGTGGCGGGTATTGGCGGCAACTCGGGTAACCAGACCATCACCATGATCGTTCGCGCCATGGCGCTGGACCAGGTCAGCACCGGCAATACCTCGCGTCTGATGCGCAAGGAGCTGGCGGTGGCGTTGATCAACGGCCTGGTCTGGGGCGGAGTCATCGGCGTGGTGGCTTATCTGCTCTACGGCAGCTGGTCGTTGGGTGTGGTGATGACGGCGGCCATGACGCTCAACCTGTTGCTGGCGGCGCTGATGGGGGTTCTGATTCCGATGACGCTGGCGCGCCTGGGGCGCGACCCGGCCATGGGGGCCAGCGTCATGATCACGGCCATGACCGACAGTGGCGGCTTCTTTATCTTCCTTGGGCTGGCCACCATCTTCCTGCTTTGATCCCGCATGCAGCCCCTCTAATGGGGCTGTATCGTTTTCTCCATCCCCTTGCCATCCAGGCTTCTGTGTTTGTAGCGTTCGAGCAGCAAATTTCGCGCAAAAAAAAGCCAGCACAAGGCTGGCTCTAGCTTTCGAGGTCGAATCAGGAAGCGTCTGCGGCCATTTCGGCGTCATGGGCGATCAGCGAAACAAGAGCGTTCTGCTGGCGGTGGGAAAGTTGACGGAAACGTTGAAGCAGTTCGCGTTCATGCAAGGAGAGTTCTGGGCTGTCCAGGCGCATGCTCAACTCTTCACCCAAGGCTCCTTCCTGAATAAGACTCTGTTCCAGGCGCGCGATGATTTCGGAGTTCATGCTGCGGTGATGATTGCGAGCCACCTCGGCAATGCGTTCACGCATCCCGTCGGGTAGACGTACGACGAACTTGTCAGCCGTACGGCTGGAATAAATTGCCTGTTTCAATGGGCGCATATATTTAACCGGTTAGTTCAGGGGAGCGGTTCTCGGAATTGGCCGCGGGATGTCAGTTAGGACAAGCGTTGCTGCCAAATGTTCAACCTGAATTGTTAAGAGGCCCGCATCATGCCTCAAAATAGCCAGATCCTTGGCGTCAATTCTGTGACAAATATTGAACTGGGTAAAGGCGTTATGCCAGCACCAATTATCAGAAATGCGGACTGGTTTGAAAAGATTGCCTGGTCCGCCTATCTGCCCGCGTCCTGATGTCCGATGGTGGTGCGCTTGTGCGTCGCCAGACGGGCATGCATGCGGATCCGATCATTGTTTCCTACCTTGTACAGGATAGTGGCAAATTGCCGATTTACTAGGCTGCGAGTGCCATGGAGTCTTCGAATGCCAGGCAGATTGATTTATTTGATGGGGCCTTCCGGATCGGGAAAGGACAGCCTGATCGAGGCTGCGCGCCGTCCTCTGGCGCAACTCGGCTGTGATGTGGTGCGGCGGGTGATCACCCGTTCTGCGGAATCCGTGGGGGAGGCGGCTCATGGGGTAAGTGCTGACGAGTTCGAGCGTCTTGAGCGGCAGGGCGCCTTTGCCTTGTGCTGGCGGGCCAATGGCCTGGCCTACGGAATTCCCGTGCAGATCGACGAATGGCTGGTCAGTGGGCGTCATGTCCTGATCAATGGCTCCAGGGCTCACCTGGATCAGGCTCGCCAGCGTTATCCGGATCTTTTGGCGATTCTGTTAACGGTGGACATCGACGTGCTGCGGCAAAGGCTGATGAACCGCGGTCGCGAAAGTGCGGCGCAGATCGAGGCGAGACTCAAGAGAAGCGCTCTTTTTTCCGCTGAGGGCGGGCCTGTGCTGGGAGAGTCCGTGTTTTTTCTGGATAACTCGAGCGAGCTGTCCGTGACGCTTGAGCGTTTTCTGAAGCTATTGAGGTCGCAGGGGATCAGCGCAATACAGGGTCGAACTTGATTTTACGTCCCAACACTAGCGCCAGCAGGAACAGGCCGGAAAAAACACCACAGGCAACCCGGGGCGCATCACCCAGAGTATTTTCAGTGGTGAAGCAACCCAGTGTGGCACTGAGTATTGCCAGGATGAGAAGGCCTTTGGCAAGTCGGGACATTAACAGGCTCCTGATGGGGTGATATTCAAAATACCCAGCTTTCGGGTCTTGGATTGGCAGGTAGAACAACGGCTTCTGGGGCATCGGCGACCTGTGCCATGCCAGGATTCTCCGATGCGCTGCTCATCACAGCCAATTGCGGGGCCTGGTGTTGCACGTAGTGGGCCCTGTACTGGGGGCTCTGATCCGCGCTGCCATCAGGCTGAAAGTGGAAGACCACCAGTACGGCGATGGCAATGGCATTCGATAGAAGAAGGGCGCTGTTCATAGGCTTGATCTCCACTGTTCTTTCATAGAGAGGAAGCAGCGCTCATGCCAAGAGTCTAACCTCTAATAAACCCTTTAAAAACAATGATTTAATAGGGTTTTTAGACGAAGACGGATTGCATTCTGCAATGATGGCTTTTTGCAGTGATGCAATTTGCACGGCGGCTCTGGCAAGTTGCCTGATGATCAGAGGCCGCCACCGGTTAAAAAGCCCTACTCACAACATGACAAAAGCAGGGCTGACCGTTAACATGCACGCCGTCCTTTGCGCCGCGGCAGTACACGCGGTGGTCAATTTGTCCCAGTAGCTCAATTGGATAGAGCATCCCCCTCCTAAGGGGAAGGTTGGCAGTTCGAACCTGCCCTGGGACACCATCTATTTCCGGGCTTTCAGGCCAAACGTGGTTTTCGTCTTTATTTCCTGGTAACGGCTACGTTTGGTACACGCAGTTCTCGATGCTGTGGAGTCACCCATGATTGTCATTGCTGGAAAAAACAATATTTCGGTATTTGGCCTGGAACGGGCTCTGCGACAATTTTCGTCCGACGAAATTGCCGTGGTCTGCAACCGTAACGATACGGGCGTCGATGGTTGGCAACGTTCGTTGCGGGCGGCCGCGCAAAAGTATGGTGTGCGTGAGATCAGCCTGGAGGCGGCTTATGAAGTGGCGTCCATCGCGTTCATTTCCCTGGAGTTCGACCGGATCGTCGTGCCTGGGCGCTTCTCCATCAGTCGTGTGTTCAACATTCACTTCTCAAGGCTGCCCGAATACAAGGGTATGTTTACCTCGGTCTGGCCGTTGCTGGAGTCCAGGGCCGAGGCGGGCGTGACCCTGCATTTCATTGACCGGGGTATCGATACCGGGGACATCGTCGCGCAACAGGTATTCCCGATCCCGTCCTGGTGGACCTGCCGCGATCTCTATTTCGCCTTTAACCAGCATGCCGGCCAGTTGCTGGAGCAGTGGTTTGCCAGGTTGGTCGATGATGGCGTCAGAGCGCAGCCACAGAGTGCGGTGGGCTCCAGCTACTTTTCAAAGGACGCCATCGACTATGGGGCGTTGAAGATCGATCCGCTGTCGACGGCCTGGGCGCTACGCAACCAGATCAGGGCGTTCGCCTTTCGTGAATATCAATTCTTGTGCTGGGATGGGAAACCGGTGGTCTCGGCGACGATTCTGCCTGGGCGTTCGCAATTCAAGGCCGGGACCCTGATCAGCACAACTGACGATTATGTCGAGCTCTGCACCATCGATTATGACGTCCGGCTGAATTTTGATCGGTTGCCGGAGATGCTCAAGGCTTGTGAACGAGGCGATCTGGAGGCGGTGGTGGCACTGCAGGCCAATATTGCCGGTTACAACGATGCCAACCCGCAAGGCTGGACGCCGCTGATCGTCGCCAGTTATGCGGGTGCCTATGAGGTGGTTGACTGGCTGTTGCAGCAAGGTGCCGACCCGGAGCGGCCCAACAACAAAGGCACGACGCCCTTGATGTATGCCAAGGATGCTTACCTCGCCGGGCGTTGTCGTAAAACCTTTCAGTTGTTGCTGCGCAAGGGGGCGAGGCTGGAGGCTGCCGACCATTGCGGTCGGGCACTCGCCGACTATGTGACTGACGAGCAGTTCGCTCAGTTGCGAGGTGCTTTCTAGGCACCTCGCAACAGGCGCATCAGTGGGCGGTGAACTGGTTGATGACGGTGACAATGCGTTGCTGCTGTTCCTGGCCCAATGTCGGATAGATCGGCAATGACAGGATCGAGTCATGCAGCGGCGCCCGGGATGCCTGGGAGGTCCTGGCCAGATCGCGGTAGGCCCGCTGCTCGGTGATCGCCAGTGGGTAGTGAACCAGGCATTGGATGCCTCGCTCGGCCAGATGCGCTTTCAATTGATCGCGCCATGGGCAGGTAATGACATACAGGTGCCAGACATGGGCGCTCGCAGTCGTCACCGAGGGCAGGGTGATTCCCGGGTGCCGGATGTGTTCGCTGTAGTAGCGGGCGATGCTGCGTCGACGGGCAGTATCGCTGTCCAGGTGCGCCAGCTTCACTCCCAGCATCGCGGCCTGGATTTCATCGAGGCGGCTGTTCACCCCCTGATGATCGTGCTGGTATTTGACGCGCGAACCGTAGTTGCCCAGCGCCCGGACCAGGGTTGCCAGCTCTGCATCGTTGGTAGTGATGGCTCCGCCGTCGCCCAGGGCTCCGAGGTTCTTGCCGGGGTAGAAGCTGAACGCTGCGGCATTGCCCCAGTTGCCGGCCTTGCGCCCGGCCAGCTCGGCGCCATGGGCCTGGGCGGCATCTTCGAGCACCAGCAGGCCATGCTTGTGGGCCAGCGCCATGATCTGCGGCATCGGCGACAGCTGCCCATAAAGATGCACCGGCAGGATCACCCGGGTTTTTTCCGAGATGGCCCGTTCGACGGCTTCGATCTCCAGATTGTGGGTAGTCGGGTCCACATCCACCAGGATCGGCGCCAGATCGTTTTCCAGAATGGCCGAGATGGTGGCGATAAAGGTGTTGCTCTGCACTATCACTTCATCACCGGCCTGCAGCCGGCCTTGCTCTTTCCAGGCGCGCAGGATCAGGGTCAGGGCATCCAGGCCGTTAGCGACGCCGATGGCATGCCGGCTGCCGCAGTAATCGGCGAACGCGGCCTCGAATTGCTCAAGCTCACGCCCCATCAGGTACCAGCCGGAGTCGATAACACGGCTGCAAGCGGCTTTGAGCTGATCGGCATATTCGTGATTGATGCCTTTCAAATCCAGAAACGGAATATTCATCATTTGAGTCATTGTCCGAGCATGTCCATGAACTGGGCATAGTCTCGAACATAGTCGCCTTCTTCGTAGAGTTGATCGGCCAGGACCATCAGCACACAGTCTGGGGAGAAGTCATACATTTCACGCCAGATAAAGGATTCGATCAGCAGGCCCTGGCAAGGATTGTCCAGGGTGATGTCGATTTTTTCCCGACCGTCGTCCAGCAGGAAACGGCACGAGCCGCGTACGGCGATGGCCACCTGCTTGAGGGTCTTATGGGCGTGGTAGCCGCGGCGAACCCCTTCACCGGTATTGAACATGTAGTACACCCGCTTCACCGGGAAGGGGATGTTTTTCCCTTCTTCCAGGGCGATCAGCGAACCACGGTCATCGCCGTGGGTCTGCAGCGGCAGAATGTGAATCTTCATCGCGTCTCCCCTTCGAGCCGTTTCGACAAATGCTGTTGCAGCCAGTTTTCAACGCTCTTGGCGTCGACCCGATAATTCCGGTAATACAGTTCTCGGGAGTCGGTCGAGCCTACCCGGTAAGCGATGTAGTCCATTTCCACGCCGACGATCGCCGCCAGGTTGGAAAAACACGACAGCTGCCCATATTCCTCGGCCATCCAGCACAGCGCGCGGGTGTTTTTCGAGGCGAAAATCAGATTGGTCCAGGCCGCGCCGGTGGGGCCGACTATGACTTCGGCATTGGCCATGATCGCCACCTGATGGCTGATGTCCTGTTCCTCCATGTACACGCAGGTAAACCCATAGGGTTCCAGCAGCTTGAGGATTTCGGCCTGGTTGTAGTGCCGGAGAAAACCTTTGCGGGCCAGGAATACTCGCTTGGGGAGTTCGCCGGTGGGGATGTCATGGGCCAGACGCAGGGCTTTTTCCCGCAGGAAGTGGATCGATTCCGGGCGTGCGAAGCCGCTGCTGGCACTGTTCTGTGCCACGCCTTTGAAGTTCGGGATCATGTTGTTGGGCGCGCTGATCAGCAGCAGGTCGGCCACCTGATAGCTGGTGATGTTGTCCAAGAGTACCAGCGGGCGGTCAACGCCAATCGCCTCGATCAGGGCCTTGATCGAGGGAATGTTCTGGCTGCTCTTGGAGATCAGCAGTGGATAGTCCGCATATTGCGGCGGCAGTTCGGCCACGAATTGCAGTTGAGACAAGACTTCTACCGTCCAGTGGTAATAGTTCTGCTCGTTACAGCCGCTGATCAGCAGGCCTTTTTCCAGCTCGATGGGTTTGCCGGTCCTAACCAGGGCCAGGCGCTGGCCGTGGTAGAGCAGGTGCGCAGCACTATAGTCGGCCTGCGAGGATTTTGTCGTGGGCACTCGCTCCACCACCAATTGCCCATTTGGCAGTATCACCGAACGGGACACCGAACAGACCTGCCCCTGGCGCAAGTGGTAGAGGGCGACCTCGGGTAATTCCAGGGTGATCGCCGGTGTCGATTGATGGACGAACCGTGGCGGCTGGCTGCTTCCCGGTTGGCTCGGGCGAAACACATGGACCTTGTGCTCGGCGCTTTCATCCAGCCAGCGCAAGGCCAGGCGCCGGGTATCCTGGCGTCGAAAAAGCAGGCGATACAGCAGGTCGCTGATCAGTCCCGGCTGCTTGCACATGCGTTCATAGCCCAGTTGCTCCAGGCGTTTGCCTATGCGCTGGAACCATGGGAGTTGCGAGCTGATCTGTGCGCCATGGAACACTTCGATCCGTTGTTCATCGATCGCCAGCATGTCGGTGAGCTGCGGGTAGATCTCGCTATAGTAATCGCTGGCGATGATGATCTTGTCGAAAACCAGCGCGCTCAGTTGCTGAGGGGCGTGGATCAACTTGCCGAACAGATGCTGGCCCTGCTTCTGCTGGTTGTTATCGACGAAGCCGATCACCCGGTAGCGGCGGCGGTTGTACTTGTAGAAATTGATGCCGCCGGCGCCGGTGCCGAATATCAGCACCCGCGCTTTTTGTCCAAACCCTGTCGACACATTGACCTCGTCTTGCTGGTGCTGCCGGTGGTAGATCGTCACCCGAGCGGTTCGCCCGCTCGGTAAAGGCGGTGACGCTAGCCATTGTTATTGATGATGTTGCCCTTGATCTGGGCGATACCCTTGGCGTTCAGGTCGCGTCGGGTCCTTACCGGTTGCAACTCACCCTGGATCGCACCGTTGATGGTGTCGATCGCGGTCTTGCCGGTATTGCCTCGGGACTTGCCCAGCAGATAACGCAGCGACAGGCGGAACTGCTCCGACTCGTTGGCCACCGGCCGTGTGCCATGCAAGGTGCAGTTATGCCAGAGCCCAACGTAACCCGGCCCGCCGGTCAGCCGGTAATCCTGGCAGGGCATCTGCTGTCCATGATCGTCGGCGTAGGTCCACTGGTCGTGCTCCTGATGTTCCAGTCGATGCGGGAACAGCGTGGCGCCAAAGCGGTGAGTGCCGGGCATCAGGTGCAGGGGCGAGTCGTTTTCGGTGACGTCGTGCAGGTAAACATATAGGGTCAGAAAGGTCGAGGGGTCGAGTTCCACCCGGCCCTGGGGCCAATCGATGATGTCCTGGTGGAAGTCGATCCCGCGAAAGTAGGTGATGTCGCGAAAGGGTTTTTTGATATAGGGCCCCAGGTTCGCCACATTCACATCGCGGATCTTTTCCCGCACCCAGTCCGGCAGCCACGAATCCGGTACGCCGCACACCGCTTTCTTGATCACCACCTCATAGTCGGCGCCGAGCACTTCATCGAGGACCGCAGTGAGGCGCGGGTCCTGCTCGATGAACTGCAACTGCGACTCGAAGCCATTGAGGAAGTTGAAGGTCTTGTTCGGGTTGGCGTTGAGGTGGTTTTCCTGGGCCAGGTATTCAGCCTCGTCCATGAACAGCCCGGCCCCGAAGGCCCGTGCGGCGATCATTTCGCGGTACAGCGCCTGCGTGCGGTCAGCGTCCAGGATCTCGCCGAAGATATGGGCGCCCTGGTCGATGAGGTTTTGGATACAGGTTTGCATGTTGCGCTCGTTTTGACTGTTGCTGTCTGTCTGCAAGGTATCGGCGTGGCTGGCTTAAAGTTGATGCCGCGCGGCTGATATTCCCGATGGAGTTTGCCGCAACCGGAGCTGGCGGGCGGCGCGAGCAAGGATATCGAATGCTTTTGGCAACTATCTATAAGGGAACGCCAGAATCGGCCGATAACCCCATGGATGTTGTTGCAGGTCAAATGGCGGGGCCATGGACCGAGTGTCCGGCGAGAGCGGGCGGGCGCCATTGTGGGTTGATGTAGAATGCATTGATGGCCTGTGGCCATTATCGTTGTCCGGGGGCAACAAGGGTGACGACCTTGAGCGTGTCCTGCTGTTGCCTCGGACTTCATCTTTTTTACGGGTCTGGAATCTTCGATGCTGGCGTACCACCAAAAAAGCTTTTTGATCGTCGATGATTTCTCGGATTTCCGCAGTTCTATCCGGTCCATGCTGCGTGAGCTGGGCGTCAAGGACGTAGACACTGCCGATACAGGCGAGCAGGCGCTGCGCATGTGCGCGCAAAAGCGTTATGACTTCATCCTGCAGGATTACCACCTGGGCGACGGCAAGAAGAATGGTCAGCAGGTGCTCGAAGACCTGATGACCGACAAGCTGATCAGCCATGAAAGCGTGTTTCTCATGGTCACCGCCGAGACCAGCCAGTCGATGGTGCTCAGCGCCCTCGAGCACGAGCCGGACGCCTATCTGACCAAGCCTTTCAACCGCTCCAGCCTGGCTCAGCGACTGGAGCGGCTGCAGCAGCGCAAGTCGTTGCTCAAGCCGATCCTGCAGGCGCTCGATCGCGGCAAGCCGCTCGAGGTGCTCAATGCCTGCATCGCCCTGTGCAAGCAGGATCCGCGTTATGCGCCGTTGTGCCTGCGTTACCGGGCCGATGCCTTGCGTGACATGAATCAGAACGAGGCGCTGGAGCGGTTGTACGAGAGCATCCTGGCGGATCGCCCGTTGCCGTGGGCCTATGTCGGCCTGGGGCGTCTGCTGTTCAAGCGTGGCCAGGTGACCCAGGCCAAGGCCATCTATGAAAAGGCCTTGAAGGCGTTTCCGATGATGCCGGCGCTCTACGATGGCATGGCCGATGTGTTGCTCGCCGAGGGTGATTCCAAGCGCGCCCAGAGTGTGCTGGAGGAGGCGGTGCGCCTGTCGCCACTGGCCGTGCGCCGGCAAGCGCTGCTGGGCAAGCTGGCGATGACCAACGAAGACTTCGAGACCGCATCCAAGGCCTATCGCCAGGCGGTATCGCAAGGCGCGCAATCGCGTTTCAAGGATCCGGAAAGCAACCTTGGCCTGGCCCATGCGTTGATCAGCAAGGGCAGCGAGAGGGGCCTGGATACCCGCACGCGCCTGGAAATCAACAGCACCCTGAGTGCGGTGGCCAAGGAAAACCCCAGCGATCCGGGGCTGCAGATTCGCGCGCGCCTGATGAAGGCCACCAGCCTGTTGCTCAACGATGCTGAAACGGCGGAAAAACTCACCGAGCAGGCGATGCTGCGTCTGGACGGGATGGAGCAGTTCATGAGCCCGGAAGCGGCGTTGCTGGTGGCCAAGCAACTGCAGATGCTGGGACAGGCCGATGCCGGTGCATCGATGCTGAAAAACTGTGCGGAAATCTACGGCGACGACCCGAAGGTGATGGAAGGCATTGCCAAGCTCACCGATGACCCGGCGATTCTCAACTCTGCCAACGCGGCGGCGGACATGAACCGTCAAGGCGTGCGCAGCTACAAGGCCGGCGCGTTGGGTGAAGCCCGGGATCTGTTCCGTCGGGCCCTGGCCATGCAACCGAAGAACATCAGTATTGCCCTGAACATGGCGCAGTCGCTATTGCACGGCACCGACATCACCCAGGACACGGCACTGCTGGATGAGTGCCGGACCTGCCTGAAAATGGTCGGCCTGATGCCCGATACCGACGCGCGTTATCCGCGTTATCAGAAGCTGCGAAGCAAGGCGTTTGGCGAATGAATACCCACGAACAGGCTCTCGACTTTTCCACGGTGATCGCCTCTACCGTGCACGACATGAAGAACTCCCTGACCCTGCTCATGCAGGCCCATGCCCAGTGGCTGGCGGCACTGCCGCAGGCGCACCAGGGCACGCCGGAGCAGGGCGTGATGGAGTTCGAGTTTGCCCATCTCAACGGCATGCTGGTGCAACTGCTGGGGCTCTACAAACTGGGGGTCAACCAGTTGCCGGTGCAGCCGGGTTACCACGAACTGGATGACTTCATCGAGGCGCAACTGGTCAGCCATCAGGATGTGTTCGCCAGTCGTGGCATTGCCGCGACCTATGAAGTCGATCCCTTGACCCCCCTGGGGTTCTTCGATCGGGAATTGATCGCCTCGGTGCTGGACAACTGCATCAACAACGCCATTCGTTATGCGCGCCATGCGTTGCTGGTCAGCGTGCACGATGAAGGCGGGCAGACGGTGCTGACGATCAATGACGATGGCGAGGGTTATCCGCAGCCGATGATCGATAACCAGGCCGACTACGTGCAAGGCATCAATCACAGCAGCGGCAGCACCGGCCTGGGGTTGTACTTCGCCGGGCGCATTGCCGCGCTGCATCAGCGCAACGGTGTCTGCGGACGTACCGAGATTCGCAACGGCGGGCCTTTGGGCGGCGGTGTGTTCAGCCTCTACCTGCCCTGAGCCAGCTGCTGTTGCGCTTGCTCCAGGGCCTGTAGAAAGCAGGTCAGGGCGGCTTTCGGCTCCTGGCCCTGACGGGTGATGCAGTGAAAGGTCGAACGATAGGCCAGGCGCTGCGGTAACAGGGCGCGCATTTGGCCCCTGGCCACCCAGTTGGCGGCATAGTGGCTGGGCAGGTAACCCAGATAGCTGTCGGAAAACACCAGGGTGGCAATCGCTTCCATGGTGTAGACGGTGGCGCTCTGCAAAAAATACAGGCCATGGGGGCGTTGGTTCTCAGCCATGTAGCCACGGCCGACATAGGGTGTGTTGCATATTTCTTCCAGGGTCAGGTCAGTGTCGCTGCGTTGAAACAGCGGGTGCCCAGCAGCGCAATAGAGGTTTTGTTCCTCCTCGAACAGCGGCTGGTAGCGCAGCCCGGAGAGCTGGTGGTGGAAGGCTCCGATGGCCAGGTGCAGGCGCTCGTCGAGCACGGCCTGTTCAAGCTCGTCGGGACGCAGTATGTGCAGGCCCAGGCGGACTTCCGGCAGCCGCTGGCGGAACAGGTTGATGGCCAGGGGCAATGGCGCATAGGACAGGCTGAGCATGCTGTCGACATTGCCGATCTGCAGATGGTCGCGTGCCGGCCCGCCGAGTTGGTTGGCCTGCTGCCGAAAGCGCTCGATGTCGCGAAACAGCAACTGCGCAGCATCGAACAGTTCCAGGCCTTCCTCGGTCAATTGGAAGCCACTGCTACCGCGTCGGCACAGTGAGCAGCCCAGGCGTTCCTCGAGATCGCGTACCACCACGCTCAGGCGCGACAGGCTGGTATTGAGCCTGGCCTGGGCCGCGGTGAAACCACCGGCGTCGACTATGGTGCAAAAGACCCGCAGCATGCGCAGGTCGATATCGGATAGGCTGCCCAGCACATTGGCCTCCATCAGGCGCGGCAAGGGGATGGGCAAAGCCTACACCGGTGCGGATCTGCGAGTCAGCGGCGAGAGGCGATGGATTCGGCCAGCAGGCACATCAGCTCGAACATCATGGTCGCCCCCACCAGCGCCGTGGCGCCGCCGACGTCGAAGGGCGGCGACACTTCCACCACATCGGCTCCGATCAGGTTCAGGCCGCGCAGGCCACGGATCAACTGCTGGGCCTCCAGGGTGGTCATGCCGCCGATTTCCGGGGTACCGGTGCCGGGGGCGAAGGCCGGATCCAGCACGTCGACATCGAAGCTGACATAGGTCGGGCCGTCACCGACCACGCGTCGGACCTCGGCCAGGGTGGCGGCGACGCCGATCTCGGCAAACTCTTCCATATGGATCACGCGGATGCCGGTCTCGGCAGCGAAGGCCTCGTCATCGGCCGAATAGACCGAGCCACGGATACCGATCTGCACGGTGCGTCGCGGGTCCAGCAGGCCTTCCTCCACGGCACGACGGAACGGTGTGCCGTGGGTGTAGGGATTGTTGCCGAAATAGCGGTCGTTGGTATCGGAATGAGCGTCGAAATGCACCATGCCGATTGGCCGCTGGCGGGCCAGGGCGCGAAAGATCGGCAAGGTCACCAGGTGGTCGCCGCCAACGGCCAGCGGCACGGCACCGGCCTCGTGCAAGTCGCGGAAAAAGGCTTCTATGCGCGACAGCGAGTCCAGCAGGTCGATGGGGTTGACGGGAGCGTCGCCGAGATCGCCGATGCGCACCAGGTCATAGGGGGCGATACGGCTGACATGGTGCACCTTGCGCATCAGGCTGGAGAGGTTGCGCACTTCTCGCGGGCCATGCCTGGCGCCGGCGCGGTTGGTGGTGCCGCCGTCCCAGGGCACTCCGACCAGGGCGATCTGCACCTGGGCCGGGTCATCAAAGACCGGCAGGCGCATGAAGCTCGGAATCCCGGCGAAGCGTGGCACCAGCGCTGCGTCCACGGGTTGGGGAAAATCATTGGGCATGGTGGAGCTCCTGTGGCGAATGGGAGCGGCATGTGGCTGCTCCCTGGGTAAGCGCTGTCAATGGGTTTCGATGGACGGCACGGCGGCCGGGCTGGTCAGCAGGGGGCCTTACGCATGGCTCACCAGCCGAGCCCAGCCAAGCGAGTTGGCGGGGGCGAAAAAATCATAGGGCGGGCGTGGCAGGCCGATAAATCATCAGCTCGGCAAGCTGGCTTGTGTTTTGTGACAAGTTCCTTGAGAACGCTCCTTGCGAAGGCATGCCGGATGATGGTTGTTTATCCGGGTATTTCGAGTGTCCCAGCTTGATATTCCGAACAGCCGGAGCCTATTTTGTACGGGTCGCCGTTCTCGGCTCGTACAACAACAAGGATTGAGTCATGACAACCGATGGCCGCAGTTCACTCGCTCAGCGATTGACGGGCATTGACGAGATTGAATGTGTCACTCCGGATCTGAACGGCGTGCCACGGGGCAAGGTGATGACCGCCGAGGGTTTCCTCGAAGGGCGGCGTCTGCAGATGGCCCGTGGGGTGCTGTTGCAATGCATCATGGGGGGGTATCCTCCCGCGCGTTTTTACGGCAGTGACGACGGCGACCTGGCGCTCACTGCCGACCCGCAACAGATTCATCGCCTGCCCTGGAGTTCGCAGCCACGTGCGCTGGCGATTTGCGATGCGGACGAGTTGAGCGGTGAAAGCTCGCGTCTTTCCACCCGGGGCCAGCTCAAAGAGGTCATCGCGCGGTACGCCGCTCGCGGCCTGGCGCCGGTGGTGGCGACCGAGCTGGAATTTTTCGTGTTTGCTCCCAATACCGACCCGACCCAACCCTTCCAGCCGCCCCTTGGCCTGGACGGTCGTCGCGAGGATGGGCATTCGGCGTTCAGCGTCAGTTCCAACAACGGTTTGCGGCCGTTCTTCAGTGAGGTCTATGCCTGCATGGCGGCATTGGGCTTGCCGCGCGATACCTTCATGCATGAAATGGGCGTCAGCCAGTTCGAGATCAATCTGCTGCACGGTGATCCGCTGTTGCTGGCCGACCAGACATTCCTGTTCAAGCACCTGCTCAAGGAAGTGGCGCTCAAGCATGGCCTGACCGTGGTGTGCATGGCCAAGCCGCTGGCGCGCACGCCGGGCAGTTCGATGCATATTCACCAGAGCCTGGTGGACTCGGCCAGCGGGCGTAACGTGTTCAGTGATGAGGCCGGAGAGCCGACCGCGATGTTCCGCCACTTCATTGGCGGGCTGCAGGCGGGGATGGCGGATTTCACTGCGCTGTTCGCACCGAACGTCAATTCCTACCAGCGCCTGTGCCATCCTTACGCGTCGCCGAACAATGCCTGCTGGTCCCATGACAATCGGGCGGCAGGCCTGCGCATTCCGGCCAGTTCGCCGGTGGCGCGGCGGGTCGAGAACCGCTTGCCGGGCGCCGATGCCAACCCGTATCTGGCGATCGCCGCGAGCCTGGCGGCAGGTTTGCACGGTATCGAAAACGAGCTGGAACCGACGTCGGCGATTCAGGGTGAGTTTGCCGTGCCGGACAGTTTATCTCTGCCTTGTACCTTGCATGCCGCTCTTGAGCGTCTGAAACGTAGCCAGTTGGCCAAGGAATTGTTCGGCAATGAGTTCGTCGAAGGTTACGTCGCTTCGAAGACCATGGAGTTGACCAGTTTCTTTGATGAAATAACTCCCTGGGAGCGGCGCGTCTTAGCGGCCCAGGCTTAACCGAACCGTCGCAGTCGGGCTATCGTCCAGATGGCCCGACACTCAATTCAAGGAGCCGCTCGGAACGCCGATGCGCCAAATCTGGAAATCCTTTCGAGCGCTTTATTTCGCCTCGCTGATGATGTTGATCGGCTCGGGCTTACTCAGTACCTACCTGGCGTTGCGCCTGGCCGCCGATCATGTCGACGGGTTATGGGTGGGGGCCTTGATGGCGGCCAACTATTTCGGCCTGGTGCTGGGCGGGAAAATCGGTCACCGCCTGATTGCCCGGGTCGGCCATATCCGTGCCTACGCCACCTGTGCCGGGATCGTCGGTGCGGCGGTGCTGGGGCATGGCCTGGTGGACTGGTTGCCGGCCTGGCTGGTGCTGCGGATGATCGTCGGGCTGGGCATGATGTGCCAGTACATGGTCATCGAAAGCTGGCTCAACGAGCAGGCCGATGCCAAGCAGCGCGGGCTGGTGTTCAGCGGCTACATGATCGCCTCGTATCTGGGGCTGGTCCTGGGGCAGTTGATTCTGGTCATGCATCCGGCCCTCGGGCTTGAGTTGCTGATGCTGGTGGCCCTGTGTTTTGCCCTGTGCCTGGTACCGGTGGCCATGACCCGGCGTATTCACCCGGCGCCTTTGCATCCGGCGCCCATGGAACCGCGATTTTTTATCAAGCGCGTTCCGCAGTCGTTGAGCACGGTGCTCGGGTCGGGGCTGATTGTCGGTTCGTTCTATGGCCTGGCACCGCTGTATGCCTCCCAGCAGGGCTTGAGTACCGAACAGGTCGGCCTGTTCATGGGGAGCTGCATTTTTGCCGGGCTGGTGGTGCAGTGGCCATTGGGATGGCTGTCCGACCGTTATGACCGGGCCCTGCTGATTCGCTGCTTTGCCTGCTTCCTGGCGGTCGTGGCCTTGCCGTTGGCGATTCTGCCCCAGGTACCACTGGAGGTGCTGTTCGCCCTGGGGTTCCTTTGTTCGCTGGTGCAGTTCTGTCTGTATCCGCTGGCGGTGGCGTTCTCCAACGACCATGTCGAAGGCGATCGGCGGGTCTCGCTGACCGCGATGCTGTTGGTGACCTATGGCGTCGGGGCCAGTGTCGGGCCTTTGGTGGCGGGGGTGCTGATGAAGTTGTTCGGCAGCCAGATGCTCTATGCGTTCTTCAGTTTCTTTGCCCTGGTACTGGTCTGGCGTATCCGGCCGAAAGCTGTGACTAACCTGCATCAGGTCGATGATGCGCCGCTGCACCACGTGGCGATGCCGGACAGCATGTCCAGTTCGCCATTGGTGGCCGCGCTCGATCCGCGGGTCGATGAGCAAGTGGTGCAAGATCAGATGCAACAGACCAGCGCACCGGAAGCCGAGCCTCCGGTCGAGACGCCGGCCACGGATGAGGTTGAGGCTGAGGAGCCGCTAGTGAAGCCGGATGAACCAGGGCCGGATCAGTTCAGTGGGGCCAGGCCCTAGAAACGCAAAACGGGCAGCCCCGCAAGGGACTGCCCGTTTTTATCGACGCTCGAATCTCAGAGGTCGTCTTTGTCGAAGCGCCGGGCTTCGCGTTGCAGCTGATAGACAAAGCGCTCGACCTGGCGTTGAACCAGGCCGCTCATGTTGTGAAAGCGCACACCGGCGAAAGTTGTGTCGATCTTCTCTTCGTGGTGCAGGTAACGCAGTTCCACTGGCGCAGTCATGCTGCCGAAGGGCAGGGCGGCGATAAAGCGCTCGTAGACCTGGCCCAGTTGCAGGCGGCTGGAGATGTCGCCCTCGAAGCGCAGCTTGCAGCCGGTGGCGGAGATATCCAGCAGCTTGCCGGCGATCGGCGCCTTGAGTTTTTCGCCGCCCAGTTCGATGTTGACCAGCTGGGCCAGCTTCAGGGCTGCGCGAAAGGCATTGCGGCGCTGGTGATAGACCACTTCGTCTGGCAGGGTGCCGCGGTAGCATCGCCCACCATTGGATTCGTCGATAGTCGGGATACCATTGCTTTCCCAGGCGATGCGCACGCCTTCGTGAAAGCCTTCGACGCGAAACGGTTCGCCGGCGAGCATGAAGCGTTCGCCATCGCGGGGGATCATTTCGTCCAGGGCAATCATGTTGCTGTCACGATCGATCTCGACCAGATAGCTTTGAAAGCGCTGGCTGCGTTCATGGAAAGTGATGATCAGCGGGTCATGGCTGTCTTGCAGCAAGCGCAGCGTGGAGTTGATTTCCAAGGGGGTGGTCAGCACCTTGGGTGGCTGCGGCGCATCTTCTGCGTTTACGGCATTGAACACGGTTCATCAATCTCCAGACAAAATACGACTACACGCAAGAGCCAGCATTTTGCCAGCATGTTCCGCGACTTGATAGGGCGCGCTCATCTCTGGGGTCAAGCCTGGCTAAGCGGGCGAGGCTTGGCAAGCTTGGCGGTTGAGCCACGGGCATCATAGAGGGCTGGAGGCTCGCCACCGGTGAGGATTTTCAATTGATTGGCGGTGGTGGCCTGTTGAACCTGGATCGAGCGACCGTTGAGTTCGTTCGCCGCCTGGCAATCGGCAAGCATTTGGGTCAGCACGTCACTCTGGGCCAGTAACTGGTCGCCGATCGAGGAGTGGCTGGCCAACTGTTCCAGGCCGGCGCGGCTGGCAGGAAGGTTCAGGCTGGCGAGGAGTTCGCTGCGTTTGCGGCCATGCTGCTCGAGCAAAATGATCAGGGCTTGCTTCTGCGCGAGAATCTCTTCCAGCAGCGGCATGTCGCGACCGTGCAGGGCTAGGGATTCGGTGCGCAGCAATTCCAGCAATTGTTGAGCTGGAGCAAAGTCGTCGGTGATCAGTTGCAGCAAATTAGTGTCGTGCATGTATGGCCTTGGGTTTTAAGCGTCCAAAAAACTGGCGCAGGCCTTATTGGCTAGCGCTGGGCTTCGAAATTAAGCAGTTTGCTGGCTACACGGTTGCTGTCGACTTTATAGCTGCCATCGGCAATCGCTTGCTTCAACTCGGCCACGCGGGCGTTGTCGACGGCAGGCTGGTCGCGCAGCTTGTCAGTGATCTTCTGCAACTGTTGAGCCTCATTACTGAGGTGTACCGACTCCCCGCTGGTGCTGGCCTGTTCGGCCGGAGTGTTCAGCGGCGCGGATTTGTCGGCGTCGCCGGTTTCCTTGCTGGCGCTGGTGCGCGTGCTGCCGGTGAGTGAGGGAGAGCTGTTTAAACGGCTGAAATCGATGACCATGGTAAAAAAACCTCTGGGTATTTGGACGCTTGACTTGTTTTCGGCAATACGCCGGAAAACTTTAGGCTCAAATATCGATAAGCCCGCACGCGCCGCTGTTGCCCTGCATGGGCCACAGTTTAGGGGGCAACAGTGCACAGCGCCAGTCGTCTACATGGCGACTTCCACCTGTCCCGGCGCGGTGATCCGCGCTTTGATGACCCGTTGTGAATTGAGGTTCTTGACCCGTATCTGCTCGCTCATGCCGCCATTGGACAAGGCTTCGCCGGGCATTTTCACGTTCAGCGTGCCGCTACGAGCAGAGATCACCACCTGATCGCCCTTGCGTACCACTTCCGCCTGTTCCAGGTGAACCAGGGTGACGAGCTGGTCGGCGACCATTGGTCGGACAAGCTTCTGCCCAATGGCCTGGTCCACTGAAGTCAGATAGCCCTGGTTGATCTGGCCGATATCGCGCTCGCGCAGCATCACGTCTTCGGGGCTGATGATGCCGGCGCGCTTGAGTGGCCGCGTGGTGGTCACCACCTCGCGGAACAGCTTGACCTGGGCGGGCACGAATACGGTCCAGGGCGAGGCGCCGTCGCAACGGACGCGAACGGTCACGCGTCCCAGCGGTTGCGCCGGGCTTTCCAGGGTCGCTGTCAATTCCTTGTCGCAGTGCGGCATGCGCAGCCGCGGGTCGAGTTGATTGACTTGGATCTCGTAGCGCCCAGGCGTTTGACTGGTGGCTAAATAGTCTTCTACGGTGAATTCAAGAAACCCCTGAGTGACGCCGATAAGTAGATCAGGCAGGGTTACCGAGTCAGCAACGGCAGGATGGCCAGGGTTTAAAAAAAACAAAGCCGACAGCCCGTACAGCAATCTGCGGTAGTTTGATGTCAGGCGTCGGGAAAATGTCGTTTTGGCGTTCATAACAGTTAAAAAGCAAGCGCCGTGCCGTTTAGCGATGAGCGCGCGTCGGAACTTAAGCTTTGGGGAGTCTGGGCATGGCTGGTGTAATGGATTCGGTGAACCAGCGCACGCAACTGGTAGGGCAGAATCGCCTTGAGCTGTTGTTGTTCCGTCTCGACGGGCAGCAGCTCTATGGGATCAACGTGTTCAAGGTTCGGGAGGTGCTGCAATGCCCCAAACTGACGTTGATGCCCAAATCCAGTCCTGTGGTGTGCGGTGTCGCGAATATTCGTGGGGCGACCATTCCGATCCTGGACCTGGCGATGGCCACCGGTTCAGGCGGGTTGCAGGATCTGAGCAACCCCTTTGTCATCATCACTGAGTACAACACCAAGACCCAGGGGTTTCTGGTGCGGTCGGTCGAGCGCATCGTCAACATGAACTGGGAGGAGATCCATCCGCCACCCAAGGGGACGGGGCGCGATCACTACCTGACGGCGGTGACGCGGGTCGACAATCAGTTGGTGGAAATCATCGACGTCGAGAAGGTGCTGGCCGAGGTCGCGCCGACGCCCGAGACCATTTCGGTCGGTGTGGTGGATGTCGAGACTCAGCACAAGGCTGTTTCACTGCGGGTACTGACGGTCGATGACTCGTCGGTGGCGCGCAAGCAGGTCACGCGTTGCTTGCAGACCGTGGGGGTCGAGGTGGTGGCCTTGAACGACGGCCGACAGGCGCTGGATTACCTGCGCAAGCTGGTCGACGAGGGCAAGAAACCTGAAGAAGAGTTTCTGATGATGATCTCCGACATCGAGATGCCGGAGATGGACGGCTACACCCTCACGGCCGAAATACGCAACGATCCACGCATGCAAAAGCTGCATATCATCCTGCATACTTCGTTGTCAGGTGTATTCAATCAGGCGATGGTGAAGAAGGTCGGTGCCGATGACTTCCTTGCCAAGTTTCGTCCTGATGACCTGGCATCCCGGGTTGTCGACCGGATCAAAGCAGCAGATAACAGCTAGGGATATCCATCCCTGGCGGTCACACGATTTAAGAGGCGGCATCATTGTCTACGGGTAATTTGGATTTCGAACAGTTCCGGGTGTTCCTGGAAAAAGCCTGTGGGATCTTGCTGGGTGAGAACAAGCAATATCTGGTGTCGAGCCGTCTCAACAAACTGATGGAACAGCAAGGCATCAAGTCCCTCGGGGAGCTGGTTCAGCGCATTCAGTCCCAGCCGCGCAGCGGTTTGCGAGAGATGGTGGTCGACGCCATGACCACCAACGAAACCCTGTGGTTTCGCGATACCTATCCATTCGAGGTGTTGAAGAACAAGGTCTTGCCGGAGGCGATCAAGGCCAGCCCCAACCAGCGCTTGCGCATCTGGTCGGCGGCCTGTTCCTCGGGGCAGGAACCCTATTCGTTGTCCATGTCGATCGACGAGTTCGAGAAGACCAACATGGGGCAACTGAAGATGGGGGTGCAGATCGTTGCCACCGACCTGTCCGGGACCATGCTGAACAACTGCAAGACCGGCGAGTACGACAGCCTGGCGATCGGTCGCGGTTTGTCGGCCGATCGCCTGCAGCGCTATTTCGATCCCAAGGGGCCGGGGCGCTGGGTGGTCAAGGCGCCGATCAAGAGCCGGGTCGAGTTCCGCTCGTTCAACCTGCTGGACAGCTATGCCAGCCTGGGCAAATTCGATGTCGTGTTCTGCCGCAATGTGCTGATCTACTTCTCCGCCGAGGTGAAGAAGGACATCCTGATGCGCATTCACAGCACCCTGAAGCCGGGTGGTTACCTGTTTCTCGGGGCTTCCGAGGCGCTCAATGGATTGCCCGACCACTACCAGATGGTCCAGTGCAGCCCTGGGATCATTTACCAGGCGAAGTAAGATTGTCGTTGTTGAAAAAAGAGGCCTTCGGGCCTCTTTTTTTGTGCCTGCGATTTTGCCAGCGCAGAAGAGGCGGCAACCGCTGCATTGCCGCTTTGCTGACGTTTCGCGGAAATGCCTTGCCGCTTTTCTGGCATTGCCGCTTTGCCGCTGCCGGCAAAGCCTTGATTTACGGGCTTTTAGCACTTGGCACGCGGCTTGCTTTATCCCGTTTACGAAAAATCTGGTCGAAGGTTTCCCGACATGAGCATCAGCTTCGATAAAGCGCTCGGCATTCATGAGCAGGCTCTTGGTTTTCGCGCCAAGCGTGCCGAGGTGCTGGCCAACAACATCGCCAACGCCGACACCCCGAACTACAAGGCTCGGGATCTGGACTTCTCTGCCGTGCTCGCCGAGCAGAACGAGAAAGCCAAGAATGGCACCTTTGCCCTGAACATGACCAACAGCCGGCATATCGAAGCTGAAGGCCTGGGCAGCGGCGACGAATCGCTGCTGTACCGCACACCGATGCAGCCGTCGATCGACCAGAACACCGTGGATGCCCAACTGGAACAGTCGAACTACGCCGAGAACTCGGTGAACTTCCAGGCCAGCTTCACGCTGCTCAACAGCAAATTCAAAGGGCTGGTGTCAGCCCTGCGCGGAGAGTAATCCATGTCCCTCGCCAGTGTTTTCAATATTGCCGGTAGTGGCATGAGTGCCCAGACCACTCGCTTGAACACCGTCGCCAGTAACATCGCCAACGCCGAGACAGTCTCCTCGAGCATCGACCAGACCTACCGTGCGCGCCACCCGGTGTTCGCCACCATGTTCCAGGGCGCGCAAAGCGGCGGCAGCGAGTCGCTGTTCCAGAATCAGGACGCGGCCGGTCAGGGCGTTCAGGTGCTGGGTGTGGTCGAGGACCAGAGCAACCTCGAGGCGCGTTACGAGCCTAACCATCCGGCCGCCGACGCCAAGGGGTATGTCTACTACCCCAACGTCAACGTGGTGGAAGAAATGGCCGACATGATTTCCGCCAGCCGCTCGTTCCAGACCAACGCGGAAATGATGAACACCGCCAAAACCATGATGCAGAAGGTCCTGACCCTCGGTCAGTGATAAGGGGCGACTCAGATGAGTGTTACCGATACCACCAGTGGCCTGACGCTCAAGGAGATCCTTGCGAACTCCTCGAAGAAAACCCCGACCACCAGCAATGACGGCTTGGCCGCGGCCACCAATAGCGTCAAGGGCAAAAATGAGCTGGGCAAGGACGCGTTCCTGAAGTTGCTGGTGACCCAGCTGAAAAACCAGAACCCGCTGGACCCACAGGACAACAGCGCGTTCGTTGCCCAGTTGGCGCAGTTCTCCACCCTGGAAGGGATCACCACCCTCAATACCTCGGTGAACTCCATCACTGGCAACTACAAGTCGTCCCAGGCCCTGCAGGCTTCGTCCCTGGTGGGTCGTTCGGTGATCGTCCAGACCGGTACCACTCAGGTCGACACCACCAAGAGCATGACCGGTTCGGTGACAGTGCCTACCGGAGTCAGCGGCGTCACCGTGACCATCACCGACAAGGATGGCAAGACGGTCAAGACCCTCGACCTGGGAAGCCAGAAGGCCGGCAGTACCAGCTTTGTCTGGGACGGTACCAAGACCGACGGCACCAAGGCCGATCCGGGCAATTACACCTTCAAGGCCAGCACAAAGATCGATGGCAAGGCGACCGACCTGGTCACCTACCTGCCGGCGACGGTCAACAGCGTCACCATCAGCCAGACCGGCGGTGAGCTGATGTTGAACCTCGCGGGACTGAGCAGCCCCGTGGCGCTCTCCAAAGTTCAAACCATTGGTATCTAGAGCCGACTAACGCGGCACAAGGAGTGGAATATGTCTTTTAATATCGGCCTTAGCGGTCTCTATGCTGCCAACAAGCAACTGGACGTGACCGGCAACAACATCGCCAACGTGGCAACCACCGGCTTCAAATCGTCCCGTGCCGAGTTCGCCGACGTCTACTCGGCCACCAAATTGGGCACCGGTAGCAAGACCATAGGTAATGGCGTGCGCCTGGCCAACGTTTCCCAGCAGTTCGGCCAGGGCGACGTGAACAACACCGGCAACGTACTGGACATGGGTATCCAGGGTTCGGGTTTCTTCGTGCTGAGCGACAACGGCTCGCTGACCTACACCCGCGCCGGTACCTTCAAGACTGACAAGGACGGCTACATCACCAACACCGATGGCACTGCCCGCCTGCAAGGCTATGCGGTCGATGCCAATGGCAAGATCGTCAACGGCGTGCTGACCGACCTGCGTATCGACACCTCGAACCTGTCGCCGAAGGCCACCAGTTCGGTGTCCTCGACCATCAACCTGAACTCCACCGCGCCGGTCATTGACCAGAGTGTGACAGGTTTTGCCTTCGATCCGACCAAGGTGGAAACCTACACCAAGCAGTTCAGCACACCGATCTATGACAGCCAGGGCAACGAGCACAAGCTGGACCAGTACATGGTGAAAACCGGTGCCAACACCTGGAAGACCTACACCCTGGTCGATGGTCGTAACCTCGATGGCTCCGCTCCGACCACCACCGGCGCTACGGCTCCAGTCGCATCGACCATGAATTTCGACTCCGCCGGCAAACTGGTTTCGGTCATCACTCCGCCTGCTACTACACCTAATCCGGGCAACAACCTGACCCTGGCGGGTTGGGTGCCTGGCACTGTGACCAACGGTACGTGGAAGGCCAACGGTGCCAGCGCCAATGCTGGCGGCGTAACCATCTCCATGACCAGCACCACGCAGTTCAACGCCGATACCGCGCGTTCGCTGCCGGTGCAGGACGGCTACGCCACTGGCCAGATCACCAACCTGACCATCGACGGCACCGGTACCCTGTTCGCCAACTTCAGCAACAGCCAGAACAAGGCCATCGGCCAGATCTCCCTGGCCAGCTTCACCAATGAACAAGGTTTGCAGCCGGTAGGCGGCACCAGCTGGAGAGAAACCTACGCTTCGGGCGTACCGGGTTACGATGCTCCACAAACCGGCACCCTGGGTTCGATCGTGTCCAACTCCCTGGAAGAGTCGAACGTCAACCTGACCAACGAGCTGGTGGACCTGATCAAGGCCCAGAGCAACTACCAGGCGAACGCCAAGACCATCTCCACCCAGAGCACCATCATGCAGACCATTATTCAGATGACCTGATAATGGCTGGCTGACAGCGCTCGAAAAAAAGCCCCTCACTGCAGGGGCTTTTTTGTACCCGCAAGATTCATTCACCGCAATCTGCTTCTGTAGGGGCGAAGCTTGCTCGCGATGAGTCATGACGCTCAGGTGGGGGCAGCCGGTAGCGGCTGCGGAGGACGGATAGGGCGGCTTTTCCCCAGGCCAAAGAAAACCCCCGGCAGGCAGGGCCTGTCGGGGGTTCGGATAAGCGCCGGGAGGCGCCTATCGGCTCAGCTTATTGGCAAGCTTCGCAATCCGGCTCGTCGATGGCGCAAGCCTTCGGCACTGGAGCAGGACCGGCTGGAGCCGCCAGGACCGAGTCGTCACCGTGGTTGCCGCCGCTGGAAACAGCGTTCAGCTTGCCGGTGTTGATGGTCGACTTCTCGGTGCTGGTCGCGGCCAGGGCACGGAGGTAGTAAGTGGTTTTCAGACCACGGTACCAAGCCATGCGGTAGGTCACGTCGAGCTTCTTGCCCGAAGCGCCGGCGATGTACAGGTTCAGCGACTGAGCCTGGTCGATCCACTTCTGGCGACGGCTGGCGGCGTCGACGATCCACTTGGTTTCCACTTCGAAGGCAGTCGCGTAGAGCTCCTTGAGTTCTTGCGGGATGCGCTCGATCTGCTGCACGGAACCGTCGTAGTACTTCAGGTCGTTGATCATGACCGAGTCCCACAGGCCACGAGCCTTGAGGTCGCGAACTAGGTACGGGTTGATCACAGTGAATTCGCCCGACAGGTTCGATTTCACATACAGGTTCTGGTAGGTCGGTTCGATCGACTGCGACACGCCGGTGATGTTGGCGATGGTTGCGGTCGGTGCGATGGCCATGATGTTGGAGTTGCGAATACCTTTCTGTACACGGGCGCGCACTGGTGCCCAGTCCAGGGTTTCGTTCAGGTCGACATCGATGTACTTCTGGCCACGGGACTCGATCAGGATCTGTTGCGAATCCAGCGGCAGGATGCCTTTGGACCACAGCGAACCCTGGAACGTCTCGTAGGCGCCACGCTCGTCGGCCAGGTCGCAGGAAGCCTGGATCGCGTAGAAACTCACCGCTTCCATGGACTTGTCGGCGAAGTCGACAGCGGCATCGGAACCGTAAGGGATGTGCTGCAGGTACAGCGCGTCCTGGAAGCCCATGATCCCCAGGCCGACCGGACGGTGCTTGAAGTTGGAGTTCTTCGCCTGCGGTACCGAGTAGTAGTTGATGTCGATCACGTTATCGAGCATGCGTACAGCGGTGTTCACGGTGCGTTGCAGCTTGGCGGTGTCCAGCTTGCCGTCGACGATGTGGTTCGGCAGGTTGATCGAGCCGAGGTTGCAAACGGCGATCTCGTCCTTGTTGGTGTTCAAGGTGATCTCGGTGCACAGGTTCGAGCTGTGGACCACGCCCACGTGCTGCTGCGGGCTGCGCAGGTTGCACGGGTCCTTGAAGGTCAGCCAAGGGTGGCCGGTTTCGAACAGCATGGACAGCATCTTGCGCCACAGGTCTTTGGCCTGGATGGTCTTGAACAGCTTGATCTTGCCGTATTCGCACAGGGCTTCGTAGTACTCGTAGCGCTCTTCGAAGGCCTTGCCGGTCAGGTCGTGCAGGTCCGGCACTTCCGATGGCGAGAACAGGGTCCACTTGCCGTCGTCGAAGACGCGCTTCATGAACAGGTCGGGAATCCAGTTGGCGGTGTTCATGTCGTGGGTACGACGACGATCGTCACCGGTGTTCTTGCGCAGCTCGATGAACTCTTCGATGTCCATGTGCCAGGTTTCCAGGTAGGCACACACAGCGCCTTTGCGCTTGCCACCCTGGTTCACGGCTACCGCGGTGTCGTTCACCACTTTCAGGAACGGCACGACGCCCTGGGACTTGCCGTTGGTGCCCTTGATGTAGGAGCCCAGCGCACGCACCGGAGTCCAGTCGTTGCCCAGGCCGCCGGCGAATTTCGACAGCATGGCGTTGTCGTGGATGGCGCCGTAGATGCCCGACAGGTCGTCCGGCACGGTGGTCAGGTAGCAGCTCGACAGCTGTGGACGTAGGGTGCCGGCGTTGAACAGGGTCGGAGTCGAAGCCATGTAGTCGAAGGACGACAACAGGTTGTAGAACTCGATGGCACGGTCTTCGCGTTGTTTTTCTTCGATTGCCAGGCCCATGGCCACGCGCATGAAGAAGACCTGTGGCAGTTCGAAGCGCACGCCATCCTTGTGGATAAAGTAACGGTCGTACAGGGTCTGCAGGCCCAGGTAGGTGAACTGCTGGTCGCGCTCGTGGTTGATCGCCTTGCCGAGTTTCTCCAGGTCGAATTCGGCCAGCACAGGGTTCAGCAGTTCGAACTCGATACCTTTGGCGACATAGGCCGGCAGTGCCTTGGCGTACAGGTCGGCCATTTCGTGGTGAGTGGCGCTCTCGGCCACTTCCAGGAAGCTCAGGCCTTCGGCGCGCAGGGTGTCCATCAGCAGGCGGGCGGTCACGAACGAGTAGTTCGGCTCGCGCTCAACCAGGGTGCGCGCGGTCATCACCAGGGCGGTGTTGACGTCCTTGAGCGCTACGCCGTCGTAGAGGTTCTTCAGGGTTTCGCGCTGGATCAGGTCGCCGTCGACTTCTTCCAGGCCTTCGCAGGCTTCGGTGACGATGGTGTTCAGGCGGCCCATGTCCAGAGGCGCGAAGCTGCCGTCGGTACGGGTGATGCGGATCGACGGGTGAGCCTGCACCGGCTCTTCGCCTGGGGTGCGGGTGGCGCGCTCTTTGGCGCGCGAGTCACGGTAGATCACGTAGTCGCGGGCAACTTTCTGCTCGCCGGCGCGCATCAGGGCCAGTTCGACCTGGTCCTGGATCTCTTCGATATGGATGGTGCCGCCCGAAGGCATGCGACGCTTGAAGGTGGCGGTGACCTGCTCGGTCAGGCGAGCGACGGTGTCGTGGATTCGCGACGAAGCGGCAGCGGTGCCGCCTTCAACTGCGAGAAACGCTTTGGTGATGGCGACGGTGATTTTGTCATCGGTGTAAGGAACGACAGTGCCGTTACGCTTGATCACTCGCAGTTGGCCAGGCGCGGTGGCAGACAGATCCAGGTTGGAATCGGCAGCCTGCGGCGCTTTGGCCTGCGGGTTCTCGCGAGTTGTGTCGGTTTGCATGGGTGTCTCCACGTTCTCTATGTTTGTTTGGGCACCCTTTGGGTGCCCACCGTTCCGTCCTGAAGCACTACAACCGGCGCACGCCGGGCATAACGACTTCGGGACAGTTCAGGAAGGGGGGCTGTTGGCGCCGCTTCCATGCCGAAGTCATAGGTCGCGAGCCAGTGGCTCGTGACCGTATTCCTGGTGGGTGACAGTCATGTACTGCAACACCCGTACCGTTTTCCTCGCCGTGGGCTGGAAAACCGCAGCCATCCGCACGCGCGGTTTGGCTTCTGAAAATCCGATTGGTTCCACCAAACGAGTGCAAGAAAAGCGCTTGAGTTTCTTGTCTGATTTGTGTTTGGTTTTTGGCCTGAAACCCTAGATGTAGGGTTTTTTTGCGGCCGAGCTACAAGATAATGCGTTTTTGGGGGTGATTGCAACGTACAGCCTGTGGATAAGGTTGTGCGTAAATTGTGTATGAAGCAGGTAAGCCTCACGCAGGCCGCAGCAGGGCTGGATCCTACCGTTTGTCACTGTTTTTTACCCTGTAAAACTGCCCGGGGCGGATTTTTGCGGGCGCGAACCCTATCACAAAAAAACGCCTTTACCGAGCGCATTCAGCGCCTTGTGTTCACGGCCTTTGCCGTTGCTACAATCGGGCCTTCCAGACATTGTTTTATCCATCTCACATTACAAAAAGACGGGCGGATTCTTCCTGAGCCCGTATCTGGCAAGCAGAGGTCACCGTGGAGCAAGAAGCGTGGCAGATATTGATCGTCGAGGACGATCAGCGACTGGCCGAGTTGACCTGTGAATATCTGCAGAGCAATGGATTGCGTGTCGCCATCGAAGGTAATGGCGCCCTGGCCACGGCGCGGATCATTGCCGAACAACCCGATCTGGTGATCCTCGACCTGATGCTGCCCGGCGAGGATGGCCTGAGCATTTGCCGCAAGGTCCGCGATCGCTACGACGGGCCGATCCTGATGCTGACCGCGCGCACCGACGACATGGACCAGATACTGGGGCTGGACACCGGTGCCGACGATTACGTGTGCAAGCCGGTCCGTCCGCGGCTGTTGCTGGCCAGGATCCAGGCCCTGCTGCGGCGCAGCGAACCCGTGGAAAGCAGCGCGCCGGAGAAATCCCGGCGCCTGCAATTCGGCCCGCTGGTGGTGGACAGCGCCTTGCGCGAGGCCTGGCTGCACGAGGCCGGGATCGAGTTGACCAGCGCCGAGTTCGACCTGCTCTGGCTGCTGGTGGCCAACGCCGGGCGCATTCTGTCCCGCGAGGAAATCTTCACCGCCCTGCGCGGCATCGGCTATGACGGCCAGGACCGCTCCATTGATGTGCGCATTTCGCGGATCCGTCCGAAAATCGGCGACGATCCGGAGCACCCGCGGCTGATCAAGACCATCCGCAGCAAGGGTTATCTGTTCGTCCCTGAAGCCGCTGCCGACCTGTCGCCGTGAACTCCATATTCCTGCGCATCTACGGCGGCATGTGCGCCGCCCTGATTCTGGTGGCGCTGTTGGGCGTACTGGCGCTGCACCTGCTCAATCAGGTGCGCAGCGAGCAATACCGCGAGCGCCTGGCCCACGGCACGTTCTCGCTGATGGCCGACAACCTGCAACCCATGAGCGAGATCGAGCGCCGTCGAGCCCTGGCGGTGTGGGAGCGCCTGTTGGGCATTCCGCTGACCCTGCAAACCTTCACCCAGACCGGTCTCGACCTCGGGCAGCGCAACCGCGTGCTGCGCGGCCAGGCCCTGGTGGAGCAGACCGGGCCTTACGCGGCACGGGTCTACCGTCTGGTCAGCGAACCTGAGCAATTGTTGCTGACCGGTGAAGTGCAGCAGATCAGCGAGCAACTGGCGCGGGCGACTATCTATCTGCTGGCCGACGAGCTGGTGCGCTTTCCGGTGGCCGAGCAGCCGGAACGCCTGGCGGCACTGAAAAAGAACAAAGGCTTTGGCTTCGACATGCACCTGGTCACCCAGGACGACGCGGACATGGACGAGGACCAGCGTCGCCGGGTTGCCGAGGGCGATACGGTGATGGCGCTGGGCAAGGGCGGTGATTCGATCCGTGTGTTCGCAGGGATGGTGGGCACGCCCTGGGTGCTGGAAATCGGCCCGCTGTACCAGATGAATCCCTACCCGCCGCAATGGCTGGTGTTGATCGCGGTGCTGGGCCTGAGCCTGATCGGCCTGATCGTCTATTTATTGGTACGCCAGCTGGAGCGACGCTTGCGTGGCCTTGAGTCGGCGGCCACGCGTATTGCCAAGGGCAGCCTGGAAGCCCGGGTGCCGGCCGGTGGCGCCGACTCGGTGGGACGGTTGGCGGCGGCCTTCAACGGCATGGCCGAGCATTTGCAGCGCTTGCTGGCGATCCAGCGCGAGCTGGTGCGTGCGGTGTCCCATGAGTTGCGCACGCCAGTGGCGCGCCTGCGCTTTGGCCTGGAGATGATCGGCTCGGCGACCACCCCACAGGCCCGGGACAAGTACATGGAGGGCATGGACAACGATATCCAGGACCTCGACCGGCTGGTGGACGAAATGCTCACCTATGCGCGGCTGGAGCAGGGTTCGCCAGCGCTGAACTTCCAGCGCATCGACCTGGACGCGCTGATCAACCAGGTGATCAGCGAGCTGGCGCCGTTGCGGGCGCAGGTCAAGGTGCAGCGTGGTTCGTGCCTGTCCGCGGCGGATTGCGATGGCGCCTGGGTCGAGGCCGAGCCGCGCTACCTGCATCGGGCGTTGCAGAACCTGGTGAGCAACGCCATGCGCCACGCCGAGTCGCAGGTGCTGGTCAGTTACCAGGTGGGGCAGATGCGTTGCCGGGTCGATGTCGAGGACGATGGTCCGGGGGTTCCGGAAAGCGCCTGGGAGCGGATCTTCACCCCGTTCCTGCGCCTGGATGACAGCCGTACCCGCGCTTCGGGTGGGCACGGCCTGGGGTTGTCGATCGTGCGGCGGATCATTCACTGGCACGACGGCCGGGCGTTGATCAGCAGGAGCAAGACCCTCGGCGGCGCTTGCTTCAGCCTGAGCTGGCCACGGCATCAGGATAAAGGTTGAGGGCTTGCGCTCAGGTTCGTCCGGGCATCAAGCCCGGATGCTGACCAGGCTCAGCAGTTGCCCGTCCTGCTGGGCGAATTGCGCATCCAGTTCACTGCCATTGCGCCATTCGTTGGACAGGTCGGTCAGCAGGCGCAGGCGAACCTGGCCGCTGGCCGTCCACTCCAGCACTTCGGCGTGTTCGAAATAGAAGCGTTGCCGGACGATCGGGTACAGCGCCTTGAACAGGCTTTCCTTCACCGAAAAGGTCAGGGTGACCCAGAGCGCCAGTTGTTCCCGCGGGGCGGCGGCCATGCGCTGCATTTCGGTCGGGATGAGGATTTCCCCCGCCAGGCGTTCCGCCCGTTCGCTGTTGAGCAGGTTCTCCAGGTCCATGCCCAGCCCGCGCCAATGCTCCTTGCGCGCGACAATTGCCGCGGCACGCCCGGTGCTGTGGGTGATCGAGCCGCTGATGTGCGTCGGCCAGATTGGCGCCCGGTCCTCGCCGATCGGCGGAATGCAGTCCAGGCCGTCCAGGCGTTGCAGGGCGGCGCGGGCGCAGAAACGCCCGGCGAGAAACTCGGCCTGCCGTTTCGCCACCGAACGTTGAATGCTCGCGGGCGGCTCGATGGCGCTGAGCTGGAAGTCATCGCTGGCCAGGCGCGAGGCATCGAAATGGGTGCCGAGCAGGACGACGTCCGGCAGGGCGTCGGGCAGCGGCCACTGGTCGTCGAGTGGGGTGCAGCAGGCGGGGAGGGTGGGGATGAGATTCATGCCAGGCATTTTGCCGGGTTGTAAGGCTGGAGGGTAGCCTGGCAAGCACCGGCCTCGATGCCGCCGCCCCGGGAATTGAAGTCTCGGGGCGGTCGACGCGGGGTCAGCCGAACAGCTTTTTGAAGAACTCTCGCATGTCTGCCCATGAGCGTTCATCGGCGGCCTTGCTGTAGCCGATGTCCAGCCCGCCATGTTCGCCGTGGCTCATGCGGTCGGCATCCGGATTGCTGAAGCTGTGCTTGGCGCCCTCGAGGTTGACGAACCGGTAGTCGGCGCCGGCCTTGTCCATTTCTGCCTTGAAGGCGCTGACGTTATCGGCGGTGACCATGCTGTCGAGGGCGCCGTGCTCCACCAGGATTTTCGCCTTGACGCTGCCGGGAGTGGCCGGGGTGCTGGTGACCAGGGCGCCATGGAAACTCACCACGCCGAGCAGGGGCAGGCCCTGGCGCGCTGCGTCCAGCACCACCTTGCCGCCGAAGCAGTAGCCGATCGCGGCCAGCTTGGCCGGGTCGGTCTGTGGTTGTTTCTTCAGCAGGTCGAGCCCGGCCTTGAAGCGCGCGCTGGCGGCGGCACTGTCTTTCGAGGCGGTCTGCATGAAGGCCATGGCGTCTTTCGGGTGCTCGGTGTTCTTGCCGTCGCCGTACATATCGATGGCCAGGGCGCTGTAGCCCAAGGCCGCGAGATCCCGGGCCCGGCGTTTGGCGTAGTCGTTCAGGCCCCACCATTCATGCACCACCACGACTCCTGGGCGTGGCCCTTTCAACACGTCGTCATAGGCGTAGTAGCCGATGAGCCGGGTACCGTCGGGGCTCTGGTAGGGGATTTCCTGGGTCTTGATGGCTGCCTGGCTCAAGCCGCAGAAAGCCAACAACAAGCAAGCGAAAAGCGCGCGCATGGTCCGTTCTCCTTTTAAAAGACTGCCAGACAGCCTAGTCGATTTGATTCAGCCGAGGTTCAGAGTGTGTTCAGGGGGAGTTCAGGGCGGGGTCGGTAGTCTGGCTCCCGTACCCAAAAACACATAGCGAATGAGGAAACACCCATGACTACTTTCAAGAAGATGATCCTGGCCTTCACTGTTCTCGGCGCCAGCGCTGTCGTCCAGGCCGCCGACAGCAACTTCGCCAGCCTTACCTATGGCCAGACCAGCGACAAGGTCAAGAAGTCCAGCCTGCTCAACAGCAACCTGAACAACCCGAACGCCGACGGTGTGATCGGCAAGGACAACACCTGGGGCGTGCGCCTGGGTCAGCAGAATGACCAGCACCGCTACTACGCCACCTACGACAATGTCTCCGGCTCGCACAATGGCATTAAACTGCGCCAGGAAAACCTGCTCGGCAGCTACGATGTGTTCCTGCCGGTGACCAGCAGCACCAAGCTGTTCGGCGGCGGTACCGCGGGCCTGACCAAGCTGACCCAGGATTCCCCAGGCTTCAGCCGCGACAGCGATATCGGTTATGCCGTCGGCGTGCAGGCCGGTGTCCTGCAGCAGGTTTCACAGAACACCTCGGTCGAACTGGGTTACCGTTACCTGCGCAGCAATGCCAGCACCGAGATGAGCGAGCGCAGTGGCAGCAAGCAGGGTTCGCTGAGCCTGACCAGCAGCGCCCAGACCTACCTGTCGGCCAACTACGCTTTCTAAAATATTGTCCTGGTTCTGAGCGCGCCGGATCTGCCAAGGCAAGATCCGGCGTTGCCATATATACGATCAGGGCGCCTGAGCGCCCTTGGAGATGTCGAATTTTGCCTGGGAGAGCTGCATGAAACTGCTCGTCGTTGAAGATGAGGCGCTGCTGCGCCATCACTTGCAAACCCGCCTCACGGACAGCGGCCATGTGGTCGAGTCCGTGGCCAATGCCGAGGAGGCGCTGTATCAGACCGAGCAGTTCAACCATGATCTGGCGGTGATCGACCTGGGCTTGCCGGGCATGGGCGGGCTGGACCTGATCCGCCAGCTGCGCTCGCGGGGCAAGGCGTTTCCGATCCTGATCCTGACGGCACGCGGCAACTGGCAGGACAAGGTCGAAGGGCTGGCCGCCGGCGCCGACGACTATGTGGTCAAGCCCTTCCAGTTCGAGGAGCTGGACGCACGCCTGAATGCGCTGCTGCGTCGCTCCAGCGGGTTCACCCAGTCGACCATCATCGCCGGCCCGCTGCTGCTCGACCTCAATCGCAAGCAGGCTTCGCTCGACGAACAGCCGCTGGCGTTGACCGCCTATGAGTACCGGATTCTCGAGTACCTCATGCGCCACCATCAGCAGGTGGTGGCCAAGGACCGGCTGATGGAGCAGCTGTACCCGGACGATGACGAGCGCGATCCGAACGTGATCGAGGTGCTGGTCGGCCGCCTGCGGCGCAAGCTGGAAGGGCCATCGGGCTTCAAGCCCATCGATACCGTGCGTGGCCTGGGTTACCTGTTCAACGAGCGCTGCCGATGATCCGATCGTTACGCCTGCGCCTGATGCTGGCGGCCACGACGCTGGCGGTGCTGTTCATGCTGGCGTTGTTGCCGGCCATGCAAGGCGCGTTCAGCCTGGCGCTGCAGGATTCCATCGAGCAGCGCCTGGCCTCCGACGTGACCACGCTGATCTCGGCGGCCCGGGTCGAGAACAATCACCTGCAAATGCCGGCGCAACTGCCGGACGAGCGCTTCAACCTGACCGACAGCCGTCTCCTGGGTTACATCTACGACCGGGAGGGGCGGCTGGTCTGGCGCTCCAAGGCGACCCAGGAAGAGAACATCAACTACAAGCCACGGTATGACGGGCGCGGCAACGAGTTCGCGCGTATCCGTGAGGTCAACGGCCAGGAGTTTTTCGTCTACGACGTCGAGGTCAAGCTGCTGGGCGGTAAAAGCGCGGCGTTCAGCATCGTCGCCTTGCAGCCGGTGCGTGAGTACCAGCTGACCCTGGAAGGAGTGCGGGAAAACCTCTACCTCGGGTTCGGCGCTGCGTTGCTGGTGCTCCTGGCGCTGCTCTGGCTCGGCCTGACCTGGGGCTTGCAGGCATTGCGCCGGCTGAGCCAGGAGCTGGACGAAATCGAGAGTGGCACCCGGCAAAGCCTCAGCGAAGAACATCCACGCGAACTGTTGCGCCTGACCGGCTCGTTGAACCGCCTGCTGCACAGCGAGCGCGAGCAACGCAGCCGTTATCGCGATTCCCTGGATGACCTGGCCCACAGCCTGAAGACCCCGCTGACGGTGTTGCAAGGGGTCAGCGAGGACATGGCCCTGCGTCCTCAAGACCGCGAACAGGCCTGGGTGCTGCAGACCCAGATCGAACGCATGAGCCAGCAGATCAGCTACCAGCTGCAGCGCGCCAGCCTGCGCAAGAGCGGCCTGGTGCGCCACCAGGTGCGCTTGCGCCCGGTGCTGAAAAGCCTGTGCGACACCCTCGACAAGGTCTATCGCGACAAACAGGTGCGGGTCTCGTTCGATCTGCCGGAGCGCTGCTATGTGCCGATCGAGCATGGAGCCTTGCTCGAATTGCTGGGCAACCTGCTGGAGAACGCCTACCGCCTGTGCCTGAGCGAGGTGCGCATCAGTGTCCGCCAAGACCTCCACGGCGCGCAGTTGTGTGTCGAGGACGATGGGCCGGGCGTGCCGCCGGACCAGCGGGCGCGGATTCTCCAGCGCGGCGAACGGCTGGATCGCCAGCATCCGGGGCAGGGGATCGGCCTGGCGGTGGTCAAGGACATCATCGACAGCTACGGCGCGCAACTGACCCTTGGCGATTCCACCTTGGGCGGGGCGGCGTTCCGCATTCACTTCCCGGCGATTTGATCGGCGCGCTCAGGTTTCCTGGGCGCGGTAGGCGCCCGGGGTCAGCCCGGTCCACTTCTTGAACGCGCGGTGAAAGGCCGATGGCTCGGAAAAGCCGGTCTGCTCGGCGATCTGTTGCAACGACAGGTCGGCCCGACGCAGGTGGTAGATGGCGATATCGCGCCGCAACTGATCCTTCAATTCCTGAAAACTCGTACCTTCTTCGCGCAAGTGCCGGCGCAGGGTCTGTGGGCTGATGTGCAGGTGCTGGGCGATGCTTTCCAAGTCCGGCCAATGGTTGCTGTCGCGGCTGAGCAGGCGGCGCAGTTGGCTGCTCAGGCTGTCGCCGTCGTCCGGGCGGGCCAGCAGGTCGGCGGGGGAGCGCTCGAGAAAGTGCTTGAGGGTTCGTTCGTCCTGCAGCAGCGGCATGCTCAGGTAGCGGCTGTGGAACAGCAGGCTGCTGCAGTCGCGGGAAAACACCAGGGGGCAGGGGAACAGCAGGTCGTATTCGTTGCCGTGCTCGGGTTTCGGGTAGCTGAAACAGGCCTGCTCGAGGCGGATGCGCTGGCCGATCAACCAACTGCCGAGGCGATGCCAGATCACCAGCAGGCTCTCGCTGAGAAAGTGGTCCGGGTCCCACAGCGCGGCGTCGTCCAGGCTCAGGCGGGTCATGTCCCCTTCGCGCGTCAGGCTCAGCCGCGGTGCCTGGGGGAACAGGCTATAGAACAGCAGGCCGCGCTGCAGGGCCTTTTCCAGGTTGCTGCAGTGGATCAGGGCGTGGCACATCATGGCGAAGGTGCCGCGCTTGCTCGGGCCGTCGCCAAACCCCAGGTACTCGTCGTCCAGGACTTGCCAGAGCTGTTGCAGCAGGCTGGCGAACTGCTCGGGGGCGATACGGGCCTTGGGTTCGTTGAGCAGTTCGAGGCTGATGCCCAGGGTCTGCAGCAGCTCCGAATAGTCGTAGCCCCGCCGGCGCGCCCCGCCCAGGGCGGCGCGGGCGAAATGACTGGCGATGGTGCGTTCGCGCATGAAGGTTGATCCGTCCATTAAGTGGCGGATGTTAACAGCCGACAACGACTAGGCAAGGCGGATATCCGCCAAATTGTAGGACGAGCGTCGGGCGATGGGCGGAAATCCGCCACTTCATGTAGGGGCAGGGAGAGCGAAGGCTAGCGCAAACCCTGATGTCCAAAGACCTTCAGGGATTCTGGGCAAGCTGGCACGGGCTTTGCGATAGCGAGTAAGGAGAAGGGAGCAACGAAAGGTGTTCCCCGCAGCTCTACACAACAAATCCCTCCAGTGCAGGAGGGTTCGCACTTTAGGCGTCGTGTGCATCGATGGATGGTGTGCAACGGTGCTCTTGAGGAACTTTGCAATGACGACTCGTCAGCCACTGTACAAATCCCTGTATTTCCAGGTGATCGTTGCCATCGCCATCGGCATCCTGCTCGGTCACTTCTACCCGCAGACCGGTGTGGCCCTCAAGCCCCTGGGTGACGGGTTCATCAAACTGATCAAGATGGTCATCGCACCCATCATCTTCTGTACGGTCGTCAGCGGTATCGCGGGCATGCAGAACATGAAATCGGTGGGCAAGACCGGTGGCTACGCGCTGCTGTACTTCGAAATCGTTTCGACCATCGCCCTGCTGATCGGCCTGGTCGTGGTCAACGTGGTGCAGCCGGGCAACGGCATGCACATCGACGTGTCCACTCTGGATGCCTCGAAAGTGGCGGCCTACGTCACCGCCGGCAAGGACCAGAGCATCGTCGGCTTCATCCTCAATGTCATTCCGAACACCATCGTCGGCGCCTTCGCCAACGGCGACATCCTGCAAGTGCTGATGTTCTCGGTGATCTTCGGTTTCGCCCTGCACCGCCTGGGTGCCTATGGCAAGCCGGTGCTGGACTTCATCGACCGTTTCGCCCATGTGATGTTCAACATCATCAACATGATCATGAAGCTCGCGCCGATCGGTGCGCTGGGTGCCATGGCCTTCACCATCGGCGCCTATGGCGTGGGTTCGCTGGTGCAGCTGGGCCAGCTGATGATCTGCTTCTACATCACCTGCGTGCTGTTCGTGCTGGTGGTGCTGGGCGCCATCTGCCGCGCCCACGGTTTCAGCGTGCTGAAGCTGATCCGCTACATCCGTGAAGAGCTGCTGATCGTGCTGGGTACTTCCTCCTCGGAATCGGCCCTGCCACGCATGCTGATCAAGATGGAACGCCTCGGCGCGAAGAAATCGGTAGTGGGCCTGGTGATCCCCACCGGCTACTCCTTCAACCTCGACGGTACTTCGATCTACCTGACCATGGCGGCCGTGTTCATCGCCCAGGCGACCGACACCCACATGGACATCACTCACCAGATCACCCTGCTGCTGGTGCTGCTGCTGTCTTCCAAAGGTGCTGCGGGCGTGACCGGTAGCGGCTTCATCGTGCTGGCGGCGACCCTGTCGGCTGTGGGGCATCTGCCGGTGGCCGGCCTGGCGCTGATCCTGGGTATCGACCGTTTCATGTCCGAAGCCCGCGCGCTGACCAACCTGGTGGGTAACGCGGTAGCCACCGTAGTGGTCGCCAAGTGGGTCAAGGAGCTGGACGAAGACCAGTTGCAGGCCGAGCTGGCTTCCGGTGGTCGTGCTATCAGCGACACTCGCGAAGAAGATGACCTGGGCGTTGCCGAAGGCCCAACCCCGACGTCCGTGAAGTAACTTCACCACGTCGATGAAAAACCCGCTGCGGCGGGTTTTTTCATGCCCGGAGTTTGAGCGCAACGGTCAGCCCGGGTGGCGCTTGCGGTGATTGCCGGACCTCGAGACGCTGCCTACTCTGTGGGCAGTCAATCGGCAAGGGAGGGTGCTCATGCAAGGGCCACTGGCGTCACTCAAGGTACTGGATTTCTCCACGCTGCTGCCGGGGCCGTTCGCCTCCTTGCTGCTGGCGGACATGGGCGCCGAGGTGCTGCGCATCGAATCGCCGACCCGCATGGACCTGCTGCGCGTGCTGCCGCCCCACGATCAGGGCGTCTCCGCCAGCCATGCCTACCTCAATCGCAATAAGCGCAGCCTGGCGCTGGACCTCAAGCAGCCCGAGGCGCTGGAGGTGATCCGCCAACTGGTGCTGGAATACGACATCGTCCTGGAGCAGTTCCGCCCCGGGGTGATGGAGCGCCTGGGGCTGGGCTACGAGGCGCTGAAGGCGCTGAACCCGAAGCTGATCTATGTCTCGATCACCGGTTACGGCCAGACCGGCCCGTACCGGGATCGCGCCGGCCACGACATCAATTACCTGGCCCTGGCGGGCCTGGCCAGCTACACCGGGCGCAAGGACAGCGGGCCGCTGCCCCTGGGCATCCAGGCGGCGGACATCGCCGGCGGTTCGCTGCATGGGGTCATCGGCCTGCTGGCGGCGGTGATTGCCCGCCAGCACAGCGGCCTGGGGCAGCACCTGGACGTGAGCATGACCGATTGCGTGTTCAGCCTGAACGCCATGGCCGGGGCCGGCTACCTGGCGTGCGGAATCGAGCCCGCGGCGGAGCAGCAGGTGCTCAATGGCGGCAGCTTCTATGACTATTACCGCAGTCGGGATGGTCGCTGGCTGTCGGTGGGCAGCCTGGAGCCGCCGTTCATGCAGGCGCTGTGCAAGGCCCTGGGGCGTCCGGAACTGGCGGCCCAGGGGCTGTCGCCGCAGCCGGAACAACAGCAGGCGCTCAAGCAGGCCTTGCAGGTCGAGTTCGAGAAGCACGATTTTGCCAAGCTCTGCGAGTTGTTTGCTGGGGTCGACGCCTGCGTCGAACCGGTGCTGGGCCTGGCGGAGGCGGTGGTGCATCCGCAGTTGCAGGAGCGGCAACTGGTCAGCCAGGTGCCGCGTGGCGATGGCAGCTACCAGGCGCAGATGGCCTGTCCGTTGAAGTTTTCCCAGGGGCTGCCGGAGCCGCGGCATATCGGGGCGGAACTGGGCGCCCATAGCGACCAGGTGCTGGCTGAGCTGGGTTACAGCGTGCAGCGCATCGCCGAACTGCGCCAGGGCCGGGTCATCTTGTAGGGCGCCGGGCCGGGTTCACTCCACCCGCATCTCGCCGCTGAACACCAGGGTGTGCCGGCAACGCCGACACAGATAGCGTCGGCCCTGGGTGACCAGGCGATGGCGCTGGGCGGAAAACGGAAAGTCGTTGTCGCAGGGGCAGCGGTAGATGTAGCGGGTCACGCTGCGGCGCTGTATCTCGTAGGTGTGGCAGCGATTGGGCGGCAGTTCGTACACGCCGCGCATGATCAGTTGCCATTCTTCGCCGTGGGGCTGAATGCGCTCGCCGAACAGTTGGTGGGCGATCAGGTGCGCGACTTCATGGGCCACGGTCTGTTTGAGGAAGTCTTCGGTGTTTTCCCGGTACAGCTGCGGGTTGAAGCGCAGCAGGTTCTCGTGCAGGTGGGCGACACCGGCTTTCTGGCCGCGCAACTTGAGGCTGACCACCGGGCGTTTGAAAGGTCGTTTGAAAAAGGATTCAGCGAGTTGGAAACAGTCTTCGACGCGGGTATTGAGTTGCTCGGGCATGCTTAACGGCTCTCCAGAGCGGGTGAGTATGCCGCAAAGCCGATGCATTCCGAATCGTCCAGGCGCCGAATGGTCGTTGCGCAGATTAGAAGGCCGCCTTGCGGCGGCCTGTGTTGGCAGATTGTGTTGGTTTTTTGAGCGACGTCAGTTGGTGTAAACGGGGCCGACGCCAAGACCCCAGACGATCACGGTGAACGCCATGATCGCGACCAGCACCACCAGCCCAACGGCCAGTACGGAGCTTGAGAACAGGAAACCTTCGTCCGAGGGAATGTTCATGAAGGTCGGCAACCCGACATACAGCAGGTAGACGGTGTAGCAGATGGCGGCCGTGCCGACGATCATGCCGAGCCACATGTGCGGATACAGCGCCGCCAGGCCACCGATGAACAGGGGCGTCGCGGTATAGGTGGCGAACGCGATGCAGCGCGCGAGGCTCGGGCTGGCGTCGTAGGTGCGGGCCATCCAGTGGACGAAGGCACCCATGACCGCAACCCCGCCCAGCATCGCCAGGTACGACATGATGGTCATCCACAGCGCGCTTTCCATGGTCAGCATGACCGGTGCCCGATTGCCGATGACCCAACCGACCTGGGTGGTGCCGATAAACGCCGAAATCGCCGGAATCGCCGCGAGAATCAGCGTGTGGGTGAGGTACATGTGGCTGATGCTTTCCTCTTCGTCGCCACGTATTTCTCGCCATTCCTGATCGGGGTGGGTGAAGAGTCCCACGACATGATGAATCATAGTCAGTCACTCCTTTGTTATTGCCATCGCCCCCCAACGGAGCGCCTACGGGCCAGCGGCCAAGTAAGTAAAGGTCTGAATATGTGTGCGACCTTATGTCGCAGTATAGAAAGGACTGACCTGCAAAGGTCATGGGTGTTAGAGCAAATCGCGCTGTCGGCGCGGCTGGTAATCGCATTCGGCGATTTGATCGGTCGACTGGCGCCCGGCGCTTCGCCCGCGCGCAGTTTTTGCGTAAAATGACCGGCTTTTCGTCACACACCGCGGATTTCAAGCGCCATGGGCACTCTTACGGTCAACCAGAACAAACTGCAGAAACGCTTGCGCCGCCAGGCCGGGGAAGCGGTCGCCGACTTCAACATGATCGAAGACGGCGACAAGGTCATGGTCTGCCTGTCCGGCGGCAAGGACAGCTACACCATGCTCGATGTGCTGATGCACCTGCAGAAGGTTGCACCGATCAAGTTCGACATCGTCGCCGTGAACATGGACCAGAAGCAGCCCGGGTTCCCCGAGCACGTATTGCCGGCCTACCTCGAGACGTTGGGCGTGGAATACCACATCGTCGAGAAGGACACCTATTCGGTGGTCAAGGAACTGATACCGGAAGGCAAGACCACCTGTTCGCTGTGCTCGCGCCTGCGTCGCGGCACCCTGTACACCTTCGCCGACGAGATCGGCGCGACCAAGATGGCCCTGGGTCACCACCGGGACGACATCGTCGAGACCTTCTTCCTCAACATGTTCTACAACGGCTCGCTCAAGGCCATGCCGCCCAAGCTGCGGGCCGACGACGGGCGTAATGTGGTGATCCGCCCCCTGGCCTATTGCAGCGAGAAGGACATCCAGGCCTATTCCGACCTCAAGCAGTTCCCGATCATCCCGTGCAACCTCTGCGGCTCCCAGGAAAACCTGCAGCGCCAGGTGGTCAAGGAAATGCTCCAGGAATGGGAACGCAAGACCCCGGGCCGTACCGAAAGCATTTTCCGCGGCCTGCAGAACGTGGTGCCGTCGCAGCTGGCGGACCGCAACCTGTTCGACTTCACCAGCCTGAAGATCGATGAAACCGCGGCTTCGCGTTTCGTCAATGTGGTGAACCTCTGAGTCGTCTCGCGGCTCTGTATCGTGGAATCACGGCGCTCCTCTGAGCGCCGTTTCTTTATCGTCATTAGGAGAGGGCATGCGCGATTACAAGTGGCTGCACGAATACTGTCTGAACCGCTTCGGTTCGGCGGCCGAGCTGGAAGCCCATCTGCCGGTGCCGAAAACCCCGGCGCAATTGCGCAAGATCAGCGATGACCGTTACCTCTCGACCCTGGCCCTGCGGGTATTCCGCGCCGGCTTGAAGCACAGCCTGGTGGACGCCAAGTGGCCGGCCTTCGAAGAGGTGTTCTTTGGCTTCGACCCACAGAAAGTGGTGCTGATGGGCGCCGAGCACCTCGAGCGGCTGATGCAGGACACGCGGATCATTCGCCACCTGGGCAAGCTCAAGAGCGTGCCGCGCAATGCGCAGATGGTGCTCGACGTGGAAAAGGAGAAGGGCAGTTTCGGCGCCTTGATCGCCGACTGGCCGGTGACCGACATCGTCGGCCTGTGGAAGTACCTGGCCAAGCACGGTCACCAGTTGGGCGGCCTGTCGGCCCCGCGCTTTCTGCGAATGGTCGGCAAGGACACCTTCGTGCCGACCTATGACGTGGTGGCGGCGCTGAATGCGCAGCAGATCATCGACAAGGTACCTAGCAGCCTCAAGGACCTGGCCACCGTGCAGGGCGCCTTCAACCAGTGGCACGCCGAAAGTGGCCGGCCGCTGTGCCAGATCTCGATGATGCTGGCGTATACGGTCAATCACTGATCCGGCAATTGGGTTGGGTTCATCGCGGGCAGGCCTCGCTCCTACAGAAGCATTCGGTGTTCTGTGGGAGCGAGGCCTGCCCGCGATAGCGGGCCGTCAGGCGGCGCTGACCTGGCCTTCGCCCGCCAGCTTGCGGTTGAGCTGGAAGCGCCAGCGCACGTAGAGCAGGGCCGAGCAGAACACTGCCAGGCTGGCCAGCATCTCCAGGATGCCGAACAGTTGCCGGTTCGGGTCGTAGGCGGCCAGCGCGCCCTTGATGAAATACAGGTTCACCACAAAGCACATCCAGGAATGCCCGCGGGCGCTGCCCACCAGCATGCCCGGCGCCATCAGCAGCAGCGGCACCAGTTCGATCAGCAGGATCACCCAGGGCCGGGCGCCATGCAGGTCGGCGACGAACAGGTAGTAGCCGCAGAGCAGGCCGACCAGGCCGAAAAAGCAGATCAGGCTCAGCACCCGGGTGATGCGTACGCGCGGCTCCAGCCATTCGATGGCCGGCAGGATCTTCGGCTTTTTAGCCACGGCTGCTCTCCAGTTGCAGGGCAGTCTTGGCCAGGCGCAGGCCCAGGGCGCGACAGAGGGCGACCTCGTGCTCGTTCAGCGGGCTCTTGCCATCGGCGCCGGCATGGTGGCTGGCACCGTAAGGCGTGCCACCGCCACGGGTTTCCAGCAGGGCCGACTCGCTGTAGGGCAGGCCGGTGATCAGCATGCCGTGGTGCAGCAGCGGCAGCATCATCGACAGCAGGGTGGTTTCCTGGCCGCCGTGCAGGCTGGCGGTGGAGGTGAACACCCCGGCCGGCTTGCCCACCAGGGCGCCGGTCAGCCACAGGTTGCTGGTGCCGTCGAGGAAGTACTTCAGCGGCGCGGCCATGTTGCCGAACCGGGTCGGACTGCCCAAAGCCAGGCCGGAGCAGTGCTTCAGGTCGTCGAGGCTGGCGTACAGCGCGCCGTCTTCCGGGATGCTCGGGGCCACGGCCTCGCAGTCGGCGGATATCGCCGGCACGGTGCGCAGGCGCGCTTCCATGCCACCTTGTTCGATGCCCCGGGCGATCTGCCGGGCCATCTCGTTGGTCGAGCCGTTGCGGCTGTAGTAGAGAACCAGGATGTACGGCGTACTCAAGGCAGGATCTCCAGCACGTTCTCCGGCGGCCGGCCGATGATGGCCTTGTCGCCGACTTCGAGAATCGGCCGTTCCATGAGTTTCGGGTGCGCGGCGATGGCGGCGATCAGCTGCGCTTCGCTGAGGCTGGCGTCGGCCAGGTTGAGGGTCTTGTACTCGTCTTCGCCGGTGCGCAGCAGCTGGCGGGCGCCGATCCCGAGCTTGCCCAGCAGGCTTTGCAGCTGGGCGGCATCGAGCGGGGTTTCCAGGTAGCGGACCACGGTCGGGGTCAGGCCACGGGCTTCCAGCAGTTCCAGCGCACCGCGGGATTTCGAGCAGCGCGGGTTGTGATAAAGCGTCAGATCGGTCATGGGCGGGTCGCATCTTGCGTAAGGTGGCGGCTATTCTACCTGTGCGACGGGCAGTCCTGAACCTTGCGAGGCGATGGGGCGCACGAGAAAGCGGGTTTGACGGTTTTTTTCAATACAAGGATCAAGGCATGGCAAGGCAACTGGCAGCGGCATTGGCGATCATCGGCACTTTGTTGCTGAGCGGCTGCGGTAACGATTACGGGGTCGATCAATATGGCCGGAAAGTCGCCGCCGAGCGCGTGGACAAGCAGTGGCTGGTGCTCAATTACTGGGCCGAATGGTGTGGGCCGTGCCGCACCGAGATTCCCGAGCTCAATGCATTGGCCGAAGGGCTCAAGGGCCAGCCGGTGAGTGTGCTGGGGGTCAATTTCGATAACGTCCAGGGCGAAGAACTGAAGAGCGCCAGTGAAAAACTGGGGATCAAGTTCACCGTGCTGGCGCAGAACCCGGCGGAGATTTTCGACTTGCCACGCAGCGAAGGCTTGCCGGTGACCTACATCATCGATGACCAGGGCAAGGTGCGTGAGCAACTGATGGGCGAACAGACCGCGGCGGGCGTGATGGCGAAGCTGGAAGCCCTGCGCGGGCATTGATCTGTAGCCGCTGCCGCAGGCTGCGATCGGCCTGCAAGGCCGTTGCGATCTCGGGATCGCTGAAGGTCCTGCGTACCTTATCGCAGCCTGCGGCAGCGGCTACAGGGGGCGGTATCAACCTTCCTCGAGCCACCAGCGCAACGGCTTGCCTTCGGCCGGCCAGAAGCGCACTTGCTCGATTGGGGAAATGTCCCAGCGCTGGACGGTTTCCAACGCCTGCAGGAAGCGTCGTTCCTGCTCCATCAGGGCTGGCGCGCACAGCTTGCGGGTGCTGCCGACCTTGCCGAAGCTGAGCTTGTCGCCCTCCAGGGTATAGGGCGCGAACCAATGGTTGCAGCCGCCGTTACCGTAGGCGCGACCGTCTTCACCGAGGGTGATGGTCAGGTGGCTGTAGTCGATCAGCGGACGCTCGCCGATCCACTCCAGGATGTAGCTGCGATCCTGCTGCAGTTTCACCGGCTCCGCCGCGCAACCCAGCAGGCCGGCGCCGAACGCGGCGATCAACGCCAGGCGTTTCATTGGGCGGCTCGCTGGCATTTCGGGCACAGGTGTTTTTCCCCTTCGCTGATCCAGCCCAGCTCGGCGATCCGCGCGCTGGCCGCGGGCTTTTGCGCCTTGCTGCCCAGCTTGGCGTCCACCGCGAACTCGAAGCTCAGCTCGGCCGCGCAGCTGTCGCAGTTGACCTGCCACTGATGGATCGCCAGCTCGCCGAATACCGGACCACGGGCCACGGCGACCCACTGGCCGACCGGGTTGATCAGGTGCCGCACGGTTTCCACCGTCAGGCGCATCGATAGGTCCTTGCTGCCCTTGAGGGTGACGATCAGCACGTCGTCGTTGCGGATGGAACCACCGTTGCCGGTGACCTGATAGCGGCCGGGCACCAGGGCGCGGCATTCGATCAGAGTGTGTTGCGGGTTCATCAGGCTGTAGCGGAAATCGTGTTCGACCATGGGTCCTCCAAATCTGGCGCGTATGCTAGCACGCACCCCGATATCTCAGGTTGCAGGCAGATGACCTTCGCTTACCGCCGGTCCGTCGATTCAGCCTTCCACCCGGTTGCAGGGCGCGCCGGCGGCCCAGGCGGCGATGTTGTGCAAGGTGGTGTCGGCGATCGCCGCCAGGGCCTCGCGGGTGAGGAAGGCCTGGTGGGCGGTGACAATCACGTTGGGGAAGGTCAGCAGCCGCGCCAGCACGTCGTCCTGTAGCGGCAGGTCGGAGCGGTCCTCGAAGAACAGCTGCGCCTCCTCTTCGTAGACATCCAGCCCCAGGTAGCCCAGTTGGCCGTTCTTCAGGGCCTCGATCAGTGCCGGGGTATCCACCAGGCCGCCGCGGCCGGTGTTGATCAGCATTGCGCCCGGTTGCATCCGGGCCAGGCTCTGGCGGTTGATCAGGTGTTTGCTGTCGGCGGTGAGCGGGCAGTGCAGGCTGATGATCTGCGCCTGGGCCAGCAGCTCCGGCAGGCTCAGGTAACGTGCGCCCAGGGCCTCGACTTGCGGGTTGGGGAAGGGATCGTGGGCCAGCAACTGGCAGCCGAAGCCGGCCATGATCCGGGCAAAGGTGGCGCCGATCTGCCCGGTGCCGACGATGCCGACGGTTTTTCCCACCAGGTCGAAGCCGGTCAGGCCGTGCAGGCTGAAGTCGCCTTCGCGGGTGCGGTTGTAGGCGCGGTGCAGGCGGCGGTTCAGCGCCAGGATCAGGGCCACGGCGTGCTCGGCCACGGCATGGGGAGAATAGGCCGGGACCCGGACCACGCTCAGGCCCAGGCGTTTGGCCGCGGCCAGGTCGACATGGTTGTAGCCGGCCGAGCGCAGCGCGATAAGGCGCGTGCCGCCGGCGGCCAGTTGCTCCAGCACCGGGGCGCTCAGGTCGTCATTGATAAAGGCGCAGACCACTTCGTGGTGCTCCGCCAGGGCCGCGGTGTCCAGGCTCAGGCGCGCGGCCTGGAACTGTAGCTCGATGCCCGGCGGCAGATCGGTGCCGAGGAAGCTGTCGCGGTCATAGTTCTGGCTGCTGAAGAGAATCGTGCGCATGGCGTCGTCCTTGTAGGAGGTTGCTCCGAGCATGAACCTTCGGGGCAAACCTGTCGTTGCCCTGGGTCAGGCGTTGATGCGGGCCTCCGTGGCCAGGCGGTTGATGGCCCGTTCGAGTTCGTCGAGGGCGGCGAAGGCCTTGACGTCTTCCTGCTTGAGCAGGGTTTCGCTGCGCTGGCAGGCGGCGCGCAACTGCGGCACCCCACAGTAGCGGGTCGCCCCGTGCAGACGGTGGACCCGTTCGATCAGCGCATTGTGGTCGTTGGCGGCACGGGCGGCGCGAATCGCTTCACGGTCGGCCTCCAGCGAGGCCAGGAGCATCGCCAGCATGTCGGCGGCCAGGTCCGCCTTGCCGGCGGCCAGGCGCAAACCTTCGTCGTGATCCAGCACTTGCAGCTCGAGGCCGTTGCCGGACGGTTCGCCGGTGCGTTCCGGCCCCTGGTTGCGCAGGGCCAGACCGGTCCACTTCAGCACCACCTGAGCCAGTTGCCGCTCACTGATGGGCTTGGTCAGGTAGTCGTCCATGCCGCTTTGCAGCAGCGCGCGTTTTTCGTTGGCCATGGCGTGGGCGGTGAGGGCGATCACCGGCAGCGGCGTGCAGTTGCGTTCGCTCTCCCACTGACGAATCGCCTCGGTGCTCTGGCGGCCGTCCATGCCGGGCATCTGCACGTCCATCATCACCAGGTCGAATGATTCGTTCTGCACCGCCTTGACTGCCGCATAGCCGCTGTCGACCGCGAGCACCTTGGCGCCCATGTCTTCGAGCAGGGTCTGCACCAGCAGCAGGTTGGCCGGGTTGTCATCGACACACAGCACCCGTGGCGGGCGACTGGCGATCGGTTCGCTCGGCTCGTTGCGCACCACCTTGGGGTTGACCAGGTCGGCCAGGGCGCGCCGCAGTTTGCGGGTGCAGGCTGGTTTGGCCTGCAACTGGCTGTGAGGGTTGGGCACTGACAGGTGGAACAGCGTCTGTTCGGTGGTCGGGCACAGCACCAGCACTTTGCAGCCCAGGTGTTCGAGGTCCCAGATGTGCTGGTTGAGGCGTTCCGGCGGCATGTCATTGCTGGTGATGCCGAGCACCGCCAGATCGATCGCCTGTTCGGTCTGGTGCACTCCGGTCACGCCGTTGGTCAGGGCTTCCAGGGTATTGAACGGCGTCACTTCCAGACCGCAGTCCTCGAGTTGATGCTGCAGGGCCTGGCGCGCCAGCTCATGGTTCTCCAGGACCGCGATCCGCCTGCCGAGCAGCGGCGGGGCGGGCAGGTCTTCGGCGTCGTCGCGGGTTTTCGGCAGGCGCAGGCTGATCCAGAACTCCGAACCTTCGCCGGGCGTGCTGTCGACACCGATCTCGCCACCCATCTGTTCGATCAGGCGCTTGGAAATTACCAGCCCCAGGCCGGTACCGCCAGGCTGGCGCGACAACGAGTTGTCGGCCTGGCTGAAGGCCTGGAACAGGGCGCGCACGTCCTGGTTCGACAGGCCGATGCCGGTGTCCTGAATGCTGATGCGCAGTTGCACGCTGTCTTCGTGTTCTTCTTCGAGCATGGCGCGGGCGACGATAGTGCCTTCGCGGGTGAACTTGATGGCGTTGCTCACCAGGTTGGTGAGGATCTGCTTGAGGCGCAGCGGGTCGCCCACCAGCGACAGCGGGGTATCGCGATACACCAGGCTGACCAGTTCCAGCTGCTTGGCGTGGGCGGCCGGGGCGAGGATGGTCAGGGTGTCCTGCAACAGATCGCGCAGGTTGAACGGAATGCTGTCGAGCACCAGCTTGCCGGCTTCGATTTTCGAGAAGTCGAGAATTTCGTTGATGATCCCCAGCAGGCTGTCGGCGGATTTTTCGATGGTGCCCAGGTAATCCAGCTGGCGCGGGGTCAGTTCGCTTTTCTGCAACAGGTGGGTGAAACCGAGAATACCGTTGAGCGGCGTGCGGATCTCGTGACTCATGTTGGCCAGGAATTCCGACTTGATCCGGCTGGCCTCCAGGGCCTCCTTGCGCGCCAGGTCCAGTTCGATGTTCTGGATCTCGATGGTTTCCAGGTTTTGCCGGACGTCCTCGGTGGCCTGGTCGATGCTGTGTTGCAGTTCTTCCTGGGCATTCTGCAGGGTGCCGGCCATGCGGTTGATGCCTGAGGCCAGTTCGTCCAGCTCCTGGCTGCCGAGCAAGGGCAGGCGGGTTTCCAGGTTGCCGTCCTTGAGTTGGGTAACGGCATGTTTGATCTGGCTCAGCGGGTTGTTGATGGTGCGCCCCATGCGCAGCGCCAGCAGGCCGGTGCAGATCAGCCCGGCGATAATCAGCAGCAGGCTGGCGAACAGGCTGCGGTAGCCGCGCAACAGCATGCTGTTATGGGACAGCTCCAGCTCGACCCAGCCGAGCAGGCGGTCGGACTCGTCGGGAATCAGGTCGCCGGCCAGGTTGCGGTGGCGGCCGAACACCGGCAGCAGATAGCGGGTGGCATCGCTGCCGGTGCGTTGCAGCATCTGGCTGCCGTTACCGGTCGGCGCCTGGTTGAGCATGCTCGGGCCGGCATGGGCCAGGGGCGTGCGGTCGGGCGCGAGGAAGGTCACTGCGCGCACGTCCTGCTGTTCCAGGGACTGGGTGGCTATGCGTTCCAGCAGGGCGGTGTTCTTGTGGGCCAGGGCCGGTGCCACCAGGGGCGCCAGTTGCTCGGCGATCATTTCGCCGCGTTGCAGAAGCTGGGTTTGCAGGTCCGACTGCTGCATCCAGGTGAAATAACCGCCCAGCACCAACGCCATCAGGCTGGTTGGCAGCAAGGTCAGTAACAGCACGCGGCCTTTGATCCCCAGTTTCTTAAGCACGCAACTCTCCTGCTACCACGCCGTTTTGAATGAACCCTGCGCACATCCGGTGCGCACCACCTGCGCAGTGTAGCCATTTGCTTTGCCGCAATCTCCGCAAAATTAACCGTCGAACCGCTCAGGTGCCGCGGGTTAGCGAGCGCTTTGTCGACCGGTGTCGGTTGCCCGGCCGCGGACAATCTTGAATAATTGCCCAACTGAGAATTACTTGCAGAAGCTAATGAATCCCGTATCTGTCGGCCATCCCCGGATCCTGAGTATCGAAGACGACCTGGTGCTCGGTGCCTACGTGCACGAGCAATTGGGTCGTTGTGGGTTTGATGTCACCTGGTGCCAGAACGGCCAGGAAGGCCTGACGATGGCTCGCCAGCAACCTTTCGATGTGGTGCTGATGGACATCCTGCTGCCGGGGATGGACGGGCTGACGGTGCTCACCCATTTTCGCCAGAGCCATTCCACGCCGGTGCTGCTGATGTCGGCGCTGGGGGCCGAGGCCGATCGCATCAGCGGTTTTCGCCTGGGGGCCGACGATTATCTGCCCAAGCCCTTCAGCATGGCCGAGCTGCGGGTACGGATCGAAGCCATCCTGCGGCGCGTGGCCCTGGATCGCCGGCCGGCCCCGGCGCCGCTCCGGCAGGAAGCCCAGGGCCTGCGTTTCGACGACGAGCTGTGCGACGTGCATTACGGGCAACAGTGGGCCGGGCTGACCCGCAGCGAATACCGCCTGCTGGAGACGCTCAACCGCAACGGCGACGAGGTCCTGAGCAAACCCTTCCTTTATCAGCATGTGCTGCAGCGCGGCTATGCGCCCCATGATCGCAGCCTGGACATGCACATCAGCCAGATCCGCCGCAAACTCAAGGCCGTCGGTTATGTCGCGCGGGAAGTGCGCACGATCTGGGGCAAGGGCTATGTGCTGAGTGCCGTCGATGAAATGGCCTGAGCTGCCCGGCAGGCATTCGCTGTTCTGGAAGCTGGCCTGCCTGTTGGTCGCGTTCTGCCTGCTGATGATCTGGCTGAGCTGGTCCTGGGGCCGCTACATGGAACAGAAGAACCTGTTCCTTTCCGACGAGGCCCGCGGCACGCTGACCGGCTACGCCGCCGAAGCCGAACAGGCCTGGAACCAGGGGCAGAGCGCCGGGGTCGATGCCTGGCTGCAGGGCATGGCCGAGCGCGAGCGTCATTGGGTCGGGGTCATCGGCCGCGACCTGCAATCGCTGAGCAGTTATCCGCTGAGCGAAGCCGAGAGCCAGCACCTGACGTTCCTGCGCGGCCTGGATTGGCCGGTCAGTCGGCATACTCGTGGCTTGCCCTGGCTGAAGATTGCGTTTCCCAACGACCCGTCCGCCGGCAGCCTGGTGATCGAGTTGCCCCAGCGCTTCATGCCCGGGCGCTACCGGGTGTTCTGGCGGGTGCTGACCAATGGGGTGATTCCTGGCCTGTTCACCCTGCTGCTGTGTGTCGGGCTGTATCGACTGCTGGTGGTGCCGCTGAACCAGCTGCGCGAACAGGCCAACGCCTGGCGCGCCGATCAACTGAATGCGCGGCTGTCGAGCCAGACCACCAGTCGCCAGGACGAGTTGGGTGAACTGGGCCGGGCGTTCGACCAGATGTCCGAGCGCCTGCAGGGCACGGTGGCCTTGCAGCAACAATTGCTGCGCGATCTTTCCCATGAATTGCGCACGCCCCTGAGTCGCCTGCGGGTCGCCTGTGACGGCGAGCAGAGCCTGCCGGCACTGCGCGAGCGGCTGGCGCGGGAAGTCGATGGCATGCAGCGGCTGGTGGACGACACCTTGCAACTGGCCTGGCTCGACACCGAGCGGGCACCGCTGGCCGAGGAAGACATCCAGATCCAGGCCCTGTGGGAAATGCTCACGGAAAACGCCTGCTTCGAAAGCGCCTGGTCCGCCACGCAACTGCATTGCGCGCTGGACGCCTCGTGCTGGGTCCGGGGCAATCTCAATACCCTGGCCCAGGCCCTGGAAAACATTCTGCGCAATGCCATTCGCCATTCGCCCGCGGGCGGTCGTGTGCTGCTGGACGGCCAGCGCCAGGGCGAGCATTGGTTGCTGTGGCTGGAGGATGAAGGGCCTGGCGTGGCCGAGGCCGATCTGCAGCGGATCTTCGATCCTTTTACCCGCCTCGATGGCTCGCGCCCGGGCCATGGCGGTTTTGGCCTGGGGTTGAGTATTGCGCGCAACGCCGTGCAGCGTCAGGGCGGCCAGCTGTGGGCGGAAAATACCGGGTGTGGGCTGCGTTTGAACATGCGCCTGCGGGCTACGGTTGTGATGGAAGCGCCTTCGCCCGAGGCTGATTCGCTGCCTTATATCGTTAAGCCATAAGACCCTCACTTTGCGTGATATGGCCTGCGAACGTTTGCCGGTATGATAGTCGCCCCCGCAGTCCGGATTGCGAATACGCCATGACCTTGCAGTACCCCACCATCGCCGATTGCGTCGGCAACACCCCGCTGGTCCGTTTGCAGCGCCTGCCTGGCGTCACCAGCAACACCCTGCTGCTCAAGCTCGAGGGCAATAACCCGGCGGGTTCGGTCAAGGACCGCCCGGCGCTGTCGATGATCACCCGCGCCGAGCTGCGTGGGCAGATTCACCCCGGCGATACGCTGATCGAAGCGACCTCGGGCAACACCGGGATTGCCCTGGCCATGGCCGCGGCGATCAAGGGCTACAAGATGATCCTGATCATGCCCGACAACTCCAGTGCCGAGCGCAAGGCGGCGATGACCGCCTATGGCGCCGAACTGATCCTGGTCAGCCAGGAAGAGGGCATGGAAGGCGCGCGCGACCTGGCCGAGAAGATGCAGGCCGAAGGTCGTGGCAAGGTGCTCGACCAGTTCGCCAACGGTGACAACCCGGAGGCGCACTACACCGGCACCGGCCCGGAAATCTGGCGGCAGACCGAGGGCACCATCACCCATTTCGTCAGCTCCATGGGCACCACCGGCACCATCATGGGCACCTCGCGTTATCTGAAGGAACAGAACCCGAACGTGCAGATCATCGGCCTGCAACCGATGGAAGGCTCGGCCATTCCCGGCATTCGCCGCTGGCCGCAGGAATACCTGCCGAAGATCTACCAGGCCAGTCGTGTGGATCGCATCGTCGACATGGCGCAAAGCGAAGCCGAAGAGGTGACCCGGCGCCTGGCCCGCGAAGAAGGCATCTTCTGCGGCGTGTCTTCGGGCGGTGCGGTGGCGGCGATGTTGCGCCTGTCCCGCGAAGTCGAAAACGCGGTGATTGTCGCGATCATCTGTGACCGTGGCGACCGTTACCTGTCGACCGGCATCTTCGATGCGCCCAACTGATGGCTAAGCCAGTCAGAGGCCTGCGCTTCCAGCCTTCGGGCGGCAGTCGGGCTGCGCAGATACCCGTCGGTAAAAAACAGCGCCTGACCATCGAGCGCCTGGCCAACGATGGTCGTGGCATTGCCTTCCTGGAAGGGCGTACCTGGTTCGTCGCTGGCGCATTGGCGGGCGAAGAGGTCGAGGCGCGCGTGTTGGGCGCCCACGGCAAAGTGGTGGAAGCCCGTACCGAGCGGGTGTTCAGTGCCAGCGATTTGCGGCGCCCGGCCCCGTGCGCCCATGCCGGCCGTTGCGGTGGCTGCAGCGTGCAGCATCTGCCCCATGACGAACAGCTTGCCCTGAAACAGCGCATGCTCGCCGAGCAGTTGTCGCGGGTCGCCGGTGTCGAGCCAGAGGCGTGGGCGGCACCCTTGAGCGGTCCGGAGTTCGGCTACCGGCGCCGGGCGCGGGTCGCGGTGCGCTGGGACGCCAAGGCGAAAAAGCTCGAAGTGGGTTTTCGCGCCGCCGGCAGCCAGGACATCGTCGCCATCGACGAATGCCCGGTGCTGGTACAGCCCTTGCAACCGATCATGAGCCGCTTGCCGGCCATGCTGCAGCGCCTGAGCAAACCGCAGGCACTGGGGCATGTGGAATTGTTCAGCGGTTCGGCGATTGCCGTGCTGCTGCGCCATATGGCGCCGTTGTCCGCGGCCGACCTGGAGATTCTCCAGGTGTTCTGCGCATTCCATGAGGCCCAGTTGTGGCTGCATGGCGAAGGCGAGCCGCAACCGGTGGACCCGGACCAGGCCCTGGGCTATCGCCTGGAGCCCTGGAATCTGCAGCTGGCCTATCGGCCGGGAGACTTTGTCCAGGTCAACGCCGGGGTCAACGAGGCGATGGTGGCCCAGGCCCTGGAGTGGCTGGCACCACAGGCCGATGAGCGTGTGCTGGACCTGTTTTGTGGCTTGGGCAACTTTGCCTTGCCGCTGGCGCAGAACGTACGGGAAGTGGTGGCGGTCGAAGGGGTGGCGACCATGGTCGCGCGTGCGGCGCAGAATGCTGCTAGCAACAATTTGCATAACACCCGGTTTTTTCAGGCCGATTTATCGCAGCCCCTGAGCGACGCCGAGTGGGCCCGCGAAGGCTTTTCTGCGGTACTCTTGGACCCACCTCGGGACGGGGCATTGGAGGTGGTACGCAAGCTGGCGAGCCTGGGCGCCAAGCGCCTGGTTTATGTGTCATGCAACCCTGCCACTCTGGCGCGTGACACAGTCGAACTGGTCAGGCAGGGCTACCGGTTAAAACGTGCCGGGATCCTCGATATGTTTCCTCAGACGGCACATGTCGAGGCCATGGCGTTATTTGAAGCGAGCTAGGATGGCTCGTCTAATCCGTTGGCCCGTCAGGCAGCACTCGCCGGCCCAGCGAGGAAATACTGGCAGTGAAGGTCAGCGATTTGACGCATTGAATGTGCGTCGTAGGGAAGGTAAAGCAAGATGGTACAGGTGAGAGCGCACCAGCCGATCAACACCGACGGCAGTATCAATCTCGAGGCGTGGCTCGATCATGCGGTCAGCGTCGACATGGCACTGGACCGTGAAGCCTTGAAAGAAGCCTGCGAGTTCGCTCGTGAGGCAGAGTTACAACACATCGCGGCGAAGAATCTCAGCGGCGAGGACATGTCGAGTTTCAGCACTGGCCTTGAGATCGCGGAGATCCTCGCCGACCTCAAGCTGGATCAGGATTCGCTGGTGGCCGCGGTGCTTTACCGTGGCGTCCGGGAAGGCCAGATCCCGCTGCCAGCCGTCAGCCAGCGCTTCGGCCCGGTGGTGGCCAAGCTGATCGACGGCGTGCTGCGCATGGCGGCGATCAGCGCCAGCCTCAGCCCCCGCCAATCCCTCGTGCTCGGCACCCAGGCCCAGGTGGAAAACCTGCGCAAGATGCTGGTGGCGATGGTCGATGACGTGCGTGTGGCGCTGATCAAGCTGGCCGAGCGGACCTGCGCGATCAGGGCGGTGAAAAACGCCGACGACGAGAAGCGCAACCGGGTCGCCCGGGAAGTCTTCGACATCTATGCACCGCTGGCGCATCGCCTCGGTATCGGCCATATCAAATGGGAGCTGGAGGACCTGTCCTTCCGCTACCTGGAGCCTGAGCAGTACAAGCAGATCGCCAAGTTGCTGCACGAGCGGCGCCTTGATCGCGAGCGTTTCATCTCCGACGTGATGAATCAGCTGCAGAATGAGCTGCGGGCCACCGGCGTCGACGCCGACATCAGCGGCCGGGCCAAACATATCTATTCGATCTGGCGCAAAATGCAGCGCAAGGGCCTGGAGTTCAGCCAGATCTACGACGTGCGCGCGGTGCGCGTGCTGGTCCCGGAAATGCGCGATTGCTACACCGCGCTGGGGATCGTCCACACCCTGTGGCGGCACATTCCGAAAGAGTTCGACGACTACATCGCCAACCCCAAGGAGAACGGTTACCGCTCGCTGCACACGGCGGTCATCGGCCCTGAGGGCAAGGTCCTGGAAGTGCAGATCCGCACCCACGCGATGCACGAAGAGGCTGAGCTGGGGGTCTGCGCCCACTGGCGCTACAAGGGCACCGACGTCAAATCCGGTTCCAACCACTACGAAGAGAAAATCTCCTGGCTGCGCCAGGTGCTCGAGTGGCATGAGGAACTGGGGGATATCGGCGGCCTGGCCGAGCAGCTGCGGGTGGATATCGAGCCAGACCGGGTCTACATCTTCACCCCCGACGGCCACGCCATCGACTTGCCGAAAGGCGCGACCCCGCTGGACTTCGCCTACCGCGTGCACACCGAGATCGGTCACAACTGCCGGGGCGCGAAGATCAACGGGCGCATCGTGCCGCTCAACTACAGCCTGCAGACCGGCGAGCAGGTCGAGATCATCACCAGCAAGCACGGCACGCCGAGCCGCGACTGGCTGAACCCGAACCTGGGGTATGTCACCACCTCGCGGGCGCGGGCGAAGATCGTCCACTGGTTCAAGCTGCAGGCGCGGGATCAGAACGTAGCGGCGGGCAAGACCCTGCTCGAACGCGAACTCAATCGCCTCGACCTGCCGCAGGTGGATTTCGACAAGCTGGCCGACAAGGCCAACATGAAAACCGCCGAGGACATGTTCGCGGCACTGGGGGCGGGCGACCTGCGCCTGGCGCAACTGGTCAACCTGGCTCAGCAACTGGTGGAGCCGGAGCGCGGCAACGAACAGCTGGAACTGATCCCGCGCAAGGCCACCGGCTACAAGCCCGGCAAGCGCGGCGACATCCAGATCCAGGGCGTCGGCAACCTGCTGACCCAGATGGCCGGCTGCTGCCAGCCGCTGCCGGGGGATGCGATCGTCGGTTACATCACCCAGGGCCGCGGGGTGAGCATTCACCGCCAGGACTGTGCCTCGGTGCTGCAACTGGCCGGCCGCGAGCCGGAGCGGATCATCCAGGTCAGCTGGGGCCCGGTGCCGGTGCAGACCTACCCGGTGGACATCATCATTCGCGCCTACGACCGCTCCGGCCTGCTGCGTGACGTGTCCCAGGTGCTGCTCAACGAGCGGATCAACGTGCTGGCGGTCAACACCCGCTCGAATAAGGAGGACAACACCGCGCTGATGTCCCTGACCATCGAGATTCCGGGGCTGGACGCGTTGGGGCGGCTGCTGGGGCGTATTTCCCAGTTGCCGAACATCATCGAGACCCGCCGTAACCGTACCCCTTGAAAGTCGGAGCGTAGGAGCGAGGCTTGCCCGCGATGGCGATTTGTCTGACATACCGCTATCGCGGGCAACCCTCGTTCCTACAGAAAACATGGTTTGGCAATGAGAGTGACCGATGTACAGCCTTGAAGACCTGTTGCACCTGATGGCGCGGCTGCGGGATCCGCAGTACGGCTGCCCTTGGGATATTAAGCAGAGCTACGCCACCATCGTCCCCCACACCCTGGAAGAAGCCTACGAAGTGGCCGATGCCATCGAACGAGGCGATTTCGAGCACTTGCAGGGTGAGTTGGGCGATCTGCTGTTCCAGGTGGTGTATTACAGCCAGCTGGCGCGGGAGGAGGGGCGTTTCGAGTTCGATGGCGTAGTCGACAGCATCACCCGCAAGCTGATCCGTCGCCATCCCCATGTATTCCCTACCGGGGACCTGTACGCGCCGCTGGATATTCCGCGGCTGGATGAAGAACAGGTCAAGCAGCGCTGGGAAGAGATCAAGGCCGAGGAGCGTGCCGAGAAGTCGGCGCAGCCTTTGCAGTTGTCCTTGCTCGACGATGTGCCCGCGGCGCTGCCGGCGCTGTCCCGTTCGGCCAAGCTGCAAAAACGTGCGGCCCAGGTCGGTTTTGACTGGCCGGATGCCTTGCCGGTGGTGGACAAGATCCGCGAAGAGCTCGATGAAGTGCTCGAAGCCATGTCCGAGAATGACCCGCAGGCGATTGCCGACGAGGTGGGCGACCTGCTGTTCGCCGTGGTCAACCTGGCCCGACATCTGAAGGTCGATCCGGAAACCACCCTGCGTGGCGCCAATGCCAAGTTCGAGCGACGGTTCCGATTTATCGAGCAGGCATTGCGCGATACCCGCCGACCCATGGAAGATTGCACCCTCGAAGAGTTGGACGCCTTGTGGGGCGAAGCCAAACGTCAGGAAAAGAATTTGCCCAGCTGTGGCTGAGGCTGTTGCCTAAGTGAGTGAGCACCAATGAGCCTTTCCCTTCGCGACCAGTTGCTCAAAGCAGGGCTGGTCAACCAAAAGCAGGCCAAACAGGTCAGCAAAGAGAAACAGAAGCAGCAACGCCTGGTCCATAAAGGGCAGGTCGAGGCGGACGATACCCAGGCGCGCCTGGCCCAGGAGGCGCAGGCCGAGAAGGTCAAGCGCGACCAGGAACTCAACCGCCAGCAGCAGGAGAAGGCCGAGCAGAAGGCCCGTGCCGCGCAGATCAAGCAACTGATCGAAGTGTCGCGCCTGCCGAAGCTGACCACCGAGGATTACTACAACTTCGTCGACGACAAGAAGGTCAAGCGCCTGTCGGTGAACACCCTGATGCGCAACAAGCTGAGCAGCGGCTCGCTGGCCATCGTGCACCATGCCGGCGGTTATGAGGTCATCCCGCGTGAAGCCGCGCTGAAGATCCAGGAGCGCGATCCACGGCGCATCGTTCAGCTCAACACGCCGACCGAGGCACCGGACGAGGACGATCCGTACGCGGCCTACCAGATCCCTGACGATCTGATGTGGTAAACCCGCAGAAACAACAAACCCCGCCATGAGCGGGGTTTGTTGTTTCTGAAGCGCCTGCCGATGCGTGGCGGCAGGCGCGGCAGTCGTTGTGAGGTCAGGAGCTTTGCGGTGCGCGGTTCTGCTCCAGCTTCTCCAGTTCGGCCTTGTAATTATGGGCATCGCTCTCGGAATGAAACATTCCCACCAGCAAGTCTTGTTGATGCACGTCCCAGATCCGTACACCTGCGGCTACGCCTTCATGGGACATGTGTGAATCGTCGCGTTCAGTTACTTTTACAGTCATCTGCTAGCTCCAATCTCTATTGATCTGCAGCAAGGCGTGTGCAGGGCTCTGTTATATATTTTGTTAGCTGGCTAAGTAAATTGCTTTCAAATGCAACAATCTTTTGCAGATTTCGAAACAGTCCCGCAGGCCGCGGAAACTGTGGCATTCGGTCGCAGGGGCCGGAGTTTTATGACAAAAGTTTCATGTTGGGCAGCTGTCGTACTGGGTGTTTTGGCCCGGCGAGTGAGCCTGCCGGGTCGCCAGGAGGGCTGTGCTTGAGCGGCTAAATGGAAACACCAGGCGAAAAAAAGCCCCGCATCGGCGGGGCTTTTTCATTGTCGTGCGGCTTAGCTGCCTTTGACGGTCTTGCCGTTGACGGTGCCGTTTAGGAGCATGATGTTGTACTCCTTGCCGTCGGTTTCGACCTGTTGCAGGCGAACCAGCAGGTAATCCCAGTCCTTGGCGAACCACATGACGGTGATGCGTTTGCTTTGTGTCGGGTCGCGCACGCGCTCGACCTTGATCGCGTCGATCTGGCCGGCCTTGGTGTCGACTTTTTCCGAGCCCAGGACACGGAAGTCGTAGGTATCGACTTCGCCATCATCGACGACCTGGTAGCTCATGCTTTTCTTGCCGGCGGCTACATCGTGCTGCAGAGCGAGCTGGTAGGTGGATTTGTCGACCATGCCGCGATTGAGCGGGATCTTGACTGCATCGCCGCGATCGGTGCCGGTGACCATCTTGGCGTTCCAGTCGAAGTCCAGGTCGGCCTTCTTGGCTTTGCCGAGGCCGCCGCGTTCGAAGTGATAGGACTGCGGCAGCAGGGTGTCCTTGTCGAGCGTCAGGGTGCTTTCTTCAGTCAGGCTGGCGATCATCATCGAAGCCTTGAAGCTCAGCTTCCAGGTGCCGTCGCCTTTCTTTTCCAGGCTGCGTTCGGCGGTACCGCTCATCGGCAGCTGTTTCCAGTCGGCGGTATAGCTGGCGGAGAAGGGTTGAAGGTCCGCAGCCTGCGCGAAGGGCAGGGCGAGCAGAGCACAAGCGAAGAGCAGGGCGCGACGCATAAAATCTCCTAATTACGAATCAAGTGGCCACTGGCGGCCAGTAACTGACCATCCAGTAAAGCACCCTGTTCGCCGAGTGTGAGTCGACCTTCGGCAAACCAGCGTACGGCCATTGGGTAAATCCGGTGTTCCTGGACGTGGACCCGCTGCGCCAGGCTTTGCGGCGAGTCGTGCAACTCTACCGGGATCACTGCCTGTACGACCAGTGGTCCGCCATCGAGTTCCTCTGTCACAAAGTGCACGCTGCAGCCGTGCTCGGTGTCTCCGGCCTCCAGCGCTCGCTGATGAGTGTGTAACCCTTTGTATTTGGGTAGCAGCGAAGGATGGATATTGAGCAGGCGACCCTGATAGTGCCGCACGAAGTCCGCGCTGAGAATGCGCATGAATCCGGCAAGCACCACGAGCTTGGGCTGGAAGGCGTCGATCAGTTCGATCAGCGCGGCATCGAAGGCCTCGCGACCTTCGAATGCCTTGTGATCGAGGGCGCGGGTATCGATACCTGCGTCCCGGGCGCGTTGCAGGCCGTAGGCGTCGGCGCGGTTGGAAATCACCGCGCGGATGCGTACCGGGCTGTCGTCGCCCCGGGTACTGTCGATCAGGGCCTGCAAGTTGCTGCCGGTACCGGACAACAGCACCACTACATCACAGGTGGCTGGCATCGGCTCTTGCATCAATGTGCCTTGAGGTTTTTCAGCTCGACCTGGGCAGCGCCCTCGGCGGCGCTAGCGATCTGACCAATGACCCAAGGTTGTTCGCCGGCTTCGCGCAGGACGTTCAGGGCGCTTTCAACGTGCTCCTGAGCCACGCAGATCACCATGCCCACGCCGCAGTTCAGCACGCGGTGCATTTCGTGTTCGTCGACGTTGCCTTTCTCTTGCAGCCAGTCGAATACCGCCGGGCGCTGCCAGCTGGCCACGTCGACCACGGCCTGGGCGCCTTTTGGCAGGACACGCGGAATGTTGTCCAGCAGGCCGCCGCCGGTGATGTGGGCCATGGCCTTGACCGCGCCAGTGTCCTTGATCAGCTTGAGCAGTGGCTTGACGTAGATGCGGGTCGGGGCCATCAGCAGTTCGGTCAGCGGCTTGCCGTCGAGCTGGACGGTTTCGATATCGGCACCGGAGACTTCGATGATCTTGCGGATCAGCGAGTAGCCGTTGGAGTGCGGGCCGGACGATGGCAGGGCGAGCAGGGCGTCGCCGGTGGCAACCTTGGAACCGTCGATGATTTCGGCTTTTTCCACCACGCCGACGCAGAAGCCGGCCAGGTCGTAGTCTTCGCCTTCGTACATGCCGGGCATTTCAGCGGTTTCACCGCCGACCAGGGAGCAGCCAGCCAGTTCGCAGCCAGCGCCGATACCGGTAACCACGGTGGCGGCAACGTCGACGTTCAGCTTGCCGGTGGCGTAGTAGTCGAGGAAGAACAGCGGCTCGGCACCGCAGACCACCAGGTCGTTGACGCACATGGCGACCAGGTCCTGGCCGATGCTGTCGTGTTTGTTCAGGTTCAGTGCCAGGCGCAGCTTGGTGCCCACGCCGTCGGTACCGGAGACCAGTACTGGCTGCTTGTAGCCGGCCGGGATTTCGCAGAGGGCGCCGAAACCGCCCAGGCCGCCCATGACTTCCGGGCGCGCGGTGCGCTTGGCGACGCTCTTGATGCGTTCGACCAATGCTTCACCGGCGTCGATGTCTACACCGGCGTCTTTGTAGCTCAGGGAGGGTTGCTTGCTCATGATCCAGGCCTTTAGGGGGGATTCAGGGGGTATCGACCGAGTCCAGGGAGGCCAGTGAAACAGTCGCGGCGGCAATGCCGCGCAATCATTTCAGCGACCCCGGCTGTTGCCGGTCTGCGAAGGCGCGCGATTTTATCAGGCTTGAGGTGTAGCGGCCATCCTCGGGCCGACGGGCAGGGCATATCCGCTTAAAAAAAAAACCGCAATTGCGCGTGTCGATCGCGCCGCTCGGGGCTGTATAAGGTATAGCCTTGTACCCGCTATCGTTATGACAGCACGAAAACTTCCATCGACCGGGTGAATGTTTGTCCAGGCTTTGTGGTCACAGCCTTGGTCAATCCTGTTCATGCGGTCTGTTCCAGCCGCCTTTTGTCGTCGGGAATCCTCCATGCGTTTGGGTAAATTTCTTTTTGTGGGCTGTTTGTCATTGGTCAGCCTGGCGAGTCATGCCGAAACCCTCAATAACCTGTATCAGGTCCGCGAACCGGTCAGCAGCCAGGCCCCTGGCGAGCGCGACCAGGCCACCCAGCGGGCCCTGGAAACCCTGGTATTGCGCCTGACCGGCGATAGCAAGGCCCTGCAGAACCCGGGACTGGCGGCGATCCGCAAGGACCCGCAGCAGATCATCAGCCAGTACGGCTACGACGCCGGTCCTCCCGAAAGCCTGCAGGTCGACTTCGACCCGGCCAGCACCGACCGGGCGTTGCGCCAGGCTGGCCTGTCGCTGTGGGGCAGTAATCGCCCGTCGATTCTCGGCTGGTGGCTGACCGACTCCAGTGAAGGTTCCAGCCTGGTGGGCGATGGCCAGGCCAGCGCCACGCCGTTGCGCCGTGCGGCCCTGCATCGCGGCCTGCCGCTGCGTTTGCCGCTGGGTGACCTGAATGAGCAGATTGTCGCTACGGCGCCGAATCTCGAAGGTTCCGATCCGGCGCCATTGCGCGCCGCGTCGGAGCGTTACGGCGCGGACGCTCTGCTGGCGGTGCATGCCAGTGAAGAGGGCGGTCAGTGGCAGGCCAAATGGCGCCTGTGGCTGGGTGACCAGAAGGAGCAGGGCAGCGTCCAGGGAGCTGATGTGCCGGCCTTGGCCGATGCCGTGCTGTTGGCGGTCAGCCAGCGCCTGGCCCCGCGTTTCGCGGTCAAGCCGGGCGCATCCAGCGAGCAGTTGCTGGAAGTGCAGGGCATGAACCTGGAGCGCTATGCGGCGTTGGGCCGTTTGCTCGAGCCCTTCGGTGGGCGTTTGCAGAGCGTCGATGGTGATCGTTCGGTGTACCGGGTCAGCGGCAGCGCCGAGCAGCTGCGTGCGCAGTTGAATCTGGCTCGGTTGCAGGAAGTCCCGGCGGGCGCTGTGCCTGTCCAGCCGACTGTCGAAGGCGCGACACCTGCGCCTGCACCGGCCGCGCAACTGCGTTTTCGCTGGTAGGTTTTCTTTCTTTATATAGAAGCAATGGAGTGGTTCATGGCTGATACGCGTCGATGGGTCTGGTTGGGTGGGTTGGTCCTGCTCTGTGGGTTTGTGTACCTGTTGCATCCGATCCTGACGCCGTTCCTGGTGGCCTTATTGTTGGCCTATCTGTTCGATCCGCTGGTGGACCGCCTGGAAAAGCTCGGGTTGTCGCGCACCTGGGGCGTGGTGGCGGTATTTGCCCTGTTCACCCTGATCGTCATGGCGTTGTTGCTGGTGCTGGTGCCTATGCTCGCCAAGCAACTGCTGCGCCTGTATGAACTGGCGCCGCAGATGCTCGATTGGCTGCAGCACACGGCAATGCCCTGGGCGCAGTCCAAGCTGGGCTTGTCCGATGGTTTCTGGAAGTTCGACAAGGTCAAGGCGGCGATCAGCGAGCACATGGGGCAGACCACCGATATCGTCGGCGTGGTCCTGAGCCAGGCAACGGCCTCCAGCCTGGCGCTGATTGGCTGGCTGGCCAACCTGGTACTGATTCCGGTGGTCAGCTTTTACCTGCTACGCGACTGGGACCTGATGATGGCGAAGATCCGCAGCCTGTTGCCCCGTGATCGCGAGGAGCGTGTGGTGGCGCTGGCGGGGGAATGCCATGAAGTGCTGGGGGCGTTCGTCCGTGGTCAGCTGCTGGTGATGGTGGCCCTGGGGATGATCTATGCAGCGGGCCTGATGCTGGTCGGGCTGGAACTGGGGCTGTTGATCGGTCTGATTGCCGGCCTGGCGGCCATCGTGCCGTACATGGGGTTTGTCATCGGCATCGGCGCGGCGCTGATTGCTGGGTTGTTCCAGTTCGGTGGCGACCTGTACCCGATGATCGGCATCGTGGCCGTGTTCATGGTCGGCCAGGCCCTGGAGGGCATGGTGCTGACCCCCTTGCTGGTGGGCGACCGGATCGGCCTGCACCCGGTGGCGGTGATCTTCGCGATTCTCGCCGGTGGTGAGCTGTTCGGTTTCACCGGCATCCTGCTGGCCTTGCCGGTGGCGGCGGTGATCATGGTGCTGGTGCGCCATGTGCACGACTTGTACAAGGATTCGGACATCTATAGCGGTGTAGAGGAGTCCGAGCTGTAACGTCCACGGTTAACGCTTTCGGGGCGCCTGCGTTTCAGGTGGGTGCCATCGAGAGTGTTTACAGCTGTCACATCCACCGTCAAAGAAACCCCCGTGATTTCATCAGGCTAACGCAAACCTTTGATTTTGCTTGTGGTCTGCTACATTGTGCGCCCGGCGTCACGGGTATAAACTTTGCAAACTTTACACAGAGGCCACTAACGGTTCGTTTGGAACTGTTCAGTCAGCATGAAACCGATTCAGCTGCCCCTAGGTGTGCGTCTGCGTGATGACGCCACCTTCATCAACTACTACCCAGGCGCCAATGCCGCTGCACTCGGCTATGTCGAGCGGCTTTGCGAAGCCGACGCCGGCTGGACCGAAAGCCTGATCTACCTCTGGGGCAAGGATGGGGTAGGGCGTACGCACTTGCTGCAGGCGGCCTGCCTGCGGTTCGAGCAGTTGGGGGAGCCAGCGGTCTATTTGCCCCTGGCGGAATTGCTGGACCGCGGCATCGAAATCCTCGACAACCTGGAACAGTACGAACTGGTCTGCCTGGATGACTTGCAAGCGGTGGCGGGCAAGGCTGACTGGGAAGAAGCGCTGTTTCATCTGTTCAACCGCTTGCGTGACAGCGGCCGGCGCCTGTTGATCGCGGCTTCGACCTCTCCCCGGGAGCTGCCGGTGAAGCTGGCGGACCTCAAATCCCGCCTGACCCTGGCGCTGATCTTCCAGATGCGCCCGCTCTCCGATGAAGACAAATTGCGTGCATTGCAATTGCGCGCCTCACGTCGCGGGCTGCACCTGACCGACGAAGTCGGGCACTTTATCCTGACGCGCGGTACCCGCAGCATGAGCGCCTTGTTCGAGCTGCTGGAGCGCCTTGATCAGGCGTCCTTGCAGGCTCAGCGCAAGCTGACCATTCCCTTCCTCAAGGAAACCCTGGGCTGGTAAAGCCGCGGGCGGTAGTGGCTTTTTGGTATATTCAAGCGCCAGAAAACCCGCATCCGGAAGCGGTTCCAGAGGCGCGTGCGTTTAAAATGGGCTTAAGGCCTTAGATGTTGAGTAGAAACCGATAAGTCACATTTCAATCGATTGAATTTGCAAATTAGAGCGATAGAAGGCATAGTCGCGGCTTCTTTATAACTTTAAGCCACGGTCGTGCCCATGCTGAAGCGCTTCGCACCCCTCGTGCCTCTTGCACTCGTTACCCTGTTGTTTGGTTGCGCCACCCACTCTCCGGTGAGCCAACAAGAGCAGCAACAACAGGTTCAAAACTCTTCAAAAGCCCAGTCTTCCGCTATTTTCCAGGAAGAGCTGGCAACCGAAAAAGAACTCGCCGAGTTCGCTGACAGCAAGCCTTACCAGCTGCCAGTGCTGGCTGACAGTATTCTCGAACGTGGCATGTCCCTGATCGGTACCCGTTACCGTTTCGGCGGTACCTCTGAAGCCGGTTTCGATTGCAGCGGTTTCATCGGCTACCTGTTCCGTGAAGAGGCCGGCATGAATCTGCCGCGCTCCACCCGTGAAATGATCAACGTTGATGCTCCGCTGGTTGCGCGTAACAAGCTGCAGCCGGGCGATCTGCTGTTCTTCGCCACCAATGGCCGCCGCGGTCGCGTAAGCCATGCTGGTATCTACCTGGGCGATGACCAGTTCATCCACTCCAGCAGCCGCCGCAGCGGTGGCGTGCGGGTGGACAGCCTGGGCGACAGCTACTGGAGCAAGACCTTCATCGAAGCCAAGCGCGCCCTCGCCATGGCCCCGACCGTGGTCACCGCACGCAAGTAAGCGGACTTTTTGTAAGGTGAAGTTAAAGTCTTACTTGAAGTTTGGCGCGTAGGCGCTAGAATCCTGATCTATTGTTGAAAACTAACCGCGTAAGCCCTGCTTACGCGGTTTTGTTTTCGGCCTCACGGCAGAGAAAGCCGCATCCAGATCAGGATTGTTCTGCATATGTCGACGTCGGCCCGCCTTGCATTGATCGTTCTCGCCGCGCTGCTCAGCGCGTGCGCCAGTCGTACCCCGCCACCTGCGCCCGTGGTACGTGCTCCCGTATTCAACACTCCCCAGACCTTCTCGCCGGCTGCCGAAGACGTGCTGTTTCGTGCGTTGGGCCTGGTGGGCACACCTTATCGCTGGGGCGGCAACACACCGGACTCCGGTTTCGATTGCAGCGGCCTGATCGGCTACGTCTATCGCGACGCCGCCGGTATCTCGCTGCCGCGCTCGACCCGCGAAATGATCGGCATGCGGGCACCGAATGTCGGCAAGAATGCCTTGCAGACCGGCGACCTGATATTTTTTGCCACCAATGGCGGTTCCCAGGTCAGCCACGCGGGCATCTATGTCGGCGAAGGCCGCTTCGTCCATGCGCCGGCCACCGGCGGCACGGTGAAGCTGGACAGTCTGTCCAAGGCCTATTGGCAAAAAGCCTACCTGAGCGCCAAACGCGTGCTGCAGCCAGAGCATCTGGCGCACAATCCTTAGGTTCTTCCTGTCTCTGCGTCGAGGTTGCCATGACCGCTCGTACCCTCAACCTCGACGACGCCCTCTATCACTACCTGCTCGATGTTTCCCTGCGCGAAACGCCGCTGCTGCGCCGTCTGCGTGACGAAACCCAGGCGCTGCCCATGGCGCGCTGGCAGGTAGCGCCCGAGCAGGGGCAGTTCCTGGCGTTGCTGATCAAGCTGATCGGTGCCCGGCGTGTGCTGGAGGTGGGGACCTTCACCGGCTATAGCACCTTGTCCATGGCCGCGGCCTTGCCGGAGGATGGTCAACTGATCTGCTGTGACATCCCGGGCGACTACAACGCCACCGCGCGCCGTTACTGGCAGGAAGCAGGTGTCGCCGGACGGATCGAGTTACGCCTGGCACCGGCCCTGGAGACCTTGGCCAGGATCGAGCAGGAGGAGGGCGAGGGTGGTTTCGACCTGGTCTTCATCGACGCCGACAAGGCCAATTACCCGGCTTACCTGGAAAGTGCCCTGCGCCTGCTACGCGTGGGCGGGTTGGCGGTGTTCGATAACACGCTGTGGAGCGGTCGGGTGCTGGAGGAAAATCCCCAGAGTGAAGACACTCGGGCCATCCAGGCACTCAATCGCGCCTTGAAGGATGACCCGCGTGTCGACCTGTCGCTGCTGCCCCTGGGGGACGGCTTGACCCTGTGCCGCAAGCGCTGAACCTATTGCGCCTTGGCTGCTGACACGCGCCAGACTTTGTTGCCGACATCATCGGCTACCAGCAGATCCCCTTGCTTGTCGATCACTACGCCGACCGGGCGGCCCATGGCTTTCTCGTCGGCGTTGAGGAAGCCGGTCAGCACGTCCACCGGTTGGCCTACCGGCTTGCCGTTGGCGAAGGGTACGAAGATCACTTTGTAGCCGCTGTGGGGCTTGCGGTTCCACGAGCCATGCTGGCCGATGAACACGCCTTGGGTGAACGGCGCCGGCAGCTTGCTGCCTTCGGCGAATGCCAGGCCCAGGGAGGCGGTATGCGGGCCGACGGCATAATCCGGGGCGATGGCCTTGGTCACCAGGTCCGGGTTCTGCGGAGTGACTCGCACGTCCACATGCTGGCCGTAATAGCTGAATGGCCAGCCATAGAAGGCGCCGTCCTTGACCGAGGTGATGTAGTCCGGCACCAGGTCGCTGCCGATCTCGTCGCGCTCGTTGACCGCGGTCCACAACTGGCCGCTTTGCGGCTCCCAGGCCATGCCGTTGGGGTTGCGCAGGCCTGAGGCAAAAATCCGTTGCTTGCCGCTGGCGCGATCGACTTCCCAGATGGCGGCGCGACCTTCCTCCTGATCCATGCCGTTTTCGCCGACGTTGCTGTTGGAACCGACCGTGACGTACAGCTTGCTGCCGTCTTTGCTGGCAATCACATTTTTGGTCCAGTGGTGGTTCAGCTTGCCGCCAGGCAGGTCCACCACCTTGGTCGGCTGGGCGCTGATCTTGGTGTCGCCGTCCTTGTAGGGGAAGCGCAGCAGGCGATCGGTGTCGGCGACGTACAGATCATTGCCCACCAGGGCCATGCCGAACGGCGAGTTGAGGTTTTCCAGGAATGCCGTGCGGGTTTCCGCCACGCCATCGTGATCCTTGTCCCGCAGCAGGGTGATGCGGTTCGGGCTGGGCACGCCGGCCCCGGCGCGGCTCATGATCTTGCTGGCGATCCAGCCACGAATACCCTTGCTGTCATCGGGGGAGGGCGGGGCGTTGGTCTCCGCCACCAGTACGTCGCCGTTGGGCAGCACGTACAACCAGCGCGGATGGTCCAGGCCTTCGGCGAATGCGGCGACCTGGGTGCCGGCGGCGGCCACCGGTTTGGCGCCTTGCGGCCAGCCGATCGCGGGCGCGATGTTCACGGTCGGGAACAGGGTCTTGTTCGGTTCGGGGAGTTTTGGCGAGGGGCCGGTGCCGTCGGAGACCTGGAGGGTGGAGGTTTCGCCACAGGCACCAAGGCCTGCGGCGACGGCGATAAGGATTGCGTATCGAAGTTTGAGCATGCTGATTTCCCTATGTATGCACGACGTCGGTGTAGTCATAGAGAAGCACAGGTCGGCGATGGTTCAACCCGTTCAGCGCGCTTCCTTGAACAGCACGGCAACGCCGGGGTGATAGTTGCCGGCTTCATTGCGCAATTTGCGGTACGCGTAGGGGAAGTACCAGGCCACGGCGCAGCAATGTTCCTTTTGCAGGTCGTCGACCATGTCCTGCAGTTCTTCCGGGGTGGCGCTGTGCTGGGTTTTCTGGGGCGTGACGAACAGGCAGCCGAGTTTCAGGTCGCTGGGGTAGCTGGCTTTTTTCGCGTCGCTGGCGACATCCAGCAACGGTTGGGTCAGGTGCAGGCTGTTGACCCGGGGCCAGCGCTGGGTGGCCTGGATGTAGATGCGTTCCTCCTGCGTGGCGATGTACAGGTCGGTGCGGCCGTTGCGGTCGCCGTCCTCGAGCTGTTTTTGGCTCGGTGCGTGTTCCAGGGTGACCATCTCCGCCATCCAGGCTGCCGCCGAGAGCATTCCCAGGTTGGCTTTTTCGTCGAACCAGTACGGGCTTTCGTTATCGCCGCGCACGGCGTTGTAGCGGTCGATGCAATCGAACCAGCGTTCCAGGGCAGGGCGCAGGAATTCCAGTTTCGGATTGCTGATGATCATGCCTTGCATAGGACTTTTCCTATTATTGTTGAGATATTGGAGTTTTTTAACGCGATTATGGCTATTTGATATCACTGCGCTGAGTGTGGCACAAGATTGGCGTCATTTTTCCGATATGCAGCATTCGCCGATCTGCGGGGCTTTAATTGACGCTCCACCCCCAACCCTCTAACCTTCGCGACTTGTTTCAGGTGCTCTGTGGCCTTGGGTCGACAGAGTGAAACAGGGAAGCCGGTGAGTACGCGTGCCGAAGGCGCACGCACGACGATTCCGGCGCTGCCCCCGCAACGGTAAGTGAGTCAAGACTGCGCCTGATGCCACTGTGTCGACTGTCGACATGGGAAGGCGCGCAGTTGGGCATTCCAGCCACTCACAAGCCCGGAGACCGGCCTGATCCATCCAACGGCATCACGGTGGGCGATGCCAGGCTTGCGCCGTCTATTCCTATTCCTGCCCCCCGTTATCCAGCCCCAACGGAGAGCTGCCCCATGACTGAATCCCCCGATCGTGACGAACGCCATCTGGCGCGCATGTTGCGCAAAAAAGCCGTGATCGATGAACGCATCGCCAACTCGCCGAACGAGTGCGGCTTGCTGCTGGTGCTGACTGGCAACGGCAAAGGCAAAAGCAGCTCGGCCTTCGGCATGCTCGCGCGGGCCATGGGCCACGGCATGCAATGCGGCGTGGTGCAGTTCATCAAGGGCCGCAACAGCACTGGCGAGGAATTGTTCTTCCGGCGCTTCCCGGAGCAGGTGCGTTTCCATGTCATGGGCGAAGGCTTCACCTGGGAAACCCAGGACCGCCAGCGCGACATCGCCGCGGCCGAAGCGGCCTGGGCGGTTTCCCGCGAACTGCTGAGCGATCCGACGATCGGCCTGGTGCTGCTCGATGAGCTGAACATTGCCCTCAAACACGGCTATCTGGACCTGGATCAGGTGCTCAGCGACCTGCAGGCGCGACCGCCGATGCAGCATGTGGTGGTCACCGGACGTGGCGCCAAGCCAGAGATGATCGAACTGGCCGACACCGTCACCGAAATGGGCATGGTCAAGCATGCGTTCCAGGCCGGGATCAAAGCGCAAAAAGGCGTCGAACTGTGAGTGATGCCCGTCATTGCCCGGCGGTATTGATTGCCGCGCCGGCTTCCGGTCAGGGCAAGACCACCGTGACCGCCGCGCTCGCTCGCCTGCATCGCAATCAGGGGCGCAAGGTGCGCGTGTTCAAGTGCGGCCCGGATTTTCTCGACCCGATGATCCTCGAGCGCGCCAGCGGTGCGCCGGTGTATCAACTGGACATGTGGATGGTCGGCGAACAGGAAAGCCGCCGCCTGTTGTGGGAGGCCGCCGGCGAGGCGGACCTGATCCTGATCGAAGGCGTGATGGGGTTGTTCGACGGCACGCCGTCCAGCGCCGACCTGGCGCGGCATTTCGGGGTGCCGGTGCTCGCGGTGATCGATGGCACCGCCATGGCCCAGACCTTCGGCGCCCTGGCGCTGGGGCTGGCGCGTTATCAGCCGGACTTGCCGTTCGCCGGCGTGCTGGCCAACCGCGTCGGCACCCTGCGGCATGCGCAGTTGCTCGAAGGCAGCCTGACCGAAGGCCTGCGCTGGTACGGCGCGCTGTCCCGGGAGACCGGCATCGAACTGCCCAGCCGCCATCTGGGGTTGGTGCAGGCCAGCGAACTCAACGATCTGGATCTGCGTCTCGACGCCGCCGCGGCCGCCTTGGCTGACAGCTGCGAAGTGGCCTTGCCGCCCGCCGTGGCGTTCGCCGCTCCCCAGGTGGTTGCCGTCGAACCGTTGTTGGCCGGCGTGCGCATTGCCGTGGCCCGTGACGAAGCCTTTGCCTTTACCTATGGCGCGAGCCTGGATCTGTTGCGGGCCATGGGCGCCGAGCTGGTCTTTTTCTCGCCGATCCATGACGCGACGCTGCCGGAGGCGGACAGCCTGTACCTGCCGGGCGGTTACCCGGAGCTGCATCACCGGGCGCTGGCGGCGAACGGCTCGATGCTCAGCGCGATCCGCGCGCATCACGCCGCAGGCAAGCCCTTGCTCGCCGAGTGCGGCGGCATGTTGTATCTGCTGGATTCCTTGACCGACGTCGACGGCGAGCGCGCCGAACTGCTAGGCCTGTTGCCCGGCGACGCGGTGATGCAAAAGCGCCTGGCGGCCCTGGCCTTGCAGGCGGTGGAGTTGTCGGAAGGCTCGTTGCGCGGGCATACCTACCACCATTCGTTGACCAGCACCGAGCTTGCGCCGATCGCCCGCGGCCTGAGCCCGAATGGCGGGCGCGGCGCGGAAGCGGTTTACCGCGAAGGGCGGATGACCGCCTCTTATGTGCATTTCTATTTTCCGTCCAACCCCGAAGCGGTGGCGGCCCTGCTGGCGCCGGCAGGAGCGAGCGTGCTCGCGCGGCGCCCATGAGCGACAACGCCTTTTCCGCGGCCGAACGCGACGCGGTCTATCGCGCGATCGCCGAGCGTCGTGACATGCGCCACTTCGTCGGTGGCACGGTCGAGCCGCAGGTCTTGCGTCGCCTGCTGGAGGCGGCGCACCAGGCGCCCAGCGTCGGCCTGATGCAGCCCTGGCGGTTCATCCGTATCAGTGACCGGTCGTTGCGCGGGCAAATCCAGCAACTGGTGGAAGAGGAGCGGGTACGCACCGCCGAGGCCTTGGGCGAGCGCTCCGATGAGTTCATGAAGCTCAAGGTCGAAGGCATCGACGACTGCGCCGAGGTCCTGGTGGCGGCGCTGATGGACGACCGTGAGCGGCATATTTTCGGCCGCCGCACCCTGCCGGAAATGGACCTGGCCTCGCTTTCCTGCGCGATTCAGAACCTGTGGCTGGCGGCCCGGGCCGAAGGGTTGGGCATGGGCTGGGTGTCGCTGTTCGAGCCTGCTGCCTTGGCTGAGCTGCTCGGCCTGCCGGCCGGGGCCAAGCCGCTGGCGGTGCTGTGCCTGGGCCCGGTCGGCGAGTTTTACCCGGCCCCGATGCTGGTGCTCGAAGGCTGGGCGCGGGAGCGTCCGCTGAGTGAATTGCTGTATGAAAATTACTGGGGAGTGAGTCAATGAGTGTGGCGTTACTGAGTGTCGCCGGGGTGGCGCTGGATGCGTTGCTGGGCGAACCCAAGCGCTGGCATCCGCTGGTGGCGTTCGGTCGTTTTGCCGATCGCATCGAGCAACGCTTCAACTCCGGTGGCCGCGGCTGGCGCAGTCATGGCGTCACCGCCTGGGTCATCGCGGTGCTGCCGCTGACCCTGCTGGCAACCCTGTTTTCCTGGCTGCCCTACATCGGCTGGTTGTTCGAGATCCTGGCGCTGTATTGCGCCCTCGGCCTGCGCAGCCTCGGCGAGCATGTCGAGCCGGTGGCCCAGGCCTTGCGCAGCGACGACCTGGACCAGGCGCGGCAGCGGGTCGGCTATCTGGTGAGCCGGCAGACCAGCGAGCTGGATGCCACCGAAGTCGCCCGCGCAGCTACCGAGTCGGTGCTGGAAAATGGCAGCGACGCGGTGTTCGCCGCCTTGTTCTGGTTTGCCGTGGCCGGCGCGCCGGGCGTGGTGCTCTATCGCCTGAGCAACACCCTGGATGCGATGTGGGGCTATCGTAATGAACGTTTCGAGCGTTTCGGCTGGGCGGCGGCGAAGATCGACGACCTGCTCAACTACATTCCAGCCCGCCTGGTAGCCCTGACTTATGCGTTGCTGGGCAAGACCCGCCTGGCGCTGAAATGCTGGCGCCGCCAGGGGCCGACCTGGGACAGCCCGAATGCCGGGCCGGTGATGGCGGCCGGGGCCGGTGCCCTGGGCGTCGAGCTGGGCGGCGCGGCGATCTATCACGGCGAACTGCACCAGCGCCCGCAATTGGGCGAAGGCGTGGCGGCCGATGCCTCGTCCATCGATCGCGGCTGGCAACTGGTGCAGCGCGGGGTCTGGTTATGGCTGCTGATTCTCTGCGTGGGAGCTGAGTTCTATGCTTGAGCACGGTGGCCGCCTGCGCAAGGCGGCCGAGCAATACGGCATCGCCGAGGCCGACTGGCTGGACCTGTCCAGCGGCCTGGCACCCTGGCCGTGGCCGATTCCCGAGATCGGGATGCGGGCCTGGGCGCGCCTGCCGGAAACCGACGATGGCCTGGAGCAGGCGGCCCGCGACTACTACGGCGCGGCCCATGTGTTGCCGGTGCCCGGTTCCCAGGCGGCGATCCAGCTGCTCCCGCGTTTGCGCCGCGCCGGCAAGGTCGGCGTGCTGTCGCCCTGTTATGCCGAGCACGCCGAAGCCTGGCGCCGCAGCGGCTACATCGTGCGGGAAGTGCTGGAACAGGAAGTGGACTTTTTCCTCGACAGCCTGGACGTGCTGGTGGTGGTCAATCCGAACAATCCCACGGGCTTGAGCCTGACCCCGGAGCGCCTGCTGGACTGGCATGCGCGCCTGGCGCAGCGCGGTGGCTGGCTAGTGGTCGACGAAGCCTTCATGGACAACACTCCCCAGCTGAGCCTGGCGGCCCAGGCCGATCAGGTGGGGTTGATCGTCCTGCGTTCCTTCGGCAAGTTTTTCGGCCTGGCCGGGGTGCGCCTGGGCTTCGTGCTGGCCGAGCTCAAGCTGCTCAAGCAGCTGGCCGAGCAGGTCGGCCCCTGGGCCGTCAGTGGGCCGACCCGGGTGCTGGGCCAGGTGTGCCTGCGCGACCGTGAAGGCCATGGGCGGCAACGGCTGCGCAGTGAAGCGGCGAGCCTGCGCCTGGCGCAGCTGCTCGAGCGCCACGGTCTGAAACCCCAGGGTGGCTGTGCGCTGTTCCAGTGGCTGATCACCGATCGCGCCGAGCTGTTGCATGAGTTCATGGCGCGCCGGGGCATCCTGCTGCGGCTGTTCACCCACAACAGCAGCCTGCGTTTTGGCTTGCCGGCCGATGAAGCCGACTGGTCGCGTCTCGAACAGGCCTTCGTCGCCTACACCAAGGAACATCCATGACCACCCTGATGGTGCAGGGCACCACTTCCGACGCCGGTAAAAGCACCCTGGTGACGGCGCTCTGCCGCTGGCTGACGCGCCAGGGCGTCAGCGTCGTGCCCTTCAAACCGCAGAACATGGCCCTCAACAGCGCGGTGACCGCCGACGGTGGCGAGATCGGTCGGGCCCAGGCAGTACAAGCCCAGGCCGCGCACCTGGAGCCGCACACTGACATGAACCCGGTGCTGCTCAAGCCCAACAGTGACACCGGGGCCCAGGTGATCATTCACGGTCGTGCAGTGACCACCATGAACGCGGTGGCCTATCACGACTACAAGGCCATCGCCATGCAGGCGGTGCTGGCCTCTCATCAACGCCTGAGCGCGGCCTATCCGGTGGTGATGGTGGAAGGCGCGGGCTCGCCGGCGGAGATCAATCTGCGGGCCGGCGACATTGCCAACATGGGCTTTGCCGAAGCGGTGGACTGCCCGGTGCTGCTGATCGCCGACATCAACCGTGGCGGGGTTTTCGCCCATCTGGTGGGCACCCTGGAGCTGTTGTCGCCAAGCGAGCAGGCGCGGGTCAAAGGTTTCATCATCAACCGTTTTCGCGGCGATATCGCCCTGTTGCAACCGGGCCTCGACTGGCTCGAAGCGCGTACCGGCAAGCCGGTGATCGGCGTGTTGCCCTATGTGCTGGATCTGCATCTGGAAGCCGAGGACGGTATCGACCAGCGTCAGGCCGACAAGGCCGAGCAGGTGCTGAAAGTACTGGTGCCGGTATTGCCGCGCATCAGCAATCACACCGACTTCGACCCGCTGCGCCTGCACCCCCAGGTGGACCTACAATTCATCGGTCCCGGCCAGGCGATTCCGCCGGCCGACCTGATCATCCTGCCAGGCTCGAAAAGCGTGCGCAGCGACCTGGCGTACCTGCGCGCCCAGGGCTGGGACACAGCCATCGCCCGGCACCTGCGCTACGGCGGCAAGTTGCTGGGTATCTGCGGCGGTTTGCAGATGCTCGGCGAGCAACTGCACGACCCTTTGGGGTTGGAAGGCGCGCCAGGCTCCAGCGCGGGGTTGGGGCTGCTGGCGTTCGAAACGGTGCTGGAACAAGAGAAGCAGTTGCGCAATGTGCGTGGACGTCTGGCGCTGGAGGAGGCCGAGGTCAGCGGTTATGAGATCCATGCCGGCGTCACGACGGGGCCGGCGCTGGAACTGGCCGCCGTGACCCTGGACGACGGTCGCTGCGACGGCGCGCGCAGCGACGACGGGCAGATTCTCGGCACCTACCTGCACGGTCTGTTCGAGGCGCCGGCGGCCTGCAGTGCGTTGCTGCGCTGGGCGGGTTTGCGCGAGGTGCAGGCGGTCGACTACCACGCTCTGCGCGAGCGTGATATCGAGCGCCTGGCCGATCTGGTGGAGCAGCACCTGGACACCGAGTACCTGCGCCAGCTTTGCGGGCTTTAGAGCGTCGGCGCCGGCATTGCCGCGCCGCTGTGGCTTTACCTCAATTCAAGGGTTTCCAAGCATGTTGCAACTGATCCTCGGCGGTGCCCGTTCCGGCAAGAGTCGCCTGGCGGAAAAGCTCGCCGGCGAGAGCGGCCTGGCCGTGACCTATATCGCCACCAGCCAGGCGCTGGACGGCGAAATGAATCAGCGCATCGCCCATCACCGCGAACGGCGTCCGGCCCAATGGGCATTGATCGAGGAGCCGTTGGAATTGGCGCGGGTGCTGCGCGAAAACGCGAGCGCCGAGCGCTGCCTGCTGGTGGATTGCCTGACCTTGTGGCTGACCAACCTGTTGCTGCTGGAGGATACCCAGCGGCTCGCCAGTGAGCGCGAAGCGCTGCTGGAGTGCCTGGCGTTGCTGCCGGGCGAAATCATTTTTGTCAGCAACGAGACTGGAATGGGTGTCGTGCCGCTGGGCGAGTTGACTCGCCGTTATGTCGATGAAGCCGGTTGGCTGCATCAAGCCCTGGCCGAGCGTTGTCAGCGGGTAGTGCTGACGGTGGCCGGCCTGCCCCTGACTCTGAAAGGAACTGCGTTATGAATGACTTCTGGTGGCTGCGGCCGTGCAAGGCGCTCGACACTCAAGCCCTGGAGGCGGCGCAGTCGCGCCAGCAGCAATTGACCAAGCCCGCGGGTTCGCTGGGGCAGCTGGAGCGGGTCGCGGTACAGCTGGCCGGCTTGCAGGGGCGGGTCAAGCCTGGCCTGGAGCAGCTGTGGATTGCGATTTTCGCCGGCGACCACGGGGTGGTGGCCGAGGGCGTTTCGGCTTATCCGCAGGCAGTCACCGGGCAGATGCTGCACAACTTCGTCAGCGGCGGCGCTGCCATCAGCGTGTTGGCGCGGCAGCTGCGGGCACGCCTGGAAGTGGTCGATCTCGGCACGGTGACGCCCGGCTTGAACCTGCCCGGCGTGCGGCATTTGAACCTGGGGGCGGGCACCCGGAACTTCGTCGAGGGGCCGGCCATGACCCAGGCCCAGGGCGAGCAGGCTCTGCAGGCCGGACGTGACAGTGTGCTGCGGGCCGTCGAGCAGGGCAGCGAACTGTTTATCGGCGGCGAGATGGGTATCGGCAACACCACTGCGGCCAGCGCCGTGGCCTGCGCCTTGCTGGATATTCCGGTGGCGCACCTCGCGGGGCCGGGCACCGGCCTGGATGCGGCGGGTGTCAGCCACAAGGCGCAGGTGATCGAGCGCGCCTTGAGCCGGCATGCCGCCCAGCGTGGCGATGCCTTGCAGACTTTGTTCAACCTTGGCGGTTTCGAGATCGCCGCGCTCGTTGGGGCCTACCTGGCCTGTGCCCAGGAAGGCGTCGCGGTGCTGGTCGATGGTTTCATTTGCAGCGTGGCGGCGCTGGTGGCGGTGCGGCTGAACCCCGAGTGCCGCCCGTGGCTGCTGTTTGGCCACCGTGGGGCCGAGCCGGGGCATCGGCATATCCTGCAAACCCTCGAGGCCGAGCCTTTGCTGGACCTCGGCCTGCGCCTGGGCGAGGGCAGCGGCGCGGCGCTGGCGGTGCCGTTGCTGCGCCTGGCCTGCGACCTGCACGCGCAGATGGCGACTTTCGCCGAGGCGGCCGTGGCGGATCGTCCGGCATGACCTTGCGCCTGGACCTGCTGCGCCACGGCGAAACCGAGCTCGGTGGTGGCCTGCGCGGCAGCCTCGACGATGCCCTGACCGACGCCGGTTGGCAGCAGATGCGTGCTGCTGTCGCAGGCCGGGGGCCCTGGGATCGGCTGGTAAGTTCGCCCTTGCAACGCTGCGCGCGTTTTGCCGAGGAACTGGGGGCGCGCCTGGCGCTGCCGGTGACCCTGGACCCGGATCTGCAGGAGCTGCATTTCGGTGCCTGGGAAGGGCAGAGCGCGGCGGCGCTGATGACCACCGACGCTGAGGCGCTGGGGCGGTTCTGGGCCGATCCCTATGCCTTTACCCCGCCGCGGGGCGAGCCGGTGCTGGCGTTTTCCGCGCGGGTGCTGGGGGCGGTCGAACGTCTGCATCAGCGTTATGCCGGCGAGCGGGTGCTGCTGGTCAGTCATGGCGGAGTGATGCGCTTGTTGCTGGCCCGGGCCCGAGGTTTGCCGCGTGAGCAGTTGCTGAATGTCGAGGTTGCTCACGGTGCCTTGTTCGCCCTGACTGTCGAGGCTGGCCTGGTATTGAGCGAAGGAGTCTGAGCGTGCTGCCATTCTGGATCGCCCTGCAATTTCTCAGCAGTTTTCCGGTGCGTTTGCCGGGCATGCCGTCGCCCGAGGAAATGGGCCGGTCGTTGCTGTTCTACCCGTTGATCGGCCTGCTGTTCGGGCTGCTGCTCTGGGGGCTGAACCAGTTGTTGATGGGCGCGCCGCTGTTGCTGCATGGGGCGTTGTTGCTGACGGTCTGGGTGCTGCTCAGCGGTGCCTTGCATCTGGACGGGTTGGCCGACAGCGCGGACGCCTGGCTGGGCGGCTTCGGCGATCGCGAGCGCACGCTGACGATCATGAAGGACCCGCGCAGCGGGCCGATTGCCGTGGTCACCCTGGGGCTGGTGTTGCTGCTCAAGTTCGCCGCGCTGGTGGCGCTGATCGAGCAGCAGGCCGGCGTTGCCTTGCTGCTGGCGCCACTGATCGGTCGCGGCGCCTTGCTGGGGCTGTTCCTTTGCACGCCTTATGTGCGCCCTGGTGGCCTTGGGCAGGCGCTGGCGAATCATCTGCCACGTCTGGCCGGAAAGTGGGTGTTGGCGCTCGCCGCGCTGGCCTGTGTTGTGCTCGGTGGTTGGGGCGCGGTGTTGGCGTTGCTGCTGGCGGGTCTGGTGTTTGCTGGCTTGCGTCAGCTGATGCTGCGTCGCCTGGGGGGCACCACCGGGGATACGGCGGGCGCCCTGCTGGAGCTGCTGGAGGTGACGGTCCTGGTAAGGTTGGCGCTGTTCTAGAAAGGCGGAGCGCGGGTTTTATTCGCGCCCTGAACTATGCAAATTTCTTGCATTCCCTTAATCGCGGGTATATACACGCACCATGCTTCCTTCTCAATGTCTGTGCACCAACCTGCGGCGCGCCGCCCGTGGCGTCAGCAGGTTCTACGACGGCGCTCTCGACGGCTTCGGGATCAACGTTGCCCAGTATTCCTTGCTGAGTAATTTGCAGCGCCTGGACCAACCGAGCATTTCCAGCCTGGCCGAGGCCATGGGCCTGGACCGCAGTACCCTAGGCCGTAACCTGCGGGTGCTGGAAGGCGAGGGCCTGGTCCGGCTGTCCGAAGGCGAGGATCAACGCAATCGCATCGTCCAGCTGACTGATGAGGGCCAGCAGCGACTGCTGGCGGCCTTGCCGGCCTGGGAAGCGGCGCAACAGCGCTTGATCGACCGTCTGGGTGCAGAAAAACGCGAAACCTTGCTGGCCTTGCTGAACGAACTGGCGTGAAGGCCTTTCGTTCGATGATAAGCGGGTATATACCCGTAAATGGAGAATAAAATGACTTCGATGTGGCGTACCAGCGGTTGGGTTCTTCTCGGGAGTGCGCTGATCCTGGCCTTATCCCTGGGGATAAGACATGGCTTCGGGCTGTTTCTGCCGCCCATGAGCGCGGAGTTCGGCTGGGGGCGCGAGGTGTTTGCCTTTGCCATTGCCCTGCAGAACCTGATCTGGGGCCTGGCCCAGCCCTTCACTGGAGCCCTGGCCGACCGCTTCGGCGCAGCGAAGGTAGTGCTGGTCGGCGGTGTGCTGTACGCCGTGGGCCTGTTGTTCATGGGGTTGGCCGATTCGCCGCTGTCGCTGTCGTTGAGCGCCGGCTTGCTGATCGGTATCGGGCTTTCGGGGACCTCGTTTTCAGTGATTCTCGGCGTGGTGGGGCGCGCGCTGCCGGCGGAGAAACGCAGCATGGGCATGGGGGTCGCCAGTGCGGCCGGTTCGTTCGGTCAATTCGCCATGCTGCCGGGCACACTGGGGTTGATCGGCTGGCTTGGCTGGTCCTCGGCACTGTTGGTGCTGGGGTTGCTGGTGGCATTGATCGTGCCGCTGGTAAGCATGCTCAAGGACAAGCCGCTGCCCAGTCTGGGCCATGAGCAGAGCCTCTCCGAGGCCTTGCGTGAGGCCTGCTCTCACTCCGGGTTCTGGCTGCTGGCGTTCGGCTTTTTCGTCTGCGGTTTCCAGGTGGTGTTCATCGGCGTGCATTTGCCGGCCTACCTAGTGGACCAGCACTTGCCGGCCACGGTGGGCACCACGGTGCTGGCGCTGATCGGCCTATTCAATATCTTCGGTACCTACACCGCTGGCTGGCTGGGTGGGCGCATGTCGAAACCGCGCTTGCTGACCGGCCTGTACCTGTTGCGTGCGGTGGTCATCTGCCTGTTCCTCTGGCTGCCGGTGACGCAAGTCAGTGCGTATCTGTTCGGCATGGCCATGGGCTTCCTGTGGCTGTCGACGGTGCCGCTGACCAATGGCACGGTGGCGACCTTGTTCGGGGTGCGCAACCTGTCCATGCTGGGCGGCATCGTGTTTCTGTTCCACCAGTTGGGCTCGTTCCTCGGCGGCTGGCTCGGCGGGGTGGTCTACGATCGAACCGGGAGTTATGACTTGATCTGGCAGGTGGCGATTCTCCTCAGTCTGCTGGCCGCGGCCCTGAACTGGCCGGTGCGCGAGCGTCCGGTTGCCCGTCTGCAGGCGAGCGCGGCATGAGCCGGACAGGCTTGCGCTGGGTCAGTCTGGTGGCTGTCGTCGCGCTGTTGGCGGTGGCCTGGTGGGGCTGGCACCAGGGTGGGCTGGCGCTGATGCAGTTGGGCATGGGCGTCTGCCAGGAAGCGCTTGCTAGGGCGTCCGCGGGGCGAGTAGTTTGACTCCCTGACGGTACTTTCAAGGAGTTGAATATGTTGGCGCGCTGGCTTGCTGTTCCAGCTGTACTTATGGTGTTTGCCGGTTCGACCTGGGCGGGCGAATGCCCGTCGCTGTTGCAGGGCTCGCTGCCCAAGCTGCGCGCCAAGGAGTCCATCGACCTGTGCCAACGCTTTGCCGGCAAGCCGCTGGTGGTGGTCAATACCGCGAGCTTTTGCGGCTTCGCCCCGCAGTTCAAGGGGCTCGAGGCGTTGTACCAGCGTTACAAGGATCAGGGGCTGGAGCTGGTAGGCGTACCGTCCAATGACTTCAAACAGGAGTCCAAGGATGGTGCGGAGACGGCCAAGGTCTGTTATGCGAACTACGGCGTCACCTTCACCATGACCGAGCCGCAGCAGGTCCGAGGCCCGGACGCGGTGCATCTGTTCAAGGTCCTGGCCGAGCAGAGCAGCGCGCCGAAGTGGAATTTCTACAAGTATGTGGTTGATCGCCAGGGCAAGGTGATCGCCAATTTCTCCAGCCTGACCAAACCGGACAGTCCTGAATTGATCGAGGCTGTGGAGCAGGCGCTGGCATCCAAGCCTTGAGTGTTATCCGCGGCCAATAAAAAAGCCCCGGCATCCTTGGATGCGGGGGCTTTTTCGTTCAGGCCGTCAGGCTTTAGAAGCGGTAGGTTGCACCGACGCCGAAACCGTTCGCGCTGTTTTCGTACTCGGCGCTGTAAGACTGGCCGAGCTGCTGGTTCCTGTTGTTGACCTTGACTTTCTCTTCCTTGAGGTAGGAGTAAGCCACGTCGATGGTCAGGTCTTCGGTTGGGCTCCAGCCGGCGCCGAGGCTGAAGATGGTCCGGTCGCCGGTAGGAATGCGTGGCGAGCGGTTGGTGTTGTTGGCTGGCGACTGGTCGAAGGTCAGGCCGGTACGCAGCACCCACTGCTTGTTCAGCTGGTAGGAGGTACCGATGGCGTAGGCCCAGGTGTCGTGCCAGTTCTGCTCTTCCTTGACGGTGCTGAGCGCGCCTGGGGCCAGAAGACCGCCGGCGCTGGCGGTTACGCCTTCGTTTTGCACGGTGATGTCTTTCAGGCGGCTCCAGCGGGTCCAGGTCGCACCGGCGTAGAGTTTCCAGGCATCGTTGAGGTCCTGAGTCACCGACAGGTCGGCCGACTCAGGGGTGGTGATGTCCAGCGAGGCGTCGTAGCGAGCACCGCGCAGCAGGGCGCCCGGAGTACCTGCGCCTGGGCTGACTTCGGTGTGGCCTTCCAGCTTGTACTTGACCTTCGAGTGATAAGTCAGGCCCACGCGAGTGGTGTCGGTTGCCTGGACCAGCAGCCCAATGTTGTAGCCGTAGCCAATGTCGTCACCCTTGATCTGCACACGGCCGTCGTTGGGCGACAGAGGGGTGGTCAGCGCGGATTCCAGGGTGCCGGAGATACGGTTGATGGTCGGGCCGAAACCGATCGACACCTTGTCGTTGAAGGCATAGCTGACGGTTGGCTGGAAGGTGACGATTTTAACTTCGCTTTTGCTGCCGAAGTTACGGCCCTGGAAGCCGTTTTCATAGTCGGTGATCAGACCGAACGGGGCGTAGACACCCAGGCCGAAGGCCCACTGGTCATCGATAGGCTTGACGTAGTAGGCCATTGGGACGGCGGTGAACGGCACCATATCGCCTTTGTTGGTCCCTCTCTGGCTACCGCTGGCGTCGTTGATATCGGTGGACGCGTCGATGGCCGCGAGGCCGCCAGTGACTTGCTGGCGTTTCAGGCGCGACATACCGGCAGGGTTACCAAAAACTGTGCTTGCATCGTCGGCAGCAGAGGATCGACCGGCGAAACCAGTACCCATGCCGCTGATGCTTTGTTCGTTCAGGGCAAAGCCGCTTGCGAAAAGTTGGGTGGATGCCATGGCAACGGCAAGGCTAAGACTGGTTTTGAGTATTACTTTTTTCATTATTAGAACTCCTGGTGATCACCGGAGCGAAAATTACCAACATTTCCTCCTCAACGCTATAGGCTGTATGGCTTGAGATAGAGCGGTTTTGTAGGACAATCCGACCAGAATTGCGGTTGTTTGCGCGATCTTGCAAAAAGTCCGGTCAGCAGGCGACCTGATTCAGTGGCGCAACACAGGTCTGCCAGGCATCGGCGAAGTCCCGCAGACGTCCTTGTGGCTGGAAGATCTGCTTCCAGATACGAGCCATGCCGACCAGGTCATCGGCTTCGGGGAGCGGGGTGTTCTGCTCTTCTACCAGCAGCCAGGCGATGGCGGTGGCATAACGCAGGTTGACGGTCAGTTCCAGATGCGGCCCGCTGAGGAATGCATGCTGGCTGGCCAGGCCGCGAACCAGGCTGGCGCGTTCCGGGTCCAGGGCCAGATAGTGGTCCCAGAGTGCCTGGTGGCGGGGTTCGGCGATGCGGTAGAGGCCGTGGCCTCTGCGGTCGTGCAGGGCGGAGCCGAGGGCGGATTGACTGGCGGCGATGCCTAGCAGCAATGATTCTGCGGTGCGACTGTGATTGCCCAGATAGATCAGGGTCGGGCGGATCACGTAGCGGCACAGTTCGCTGGCGGCAATACCCATAAAGCCCTCGAAGCGTGAAGTGGCCGGCGAGGCCTGATGGGGGAGCTTGGCAGCGATGGATCGGTCAGGCTCGCCGGAAGCGGATCATGCCGCTTGAGTTGAAGTGTAGTGTCATATCGTTGCTGTAAAGGCCTGTTTTTAAAATATTTCCGGCTTCCTGTTATAACCGTTATACCGGATGGTGCTTTAGCCGAAGGCGGGAAAATCGAAATAACAGGTAATAAAAAGCCCCGCTATTCAGGCGGGGCTTCGGGTTTTTCAGCGCTCTGGCGTCTCAGGCGGTCAGGGCCTGACGGGTGCGCTCGATCACCGCTTGCAGCGGCTCGGCGCTGGAATACTGATCGGGGTACAGGCGTTCGCTGTGACGAGCGATACCGTGTTCGTTGACCAGGGTGAAGCTGAAGCAGCCTTTGCGAGCGGCCATGATCAGGCAGTTCATTGGAGCAAAAGCATTGGTAAGGGTGCGAATGGCATCCTGAGTCTGGATTTGAGTAGACATAGTTATTGGGTGTTCCTACAAATGACACGGTTAAGAACCGTGCAACGTTAAAACGTTCCAGTAACGCCGACCACCATTGGTCGAACGAAGAACCCGACTGGAACAAAGCAGCCAGTTGGAAGCGCTTTATCAAGTGCGCGCTAGGGCTGGCAGGTAGGTACTTAGGAGGGCAGGCAATCACAGCCGGGGTTAAGGTTCTGGGCCCCAGGTGAAGATCCTGATCAATTTGCAGGTTGGTTCGGTCAGAGTAAAAAGGGCTTCGCGACATCCTTTGCAATGTGTTCAAAGGCAGTGTCGGCGAAAGCTTTACCTGGAAACCAGCGAGGTGGTCGATCCCATGTAGTCGGTAGAAACTTCTCTTCAGGGAAGCTGAACCGGGGGACTTGTTCGACCAGAATTGACTTTCAGCTTGGTACTAACGCTGTGGATGATAACGGATTGATGTAGCTGGTGCAAGTGTGTTAGGCAAAATGGTTATGAGCGTCACAGGGGCGAGGTCGTGAACGAGGCCGGCCTTTCCACCGTAGTTGAGCAGAAAGTTGTTACTGGAGCTTGGGTCTTCGCTGCTGTTCTCCCGTGAATGGGCGAAAAAGGTGCACCGATATAACCGGATCAAGGGTACTTGTGCACAATAGTTGCGCGGACTGTCACCGGCCTGTCACCTCACCTGTCGAGCCCTCCAATGCCTGCGATGAAAATTTAAGTCAATGAAAAACATCGGTTTTTTTTACTGGTGAAAAAATCGTCAGTTTGACTGCGGGCCCCGTCCCATGCGGCTTTCGGAGACTTGTAGGGTGGTTGTCCACTGAGTTATCCACAGCTTCTGTGGATTGTCCCAAGCGCTTGCTCTAGTACGGGCGTGCCGAGTTTTTTCGACTTTACGCGTGTGAAAAAAGGAGTAGAGTGGCGCGCCCTCCGATCTGCCCTACAGTGCTTTATGAAGTTTCGCTCAGTGTCACCTTCTGTTACCTCTGCCTCTTCCAGTGTTACCGAGCCCAAGCGTTTTTCGTTACGTGTGGCCATGTGGCTGCTCGACAGCCCGCGCCTGGGTGATAACCGGAACGTCAAGCATTTTGCCGGGCGTTTGCTCAAGCAGCCTGCCCGGGAAGGGGTAGTGGCGGCGCAGAGCCGTCTTGGCCAACTGATGTGCCGCGAATGCGGCAACGCCCGCGATCGGCGGATCGGCCATGACCTGCTGCGCCAGGCGGCACGGGCTGGCGATCGCCGCGCCCAGCTGGAGCTTGGCCAGATCGAAGACTGAGCTGTCCAAGCCTCGGTCCCTTGGTTAACCTTCAAGCTTTATTTCACTGTCTGGAGTGGCTATGGCTATGGACTTGACCAGCGTACTGCTCGGTCTGGCAGGCGCGGCATTGCCCTTGGTGGCGCTCGCCTGGCAACTGCAACGCCGTCTGAGCTCCCGCCAAACCGAACTGTCCCTGCTGGAGGAGCGCCTGGCCACGGCGTTGCTGGCGCAGGATGGCTTGAACGCCCAACTGGATGCCTGCCGCGACGAGATCAGCGACCTGGGCCAGGCCAATGCCGTGAAGCAGGCCGACCTGGCGGCGGTGCGCCGGGAAGTCGAGTTGTTGCAGATCGAGCGCGACAACGCCCATGATGCCGCCCACGCCTGGAACCTTGAACGGGCCAACAAGGAAGCCGAACTGCGGCGCCTGGACGCCCAGGCCGCGTCATTGAATGCCGAGTTGCGCGAGCAGCAGGAAAGCCACCAGCAGCGCCTGAGCGACCTGCAAGGATCGCGGGACGAGCTGCGGGCGCAGTTCGCCGAGCTGGCGGGCAAGATCTTCGACGAGCGTGAGCAGCGTTTTGCCGAGAACAGCCAGCAGCGTCTCGGACAATTGCTCGACCCGCTCAAGGAGCGCATCCAGTCCTTCGAGAAGCGGGTCGAAGAGAGTTATCAGGCTGAAGCGCGCGAGCGTTTTTCCCTCGGCAAGGAGCTCGAGCGCCTGCAACAGCTGAACCTGCGCTTGAGCGACGAGGCGACTAACCTGACCCGCGCGCTCAAGGGCCAGAAAACCCAGGGCAACTGGGGTGAGCTGATTCTCGAGCGGGTACTGGAGCATGCCGGCCTGGAGAAGGGTCGTGAGTACCAGACCCAGGTCAGCCTCAAAGGGCCCGACGGCGAGCGTTTCCAGCCCGACGTGCTGATCATGCTGCCCGGCGACAAGCAGGTGGTGGTGGACTCCAAGGTCAGCCTGACCGCCTACCAGCAGTTTGTCGCGGCGGACGATGAAGTGATCGGCCAGGCGGCGCTGAAGCAGCACGTACTGTCCTTGCGCAATCACGTCAAAGGCCTGGCCGGTAAGGATTACAAGCGTCTGGAAGGCTTGCACAGCCTGGATTTCGTCTTGCTCTTCGTGCCCATCGAGGCAGCTTTTTCCGCTGCCTTGCAAGCCGAGCCCAACCTGTTCCAGGAAGCCTTCGACCGCAATATCGTGATCGTCAGCCCGACCACCTTGCTGGCTACCCTGCGAGTGATCGACAGCCTGTGGAAGCAGGAGCGGCAGAGCCAGAACGCCCGGGAAATCGCCGAACGCGCCGGTTGGCTGTACGACAAGTTCGTGTTGTTCATTCAGGATCTGGATGAAGTCGGCAATCGCCTGCAGCAACTGGACAAGGCCTACAGCGCCGCGCGCAACAAGCTGACCGAGGGGCGTGGCAACCTGGTCAGCCGCAGCGAACAACTGCGGTTGCTCGGGGCGCGTGCCAGCAAGAGCCTGCCGGCGGACCTGCTGGAGCGGGCGATGACCGATGCCGACGGCGCGTTGCTTGAACTGCCGGATTGATTCGAGAGCGGGCTATCAGAGCGGCAGGTGCCGGCTCAGCAGCGCCCGCAACGCCGCGGGCTTCACCGGCTTGGCCAGGTAGTCCAGCCCAGCGGCGTGCACCTCGGCGACCATCTCGGGGCGCCCGTCGGCGCTGATCACCACGCCTGGCACCGGGTCACCCAACTGGGTACGCAGCCAGGCCATGACCTCGGTGCCGGTTTCGCCATCGTCCAGGTGATAGTCCACCAATGCCAGTTGCGGGCGCACGCCATCATTGAGCAACGCCGCGCATTCTTCGCGGTTACGCGCGGTCCAGACCTGGCAGCCCCAGCGGCTGAGCAGGCTGTTCATGCCGATCAGGATGCTGTCTTCGTTGTCGACACACAGCACCTGGGCGCCGGACAGCAGATGGCCGTTGAGTTCGGCCACCTGCCTCGGTGCGCTGACGGCCGCCTTGGCCAAAGGCACGCTGACACTGAAGACGCTGCCCTTGCCCGGCCAGGAGCGTACTTGCAGGCCGTGACCGAGCACGCGACACAGCCCGTCGGCGATCGCCAATCCGAGGCCCAGGCCTTTTTCGGCGCGGGTCTGGTGGCTGTCGAGGCGTTTGAATTCTTCGAAGATCACTTGCTGCTTATCCAGTGGAATCCCCGGTCCACGGTCCCAGACTTCCAGGCACAGCTGGTTGCCGCGGCGGCGCACGCCCAGCAACACAGGCCCCTTGGCGTAACGGAAGGCATTGGTCAGGAAGTTCTGCAGAACCCGGCGCAGTAGCTTGATATCGCTGTCGACCCTGAGACGGCTGCCGCGCAGGCGGAATTTCAGGCCTTGCTCCTGCGCCAGCACCTTGAATTCGGCCCCCAGGGTATCGAACAGTTCGTTGAGCACGAACGGCTTGCGCTCCGGATTGATCTTGCCGTTTTCCAGGCGGGAGATGTCCAGCAGGTCGCTGATCAGGTCTTCGGCAGAGCGCAGGGAGCTGTCCAGGTGCTGGACCAATTGCTGGGCTTCGGCGGACAAACCGTCGTCCTGGTGGGAGAGGGCGGCAGAGAACAGCCGGGCGGCATTCAGTGGTTGCATCAGGTCGTGACTGACCGCCGCCAGGAAACGCGTCTTGGACTGGTTGGCGGCCTCGGCGGTGCCCTTGGCCTCGGTCAGCGCGGCGTTCAGTTGCGACAGTTCGTGGGTCCGCTCGGCGACCCGCTGCTCCAGGCCTTCGTTGGCCTCGGTGAGGGCCTGCTCGGCTTCGCGGAACGGGGTGATGTCGGTGAAGCTCATGACAAAGCCGCCGCCGGGCATCGGGTTGCCGATCAGCTCGATCACCCGGCCATTGGGGAACAGCCGTTCGGAGGTGTGGGCGCGGCCCTGACGCATCCAGTGCAGGCGGCGGGCGACATGCACTTCGGCCTCGCCCGGCCCGCACAGGCCTCGTTCGGCGTTGTGGCGGATGATGTCGGCGATCGGCCGGCCGACGCTGATCAGCCCGTCCGGGTAGTTGAACAGCTCCAGGTAGCGACGGTTCCAGGCCACCAGTCTGAGGGACTGGTCGACCACGCTGATGCCCTGGCTGATGTTCTCGATCGCGCCTTGCAGCAAGGCCCGGTTGAATTGCAGCACTTCCGAGGCTTCGTCGGCGATGCGCACTACGTCTTCGAGCTGCATCTCCCGCCCTTCGATGGCGGCCTTGACCACCGCGCGGGTGGACGATGCGCCGAGCACGCCGGCCAGCAGGCGTTCGGTGTGGGCGATCCATTCGCCGTCGGCGTTCTGGTTGGGGTTGAAGCCTTTGCCCTGGCGGTAGGCAAAGCGGATGAAGCTCTGGCGGGCCCGTTCTTCCCCGACAAATCGCGCGGCGAGCTTGAGCAGGTCGTCGATCTGCACCGACAGCATCGAGCGGGCGCTGGGGCGGCCGCTGATTTCCTGGCCGATGAAGCGCCCGGCCTGCCAGTGCTCCGAAACCCGGGTACGCGACAGTACCGAGACCCAGGCGAACAGGGTGAAGTTGCCGGCCAGCGACAGCACCACACCTTGGGTCAAGGGTGTGATCGGCAGGTTCAGCGGGTTGCCGTGCAGCCAGGCCAGGCCCGGGAAGCTGCTCAGCGACCAGCCCAGGCTGTGGGCGGCGATCGGCAGGACCAGGGTGTAGAACCACAGGAAAGTACCGGCCGCCAATCCGGCGAACACGCCGCGGCGGTTGGCCTGCTTCCAGTACAGCGCGCCGAGCATGGCCGGGGCCAGTTGGGTCACCGCGGCGAAGGCGATCTGGCCGATGGTCGCCAGGCTCGCGGTGGAGCCCAGCAGGCGGTAGCTGACATAGGCCAGCAGCAGGATGACCACGATGCTGACCCGGCGCACCGAGAGCATCCAGTGGCGGAACACTTCGAAAGGCCGTTCGGCACTCTGCCGGCGCAGCAGCCAGGGCAGCAGCATGTCGTTGGAGACCATGGTCGACAGGGCCACGCTGGCGACGATCACCATGCCGGTGGCGGCCGACGCGCCACCGATGAAGGCCAGCACGGCCAGGGCTGGATGGGCCTGGGCCAGGGGCAGGCTGATGACGAACGAATCCGGCAGCACCGAGCTGGGCAGCAGCATCTGCCCGGCCAGGGCGATCGGCACCACGAACAGCGCGGCCAGGGCCAGGTAGGCGGGAAACACCCACTTGGCCAGGCGCAGGTCCTGGGGTTCGATGTTCTCCACCACGGTGACGTGGAACTGCCGCGGCAGGCAGATGATCGCCATCATGGCGACGCCGGTCTGCACCACCATCGACGGCCAGTTGATGGTTTCTTCCCAGTACTGCTCCAGGCGCGGGGCGAGCATGGCCTGGCTGAACAGGTCGTCGAAACCGTCGTACAGGCCATAGGTGACAAAGGCGCCGACCGCGAGAAAGGCCAGCAGCTTGACCAGGGATTCGAAGGCAATCGCCAGCACCATGCCGCGGTGGTGCTCGGTGGCGTCGAGGTTGCGGGTACCGAAGACGATGGTGAACAGCGCCAGGATCAGCGACACGATCAGCGCCGTGTCCTGGGCGCGGGTGCCCATGGTATCGGCACCCGCGCCGATCAGCAGGTCCACGCCAAGCACGATGCCCTTGAGCTGCAGGGCAATATAAGGAAGCACGCCGACCAGGCAGATCAGCGCCACCACCACCGCCAGGGTCTGGGACTTGCCGTAGCGCGCGGCGATGAAGTCGGCGATGGAGGTGATGTTTTCCTGCTTGCTGATCATCACCATCTTTTGCAGGACCCAGGGTGCGAGTACCAGCAGCAGGATCGGCCCCAGGTAGATTGGCAAGAACGACCAGAGTTGCTCGGCGGCCTGGCCGACGGCGCCGAAGAAGGTCCAGCTGGTGCAATACACCGCCAGCGACAGGCTGTACACCCAGGCACGCACCCGCGGCGGCAAGGGCGCGCTGCGACGGTCACCGTAAAAGGCGATGGCGAACATGATGGCCATATAGGCCAGGGCGACGATGGCGATCAGCCCGCTGGACAGCGACATGGAAACTCCGAACATAAAGGCGCGCCGGGCGCTTCAGCCCGGTCAGACAGTCTCGCACGATGTTCGGGGTTCGTCAGTGTCGACCAAGGTATTGGCGCGGCCAGGTGTCGCAGGGGGAAGAGGGCTGCCTGTCAGATTTTATCGCGGAAGGCGCGCGCCTATGGAAGGTGGCTCGGAACCGGTCGGCGCGAGGGCAGCCTCAAGGCCGCAGCGCGATGTCGATCAGTTCATGCAGTTCCTGCACTTCAAGCGGTTGCGCGGCGAACAGGATGCGGAACACCGTTGGCGCCACCAGCATGTTCAACAGCCGGTCGATGCTGGGCAGGGCCGCCTCGCTGTGCCGGTGACGGTCGAGGATGATCTGCAATTGCCCGCTGAGAATGCTCACGCAATAGCCGGGCGTGCTGCTGCATTGCACGTCGCGCATCATGTTGCGCCCGGGTTCGGAGCTCATTTCATCGAGGTACTGTTCGGCCCAGGCCCGCAGGTCGCCGAGCAGGCTGCCGGTGGCGGCCGGTTCGCTGTCCGGGCGCATGCGTTCCAGGGCGACATCCGCCAGCAGTGCCGACAGGTCGCCCCAGCGCCGGTAGATGGTCGAGGGCGTAACGCCGGCGCGGGTAGCGATTTGCGGCACGGTCAGGGTCGAGCGCTCCTGTTCTTCGAGGAGTTCCCTGACTGCCGAGTGGATGGATTCCTGCACCCGGGCACTGCGCCCGCCCGGGCGTAAACCTTCTTTAATAGCCATGGATCGAACCTTAACACAAAGAATTTGCTTTAAGAGCGAGGCGGTAGCACACTCCGCAAAAGCAAAAAATTAGCTTTAATGGAGCGTGCCCATGTCCAGTAGTGTCGACTCTTCACGGTCAAACCGTTCCAGACTGTTGTTTCTGGCGATCACCTTACTCAGTTTTCTCGCCGCTTCCAGTGTGCCGACGCCGATGTATCACCTGTATCAGGAGGTGCTGCAATTCTCGTCGGCGACCTTGACCCTGATCTTCGGCGTCTACGCCTTGAGCCTGTTGGCGGCGCTGCTGACCGTGGGCTCGCTTTCGGACTATCTGGGGCGCAAGCCGGTGATCTTTGTGGCGCTGCTGCTGGACATACTGGCGATGCTGCTGTTCATCCAGGCCGACAGCGTGGCCTGGCTGATTGCTGCCCGGGTGATGCAGGGCTTCGCGACCGGCATGGCCACCAGTGTGCTGGGGGCGGCGCTGCTGGATACCGACCGCCAACAGGGGCCGTTGGTCAACAGCGTGGCGCCCTTGCTGGGCATGGCGTGCGGGGCGATGGGCAGCGGCTTGCTGGTGGAATATGCGCCGTTGCCGCTGCAACTGGCCTACTGGTTGCTGCTGGTGCTGTTTGTCGCCCAGGCGCTGTACGTCTGGCGTTTGCCGGAGACGGTCACTGCCCAGGCCGGTGTCTGGGCTTCCCTGCGGCCCTCGCTGCATGTACCGCCCCAGGCGCGACGGGCGCTGTGGTTGGCGTTACCGGTGGATGTGGCGGTGTGGGCCGTGGGTGGGTTCTTTCTGTCATTGGCGCCATCGCTGGTGCGCGCTGCGACGGGCTCGACCTCGAACCTGATCGGCGGCGGCCTGGTGGCGGTGCTGACGCTGAGCGGTGCCCTGATGATTGTTTCCCTGCGCCATCGTCCGGCCGACAAGGTTTTGCGGTTGGGCGCGAGCCTGTTGGCCGTCGGCATCAGCCTGATCCTCATCGCCGTGCACACCGCCAGCCTGCCGCTGTTCTTCCTCGGCACCCTGGTCACGGGCGGAGGTTTTGGCTCCGGGTTCCTCGGCGCTCTGCGCAGTGTGATGCCGCTGGCCTTGCCCCATGAGCGGGCAGGGTTGATGTCGGCGTTTTATGTCCTGAGTTATCTGGCGTTCTGCCTGCCATCCCTGCTGGCAGGAAACCTGACGCGCAGTTTCGGCCTGATCGCGACCACCGATGGTTATGGCGCGGTGTTGATCCTGTTGTCCCTAGGCGCTTTGCTGGGGTTGCTGCGTCAGCGAACCGCCAAGGCCTGCGTCGCGCAAGAGAGTTGAGCGCGACGCGGATGCCGGTGGTTGAAACGCAGGCAGTGTCTAGCTCTTATATTTGCAAAATAGATAACAGATAGAGAAATTACTCGTTATATAGATATTCGATTCGGTTCTACCATGGGCTCCACCTCATCGGAGGACAGGAGATCACACCATGACATGCCCCAATACCCTCAGAACCGGACGGTCCTTGAGCCAGCTGCAACATCCTCGCGAAGCCATCCGCCATTTCACCCCCAACTGGTTCGCCGCCACCATGGGCACCGGCGTGCTGGCCCTGGCGCTGGCCCAGTTGCCGCTGCGGATCCCGGGCCTGCACCTGTTGGCCGAGGGGCTGTGGCTGTTCACCATCGGGCTGTTCGTGGTGTTCAGCGCGGCCTATGCGGCACGCTGGGTAATGTTCTTCGACGAGGCCCGGCGGATTTTCGGGCACTCCACGGTCTCGATGTTCTTCGGCACCATCCCCATGGGCCTGGCCACCATCATCAACGGTTTCCTGCTGTTCGGCGTACCGCGCTGGGGTGACGGCGTGGTGCAGCTGGCCGAGCTGCTGTGGTGGCTGGATGTGGCGCTGTCGCTGGCTTGCGGGGTGTTGATTCCCTACATGATGTTCACCCGCCAGGAGCACCGTATCGACCAGATGACCGCGGTCTGGCTATTGCCGGTGGTCGCGGCCGAAGTCGCTGCCGCCAGTGGCGGGCTGCTGGCGCCGCATCTGGTAGACGCGCATTCGCAACTGGTGATGCTGGTGACCAGCTATGTGCTCTGGGCCTTCTCGCTACCGGTGGCTTTCAGCATCCTGACCATTCTCCTGCTGCGCATGGCCTTGCATAAGCTGCCTCACGAAAGCATGGCTGCCTCGAGCTGGCTGGCCCTGGGGCCGATCGGCACGGGGGCCCTGGGCATGTTGCTGCTGGGCGCGGACGCTCCAGCGATCTTCGCCGCCAACGGCATGGCCGCAATGGGCGAAATCGCCGAGGGCCTGGGCCTGGTGGCCGGTATCACCCTGTGGGGTTTCGGTCTGTGGTGGATGCTGACGGCGCTGCTGATCACCCTGCGTTACCTGCGCGACGGCATTCCATTCAACCTCGGCTGGTGGGGGTTCACCTTCCCGCTGGGGGTCTATGCCCTGACCACCTTGAAACTGGCCAGCACCCTGAACCTGACGTTTTTCGCGGTGTTCGGCAGCCTGTTGGTCCTGGCGCTGGCACTGATGTGGCTGGTGGTGGGCAAGCGCACGCTGCAGGGCGCTTATCGTGGCGAGTTGTTCGTTTCGCCTTGCATCGCAGGATTAGCGAAATAATCCGCGAACTTTAGGTAAGGTTGTGGCCTGGATCGAAGATCGATAATCCAATAACAGCATCCAAGCCACTCAGGGACATGGAAGATGAGTCACCCCTCACAGTTCACCTTGCTTCGTACGCGGCGTTTCCTGCCATTCTTCATTACTCAGTCCCTCGGTGCGTTCAACGACAACATCTTCAAGCAGTCGCTGATCCTCGCCATTCTCTACAAGCTGGCCATCGAGGGAGACCGCTCGATCTGGGTCAACCTCTGCGCCTTGCTGTTCATCCTGCCGTTCTTCCTGTTCTCGGCGCTGGCCGGGCAATTCGGCGAGAAATTCGCCAAGGACGCGTTGATCCGCCTGATCAAGCTCGGCGAGATTGTGATCATGGCCGTGGGGGCGGTGGGGTTTGTCTTCGATCACCTGTCGCTGATGCTGCTGGCGCTGTTCGCCATGGGCACCCACTCGGCGCTGTTCGGCCCGGTGAAATATTCGATCCTGCCCCAGGCGCTACGGGAGGAAGAGCTGGTGGGGGGCAACGGCCTGGTGGAAATGGGCACTTTCCTGGCGATTCTCGCCGGCACCATAGGCGCCGGGATCATGATGTCCTCCGCCCATTACGCACCGATTGTCTCGACGGCGATCATTGCCGTCGCCGTGCTCGGTTACCTCGCCAGCCGGGGCATTCCCCGGGCCGCGGCGGCCACCCCGGACATGCGCTTGAACTGGAACATCTTCAGCCAGTCCTGGGCCACCCTGCGCTTGGGCCTGGGGCAGACGCCGGCTGTGTCGCGCTCGATCGTCGGCAACTCGTGGTTCTGGTTTGTCGGGGCGATCTACCTGACGCAGATTCCGGCCTATGCCAAGGAGTGGATGCACGGCGACGAGACAGTGGTCACGCTGATCCTCACGGTGTTCTCGGTGGGCATCGCCGCCGGTTCCATGCTGTGCGAGAAACTCTCGGGGCGTAAGGTCGAGATCGGCCTGGTGCCTTTTGGCTCGTTCGGCCTGACGGTGTTCGGCCTGCTGCTGTGGTGGCATTCCGGCGGGATTGCGCCAAGCGAGGCGGGGTACAGCTGGCTCGAGGTACTCGGTTATGGCCACGCCTGGTGGGTGCTGATCGATATTCTCGGCCTGGGCATCTTCGGTGGTTTCTACATCGTGCCGCTGTATGCACTGATTCAGTCGCGGACCCCGGAGAACGAGCGGGCGCGGGTGATTGCCGCGAACAACATTCTCAACGCGCTGTTCATGGTGGTATCGGCGATCGTCTCGATCGTCTTGCTGAGCCTGGCCAAGCTGTCGATCCCGCAGCTGTTCCTGGTGGTGTCGCTGCTGAACATCGCGGTCAACGCCTACATCTTCAAGATCGTCCCCGAGTTCAGCATGCGTTTCATGATCTGGCTGCTCAGCCATTCCATGTACCGGGTCGAGCACCGCAACCTGGAGGCGATCCCGGACGAAGGTGCGGCGTTGCTGGTGTGCAATCACGTGTCCTTCGTCGATGCCTTGCTGATCGGCGGCGCGGTGCGGCGGCCGATTCGTTTCGTGATGTATTACAAGATCTACAACCTGCCGGTGCTCAACTTCATCTTCCGTACCGCCGGGACCATTCCGATTGCCGGGCGCAACGAGGATATCCAGATCTACGAAAGGGCGTTCACCCAGATTGCCCGCTACCTCAAGGATGGCGAGCTGGTGTGCATCTTCCCGGAAGGCAAGCTGACCGCCGATGGCGAGATCAATGAGTTCAAGGGCGGGCTGACGCGGATTCTTGAAGAGACACCGGTACCGGTGATTCCGCTGGCGTTACGGGGGCTGTGGGGCAGCTTTTTCAGCCGCGATCCAAGCAAGGGACTGTTCCGTCGCCTGTGGTCGCGAGTGACCCTGGTGGCGGGTTCGGCCGTGACCGCCGACAGTGCCGAACCGGCCCGTTTGCAAACCCTGGTCGGTGAGCTGCGCGGTAGCGTGCGCTAGGTTTCCAGCGCCTATAAAAACGCCCACAGAGTTGTGGGCGTTTTTGTTGGGGCGTTTGCTTGTATCAGGCCGCGCTGACCTTCAAGCCGATCAGCCCGGTAATGATCAGTGCGACGCTGGCCAGGCGGAACAGCGCCATGGACTCACCGAACAGAATGATCCCGGCGATCACCGTGCCGACCGCGCCGACTCCGGTCCAGATGGCATAGGCAGTGCCCAGCGGCAGTTCCTTCATGGCCAGCCCCAGCAGGCCGAGGCTGACCGCCATGGCGGCGATGGTCAGGGCGGTGGGGAGAGGGCGACTGAAACCGTCGGTGTACTTGAGGCCGACGGCCCAGCCCACTTCGAACAGGCCGGCGAAAAACAGAATGATCCAGGACATGATGACCTCCATCGATTGACGGGGTCGTCCCCAGATTAATGACTCGATCGAGCCGCGGGGTCGTCCCCGCGTTGCGCAGTATAGTGCCCATCATTAATCCGGGGATCAAGGTTTCTCCTCAGTCGCTCGCCTGCTGGGCAACCAGTGCGCGGTCGTCCTTTTCGCTCATGCGGCGGAACCAAGTGGAAAGCAGCGCCCCGGAAATGTTGTGCCAGACGCTGAACAATGCGCTCGGCACCGCCGCCAGCGGCGAGAAGTGCGCGCTGGCCAGGGCGGCGCCGAGGCCGGAGTTTTGCATGCCGACTTCCAGGGCCAGGGATTTACGTTGCGCCAACGGCAGCTTGAACAGGCGGCCGGTGAAGTAGCCCAGCAGGTAACCGAAGCTGTTATGCAGCATCACCACGGCCATGATCAGCAGGCCGGACTCGGCGATTTTCGCCTGGCTGGCGGCCACCACCGCGGTGACGATGATCACGATGCTGACCACCGATACCAGCGGCAACACTTCCACCGCATGCCGTACCCGGTCGCCAAGCACACGCTGGGCAATCACCCCGAGCACGATCGGCAGCAGTACCACTTGCAGGATCGACCAGAACAACTCCATGAACGAGACCGGCAGCCAGGCCGAGGCCAGCAGCCAGATCAGGGCCGGCGTCAGCAGCGGCGCCAGCAGGGTGGTGACGGCGGCGATCGCCACCGACAGCGCCAGATCGCCGCGGGCCAGCCAGGTCATGACGTTGGACGAGGTACCGCTTGGGCAGCAGCCGACCAGGATCACGCCGACGGCGATTTCCGGCGGCAGGTGGAATACCTGGCACAGCAACCAGGCCACGCCTGGCATGATCACGAAGTGCGCGACCACGCCCAGGGCCACACGCCACGGGTGGCGCGCGACTTCGGCGAAGTCTTCGAGCTTCAGGGTCAGGCCCATGCCGAACATCACCAGGCCCAGCAGCGGCACGATGGCGCCCTTGAGGCCGATGAACCAGTCTGGCTGCAAGAACGCCACCACCGCGAAAATCAGAACCCAGTAGGCAAAGGTATTGCCGACAAAACGACTTAATGCTGCCAGTGCACGCATGGCCTGTTCCTTCTTATATGAAAACGCCACCGAAAGCGGTGGCGTCTGTGGTGCTCCTGCAGGAGCGAGCGGGTTGACGATAAGGCCGGAGGCGGCCCGTCGCCAGCAAGCAGGCTGCTACAAGGTCAGATGCCTTGTGGAATCTCTTCGCCACCCAGGGCTTCGAACAGCGCCGGGAGGAAATCGCCGAAGGTCAGCATCATCAGGGTAAAGCTGGCATCCAGCTGGCCGAGGGCTTCGTCGCCGCCGTCCTGCTCCGCCTGATCCTGCAGCAGGTCTTCGAACTTCAGGCGCTTGACCGTCATCTTGTCGTCGAGCATGAAGGACAGTTTGTCCTGCCAGGCCAGGGACAATTGGGTGACCACCTTGCCGGTACTCAGGTGCAGCTGGATCTCTTCGCTGGTCAGGTCCTGGCGCTTGCAACGGACGATGCCGCCGTCTTCATGGGTGTCGCGCAGCTCGCACTCGTCGAGCACGAAGAAGTCGTCGGCGGCTTGTTGGGTTTTCACCCAGTCGGTCATGATCGCGGTCGGCGCGGTCTTCACGGTCAGCGGACGCACCGGCAGGGTGCCAAGCACTTCGCGCAGGGTGGAGAGCAGGTCTTCGGCGCGTTTCGGGCTGGCCGAGTTGACCAGGATCAGGCCCTGTTTCGGCGCTATGGCGGCGAAAGTCGAGGAGCGGCGGATAAAGGCGCGCGGCAGGAATGCCTGGATGATTTCATCCTTGATCTGATCGCGTTCCTTTTTATAGACCTTGCGCATTTGCTCGGCTTCGATCTCTTCGACCTTTTCCTTGACCGCGTCGCGCACCACGCTGCCAGGCAGAATACGTTCTTCCTTGCGCGCGGCGACCAGCAGGAAGTCCTGGCTGACGTGGACCAGCGGCGCATCTTCGCCTTTGCCGAATGGCGCGACGAAACCGTAAGTGGTCAACTCCTGGCTTGCACATGGACGCGCCAGTTTGGTGGCCAGTGCGGTTTCCAGCGCCTCAGCATCAAAGGGCAGATCTTGGGTCAGGCGATAGATAAGCAGGTTCTTGAACCACATGGGGTGAATCTCTCCTTTATACAAAGGGGGGCATTATTCTCCGCGCAGCTCCATAGGCCAACCCTCCGCTAAGCCTTTGGAAGGCCTGAAAAAATTATTTTAAAAAGTGCTTGCCAGAGTAGGGGGCGCTCCGTAGAATGCGCGCCACACCGAACGTGAAGGGTGATTAGCTCAGCCGGGAGAGCATCTGCCTTACAAGCAGAGGGTCGGCGGTTCGATCCCGTCATCACCCACCATTCGCTTTCAGTGTTACGCGCAGCGGTAGTTCAGTCGGTTAGAATACCGGCCTGTCACGCCGGGGGTCGCGGGTTCGAGTCCCGTCCGCTGCGCCATATTCGATGATCTGGAACACTGAACGCCAGGTCATCACAGAAAGCCCGCTAACGCGGGCTTTTTTGTGCCTGTGTTCCGCGCGAGGCGCCCGATACATTGAAATTCAGCTTTTTTTGATAATTTTGTTATTTAAATCAGCACGTTATGAATTTATGTGTAATAATGCGCCCCGCAACGAAGGTAAAGGGTGATTAGCTCAGCTGGGAGAGCATCTGCCTTACAAGCAGAGGGTCGGCGGTTCGATCCCGTCATCACCCACCACTTGCTTTCAACGCTACGCGCAGCGGTAGTTCAGTCGGTTAGAATACCGGCCTGTCACGCCGGGGGTCGCGGGTTCGAGTCCCGTCCGCTGCGCCATATTCGATGATCTGGAACACTGAACGCCAGCTCATAACAGAAAGCCCGCTCACGCGGGCTTTTTGCTATCTGGAGTATGTAAATGTTCCCCAAAAAAGCGGCCCGCGGGCCGCTTTTTTCGTTTCTGGATCACTGCTCGGCATTGCGGCTGTGCCGGTAGTCACTGACCGCTTCGTACACCGCCTTGCGCAGGCGGTTGATGCCGCCGATGGGGCGGTGCGCTTCCAGCCCGAACCAGGGGTTGAAGGACAGGTTGTCGCATTGCAGGTTCTGCCGCGGGGTATCGAAGTCCTGGGCAGGAATTTTGATCCGCGCCACGGTTTCGAAGGGCGCATCGCTTTCCCGCCATTCGATGCTGGTGTCTTCGATGGGCATGTAGTGGCTTGGGTCCTGGCGCTGCACCTGCAATACCAAGCAGGCCGGCACGCGATCGGTCGACAACTGCTGGTTCAGGGCGTTGCGTAGAAAGTTGGGCTGGGCCTGGTTTTGTGCGGGCAGGTTGTACACCGGGCAGCTGTCGGGGGCCGGTGCGACGCGGAACTTGGCGTTGGCGCTGCCGAACTTGTAGGGCGAAACCGAAAAATAGCGGGTTTGCGTCGGGCTGGCCGGGGGCGGTGACAGGGTGGCCAAGGCAATGAACAGGTGGCGGACCTGCCAGGTGCGTGGGTCCCAGCCGGGGAAAAAGGCTCCGACCTTTTTTCCGTCCGCCTGCGCGGCGACATTCTGCCGGTACTCGGCGACATCGCTGACGAAGAAGTTCGGATGATTGAACATCACGAAATCCTGCTCGCCACGGCCCTGCTGTTCCTTCAATAGCTGGGTGCCGGGCACATTCAACAACTTGATCGCCATCCCGCGCGCGTCACGAATGCTGTCGAACTGTGGATAAGCATTGCCGTTGGACAGCCGCACCATGGCTTGCCAGGTCTTGCCGGGTTCGGCGAACACGCCCTGGCGCAACGGCGGCGCCAGTTGCTCGAGCACCTGGACCTCGGCCTTTACGCAGCCATGGGCCTTGGCGTGGGCGTCGCGCAGGTAACGGGTGTTATCCCGGTGCTGATCGACGATGCGCACGGCGGTCTGGATGATGTCCTGGGTCATGGCGGCTTCGCCGGGCGGGACCTGTTCTTCGGTCGAAACCGGCCCCTGGTAGCGCCAGATCGACCAGGCGCTGCTCAGCGCCCAGCCGAGCAGGGCGATCAGCACCAGCAGCAGAAGTGTCTTGAGCAGCAGCGCCCCTATGCGCAGCCATAAGGTGATCAGCATGAAACCGTCCTTTCGATGAGGGCCAGGGTCATGGCAGTTGCGCCTCCAGCGGCCCGCCCAGCACTTTCAAGTATTCCAGCAGGGCCCAGCGTTCCTCGGGTTGCAGAAGGCGGCCGATCACCCCGTCGCCACGCTTGCCCGAACGGAATTCATGGCCGCTGTTGTGATTGCCGCTGATCCTGGTATCGAACAGGAAGCCGTTCTTGAACGGCTCGGTACGATAGCCCAGATGCTTCGGATCGTATTCGAAGGTGCCTTTATAGAAGGTGCTGGCGCGTTCGTCCTGAGGCGAAAGCAACTGATACAGGCTGGGCACCGAGCCGTTATGCAGGAAGGGCGGGGTAGCCCATACCCCGGCCAGCGGCCGGGCCTTGTAGGCGCGCAGTTCGCGGACGCCGATCGGCAAGCCGTAGCCGTCGAGTCGCGGGCGTTCCGCCGGGGTCACCTGGGCATCCCGGTAGGCGCGCTCCTCAACGAAGGCGGTGACATAGGCCAGGCCCTTGGCCGCTGACAGCTGGCGCATGTCCAGCGGCTCAGTGGGTGTGGGGTGCAACTGGACATTCGATTGCGCCAGTTCGGTGGCGTCCCATTGCAGCGCGCTCAGGTCGTAACGCTGATCGGCAATATTGTTGGCCGTATTCGGGTCGGTGCCGATCACCGCGACTGGCAGCATCTTCAGTTGTTGTACCGGGCGCCCGTTGACCTCGGTGACCGGCGGGACATGGCAACCTGCACAGTTTTCCGCGAACAGCGCTCGCCCCTTGGCCGCCAGGGGCTTGTCGATGCTGCCGAACAAATCTTCGGGCCAGGTCGGCGGTTTCAGTCGTTGCAGGGTTTCTTCGATGCGGTTGAGGTCGCGCACCCGAACGCTCGACGCGTATCGGGCATCGCCCTTGAGCGGCTGGCCCTGGGCATCGAAGAAGTTCAGGGTGGCGCCTACACCCAGCGCCTCGCCGATATTGCGGGCCATGGGTTGCTGGGCCGAACCGTTCCACTGCACCCAGTCGAAGGTCCAGATGTCCCATAGCTGCGGATAGTCCACCGGTGCGTTGGCTACCCGATAGTTGTCGGGGGAAATGGCGTCGCCGAAGCTGGCATTGGCGATCCGGCCAAAGGCATCGGTACGTCCGGGGCCTTCCTCGGTGGGATAGAGGCCGCGGTGAGTGTCGTTCCAGGCGACGTGCAGGAAGGTGTCCAGCGACGCCTTGAAGTCCTTGCGCAGTTGTTCATGCTCGGCGTCGTAGCCCTGGCCCAGCACGTTGCGGGCGAAGCGCTCGAATTTCCACGGGTTGTAATAGGTCGACGCCAGGCTGGCGACCAGGGCCTGGCCGAAGCTGCCGCCGCGCAGGGTGGGCACGCTGGAGGGCAATACATGTTGTGCCGAACCGCCGTCGATCCGCAGGGCCTGTTGGTTGTAGCGCAGCTCGCCGGTGTGGCAGGCGGCGCAGGTGATGTCCAGGTACTGCTGCGGGCTGCCAGGGTTCTGATGGCGGGTGAAGCCGACCGGCAGGTTCTCCGGGTTATCGGCGCTGGCCTGCTGCGCCGGATCCACCAGGAAGCCGAAGCGGGCCAGGTACTGCGGCGCGGCGAAGCGTTGCGTGGAGAAGGGCAGTTCCAGGGCGGCGAACCACTCATAACGCAGGCCCTTCACCTGAGTGCCCTGGGGGGTGAAGTAATAGGTCTGGCGGTCGGCGGCGCTCCATTGATCCTGATAGTGCACCTGCCGGGCGGGTATATAGTCGGGCAATTTCGGATTGGCCACGTAATACAGGACCACGGCCAGGGCGACGCCGATCAGGGCGAGGATCAAGAGCAAAACACGGGATAAGAGGCGCAAGATAAACATCCTTGTCGAGTTGTGGCTCTCTTATGCCTCAAGGGCAAACTGCCGGGCAAGTGGCCATTACGTCCGCTGTCGTTACTTTGCGGTCGGGGTGTTCTTTCCCGCGCTTGTTGTAATGGCTGGCGAAATGCTTTTAAACACGTGAACTTATCGGGCTAATCCGGCTCTCATGCCGGTAGCCATTGGTCGTGGCCGCCTGATAAGCTCGCGGCTTTACTCGATTGCCCTTTAGGCGCATGAACAAGGAAATAGCATGAAACAGCATCGGTTAGCGGCGGCGGTAGCCCTGGTTAGCCTGGTACTCGCGGGTTGTGACTCGCAGACCAGCGTGGAGCTGAAAACCCCGGCGCAGAAAGCTTCCTATGGTATCGGCCTGAACATGGGCAAAAGCCTTGCCCAGGAAGGTATGGATGACCTGGATTCCAAAGCGGTAGCCCAGGGCATCGAAGATGCCATCGGCAAGAAAGAACAGAAGCTGAAAGACGACGAACTGGTCGAAGCCTTCGCTGCGCTGCAAAAGCGTGCTGAAGAGCGCATGGCCAAGATCAGCGAAGAGTCGGCAGCAGCCGGCAAGAAATTCCTCGAAGAAAACGGCAAGAAGGCTGGCGTGACCACTACCGCCTCCGGCCTGCAGTACGAAGTGCTGAAAAAAGCCGATGGCGCCCAGCCTAAGCCGACCGACGTGGTGACCGTTCACTACACCGGCACCCTGACCAACGGCACTGTGTTCGACAGCTCGGTCGAGCGCGGCAGCCCGATCGATCTGCCGGTCAGCGGCGTGATTCCGGGTTGGGTCGAAGGCCTGCAACTGATGCACGTCGGCGAGAAGTACAAACTGTACATCCCGAGCGATCTGGCCTACGGCGCACAGAGCCCGAGCCCGGCCATTCCGGCCAACTCGGTTCTGGTGTTCGAGCTGGAACTGCTGGGTATCAAGGATCCAGCGAAACAAGACGACGCCAAGTAATCTTCGTCTGGTTCAATGACAACGCCCCGTCCTTACGGGGCGTTGTCGTATCTGGTCGTTGGTCCGGGAAAAAATGCGAACCCACGGCATAAGGCATAGTCTTAACAGCACGTGTTGCGGCTAGCCGCATGAGGCTGCCAAGTCAATGAAATTATGGGTTTTTTTATGTGAGTAAAAAACGCCCGATCTGAGCCGAGCCCTTGTAAAACGGGGCTTTCAGCTGTGAAAAGCGGCTCTGTTCACAAGGTTATCCACAATTTGTGTGGATAACATTTCAGTGGGAGTGACGATGAAAGCACCCTGGAATTTTGCCCGCTTCCTGCCCCTGGCCGGCCGCTTGCTCAGCCGTGGCCGACTGCCGACCCTGTTGTTCGCCGTGGCCAGCAAAGGCGCCTTGCAAGGCGGCCGTCTTGGCAAGCTCAAGGACGATCTGCGCCTGCTGCAGGCCCTGTGCCTGGCTTACTGGCGTGGCGAGTACCGCGCCATCAGCCCCAAGGCACTGCTGTCGGTGGTCGCGGGCCTGATGTACTTCCTCAGCCCGTTGGATGCCATCCCGGACTTCCTGCCGATGTTCGGCATGCTCGACGATATCGCCGTTCTGGCCTGGATCATGAAAACCCTGGACGGCGAACTCAACGCCTTTCGCGCCTGGCGCAATCGCCAGCAACCGGAGAAGCTGGCGGTAGTGGAACGTTTGCCTGACACCCCGGAACAACTGCAATTGGAAGGCCCGAAGAAAAACTGAGTGAATTCGGATCCATACAACGATGCCCCCGCGACCTTAGTGACTGTTAGGATTACACTTCATAAGGAAAAGTCCGACTCGTTATGTGTCGTCCTACGGGGTAGTAATGGATATTCAGATAATTGCACGCGATGGCGAGCCCGAATATGCGGTTCTGCCATGGGCTCAGTATCAGGCTTTGCTAAAAGCCGCAGGTATTACCGAACAATCTCCGCGAGAAGCCAGGGGGCCTGTCGCGACCACAGCCGACCAGCCGCTTCCAGGTCTGGATCAACTTCGCAGTTTGCGTGAAGCCAAGGGCATCGCCATTGAGGCGCTTGCCCGTACGGTAGGTATCAGTCCGTCATATCTGGCCATGATTGAAAGCGGTGAGCGTCAACCCGACGCCGCTATACGCCGTAGCCTGGCCTGGGAATTGACGGTTCCGGGTTGGAGGGATGAATCGTGAGCGTAAGGATCAGTCGTCAACATTGGGATGGCCTGTTGGGGGAACTCGACCAGGCCCGTCGGCAACGCCATCTTTTGACCTATCGCGCTCTGCTTGAGCGCTTGCAGCTACCCAGCCCCGCCATGCAGACCCTGACGGCGGCCCTTGAGCACCTGGCCGCGCTGGACGCGCGTGCGGAGCAGCCGTTGCGCAGTTCGCTGGTGATCAGCCAGGGGGCGAGTCGATTGCCGCGCACCGGTTTTTTCGAGTGTGCGGAGCGCCTCGGGCGTTTTTCCGGGCCTTCCGATGGGGTCGCGGCCGCGTCGTGGCACGCCTCGGAAGTGGTTCGTGTGTTCGAGTACGAATACCCCGAGTCGGTGGAGGCCTGAGTGTTCTGGCGCCTCAAGGCGCGAGCCGGCTACTGGCTGGCTCGCCGGTTGTTTCATTGGCCCTGGTTTGTGCGTCAACCCCGGGGCTGGCATTGGCTGGAGGGGCAATTGGCGCGCATGGCGAACCTGGGGGACGTCGACGCACAGAGCTTTTATGGCCATATCCTGACCTTTCGTGGCCAGGGGCTGGGGGCTCGCGAAGAAGGCATACGCCTGTTACGTCTTGCCGGCTTGGCCGGGGACGCCAAGGCGGCCTATCAGATGGGCGTCATCAGCCTGGCCGGTTCGCCCAGCAAGGCCGCGGATGCGGCGCAAGCTGCCCGTTGGTGGACCCTGGCGGCGAAAGCCGGGCATCCCCTGGCCGAGGTCAAGCTGGCGCAGCTGAATCAGTCGAGTACACCGGATCCGCTAGCCGGTCCGCGTCAGCCGTAAAGCCGTCTGCCATCTGACGGCTGTCGATCACATGGATGCTGTAGCCCGGCACATTCTTGGCGTGGTGCTTGGCTTGCGAGGCCAGCTCGGCCAACTGGCTGGCATCGAGTTGTCCACAGGCCTGTGGATACAGGTGCACCACGCCAATGGACAGTGACAGCAAGGCGAACTCCTGGCGAATGCCCTGGCGGTTGGGGGCGATGAAGCAGCCGGCTTCCAGGTGTTCGCTGCGATAAAAACGCCGGCACTGGCCATGGAAGTCGTCCAGCAGCTGGTTCAGGCGTTTTTGCCAGTCCTCGGGGCCCAATACCAGGAGAAAGTCGTCGCCGCCGATATGGCCGACGAAATCGCGGCTGGGGTCCACCCGGTCATTCAGGCACTGCGCCAGGCACAACAGCACTTCATCACCACGGCCGTAGCCATAGATATCGTTGAAGGGCTTGAAGCTGTCGATGTCCACGTAACAGATCAGCGATTCCCGTCCTTGTTGCAGCAGGTGGGTCAGGCATTGCTGGATCGGCACGTTGCCAGGCAGCAGGGTCAACGGGTTGGCATAACGCGCCTGCTGGATCTTCAGCTCGGTAATCAGCTTGAGCACATCGATCACCCGCCCCAGGCCCAGGTAGCTACCGTTGAGGGTGATGATGAAATCCTCTTCGATCCGTTGCCGGGCACGGCTGGTGATCAGGCGGCTGACTTGTTGCAGCGACTGGCTGATCTCTACCGCGAGAAAGTCATCGTTCATCAGGCGGCTGATGGGCTTGCGGGCAAACAGGTCGGTGGCAAAGGGCTTGAGCAGGGCATCGGACAACGAATGGCGGTGCACGATGCCGCAGGGCTGGCCCTGTTCGTCGAGCACCGCCAGCGAGTTGAGGTTGGCCTGGCGACGGAAGGCTTCCAGCACCGTGGCCGTCGGTATGTCGCGTGCTACCGCCGGTTGTTCGTTGAGCAGGGCACTGAGGTCGCTGCCTTCGTCGTTGAGCGTCGCGGGAGTGCTTTCGCGCTTGGGCAGCAGGTTGCGGCCATCGCGGGGCGGATGTTCCTGGGGGCGGCAGAGCAGGTAACCCTGCAGCAGGTCCACGCCCATTTCCGTGAGCACCTCCAGCTCTTCCGCCACTTCGATGCCCTCGGCGATCACCTGGGCCCGGGAGGCCTTGGCAATTTGCAGGATCGAGCCGACGAACTCGCGCTTGAGGGCATCCTGATGAATGCCGTCGATAAAGTGCCGGTCGATCTTTACGTAGTCCGGGCGCAGCTCGGACCACAGGCGCAGGCTCGAATAACCGGCGCCGAGGTCGTCCAGGGCGATCGAGAAACCCATGTCCCGATAATGATGCAGCGCATTGTGCAACAGCTGGAAGTCATCGATTGGCGTCTGCTCGGTGAGTTCGATCACCACCTGGCTCGGCGGAATACCGAAGTCTTGCAGCAATTGCAGGGTCCGCCCGGGCTGGTGGGCAGCCTCCAGCAGCGATTCCGGGGAGACGTTGAGGAACAGTTTGCCGGGCAACTGCTGCTCGCTGAACCCCTTGCAGGCGCTCTGGCGGCAAGCGATTTCCAGCTCGTTGAGGCGTCCGACCTGGCGGGCCACTGCAAACAGGGCGACAGGGGAGTGCAGCGGGCTGTTGGACGGACCACGGGTCAAGGCTTCGTAGCCGAGAATGCGCCGTTTAGAGAGACAGATGATCGGCTGGAACAGACTGTGCAAACCGCTTTGAGCCAGGATTGAGCTCAAGGCACTCAGCTGTTCGGTCGTGGTCATGGCGATCTCTGTCGATAAAAAAAGGACCGGGCGCGCCCTTGATTCAAGAGCAGCGCCCGGTCCTTTATTTCACGACAGAATGATGACTGTTTGATGACGCTCCGAGGAGCGTCAGCATTAAATTGCCATCATCTCAGTGCTTGGCGACCGCGGTGTTGAGCTTCAGGTAATCGAGGAGGATTCGCCCGGTTTCGCTGAGGTAAGCGTCGTCTTCCGGCTTGGTCTTGTCCGGATCGGCGGCCGCGATGGCGTCCTCGTCTTCTTTCTTCAGCTCCTTGAGCGGCTCTTCACCCTTGGCCTTGCGGCGGATGTTTTCCAGCGTCAGCTGCTTGGCCTCGATGTCGGCGTGTTGTGCCCGACGTTCGGCTTCATTGAGGCTGACGGTTTTTTCCGCCATCAGCTTCTTGGCCAGTGCCAGCTTGTCGCGGATGAAGACGAACTCGGCGTCCTTGGCCGAGCGCACGTCATGCTCGGATTTCAGCTGCGCGAGGAACGGCTTGAACGGATCCACCGCCGGCTTGATGGCCGGGCGAATGGTGTCCCATGGCATGGCTTCGGGCAGGGCGCTTTCGCCGATTTCCTTGGTGTCGATGATCGACGGGTAATCGATGTCCGGCAGCACGCCCTGATGCTGGGTGCTCTGCCCGGAAACCCGGTAGAACTTGGCCAGGGTCAGTTTCAGCTCGCCGTGGTTGAGCGGCTGGATGGTCTGCACGGTGCCTTTGCCGAAGGTCTGGCCACCGATGATCAGGGCACGGTGATAGTCCTGCATCGCACCGGCGAAAATCTCCGAGGCCGAGGCCGAGAGACGGTTGACCAGCAGCGCCATCGGCCCTTTGTAGAAGGCGCCAGGGTTTTCATCTTCGAGCACGTCGACCCGGCCGTCGGCGTTACGCACCAGCACGGTAGGGCCCTTGTCGATGAACAGACTGGTCAGCTCGGTGGCTTCCTGCAGGGAACCGCCGCCGTTGTTGCGCAGGTCGATGACCACGCCGTCGACCTTGTCTTTCTGCAACTCGGTCAGCAGTTTCTTCACATCACGGGTGGTGCTCTTGTAGTCCGGATCGCCGGCACGGAAGGCCTTGAAGTCCAGGTAGAAGGCCGGGATCTCGATCACCCCAAGCTTGTAGTCCTTGCCGTCCTGCTTGAGGTTGAGGATCGACTTCTTCGCCGCCTGCTCTTCCAGCTTCACCGCTTCGCGGGTGATGGAGACGATCTTGCTGGTCTGGTCGTTCGGCGCGTTGCTCGCCGGGATGATTTCCAGGCGCACCACCGAGCCTTTCGGACCGCGGATCAGCTTGACCACTTCGTCCAGGCGCCAGCCGACCACGTCGACCATTTCCTTGTCGCCCTGGGCCACGCCGATGATCTTGTCCGCCGGGGCCACCTGCTTGGTCTTGTCCGCCGGGCCGGCTGGCACCAGGCGCACGACCTTGACCTGGTCGTTGTCGCTCTGCAACACGGCGCCGATGCCTTCCAGCGACAGGCTCATGTTGATGTCGAAGTTCTCCGCGTTATCCGGCGACAGATAGTTGGTGTGCGGGTCGTAGGACATGGCGAAGGTGTTGATGTACGCCTGGAAGATATCTTCGGCGCGGGTCTGGTCCAGGCGGGCGAGCTGATTCTTGTAGCGCTTGGTCAGCGTTTCCTGGATCTGCTTGGGTTCCTTGCCAGCGATCTTCATGCGCAGGACTTCGTCCTTGACGCGCTTGCGCCACAGGTCGTCGAGTTCCGCGGTGGTCTTGAGCCACGGCGCGTCCTTGCGATCGATCAGCAAGGACTCCTTGGTGGTGAAGTCGAATTTGTCGACGCCTTTGCCCAGCTCGGCCAGGGCAAAGTCCAGGCGCGCCTTGACGCGGTCCAGGTAGCGTTTGTAAATGATGAAGCCGGCGTTCAGGTCACCGCTTTTCAGGAAGTCGTCGAACTGGGTTTTCCACTTGTCGAATTCCGCGATGTCGCTGGCCATGAAGTAGCTGCGCGACGGGTCCAGCAGCTTCAGGTAGCTGTCATAGATGATCGCCGAGCGCGCGTCGTCCAGCGGTGGCTTGCTGTAGTGATGACGCTTGAGCAGCTCGACGACATTGAGGCTGGCAATTACCTCGTCGCGATCCGGCTGAAGTTTGTCCCAGCTATTGGCTGCGAACGTATTGGTCGACATCGGCAGCAGACCGAGACCAATGAAAAGAGCGAGGGCGGTGCTGGGGAACAAATGCTTCATGCTGATTCGACGCGGGGGCAATTGATAACGCATATTAGGCCGTCTTTGAAGTCGCCGGTTCCACAAGGACCGGTCGCATAATGCAAAAAGCCCGGTGCTACAGCTCCGGGCTCAGTCCAGACTCACTATGGAGGCACTGTGAAAGCATTGCAAGGCGTTGAAGGTCATGTGGAGTGGGTTGAAGAGCCCAGTCCGACGTGCGACGTAGGACAAGTGCGAATCCGCGTGGCGGCCGCGGGACTGAACCGGGCCGACCTGTTGCAACGAGCCGGGCTCTATCCGCCGCCACCGGGCGCCAGCAAGGTGCTGGGCCTTGAGTGCTCGGGGGTGATCAGCGAGGTCGGCCCGGGCTCTGCGTGGCAGGTCGGCGATCGGGTCTGCGCGCTGCTGGCCGGGGGCGGCATGGCCGAGGAAGTGGTGGTCGATGCCCGTCATGTCCTGCCGGTGCCGGAAGGGCTGTCCCTGGCGCAAGCGGCGGCGCTGCCCGAGGTGTACAGCACCGCCTGGCTGAACCTGTTCCAGCTGGCGGCCCTCAAGCCGGGGGAGAAGGTCCTGCTGCACGCCGGCGCCAGTGGTGTCGGTTCGGCCGCGATCCAGTTGTGCAAGGCGTTTGGCAACCCATGCTGGGTCAGCGTCGGTTCCGGCGACCGCCTGGCCTACTGTGAAGCGCTGGGGGCCCAGGGCGGCGTGGTGCGCACCGACGGCCTGGAAGGCCTGCGGGATTTCGGGCCGTTCGATGTGATCCTGGATCCGGTCGGCGCCAACTATGCCGCGCATAACGTCAAGCTGCTGGCCCTGGACGGGCGCTGGGTGCTGATCGGCTTGATGGGCGGGCGCGAGGCCCAACTGGACCTGGCGCAGATCCTCGGCAAGCGCATCCAGTTGCTGGGTTCGACCTTGCGCAGCCGCGACGAGCAGTTCAAGGCCGATCTGTTCAGCGACCTCAGCCAGCATGTCTGGCCACTGTTCGCCGAAGGGCGCCTGAGCCCGCAGCTGGCCATGACCTTCCCGATCAAGGACGCCGAAGCGGCCTTTGCCGAGCTGGCGACCAACCAGGTGTCGGGCAAGCTGGTGCTGCTGATCGACGAGACCTTGGCATGATCTTGTAGCCACTGCCGAAGGCTGCGATAAGTCCGAAGGGCTTCGGCGATCTTCAGATCTTGCGCCCACGTTGTGGGCGATCGCAGCCTGCGGCAGCGGCTACAGAGGCGTTTATTTCCACTGATGAATCGGCCAGCCGGCCTTTTCTGCGTGTTCGCGCAGCACCGGGTCCGGGTTGACCACATGGGGGTAGTCGACCTTCAGCAGCAATGGCAGGTCGTTGCGCGAGTCGGAATAGAAGCTCGCGCCTTCGAGGTTTTCTTCTTCGGCATCCAGCCATTCCAGCAGGCGGGTGACCTTGCCTTCGCGGTAGGTCAGGGTGCCCAGGGTATTGCCGCTGTAGACCCCGTGCAGGACCTCCAGCTCGATCCCCAGGACTTCATCGATGCCCAGGCGTTCGGCGATGGGCTGGACCAGGTGAGTGCCCGAGGCCGAGATCACCAGGATCCGGTCGCCGGCCTTGCGGTGGGCGGCGATGGCTTTGCAGGCGTCGCTGAAAATGATCGGTTCGATCACGTCCTCGACCCAGGGGCCGACCAGGTGCCCGACCTCTTCCGGGGTGCGTCCGGCCATCGGTTCCAGGCTGAAGGCCATGAACTCCTCCATGGCCAGCTTGCCGTGGCTGTAGGCGTCCATCAGCTCGTTGTTGCGGCGCATGAAAGACTCGCTGTCGACCCAGCCCAGGCGCCCCATCTGTTCGCTCCAGAGGGTGGCGCAGTCGCCGTGGATCAGGGTCTCGTCCAGATCAAAAATTGCCAGGGCCATTAGTACCGCTCTCTCTTAATCGTCTGCGTCAAAGTCATCAGGCTACCTCACAGAGGGCCGTGGGATCGATGGAAAGTGCCAGGCGTTGGCCGTCGGGGTGCAGATCGTCCGGCGAGCGGTTCAACACATCCACCACCAGTTCCACGCCACGGGCCTCGACCCGGTAGCGGATCACGTTACCCAGCAGGCTGTGGCTGCGGATCAGTGCGTCGGGTTCGCCGTCCTTGCGCAGTTCGATGGCCTCTGGGCGAATCGCGATACGCCCGTTGATCGGCCGCTGCAGCAGCTTGCTGGCGCTCTCGGCATCCAGCAGGTTGTAGTTGCCGATGAAGCCGGCGGCGAACACATCCACCGGTGCGGTGTAGAGCGTCTCGGCGTCGCCGCTCTGGACGATCTTGCCCTGGTTCATCAGGAAAATGCGGTCGGACATGGTCAGGGCTTCTTCCTGGTCGTGAGTGACGAAAATCGTGGTCAGCCCCAGTTCGCGCTGGATCTGCCGGATCTGTTCGCGCAGGTGCTTGCGGATCCGCGCGTCCAGCGCCGACAGCGGCTCGTCCAGCAGCAACAGGCGCGGGCGGGTCACCAGCGAACGGGCCAGGGCCACGCGCTGGCACTGGCCCCCGGACAGTTGATGGGGATAACGGCTGGCGAAGTCGTGCAGTTCCACCAGGCGCAGGACTTCGAGCACGCGCTGGTGGCTCTCGTCGGCGTTGACCTTCTGCATGCGCAGGCCGAACGCCACGTTCTGCTCCACGGTCATGTTGGGGAACAGCGCATAGCTCTGGAACACCATGCCGATCCCGCGTTTCTGCGGGCTCAGGGGCACGATGTCGTGGCCGTCGAGGAGGATCTTGCCGGCGTCCACCGGGGTCAGGCCGGCGATGCAGCGCAGCAGGGTGGACTTGCCGCAGCCGGACGGGCCGAGCAGCGTGACGAATTCGCCCTTGTGGATTTCGCAGTTGATGTCGCTGAACACCGGGGTGCCACTGTAATTTTTCTGCAGGTGTTGGACGCTGACGAAGCTCATTGGCTTTTGTCCTTGTTCAAGATGTTGGCGGCCCAGGTCAGAACCAGCACAAAGAAGAAGTAGGAAATCACCAGCGCGCTGGTGAAGTGGCCGCTGCTGTTGCGCATGTTGTTCAGGTAGACCTGCAGGGTTTCGTAGCGGGTGCCCACCAGGATATTGGCGAACACGAACTCGCCGAACAGGAACGAGAACGACAGCAGCAGGGCCACCATCAGGCCCTTGCGCAGATTCGGCAGCACCACCAGGAAAGCCGCCTGCCAGGTACTGGCGCCCAGCAGATGGGCGGCGTCCATCAGGTCGCGCAGGTTGATCGCTTGCAGGTTATTGGTGATCGCCCGGTACATGAACGGCAGGGCCACGGTGAAGTAGCAGCCGACGAGGATCCACGGTGTGCCGACCATGGCGAACGGTCCCGAACCGTAGAGTTGCAGCAGGCCCACCGAGGACACCACCGGCGGCACCGCGAACGGCAGCAGGATCAGGATGTTCATCAGCGCATCGAGCCTTGGGAAGTGGTAGTGCACCACGAACAGCAGCGGCAGGATCAGCACCACCGACAGGATCAGGGCGCCGACGCAGACCAGCAGCGACTGGCCGAAGGCGTGCAGGAAGCGCGGGTCGCTCCACAGCTGGATGTACCACTTGAAGGTAAAGCCGCTGGGCAGGATGGTCGCCGACCAGTTGCTGGCGATGGAGTAGATCAGGGTCCCGGCCAGAGGCAGCAGGAGAATGGCGAACAGCAGGTACACCACGACCCGGTGATAGAGGGCGGCGGAGCCGGGTTCAGCGCGAGACATGGTAGCTCCTCTTCAACAGCAGCTGATGGACGATGGTCACCAGGGTCATCAGCGCCACCAGGACCACGGCCAGGGCGCTGGCCATGTTCGGGTCGAGGGAGATGTCGCCGGAAACCATGGCGGCGATGCGGATCGGCAGCACGTTGAAGTTGCCGGTGGTCAGTGCATAGACCGTGGCATAGGCGCCCAGGGCGTTGGCCAGCAGGATGACGAAGGTCCCCAGTAGCGCCGGGGTCAGCACCGGCAGGCCGATGTGGCGCCAGAACTGCCAGCCACTGGCGCCAAGCAGTGCCGCGGACTCGCGCCAGTCTTCGCGCAGGGCATCGAAGGCCGGGTAGAGCAGCAGCACGCCCAGGGGGATCTGGAAGTAGGTGTAGAGGATGATCAGGCCGGTCTTGGAGTACAGGTTGAAGTCCTGAATGATCCCCGCCTGCTTGAGCATGATGGTGATGCTGCCGTTGAAGCCCAGCAGGATGATGAAGGCGAACGCCAGGGGCACGCCGGCGAAGTTGCTGGTCATGTTGGCGAAGGCGTTGACGAAGTTGCGCAGCTTCGAGTCGACCCGGCGCAGCGAGTAGCTGCCGAGAATCGCGATGACGATGCCGAACACGCTCGACCAGAAGCTGATCTCCAGGCTGTACTGGATGGCTTGCAGATAGAACCTGGAACTGAAGATCTTGTTGAAATTGGCCAGGCCCCAGCCGAACTCTTCCGATTGCAGGCTGTTGATCAGCACCCAGAGCAGCGGGGCGATCTGGAACACGATGAAGAACAGGGCAAACGGCAGCAGGCACAGGATTGCCAGCCATTTGCCGCGGGTGAATGCATTCACTTCAGCAACTCCCGGCATACAGGTTTGTCGTGGGGCACGCCGAGCAACTCGCAGATGGTGCCGCACAACTCGGTCTGATCCGGCGTGGCGACGGGGCTGAAGCTGAACGCATCGCCGAGAACGAACAACGGCACTTCCCGCTCCTCCGGCAGCAGGCCGTTGTGGGAACGGTCGTTGTTCATGCCGTGGTCGGCCGTCACCAGCACCTGGTAGCCGGTGTCGAGCCAGCCTTGCAGGTAATCGGCGAGGATGATGTCGGCCGAGCGTGCGCTGTTGCGGTACTGCGGGCTGTCGAGGCCGTGCTTGTGCCCGGCGTCGTCGATGTTCATCGGGTGCACCAGGAGAAAGTTCGGCGCATGGCGCAACCGCAGGTGTTCGGCGTCGGCGAACAGGTGGGAATCGGGGTAGTGGTCGTTCCAGTAGAAATGCCCATGCTGGATCGGCAGCTTCTTGTTGTCGGTATGCCGGTCCCGGGCCGGGTTGAACGGCGAGCGGTTGTACAGCTCGCTGATCCAGTGATAGGCCGCGGCGGCGGTGCCGAGCCCGGCGGCGCTGGCGTAGTGGAAAATGCTGCGCTGGTTGGACAGGCGCGAGACGTTGTTGTGCACGATGCCGCTGTCGATCGGTGGCACCCCGGTCAGGATGCATTCGTAGAGCGGTCGGGACAGGGCCGGCAGTTCGCATTCCAGCTTGTATAGCGCTGCGCGTCCCGCGCCGACGTAGGCCTGAAGGTGTCCCATGGCGTGGCGGGCGACCTCATGGTTGAGGCCGTCGAGCACGACAAGGATGACGTTGTGTGACATGGGGGAGGACTCCGCAAGACAGAACAGCCCTGTAGGAGCGAGCTTGCCCGCGATGGCTTCACTGCGGTTTAAGACAGACCGCAGTGCCTGTATCGCGGGCAAGCTCGCTCCTACGGATGCAGCATTACTGCATGTTGATGATCACTTCTTCCTGCCATTTCTGTGGCAGGCCCTTGGAGGTTTTCTCCCAGGCGTCGGCGTCCTTGATCGGCGTGACTTTCTTGTACTGCTCGTTGGGCAGCAGGTTGGCCTGGACTTCGGCGGGCAGGGTCAGGTGTTCGGCGCGGATCGGACGGGCATTGCCGCGCGCCAGGTTGATCTGGCCGGCATCGCTGAAGATGTATTCACGGGTCAGCTTGGCCGCGTTCGGGTGCTTGGCGTATTTGTTGATGATGGTGGTGTAGCCGGAGATCACCGAACCGTCCGAGGGGATCAGCACGATGTAGTCGTCCTTGTTGACCATCTTGTTGCGGTAGCTCAGGCCGTTGAAGTCCCAGACCACGCCGACTTCCACTTCACCCTTTTCCATGGTGGCGATGGTTGGGTTGGCCAGCGACAGGCGCCCCTGCTTGGCGATCTCGGCGAACATCAGCAGCGCCGGCTGGATGTTCTTTTCATCGCCGCCCTTGGCGATGGCCGCGGCCAGCACGCCGTTGGCGGCCTGGGCGGCGGTGCTCACGTCGCCGATGGAGACCTTGTATTTGCCTTTCTCCAGGTCGGCCCAGCTTTTGGGGGCTTCGGAGCCGTGCAGCAGCTTCTTGTTGATGATGAAGGCGATGGTGCCGGTGTAGGCCAGCGCCCAGTTGCCGTCCTTGTCCTTGGCCCAGTCCGGGACCTGGTCCCAGGTGCTTGGCTTGTAAGGCTGGACCACGCCCTGCTTGACCGCGATCGGGCCGAAGGCCGCGCCCACGTCGCCGATGTCGGCGCTGGCGTTGTCTTTCTCGGCGGCGAACTTGGCGATCTCCTGGGCCGAGCTCATGTCGGTGTCGATGTGCTTGAGGCCGTAATGCTTGGCCAGGTCTTCCCAGGTCCCTTTCCAGTTGGCCCAGTCGTCGGGCATGCCGACGCTGTTGACGGCGCCTTCGGCTTTCGCCGCGGCTTCCAGGGTCTTCAAGTCGGTATCGGCGGCCATGGCGGCGGTGCACAGGGCGATGGTCGAGCCTAACAGTGATGCCAGGAAAAACTGTTTCATCCGAAGCTCCTTTGGGCGTGTTCAACGCTGTGTTTGTCTAACGTTGTTGGTCTAGGTCAGCAATACCTGAGCCAATTTAAGCCGGCTGGATGACACTTTGATGTCGGCATCAGTCCTGCAAGGCGTTTGCGAGTGTCAGGCACGGGTCTGCGAGATAAGCGTAGCCCAGGGCTAAACAGCTGATATGAAAGGACTTGGCCAGCCAATTGCAGGTGTCTGGCACAGCGATTTGGCGGCGTTGTCATCTGCCAGTCATATGCAGTGCCTAGGCTCTCGGTGAAGGTTGAGTGCCTTTTTCCCAGGCACGTTTTGCCCTGAAACAGTGCTGGTCTAGTCCAGATAGGTAACGTTGATGCGCGAAGAGGCAGTCAAGGCGGTGACAGCCATTGGGCAGGTCCTGCAGGAACAGATCGATCACGGGTTGTTGGCACCCGGTAGCAAGCTGCCGGCCGAGCGCAAGCTCAGCGAGTTGTTCGGCACTACGCGGATTACCGTGCGCGAAGCCTTGTTGCAGCTGGAGGCCCAGGGCCAGATCTACCGCGAGGAGCGGCGCGGCTGGTTTGTCTCGCCGCCACGGCTGGCCTACAACCTGATGCAGCGCAGTCATTTTCACGCGATGGTCAGCGCCCAGGGGCGCGTGCCGTCGACCGAGATGATTTCGGCGCGCCTGCAACCGGCTTCAGCGGCGGTCTGTGCCTGGCTGCAACTGCCGGCGCTGTCCAGTGTGATCCAGATCCGTCGGGTACGACGCATCGACGAGCGTCTGGTGCTGTATGTCGAGCACTACCTCAATCCGCAGTACTTCCCGGGCATTCTCGAGTTCGACCTGAACCAGTCGATCACCGAGCTGTATGCCCGGCACTACGACCTGCATTACGGGCGGGTGCGCTTCGAGATCGTGCCGACCTCCTTGCCGGTGGAGGCCGCGGCGGCGTTGAAGGTTTCGGCCGGCAGCCCCGGGTTGCGGATTGCCCGGGTCAATTACGACCAGCACCAGCGCCTGATCGACTGCGACCTGGAGTTCTGGCGCCACGACGCGATCCATGTCGGTGTCGATGTGGTCTGAGCCCGCTCCCGGTGCGGGAGCGAGCTTGTTCGCGATGACGCCAGGGGCCAGTCCTTAAGGTTTGGCCCCGGCAAACAGATAATCCGTGGTCAATGACGCCAGGGTACGCACGCCCACCACCAGCGCCGATTCATCGACAAAGAACCCCGGGTTGTGGTTCGGCGCGGCTTTGGCCATGTCCTGGTCCCGCGGTGTCACGCCGAGAAACACGAACAGCCCCGGCACCTCCTTGGCATAGAAGGAAAAGTCTTCCGCGCCCCCCACCAGCGGGCCCTGCACCACATCGTCCTTGGCCGCCCAGCGCAGGCTCGGCAGCATCTTTTCGGTCAGGGCCGGGTCGTTGATGGTCGGGTCGTACTTCTCGATGATGCTCACCTCGGCCTTGGCGCCACCGCTTTCGGCGATCTTTTCCACGGTCTGGCGCACATCGCTGTGCAGCTTTTGGCGAATGCCGTAGTCGTATGAGCGGATGGTGCCGCTCATGTCCAGCGACTCGGGGATGATGTTGTAGCGTGTGCCGCCGTTGATGGTGCCGATGCTGACCACCGAGGGAAACGACGAGATGTCGGTGCGGCGGCTGACCACGGTTTGCAGCCCGACGACGGTCTGGGCGCCGACCGTGATCGGGTCGATGCCGTCCCAGGGGCGGCCGGCGTGGGTCTGCTTGCCGAGAATCCTGATGCGCAGGTCGTCGGAGCTGGCCAGGGTCGGGCCCGGGCGGTAGGCGATGCGTCCGGCCGGAATCCCGGCCCAGACATGCAGGCCGAACACCGCGTCCGGCTTGGGCGATTGCATCACGCCTTCCTGCACCATCATCTTCGCGCCCCAGGTGTTCTTGCCGTCGGGGATGAAATCGCTCGGGCCTTCTTCGGCGGGCTGGAAATAGAACACCACGGTGCCGGGCAGGCGCTCGCGCATGTCGCTGAGGATTTTCGCCGTGCTCAGCAGGATGGCGGTGTGGGCGTCGTGGCCGCAGGCGTGCATGACGTCCACTTCCTTGTCCAGGTAGCGCCCCTTGGCCTTGGAGGCGAACGGCAGGTCCGCGACTTCCTTGACCGGCAGAGCGTCCATATCGGCGCGCAAGGCCACGGTGGGGCCGGGCAGGGCGCCCTTGAGCACCGCCATCACGCCGGTGCGGGCGACGCCGGTCTTGACCTCCAGGCCCAGGGCGCGCAATTGCGTGGCTACCAGCTGTGCGGTGCGCTGTTCGGTGTTGCCGAGTTCCGGGTGGGCGTGGATATCGCGACGGGTTTCCAGCAGTGCTGGCTCCAGGGCTTTGGCCTGTTCGGCGATGTGCTGGCGGGCCTGTTCCATGGCGCTGTCGTCGACAGCGTTGGCGGCCTGGCCGGACAAGGCCAGGACGCCGATCAGGCAGGCTTGGGCGATAGCGGATAGCTGCATAGGGGACTCTCTCCATGATTAGTGTTGTGCTGCTCAGGTGCCAGAACCTGTGACCACCCCAACCCTGGAGAGTGCGGCCGCGCCCTTGCCGAGACGCGGCCGGACGCCTTACTCCTCTTGCTGGGGCCCGCCGCCGGCGGTGATCACCTGCACGCTCATGCGTGGCGTGGCCAGGTCCATTCCGGCTTCGTCGAGGTGACGCTTGAGGGACAGGTTGAAGGCTCGCGACACTTCCCATTGCTTGATCGGCGCGGTCTTGAAGCGGGCGCGCAGAATCGCGTTGCCGGACTCGAAGCTTTCCACCCCCTGGAACTCCAGCGGCGACCAGATATTGCGCCGTTGCAGCGGGTCGGTACGCATCTTCTGGCCGACATCGCGCATCAGTTTGATGGCTTCGTCTATGTCCATGTTGTACGGAATGGCCACCCGGAAGATCGCGTAGCCGAACTCCCGGGAGTAGTTCTTGATGCTCTTGATTTCGCTGAACGGGATGGTGTGCACGATGCCGTCGATGTCGCGCAGGCGCACGGTGCGGATGGTCAAGCCTTCGACGGTACCCAGATGGCCGCCGACATCCACGTAGTCGTCGATGGCCAGGGAGTCCTCGATGATGATGAACAGGCCGGTGATCAGGTCGGCCACCAGCGACTGGGCGCCAAAACCGATGGCCAGGCCGATCACCCCGGCACCGGCCAGCAGTGGCGTGACGTTCATACCCATGTTCGCCAGGGCGACGATCAGGGCAATGATGAAGATCGCCACGAACAGCACGTTGCGGATCAGCGGCATCATGGTCTGTGCCCGGGCATTGGCCAGGCCTTTGCGCGAGCGGGTCAGGGCGTGGTGCACCGCGGTGTCGCTGAGGATCCAGATCAGCCAGGCGAACAGCAGGGTACCGCCGAGGCTGAACAGCTTGACGCTGATTTCGTGGCCGTCGCCTTCGGTGAAGCGGATCAGCGACATGCCCCAGACCCGCAGGCCGAGTTCGATGAACACCAGCCACACCAGCAGGTGGGCGAGGGTGTAGAAGAAGCCTTTGAGACGCTCGGAATACAGGGCGTGGCGCTTGTGCCCGCGCTGGGGCTTGAGGGAATGGCGGCGCACCAGGCCGTTGATCACCATGCACAGCACCAGCAGCACGGTGCAGATCAGCGACTGGCGCAGGGCGGTGCTGGTGTCGCCGGCGGAAATGAAGGTGGCGAACAGGGAAATGGCCACCAGCACCAGCGCTGGCAGGTACCAGAAGGTGCCGATGATCTCGATGGTGTCGCTCAGGGCGCGGCGGGTCAGGCGGCGGGACAGCGGCTGGTTGCGGATCAGGTGAGCGATCGGCCGGCGGAAACGCAGGATGAACACCCCGGTGGACAAGGCCGCCATCACATTGGCGAAGGTGGCTGCGGTGTGCGCCAGGTGGCTGCCCAGGCTGGCGATCAACCGTGGGTCGCTCAAGGCCTCGCCGAAGGCGGCGAAACTGCCGATCAGCCACAACGGCCGGAACGCCTGGCGACGCAGGATGTACAGCGCGCGGTGACGGTTCGGACCGTCCAGCACGGAAAAGGCGATCACGCAGATTGCCGAGAAGCAGGTGCCGACCACCAGCGCATAAGCCAGGACCATGGCCAGGTCCTTGCCCAGGGACGACGGCAGTTTGTAGGTCATGTACACGGTCATGATCAACGCGATCAGCCAGGGCCCCAGTTTGCGCAGGGCGAAGCGCAGCAGGTCCCAGGTCTTGGGGTGTTGCGGCAGTTCTTCGGTGAGGCCGAAACGCTCGCGCAGGCGGTGGCTGAGCCAGATCAGCGCCGCGGCGAGAAGGCTCCAGACCATCAGGATCAGGGCGAAGGCGAAGATGATCGGCAGCCATTCGCTGGCCGGCAGCATCAGGGCCGCCAGTTCATCCTGGGCCTGATCGAATTCGTTCGACCAGCGAGTGATCGGGCTGTCGGCGCCGGAGAACTGTTTTTCGAAGCTGGACAGGGTGCCGCCGATCAGGCCGAGCACGCCTTCTTCGGCGGGCGTCTGGGCCTTCTTCGTGGCGTCGCGGAGTTTTTTCAGGTCGGTCAGCAACTGGGTGCGTTGCTGGTCGTTTTCCAGGGACTTGATCACTTCATCCAGCGACTGCCCCAGGGGCTGCTCGGCTTGCGGCTGGGTTTTGCCGCTGTTGAGCAGGCCCGGTAAACCCACTGCCTGGGCCGATGACAGCGGCAACAGTGTCAGGAGACAGAGAAACAGGCAGTAGGGCAGAACGGAAAGACGAGCAAACACTGGGCGGTCAACCTCAGAAAAAGCGGATCGACCGAGTGTACGAGGCAGCCAATACCAATGCGAGCCTGGACGGCGGATTTATTCGGCGAGTTTGGCGAGGATCTTGTAGATCACGGTGCCGAGGATCAGCAGCATACCGGCCCACATGCTGAAGATGCCGGCGTTCTTGTCGCGGAAGTTGTAGCCGATGGCCAACAGGATCATTCCCGAGAGAATGGGAATGAGCATGGCGTGGAACGAAGACATCGAGATCATGGCGACAGCCTTGTCGGAAGGGGATAGTCCTAAGTCTAGGTGGCTTTGGCGAGGTTCGGGTTGATGTGCATCAGAAATGCTTCGGCACCCTGTAGCCGCTGGCGCTGGCTGCGATCACCTGTAAAAACAGGCGCAGGATCTTGGGATCGCTGAAGCCCTTCGGGCTTGTCGCAGCCTGCGGCAGCGGCTACATGGAGCTTACGGCAGATCGCGGCTGGCGTAGAACGCGCTCAAGACCTTCACCAGATGGGCCAGGTCGTGGCTGCCGCACAGTTCGCGGATCGAGTGCATGGCGAAAGTCGGCAGGCCGATATCCACGGTGCGCACGCCCAGGTGGCTGGCGGTGATCGGGCCGATGGTCGAGCCACAACCCATGTCGCTGCGCACCACGAAGCTTTGCACCGGCACTTCCTCGGCCATGCACAGGTGGCGGAAGAAACCGGCGGTTTCGCTGTTGGTGGCGTAGCGCTGGTTGCTGTTGACCTTGATCACCGGGCCGGCGTTGAGTTTCGGGCCGTGGTTGGCATCGTGCTTGTCGGCGTAGTTGGGGTGCACGCCGTGGGCGTTGTCGGCCGAGACCAGCAGCGACTTCTGGATGGTACGCACGAATTCGTCGCCTTCGGGCAGCAGGCGGCGCAGGGTCTGTTCGAGCATCGGGCCGTCGGCGCCACAGGCCGAGCAGGAGCCGACTTCTTCGTGGTCGTTGCAGACCAGCACGCAGGTTTCCTCGGTGTCGGCGTTGAGCAAGGCTTGCAGGCCGGCGTAGCAGGACAGCAGGTTGTCCAGGCGCGCGCCGGCGATGAAGTCGCCGTGCAGGCCGATCACCGCCGGGCTTTGGGTGTCGTAGAAGCTCAGCTCGTAATCGAGCACCACATCGGCGTTCAGGCCGTGTTCGCGGGCCAGCTGGTCGGTCAGCACCGCGCGGAAGTCGACCCGCTCGTCGCCGGCGAATTGCGCGAGGATCGGCGGCAACTCGGTCTGGGCATTGATGGCCCAGCCCTGGTTGGCTTCGCGATTAAGGTGAATCGCCAGGTTGGGGATGATCGCGATGGGCGCCTTGAAGTCGATCAGCTGGCTTTCAACCCTGCCGTCGCGGCGGAAGGTGACGCGGCCGGCCAACGACAGGTCGCGGTCGAACCAGGGCGCCAGCAGGGCGCCGCCATAGACTTCCACGCCCAGTTGCCAGAAGCCCTGGCGTTGCAGCTCAGGTTGCGGCTTGACCCGCAGGCACGGGCTGTCGGTGTGCGCGCCGACCATGCGGATCCCGCCTTGCAGAGGCGAGTGCCGCCCCAGCTTGACGGCCACGATGGAGGAGTCATTGCGGGTGACGTAGTAGCGACCGTTGGCTTCGGTGGTCCACGGCTCGCGCTCGTCGAGACGCTGGTAGCCCGCGGCCTCCAGGCGTTGTACGAGGCTGGCGGTTGCATGGAAAGGGGTAGGGGAGGCCTTGAGGAAGTCGATCAGGCCCTGGTTCAACTCTTCGCGCATAAGTAACTCCAGACAGCAGTGGCGCGAGTTTACCGTATCGGCTCGCGGCATTGCAGGCGCAATGCCGTTGAGGGAGACAACATTCATCGCGGCAGGGAAAACGGCTCAACCGGTGATCAGGTTGCCTTTGAGGAACACTTCGCGGCGTTGCTTGCGACCCACATATTCATGCTTGCTGGCCTGGTAAACCTCATTGAATTTCTCTGCGCAAATGCCCGGCAGTTGATCGAGGTATTCCTCCACCAGCGCGTCGTACTGCGCTTCGGTGATCAGTTTGTAGACTTCGCGGCGATAGAAGAACCCCAACTGAAAACCCAGGGTTTCGCTGGCATGGGGCGTGATGGTCGCGAAGCAGTTCTCGAAGTCGATGGCCTTGAGCGGAGCCTGGGGGCTGATCATGATGTTGCCAGCCCAGAAATCCATGTGGGTGATGTTCTTTTGCGCGAGGGAGTGCAGCAGGCCGAATGCATCGCGGATAAAAGGCTCGATCTTGTCCGGGTTGTTGCGCAACCACTGTACGCCGTCGACGTAATCATCCAGCAGGCGGGTAATGATGAAGTATTCCTGTACCAGCCCCAGGCGATCGCGGGTATAGCCGAATCCTTCAAGGTCGGACATCTGTACGCCGCGTCGCTGGGCTTCGACGGTGTTGATCAGCTCTTCCAGCGGCCAGTCGAAGCGGCCGTTGCGCTGGGGCTTGCCCAGGGTGACGCGAACTTTCGCCTTGAGCGTATCCAGGGGCTGCACCTTGGCGAACAGCGGTGTCTCGCCGGTCGCCAAGGGGGTGCTGGCGCGGGTCTGTTTGTGGGCGTGACGTTGGCGGATGAGTTGTTCGAGGGCTGTGCAGGCGTCTGCCGAAGGTTTTTCGCGAAGGTGCAGGGTGGTATTCAGAAAGCAGAAGGTGAAAGGGTAATCGCGTTGAAATGGCTGACTGCTGAGCACGAGGGCTTCCTGCCTTAATGTCGAATAGCCACTATTTTAATATTATTTTCACAAATTCATAACAAATTGTTCAGATTAATCTTCATTTTTGATCAGATTTTTCCGCGTCTGTATGCCCCTCAATCGAGGGGCGTTTCGCTACGGTGGCCGCTCTCGATCAGAATGGTGCCGGGCACTCGAAGCGCAGGCGTTCGCCACTCTGCGGATGGGTGAAGCTGAGCATGCTGGCGTGCAGGCACAGGCGTGGCCAGGCGGCCAGCGCTTGCGGATGCGCGTACAGGCCGTCGCCCAACAGCGGGTGGCCGATGGACAGCATATGCACCCGCAACTGGTGCGAGCGCCCGGTGATCGGGGTCAGCTCGACGCGGCACCAGTCGCCGCAGCGTTCCAGCACTCGCCAGAAGGTCAGGGCGTTCTTGCCGAATTCGTGATCCACCACGTGCCGCGGTTTGGTCGGCGGGTCGTAGCGCAGTGGCAGGTCGATGCTACCGCTGTCCAGTTCCGGCTGGCCCCAGCACAGGGCGGTGTAGGCTTTTTCGGTCTCGCGGTCGTGAAATTGCCGGGACAGTTCGCGATGGGTATCGGGGTCGCGGGCCAGCAGGATGATGCCGGAGGTTTCCCAGTCCAGGCGATGGACGATACGGGCTTCCGGGTAGCCGTTTTCCTGCAGGCGGGTGATCAGGCAATCCTTGTTGTCATCGGCCCGGCCGGGCACGGAGAGCAGCAGGGTGGGCTTGTCCACCACCAGGACGGCGGCGTCCTGGTGAATGATGCGGATATTCGACAGCGGCATTAAAACAGCCTCGTAACAAACGCCAACGGCGGCTCGATCGACCCGGCTTCTACAGGAGCAGAAAAACCGAGGGACCGAGCCGCCGTGGCTCCAGCCGAATCGATCAGCGATCAGGCAGGGTGATATTGAGTTCCAGGATCGAGCAGCTGCCCTGGTTTTCCAGGGCGACATGCACGTCATCGGACCCGATATTGACGTACTTGCGGATGACTTCCACCAGTTCCTTCTGCAAGGCAGGCAAGTAATCAGGGGTAGTGCGCTGGCCGCGTTCATGCGCCACGATGATCTGTAGACGCTCTTTCGCTACCGACGCGGTGCTTACTTTTTTGCTGGCACGAAAGAAGTCAAAAAGATTCATTACCTACCTCCAAACAGGCGCTCGAAGAATCCCTTCTTCTCAACATCAAGGAACCGGTGTTCCACGGTTTTACCCAGCAGACGGTCGACAGCATCGCTGTACGCCTGGCCGGCGTCGCTCTGGTCATCGAGAATCACCGGAACGCCTTGGTTGGAAGCCTTGAGTACTGCCTGGGATTCTGGAATCACGCCCAGCAGCGTTACTGCGAGAATCTCTTTGACGTCTTCGACGCCAAGCATTTCGCCGTTGCTGACACGCGAAGGGTTGTAGCGGGTCAGCAGCAGGTGTTCCTTGATCGGGTCTTCGCCGTTCTCCGCGCGCTTGGACTTGCTGGCCAGCAGGCCCAGCATGCGGTCGGAGTCACGTACCGAGGAAACTTCCGGGTTGGTCACGACAATCGCTTCGTCGGCGAAGTACATGGCCAGGTGAGCACCTTTCTCGATACCGGCCGGGGAGTCGCAGACCACGAATTCGAAGGTCTCCTTGAGCTCCATCAGCACTTTTTCCACGCCTTCCTGGGTCAGCGCGTCTTTGTCGCGGGTCTGACTGGCGGCCAGTACGTAGAGGTTTTCCAGGCGCTTGTCTTTGATCAGGGCTTGCTGCAGGTTGGCTTCGCCGTTGACCACGTTGACGAAGTCATACACCACGCGACGTTCGCAACCCATGATCAGGTCGAGGTTACGCAAGCCGACGTCGAAGTCGACGATGACTGTTTTGTGGCCGCGCAGAGCGAGGCCGGTACCGATAGCGGCGCTGGTGGTGGTCTTACCCACACCACCCTTGCCGGATGTAACCACGAGAATCTTGGCCAAGGTGTTTCACCCCTAAGGAAAAAGGACTTTTAGCCCCTGAAAAACATCTCTTGAAAACTACTGCAGTCGGACAGCCTTGGCTGGAGGTCGGTTAACACCTGCTCCTACTTCGTTTGAGCCGTATTCGCTACGTTTTAGAGATGCTTGGAAAATGCGGCAGTATCCGTTAAAGACGTGTGATGTTCAACACGTCACCCGACAGGCTGACCTGGACCCCGGCACCCCACAACGGATCGCGCCGCAGGTCCTCGGAAACCTTGTACTGGCCGGCGATGGACACCAGTTCAGCGCTCAATTGCTGACAGAAAATCCGTGCCTTGGTATCTCCCTTGACCCCGGCCAGCGCTCGACCGCGCATCGGGCCGTATACATGGATGTTGCCATCGGCCAGAAGTTCCGCACCCGGACTGACCGAGGAGGTCACGACCAGATCGCCACCCTGGGCATAGATCTGCTGCCCGCCGCGTACTGGCGAAGTGATGATGCGGGTGGGCTTGATGGTCGGCTCAGGCGGCTTTTCAGGCTTTTTCCGGGCTTCGTTTTCCTGCGGTTCCAGCGGCCGTTCCCGGGCGCCGGAAGGCGGCAGCACGGGCAGGTCGACGGCGATCGCCGCGGCGATGTCTTCGATGCGGCTGGCGCGGATCGCCAGGGTGCGCAGACCATGGTGACGGCAGACGCGCATCAGGCCGGGCAGATCGACCGCGCCTTCGCTGGCCGGCAGCTTGTCCAGCGCCAGCACCAGCGGGGCGTTACTGAAGAAATTCGGGGCTTGCGCGACCTTCGCCGCCAGTTGGCGATCGAGGCCCTCGAGGTCGTTGCGGGCCAGTTCCAGCACGGTGATGGCCAGCATGCTGCCCTTCAACTGGAACACAGGATCCAGGTCTTGCGATTCGGTTTGGCTCATGGTCGGCATAAAGCGGCTTGTCACTAAAAGTGCCGAGACTTATAACGAGAACGCCCGCGGGCCGCAAGCCGGGTCGAACCGATGTAGAATGCGCGACCTTGTTGTCTGTCCGGAATCTGTAATGGATCGCCCGCGTTTTCGAGCTGCATTTCTTTATCCCCGTTTTTGGCCGCTGTGGCTGGGCCTGGGCCTGCTATGGCTGGTGGTCCAGCTACCTTATCCGTTGCTGCTGTGGATCGGCCGTGCCCTGGGCGCGCTGATGTACCGGGTGGCCGGTGAGCGTCGGCGGATCGCCAAGCGTAACCTGGAACTGTGTTTCCCCGAAAAGTCCGCCGCCGAGCGCAAGCGCCTGCTCAAGGAAAACTTCGCCTCCACCGGCATCGCCTTTTTCGAAATGGCCATGAGCTGGTGGTGGTCCAAGCCGCGCCTGGCGCGCCTGGCCCATGTCGAAGGCCTGGAGCATCTCAAGCAGGCGCAGTTGGAAGGCAAGGGCGTGATCCTCATGGCCCTGCACTTCACCACCCTGGAGATCGGCGCCGCCTTGCTGGGCCAGCAGCACACCATCGACGGCATGTACCGCGAGCACAAGAACCCGCTGTTCGATTTCATCCAGCGTCGTGGCCGCGAGCGGCACAATCTGGATTCCCTGGCGGTGGAGCGTGAAGACGTGCGCGGCATGCTCAAGCTGCTGCGCGCCGGGCGGGCCATCTGGTACGCACCGGACCAGGATTACGGCGCCAAGCAGAGCGTGTTCGTGCCGCTGTTCGGCATCCAGGCGGCGACGGTCACCGCCACCAGCAAGTTCGCCCGGCTGGGCAAGGCCCTGGTGGTGCCTTTCACTCAGCAGCGGCTGGCCGATGGCAGTGGTTATCGGCTGGTGATTCACCCGCCGTTGCAGGATTTCCCGGGTGAGACCGAAGAGGCCGATTGCCTGCGCATCAACCAGTGGATCGAAGGTGTGCTGCGCGAGTGTCCGGAGCAGTATCTGTGGGCGCATCGGCGCTTCAAGAGCCGTCCGCCAGGCGAGCCGAAGCTGTATAAGAAGCGCGGTTGAATTTATCGCGTTAGGCTCTAGGACGAAAAGTCGGCGAGCGAAGGTCAGGCAAGGCAAAAACAGGCGAGGAAGCGGAGTTTAGGGGCCTAAATGAGCATTCCGAGCCTGTTTTTAACGCAGCATGGCCGAGTGTAGCCACTTTTCGTACAGAGCCTAGATTGAAAGCCCTTTATCAGCGCCATGGAGTGTAGCGATGAGCCCAGCGGAACCGGTCACAGGATTGATTCTTTCCGGCGGCGGGGCTCGTGCGGCATATCAGGTGGGGGTGCTGGCGGCGATTGCCGAATTGCTGCCGGCGGGGGCGAGCAATCCCTTCCCGGTGATAGTCGGGACCTCGGCCGGGGCGATCAATGCGGTCAGCCTGGCCAGCGGCGCGCTGGATTTCACCGCGGCCATCGAGCGTCTCACGGCGTTCTGGCAGGGCTTTCGCAGCCATCAGGTGATTCGCAGCGACTGGCCCGGGGTGATCCGCCAGGCCACCCGGTTCGTTGGCCACAGCCTGCTCGGCCTGGGCGCGCAAGTGCCGGTGGCGTTGCTCAACAGCTCGCCGCTGCGGCAGTTGTTGAACGATAAATTGCAGCTGTCCGGTATTCGTCATGCCATTGCGCAAAAGCATCTGCAGGCGGTGGCGGTCACGGCCTTCGGTTATGAATCGGGCCAGGCGGTGACCTTCTACCAGGGCGGCGGCACCATCGAGGCCTGGTTGCGCCATCGGCGTATCGGCCTGCCCACCGAACTCACGGTTGAACACTTGCTGGCCAGCTCGGCGATTCCACTGCTGTTCGCGCCGGTGAAAATCGACCAGGAGTTTTTCGGCGACGGCGCGGTGCGGCAATCGGCGCCCATCAGTCCGGCCTTGCACCTGGGGGCCAGCCGGGTGCTGGTGGTCGGGGTCAGCGGCAACCCCCGTGGCATCGATCCGCAGGCGCCCCAGCAACGCAGCTACACCGGGCAGCAGCCGACGCTGGCGCAGATCGGTGGCCACATGCTCAACAGTACGTTCATTGATAGCCTGGAGAGCGACATCGAGCTCTTGCAGCGACTCAACCAGTTCAGTCATCTGCTGCCTTCGGGCACGCCCGTCCGTACCCTGGGCGTGGCGCCGGTGGAGGTGCTGGTGATCGCCCCCAGCCAGCCGATCGACGAGATCGCCGCGCGTCACCGGCATGAGCTGCCGGCGGCATTGCGCCTGTTCCTGCGCGGGCCGGGGGCGACCAAGACCAGTGGTGCCGGGGTCTTGAGTTACCTGCTGTTCGAGGCGGGGTATTGCAGCGAATTGATCGAGCTGGGGCGCAGCGATGCCTTGGCCAAGCGCGACGAGCTGCGGCGGTTCCTGGGGTTGGCGGCAGAGGTCGCGACGGCCTGAAAGAACATCGCGTTTCTAAGGGCAATGCTCAGGCCGTCAGCTTGTCATCGCGAAAATCCCGCAACGCCTGCTCGATCTCTTCCCGGGTGTTCATCACGAATGGTCCGTACTGCACGATCGGCTCGCCCAGCGGCTTGCCGGCAATCAACAGCACACGGGCGCCGTCGGCACTGCTCAACTGAATCTCGCCCTGGTCGGACAGGCGCACCAGCTTGCTGCTGGCGACCGGTTGCGGATGCCCGGGCAGGTCGATCTGACCTTCATAGACATACAGCAGGGCCCGATGCCCTGCAGGCAGCCGCGGGCTGATGCTGGCGCCCGCAGGCAGGCGCAGGTCGAAGTAGTGGGGCTCGGTGTCCGGCCGTTCGACGGCGCCGGTCTGCTGCGCCTGGCCGTCATCGAAGCGGCCGGCGATCACCACCACTTCCACGCCATTGGCGGTGGTCAGGCGGGGGATGTCCTGGGGTTGAATGTCTCGGTAGCCGGCCTTGTCCAGCTTGTGCTTGCCCGGCAGGTTCAGCCAGAGCTGGAAGCCGCGCATCACGCCTTCTTCCTGTTCCGGCATCTCGCTGTGGATGATGCCCTTGGCGGCGGTCATCCATTGCACGCCACCGCCTTCCAGCAGGCCGACGTTGCCCAGGTGATCCTCGTGGCGCATGCGGCCTTCGAGCATGTAGGTGACGGTTTCGAAGCCGCGATGGGGATGGGGCGGGAAGCCTGCGATGTAGTCGTCGGGGTTTTCCGAGCCGAATTCATCGAGCATCAGGAACGGGTCGAAGCGCTCGACACCCTGGCCACCGAAGACCCGGGTCAGTCTGACGCCGGCGCCGTCCGAAGCGGGCTGGCCGGTATGGACGCTGAGTACTGTGCGAAATTGAGTCATCGATGCAACTCCTGATCAGGTTGGGATGAGCGACATGCTATGCCAGCTCAACTGATCGATGGTTGCGAATATCGGCGCGTTGCTATCGATTTATTCGATGTAATCCGTTCCCGCGACCCGCACGGGAACGGCGCTCACTGCATCAGAAGTGGTACTTGAGCAGCAGGCTGGCGGTGTTCTGGTCGGTGTCGAAGTAGGGGGTGTCCTTGACCCCGTACTTGTTCTTCCAGTAGTCGTACTCGATACCCACATACAACTGTTTGTCGCCCAGTTTCAGCGCCTTGCCCAGGTCGTACTTGATCTGCGGGTTGATGTGCAGGTTGGCGTGGTACTCGCCTTTGGAGTTTTTGTCGTTGTCCACCACCCAGTCGATGAAACCGTCGATCAGGATGTCCGAACGGCCCACGGGAATGGTGTAGGACCAGACCGGGGTGATCTGCCAGACATTGTCGCCGGCACGGCTGCCTTCGGTCTGGCGGTTGTAGAAGTTCAACTGGAAGTAATCGAACCCGGGGATTGCCAGGTCGAAGCCCGGACCGATCAGGTAGGACTCGTTATCGCCTTCGCCGAACTCGTAAGTCATGGCCAGCAATACATCCTTGATCGGGCCGAACTCCAACTTCTGATCGAAGATCTTGCCGAACGAAAGACGCGGGCTGAACTCGCCGTAATAAGTGTTCGGGCCGACGTTGCCGTCCTTTTTACCGTTGTAGAAGATCTTGTCGATAAACAGGAAGTTGTCGCCGTACTTCCAGGCATCGGCATGTTCGAAAGTCACGGTTTGCTGGATCTGCGGGTTGATCGTGAAGTCTTTGCCGTAGAGGTAGGTCAGGCTGTTGTTTTGCCATTGCAGCAGGTCGCCGGCGGTGGCCTGGGCCCCTGCCAGCAAGGATCCGGCAAGCATCAGGCCTTTACAGATGCGGTTCATTCGGTTGCTCCCAAAAAGTAAGTGGTTCCACGTTTTTCTTTAAAAGCCGGTGCTCTGGTGTGGCACCTTTTAGTGGCTGAAAAATCATCCGATCGGTCAGCTTTGTTGCTGATAGCAAGAGCTGAGCCAAGGCGAAAAAAAAGCGCAAAAACTCCCGCGCGCCTGTACGAATACAGTCGATCGAGAGTGAATTCGGTTTTAACTCGGTACGCCTTGGTACTTTCCGGAGGCCGGGATAAGTTGGCTTTCCGGTCAGGTTTTAAATCCGGGCTTTTTTTTTCACCGGATTCAGGCGGCCGCGGAGAATACTGACTCCCACGGCCTTGCTCAAGTGCTCTGCAATAGCGCACTTGAAACAACTTTGGGGCACGTTTGCCGGTCATTCTAGAAATGCACCTTCACCAGCAGGCTGGCGGTGTTCTGATTGGTGTCCAGGTTGGCGCTGTCCTGAATGCCGTATTTGTCTTTCCAGTAGCTGTATTCGAGACCGACATACAGCTGCTTTTCGCCCAGGCGCAGGGCCTTGCCCAGGTCGTATTTGATCTGCGGATTGATATGCAGGTTGGCGTGGTAGGTACCGCGGTCGTTCCGGTCGTTGTCCACCACCCAGTCCAGATAGCCGTCGATCAACAGGTTCGAACGGCCCAGCGGGATGCTGTAGGACCAGGAGGGAGTGATCTGCCAGACACCGTCGCCGGGGCGCGGGCCTTCGGTCTGGCGGCGATAGAAGTTCAGGGTGAAATAGTTGAAGCCCGCAAGGGCTAGGTCGAAACCGGGGCCGATCAGATAGGCCTCGCTGTCGCCTTCGCCATATTCGTAGGTCATGGCCAGCAACACATCCTTGACCGGACCGAAGGCGAATGAGCGGTCGAGGATCTTGCCGAACGACAGCCTGGGGCTGAACTCGCCGTAAAAGGCGTGGGGGCCTTTGTTACGGTCTTCCTCGCCGTTGTAGAAAATCTTGTCGACGAATAGGAAGGTGTCGCCGTATTTCCAACGGTCGGCGTGCTCGAAGGTCACCGTCTGCTGGATCGACGGGTTGATCGCGAAGTTCTTGCCGTACAGGTACGTCAGGCTGTTGGTCTGCCACAGCAGCAGGTCGCCGGCCATGACCTGGGTCGTGGCCAGCAGTGCGCTGCCGAGCAGCAGGCGTGCGTGTGCATGTCTCATCGTGTTGCTCCCTGTTTGTTTTTATTGTCAAGGCGCAGGCAGCCGCCGACTGCGACCGGGCGCGGTGCCGGGTCTGCCTGTCGTGCGTGTATTTCGGGTATCGACGGTCAAGCAGGGGCGGCTGTCGGGCCGCCCCGTCCAGGCTTCAATGCTGGTGGGCGTGTCGGGCGTTGCTGGCGGCCCGTTCGGTGCCGCCCAGAATGTTGAACAGCAGGTTCAGGGCCAGCGCACTGAGGGTGGCCATGGCGATTCCGCTGTGGGTGATCGGGCTCATCCACAGGGGCAGGTGGGCGAAGAATTCCGGACGGACCACCGGAATCAGGCCCATGCCGATGCTCACCGCCACCAGCAGTTGATTGCGCCGGTCGGCGATATCGGTTTCCTGGAGGATCTTGATCCCGGTCGCCGCCACCATGCCGAACATGGCGATAGCCGCGCCACCCAGTACCGCCGGGGGAATCGAGGCCACCAGGAAAGCCGCCTTGGGCAGCAGGCTCAGCACGATCAGCAGGCCGCCGGCGACTATGGTCACCGAGCGGCAGCGCACGCCGGTCATCTGCACCAGGCCGATGTTCTGGGCGAACGAAGAGTGGGTGAAAGTGTTGAGGAAACCGGCGAAAAACGAGGCGCCGGCATCACACAGCAGGCCACGGCGGAGCATGCGCGGGGTGACTTCCTGGCCGGTGATTTTCCCCAGGGCGAGGAACATCCCGGTGGACTCGACGAAGATGATCACCACCACCAGGCACATCGAAAGGATCGGCGCCAGATGGAACTGCGGCATGCCGAAATGCAGCGGAGTGACCACCTGCACCCAGGGCGCCTGGGCCATACCGCTGAGGTCGACCATGCCAATCAGGCCGCAGAGCACGTAGCCCAGGCCCATGCCGATCAGCACGGAAATGTTCACCCAGAAACCGCGCATGAACCGATGCACCAGCAGGATGGTGCCCAGCACCAGCGCGGCGATGGTCAGGTAGATGGGGGAGCCGAACTCGGCATTGTGGCTACCGCCGCCCGCCCAGTTCACCGCGACCGGGAACAGCGACAGGCCGATGGAGGTGATGACGGTGCCGGTGACCAGTGGCGGAAAGAAGCGCACCACCTTGGACATGAAGGGCGCGATGAGCATGCCGAAGAAACCGGCGGCGATGGTCGCACCAAAGATCCCCTGCAGGCCGATGCCCGGCATGCCGGCCATGGCGACCATGCTGCCCACGGCGGCGAAGCTGGCACCCATCATCACTGGCATGCGAATGCCCATGGGGCCGATGCCGAGGGATTGCACGAGGGTGGCGATGCCGGCGACCAGCAGGTCGGCATTGATCAGGAAGGCGATTTCTTCGCGACTCAGACCCGCGGCCTGTCCGATGATCAGTGGCACCGCGATGGCGCCTCCGTACATCAGCAGAACATGCTGCAACCCGACCAGGATCAGTTGCAAAAGAGGCAGTCGCGCAATGGCGGGTGCGTCGGGGATGCGCGGTTCGGTTAACGCGGACATGCAACACCTCGGATCTTCTTATTCTTGTGATTAGAAAGCTGTGTGGTTGCGAACAGCTTTTTTGCAGCAGGCCAACCGCGTGGCGGTTGATCGCGAGCAAGCTTCGCTCCTACAGAAGCAACACACATGCTGTAGGCGCGAGGCTTGCCCGCGATAGCGGTCGTCAGGCACCGCGGTACTAGTTGGTGCGCGCCCCCTGGTTGATCCAGGCGCCGATCAGGTCACGTTCCTGCTGGGTCATCTGGGTGATATTGCCCAGCGGCATGATCTGGCTGGCGACTGCCTGGGCCTGGATCCGTGGGGCCTGGAGCTTGATCTGCTCGGGGGTGTCGAACATCACGCCGGCCGGCGCGGCACTGAACAGCGGGCTGGTGGGCTTGGCCGAGTGGCAGACGGTGCAACGTTCCTGGATCACGTTGTGCACCTTGTCGAAGGTCGGGCCCTGGGCCGCCGTGGACGCTTGTGCCGGAGCCACTTCGGGAGTCGCCGGAGCTGCTGGAGCCGCTGCGGTTTCAGGCTTGGCGCCGCCGCCGATGGCGGTTTCCGGCAGTGGCTGGTACTCGATCTTCGCTGGGGCCTTGGCCACTTCCGGGCTGTTGGCCATTTGCGCGGGGCCGGTGACGTAGGCCAGGCAGATCATGCCCAGGGCGGCGACCGGCAGGGTCCAGGCGAACTTGTGGCTGTCGTGGCGGGTGTTGAAGTAGTGACGCACCAGCACCGCCAGCACCGCGATCCCGGCCAGGATCAACCAGTTGTACTGGCTGCCGTAGGTGCTCGGAAAGTGGTTGCTGATCATGATGAACAGCACGGGCAGGGTGAAGTAGTTGTTGTGGCGCGAACGCAGCAGGCCCTTGGCCGGCAGGGTCGGGTCCGGCGTGCGGTTTTCCGCGATGGCGGCCACCAGCGCGCGCTGGGCCGGCATGATGATGCGGAACACGTTGCCGACCATGATGGTGCCGATGATGGCGCCGACGTGCAGGTAGGCGCCGCGACCGCTGAACACCTTGCTGAAGCCATAGGCCGCGGCGATCAACAGCACGAACAGGATGAAGCCGAGCAGGGCGGGTTTCTTGCCCAGGGGCGAGTCGCAGAGGAAGTCGTAGACGAACCAGCCGGCGATCAGCGAACCGATGCCGATGGCCACGCCTTCAGGGCCGGTCAGGCCGCTGCCGGGCGCTACCAGGTAGAGCATCGGGTTGTAGTAGAACACCAGGCACAGCAGGGCGATCCCCGACATCCAGGTGAAGTAGGCTTCCCATTTGAACCAGTGCAGGTTTTCCGGCATGGACGGTGGGGCCAGTTTGTATTTTTCCAGGTGATAGATGCCGCCACCGTGGATTGCCCAGAGGTCGCCCGACAGGCCGTCCTTGGGATTGACGCGATTGAGGTTGTTTTCCAGCCAGACGAAGTAGAACGACGCGCCGATCCAGGCCACGCCAGTGATCATGTGAACCCAACGCACGCTCAGGTTGAGCCATTCCAACAGATGTGCTTCCACAGTCTTTACCTCTCGCCTGTCACCCTTGTTTTCGGGTGATCAGACCTTCTCTTATTGGTGGGGGGCGAGGATCAAACACTCATCCTCTTCAAAGAAATGCTCATCGCAGTTATTGCCTGTGCCACTGCGATCAACCACCAGGAAGTCATCCCGCTTTTCGATCGTCAGCACCGGGTGGTGCCAGACGCCGCGATGGTAATTAATGCCCTGCCTGCCATTGCTGACAAAGGCGCGGACCAAGCCCGATACAGGTGCATCGCCAAGTGGCGCGACCACGATCAGAAAGGGATTGCCGAGCAGCGGAATGAAAGCCTGGCTGCCCAGCGGATGGCGCTCCAGCATGCGGACGGTCAAGGGCATGTCCAGCGCGTCGGCGCGGAAGATGCTGATGATCGCCTTGTCGTCCGGCGTGGCGGTTTCCACGGTAGCCAGACGATGGAAGCGCATGGTCGAACCGTTGTTGATCATGAAGTGATCGCTGCCGTCGGTTTCGATCACGTCACCGAAGGGGGCGAAGGCTTCTTTGCTCAGCGGTTCGATCATCAATGTGCGCATGCTGTTCTTCTTAATCTGTGAATTCGGTTTTTCGGTCAGTATGTTTTTTGTAGGAGCGAAGCTGGCTCGCGATGGCGTCAGACCGGACAGCAGGTGTCGACCGGACAACCGCTATCGCGAGCCAGCTTCGCTCCTACAGGCTCGGCATTACCGAGCGACCTTGCCCAGGATCCGCAGGCGGCTGACACCACCGTCCGGGAACACGTTCAGGCGGATATGGGTGATCGGGCCCAGGGCCTTGATCTGCTCGGCGAAGGTATGTTCGGCGTGCATTTCCAGCTTCTGGCTCGGCAGCAGTTCACGCCAGAACAGCGACTGGGTTTCGATCTGGCTGTCGGTACCGCCCTTGACGAAGGCGCCCTGGATCGAGCAGCTGTCCGGGTAGTTGCCCTTGAAGTGCAGGGTGTCGACGATGATTTTCTCGATCTCGCCCGGATGGCCCAGGGCGACGATCACCCAGTCATTGCCTGGCGTGCGGCGGCGTGCGGTTTCCCAGCCATCGCCCATGTTGATGCCGCGGCCCGGGTTGAGGATGTTGCTCATGCGGCCGAAGTGTTCGTCGGAGCAGGCGAGGGCGCGGCCGCCGTTGAGGGCGGCTGCCAGGTCGATCTGCTCGTTGTCGCCGACCGCCGACCAGTCGCGGTACGGAATGCCATACACGCGCAGGCGGGCCACGCCGCCATCCGGGTAGATGTTGAAGCGCAGGTGGCTGAACGCCTGGTCGTTGCTGATCTCGTGGTAGTGGTGGCTGTTGCCTTGCAGCTCGACGGCCGACAGCACTTCCACCCACTGGGTGTTTTCATTCGGTTCGCCTTGGGCCAGGAAGCAGGCTTCCAGGGAGGCCGACGGCGGGAAGTTGCCGGTGAAGAATGAGGTGTCGATGTCCACGCCTTTGATCTGGCCAGGCACACCCAGGCGGATCACCGCGCTGTCGTAGCCTTCGAAGCGCTTGCGGCGCGACTCCCAGCCGTCCATCCACTTGCCGTTGTCATCGAAAACGCCCTCCTTCCATACGGCCGGGGTCGGCTGGAACAGACGGTTGGCGTCAGCGAACCAGTCATCGGTCACCGAGATGATCTTGGTGCCCAGGCGGGCGTCGGCCAGGTTGACGAACTTCTCGAAAGGTACGGCGTAAGCTTTCATTCTTCTTGTCTGCCTTTATAGAGTGGCTTGGGATGCTTGCAGGGCCCTGGGCACGTTTTGTACTCGGGCCAGGCTTGCTAGAGAGTCAGTAATCGGAACAGGGCGATCTTGTTGATCTCCGCCAGCGCGCACCTGAATTCGGTGTCCACCGAGTTGTGGATGCGGGCTTCGAACGCCGCGAGGATCTGATGCCGGTTGCTGCCTTTTACCGCCATGATGAAGGGAAACTTGAACTTGGCCTTGTAGGCGTCGTTCAGCTCGGTGAAGCGCTGGAACTCTTCGGCCGTGCATTGGTGAATACCCGCGCCAGACTGTTCTTCAGTGCTGGCCGCGGTCAGTTGCCCCTGGACGGCGGCTTTGCCGGCCAGGTCCGGGTGAGCGTTGATCAGGGCCAACTGGCTCTGGTGGTCGGCGCTCAACAGGATGTCGCTCATGCGCTGGTGCAGGACGTCGATCCGGTCGATCGAGGCATCCTGGCCCAGGTCGAAGGCCTTTTCGGCAACCCATGGCGAATGTTCGTAGATGTCGGCGAAGGCTTTGACGAAGGCGTCGCGGCTCAGGGTCGAGGGTTTCAGGGTTTGGAAGGTGCTCATTTCGCCGCCCCCGGGAACGGATGGGTTTGCTGCCAGTGGCGGGCGATGTCCACGCGGCGGGTGAACCAGACCTGATCGTGACCTTTAACGTACTCGATAAAACGCTTCAGGGCGGCCAGGCGCGCCGGGCGGCCGATCAGGCGGCAGTGCAGGCCGATGGACAGCATCTTCGGCGCCTCGGCGCCTTCGGCGTACAGCACGTCGAAGGCATCCTTGAGGTACTGGTAGAAGTCGTCGCCGTTGTTGAAGCCCTGGACCTGGGTGAAACGCATGTCGTTGGTGTCCAGGGTATAGGGGATCACCAGGTGCGCCTTGCCGGTCGGGTTGTTGGCTTCCCAGTAGGGCAGGTCGTCGTCGTAGGTGTCGCAGTCGTAGAGGAAACCGCCTTCTTCCATCACCAGGCGCCGGGTGTTCGGGCCGGTGCGGCCGGTGTACCAGCCCAGCGGGCGCTCACCGGTGATTTCGGTGAGGATGCGGATCGCTTCGAGCATGTGCTCGCGTTCCTGGGCTTCGTCCATGTACTGGTAGTCGATCCAGCGGTAGCCGTGGCTGCAGATCTCGTGGCCGGCCTCGACCATGGCGCGGATCACGTCCGGATGGCGCTGGGCGGCCATGGCGACGGCGAAGATGGTCAGCGGAATGTCGAATTCCTTGAACAGCTTGAGGATCCGCCAGACGCCGGCACGGCTGCCATACTCGTACAGCGATTCCATGCTCATGTTGCGTTCGCCCTGCAGGGGCTGGGCGGCGACCATTTCCGAAAGGAAGGCTTCCGACTCCTTGTCGCCGTGCAGGATATTGCGCTCGCCGCCTTCTTCGTAATTGAGCACGAACGACAGGGCGATGCGGGCATTGCCCGGCCAGTGAGGGTGAGGAGGGTTGGAGCCGTAACCGATCAGGTCGCGTGGGTAGTCAGCGCTCACTGCAGTCTTCCTTCTTATCGTGATAACGGTGGCGTGGCGGGGCCTGGGGGGAAGGACAGGCTGGCGTCACAGCGATGGGCTGATTGTATACAACTTTTCATTCGGTTTGTAAGCCCGATTTTTTGCATTTTTCATCGATTGTGTTCATGCCTGGGTACTGCAAGAAACCTGCCTGGTTGGTCAGCTAATGGATGAAAAGTCTTCTGTCCTCATGGTGTAGCCGCTGATCAAGGGAATACGGGGGCTTGCTCGAAGTACCCGGAAATGGGTGATTTTTATTGTGTACAATTTTTTTGAAAAGTGTCTTAATAAATTCCTCGCCGCATCCTTTCGTGCTCCGAAACGGTGCGGTCTCCTTATCAACTGACTTCAGGAGGCGCGAGGTCTGGACGTGTGAGCGCGCACAGACACGCAGAATCAATGGGACGTTTGACTACACACGTGTTGGATGCCGCGCATGGCTGCCCAGGCAGCGCCATCAAGGTCGAGTTGTACCGGGTCGAAGGTACGCAGCTGGAACTGGTCGCCAGTGCCCTGACCAACAGCGACGGCCGTTGCGATGCGCCGCTGCTGCAAGGTGATGACTACCGCACCGGGGTTTACCAACTGCAATTCCATGCCGGTGATTACTACCGTGCCCGCGGCGTACAACTGCCCGAACCTGCGTTTCTCGATGTGGTGGTGCTGCGCTTTGGCATCTCGGCCGAGCAGGAGCATTACCACGTACCGCTGCTGATCTCGCCCTACAGCTATTCGACCTACAGAGGAAGCTAGGACTTTCCCCCCACGAAGCCTGCGCAAATAGCTTCTTTGGTCTTTCGCCCGCTCACACTGCGGGCTTTTTTTCGTCCCCAGAAAGGTGGTGCTTGTGAGGACGCTATCGCGGGCAAGTCGGATCGCCGCCCTCTCGCTCCTACAGGATTGGCTTCTGTAGGAGCGAGGCTTGCCCGCAATGCTTTCAGCGGCTCAACAGCGACGCGGCACCGGCGCCGCTGAACAGCCCGGCGCTGACCCGGTTGAACCAGCTCTGGCCCTTGCCGCTGCGCAGGTAGCGCGCCGCACCGTGGGCACCCAGGCCGTAAGCCAGCTTGCACAGCAGGTCGAGTACGGTCCAGGTGGCGATCATGATCAGCAGCTGGGGCAGGAAGGGCTGCTCGGCGCTGAGAAACTGCGGCAGAAACGCGGCGAAGAACAGAATGTCTTTCGGGTTGCTGGCACCCAGCACAAAAGCGCGCCCGAACAGTGCGCGAAAGCGTGGTTTCGGTGCGGCCTCGGGCACTTCGGCGCCATGAGACGGCTGCCGCGATTGCTGCCAGCTTTGCCAGGCGAGATAGAACAGGTACAGCGCGCCGACGATTTTCAGGGCGCTGAACAGCTGTTCCGAGGCCAGCAGCAGGGCGCCCAGGCCCAGGGCCGAGGCGCTCAGCAGGCAGATCGAGGCAAACACGCCGCCGAGAAACGCCGGGTAGGACCGGCGCAAACCGTAATTCAGGCTGTTGCTGATCATCAGCAGGGACAGCGGGCCCGGAATCAGGATCACCACCAGTGCTGCGCCGCTGAACAGCAGCCAGGTTTCCACGCTCATTGCCTTTCTCCTTATGCGCAAAAGCCTCACCCGACGGGGTGAGGCCGTTTGAAACCGATGTACCTACAAGAAAATGAACTTGGCGATAAAGATCGCGCACAGCACCCACAGGCTGATGGAGATTTCCTTGTACTTGCCCGTCCCGGCCTTCAAGGCCACGTAGGTGATGAAGCCCAGGGCGATACCGTCGGCGACTGAGAAGGTCAGCGGCATCATGATGGCGGTCACGATCGCCGGGATGCTGTCGGTGGCCTCTTCCCAATCGATGTGGGCCATGCCGCCCATCATCAGCATCGCCACATAAATCAGCGCGCCGGCGGTGGCATAAGCGGGGATCATGCCAGCCAGCGGTGCGAAAAACATGGCTGCGATAAATAGCACACCTACGGTCACTGCGGTAAGACCAGTCCGACCACCTGCGGCAACGCCCGCGGCACTTTCCACGTAGCTGGTCACGGGCGGAACGCCGACCACCGCACCGAAGACGCTGGAGGCGCTGTCCGCCTTCAGGGCGCGGGAAAGGTTCTCGATCTTGCCGTCGGGGTTGACCAGGCCGGCGCGCTGGGCCACGCCCATCAGGGTGCCGGCGGTATCGAACATGTGCACGAAGAGGAAGGCCAGCACCACGCTGATCATGCTGACGTTGAACACCCCGGCCACGTCCATGGCCATCCAGGTCGGTGCCAGGCTCGGCGGGGCCGACATGATGCCCTCGTAGTGCACCAGGCCCAGGCCCCAGCCGGCCAGGGTCACGGTGATGATGCTGATGAGGATCGCGCCGAACACCCGGTGATAACTGAGCACGGCAATCATCAGGAAGCAGACCGCCGCCAGCAGCGGGCCGGGTTCGCGCAGGGAGCCGAGCTTGATCAGGGTGGCCGGGCTATCGACCACGATGCCTGCGGTTTTCAAACCGATCAGCCCCAGGAACAAACCCACGCCGGCGCCCATGGCAAAACGCAGGCTGGCCGGAATGCTGTTGAGCAGCCATTCGCGGATCCGCGAGAAGGTCAGGAACATGAACAGCACGCCGGAAACGAACACTGCACCGAGGGCGGTTTCCCAGTTGTAACCCATGGTTCCGACCACGGTGTAGGTGAAAAAGGCGTTCAGCCCCATGCCGGGCGCCAGGCCTACCGGCCAGTTGGCGTATAGCCCCATCAACAGGCAACCCAGGGCGGCGGCGATGCAGGTGGCGACGAAGGCCGCGCCGTGGTCGATGCCGGCGTCGGCCATGATGTTGGGGTTGACGAAGATGATGTAGGCCATGGTGATGAAGGTCGTCAGACCGGCGATCAACTCGGTCTTCACCGTGGTGCCATGCAACCTGAGTTTGAAGATGCGCTCCAGCCAGCCACTGTTCAGCGGCGGCGAGAGTTCCAGCGTAGGGGCTTCGGATTTGCGGCTTTCCACAGCGAGTACTCCTCAAGAGTTTTATTATTTTTTCCAGAGCCGGGCACGTGAGGGTGGGCAGCGGCTCTTTGAGGCATGTAAGGCTTGCGGGCTTTTATTGACCTTTAGGTCAGGACTCGCACGTGGCGAATTATGCTTTTGTATACAAAGAAAGCAAATAATGTTTTTTAGGTTGTGTGCGAAAAGTCCGCCAGAAAGGCTATATGCCCTGTAGCCGCTGGCGCAGCCTGCGATCGAGCGCGCAGCGGTCGTAATGGGGCTGACGCGGTCCTGCAGAAGTATCGGGTATGCAGGTTGACGACCGTTGCGTGCTCGCGGGCTTTGGTGTCAGCGGTTTTCGCCCAGAGCCTTGTTCACCGCCAGCCAGCCATCCACTGCCGCTTCGCCGGCCTCGGCGAATACCCGTTGCAGCAGCTTGACCTGCTCGCGCCGCAGCGATTGCTCAAAGCGCGCGCCGTCTTCTGTCAGCTCCAGCAGGCGTTTGCGCTTGTCACTCTGCGAGGCAACGCTGTTGACCAGGTGCATCTCCATCAATTGGCGCAGTGGGATATTCAGCGCCTGCTTGCTCACGCCCAGTGCCGTGAGCAGTTCTTTCACGCTCAGCCCCGGATAGCGGGCGATGAAAAACACGATGCGCTGGTGCACGCGACTCAGGCCGCGACGCTCGAGCATTTCGTCGGCCTTGGCGGTGAACGCCTGGTAACCAAAGAAGAAGGCTTCCATGGCGGCTTGTTGGGTGGTCTGGTTTTTAAGGTCAAGCATATTGACGTATCTGCGAAAGTCGGCGTAATTTCGGTCAAGCAGTTTGACGTATTTTCCTCCGCCTTTGCTACCGGTGACCTCATGGCCTTCTCCGAACGTGTTTCGCGTCTTAAAAGCTCACTGATCCGTGAAATCCTTGCCGCCGCGCAGCGTCCGGAAGTGATGTCGTTCGCCGGAGGCCTGCCCGCCGAAGCGATGCTGCCGAAGATCGATTGGCAGGCGATGCCGGTGTCCATGGGCCAATACGGCATGAGTGAAGGCGAGCCACAGCTGCGCGAGGCCCTGGCGGCACAGGCCCGGGCGCTGGGCGTGCCGTGCGAGGCCAGCCAGGTGCTGGTGGTCAGCGGCTCCCAGCAGACCCTCGATCTGGCGGCCAAGCTGTACATCGACAAGGGCACCGAGATCATGCTGGAAGCGCCGACTTATCTCGCGGCACTGCAGATCTTTCAGCTGTTCGGCGCCGATTGCCTGACCGTGCAGCTTCAGGCCGATGGGCCGGATCTGGCGCAATTGCGCGCCTGCCTGGAGCAGCATCGTCCTGCGTTCATCTACCTGATCCCGACCTTCCAGAATCCTTCGGCGGTGCGTTACAGCGAGGCCAAGCGCGATGCCGTGGCGGCGCTGCTCGACGAGTTCGGAGTGACCCTGATCGAAGACGAGCCTTACCGCGAACTGACGTTCGATGGCGGCAACGCCACGCCTATTGTCGGGCGCCTGCGCAAGGCCAGTTGGATCTACACCGGCACGGTGTCGAAGACCCTGCTGCCAGGGTTGCGGGTCGGTTACCTGATCGCCAGCCCGGACCTGTTTCCCCATCTGCTGCGGTTGAAGCAATCGGCGGACCTGCACACCAACCGCGTCGGCCAATGGCAGGCGCTGCAATGGATAGGTACCGAGCAGTACCAGCGGCACCTGGGCGAATTGCGTGATTTCTACCGGGTGCGCCGCGATGGTTTTCAGGCCGCCCTGCAACGTCATTTCGGCGATCTGGCCGATTGGCAGGTGCCCCAGGGCGGGCTGTTTTTCTGGTTGACCTTGAAACAGCCGCTGGACACCCGCACTTTGCTGAAAGCGGCGCTGGAGCAGGACGTGGCATTCATGCCGGGCGAACCCTTCTTCTCCGAGCCGGACCGCAATCCAGGTCACCTGCGGTTGAATTTCAGTCATATCGATCCGGCGCGTCTGGACGAAGGTCTCAAGCGGCTGGCCACCGTGGTACGTCAAGCACAGGCTGCACAGGCAGCCTAAGGGGAGAGGGCCATGTACAAGGTTTATGGGGATTACCGGTCCGGCAACTGCTACAAGGTCAAGCTGATGCTCAATCTGCTGGGCCTGCCTTACGAGTGGCACGCCGTGGACATCTTGAACGGGGATACGCAGACCGAGGCGTTTCTGGCGAAGAACCCCAACGGCAAGATCCCGGTGCTGGAGCTGGAAGACGGCACCTGCCTGTGGGAGTCGAACGCGATTCTCAACTTTCTCGCCGACGGCAGCGAATTCCTGCCGAGCGAGCCGCGTTTACGCACGCAAGTGCTGCAATGGCAGTTTTTCGAGCAATACAGCCATGAGCCGTACATTGCCGTGGCACGTTTCATCCAGCTCTATCTGGGGCTGCCGCAAGAGCGCCAACACGAATACGAGAAGCTGCAAAAGCGTGGTTACAAGGCATTGGACGTGATGGAACACCAGTTGGCGCGCACGCCGTATCTGGTGGGCGAGCAGTACTCGATTGCCGATATCGCGCTCTATGCCTACACCCATGTCGCCCATGAAGGTGGCTTCGACCTGGCGCGCTACCCGGGCATCCAGGCGTGGATGCAGCGGGTGGAAAGCCATCCGCGGCATGTCGGGATGCTCGACTGAGTCTCTGCGGGAAACAAAAAACCGACCCTTGGGTCGGTTTTTTTATGGTCTGGATCTTGTGGGGGGCTGTTCTGGCGCGATGACGTCCTTCAGAACGCCACCAACCATTCAAGCTGTTGCAAAGCGCTTGTCCAGATAATCGATGATCACCTTGGACTCGTACATCCAGGTGGTCTGGCCGTTTTCTTCGATACGCAGGCACGGCACCTTGATCTTGCCGCCTTGCTCCAGCAGGGCCTGGCGATCCTGTTCGTTGTTTTTCGCGTCACGCAGGGCCACCGGAATGTTCAGGCGGTGCAGGGTGCGGCGGGTTTTCACGCAGAACGGGCAGGCGTGGAACTGGTACAGGGTCAGACCCTTGGCGGCCTGTTCGACCTGGGCTTGAGCGGCGGCGGGGCGCTGCTGCTTGCGTGGGCGGGTGATGAAGTCGATGAAGATGATGAGCTGGCCCAGGCCGACTCGAAGCGCTTTGACGATCACAATATTGCCTCTTGCCCATGAAAGAAGGGGCGGCAGCTTACCTGATTTTTGCCAGGCGAAAAAAAACCGGCGATGAACGCCGGTTCTTTCGGGCAGCCGTTTACTTGATCAGGCTGAGAAACTCGCTGCGGGTTGCCGCGTTTTCGCGGAACTCGCCCAGCATCACCGAGGTGATCATCGACGAGTTCTGCTTCTCCACACCGCGCATCATCATGCACATGTGCTTGGCCTCGATCACCACCGCGACGCCCAGGGCGCCGGTCACTTGCTGGACCGCGTCGGCGATCTGGCGGCTGAGGTTTTCCTGGATCTGCAGGCGGCGCGCGTACATGTCGACGATGCGCGCGACTTTCGACAGGCCCAGCACCTTGCCACTCGGAATGTAGGCGACGTGAGCCTTGCCGATGAAAGGCAGCAGGTGGTGCTCGCACAGCGAGTAGAGCTCGATGTCCTTGACCAGCACCATTTCGCTGTTATCGGAGCTGAACAAGGCACCGTTGGTGACTTCTTCCAGCGTTTGTTCATAACCGCGGCAGAGGTACTGCATGGCTTTGGCGGCACGTTTTGGCGTGTCGAGCAGGCCCTCGCGGGAGACGTCTTCGCCCAATTGGCCGAGGATCGCCGTGTAATTCTGTTCCAGGGACATGAAACTACCTGTGGGATTTTACGCAAAGAGCAAGGGTACGGTGGCGGACCGGGCGCTGCAAGCGCGACGAAGCGGCTTTACTCGTCGCGGCCTTCCATCATGGTGCGTTTGAGCATCACGTAGACCGCCCCGGCACCGCCATGTTTGGCCTGGCACGAGGTGAAGCCGAGTACCTGGGGATGCTGGCGTAGCCAGGTGTTGACGTGGCTCTTGATCATCGGCCGCTTGCCGTCCAGGCGCACGGCCTTGCCGTGGGTGACGCGCACGCAGCGGATTTCGAACTTGGTGGCTTCGGCGAGGAATGCCCAGAGGGTTTCCCGGGCCTTTTCCACGTTCATGCCGTGCAGGTCGAGGCTGCCCTCGAAAGGGATCTGGCCGACCTTGAGCTTGCGCATCTGGCTTTCCTGAACCCCGTCGCGGGCCCACATCAGCTCGTCTTCCGGGCCGACATCGATCACGAACTGATCGGACAGCCCGTCGACGGTCGTGGTTTCGGTGCGCACGCTGGCTGCCTGGCGCAGCTTGGCGATCTGCGCCCGGTCAGCCTTGGGTTTGCCGGTTTCGGCGCGATCGTGCTTGATCGGCTTGACGCCTTGGATCGCGCTTTTGAACAGGGAAAAATCGTCGTCTTGCATGTCAGCCTCCGCGAAGACCGAGCAGTTTACCCAACTCGACGGGAGAGGGGCGGGACAAAACGTGTTGCCGTCGATTCAGTCATGCTTCTTCATCAGGTGGGGAGCCATGTTCAGGGTCTGCGGCTGGCGCATGCGCCGCCGGCAGCGACGCCACAGCCAGACGCCGACATACAGCAGTAACAGACCGACCGCTAGAATCACCGCGGAACCCGCCGGACTTGCATTCAATTCGCCCAGCGCCGGAGGGCGCCCCAACAGGCTGGCGGCCCCGGCCATCGCCAGCAGCACACCGAAGGTCGCCAGCAACGCGGAGAATCCCGCGCCCAGGCGCAAACGCCAGTTCCGCGGGCCTTTGGGCCGCAGACGACGTGCGTCAAAACCATCGGATATCTTCATTCCGACCTTCCTCAATGGGTATCGGCCCTTCGACCGAAAGATGACCGGGTGGTTCCTGAGGCTAAGGCAATTACGGCAAATGAGAGGCTTTTACGGATGAGCGGCCTTGCCCCTGAAGGCGCACCGCTCATTGCAGGTCGATCAGATCAGATCTTTGGTGGCGGCGAGGGTGGCGAAGTTGTCCGCCATGATGGCCATTTCGGTCTGCTGCACGTGCTCGGCGCTGAGGATGCCGCCCTTGTAGGGCAGATCGCGAGTGGCGCAGGCGTCTTCCACCAGGGTGCAGCGAAAACCCAGGTTCTTCGCCGCGCGCACGGTGGTGCTGACACTGGAATGGCTCATGAAACCGCAGACGATCAGGTCCAGGGAGCCCAGGTCCTGCAGGCGCTTTTCCAGTTCGGTGCCATGGAAGGCGCTCGGCAGCAGCTTGCCGATGATGGTCTCGTCGCCCTGGGGTTCGAGGCCGGGGATGAATTCACCGCGTTCGCCCTGGGGGTCGAACAGGCCGCCGACGGTGCCGAGGTGGCGCACATGCACAACCGGGCGGCCGGCGGAGCGGGCGGCAGCGACCAGTTGCTTGATGTTGGCGACCGCAGCGTCCATGCCGGACAGGGCCAGCGGACCGCTGAGGTACTCTTTCTGGGCGTCGATGATCACAAGGGTCGCGTGGCTCAAATTAGCCGCTGCATAACCACGACCGCTGAGTTGAAACATCGTCTTTGGAACGGACATTCTGGGGCTCCTGTGAGTGGGGCTTTTGCGACATTGTCCTCTGGCGGAGCGCTTCTGTGAATCGCTACTAACGTAAGGTGCGTGGTTGCTGGCCTACAGCCGTGTCAAGGGCTGTGGAGAATCGGGCCGAATGTGGAGAAAACCGCCTGAACGCCCCGCAGACTCAGATTTTTCATGCGTCGTCCTCAGACGTTTTGGCTGTTAGAATCGCCAGTCGTTTTTTCAGGAGTCTGTCCCGTGATCACTTCCCGCCTGCGCACCCTGCGCGACCACATCCGTTGGGCTGTCAGCCGCTTTCATGGGGAGGATCTGTTTTTCGGCCATGGGACCGACAACGCCTGGGACGAAGCCCGCCAATTGGTACTGGGTGCCTTGCACCTGCCGTGGGAAATCGCCGACAGCTATCTGGACTGCGCCCTGGAAGACGACGAACTGGTCAACCTGCAGCGTCTGCTCAAGCGGCGCATCGAAGAGCGCGTACCGACCGCCTACCTGCTGGGCGAGGCCTGGTTCTGCGGCCTGTCGTTCATTGTCGATGAGCGGGTGCTGATCCCGCGCTCGCCGATCGGCGAGCTGATCGAAAAACGTTTCGAGCCCTGGCTGGGCGTCGAGCCCGCGCGCATTCTCGACCTGTGCACCGGTTCCGGCTGCATCGGCATTGCCTGCGCCTACGAGTTCCGCAAGGCCGAAGTGGTGCTGGCCGACCTGTCGTTCGAAGCCCTCGAGGTGGCGAACCAGAACATCGAGCGCCATGGTGTCGATGAGCGGGTGTTCACGGTGCAGGGCGATGGTTTCGACGGCTTGCCGGGCCAGCGCTTCGACCTGATCGTGTCGAACCCGCCGTATGTGGATGCCGAGGACTTCGCCGACATGCCCGAGGAATACCAGCACGAACCGGAGCTGGGCCTGGCCTGTGGCGACGATGGCTTGAATCTGGTGCGGCGCATGCTGGCCGAGGCGGCGGATCATCTGACCGAGAAGGGCCTGTTGATCGTCGAGGTCGGCAACAGCCAGGTCCATGTCGAAGCCCTGTACCCGGAAGTCGATTTCGCCTGGCTGGACTTCGAACGCGGCGGTCATGGCGTGTTCATGCTCACCGCCGAGCAGTGCCGACAGCACCAGGCACTGTTCAGCTCCCGGGTCTGAGCAACCAGCGAAGCACCACAAAAAAGCCCGCCAATCGGAGGGCTTTTTGTTGTCAGCGGTGGGTCGCGATCCAGATCAGCAACCCGGCCTGGAACACCGCAAACGCCACCAGGCAGGTGATGGTAAAGCGCAGCCCGGTGTCTTCGCGCTTGTATTTGGCGACCTTTTCTTCGTGCTTGCGCAGTTTCACTTCCTGTTCTTCGAGGTTCTGCTCGGCCTGCTGCAGCATCTGCGCGGCTTCGAGGATCTCGACGAATTGCAGCTTTTCGGTGTTCCAGTTGGGCAGCAGTTCACCGACCTGTACATGCTTGACGCTGCCCTTGAGATGCTGGGCATCGGCGTAAACCACATCGAAGCCCTGGACCCGCAGGAAATGATCGCGCCGCAGGCGCGTGGCCTCGTTCAGCGCATCCTTGTTCGCCAGTTCGAAACCGTCCACGCGGTAGTGCGGCCATTTCTTCTGGGCCCAGCTTGCCCCCTGCGCCAACAGAAAGCGGCCGATGCCGCGGTTCGCCGGTTCGATCTGCAGGTTTTCCGGTTCGAAGCGTACCCGTCGAGTCGTGTGGTCGACCCAGACATCCAGGTGATTCTGTTCCTTGCGCACCCGTTGGCCCGGCAGTTGGAGAGTCATGCGCAACAGGCTGTGTTCCTTGTTGCTGCGCTCGGCATAACCGAACTCGATAAAGCGCAGGGGCCGTCCGCCCGTGGCGCGATCGGTTTGCAGCGGGGCCAGGCGAAGCATCCGGTGATGCTCGGCATGGACGTCCGCCCACGGCAACGCCACGGCTTCGGGAGCGGGGTTTTCAACCTCGGTTTCGGGAGGGTTCTGGGTATCGGTCATAACGGCGAGATCCTGTCCAAGCGCTACTTGCCGACGGCAAGTGAACGGCCGGCAAAGGCTTATCGGCCGTTTTTTTCAGGACTGGAGGGGAAAACGCGTCAACGGGCGTGAAGTCCGTCAATAAAGCTGATGATGCGGGTGCCGAGTTCCGAGGCCAGGGGCAGCTGCGGATCCTTGTAGGAGGCCAATTGCCGCTTGACGTCGTTGGGCACGATACGCAGGACATGGTTCATGCCTTCGATCAGCGCCAGTTGGGCGTCCGGCTTGGCGGCCTTGAGCATCTGCGCATCGCCGACACCGACCTGGATGTCATTACTGCCTTGGACGATCAGCGCCGGCATTTTCAGGCGGGCGAACGCGGCGGCCGGGTCTTGCCTGAACAGGGTGATCAGGTACGGCTGCACGCTGGGGCGGAAGATCACTTCCAGCTGCGGCGGCACGTCGGTGTCGACCCGGCCAGCCTTGAGGCTGTCGAGCAGTTCGTTGCTGCGCAACATCAGCGGCGCCGGCAGGCGGTAGCTCAGTTGCTGGCGCAGCACCTGGTCCACCGGGCGGGCGGTGCCGGAGATGGAAATCACCGCCGCCGCATCGGCCTGGGGCGCCGCCAGGGTGGCGATCAGCGCGCCTTCGCTGTGGCCGAGCATGATCAACGGGCCCAGGCGCGGGTCGCCCTTGAGCTTCTTGCCCCAGGCCACGGCGTCGGCGACATAGGCGTCGAGGGTCAGGTTGCGCTCGTCCGGGGTGGCGGCGAGGCTAGCGGCCACCCCGCGCTTGTCGTAGCGCACGCTGGCGATGTTGTGCTTGGCCAGCACCCAGGCCAGGCGCTTGAGGCTGTCGTTGCGCCCACCGTCGGGATTGTTGCCGTTGCGGTCGGTGGGGCCGGAGCCGGAGACGATCAGGACCACCGGCACCGGGGCGTCGGACTTGGGCAGCAGCAGCGAGCCGTATAACTCGCCAGTGCCGGTGTCGAGGCTGATGGGACGTTGCAGTACGGCCGCCTGGACCAGGCCGGTGAACAGGGTAAGGCTCAAGAGAAGAACTCGCAGCATCATCACGCCATCATGGAGAAGGTGTCGGTTGGACTTCCGGACACGGATAAGGTTCGAGGATGAACTAGTTGGGGAGCCTGCGTATACTTCCCGGCTCAGTAATCCAGATTGAGTTATTTCGGCTGATTTCATGGAGCGTCCTGCATGTCCGGCAATACCTACGGCAAGCTGTTCACTGTCACCACCGCGGGCGAAAGCCATGGTCCGGCGTTGGTCGCCATTGTCGACGGCTGCCCACCGGGTCTTGAGCTGTCGCTGGACGATCTGCAGCGCGACCTGGACCGGCGCAAGCCCGGCACCAGCCGCCACACTACCCAGCGCCAGGAAGCCGATGAAGTCGAAATCCTCTCCGGCGTGTTCGAGGGCAAGACCACCGGCTGCTCCATCGGCCTGCTGATCCGCAACACCGACCAGAAGTCCAAGGACTACTCGGCGATCAAGGATCTGTTCCGCCCGGCCCACGCCGATTACACCTACCACCACAAATACGGCTTCCGCGACTACCGCGGCGGCGGTCGCAGCTCGGCGCGGGAAACCGCCATGCGCGTGGCGGCCGGGGCCATCGCCAAGAAATACCTGGCCAGCCAGGGCATCGTGGTGCGTGGCTACATGAGCCAGCTGGGCCCGATCGAAATCCCGTTCAAGACCTGGGACTCGGTGGAAGACAACGCCTTCTTCAGCCCCGACCCGGACAAGGTGCCGGAGCTGGAAGCCTACATGGACCAGCTGCGTCGCGATCAGGACTCGGTGGGCGCCAAGATCACCGTGGTCGCCGAGGGTGTGATGCCGGGCCTGGGCGAGCCGATCTTCGACCGCCTGGACGCCGAGCTGGCCCATGCGCTGATGAGCATCAACGCGGTCAAGGGCGTGGAAATCGGCGCCGGTTTCGCCAGCGTCGCCCAGCGTGGCACCGAGCATCGCGACGAGCTGACCCCGCAAGGTTTCCTCAGCAACAACGCGGGCGGCATCCTGGGCGGGATTTCCTCCGGCCAGCCGATCGTCGCGCACCTGGCGCTCAAGCCGACCTCCAGCATCACCACCCCGGGCCGCTCGATCGACATCGATGGCAACCCGGTGGACGTCATCACCAAGGGCCGTCACGACCCGTGCGTGGGCATCCGCGCCACGCCGATCGCCGAAGCCATGATGGCCATCGTGCTGATGGATCACCTGCTGCGTCATCGTGGCCAGAATGCCGACGTGCGCGTCAGCACGCCGGTGCTGGGCCAGTTGTAATGGCGTCTCTGCCAGTCGCCACGGTCTGACGGCCGTGGCGGCGCTCCCGTACTGGCGGCTCTCCAGTTTCTACCTGTTCTATTTCGCCTTGCTGGGGTCGACCGCGCCGTTTCTGGCGCTGTATTTCGATCACCTGGGGTTTTCCAGCGCGCGTATTGGCGAGCTGGTGGCGATTCCCATGCTGATGCGCTGCGTGGCGCCGAACCTCTGGGGCTGGCTGGGCGACTACACCGGCCGGCGCCTGGCCATCGTGCGTTTTGGCGCGATCTGCACGCTGCTGAGCTTTTCGCTGATTTTCGTCAGCAAGAGCTACGCCTGGCTGGCGATGGTCATGGCCCTGCATGCGTTCTTCTGGCACGCGGTATTGCCGCAATTCGAAGCGATCACCCTGGCGCACCTGCAAGGCCAGACCGCTCGCTACAGCCAGATCCGCCTGTGGGGCTCGATCGGTTTCATCCTCACGGTGGTGGCGCTGGGGCGGCTGTTCGAGTGGTTGAGCCTGGACATCTACCCGGCGGCGCTGGTGCTGATCATGGCCGGCATCGTGCTCAGCAGCGCCTGGGTGCCCAACGCCCAGCCAGCGGCCCAGGGCAGCCGCTTGGCCGCCGGGGGCTTTCTTGGCCAGCTGCGCAGCCCCGGCGTCCTGGCCTTCTATGCCTGCGTGGCGCTGATGCAAATGAGCCACGGTCCTTACTACACCTTCCTGACCCTGCACCTGGAACACCTGGGCTACAGCCGCGGCTTGATCGGTTTGTTGTGGGCGCTGGGGGTGGTCGCCGAAGTCTTGATGTTCCTGGCAATGAGCTGGATTCTCTCGCGGTTTTCGGTGCGTCGGGTGCTGCTGGCGAGTTTCCTGCTGGCGGCCCTGCGCTGGTTGCTGCTGGGCGCCTTTGCCGAACATCTGTGGGTGCTGTTGTTTGCCCAGGTGCTGCATGCCGCGACCTTCGGCAGCTTTCATGCCGCGGCCATTCATTTCGTGCAACGCAGCTTCGGCGACCGCCAGCAAGGCCAGGGCCAGGCCCTGTACGCGGCCCTGGCCGGCACCGGTGGCGCATTGGGCGCGCTGTATTCCGGCTACAGCTGGAACGCCCTGGGCGCGACATTGACCTTTAGTATTGCAAGCCTCGCAGCGCTGGCGGCAGCCGTTATCATTGCCACACGTATGCAAGAGGAGAGGCCATGAGCCTTACTCGCGAACAGCTGGCACAGGACATCATCGAGGTCGGACGCTTTCTGTATGCCCGCGGCTGGTCCCCGGCCACCAGCAGCAACTATTCCACGCGCCTGTCGCCGAGCGCGCTATTGCTCACGGTTTCGGGCAAGCACAAAGGCCAGTTGGGCCTGGATGACGTGCTGGCCACCGACTTGTCGGGCAACAGCCTGGAGCCGGGCAAAAAGCCCTCGGCCGAAACCCTGTTGCACACCCAGCTGTACCGCTGGAACCCGCAGATCGGCGCTGTGTTGCATACCCACTCGGTGAATGCCACGGTGCTGTCACGCCTGACCGCCGAGGACTTCATCGAGTTCGAGGGTTACGAGCTGCAAAAGGCGTTTACCGGCATTGCCAGCCACGAGTCGCGGGTGCGCGTGCCGATTTTCGACAACGACCAGGACATCGCCCGGCTGGCGACCAAGATCCAGCCCTGGCTCGACGCCCATGCCGATTGCGTCGGCTACCTGATTCGCGGTCATGGCCTCTACACCTGGGGCGCGCGCATGAGTGACGCGCAGCGCCAGATCGAGGCCTTCGAGTTTCTGTTCGAGTGCGAGTTGCAGACTCGCGCCCTGTTAAACCGTTAAGGCTTGCTTCGACTGAAGTAGCCAGCGCCTGATGATATGCACTGCCTGACCGGCCTGGAAAAAGCCGCAAGGCACTGCCGATAACGAGGAATTGCCAAGATGAGCAGCCTGTCCGTTTACCACGTATCCAGCCCGGACCTGCCGAACAAGGTGCTGACCCATTTCGACGATATCGCCGCGACCCTGGCCGAGCAGGGCGTGCGTTTCGATCGCTGGCAAGCCGCCACCAGGATCCAGCCGGGCGCCAGCCAGGAGGAAGTGATAGGCGCCTACCAGGAACAGATCGACCGCCTGATGACCGAGCGCGGCTACATCACCGTCGATGTGATCAGCCTCAATGGCGATCACCCGCAGAAGGCCGAGCTGCGCGCCAAGTTCCTCGACGAACACCGGCATGCCGAGGACGAGGTGCGCTTTTTTGTCGCCGGCCGCGGCCTGTTCAGCCTGCATATCGGCGACTACGTGTATGCCGTGCTCTGCGAGAAGAACGACCTGATCTCGGTGCCGGCCGGTACCGCGCACTGGTTCGACATGGGCGAGAACCCATACCTGGTGGCGATCCGCATGTTCAACAACCCGCAAGGCTGGGTCGCCAACTTCACTGGTTCCGATATCGCCAGCCAGTTCCCGCTTCTGGAGGATTGAGCGGATGCCGATCAAGGTCATTCTCACCGACATCGAAGGCACCACCAGCGCGGTGAGCTTTGTCTTCGAGGTGCTGTTCCCCTACGCGGTGCGGCACCTGCCGGACTTCGTGCGCAAGCACGCCAGCCGGGCCGACGTTGCCGAGCAGTTGCAGGCGGTGCGCGAGGCCAGCGGCGAGCCGGCGGCGGACGTCGAGCGGGTGATCGGGATTCTGTTGGGCTGGATCGCGGAAGATCGCAAGTCCACGCCACTCAAGGCGCTGCAAGGCATGGTCTGGGAGCAGGGGTACCGGGCCGGACAGCTCAAGGGCCATGTCTACCCGGATGCGGTGGCGGCGTTGCAGCACTGGCATCAGGCTGGATATCGGTTGTATGTCTATTCGTCGGGCTCGATCCAAGCGCAGAAGCTGATTTTCGGTTGCTCAACTGCCGGGGACCTGTCGCCGCTGTTCAGCGGTTTTTTTGACACCACCTCGGGGCCGAAACGGGAAGTGCAGTCTTACCAGCGCATTACCCAGGCCATCGGCTGTGCACCCGGGCAGATTCTCTTTTTGTCCGATATCGTCCAGGAGCTGGATGCGGCCCGGTCCGCCGGCCTGGCCACCTGCGGCCTGGTGCGCGAAGGCGGGGTATTGGCGGGGCATGCGAATGTAGCGAGCTTCGCCGATATCGATCCGCAGGGTTTCTGAAAGCAATCAGGCCGTGTCAGCGCAAGGCTGGCACGGCCTGATTGGGGTTATCTGTTATCCAGTTGCCGGTGATCATCGCGAATCCGCGGCGGTGCGGATTTAAAGCGAGTGATACGACGGCAGGGCAAAACGGTTCTGGCTTTGCAGCAGGGAAATCTGTGGCAATTCGCTGGCCTGTTCGGCCAGGTCGCGACGCAACGCGCTGATCACCCATGACAACTGATCGCCCGCATGTAACTGCGCATAAGAGATCGAGCGCTTGAGCTGTTTACCTTCGCTGTTACGCAGCGTCAGCAGGATGCCGCCATCGGGCCGTGGCTGAGTGGTCACTTCGTAGTTGGAGAACAGGGAAGCGAATTTTTCTTGGATCAGGCTCATGTCTATCAGCTCCATTGGTTCTTGAATGGCAAACCTGGAGTGATAGGTGCAGCGATTGTGCCAGTCTCAATTTTTATAAAAATCGTTATAAATCATATTGTTATAAAAATTCGCCGTTTGCGTGTCCGTGCAATTTGCATGAATGGCTATCGTGCATCCTGCATTTTGCGAGATCGCAGGCCTGGGCAAGGGTAGGGGCGTAACGCTGTGACTGCCGGTTCACGCAAAAGATTCAGCCGGCAAGCCCGGCCCTCAAGCGCGAGGCACCTGGCGGCGCGGAGGAGATACAAAACTTTGCAAAAACTCCATGTACAGGCCAGGAAGCGCTGACGTATTTTTTTGCCAGTGACAAGCTTGGCGCAGACTCTTTGCACAAGCCAAAACCCTGATGTTCCGGGCTGTACAGGTCAATCAGACGTTTCACCGACATGGACAGTCATGCGCCGTGATCCCTTGGATCATGGGCGCCTGATAATAAGAAAATAGGACGTCATCCATGAACGCCATGCTCTGCGTTACTGCCAATAGCACGCCCCCTGTTTCTCCTGTTTGCCGTCGCGGCCCGCCCTCGGGCCCCAGCTGAATAGCCCCATCGACCCTTGTCCGCCTGCCCGGCCTGGCCCCGTGCAGGATCCTTTTGCGTCGAACAGGAACCGTCATGAGCACTCATCAGCACGACATGATCACCTGGGGCATGATGCTACGGAAGTTGCCCTCCATCGCCCGGGCGTTGCCGCGGGTCATCAAGGGCATGCAGATAGCCAACGTCAAGCGCGCCGATCAGCCCTGCGGGCTGGGCTGGACCTTCGAGCAGGCCACCCAACGCAACCCCGACGGCCCGGCGCTGCTGTACGGCGACCGGGTGTTGAGTTATGCACAGGCCAACCAGTGGGCCAACCGGATCGCCCATTACCTGGCGAGCCAGGGCATCGGCAAGGGCGACGTGGTGGCGATCTTCGTCGAGAACCGTCCCGAGTTGCTGGTGAGCGTGCTGGCGGTGGCCAAGCTCGGCGGCATCTGCGCCATGCTCAATACCGCGCAGACCGGCAGTGTGCTGGTGCACAGCGTGAACCTGGTGAAGCCGGTAGCGATGATCGTCGGCGGCGAACTGCTGGATGCCTACTCGGCGATTCGCGATCAGGTCGCCATCGACGAGGCGCGCACCTGGTTCGTCGCCGATCCGGATGTGGCGTCCGGGCCAACGCCTGCCGGTTGCATCGACCTGATGACCGCCAGCGCCGCCAGTGAATCGTCCAACCCACCAAGTACCGCGCGGATCTACCTCGACGATCCGTGCTTCTATATCTACACCTCCGGCACCACCGGGCTGCCCAAGGCCGGTATTTTCAAGCACGGCCGCTGGATGCGCAGCTCGGCCAGCTTCGGCATGATCGCCCTCGACATGCAGCCGGCCGATATCCTGTACTGCACCTTGCCGCTGTATCACGCCACCGGGTTGTGCGTGTGCTGGGGCTCGGCCATCAGCGGCGCCTCGGGCTTCGCCATTCGCCGCAAGTTCAGCGCCAGCCGGTTCTGGGAAGACGCCCGCCGGTTCAAGGCCACCACCATTGGTTATGTGGGCGAGCTGTGCCGTTACCTGGTTGACCAGCCTGCCTGCGAGCACGACCGTGACAACAGCGTGGTGAAGATGGTCGGCAACGGCCTGCGCCCCGGCGTGTGGGGGCCGTTCAAGCAGCGTTTCGGCATCGAGCATATCTGTGAGCTGTATGCCGCCAGCGACGGCAATATCGGCTTTACCAACGTGCTCAACTTCGACAATACCGTGGGCTTTTCCCTGGCGCCCTGGGCGCTGGTGGAGTATGCCCACGACACCTGCGCGCCGATCCGCAACGGTTCCGGCTTCATGCAGAAGGTCGCCAAGGGTGGGCAAGGCCTGCTGCTGGCGAAGATCGACGACAAGGCACCGCTGGACGGCTATACCGAGCCGGAAAAGAACCTGAAGGTGATCCTCACCGACGTGTTCGAGAAGGGCGACCGTTACTTCAATACCGGCGACCTGCTGCGCGATATCGGTTTTGGCCATGCGCAGTTCATCGATCGCCTGGGCGATACCTATCGCTGGAAGGGCGAAAACGTCTCCACCACCGAGGTGGAGAACATCCTCTTGCAACATCCGCAGGTCGCCGAGGCGGTGGCCTATGGCGTGGAGGTGCACAACACCAACGGTCGTGCCGGGATGGCGGCGATCACCCCGGCCGAATCCCTGGCGACCCTGGATTTCACCGAGCTGTTGCAGTTCGCCCGCGAGCATCTGCCGGGCTACGCGGTGCCGCTGTTCCTGCGGGTCAAGGTGAAGATGGAGACCACCGGCACCTTCAAGTACCAGAAGACCCGGCTCAAGGAAGAAGCCTTCGACCCGTCGAAAACCGGCGGCGACCCGGTATACGCTTGGTTGCCGGGTTCGGCGACCTATGTCCGGGTGACGGAGGCGGTCCTGGCGGATATTTGTGCCGGTCGGCACCGTTATTGATTCTGGCTATGGCCGCTCTTGAGAAAAAAGGGATGACAGGGCGGGAGCCGCTTGGGGACACTAGCGGCTTTCCGATTGGCCGAAAGTGGAGTTCCCGATGTCAGACAAAAGCCGCCAGATGACCGCAGAAGAAGCCGCCGAGTTTACCGAGCAGGTCTTCAACGTCGCCCGTCAAGGCGACGCCCAGATGCTCGACAAGCTGGCGAGCAGCGGTCTGCCGGTCAACCTGCGCAATCACAAGGGCGACACCCTACTGATGCTGGCCAGCTACTACGGGCATGTGGACGCGGTGCAGGTGCTGCTCAAGCACAAGGCCGACCCCGAGATCCGTAACAACAACGGCCAGAGCCCGATCGCCGGCGCGGCCTTCAAGGGCGACCTGGCGGTGGTCAAGGCGTTGGTGGAGGGCGGTGCCGAGGTGGAAGGCTCGTCCTTCGACGGGCGTACCGCGCTGATGATGGCGGCGATGTTCAATCGCACGGAAATCGTCGACTACCTCATCGGCAAGGGCGCCAACCCGCGGGCCACCGACGCCAATGGCGTGAGCGCACTGGACGCGGCGAAGACCATGGGCGCCGTCGACACCACCGCGCAATTGCAGAAGTTGCTGGGCTGAGCTGAACGGCGCATACCGTCGGGCCAGGGCCATGCCTGGGTCGCGGCGGTAGGTTCGCGGGCCGGGTTAGGCTATCCTGCGCGCCCGCCATTGACCCGTAACAGGATTCGCCCATGAAAAACGTCCTCGCAGAACTCATCACAAAAATCAGCTCCGGCTGCATGGGCGAAGAAGAAATCCTGCGGATCGCCGATGAGGCCGCCCAGGCCTACGCCGATCCCCAGGCTTTCCTGGCCGCCAATCCGGACATCAACTACGACGACAGCTTCCCGATCCCGCTGGGCGAATGGGTGGTGGTCGGCAGCCTGCCGGACACCGTGCTGTTCCAGGCCGACACCTACATGGACCTGTTCGCGCAGATCGTCGCGTCTTTCGGCCCGGGCGTGGCGTTCAATATCAAGCCCAAGCAACTGGCCAAGACCGAGGCCCTGACCGCGCTCAACCGCATCCAGATCCAGATGGGCAGCATGAACCCGGAAAACGGCGGTTACGTGCTGATGAACTTCAGCCAGTTGCTGGACGACGAGCTGCAAGTGGTGCTGGTCTACGGCAACGACGTGCCGCGGGTGCTGCAGCTGTGCGCCGAAGCCGGCATTGCCGCCGCGCCGTCCCTGGAAGCGCTCAAGGTCGCGGTTCACGTCTGAGCCGCGGGCCACAGGCCGACCGCGCAGGCAATAAAAAGGAACCCCGCTGCCGGCCGACTATCCTAAGTGGGCAAGCCCTCATTTAGGAGCGACACCATGGGTTCCACTTTCAATACGCTGGTTGGACTGATTATCCTCGCGCTGGACATCTGGGCGATCATCAATGTACTTAAAAGCAGTGCCGAAACCGGGATGAAAATCCTCTGGGTGTTGCTGATCATCCTGTTGCCGGTGCTGGGCCTGATCATCTGGGCGATTGCCGGGCCGCGAGGCAACGTACGGCTCTGAAGGCTGGCGTGAGGTTCAAAAGGGGCCGCCAGGCCCTTTTTTATGTGACCAAATATGCGCTGCACGAAATTTTCACAAAGTCTCCATGACAATTCTCCAGCGCTGTTTTTCCGCTGCTCCCGTGCGATCTCCGATTGCGATCCCTGGCTCTGGGCCATTGCCGGCCAGGGGAGGGCGCCTGCCAGTAATCAATGGCAATGCCGCTGCTGATCGTGCAACATTTGCGCACCGCGCCATCCCCCCAGCCCTGAATGGCTACAAGAGGGCAAAGCGCAGCTGCATTCTTTTCGCAACTTCAACTTCCATTGGGTCCTAAAACGATATGGCAAACCCGGACGTCCTGAGTCAGCAGCGAGCCTCGAGTCGCCTGCTGCAACCGACCGTCAAATCGCATCTGGCTTATACGCTGCTCTGCGCGCTGGCCATGATGGTCATGCTGTCTTTGCTGCGCGTGGCGCTGCTGGTCTACAACCGCGAGATGATCCTCGACACACCGGCCTCGACCTTCCTTGAAGCCTTCGCCAACGGCCTGCGCTTCGATGTGCGCCTGGTGGTCTACCTCAGCATCCCGCTGCTGCTGGCGCTGTTCAGTGCCCGGGCCATGGCGGCTCGCGGTTTCTTCCGCTTCTGGCTGACCATCGTTTCGAGCATCGCGCTGTTCCTCGGCCTGATGGAGATGGACTTCTACCGCGAGTTCCACCAGCGCCTCAACGGCCTGGTCTTCCAGTATGTGAAGGAAGACCCGAAAACCGTGATGAGCATGCTCTGGTACGGCTTCCCGGTGGTGCGCTACCTGCTGGCCTGGGCGGTCGGCACCTGGCTGCTGAGCCTGGCGTTCAAGGGCGCCGACCGCGCGACCCGGCCGCGTGGCCCGTTCAGCGGCGGCAGCATCGGCACCCGGCAGGTCGCCCCGTGGTACGCCCGTATCGGCGTATTCGTGGTCTGCCTGCTGGTCTGCGTGGTCGCCGCCCGCGGCACCCTGCGCCAGGGCCCGCCACTGCGCTGGGGTGACGTCTACACCACCGAATCGAACTTCGCCAACCAGCTGGGCCTCAACGGCACGCTGTCGCTGGTCGAGGCGGCCAAGAGCCGGATGGGCGAGGACCGCAGCAATATCTGGAAAGCCACCCTGCCGCAGCCCGAGGCGCAGCAAGTGGTGCGCGACCTGCTGGTGATGCCGGACGACAAGCTGGTGGACGCCGATATCGCCGCCGTGCGCCGCGACTACACGCCACCGGCCGACAAGACCCTGCCGATCAAGAACGTGGTCGTGATCCTGATGGAAAGCATGGCCGGTCACTCGGTGGGTGCCCTGGGCGCTCCAGGCAATATCACCCCGTACCTGGACCAACTGTCCAAGGAAGGCCTGCTGTTCGACCGCTTCTTCTCCAACGGCACCCATACCCACCAGGGCATGTTCGCCACCATGGCCTGCTTCCCCAACCTGCCGGGTTTCGAATACCTGATGCAGACCCCGGAAGGCAGCCACAAGCTGTCCGGCCTGCCGCAGGTGCTGAGCGCCCGCAAGTATGACGACGTGTATGTCTACAACGGCGATTTCGCCTGGGACAACCAGTCGGGCTTCTTCAGCAACCAGGGCATGACCAACTTCGTCGGTCGCAACGACTTCGTCGATCCGGTGTTCTCCGATCCGACCTGGGGCGTATCCGACCAGGACATGTTCAACCGTGGCCTGGAAGAGTTGAAGGCGCGGGAAAACGGCAAGCCGTTCTATGCCCTGCTGCAGACCCTGTCCAACCACACCCCGTACGCCTTGCCGACGCCATTGCCGGTGGAGAAGGTGACCGACCGTGGCAGCCTGAACGAACACCTGACCGCCATGCGCTATTCCGACTGGGCCCTTGGCCAGTTCTTCGAGAAGGCGCGCAAGGAGCCGTACTTCAAGGAGACGCTGTTCGTGATCGTGGGTGACCATGGTTTTGGCAACGAGCGCCAGATCACCGAAATGGACCTGGGCCGCTTCAACGTGCCGATGCTGATGATCGCTCCGGGCATCCAGGAAAAATTCGGCCAGCGCAACCACACCGTGGGCACCCAGGTCGATATCGTGCCGACCATCATGGGCCGCCTCGGTGGCGAAGTGCGTCACCAGTGCTGGGGCCGCGACCTGCTCAACCTGCCGGAAGGCGACACCGGCTTTGGCGTGATCAAGCCGTCGGGCAGCGAGCAGACCACGGCTATCGTCACCGCCGACCAGATCCTGGTACTGCCGCGCGAGAAGGAAATGGCGCCGAAGATCTACCAGTACGAACTGGGCGCCAATCCGCATGCCGAAGTGGTGCCGGACGCACCGCGTACCGCCGAGTTGAAGCACAAGCTGGAAGCTTTCCTGCAAACCGCTACCAAGAGCCTGCTGGATAACACCGCAGGCGTGGTGCACGGCACGCCGGACTGATTCATTGCGCTAATGAAAAAGAGGCCCTCGGGCCTCTTTTTTTTGACGGTTATTAAAGTGCCGGACATGAACTGGCGAAACCTATATCCGGCCCAGTAACAGGAGAACCAGCAACACCACCAGCACCACACCGATGATGCCGGACGGGCCATAACCCCAGCTTCTGGAGTGCGGGAACACTGGAAGACCACCGATCAGCAGAAGAATCAGAATAATGATCAGGATTGTGCCCATGTCGTTGTCCTTATTGGATGATCGAAGGCGCGGCTGGACTCGAAGGCAATTAATCCGTACCGCTTAATCATTCGGACTCTGTGCCTTGAAGGATGATTCCAAGTTTTTTTAATGCTTTTTGCACGCAGGCCTATTTCTTTTCGTACCTGCTGCCGGTGGCCATCGAGTTGAACGTGCAACACCGCGGGAAGTCGCACCGAGGCCCCGGTTTGCCTGGGGCATTCAGCAATCTGATGGTGCGTGGGCGGCACAAAATCCTTCGCTACACTCGCCTCATCTTCCCCGGAACAACAAGGCAACTCCTATGCAAAATCGCATGATGATCACTGGCGCCGGATCCGGCCTGGGTCGCGAAATCGCTCTGCGCTGGGCGCGCGAAGGCTGGCAGTTGGCGTTGTCGGATGTCAGCGAACCCGGCCTGCAGGAAACCCTCAGGCTGGTACGCCAAGCCGGCGGCGATGGCTTCGTGCAACGTTGCGACGTGCGTGACTACAGCCAGTTGACAGCCTTCGCCCAGGCCTGCGAGGTCAAGCTCGGCGGCATCGATGTGATCGTCAATAACGCCGGCGTGGCCTCCGGCGGCTTCTTCAGCGAATTGTCCCTGGAGGACTGGGACTGGCAGATCGCGATCAACCTGATGGGCGTGGTCAAGGGCTGCAAGGCGTTCCTGCCGCTGTTGGAAAAGAGCAAGGGCCGGATCATCAACATCGCCTCGATGGCGGCCTTGATGCAGGGCCCGGCGATGAGCAACTACAACGTGGCCAAGGCCGGCGTGGTGGCCCTGTCCGAAAGCCTGTTGATCGAACTGGCCCAGCAGGAAATCGGCGTGCACGTGGTATGCCCGTCGTTCTTCCAGACCAACCTGCTGGATTCGTTCCGTGGCCCGACCCCGGCGATGAAGGCCCAGGTCGGCAAGCTGCTGGAAAGCTCGCCGATCAGCGCGGCGGACATCGCCGACTACATCTACACCCGGGTCGCCGCCGGCGAATTCATGATCCTGCCCCACGAACAGGGACGCATGGCCTGGGCCCTGAAGCAGAAGAACCCGCAGTTGCTGTACGACGAAATGACCCTCATGGCCGACAAGATGCGCGCCAAGGCCAAGCAAAACGCCAGCTGAGCTTGCTCCTGCCCCGGCGCGTCGTTAGGGTTGCCAGCATCTGGCATCCCTGACGAGACCTTGCATGCTCAATTACCTGTGGTTCTTCCTCGCCGCGCTGTTCGAGATCGCCGGCTGCTACGCCTTCTGGATGTGGCTGCGCCAGGGCAAAAGCGCCTGGTGGATGGTCCCGGCGCTGGCGAGCCTGATGCTCTTCGCTCTGTTGCTGACCAAGATCGAAGCGAGCTACGCCGGCCGCGCCTATGCGGCGTACGGCGGGATCTACATCATCGCCTCGATCGGCTGGCTGGGTATGGTGGAGCGGGTGCGGCTGCTGAGTTCGGACTGGCTGGGGGTGGCGCTGTGCGTGATCGGCGCGAGCATCATTCTGTTCGGGCCGCGCTTTACCAACGGTTAGGAACTGGCCGGGTTGCGGGCGCCGCGATGGCGCCCGGTCCCGGCCGGGAATCAGTCGAACAATTCCTTGGGCACATCGTGCTTGAGCATCAACTGGCACTGCTCGCTGTCCGGGTCGAAGACGATCACCGCCTGGCCCTTGGTCAGCGCCTGGCGCACGCGCAGGACGCGGGTTTCCAGCGGGGTGTCGTCGCCATTGTCGGTGCCGTCGCGGGTGACGAAGTCTTCGATCAGGCGGGTCAGGGTGTCGACTTCTAGTTGGTCATGGGGAATCAGCATACGGGCCTCCGGCAAACAATCCCGGATCCTACTGCGCCGGGCCCCGCGCGGCTAGGCAAACCTCGCGCGGGGCCGGGCTTTTCCCTTCAGGGCTTTTCACCTCAGGACTTTTGCCCCACCAGGCTGTCCACCGACGGCACCCGGGTGTCGCTTTCCATTTGTGTGTCGTGTTCCAGCTGATGGCTGAAACGGTCCAGGGAACCCTGGGCCGGCTGTGCGTCGCTGGCGAACACCGGCGGGCTGAGAATGTAGGCGCCCAGCAGGCGGCTGAGGGCCGCCAGGCTGTCGATATGGGTGCGCTCGTAGCCGTGGGTGGCGTCGCAACCGAAGGCCAGCAGGGCGGTACGGATATCGTGGCCGGCGGTGACCGCCGAATGGGCATCGCTGAAGTAGTAGCGGAACAGGTCGCGGCGCACCGGCAATTCGTGTTCCGTGGCCAGGCGCAGCAGGTGGCGCGACAGGTGATAGTCGTAAGGCCCGCCGGAGTCCTGCATGGCCACGCTCACCGCGTGCTCGCTGGAATGCTGGCCGGGGGCGACCGGGGCGATGTCGATGCCGACGAATTCGCTGACGTCCCAGGGCAGGGCCGCCGCCGCGCCGCTGCCGGTTTCTTCGGTGATGGTGAACAGCGGATGGCAGTCGATCATCAGTGGCTCGCTGCTGTCGACGATGGCCTTGAGCGCGGCCAGCAGCGCCGCGACTCCAGCCTTGTCGTCGAGGTGACGGGCGCTGATATGGCCGCTTTCGGTGAACTCCGGCAAGGGATCGAACGCGACGAAATCGCCGACGCCGATGCCCAGCGACTCGCAGTCGGCGCGGGTGGTGCAGTAGGCATCCAGGCGCAATTCGATGTGGTCCCAACTGATGGGCATCTCGTCCACCGCGGTGTTGAAGGCGTGCCCGGAGGCCATCAGCGGCAACACGCTGCCACGCAATACGCCGTTGTCGGTGAACAGGCTGACCCGGCTGCCCTCGGCGAAACGGCTGGACCAGCAGCCGACCGGGGCCAGGGTCAGGCGGCCGTTGTCTTTCACTGCGCGCACGCTGGCGCCGATGGTGTCCAGGTGCGCCGAGACGGCGCGGTCCGGGCTGTTCTTCTGCCCCTTGAGGGTGGCGCGAATGGTGCCGCGGCGGGTCAACTCGAAGGGAATGCCCAGTTCTTCCAGGCGCTCGGCCACATAACGCACGATGGTGTCGGTGAAGCCGGTGGGGCTGGGAATGGCGAGCATTTCCAGGAGGACTTTCTGCAGGTAGTTGAGGTCCGGTTCGGGAATCGATCGGGTCATGGAAACTCCTGATGATGAAAAGGCATCGCGAGCAAGGCGGCGATCCCTGTAGGAGCGAGGCTTGCCCGCGATGAGGCCGCGACGGTCAGCACAAGGCTTTCAAACCGCCGGCTGGCTGTGGGGAAACAGCAGGTCGACAAAGCGCTCGGCCGTCGGCTGCGGTTCATGGTTGGCCAGGCCGGCGCGCTCGTTGGCCTCAATGAACACGTACTGCGGCTGGTCCGCCGCCGGCACCATCAGGTCGAGGCCGACCATCGGGATATCCAGCGCCCGCGCCGCGCGGATCGCTGCGTCTACCAGTTCCGGATGCAGAATCGCGGTGACATCTTCCAGGGTGCCGCCGGTATGCAGGTTGGCGGTGCGCCGCACGAACAGCCGTTCGCCGGCCGCCAGGATGCTGTCGTAGCCATGCCCGGCGGCCTGCAGGGTGCGCTGGGTTTCGTGGTCCAGGGGGATCTTGCTTTCGCCGCCGGTGGCGGCCTGGCGGCGTCGGCTTTGCGCTTCGATCAGCTGCCTGATGGAGTGCTGGCCGTCGCCGATCACCTCGGCCGGCCGGCGAATGGCTGCGGCGGCCACCTCGAAGCCGATCACCAGGATGCGCAGGTCCAGGCCCTCGTGGAAGCTCTCGAGCAACACCCGGCTGTCGAACCGCCGGGCGTTGTCGATCGCCTGTTGCACTTCTTCGATGGTGCGCAGATCCACGGCCACACCTTGGCCTTGTTCCCCGTCGAGTGGCTTGACCACCACCCGTTCATGCTCGTCGAGAAACGCCAGGTTGTCGTCGGCGTTGCCCGCGAGTTGTTGCGCAGGCAGGTTCAGCCCGGCCTGTTTCAGTACCTTGTGAGTCAGGCTCTTGTCCTGGCACAGGCTCATGCTGATGGCGCTGGTCAGGTCGCTGAGGGATTCGCGGCAACGCACCCGGCGGCCGCCATGGCTGAGGGTGAACATCCCGGCTTCGGCGTCGTCGACCTGCACGTCGATGCCGCGGCGATGGGCTTCCTCGACGATGATCCGCGCGTAAGGGTTGAACTGCGCCTCGGGCCCGGGGCCGAGGAACAGCGGCTGGTTGATACCGTTCTTGCGCTTGATGGCGAAGGTCGACAGGGTGCGGAAACCCAGCTTGGCGTACAGGCACTTGGCCTGGCGATTGTCGTGCAGCACCGACAGGTCGAGGTAGCTCAGGCCACGGCTCATGAAGTGTTCGATCAGGTGCCGGACCAGCACTTCGCCGACCCCCGGGCGGGTGCAATGCGGGTCCACCGCCAGGCACCACAGGCTGCTGCCGTGCTCCGGATCGTGGAAGGCCTTCTGGTGGTCCAGGCCCATGACGCTGCCGATCACCGCGCCGCTGTCTTCGTCTTCGGCCAGCCAGTACACCGGCCCGCCGGCATGGCGCGGGGTCAGCAGGCTCGGGTCGACCGGCAGCATGTTGCGGGCCAGGTACAGCTGGTTGATGGCCTGCCAGTCCGCCGCGCTCTGCGCCCGGCGGATGCGGAAGCCGCGAAACACCCGGGTGGCCTGGCGGTAGTCGCTGAACCACAGGCGCAGGGTGTCCGAGGGGTCGAGGAACAACTGGGTCGGTTCCAGGCCGAGGATCTGCTGGGGGGCGGCGACATACAGGGCGATGTCGCGTTCGCCGGGGTGTTCGTTGAGCAGCTCCTCGGCCAGGCTCGTCGGGTCGGGAAAGGTATGGCCGATCAGCAGCCGGCCCCAGCCGCAATGCACGGCAATCGGGTCGGTGCCGAGGGCGCTGCGGTCTTCGGCGAAACGCGCCTGCAGACGTTCGTAGGAGGGCGCCTGACCGCGCAGCAAGCGTTGGCTGTAAGCCGTGGCATGGGGTTTCATGGTCAGATTCCTTGTTCGCTGAGCCACAGGTTCAGCGCCGCCAGTTGCCACAGCTTGGAGCCGCGCAACGGCGTCAGCTGGCCTTGTGGATCGGTCAGCAGGCGGTCGAGCATCGCCGGGTTGAACAGGCCGCGGTCCTGACTCGGGTCGAGCAGCAGTTCACGTACCCAGTCCAGGGTGGCGCCCTGCAGATGCTTGAGGCCGGGCACCGGGAAGTAGCCTTTCTGGCGGTCGATCACCGCGCTGGGGATCACCCGCCGCGCGGCTTCCTTGAGCACCTGCTTGCCGCCATCGGGCAGCTTGAACCGGGCCGGCACCCGCGCCGACAGCTCCACCAGCCGGTAGTCGAGGAACGGCGTGCGTGCCTCCAGGCCCCAGGCCATGGTCATGTTATCCACACGCTTGACCGGGTCGTCGACCAGCATCACCGTGCTGTCCAGGCGCAGGGCTTTATCCACAGGCTCGGTGGCGCCGGGCTGGGCGAAATGCTCACGGACGAAATCGCCGGCGGCGTCGTTGGCGGTCAGCCACCGCGGTTGCACGGTGGCCGCATAGTCGTCGTAGCTGCGGTCGAAGAACGCCTCGCGGTAGGCCGCGTAGGGATCGCTGGCGCCCTCCACCTGCGGGTACCAGTGGTAACCGGCGAACAGTTCGTCGGCGCCCTGGCCGCTCTGCACCACCTTGCAGTGCTTGGCGACTTCCCGGGACAGCAGGTAGAAGGCGATGCAGTCGTGGCTGACCATGGGTTCGCTCATGGCGCGGAACGCCGCCGGCAGCTGTTCGATGATCTCGCGCTCGTCGATGCGCAACTGATGGTGATCGGTGCCGTAGTGCTGGGCGATCAGGTCCGAATACTGGAACTCGTCGCCGCGTTCGCCGCCGGCATCCTGGAAGCCGATGGAGAAGGTCGACAGGTTATCCACACCGACTTCCCGCAGCAGGCCGACCAGCAGGCTCGAATCGACGCCGCCGGACAGCAGCACGCCGACATCCACTGCCGCCCGTTGGCGGATCGCCACGGCTTCGCGGGTGCTGTCGAGTACGCGGTCGCGCCAGTCTTCCAGGGTCAGCCCGGTTTCATCGGCGCGCGGGCCGTAGGGCAGGGTCCACCAGGTTCGCTGTTCGGTGCGGCCGTCGGCTTCGATGCGCATCCAGGTGGCCGGCGGCAGTTTCTCGATGCCCGCCAGCAGGGTGCGCGGCGCGGGCACCACGGCATGGAAGTTCAGGTAATGGTTGAGCGCCACCGGGTCGAGCAGCGGGTTGATGTCGCCGCCCTTGAGCAGCGCCGGCAAGGCCGAGGCGAAACGCAGGCGCTGGCCGGTGCGCGACAGGTACAGCGGCTTGACGCCCAGGCGGTCGCGGGCGATGAACAGGCGCTTGGCGTCCCGCTCCCAGATGGCGAAGGCGAACATGCCGTTGAGCCGCGGCAGCAGCTCGGCGCCCCAGGCGTGATAGCCCTTGAGCAGCACTTCGGTGTCGCCGCCGGAATAAAAGGCGTAGCCCAGGCTTTCCAGTTCGGCGCGCAGTTCGGGGAAGTTGTAGATCGCGCCGTTGAAGGCCAGGGACAGGCCCAACTGGTTGTCGATCATCGGCTGGGCCGAGCCGTCCGACAGGTCCATGATTTTCAGGCGTCGATGGCCCAGGGCTATCGGGCCCTGGCTATGGAAACCCCAGGCGTCGGGGCCGCGAGGGGCGAGGTGGTGGGTAATTCGTTCAACCGCTGCCAGGTCGGCGGGTTGATGATCAAAACGTAGTTCTCCAGCTAATCCGCACATAAGTCCTTACCGGTTTTTCCGTTGGGGAGGGGTGAATCGCGACCGGCCAGAAACGGCAGGTACCCGGAAACTGACCCAGGTGATCCCCTGGAGTTTTAGACCGATGGGTTATAAGCGGCGGGGCGCAAGTGCGTTGTGGGCTGGGGCAAAGGCCTTGATCTGCCTGGAGTTTTGTCGTGCGGGCAGGGCCCGTGGGCGTTTGCGGGAGATGGCGAAGCGATGCCAGGGCGGCTGGCATCGCTGCTTTATTTCATGGCTTGCCGCGAATCAACCGACGCAAGGCAAAGCGATTGGGGTGACAGGCTTCGGCCACGCTGCGCGGCAGGGGCAGCGGTTCGTTGTCCAGCCAGGCGGCCAGCAACTCGCCCGACAGCGGCGCGGTGATCAAGCCGCGCGAGCCGTGGCCGCTGTTGATATACAGGCCGTCCAGCCAGGGGCAGGGCAGGTCCGGAACCTGGCGCGCGTCCTTGCCCAGCACCGCGTAGACCTCGGCGAATGCCGCCTGGTCCGCCAGGGGACCGACGATCGGCAGATAGTCCGGGCTGGTGCAACGGAAGGCGGCCCGCCCTTCGAGGGTTTGCGCTTGCAGCCGGTCGGCTTCCAGGCGTTCCACCAGGTCCCGGGAGATCTCTTCGAGCATCTGCAGGTTGCCCGCATGCTCGGCGGCGGTGGGTGTCAGGTCTTCGCTCTTGAAATCGAAACTGGCACCCAGGGTGTGTTCGCCCAGTCGCGCGGGGGCGACATAACCCTCGGCGCACACCACGGTGGCCAGGCTCTGGCTGCGCGCGGTCTGCGGCAGTCGGGTGATCTGCCCGCGGATGCGCTTGAGCGGCAGCTCGGCGCTGGCCGCAAAGCGCTTGATCTCGGCGGCACCGGCGAGGATCACCACCTCGGCACTGGCCAGCAACCGCTCGCCGTCCCAGGCCTGCCACTGGCCATCGACCCGGCGCAACTCCACTACATCGTGGTGGGGCAGCAGGCGAATCCGCGGGTGCGCGGCTTGCCACTGGCACAGGGCCGGCGGATGCACCCAGCCACCTTCCGGGTAGAACAGCCCACCGTGGGCCAGGCCGACGCCGGCCAGGGCCTGGGCCTGGGGTTGGTCCAGCTGATGCAACAGTTCCGCCGGAAAGGCCGCCGCCAACTGCGCCTGGCGCTCGGCTTCCTTGGCGTTGAAGGCCAGTTGCAGCACGCCGCAGCTGTCCCAGTCGATGCCCCGTTGCAGCTGTTCGAGCAGGCGCCGGGTGTAGCCGAAACCGCTGAGGATCATCTGCGACAGGGCGGTGCCGTGGGCCGAGAGTTTCAGGTACAGCACGCCCTGGGGATTGCCCGAGGCCTCCTGGGCCAGTTGCCCGTGGCGCTCCAGCAGGCTGACCCGCCAGCCCCGCGCGGCGAGGCTGGCGGCGCTGGCGCAACCGGCCAGGCCGGCGCCGATCACCAGGGCGTGTTGCTCCTGAACCTGTTGAGTCGGGCGAGCGAACCAGGGCTTGCTGGCGGCAGGCAGCGGCGTGTCTTCGGGCCAGCCGAGAAACTCGCCGCGCAGCACTTCCCACTTGTGGCCGATGCCCGGGGTGCGCTTCATCTTGAAGCCCGCGGCATTCAGCAGGCGACGCACCCAGCCGGTGCTGGTGAAGGTGCTGATGCTCGAACCCGGCGCGGCCAGGCGCGCCAGTTCGGCGAACAGCTCGGCGGTCCACATCTCGGGGTTTTTCGCCGGGGCGAAGCCGTCGAGGAACCAGGCGTCGATCTGCCCGTCGAGTTGCGGCAATTGCTCCAGGGCATCGCCGACCAGCAGGGTCAGGGTGACCCGGCCTTCGTCCAGCACCAGACGCTGAAAGCCCTGGTGCACCGCGACATAGGCGCGCAACAGGCGCTCGGCCAGCGGCCCCAGCTCCGGCCACAGGGCCAGGGCGCGCTGCAGGTCGGCTGGCGTCAGCGGGTATTTTTCCACGCTGACGAAATGCAGGCGTGCGCTGGGGTCGGCCTGTTGTTCGAACAACTGCCAGGCGCAGAGAAAGTTCAGGCCGGTGCCGAAGCCGGTTTCGCCGATGACGAAGCGGCCACTGGGCGGCAACGCGGCAAAACGCTCGCGCAGGCGGTTCTGTTCGAGAAACACATGGCGGGTTTCGTCCAGGCCCGACTCGGTGGAGAAATACACATCGTCGAAGACCCGCGAACGCGGGCGACCCTGGTCGTCCCAGTCGAGCTGGGCGTGGGGCTGGGGAGGGGGCAATTCGGCGCTCATGTTCGGCTCGATAACGGCAAGGCGGCCATTCTAGCCGATCGACACACCGGGTAATGATCCACGGCAATAAGCAGCATGTTCGGGGCCGACAAAGCCTAGGTCGATCCGCTAGTCTTGCTCCATCTTGCCAGGGAGTCGCTCATGTTCGAATCTGCCGAAATCGGTCACGCCATCGACAAAAAAACCTTTGATGCCGAAGTCCCGGCCCTGCGCGAAGCCCTGCTGGAGGCCCAGTTCGAGCTGAAGCAGAAAGCCCGTTTTCCGGTGATCGTATTGATCAACGGCATCGAAGGCGCCGGCAAGGGCGAGACGGTGAAACTGCTCAACGAGTGGATGGACCCACGCCTGATCGAGGTCCGCACCTTCGACCAGCAGACCGACGAAGAACTGGCGAGGCCACCGGCCTGGCGCTACTGGCGGATGCTCCCGGCCAAGGGCCGCATGGGGGTGTTTTTCGGCAACTGGTACAGCCAGATGTTGCAGGGACGGGTGCACGAACTGTTCAAGGACGGCCGTTTCGACCAGGCCATCGCCGGCGCCGAGCGCCTGGAAAAGATGCTCTGCGACGAAGGCGCGCTGATCTTCAAGTTCTGGTTCCACCTGTCCAAGAAACAGATGAAGGCCCGCCTCAAGTCCTTGCAGGACGACCCGCTGCACAGCTGGCGCATCAGCCCGCTGGACTGGCAGCAGTCGGAGACCTACGACAAGTTCGTCAAATACGGCGAGCGGGTGTTACGCCGCACCAGCCGCGACTACGCGCCCTGGCATGTGATCGAAGGCGTGGACCCGCATTACCGCAGCCTGGCGGTGGGCAAGATTCTCCTCGAGGGCCTGCAGAGCGCGCTCAACCGGCCGACGCTCGAAGTCGAGTCCCATGTGGCGCCGCTGGGCGAGGCCGTCGACAAGTTGACCCTGCTCGACAGCCTGGACATGAGCCAGCAACTGGACAAGGACGACTACGAGGAGCAACTGATTACCGAGCAGGCGCGCCTGGCCGGCCTGCTGCGCGACAAGCGCATGCGCAAGCACGCGTTGGTGGCGGTTTTCGAGGGCAATGACGCGGCCGGCAAGGGCGGGGCGATTCGCCGGGTAGCGGCGGCGCTGGACCCGCGCCAGTACAGCATCGTGCCGATTGCCGCGCCGACCGAGGACGAGCGGGCCCAGCCGTATCTGTGGCGCTTCTGGCGGCATATTCCGGCACGGGGCAAGTTCACCGTGTTCGACCGTTCCTGGTACGGCCGGGTGCTGGTGGAGCGGGTCGAGGGCTTTTGCAGCCCGGCGGACTGGTTGCGCGCCTATGGCGAGATCAACGACTTCGAGGAGCAGCTCGAGGACGCCGGGGTGATCGTGGTCAAGTTCTGGCTGGCGATCGACAAGCAGACCCAGCTGGAGCGTTTCCAGGCCCGTGAAGATATTCCGTTCAAGCGTTTCAAGATCACCGAGGACGACTGGCGCAACCGCGACAAATGGGATGCCTACCGCGCCGCCGTCGGCGACATGGTCGACCGCACCAGCACCGAGGTCGCGGCCTGGACCCTGGTGGAGGCCAACGACAAGCGCTGGGCCCGGGTCAAGGTGCTGCGCACCCTCAACCGCGCACTGGAAGAGGCATTCGACAAGTCCGAGAAAAAGGACAGGAAAGGCAAGAAGGACAAGAAATAACCGCCGCGGGTTGTGAGCGGGTCACTGGATAAACCCAGCACCGCGATGGTTTTGCATACGCCGGATGAATGATCGTCGCGGCCGGGCAAGGGCTGGATCTATGCTCGAGACACTCACAACCGACAACAACAATGAGGTATGCCATGCGTGAAGTGGTGATCGTCGATAGCGTGCGGACCGGCCTGGCCAAGTCCTTTCGCGGCAAGTTCAACCAGACCCGTCCGGATGACATGGCCGCCCATTGCGTCAATGCGCTGCTGAGCCGCAACGGTATCGACCCGGCCAGCGTCGAGGACTGCATCGTCGGCGCCGGTTCCAACGAAGGCGCCCAGGGCTACAACATCGGGCGCAACGTCGCGGTGCTGTCGCGCCTGGGCACCGGTACCGCGGGCATGACCCTCAACCGTTTCTGTTCGTCCGGCCTGCAGGCGATCGCCATCGCGGCCAACCAGATCGCGTCCGGTTGCAGTGACGTCATTGTCGCCGGCGGGGTCGAGTCCATCAGCCTGACGATGAAAAGCGTCAACACCGACAACCTGATCAACCCGCTGCTCAAGGAACAGGTGCCGGGCATCTATTTCCCCATGGGCCAGACCGCCGAGGTGGTCGCCCGGCGTTATAACGTGAGTCGCGAGGAGCAGGACCTGTATGCCCTGCAGAGCCAGCAGCGCACCGCGGCGGCCCAGGCGGCCGGGCTGTTCGACGACGAGATCGTGGCGATGGCGGTGAAGTACCGGGTCGAGGACAAGAACAGCGGCCAGGTGCAGATCCTCGACGGCGTGGTCGATCGCGACGACTGCAACCGCCCGGACACTACCCTGGAAAGCCTGGCCGGTTTGAAGCCGGTGTTCGCCGAAGACGGCTCGGTGACCGCCGGCAACTCCTCGCAATTGTCCGATGGCGCCTCCATGACCCTGGTCATGAGCCTGGAGCGAGCCCTGGCGCTGGGGCTCAAGCCCAAGGCGTTCTTCCGCGGCTTCACCGTGGCCGGTTGCGAGCCGGACGAAATGGGCATCGGCCCGGTATTCTCGGTGCCCAGGCTGCTCAAGGCCAAGGGCCTGCAAGTGGACGACATCGACCTCTGGGAGTTGAACGAGGCCTTCGCCTCGCAATGCCTGTACAGCCGCAACCGGCTGCAGATCGACAACGCCAGGTACAACGTCAACGGCGGCTCGATCTCCATCGGCCACCCGTTCGGCATGACCGGTTCGCGCCAGGTCGGCCACCTGGTGCGCGAACTGCAACGGCGCAACCTGCGCTACGGCATCGTCACCATGTGCGTCGGCGGTGGCATGGGTGCGACCGGGTTGTTCGAAGCGGTGCGCTAAGCCGTCAGACGGGGTGGAACCTATCGCGGGCAAGCCTCGCTCCTACAGAACGGTGGTGCTTCTGTAGGAGCGAGGCTTGCCCGCGATGCTTTTTGCGACCTGCACAATCCTGTTTACGTTCACCCTCCAACTGTCTCTGTGTAAGTCACGGCCCCGGGCCTAGAATGCGGGCTCTCTCCATCAGGCTTTTGGGGGTCGCATGCATATCTCGTCCGGTCGCTGGGTCTACGGCTTGTTCCTCGCACTGCTGACGGCGCTGCTGTGGGGCATCCTGCCGATCAAGCTCAAGCAAGTGTTGCTGGTGATGGACCCGGTGACCGTGACCTGGTTTCGCCTGTTGGTGTCCGGTGGTTTCCTGCTGGTCTACCTGGCGGCGGTCAAGCGTTTGCCCAGCTGGCGGGTACTCGGGCCGCGCGGCGGCTGGCTGGTGCTGATGGCGGTCTGCGGGCTGGTGGGCAACTACGTGCTGTACCTGATGGGGCTGAACCTGCTGAGCCCCGGCACCGCGCAACTGGTGGTGCAGATGGGGCCGATCCTGCTGCTGATCGCCAGCCTGTTTGTGTTCAAGGAGCGTTTCAGCCTGGGGCAGGGGATTGGCCTGGCGGTGCTGCTGATCGGTTTCGGGCTGTTTTTCAATCAGCGCCTGACCGAGCTGCTGACGTCCTTGAGCAACTACACCGCCGGGGTGCTGACGGTGCTCGCCGCCTCGGCGGTCTGGACCTTCTACGCCCTGGGCCAGAAGCAATTGCTGACGGTGTGGAATTCCTTGCAGGTGATGATGGTGATCTACCTGTTCTGCGCGCTGTTGCTCACGCCGTGGGCCCATCCTCTCGAAGCGCTTGAATTGAGCCCGCTGCAAGGCTGGCTGTTGCTGGCCTGCTGCCTGAATACCCTGATCGCCTACGGTGCCTTCGCCGAAGCACTGGCCCATTGGGAAGCGTCGCGGGTCAGCGCCACGCTGGCGATCACGCCCTTGGTGACCTTCGCCGCGGTGGCGGTGGCAGCCTGGTTGTGGCCCGAATATGTGCATGCCGAACAGATCAACGGCCTGGGCTATGGCGGGGCGGTGCTGGTGGTGCTGGGGTCGGCCTTGACGGCCCTGGGGCCTTCGCTGATGGCCGGGCTCAAGGCGCGGCGGGTACGTATGGAAATGCCGCAGAGCTAGGGCGCGTTATCGTCGATCGCGGGCAAGCCTCGCTCCTGCAGAAGCAGGAGCGAGGCTGATTTGCAGCTGATCCAATCGCTGGCGATCAACCCTGCTTGCCAGCCTCCAGCATGTTTTCCGGACGCACCCAGGCATCGAACTCTTCGTCCGTCAGGTAACCCAGCTCCAGGGCCGCTTCACGCAAGGTGCGGTTCTCGGCATAGGCCTTCTTGGCAATCTCGGCGGACTTGTCGTAGCCGATATGGGTGTTGAGCGCGGTGACCAGCATCAGCCCGCGTTCCAGATGGTCGGCCATCTGCACCGGGTCGGGCTCCAGGCCGGCGATGCAGTGCTGCTGGAAGTTGCTGCAGCCGTCGGCGAGCAGGCGCACCGATTGCAGCAGGTTGTGGATGATCACCGGCTTGAACACGTTCAGTTGCAGGTGGCCCTGGCTGGCGGCGAAGCCGATGGCCACGTCGTTGCCCATCACCTGGCAGGCCAGCATCGACAGGGCTTCGCACTGGGTCGGGTTGACCTTGCCCGGCATGATCGAGCTGCCCGGTTCGTTGGCCGGCAGCCTGACCTCGGCCAGCCCGGCCCGTGGTCCGGAGCCCAGCAGGCGCAGGTCGTTGGCGATTTTCATCAGGCACACCGCCAGGGTCTTCAGGGCGCCGGAGAGGGTGGTCAGGGGTTCGTGGCCGGCAAGGGCGGCGAACTTGTTCGGCGCGGTGACAAACGGCAGGCCGGACAAGGCCGCCAGCTCGGCGGCGATCGCCTCGCCGAAACCATGGGGCGAGTTCAGCCCGGTGCCGACGGCGGTACCGCCCTGGGCCAGCTCGCAGACCGCCGGCAGGGCCGCGCGAATGGCGCGCTCGGCGTAGTCCAGTTGCGCGATGAAGGCCGACAGCTCCTGGCCGAAGGTGATGGGCGTGGCATCCATCATGTGGGTGCGCCCGGTTTTCACCAGCTTCATGTGCCGTGCCGCGAGTTCGGCCAGGCCGCCGGACAGTTCGGCGATCGATGGCAACAGATGCTGCTGCACCGCCTGGGCCGCGGCGATGTGCATTGCCGTAGGGAAGCAGTCGTTGGAGCTTTGCGAGCGATTCACATGGTCGTTGGGGTGCACCGGGCTCTTGCCGCCGCGCGGGTTGCCGGCCAGTTCGTTGGCGCGACCGGCGATCACCTCGTTGACGTTCATGTTGCTCTGGGTGCCGCTGCCGGTCTGCCAGACCACCAGTGGGAACTGGTCGTCATGCTGGCCGTCCAGCACCTCGTCGGCGGCCTGTTCGATCAGGCGAGCAATGTTGGCCGGCAGGTCGCCGTTGCGGTCGTTGACCCGAGCCGCGGCCTTCTTGATCAACGCCAGGGCATGCAGGACCGACAGCGGCATGCGCTCGTTGCCGATGGCGAAGTTGATCAGCGAACGCTGGGTCTGGGCGCCCCAATAGGCTTCGTCCGGGACTTCAACCTGGCCAAGGCTGTCGGTTTCGATTCGACTCATCGTGCTCACTCCTGTAGGTCTGATTGCGCAGTTTAGGCCGTGATCCACCGCCTGGGTTCCATAAAGCGCCTTTTGTGTCATTTGGTCGAGCAAATGCAGGCACCACAAGGCTTGGGGTTGAGCGACAGAGTTTTTTAGGCGCAGAATGGTCGCCCTTGGGGTTATACCTCGCCTGCTAGAAAAGGAAACTCGATGACTCGTCTTCGTGCCATCTGTACCGCGGTTGCTCTGGTTTGCGCCAGCGGCCAGGTGCTTGCCGATACCGCCAGCCACAACGCCAGTGCCGAAGCTTTCCTGACCCTGGCGCACGCTGACAAGCTGGGCACTCCGGTGTACATGCAAGTGCAGCAAATGTTCGCTCAGCGTTTTGAACAGACCAAAGCCCCAGAGTCGAAAAAAGCCGTGCTGGAAACCTACCAGGCCAAGGCCAACGCCGCCCTGGACCAGGCCATCGGCTGGAACAAGCTGAAGCCGGACATGGTCAAGCTCTACACCAGCAACTTCAGCGAATCCGAGCTCAAGGACCTGGTGGCGTTCTACCAGTCGCCGCTGGGCAAGAAAGTCCTGGAAAAAATGCCGCAGCTGACCCAGCAATCGGCCCAGATGACCCAGGCCAAGCTGGAAAGCGCGGTACCGGTAGTCAACAAGCTGCTGGCCGACATGACCGCCGAACTCGAGCCTAAGGCCGCACCGGCGAAGAAGAAGTAAGCGGAGCCAGGAATGACCATGCAACAACGTATCGAATCGGCACTAGGCGCATTGCAGCCAGAGCATTTGCAGGTGCTGGATGAAAGCCACATGCACAGCCGCGGCCTGGAAACCCATTTCAAGGCCGTGCTGGTCAGCGAGCAGTTTGCCGGGCTCAACAGCGTCAAGCGTCACCAGAAGGTCTACGCGACCCTGGGCGAGCTGATGGGCCAGTTTCATGCGTTGGCGCTGCATACCTACACGCCAGAGGAATGGGCGAAGATCGGCGTGGCCCCGGCCTCGCCGACCTGCGCTGGCGGCAGCAAGCATTAACCACAGGTTTTTTGCTAGAATCCGCAACGCGCCGCTCAGTCGGCGCGTTTTTTTTGCATCCGGTTCACCCTTTGCGAGGGTAGCCACCTGGAGAATTACCCATGACACAACAGATTGTCGTGGCGGCACTGTATAAGTTCGTCACCCTCGAAGATTACGTTGCCCTGCGCGAACCGCTGCTCAAGGCGATGCTCGACAACGGCATCAAGGGCACCCTGCTGATCGCCGAAGAAGGTATCAACGGCACCGTTTCCGGTAGCCGCGAAGGCATCGACGGGCTGCTGGCCTGGCTCAAGAACGACCCGCGCATGGTCGACATCGATCACAAGGAATCGTACTGCGACGAGCAGCCGTTCTACCGCACCAAGGTCAAGCTCAAGAAAGAGATCGTGACCCTGGGCGTACCCGGCGTCGACCCGAACAAGAAGGTCGGCACCTATGTCGAACCGCAGGACTGGAACGCGCTGATCAGCGATCCGCAAGTGCTGCTGATCGACACCCGCAACGACTATGAGGTTTCGATCGGCACCTTCGAAGGCGCCATCGACCCGAAGACCACCAGTTTTCGCGAATTCCCCGACTACATCAAAGCCAACTTCGACCCGAGCAAGCACAAGAAAGTCGCGATGTTCTGCACCGGCGGCATTCGTTGCGAGAAAGCTTCGAGCTACATGCTCAGTGAAGGCTTCGGCGAGGTCTTCCACCTCAAGGGCGGTATTCTCAAGTACCTCGAAGAGGTGCCGCAGCAAGAGAGTAAATGGCAGGGTGACTGCTTCGTCTTCGATAATCGGGTGACCGTGCGTCACGACCTCAGCGAAGGCGACTACGATCAATGTCATGCCTGCCGCACGCCGGTAAGCGTCGAGGATCGCGCCAGCGAGCACTATGTGCCGGGTATCAGTTGCCCGCACTGCTGGGACACGTTGAGCGAGAAAACCCGCCGCAGCGCCATCGACCGGCAGAAGCAGATTGAACTGGCCAAGGCTCGCAACATGCCGCACCCGATCGGTTACAACTACAAGCAATCTTCTTCCGAGGCCTGAGCCATGTCTGCCCGCCTGCTCTATGTGATGGACCCGATGTGTTCGTGGTGCTGGGGCTTCGCTCCAGTGGCCGAGGCCCTGGTCGAGCAGGCGCGGGCCGCGGGCGTCGAGTTGCATCTGGTGGTGGGCGGCCTGCGGACTGGCAGTGGCTCGGCACTGGAGCCGACCACCCGCCGCTATATCCTCGAACACTGGCAGGCGGTCACCGAGGCCACCGGCCAGCCGTTCAAGTTCGAGGGCGCCTTGCCCGACGGTTTTGTCTATGACACCGAGCCTGCGTGCCGCGCCATCGTCACGGCGCGCAGCCTGGCGCCGGATTGCGCCTGGAAACTCTTGCGCCTGATCCAGCGGGCTTTTTACGTCGAAGGCCGGGATGTCACTCGCGCCAGCGTTCTGGTGGAACTGGCCGAGGAAGCGGGCGTGCCGCGCATCGAGTTCGCCGAGGCGTTCGATCGCGCCGAGCAGCATGCCGCGACCGCCGCCGATTTCACCTGGGTCCAGGACTTGGGGATTGCCGGCTTCCCGACGATGCTGGCCGAGCGCAATGGCCAGCTGGCCTTGTTGACCAATGGCTACCAGCCCCTGAGTGAGCTGTCTCCACTGCTCGGCCGCTGGCTGGAGCGTGCCGCCTGTGCGTGATCCACAAGCGCCGGAACCCGTCGATCGCCTGAGCTGGGCGCAAGTCCGCCGGCTGGCACTGCAGCATAAAAAAGCCCTGTGGATCGCCAATGGCGTGGCCGTCCTGGCGACGCTGTGCAGCGTGCCTATCCCGTTGCTGCTGCCGCTGTTGGTGGACGAAGTGCTGCTGGGGCATGGCGATGCCGCGCTGAAGGTGATGAACCACGCCTTGCCCGCGGGCTGGCAGAGCGCCGCCGGCTACATCGGCCTGATGTTGTTGATCACCCTGATGCTGCGTTGCTCGGCGCTACTGTTCAACGTGCTGCAGGCCCGGTTGTTTGCCGGGTTGGCCAAGGACATTGTCTATCGCATCCGTCTGCGGCTGATCGAGCGCCTCAAGCGCATTTCCCTGGGCGAGTATGAAAGCCTGGGCAGCGGTACGGTGACGACTCATCTGGTCACCGACCTCGACACCCTCGACAAGTTTGTCGGCGAAACCCTCAGCCGTTTTCTGGTGGCCATGCTCACGCTGGTGGGCACCGCGGGCATCCTGATGTGGATGCATTGGCAGCTGGCGCTGCTGATCCTGTTGTTCAATCCCCTGGTGATCTACGCCACGGTGCAGTTGGGCAAGCGGGTCAAACACCTGAAAAAGCTCGAGAACGACAGCACCTCGCGTTTCACCCAGGCCCTGACCGAAACCCTGGATGCGATCCAGGAAGTCCGTGCGGGCAACCGCCAGGGCTTTTTCCTCGGCCGTCTCGGCCGGCGTGCCCTGGATGTGCGGGACTACGCGGTGGCTTCGCAATGGAAGAGCGACGCCTCCAATCGCGCCAGCGGGCTGCTGTTCCAGTTCGGGATCGATATCTTTCGTGCGGCGGCCATGCTCACCGTGCTGTTTTCCGATCTGTCCATCGGCCAGATGCTGGCCGTATTCAGCTACCTGTGGTTCATGATCGGCCCGGTGGAACAACTGCTGAACCTGCAGTACGCCTACTATGCCGCCGGTGGCGCGTTGTCGCGCATCAACGAGCTGCTGTCGCGGGCCGACGAGCCGCAGTATGCCGGCGGTGTCGACCCGTTCCAGGGGCGCGAGACCGTGGGTATCGAAGTCAGCGGCCTGAGTTTCGGCTACGGCGACGAGCTGGTGCTGGACCAAATGAACCTGTCGATCGAGCCGGGGGAGAAGGTGGCGATCGTCGGCGCCAGTGGCGGCGGCAAAAGTACCCTGGTGCAGCTGTTGCTGGGGCTCTACACACCGCAGGCGGGCGTGATTCGTTTTGGCGGCAAGACCCAGCAGGAAATCGGCCTGGAAACCCTGCGGGAAAACGTGGCGGTGGTGTTGCAGCATCCGGCGCTGTTCAACGACAGCATCCGCGCCAACCTGACCATGGGCCGCGAGCGCAGCGACGAAGCCTGTTGGCGGGCGTTGGAAATTGCCCAGTTGGACTCGACGGTCCGCGCCCTGGCCAACGGCCTGGACAGTGTGGTCGGCCGTTCCGGCGTGCGTCTGTCTGGCGGCCAGCGCCAGCGCCTGGCCATCGCGCGGATGGTCCTGGCCGAACCCAAGGTGGTGATCCTCGACGAAGCCACTTCCGCGCTGGACGCCGCCACCGAGTACAACCTGCACCAGGCGCTGACGCGTTTCCTCCACGGTCGGACCACACTGATCATTGCCCACCGCCTGTCCGCGGTAAAACAGGCGGATCGGGTTCTGGTGTTCGATGGCGGGCAGATTGCCGAAGATGGCGACCATCAGCAGCTAATTGCCGACGGCGGCCTTTACGCCAAGCTTTACGGGCATTTGCAGCAAGTCCAGCGACCTTGAGTTTTATCCGGTTTTCTGTGCTTAGTGCTTGAATTCTCTGGTGGAAATGACCCTCCTGGGGCGCGGCCCTGTCGTGTCTTGACTGGCAGCGTGCTCGAACGTCACGGCCTGTGCGCTCGAAGCGGCGGAAATTAGCCTAGTCTGTGCTGTCAGGAGCGGTATTTCCTCGGGTGTTCATCTGGCAGTGCTTATGCAAGGGACCTCATGAAGCAAAAGCGGACTCTCGGAACGCCACGGTTATTGGGCATCGTCTGGCCATTTATTGCGGTGGTGTTGTTTCAAGCGCTGTTGGGTGGCCTCAGCTTATATGTCCTTTCGGCGGTACGTGGTTACGTTGCCGGGGAGAGCCTTTGGTCCAAGGGCCAGAAGGACGCCATCTACTACCTCAATCTCTACGCCGACAGCCGCGACGAATCGATCTTTCTGAAGTACCAGAATGCTATTGCCGTGCCTCAGGGCGGGCATGAGCTGCGGGTCGCGCTGGATCAGCAACCGCCCGACCTGAATGCCGCGCGGGCGGGGATTCTCAAGGGTGGCAACCACCCTGACGACAGCGACAGCGTGATCTGGCTGTACCTGAACTTCCGCCATTTCAGCTACCTGGAAAAAGCCATCGACCTGTGGACCGTGGGCGACAGTTATCTGGTGCAGCTCGACAGCGTGGCCCATGAAATGCACCGCAGCATTACCAGCAACCAGGCCTCCGAAGCCGATATCCAGCGCTGGAAGAACCAGATTTTCGCCATCAACGATGGCGTGACGCCCGCTGCCAAGGCCTTTAGTGATGCTTTAGGCGAGGGCTCGCGGGTCATCCTGCGGCTGTTGCTGATCACCAACCTGGCCACCGCGCTGGGGCTGATTGTCCTGGCCTTGCTGCGCACCCATAAGCTGTTGGCCCAGCGTCATGAATTTGCCAGCGCCCTGCAGTTGGAAAAGGAACGGGCGCAGATCACCCTGCAATCCATTGGCGACGGTGTCATCACCACCGACGTGGACGGCGCCATCGCCTACATGAACCCGGCCGCCGAGGAAATGACCCACTGGAAGGCTGAGCAGGCCATGGGGCTGCCGCTGGCGGCCTTGTTCAATCTGCTGGATGAAAATGCCCAGACCGACGGCTTTACCCTGATCGAGCACATTCTCAGTGGCCAGCTCAGTGGTGGTAGCGAGCACTCGAAGCTGATCCAGCGCCTGGATGGCAGCACGGTGTCGGTGACCCTGGTCGGCGCGCCGATCCAGAACGCCGGCAAGGTCAGCGGTACGGTGCTGGTGCTGCACGACATGACCCAGGAGCGCCAGTACATCGCCAATCTGTCCTGGCAGGCGACCCACGACGCCTTGACTGGCCTGGCGAACCGTCGCGAGTTCGAATACCGTCTGGAGCAGGCATTGCACAGCTTGAGCCGGCAACCGGGGCGGCACGCCCTGATGTTCCTCGACCTGGACCAGTTCAAGCTGGTCAACGACACCTGCGGTCATGCGGCAGGGGACGAGTTGCTCCGGCATATCTGCGCCTTGCTCCAGTCGGGCCTGCGCGAGGGCGATACCCTGGCGCGCCTGGGGGGCGATGAGTTCGGCATCCTGCTGGAGAACTGCTCGCCGGAAGCGGCGGAAAAGATCGCCGAAGGCCTGCGCCAGACGGTGCAGAACCTGCATTTTGTCTGGAAGGGCCGGCCCTTCGTCACCACGGTCAGCATTGGCCTGGTGCATGTGGCGCAAACCCCGACCACCCTCGAAGCATCACTGCGGGCAGCGGACATGGCGTGCTACATGGCCAAGGAGAAAGGGCGCAACCGGGTCCAGGTCTATCATGCGGACGACTCGGAGCTGTCCCTGCGGTTCGGTGAAATGGCCTGGGTACAGCGCCTGCATATGGCCCTGGAGGAAAACCGCTTCTGTCTTTATGCCCAGGAAATAGCCGCCCTGGGTCATGTGGACCGGCTCGGCGGGCATATCGAGATTCTGCTGCGCCTGCACGACGAGGCGGGGCGGATGATCCTGCCCGACAGCTTCATTCCGGCCGCCGAGCGTTACGGCCTGATGACCTCCCTGGACCGTTGGGTGGTGGAGAATGTGTTCAAGATCATCGCCGAGTGCATCCGCGAGGAGCGCGAAGGGCCCCTGGCGATGTGTGCGATCAATCTGTCGGGCGCGACCATCGGTGACGAGGCTTTCCTGGACTTCCTGCGCGAGCAGTTCATCGTCCACGGTGTGCCACCGGACCTGATTTGTTTTGAAATCACCGAGACCAGCGCTATCTCCAATCTCGGCAGTGCGATTCGATTTATCAACGAGCTCAAGGGCTTGGGCTGTCACTTTTCGTTGGATGACTTTTGTGCGGGAATGTCGTCATTCGCTTATCTCAAACATTTGCCTGTAGACTTCCTCAAGATCGATGGAAGTTTCGTAAAAGATATGCTGGACGACCCGATCAATCGCGCGATGGTCGAGGTGATCAACCATATCGGTCATGTGATGGGCAAACGCACGATTGCCGAGTTTGTCGAAACACCGCAGATTGAGCAGGCATTGTTGGAGATTGGCGTGGATTACGCTCAGGGCTACCTGATCGAGCGCCCGCAACTCTTCACCTGCGACAGTCTGCAGTGCCGGCCTTCGCGACCACAGCCTCTGTTGTTCAAGGCTCCTGGCACGTTCCGTTGAATCTCTCGCTGATCCGTACCATCACCATCAAAAGGAGCCCCGACAGTGATCGACGCATTCAACAGAACCGGTCCGCTCATGGACGCTGCAAGCTATCCGGCCTGGGCCCAGCAGCTGATCCAGGATTGCAGCGAGAGCAAGCGCCGCGTGGTCGACCACGAACTGTACCAGCGCATGCGCGACAACAAGCTCAGCAACAAAACCATGCGCCAGTACCTGATCGGCGGCTGGCCGGTTGTCGAGCAGTTCGCCCTGTACATGGCGCAGAACCTGACCAAGACCCGCTTCGCCCGTCACCCCGGGGAAGACATGGCGCGGCGCTGGCTGATGCGCAATATCCGGGTCGAGCTCAATCATGCCGATTACTGGGTGAATTGGAGTCGCGCCCATGGCGTGAGCCTGGAAGATCTGCAGGCACAACAGGTCCCACCGGAGCTGCACGCCTTGAGTCATTGGTGCTGGCACACCAGCTCCGCCGACTCATTGATCGTGGCGATCGCTGCGACCAACTACGCAATCGAGGGCGCCACGGGTGAGTGGTCGGCGCTGGTCTGCTCCTCCGGCGTGTATGCGGCGGCCTTTCCCGAAGAAGAGCGCAAGCGGGCGATGAAGTGGCTGAAAATGCATGCCCAGTACGATGATGCGCATCCTTGGGAGGCGCTGGAAATCATCTGTACCCTGGCCGGCATGAAGCCGAGCAAAGCCTTGCAGGGCGAGCTGCGCCAGGCGATCTGCAAGAGTTATGACTACATGTACCTGTTCCTGGAGCGTTGCATGCAACAGGAAAAGACCCCGGCGGCCCGTGAACGGATGGCGCTGGTCGAAGGTTGAATGGCGGCCTCCGATGAAGGCGGCCCCAGCCATTCTCTCAGCCGGCCATCGCCAGGCGGTTGCGGCCTTCGCGCTTGGCCACATACAGCGCGCTGTCCGCACGGCGCAGCAGGCTCTCGGCTGACTCCCCCGGCAGCAGGGTCGAGCAACCCAGGCTGACCGTCAGCTCGATCAACTTGCCATCCGCCCAGTAATCCTTGGCCTGGGCCGCCTGGCGCAGCCGTTCTCCCACCATGGCGGCGGCATCGCGTCCGGTGTTGGACAGCAGGATCAGGAACTCCTCGCCGCCAAAACGAAACACCATGTCGACGTTGCGCAACTGCGCCTTGATGGCCGCGGCAACAGCCTTGAGCACTTCATCGCCGGCGCTGTGGCCGTGGCTGTCGTTGATTCTCTTGAAGTGATCGATATCCAGCATCAGCAGCGACAGTGGGTGCAGGTGGCGGCGGGCCATTTCGATTTCCCGTTGCAGCGTCTGGTCCATGGCGATCCGGTTGCCGGTATCGGTCAAAGGGTCGCGCAGGGCGCTACGGGTCGCGGCCCGATAGAGCAGGGCGTTGCGCATCGGATAAAGCAGGGTGGACAGCAGGGATTCCAGATGGCCCTGTTCCTGGTCGCTGAAACGCTGATTGCGCCGAAATACCAGCTCGCCCATGGTCTCGCCTTCATGGCTCAGGCTGTAGCTGATGGAGTGGTGGCCGCGCTGGCCGAACTCCAGGCGCAGGTCGCTGGGTTTGTGCTGGTAAACCAGGGCATCCAGGGGCACAAGGCGTTGGGTTTCGCGGAAGAACAGGCCGAGAATGCGTTGCGGCTCCAGGCTGGTCTGTAATTGCAGGCTCAGTTGCTGGCGCAACTGGGCAAGGCTGACCGGGCGTTGCAGGAGTGGTGACTGCTGGCCAAAGCCCAGGCGTTGCAATTTGGCGCTATCGAAGTCAATTGCGTTGGTCTGGGTCGGTATTTTCATATGGCGTGAGCCCCTGGGCACGTAATGCAGTCTTACTGGCTGGGTGAGAGCGGCTCATGGCTGCACGTCATACTGTTCCATCAGTCCCGTAGGACAAGCGATCACAGTCTAATCCGCTTTACGGGCCGTTATAAGCCCCGACTCGATCGTCGCTGAGTTTCGCCAATACACTGCCTATTTGGGAGAGATGAGAGCGAAAGTCATGCCATTCGCTTCATCCGATTAAAATGCTTTTGAATTCAGCGGGTTGGCTGACAGTGCCAAGGCTTGGCGTGGCCCGGGGTGGCATTTGTCTGGCGATGGCGGGGTGGAAGACTGCCGGGAAAGGAGTGCCGCGACGGTATTCCGCCGCGGCCAAAGAAAGGATTACTGGGCGTCGAATGCCTGGCCGTTGATCCCGGTACTGTCCGGACCCATGAGGTACAGGTAGACCGGCATGATCTCCTCGGGGGCCGGGTTGTTGCTCGGGTTTTCCCCCGGGTAGGCCTGGGCGCGCATGCTGGTGCGGGTAGCGCCCGGATTGACGCTGTTGGCGCGAACCGGTGCGACGCCGTCGACTTCGTCGGCCAGGGTTTGCATCAGGCCTTCGGTGGCGAATTTCGAAACGCCATAGGCGCCCCAGTAGGCACGGCCCTTGCGGCCAACGCTGCTGGAGGTGAACACCACCGAGGCGTCCTGGGACAGCTTGAGCAGCGGCAGCAGGGTACTGGTCAGCATGAACATGGCGTTGACGTTGACTTGCATCACCCGCATGAAGTTCTCGCCCGACAGCTGTTCCAGCGGTGTGCGCGGACCAATGATCGAGGCATTGTGCAGCAGGCCATCGAGGTGACCGAACTCCGCTTCGACCATGGCGGCCAGTTCGTCGTACTGGTGCGGCAGGGCGGTTTCCAGGTTGAACGGAATCACCACCGGCTGAGGATGGCCGGCGGCTTCGATCTCGTCATAAACCTGGGTCAGGTTGGCTTCGGTCTTGCCCAGCAGCAGTACGGTGGCGCCGTGGGCGGCGAAGGTCTTGGCGGCAGCGGCGCCGATGCCGCGACCGGCGCCGGTGACCAGAATGACCCGATCCTTGAGCAGTTCGGGGCGGGCGGAATAATCAAACATAAAAACCTCGGGAAATCAGAAGCGAAAGCCTGGGCAGATCAGCAGCTGCACAGCGCCTGGTCCAGGACCTGGCGCAGTTCCAGCGGATGGTCGACCACCACGTCGGCGCCCCAGTGCTTGGGATTGTCGTCCGGATGGATGTAACCGTAGGTCACGGCTGCGGTCCTGGTGCCTGCGTCGCGGCCCGATTCGATGTCGCGCAGGTCGTCACCGACGAACAGTACGCTGGCCGGGTCGAGGTCGAGCATCTTGCACGCCAGGATCAATGGTTCTGGATCGGGTTTGCTGTTCTTCACGTGATCCGGGCAGATCAGCAGGGCGGAACGTTCCGCCAGGCCCAACTGCTGCATGATTGGCTCGGCAAAGCGCACCGGCTTGTTGGTGACCACGCCCCAGAGCAGATTGGCCTTCTCGATATCGGCCAGCAGCTCGGCCATGCCGTCGAACAGTTTGCTGTGTACCGCGCAATGCTTGAGGTAACGCTCCAGAAACTCCAGGCGCAGCTCCTCGAACCCCGGGGATTCCGGGTCCATCGAGAAGGTCACGGCGACCATCGCCCGGGCGCCACCGGAGATTTCGTCACGGATATGTTTGTCTGCGATCGGCGCCAGGCCGCGGTCGGCGCGCATGGCCTGGCAGATGGCGATGAAGTCCGGCGCGGTGTCGAGCAGGGTGCCGTCCATGTCGAAAAGAACTGCTCTGATACGCATGGGCTTATTCCTCCCGCAGGGTCTGGATCATGTAGTTGACGTCGACGTCGGTGGCCAGCTTGTAGTGCTTGGTCAGCGGGTTGTAGGTCAGGCCGATGATGTCCTTGACGGTCAGGCCGGCGTCGCGGCTCCAGGCGCCCAGTTCGGAAGGCCGGATGAATTTCTTGAAGTCATGGGTGCCGCGCGGCAGCAGCTTCATGATGTATTCGGCGCCGATGATGGCGAACAGATAGGCCTTCGGATTGCGGTTGATGGTGGAGAAGAACACCTGGCCGCCGGGCTTGACCATGCGAAAGCACGCGCGGATCACCGAGGAGGGGTCCGGTACGTGCTCGAGCATCTCCAGGCAGGTGACGACGTCGAACTGCTCGGGCATTTCCTCGGCCAGGGCTTCGGCGGTGATCTGCCGGTATTCGACGTTCACCCCGGACTCCAGTTGATGCAGTTGTGCCACCGCCAGCGGGGCCTCGCCCATGTCGATGCCCGTTACCGTAGCGCCGCGCTGGGCCATGGCTTCACTGAGGATGCCGCCGCCGCAACCGACGTCGAGGACTTTCTTGCCGGCCAGGTTGACGCGCTCGTCAATCCAGTTGACCCGCAGCGGGTTGATATCGTGCAGCGGTTTGAATTCGCTCTCGCGGTCCCACCAGCGATGGGCGAGGGCTTCGAATTTGGCGATTTCGGCGTGGTCGACGTTACTCATGGGTAATCCTCTGAATCTGGAAAATTCTGGCTGTCGGTCTCGAGCCGGGGCTCGAGGGTTCCTGCTATTCGGTATGGCCGCTGATGCGCCGGCCCCAGGCTGTCGCCGTGGCGTGCAGCTGTTGTTCGTCCAGGCGCGTCAGGCGCCGGTCGTCGAGCAATTGCTTGCCGGCGACCCAAAGGTGTTTCACGCAATCGCGGCCGGTGGCATATATAAGCTGCGAAACCGGGTCATAGATCGGTTGCTGCGCCAGGCCGGACAGGTCAAAGGCCACCAGGTCCGCGGCCTTGCCGAGTTCCAGCGAGCCGATCTCGCTCTCCAGGCCCAGGGCCCGCGCGCCGTTGAGGGTGGCCATGCGCAGCGCCTGGTGGGCATTCAGGGCAGTGGCCGAGCCTGCCACGGCCTTGGCCAGCAGTGCGGCGGTGCGGATTTCGCCGAGCAGGTCCAGGTCGTTGTTGCTGGCGGCCCCGTCGGTGCCTACTGCAACATTGACGCCAGCCTGCCACAGCCGTTCCACCGGGCAGAAGCCGCTGGCCAGTTTCAGGTTCGACTCCGGGCAATGAATGACATTGCTATTGGTTTCTACCAGCAAAGCCAGGTCGTCATCGCTGATTTGGGTCATGTGTACGGCCTGGAAGCGCGGCCCGAGCAGTCCCAGTCGCGCCAGGCGGGCCAGGGGCCGCTCGCCGTGCCGGGCGACGGCCTGTTCCACCTCGAAGGCGGTTTCATGGACGTGCATATGAATGGAGGCATCGAGTTCTTCGGCAATGATCCGGATCTTCTCCAGGTTTTCGTCGCCGACCGTGTAGGGCGCGTGGGGGCCGAAGGTGATCTTGATACGCGGATGATGCTTGAGGTCGCTGAACAGCTCGACGCCCTGGCGGATGGCCTCGTCGGCGCTGTGGGCGCCCGGAATCGGAAAGTCGAGGACCGGAATGGTGATCTGCGCCCGAATGCCGCTGTTGTGCACGCGCTCGCTGGCAACCTTCGGAAAGAAGTACATGTCGGAAAAGCAGCTGATGCCGCCTTTGAGCTGTTCGGCGATGGCCAGGTCGGTACCGTCGCGGACGAAGGCTTCATCGACCCATTTGGCTTCGGCGGGCCAGATGTGGTTCTCCAGCCAGGTCATCAGCGGCAGATCGTCGGCCAGGCCGCGGAACAGGGTCATCGCCGCGTGGCCGTGGGCGTTGATCAGGCCAGGGCTGAGCAGCATGCCCGGCAACTCGCGGACCTCGGCAGCCTGCAGCTTCAAGGCCGCGGCGCGCGGGCCGATGAACACGATGCGGCCGTCGCGGATACCCAGGCCGTGCTCCTTGAGCACCACGCCGGCCGGTTCAACAGGCACCAGCCAGGTCGGCAACAGGAGTAGGTCGAGCGCAACGACAGGGTTCGGCATCGAAGATCGGTTCCAGGGCGTTTGTGGAGGATGGCGAAGTATACCCGAGCGTCTTCGCCGGGGGATCGCTATAATCGGCGGCTTTTGTTCATGAGTGCGGGGTGAGGGATGCGCGATCGACTGTTGGCAGCGGAGAAGGTGAAGGCCATCGATTGGCGGGATGACGCCCTGTATCTGCTCGATCAGCGTATTTTGCCCTTCGAGGAAAGCTGGATTGCCTACACCAGCGCGGCTGGCGTCGCGCAGGCCATTCGCGAAATGGTGGTGCGTGGCGCGCCGGCAATCGGCATTAGCGCCGCGTATGGCGTGGTCCTGGCGGCGCGCGCGCGTTTTGCCGCCGGTGGTGACTGGCAGGCGGCGATGGAAGAAGACTTCGCATTGCTCGCCGACTCGCGTCCGACCGCGGTCAACCTGTTCTGGGCGCTGAACCGCATGCGTGAACGTCTGGAGCGCCTCAAGGGCCACGCCTACCCGCTGGCGGTGCTGGAGGCGGAAGCCCTGGCCATTCATGAAAGCGACCGCGAAGCCAACCTGACCATGGCCCAGTTGGGTGTCGACCTGATTCGCCGGCATCAGGGCAATGCCCAGGCCATCCTGACCCACTGCAACACCGGCGCCCTGGCGACCGGCGGCTTCGGAACGGCCCTGGGGGTGATTCGCGGGGCCTTTATCGAAGGTATGGTCGAGCGGGTGTATGCCAATGAAACCCGTCCCTGGCTGCAAGGCTCGCGGCTGACCGCCTGGGAGCTGGCCAACGAAGGCATCCCGGTGACCTTGAATGCCGACTCCGCTGCCGCACACATCATGAAAACCAAGGGTGTGACCTGGGTGATCGTTGGCGCCGACCGCATTACCGCCAATGGCGACGTGGCGAACAAGATCGGCACCTATCAGCTGGCGGTCAATGCAATGCACCACGGCGTGCGTTTCATGGTGGTCGCGCCGAGTTCGACCATCGACATGGCCCTGGCCAGTGGCGAAGACATTCCGATCGAGGAGCGTGATGGCAAGGAGCTGCTCGAGGTCGGCGGCAAGCGGGTAGGGGCGGATGTGCAGGCCTATAATCCGGTATTCGACGTCACCCCGGCGGACCTGATCGACGCCATCGTCACCGAGAAAGGCATAGTCGAGCGTCCCGACACCGCGAAAATGGCCCAATTGATGTGCCGCAAGCGCTTGCACTGAGATCGTTTTGCAAAAGGTTTCGCTGACGGCTGCCATGGGGTGGTCGTCAGTCCGGGAAAAAATCCGCATTTACGCGCGAAATCAGCCTCTGAGCTTCTCTCGTCTCTTATCAGCCTGTCACCGGTCAACTAACTATGCTCCATGCGCATCAGGGGGATAGGTGCGTGGCGGCGATTGTGATAACATCCGGCGGTTTCCAAGGTGGTCCGAAGTGACCGCCTTCACTGCGCAAATCCATGGCATAACTTGTTGATTTGTCGTAAGTCGGTGCATGGCACTAGGCCTGCAGCGGCGAGCTTCGTTCGTCCCATATGGATGTGACGAAGTTTCACCAGAAAAAGGAATCAGGCTTCTCATGGGCGAACTGGCCAAAGAAATCCTCCCGGTCAATATCGAAGACGAGCTGAAACAGTCCTATCTCGACTACGCGATGAGCGTAATCGTCGGGCGGGCACTGCCTGATGCGCGCGATGGCTTGAAGCCCGTGCACCGGCGTGTGCTGTACGCGATGAGCGAGCTCGGTAACGACTGGAACAAGCCGTACAAGAAATCTGCCCGTGTTGTCGGTGACGTGATCGGTAAGTATCACCCGCACGGTGATACCGCGGTGTACGACACCATCGTTCGTATGGCCCAGCCATTCTCCCTGCGCTACCTGCTGGTAGACGGCCAGGGTAACTTCGGTTCGGTCGACGGCGACAACGCGGCGGCCATGCGATACACCGAAGTGCGCATGACCAAGCTGGCGCACGAGCTGCTGGCCGACCTGCACAAGGAAACCGTGGACTGGGTGCCGAACTACGACGGCACCGAACTGATCCCCGCGGTCATGCCGACCAAGATCCCCAACCTGCTGGTCAACGGTTCCAGCGGTATTGCCGTGGGCATGGCGACCAACATCCCGCCGCACAACCTCGGCGAAGTCATCGACGGTTGCCTGGCGCTGATCGACAACCCGGAGCTGACCGTCGATGAGCTGATGCAGCACATCCCGGGCCCGGATTTCCCGACCGCAGCGATCATCAATGGTCGCGAAGGCATCATCGAAGCCTACCGTACCGGTCGCGGACGCATTTACATGCGTGCCCGCTCGATCATCGAGGACATCGACAAGGTCGGTGGCCGTCAGCAGATCGTTATCACCGAGCTGCCTTACCAGCTGAACAAGGCGCGTCTGATCGAGAAGATCGCCGAGCTGGTCAAGGAGAAGAAGCTCGAAGGCATCACCGAGCTGCGCGACGAGTCCGACAAGGACGGTATGCGCGTAGTGATCGAGCTGCGTCGTGGCGAAGTGCCGGAGGTGATCCTCAACAATCTCTACGCCCAGACCCAGCTGCAGAGCGTGTTCGGTATCAACATCGTTGCGCTGATCGACGGTCGTCCGCGGATCCTCAACTTGAAGGACCTGCTGGAAGCCTTCGTGCGTCACCGTCGTGAAGTGGTGACCCGCCGCACCGTGTTCGAACTGCGCAAGGCTCGTGAGCGTGGTCACATTCTCGAAGGCCAGGCCGTTGCCCTGTCGAACATCGACCCGGTCATCGCCCTGATCAAGGCCTCACCGACCCCGTCGGAAGCCAAGGAAGCGCTGATCAGCACGCCTTGGGAATCCAGCGCGGTGATGACCATGGTCGAGCGTGCCGGCGCGGATTCCTGCCGTCCGGAGAACCTCGATCCGCAATACGGTCTGCGCGACGGCAAGTACTTCCTGTCGCCAGAGCAGGCGCAAGCCATTCTGGAATTGCGTCTGCACCGCCTGACCGGCCTCGAGCATGAAAAACTGCTGGCCGAGTACCAGGAGATCCTCAACCAGATCGGCGAGCTGATCCGCATCCTCAACAGCGCCACGCGCCTGATGGAAGTGATCCGCGAAGAGCTGGAAGTGATTCGCGCCGAATACGGCGATGTGCGTCGCACCGAGATCCTCGATGCCCGTCTCGACCTGACCCTGGGCGACATGATCCCGGAAGAAGAGCGCGTCGTGACCATTTCCCACGGCGGCTATGCCAAGACCCAGCCGCTGGCCGCGTACCAGGCCCAGCGTCGTGGCGGCAAAGGCAAGTCGGCAACCGGCGTCAAGGATGAGGACTACATCGCTCACCTGCTGGTGGCCAACAGTCACACCACGCTGTTGCTGTTCTCCAGCAAGGGCAAGGTCTACTGGCTGAAAACCTACGAAATCCCCGAGGCTTCCCGTGCCGCCCGCGGTCGTCCGCTGGTCAACCTGCTGCCGCTGGATGACGGTGAATACATCACCACCATGCTGCCGGTCGAGGAATACACCGAGGGTCACTACATCTTTATGGCGACCGCCAACGGCACCGTGAAGAAGACCCCGCTGGAATCCTTCAGCCGTCAGCGCAGCGTCGGTCTGATCGCGCTGGAGCTGGACGAGGGCGACGTGCTGATTTCCGCCGCGATCACCGATGGCGAGCGCGAAGTCATGCTGTTCTCCGATGGTGGCAAGGTGACTCGCTTCAAGGAGTCCGACGTTCGTGCCATGGGCCGTACCGCCCGTGGTGTGCGTGGCATGCGTCTGCCGGAAGGGCAGAAGCTGATCTCCATGCTGATTCCGGAAGAAGGCAGCCAGATCCTCACCGCTTCGGCGCGTGGTTATGGCAAGCGCACGGCGATCACCGAGTTCCCTGAGTACAAGCGTGGCGGTCAAGGCGTTATCGCCATGGTCAGCAACGAACGTAACGGCCGCCTGGTCGGAGCGGTCCAGGTGCTTGACGGCGAGGAAATCATGCTGATTTCCGACCAGGGCACCCTGGTGCGCACCCGGGTCGATGAAGTGTCCAGCCTGGGCCGTAACACCCAGGGCGTGACCTTGATTAAGCTGGCCAGCGACGAAACGCTGGTAGGCCTGGAGCGGGTTCAGGAGCCGTCGGAAGTTGAAGGCGACGAATTGGAAGACGAGGATGGCGAGGTGCTCGAGGGCGCCGTGCTGGATGCGGCGACCGACGCGGATGATGCCGTCGAAGGCCAGCAGGCTGACGCCGCGGGCGAAGAAGAGTCGCAAGACTAAATAAATCGTAGCAGGGCAGAGTGTTTGCTCTGTCCGCTACCGTGAATGCATAGCGAGAGTGGATGTGAGCAAACGAGCCTATAACTTCTGCGCAGGTCCCGCTGCGCTACCTGAAGCTGTCCTGTTGCGTGCCCAGGCCGAATTGCTGGATTGGCATGGCAAGGGCCTGTCAGTCATGGAGATGAGCCATCGCAGCGATGAGTTCGTCTCCATCGCCACCAAGGCCGAGCAGGATCTGCGTGATCTGCTGAATATCCCCTCGAACTATAAAGTGCTGTTTCTGCAAGGCGGCGCCAGCCAGCAATTTGCTCAGATCCCTCTGAACCTGTTGCCGGAAAATGGCACGGCCGACTATATCGACACCGGTATCTGGTCGCAGAAAGCCATTGAAGAAGCCTCGCGCTACGGCCATGTCAATGTGGCTGCCACCGCCAAGCCTTACGATTACTTCGCCATCCCTGGCCAGAACGAATGGCAGCTGTCGAAAGACGCGGCCTACGTGCACTACGCGCCGAACGAAACCATCGGCGGCCTGGAATTCCAGTGGATCCCGGAAACCGGCGACGTTCCGCTGGTGGCCGACATGTCTTCCGACATCCTCTCGCGCCCTGTGGATATCTCCCGTTTCGGCATGATCTATGCCGGCGCGCAGAAAAACATCGGCCCGAGCGGCATCCTGGTCAATATCGTTCGCGAGGACCTGCTGGGTCGCGCGCGCGCGCTGTGCCCGACCATGCTCGACTACAAGGTCGCGGCGGACAACGGCTCGATGTACAACACTCCGCCGACCCTGGCCTGGTACCTGTCCGGCCTGGTGTTCGAGTGGCTCAAGGAGCAGGGTGGGGTGGAAGCCATCGCCAAGCTCAATGACGTCAAACAGCGCACCCTGTACGACTTCATCGACGCCAGCGGCCTGTACAGCAACCCGATCAACAAGTCGGACCGCTCGTGGATGAACGTGCCGTTCCGCCTGGCCGATGACCGTCTGGACAAGCCGTTCCTGGCCGGCGCCGATGCACGCGGCCTGCTGAACCTCAAGGGGCACCGTTCGGTAGGCGGCATGCGCGCCTCCATTTACAACGCTGTCGACATCAATGCGGTCAACGCGCTGGTGGCCTACATGGCAGAGTTCGAGAAGGAACACGGCTAATGTCTGAGCAAGAACTCAAGGCACTTCGCCTGCGCATCGATGCTCTGGACGAGAAAGTCCTGGAGCTGATCAGTGAGCGCGCGCGCTGCGCCCAGGAAGTCGCACGAGTAAAGATGGCCTCGCTGGCCGAAGGCGAAGTGCCGGTGTTCTATCGTCCTGAGCGTGAAGCTCAGGTGCTCAAGCGGGTGATGGAGCGCAATCAGGGGCCGTTGGGCAACGAAGAGATGGCGCGGCTGTTCCGTGAAATCATGTCGTCCTGCCTGGCGCTCGAGCAGCCGCTGAAAGTGGCCTACCTCGGTCCGGAAGGTACCTTCACTCAGGCCGCGGCCATGAAGCACTTCGGTCACGCGGTGATCAGCAAGCCAATGGCGGCGATCGACGAAGTGTTCCGTGAGGTGGCGGCGGGAGCGGTGAACTTTGGCGTGGTGCCTGTGGAAAACTCCACCGAGGGTGCGGTCAACCACACCCTCGACAGTTTCCTGGAGCACGACATGGTGATCTGCGGCGAGGTCGAGCTGCGTATCCACCATCATCTGCTGGTCGGTGAAAACACCAAGACCGACAGCATCAGCCGCATCTACTCCCATGCCCAGTCCCTGGCGCAGTGCCGCAAGTGGCTGGATGCCCATTATCCGAATGTCGAGCGGGTGGCGGTTTCCAGCAACGCCGAAGCGGCCAAGCGGGTCAAGGGCGAGTGGAACTCGGCAGCCATCGCCGGCGATATGGCGGCGAGCCTGTATGGCTTGACCCGTCTGGCCGAGAAAATCGAGGATCGCCCGGACAACTCCACGCGCTTCCTGATGATCGGCAACCAGGAAGTGCCGCCGACCGGCGACGACAAGACCTCGATCATCGTTTCCATGAGCAACAAGCCCGGCGCTCTGCATGAGCTGCTGGTGCCTTTCCATGACAACGGTATCGATCTGACGCGTATCGAAACCCGGCCTTCGCGCAGCGGCAAGTGGACCTATGTGTTCTTCATCGACTTCGTCGGCCACCACCGCGATCCATTGATCAAGGGTGTGCTGGAAAAGATCAGTCAGGAAGCAGTGGCACTCAAGGTGCTGGGTTCCTACCCGAAAGCGGTTCTCTGAGGCTTTAACAATGAGTGGCGACTTCCTCGCTCTGGCACAGCCGGGCGTGCAACAACTTTCGCCTTACGTTCCGGGCAAGCCCGTGGACGAACTGGCACGCGAGCTGGATATCGATCCGGCGAAAATCGTCAAGCTGGCGAGTAACGAAAACCCGCTGGGCGCCAGCCCCAAGGCGCTGGCGGCGATTCGCGAAGAACTGGCCGAGCTGACCCGCTATCCGGATGGCAATGGTTTTGCACTCAAGACCCTGCTGGCCGAGCGCTGCGGCGTCGAGCTGGCCCAGGTCACCCTGGGCAATGGTTCCAACGACATCCTGGAGCTGGTCGCCCGCGCCTATCTGGCGCCTGGCCTGAATGCGGTGTTCAGCGAACACGCCTTTGCGGTCTATCCGATCGTTACCCAAGCCGTGGGGGCCGAAGCCCGTGTGGTTCCGGCCAAAGACTGGGGGCATGACCTGCCGGCCATGCTGCAGGCCATCGATGTCGATACCCGGGTGGTCTTTATCGCCAACCCGAACAATCCGACCGGCACCTGGTTCAGTGCCGAGGCGCTGGACGAGTTCCTCCAGGACGTACCGGCGCATGTGCTGGTGGTGCTGGACGAGGCTTACATCGAATACGCCGAAGGCAGCGACCTGCCGGATGGCCTGGATTTCCTGGCGGCCTATCCGAACCTGCTGGTTTCGCGAACCTTCTCCAAGGCCTACGGCCTGGCCGCGTTGCGCGTGGGTTATGGCTTGTCGACTCCGACCGTTGCCGATGTGCTCAATCGCGTTCGTCAGCCTTTCAACGTCAACAGCCTGGCCCTGGCGGCGGCGTGTGCGGCGCTGGAGGATAGCGATTACCTGACTGAGAGCCGTCGCTTGAACGAGGCGGGCATGCAGCAGCTGGAAGCCGGCTTCCGGGGGCTGGGCCTGAGCTGGATCGCTTCCAGGGGCAACTTCATTGCGGTGGATGTCGGGCGGGTTGCCGCGCCGGTGTTCCAGGGCTTGTTGCGTGAAGGGGTGATCGTACGTCCGGTGGCCAACTACGGCATGCCGAATCACCTGCGTGTGACCATTGGCCTGCCGGCTGAAAACACCCGCTTCCTAGAGGCTTTGGCCAAGGTTCTGGCTCGTGGTTGATGTCATTCCAGTGCAACCTGCGGTGCCTATGATCGGTCGCCTGGTGGTGGTCGGTCTGGGACTGATCGGCGGTTCCTTTGCCAAAGGCCTGCGTGAAAGTGGCGTATGTCGCGAAGTGGTCGGTGTCGATCTCGATCCGCAATCGCGCAAGCTGGCCGTTGAGTTGGGTGTGGTGGATCGCTGTGAAGAAGACCTGGCGCTGGCGTGCCGGGGCGCTGATGTGATCCAGCTGGCGGTGCCGATTCTGGCCATGGAAAAGTTGCTGGCGATTCTGGCTGGCATGGATCTGGGGCAGGCGATCCTGACCGATGTCGGCAGCGCCAAGGGCAATGTGGTGCGAGCGGCGACCGAGGCTTTTGGCAGCATGCCGCCGCGCTTCGTTCCGGGACATCCGATCGCCGGTTCCGAACAGAGCGGGGTGGAAGCCGCCAATGGCCAGTTGTTCCGTCGCCACAAGGTGATCCTGACGCCGCTGGAGCAGACCGACCCGGCAGCGCTGGCGGTGGTCGACAAGCTTTGGCGAGAGCTGGGGGCCGATGTCGAGCACATGCAGGTCGAGCGCCACGATGAAGTGCTGGCGGCGACCAGTCATCTGCCGCACTTGCTGGCGTTCGGTCTGGTCGATTCGTTGGCCAAGCGCAGTGAAAATCTGGATATCTTCCGCTACGCTGCGGGCGGTTTCCGTGATTTCACGAGAATCGCCGGTAGTGACCCGGTCATGTGGCACGACATCTTCCTCGCCAATCGCGAAGCTGTCCTGCGCACACTCGATACATTTCGCAACGACCTCGACGCCTTGCGCGACGCGGTCGATGCAGGGGATGGGCACCAGTTGTTGGGCGTATTCACTCGCGCCCGGGTTGCTCGCGAGCATTTCAGTAAAATCCTGGCCCGTCGGGCCTATGTGGACGCTATGAACTCCAATAACCTGATTTTCCTGGCAAATCCTGGTGGCCGCCTGACTGGGCGGATTCGTGTACCAGGCGACAAGTCGATTTCTCACCGTTCGATCATGCTCGGCTCCCTGGCTGACGGTACTACCGAAGTCGAAGGCTTCCTCGAGGGCGAAGACGCCCTGGCGACGCTGCAGGCTTTCCGTGACATGGGCGTGGTGATCGAAGGTCCGCACCATGGTCGTGTGACCATCCATGGCGTCGGCCTGCATGGCTTGAAACCGGCTCCGGGGCCGATCTACCTGGGCAACTCCGGCACCTCGATGCGCCTGCTGTCCGGCCTGCTGGCCGCGCAGAGTTTCGATAGCGTGCTGACGGGCGATGCATCGCTGTCCAAGCGTCCGATGAATCGCGTAGCCAATCCGCTGCGCGAGATGGGGGCAGTCATTGAAACCGCAGCGGAAGGGCGTCCGCCGATGACCATCCGTGGTGGTCACAAACTCAAAGGCCTGACTTACACCATGCCAATGGCCAGTGCCCAGGTTAAGTCATGCCTGCTGTTGGCTGGCCTGTACGCCGAAGGCAAGACCACTGTGACCGAGCCTGCGCCAACCCGCGATCATACCGAGCGCATGCTGCGCGGCTTCGGTTACCCGGTAGCGGTCGACGGCGCCACGGCTTCGGTCGAGTCCGGCGGCAAGCTGCAGGCGACCCATATCGAAGTACCTGCGGATATCTCCTCGGCGGCCTTCTTTCTGGTGGCTGCGTCCATCGCCGAAGGTTCCGAACTGGTGCTCGAGCATGTTGGCATCAACCCGACTCGTACCGGGGTAATCGATATCCTGCGCCTGATGGGGGCTGATATCAGCCTGGAAAACCAGCGTGAGGTCGGCGGCGAGCCTGTGGCAGACCTGCGGGTTCGCGCGGCGAAGCTCAAGGGGATCGAGATTCCGGAAGAGCTGGTCCCGCTGGCGATCGACGAATTCCCGGTGCTGTTCGTTGCCGCAGCCTGCGCTGAAGGGCGTACCGTGCTGCGTGGCGCCGAAGAGTTGCGGGTCAAGGAGTCCGACCGCATCCAGGTGATGGCCGATGGTTTGCTGGCCCTGGGTGTCAAGTGCGAGCCGACGCCGGACGGTATCATCATCGATGGCAGCCAGATTGGCGGCGGCGAAGTGCACGGGCATGGCGATCACCGTATCGCCATGGCTTTCAGCGTGGCTTCATTGCGTGCCAATGCGCCAATCCGCATCCATGACTGCGCCAACGTTGCCACGTCCTTCCCGAACTTCCTTGCGCTATGCGCACAAGTCGGCATTCGTGTTGCGCAAGAGGCCCAGTCGTGAACATCAAGGCGCCAGTCATCACCATCGATGGGCCAAGCGGCTCGGGCAAGGGCACCATTGCCGGGATTCTGGCCAAACGCTTGGGCTGGTGCCTGCTGGATTCCGGTGCCTTGTACCGCTTGCTGGCTTTTGCCGCGCGCAATCATGGTGTCGACCTGACCAATGAGGAGTCGCTGAAACTGCTGGCGGCTCATCTGGATGTGCAATTCGTCGGAGCGACCGAAGGTCATCCGCAACGCATCATTCTGGAGGGTGATGACGTCACCGACGACTTGCGCAACGAGCAGGTCGGCGCCTGGGCCTCCCAGGTTGCGGCGCTGCCGGCCGTGCGCGATGCGCTGTTGCAGCGTCAGCGAGCTTTTCAGGAGCCGCCGGGGCTAGTGGCCGATGGGCGTGACATGGGGACAGTGGTATTTCCCGATGCGCCCCTGAAGATATTCCTCACCGCAAGTGCCGAGGAGCGCGCGCGCCGTCGCTACTTGCAGTTGAAGGGAAAAGTCGATGGTGTTAGTCTGTCGAGTCTGCTAGATGAGATTCGTGCGCGCGATGAGCGCGACACCCAGCGAGCAGTCGCCCCGCTCAAACCGGCGGTTGACGCTATACAGCTGGATTCCACGGAGTTGTCCATCGAGCAGGTGCTGGAACGCATTCTGAGCGAAATCGCCATTCGCGATATCGCCGGGTGACCAAGGAGGAGCGCAGGGGACCAGTCATAGTCCTGCGGTCCTTCTTTTATATGAACGTAACCCACATTGTCTGGGATGTGGCAGATGGGCGTATTCTTCGCCCTTATCAACAGGAATTAAAATGAGCGAAAGCTTTGCGGAACTCTTTGAAGAAAGCCTAAAAACCCTGAACCTTCAGGCAGGCTCCATCATCACCGGTGTTATCGTCGACATCGACTACCAAGCGCGTTGGGTAACCGTTCACGCTGGTCTGAAGTCTGAAGCGCTGATCCCGCTTGAGCAGTTCTACAACGATGCTGGCGAACTGTCCATCAATGTTGGTGATGAAGTTCACGTTGCTCTGGATTCGGTTGAAGACGGCTTTGGTGAAACCAAGCTGTCCCGTGAAAAAGCCAAGCGCGCTGAATGCTGGATCGTTCTGGAAGCAGCCTTCGCAGCCGAAGAAGTGGTCAAGGGCGTTATCAACGGTAAGGTTAAAGGCGGCTTCACTGTCGACGTTAACGGCATCCGTGCGTTCCTGCCAGGTTCTCTGGTTGACGTCCGTCCAGTGCGCGACACTACGCACCTGGAAGGCAAAGAGCTCGAGTTTAAAGTCATCAAACTCGACCAGAAGCGCAACAACGTTGTCGTTTCCCGCCGTAGCGTCCTCGAAGCCGAGAACTCCGCTGAGCGTGAAGCTCTGCTGGAATCCCTGCAGGAAGGTCAGCAAGTCAAAGGTATTGTCAAAAACCTCACCGATTACGGCGCATTCGTCGATCTGGGTGGCGTCGATGGCCTGCTGCACATTACCGACATGGCTTGGAAGCGCATCAAGCATCCTTCCGAAATCGTCAACGTTGGCGACGAGATCGATGTCAAGGTTCTGAAGTACGATCGCGAGCGCAATCGTGTTTCCCTGGGCCTGAAGCAGCTGGGCGAAGATCCATGGGTTGCTATCAAAGCCCGTTACCCAGAAAGCACTCGCGTTACTGCTCGTGTAACCAACCTGACCGACTACGGCTGCTTCGCTGAGCTGGAAGAAGGTGTTGAAGGTCTGGTGCACGTTTCGGAAATGGACTGGACCAACAAGAACATCCATCCTTCGAAAGTCGTACAAGTCGGCGACGAAGTGGAAGTTATGGTTCTGGACATCGACGAAGAGCGTCGTCGTATCTCCCTGGGCATCAAGCAGTGCAAATCTAACCCATGGGAAGATTTCTCTGGCCAGTTCAACAAGGGCGACAAAATCTCCGGCACCATCAAGTCGATCACCGATTTCGGTATCTTCATTGGTCTGGACGGTGGCATCGACGGTCTGGTTCACCTGTCCGACATCTCCTGGAACGAAGTGGGCGAAGAAGCCGTACGCCGCTTCAAGAAGGGCGACGAGCTGGACACCGTTATCCTGTCGGTTGACCCAGAGCGTGAGCGCATCTCCCTGGGTATCAAGCAACTGGAAAGCGATCCGTTCTCCGAGTACGTTCAAGAGAACGACAAGGGTGCAATCGTTAAGGGTGTTGTAAAAGAAGTTGACGCCAAAGGCGCCATCATCACCCTGGCCAACGATATCGAAGCGACTCTGAAAGCCTCCGAAATCAGCCGTGATCGCATCGAAGATGCTCGTAACGTCCTGAAAGAAGGCGAAGAAGTTGAAGCCAAGATCATCAGCGTTGACCGTAAGAGCCGCGTAATCCAGCTCTCGATCAAGTCGAAAGACGTTGAAGACGAGAAAGAAGCTATCCAGAGCCTGCGCGACAAGCCAGCTGCTTCGGATATCGCTGCTGGTCCTACCACTCTGGGCGACCTGTTGCGTGCACAGATGGAAAAGCAGAACTAAGTTCTGTCAGACCATAGAAAAGGGCGACTTCGGTCGCCCTTTTTTGTGCCTGCGATTTGGGTTCTGGCTTGCATCTGTCGAGGGGGGAAACCAATAGAGTCATTCGGGTGTCTATTTTCTTAAGCGGATCAATAACCTATTTAGGGCTAGGCTTACTTGAGCTGAATGATGGTGGGGCGATTGCCTGGTATAAGGAAGTAGATGAAGAGTCTCATTGTGGTTTTCGCAGTTCTTCTAGTCTTGGTGGGCTGTACGACCAATACCAAGGTCCATGCAGTCCGTGGTGTCAGCGGTATCGAGATCGATTGCTCCGGTCTTGGGGCTGGATGGGACAAGTGCCACAAACGCGCTGAGCGTGAATGCAAGGGGGATGGCTATAAGGTCATTACCAGGTCCAGTGATGCCAAGGACGAGGAGGGTGACTATCCCTTTGGCTGGAATCCTGCGGGTTACCTCACTCGGACCATGCTTGTCATATGCCGCTAGTAGGATGGCATGGTGGGAGGTCAAATTGCTGCGGAATTTTCGTTTTAGGCGCTGTTGAATGCCCTCGTTTGTGGCGTTTTAGCAAGGGGGGAGATAAGTCAATGCTTGGGCTGTTCAAAATCCCCCGGTCGTGCTAAAACCTTTGAAGCGCTTATCTAGCTGCTTGAAAAAGAAGGGAAAAATATGACGAAGTCGGAGTTGATCGAACGAATTGTCACCCATCAAGGGCTACTCTCATCTAAGGATGTGGAGCTGGCCATCAAGACTATGCTTGAGCAAATGTCCCAGTGCCTGGCAACCGGAGATCGTATTGAGATTCGGGGCTTTGGTAGCTTTTCACTGCACTATCGTGCACCGCGGGTAGGTCGCAACCCTAAGACCGGGCAGTCCGTCAGTCTGGACGGGAAATTCGTTCCTCATTTCAAGCCGGGTAAAGAGCTTCGGGATCGGGTGAATGAGGATGAAGAGGAGGGGCTTTGATTATGTCAGTTCAAGGGGCGGGTTATGCGTAATTTCAAGCGCGTGCTTTTCGTTGTGCTTATTCTTTTGCTTGTTCTGGCGATCCTTGCTTTTGTCCTTGAGAACCAGCAACCCATTTCTTTGTTATTCTTGGGCTGGGCTGGGCCGCAGCTTCCAGCGTCATTGATCACAATTACTGCCTTATTGTTTGGTATGCTAATCGGCCCACTGTCGGGTTGGCTAGTTGGCTTTACAATTAGAGGGCGACGCAGGCGTTTGGTCTAGCTGGATTGGCGGCACGGCACGCTCCTTTTATTGCGTGGGATTAACCATATCCTTTATTTTCTCTAAATGTAAAATGTAGCGGTTACACAGATAGTGAGTGATTACAATACCTATCCAGATGGACTATTTCATAGACGATTACTTCGGCGGCATGTCCTGTATTCATGGATTAGACGGTGCCATTAAGATGGTTCTTTCGGCAACTCAAGGGTATGGTGTCGCGTGAAAACTCTAGTGACCAGTACAGCTGAGCTTATCGGCTCTGTAGTCATTCGTAACTTGCGTTGAATTGAGTGTTTCATCTTTTCGAATAGTATCGTTCAGTTGGTACAAGCAGGAATGATATGCCAGTAAAATATCCTAAGATCGCGGTTTTGCTGGCTGCCTATAATGGTATGCAGTGGATCGAAGAGCAGTTGGTTTCGATCCTTGGTCAATCAGCAGTCGACGTAACCATCTACATAAGTATTGACCCTTCTACTGACGGAACAGAAGCATGGTGCGCGCTCTACGCCGCGGAGCACCCTAGCGTTGTCGTGCTGCCGGGCGCCGGCAGATTTGGTGGCGCCTCGCGTAATTTCTTCAGGCTGATCCGCGATGTCGATTTTGGCGGGTACGATTTCATCGCCTTTGCCGATCAGGATGACGTTTGGCATTCGGACAAACTGCAGCGTGCAACCCAGGTGCTTCAAACCCGTCACGTGGATGCCTACTCCAGTAACGTCACTGCCTTTTGGCCAGACGGAAGAACTCTTCTGCTGGACAAAGCGCAGCCTCAGGTTACCTGGGACTTTCTGTTTGAAGCGGCCGGTCCTGGCTGCACTTACGTACTGAGTCAAAGCCTTGTGGGGCCGTTGAAGGCTTCGATGCTCGCGAACTGGCAACCGCTGCAAGATGTCGGTTTACATGACTGGTACTGCTATGCCTTTGCTCGTAGCCATGGTTATCGCTGGTTCATCGATCTCGTACCATCAATGGACTATCGCCAGCACGAGCGTAATCAGGTTGGTGCCAATACTGGGTTGAGCCCATTGATAGCCCGTTATAAAACCATTCATGACGGTTGGTGGTTCAATCAAGTTCAACTGATAGCTCGTTTGGTGGAACAAGGCGCCGATCCGTTCGTGAAAACTTGGTTGCAGTTGCGACGCCGGCAACTGATCAAGCTATCCTTCAGTGCTTGGAAATGCCGGCGCCGAGTCCGCGACAAGGTATTTTTCTTTTTTATCTGCTGGGCTACTGCGTTGATAGGGAATAAAACGTAATGACGGCCCTAAAGGTATTGGTGACAGGGGCAAATGGGTTTGTCGGTGAAGCGGTAGTCTTTCGTCTATTACTGGACAAGAAGTTTACCCCAATCGCGGCGGCTCGAGGGGTAACGCGATTATGTGGCTTATGCCCTGTAGCCTCCTTCGATCTGACCGGTCCCAAGGCTTTGCCCTTGTTAAATAATATACATGCGATCATTCATGCTGCTGCTCGCGTTCATGTGATGAATGAAATGGCTGTGGACGCTTTGGCCGAATTTCGCAAGGTCAACGTGGAAGGGACCCTCAGGCTGGCACAGCGTGCTGCTGCATCAGGAGTAAAGCGCTTCATCTTCATTAGTTCTATCAAGGTCAACGGTGAAAGCACTATCTCGGGCAGATCGTTTAAAGCCGATGATTCTCCGGCTCCAGTTGATCCTTATAGTGTGTCCAAGTACGAAGCGGAGGAAGCCTTGAGAAAGCTTGCTCAAGAGACTGGTATGGAGGTGGTGATCATCCGCCCGCCATTGGTCTATGGACCGGGAGTCAAAGCTAACTTCCTGAGTATGCTAAGTTGGGTCAATAGAGGTATACCGTTGCCATTGGGCGCGATTCGTAACCAGCGGAGTCTGGTGGCAATCGGAAACTTGGTAGACTTAGTTGTTACTTGCATCGATCATCCTGCTGCTGCGAATCACACTTTCTTGGTTTGCGACGGTGAATGCTTATCTACAACCCAATTAATGCGACGTCTGGCCAAGGCGTTGGACAAAAAATCCCGATTGCTGTGGCTGCCTGAATCTTTATTGAAACTGGCAGCTTCAATACTGGGAAAGCAGGCCATTGCCCAGCGAATATGTGGATCGTTGCAGGTCGATATCAGCAAGAACTGCGAGTTGTTGGGGTGGACTCCTCCCATCAATATGGACAAAGCTATGCGGCAGACTGCTAGCTATTATCTGGATAAACAAGTGAAATGATTTTTTGGTGGCTGCTACTTGCGGTATTTGCAATTTCTTGTGTGCTGACACTTGTCCTGCGACGTTATGCTCTAGCTAAGAGCTTGATGGATATCCCCAACGAGCGCAGTTCTCACTCAATCCCTACACCTCGTGGTGGAGGCGTGGCCATCGTTGTCGCCTTTGTGCTGGCACTTCCCATTCTTACTAGCCTCAATCTGCTGAGCTTTACTGCATTGTATGGCCTTCTGGGCTCCGGCCTGCTTGTCGCGGTTATTGGTTTCGCCGACGACCATGGGCATATCGTTGCCAAATGGCGACTGCTGGGGCACTTCATTGCGGCGGCGTGGGTGTTGTTCTGGCTAAACGGCCTCCCACCAATGTCGATCTTTGGGGTCATACTTGATCTGGGGTGGTTTGGTAATGTTTTGGCCCTGGTCTATCTGGTTTGGATGCTTAACCTTTATAACTTCATGGATGGCATTGATGGCTTGGCCAGTGCCGAAGCGATCAGCGCTTGCCTGGGAATCTGCCTGGTTTATTGGCTTAGCGGGGTGGCTGAGCTAATCTGGGTGCCACTGATTCTGGCAGCCTCAGTAGCAGGCTTTCTTTGCTGGAACATCCCTCCTGCTCGGATTTTCATGGGAGATGCAGGAAGTGGCTTCCTTGGTTTTCTTCTAGCTGGATTGGCGCTTCAGGCGGCTTGGATAGTTCCTGAATTATTCTGGAGCTGGATGATTTTGCTAGGGGTATTTATCGTCGATGCCACTTGGACATTGATCAGGCGATTTGCTCGTGGGGATAAAGTATTTCAAGCTCATCGAAGTCATGCTTATCAATATGCATCGCGCCGTTTCTCTAGCCATAAAGTCGTTACATACGGCGTTTCAGCTATAAACGTTGCGTGGCTGACTCCGTTGGCAGTTATTGTAGCTAAGGGAGGTCTGCAAGGAGTAGAGGGTATGCTGTTAGCATACCTTCCATTATTTATTCTTTGCTATATATTTAATGCTGGAGCGCTGGAGGGAAATCAGCAGGCTTGATAAATATGTTTCATCGTGAATCAAGATGAAGCATGAGCCCGCATATCCAGTTTTACTAGTTGAGGCTGGGTGTTGTGCGCAGACTTCCATAATGAGCGGATGCTTTAGAAAGATCTCGGGAGCATATCATTCGGTATCAAATTTCGAAGATGGAGTTGTTACAGTTTTTTATATCTCAATAATAAAGTGTTTTTGTGGTAGTGTGCGTTATCGTCAGCACGCGCAGTGCTAAAGGAGATACAAGCGAAGCGTAGACACAAGTTAGCCAGCTTGTTCATTCTCTACCTGGCGCGAGCTGATATGCGTCTTATAACTCACTCCGAGGTAAAGCCTGAGGTAGGAGTTACATATGGTAACTCCTAGACATACGGGCTTCAAGGGGTGGCAGGTACTGCCATTCTTATTATCGCCTGCGTGACTTCATTCTATACCGTTTAATGGCATTGGCTGTCATGAAAAGCCCAACGAGCACTGACCGGTGAATAGGGCCGATGTCCTGAAGCTGCTTGACCGCCGAAGTCCACTGGACTCTGCGAATATAATCTATCACCTCTCGACGTGAGTTTTTCGCGAACGGCGACAAGAGAATTGTCGATAGCGAGGGCGCGCGGTTTTTCTGAAAAATCTCACCAAATCCAAAAACATCATGCTGTGGCGTTTCAATGAATAGTTTAGCCAAATCAGCGTTAGGACTGATGCTCAGCTTTTTCCATACGCTCAGCGCCGACTCTCGCAGTTCTTCAGCGAACACAACATAACGCTCAAGATAGGGGCCCCAGATTTTGGCGGAGAGAACAACACCATCTTGAAAGTGACGGGAAAACTGGTCATAAGAACTATTTTCCTCAAGTGACACATTACGCTGAGCAATAACGTGGTCTTCTGGCCTGATATACTGCTCTACACTGCCTTGATCTGAAGTGCATAGCATTTCCAGTACTGAAAAGGCTTCGAACAAATGTCCTGTGTCGGAATCCGTTAACTCGTTAGCACCGTATGCACTTTTTGTAACGTTAGCTGATTGAGGGTTGATAACTTTACGGAGGCCAAGATACATCCCGTGAATATGAGATGTCGGTAGAGTTCGAGCCAGATTATCTTGAATCGTACCTCGCCAGCCAATGTCAATAACGCCAATCTTATCACTGCCGACAACACCCTTGTTTACCAAGTACTCGCTCAGTAATTCACGCTGCTGCTGGATTTTTTTCTTAATGGCGTCATTGAAGGTTGGGGCTGCAATCAATTTGGCAAGCTTTTCGTTCGCTTCAGGGTTTTCGATAACGTCGTTAAGCTGTAACCCTAGCTCTGATAGAAGTGTTGAATACTCAGAGCTTTGGAGTCCAAGTGTGGAGAACAATCCGGCTACTTTCTGTGAGCGGTTCAAACTCCAGATACGTTCAAACTCTTGCGGTGTGACATGCTCCATGGATGCTACAAAAGTAGATAGCCTACTCACTTCCAAGTCGTCATGTGGAGGTAGCGGGTGACCGTATATTTCCAGTCTTGGAAATAGCTCTTCATAAACTCGCCGGAAAAACTCACCTTCACGCGTTAGAAAGAATATTTTGTCCAAGCGCTGAGTGATCGCTTGCTCGGCGATCCACAACCCTTGGCCAATGAACAAAGGAGCGGCTTCGACGCCTAGACGAAATGCTGCAGCCTCTTTGTCCCCAAGAGTGCCTAAATGAGAGTCTATTACCTGGTTTTGAAGTGTTCTTAGATGCTGGAATAAGTCTGAGCGGGATGAAAACAGGCTCTCACGATGAAGTCGCGCGTTATGAGAGTGCTCTGGAACGAAAGAAACACCTAGCACGCCAATCTGTGCGGGAGACTCGACATCGGACCAAGCGTTATCTCCAATGTGCACTTGTTCATCTGGCGTAATGCCCATTGTTTCATGCACATACTTGAATAATGCCCCGGATCTTTTATTCAAACCAACGTCGCAGGAACTTATACCTTCTTTGATCAAATGACCGAGGCCATTACTTTCAAGTAACCGTTGAAGCATGGATGCTGACATGTAGAAGTCAGAAAGGAACATCGTCCGTTCAGCAGGATAGCGGGCGAGAAAAGCTTCGATATCCGGGTCAGGAGAGGTTCTGGCGACTTCCACGGCGAGTTCAAACTCCGCAAAGCGCGCCGGCAGCGCAGTATCGTATTCTTCGGTGAGAATAGTCGATAGCCAGTGGCCGAGCACGTTGACGATCTCATACTCTTCGTCTTTTCCAAGATCGCGTGCAGCATGCGCAAGCTGCATTTCCGTATCAACCCGGGCTTGATAGATTGCCCAAAGCGATTGGTAATTGGGTTTGAAGCAACCCTGCAACGCGAAGTGAACGTGTGCCGCAGTCGCAAGCTTTATGCATTCAGGGTGACAGTCTCGTCTGAGTAATGTGTCCCAAACGTCAACGGTTTTTAATTTGTACATCATCTGACTACTCGCCCGCCAAAAATAACCTCACCAACAGCTTCGAGCTGCTTGATTCTTAGTTTGAAGGATGAGGGAAGCTTTGCAGCTAACGCGCTTAATTTATGTCGCCGAACAATCCCAGGATTGTTGCTCAGGCGATCCTTTTCAGCGGTCGAGTATTCGGAAAAGGCATTAGTTGTCAGATCAATCAGTTTTGCTTTATTAACGGGAGGCGCAGACATGCACTTTTCTACCCAGTTCTCGAAAAGCACTGAGGCCTCAGGCCAAGACGGCCATTTTTCTGCAGTTTTAAGCGCTTCATCCTGAAGACGCAAGAGCTCTTCACTATTAGTCAATAGCTGTTTGAGGGCTTTGACAACTCCGTCGACATTACCGGTTTTCACCACGATGGCGTTGCTGCCATCTAGAATGTATTCATCATGTCCCGAGACATCAAAGACAATCGCGGTACCGCCGCAATGGAACAATTCGAGAGGAGGACCAAACATCCCCTCGACTGTACTTAGCTTGATCAAAATATCGCAAGAGCGATAGATCTCTGCGGTTTTGACCATTGGTACACGAGAAAACACACGCGAAATGCCGGGAATCCAGCTGATAGGGGAGCCCGTTAACAGCCAGATATCTTTCGCTCCCGCTTCTCGCGCCAGTCGGACACCCAGAGCTGTGTTCTTGAATGAGACACCAAAATGCCCCTCGACCAATACCCTTGGCTGCTTCCCGGCAGGCCGCGCTTCTATTGTCGGACCATTGATAGAGTAAACATCTTTGCGAATACCATTTCGTACAAGATCGGCATGCTGACCGAAGCTGTCCTTCAAATGTTGTTGAATCCAAGTTGCCTCGGTAACATATTCGATAGGAAAGTTATAGGTTGCATCGACCAGTGCTCGTAATGGGCGTTCAGATATCGGATAGAAGCGAGACTCTATAGACTGAACAAAATAACCATAGCGGCGAGAGTCAAAGTTTCCGAGCTCAAAAACTGTTTTCCACCAAGTGGCAATGACAAGGTCGAAAGGTTGTTTCTTAGCCTCATCAATTGGAAGGCAGCGCAACTTTGGCGCCTCGTCATGCCAAGCAAGTGTTTCTGTCGTAAAAGGCTCTTGAACAGCTAGTGTTACATTATGTCCGCGAGCACGCAAATAACTGGCGTGCTGAATAATGACATATGTGCCACCGCTAATGGCCATCGAGCCGACAACAAAGCATAACTCCATCTTATTTCGCCTCATTCTTAACTACTTTGCTATCAAATATTTAACGACTTTTCCAAAGGCGAAATAGTTTGTAGACAGTGCTCAGTCCACTTACAGCCTTGGTTCTGATTGTTAACCAAGGCCAGAAACCAAGTTCTGATGGTCGGCGTCGTTGCAACAAATTCTGTGTAAATTCAAGCCGCTCTTTGAGTGTCGATTTTTTTGTGGAAACTACAAATTGAGACTCCTCGAAAACACCAAAATTTTCTCGGTGGGTCAAACTCAGCAACCAGTCAATTTCTGATTCGGTTGGTTCGAATACCATTCGGGAGTGCCTCTTGATGGCCAACTTCATAAGTTGCTCATTGGTGATAGGGGCTACAACCAGAATGGCAACGATTTTTTCGAAAGCCTGCATGATTTTTTTAGAAACCGGCAGTATCTTGTTCTCAATCATCTGTTGCTCGTGGAATGGATCTTGAACAACAATAACATTCTGCTCAGAATCCCTTATATATTTCTGTGCTGAGCCATGATCTGCATGGAGAATGATTTCGAACAATGATCGATTTTCATTGAAGACGTAATAGCCAGCAGTAAGATGATCGATGTTTGAAAAAACTAGCCCCGTCTTCTTATTTTGTGCGTTTAAGTTTCCAGGTGCTACTAGGCCAAGGTAGTAGCCTTGAACTTTTGCAGCATCACCACGTACACGCTTGAACCAGTTGAATAAATTGTCTTGAATAGATCCTTTCCATCCAACATCGACGACATGGATTTCCTCCTGGAAGTCCCCTCCCAGCAGGGTTTTTATGTAATCTATAAACGCGTTGCTACGGGCGTTCCGCTCTTGCTCATAAAGATCTTTAAAATCTTTCAGCTGAAGCAGCTTTTTGAAAACTGGACTTGTCGGAAGGTCTTCAGCGACGGCATCAAACTCGTTTGAAGCCAGACCTAATGCTTGGGCTAAGCGCGGGCCATGCTCCTCGAGAACAAGGCTTTTCAAGAAGTCTGAAATTGAAAGTCGGCGGTACTGCCGGAAAAGGGTCTCGAATGTTTCTTCGTGTATATCTCCCAGCGACAGTAAAAGAGTAGACCTGCGGGAAACTTGAAGGTAATGCGTGCGTATTACCTCATCTGTATTCTTAGTCGCTTGATAAATATCAAACATCTGCTTGAGAGGTTGCCCTTCACGTGCAAAGAAAAAAAGATCGCGGGTGCCTGACTCTCGTGCTGCCTCATACAGTTTTACGGTGAACAAATAATGCGTTAACGCCAGATCACAGAAAGGTACAGGCTCACTATGAGTCATGAATATATCGCTAAATAGCCGATCATGCTCAACTCCGGGTACCAACTGCGATATTAGGCTTTTGAGAGTGGTATTTTCCTGTGACAGTAACGAATTTCCATCTGCGTATGTTGGCACGGCCTCACAGCTAAGCGTTTGCTCCAGAATAACTTGATCTCGTTGTTCAATCATGTTCTCCATAGACTGCATGATCGCCCAGCGTTCTTCCAGCATTTTACCTTGGTGGGCGATGGCTTCGTCGCGTTGTTCAATCATATTCTCCATTGACTGAATTGTCGCCCAGCGCTCTTCCAGCATTTTGCCTTGGTGGGAAGTGGTTTCGTCGCGCTGCTGAATCATGTTCTCCATGGACTGCATTACGTCCCATCGCTCTTCGAGCAAATTAGCTTGTGCAAAATAAGCACTTTCAATTGCAATCAGGCGAGTGTTCTGCTTTTCCAAAAGGCTAAAGCGTTTCTTATTGATCTTGAACACGGAGTCTGAAGCATCTTCCCAAATTCGATTGAATGGCAAGTGTCCAGAAAGATAGAGTTTCAGCGCACGCAACGACATCGTACAGATGTTGAGGAGGTCAGCAATCTGGGTTGCTTCGTAGAGCGCGCCTTTTATGGGGAGCTCAGGATTGCCGATCCATTCCGACTCGTCTGCTTGGAGGAATCTAGCCCCCTCATGCATACCTTTGGTCCAAGCAACTTCTGCAGCCTCATAATCATGCTTGGCGCAGTGGATATTGCCCAGCTCAATATATGCAGAGACAATCTTGGTGCCTAATGTTGGGCTGAATTGAAGAGCGTCATACTTGACTAGGTTTTTAAACTCCGCCTCCGCGCCGTTAATGTCACCGGACTTCAAAAGCAATTTTGACTTCAGGTAACTCAAAGATATGAGCCATCGGAATATATGCGAGTTCTGTACGTTAGTTTGATGAATGCTAAAATCATCAATTTTCGCAATGTAGTTGATAAGCTTGTCATGAGAGACTTCTTGGTCTTCAAGTAGACGATATCCGATGATGCATAGTGATGCTCCAAAGTCCGCAGTATATGCTTTCGAAGCATCAGTCAAAACGTTGTTGCACATATCGGTTATGAGCTCAACGTTAGTAGTGCGTATACCATTGACTACCGCGTTTTGCGGAAGCCATGGGTTGATATAATCCCGTTCAAAGTTGATCAGATTGTTTGGTGGAGAGCTATAACCATGAATACTGGTAACAAAAGCTTTTTCGGGTTGATCAATAGAGGTTAAATAGGTCGAATACTTGTAGCTGACTCCTAGGAGTGAAAGTTCACCCTCGCTTTCAAAAATAAAGCTCAACGGCAGCTGTTGTGCTCCAGAGAGAGAGGGTTGCGCTACCTGAGTTTCAAGTACGATCAATCGTCCCCCAGGTACAAGGGCATCATAAAGTGCCTTGTCCTGAAGAATAGAAGCATTATAACCTTCAATGATTGCTGAATTTACCTGTCCTTTTTCGCGCGCACATTCAATCTCGAAGTCAGCATGGTTAAATCGCTTAAGACTGGAGGTCTTTTCCCATACTTGCTCTTCGCAATCCTCTGCTAGAAATGCCGATACTGAAGCAGCATCTGAAAGAGCTCTGATAACAGACGCTCCTTCGCCGTACTGTTCTGACCAGTTGAAAACGACATCACCGGGCCGGATGTAGCTGGACAACTCCTTATACAGTGATAAGTATGCATGACTTTCAGGAGTAACCGACGATAGGGCACCAGATGCAATATTACCATTCGGCCACGATGGATTAATATCCATCAGAATTGTGATTTGCCAATGTGAAGTGGAAAGATCATCCAGGCTATTGATTTTATAGTAAGCAGGATTTCTGACAAAACCTTTCTTAAAAAAGCTGGATTCCCACCAGTCCCGCCCTTCAACGGTTAAGTGCCAGTGCCCATCTCGATCCTGAGTAGTTGCAATTTGGAGGTATGCGTGCTTTTTGCAAACACGTCTGATTTCTGCAATCGCATGTGGCACATCATCTGGATGGATATGTTCAAGACAGTCGGTAGAAATAACTGTGTCAAACTCTTGATCCGCAAATGGCAATTCAAGTGCAGAGCCACAGAAGAATCTTCCAGGCATAAAGGCGTTTGCGCGATCAATGGCTATTTGTGAAATGTCGAGACCAAAAGCATCCAAGCCTTTCTCTGCAAGAGCTCTTACAAGGCGACCCTCACCACAGCCTAGATCCAATACCTTTCCGTAACCAACACTCTCAATGATACTATCAACTAGTTCATTTCGATCTAAATAGGAATCTGTTCCCATGCGGTCGGAACGGGACCAAAAATCGTTGTATTGATCGGCATAGTTGTATCCGGATCCAATATTCTTAGTCACCATTTTGCCCTCATGTCTAGATTAACAACTCCGCCAAAGAAATTTTGTTCTCTGTTTACAACACACTGAAAGAAAGCTGCTTCGTCAACCCAGTGAAGGATTCGTTGGCCGTGATAGTCTGGAGTTTCCTCATAGGAAACTGCCGCTTGGACTTCATATAGGTTGGTTCCGAGAGCGCAATCAAAATCGAAATCAACAGAGAATTCTTCGCCCACTGAAAACTCTCTGTCCCAGAAAAGCTTTGTCTTGTTCTCTGTTGCAATCTTGCGCATGTCCTGATTCAGAGTGCCCCATGAATAAATTTTTACACCTTCCTTGTTACGAATTCTTACCGCGACATTCAGATTACTAATCTCGATTTGGCTTTCGCAACTAACCCTGACCCGGATGGGTTCTCCAGGGGAAAATATGGATCTTGGATTTCCTTCCGAGTCAAAAAGCTTGACTGTTATTACCTTTACTTCACCCTCTCCAAATGAAAGGGCGCTAGATCGCTCAGAGCACTGCTCGGTAAGATCATTATGAATAACTTCAGGAGTGTCCAACTCCAAGATCGATGGCTGTGCTGCGCTTTCTGAGACCTTCTGGATAATAGATGAAAAGTAATCCATCTCCTCTTCATGCAGGTGACGTCGGTACTCTCGAATAACTTCTGGGCTCGATCCCTGCGTGACCACGACGCCATTTTTTAAAAAAATTGCGTTCTGTGTAAGTGTTCTTACGCTTTCAATGTCGTGAGAAACAAACAGTAATGTCACACCATCATTGAGAAGCTTCTCTATACGTTGAAAACAACGTTTTTGGAAGAGAGCATCGCCAACTGCCAGAGCCTCGTCGACAATAAGGATGTCAGGTTCTACCTGTACTTGAACAGCAAACGCCAGGCGAACAAGCATACCGCTGGAGTATGTTTTTACCGGATGGTCGATAAAGTCGCCAATATCTGCGAAAGCTGCAATAGAGTCGAATCGATCATTAATTTGGTCTCGAGTAAGTCCTAATAACGCTCCGTTCATATAAACGTTATCGCGTCCGGAAAATTCCGGGTTGAATCCAGAGCCTAGCTCGAGCAATGCGGCAATTCGCCCGTGGGTTTCTACGGTTCCCGATGATGGACTCAATGTGCCTGTAATCATTTGCAATAACGTGGATTTACCCGAGCCGTTACGTCCAAGAATTCCGACACTTTCACCTCTCTTTACTTCAAAAGATAGATCGCGTAGAGCCCAAAACTCCTTATAGAATTTGCGATCCGTATTGCCGGGAATTCGGGGTATTACAAATTGCTTCAACCGATCTCGTGGATTTTCGTAAATTTCATAACACTTACTAAGGTTAGTAGCCTTGATGGCAAAATCAGAGGACATCTGCAAACCCCTTGCGTGTCTTTTGGAACCAAGCAAAACAAATCCAAAAAAAGAAACCAGAGCACAATAGATACTTACCCCAGATGAGCCAGTCCGGAGCTTTGCCCCACATCATTACGTCACGGGTTTGTTCAATTGCCAATGTGAGTGGATTGATCAGCATGATTACCTGATAATCTTCTGGGAGAGAGCTAATGGGGTAAAATATCGGTGATAAAAACATCAGCACCGACATAAGTACGCCAACGATTTGGGCGACATCTCGCAAATACACGCCTAACGAAGCAAGTAGCCAGCTCATTCCGAGAGATAGAAGCATAAGTGGCAACATGACTAGCGGTAACAATAGAATAGTTGTATGTGGGAGGCCGTAGAATACTCCATAAAATATTAGCCACACAACAAGGCTAATGATCCAGTGGAATAGGGCTGCTCCTAAATTTATTATGGGGAGGATTTCGAGTGGGAAGATTACTTTTTTAACATAGTTTACGTTGTTTAGTATTAGTGTGGGAGCCTTGTTTACGCACTCGGAAAAAAGGTTAAATAGTATTAATCCTGAAAATAATACCAAGGCAAATTCAGTTTTTGACTCGGAACCTCCTGCCCAGCGAGCTTTAAACACTACGCTGAACACGAAAGTATAGACCGCTAACATTAGAACGGGGTTCAAGAAGGACCAAGCTAATCCCATCGTTGAACCTTTATAGCGTCCAGCCACCTCGCGTCGGATCATCTGAGCAACGAGTGATCGGTTGCTCCATAGGCTGCGTATGAGAAAAACAAATGATATGGGTGGTTTCGCGTGTGGATTCATACGTGTACCTTCAATTTATTGTCTTGCCCGCGCCGAATTCAAACCCTTGATTTCAGCGCCTTATTCTGCGTGTGTATCCGCGCTTTCTTCCCGGAAACCACTGTTTGGCCGATAGCCTCTCCTAAACCATACCTTTGCGTGGGAAATTGTATGGGTTTAGAGGTTTTTCTCATAAAGTTACAGCTGATTGTCGACATTCCTAAGCTAGTGTGTGCTAGCGCATATCACACAGCAACGAGTAGCCAGATATTTTGTTTTCTACTCCATGAGAAGTCAAAAAAATCACGACTGGAGACATTTGAGTAAAGGTTGATAGAGAGCCGTCCGCCGAGAAGCGATCGCTTGAGGGGCGAGAGAGGAAATGTCTTGCTATCATTTTAAAGCTCAATAACATGGGAAATTGCGATGAGGCCGATATGATTTGATAAGGAGCATCCATGATGCAGAGAGCCCTGCTCAGAAAGTGAGCAGTATCTGTCTTGGTTTTTACTCTATTGGTTGGAATCACCAATCTACTCCGAAATTCAAGAATCTCCCTTATGCGATCTGCTAACAACGTATCGGCTCAGAGGCTGTGGCAGGTATGCTTGGTGCGTATGCGTCCAAAAATACGATGATTAGTCTACCACCGTCCAATAGCCTTATGTAACCATCAATCGGCTTCCCCACCTTGAAGCTCCGCATAGCCAAATGCACGTTTGATCCCTCGGCCGAACAAGAACAGTGTGGTTGTTTCATGGCCCCATGGTGATGGGCTATGGTAATTTCACTCAGATGTGTATGCGACCATTTTTCTCACGCTCACAGCGCGTGATGGCCAATGCGCATCACTTGGCTTGATGGCCGAGGCTTACCTCTCTGCCAAAAAAGCTCTTGCCTCAGGCGCAGCATGCTTGCTCTCAAGTGAGATTTTGAATTATTCGCATTCTGGGGGCTATCAGGCCTCGATGCTGACTGAGCATCTTCAACAGTTCCATCGCCGATATGACTTGCCTTGGGCAGCTTCACAGTTTCTCGCAACCGGTAGGCTGGTATCGTATCTTCCGCTTCTTCATTCAGGTATGCGGTGGCGAGATTTTCGTTAGTTGCTCGATATTTATCGCCCTCTCGAATGTATTAAGCATTTATCTTGCAAAATGTTTTGGCATGTCATGATACTTTCGAGCATTGATGATGGTGAGTTCGGTAAGTTGATGTCAGCGATGTTAACAAAACTCGAGTTTATTCGTCGTCGAGGACGATGACGGGGAAGCCTTTCTCTGCTCGTTCACTGAATATGCTAATTATTCCTGAGCACGGTGATGAAGAGAAGGCGACATTGAAAAGCTAAGCATGGCAGGTTCGAAAGCATGCTAGCAGTTGTAGATCGCTTGCTAGTTTATTTAATGCATAGGATGCTATCAGGCATTCAGGTGTTTGTTTGTCGATGCTTGTCCTTCACCATTGTTATCATGCACGGCCGTACTTGAGGTAAATACAACACGTTTGACTTTAGTCTGACGTATCGCTTTGTAGGCATTCAAGGTGCTGACCAAATTGCTTTGATGTGTACGTACGGGATCTGAACCGAAGCTACGGCAGTTGAATGAACGACAACTTGACTGCCAGTCACGACTTGAGTTGCTAGCGAAGAAATTGGCTACGACACCCTCGAAAAACTCGAGTTGCGAGTTTTCTTATGGCAAGTCGCTTAAAATTTAGGCTGCGTACCCTATGACAAGCAGAGTTTCGGCTAGGTTGGAACCAACGAAGATGGTGCCGTCAGTGATTAAAATGGGGGCATTGACCATGATGGTACAGCTGTCAATGATTTCTGGGGGGAGGGAATCTGTTCCCTGAATGTGTATGCTTGGCAGAGGCGCCCGGCTGCGACGATTAAATTGAGTGCAAATAGAGGTACTGCTCCCTAACACTTGGTGATATTTAATGTCCTATAATGGTGTCACTCAATCGAGACTGTTTGTGTGCTGAGAATTGCTACCCATTGGTTGTGCTCGGTATTTTCAAGCCATGGGCACCACGGAGCTCCTCAGCTCCTACGGTTGCGGCATGACTCATTTTGATATTGCCGTCATTACAGAGAGGATTGCCTGTATCTCGTTGCGGGTGGTGGCATTATGATGTTGATTCGAGTCTCCAGGACGGAAGGTAAGCAATCGGCATCAAAGGGCTAGGTTCGATTTGGCCTTACAGTACAATGGCAGTGGATTCGAGAGGGATCAAACCAACCCGGTTGAGGTATATGGATAAAACACGTGTTTTTTTGCTGTGCCTACCTCGCAGACAAAAAAGGCTGATTCAGGTCTTTGCAGACATCGTTCTGGTATGGGTTGCGCTCTGGTTGGCATTTATAGTAAGGCTCGGCATTGATGAGATGATCAACCCTTTAAAAATGCATCTCTGGTTATTCGTCTGCGCTCCGCTCGTTGCAATCCCGCTCTTCATCCGCTTTGGTATGTACCGAGCCGTCATGCGTTACTTTGGTAACGATGCACTTATTGTCATTATAAAAGCGGTTAGCCTCTCATCGCTGATCCTGGCACTCGTTGTCTACTGGTACAGCAATCACGAGGTCGTTGTTCCTCGCTCCATAATTTTCAATTACTGGTGGCTAAGCCTCGTGATCATTGGCGGCCTTCGCTTATGTATGCGCCAGTATTTCATGGGGGACTGGTTCACCGCTGCTCAGCATGTGCCGTTCACCAATCGCGATGACGGTCTGACCAAGGTCGCCATTTATGGTGCTGGCGTTGCGGGTAACCAGTTGGTGGCGGCGCTGCGAATGGGGCGAGTTATGCGTCCCGTGGCTTTTGTCGATGATGATCCGAGCATTGCGGACCGCTCTATTTCCGGTCTGCAGGTTTACAAGCCCAAACACATCCAACAGATGATTGAGGTAACCGGCGCTCAGGAGGTTCTTTTGGCATTGCCGTCGTCGACTCGTGCACGGCGTCGTGAAATCCTCAATCTGCTTGAGGGCTTTCCTCTCCATGTGCGCAGTGTTCCGAACTTCACCGACCTGGCCAGCGGACGTGTGAAGGTCGACGATATTCAGGAAGTCGATATCGCAGACTTGCTGGGGCGCGACGCTGTACCTGCTCAGCCCGACCTGCTGGCTCGTTGTATCAAGGGCAAGACGGTCCTGGTGACTGGCGCAGGCGGCTCGATAGGGGCCGAGCTCTGCCGTCAGATCTTTTCGTTGGGACCGACCACGCTCCTGTTGTTCGATCACAGTGAGTTCAATCTCTACAACATCCTGTCGGAGCTCGAGCAGCGTCTCTCCCGTGAGTCATCACCTGTTCGGTTGCTGCCCATTCTTGGCTCGATCCGCAATCCGCATAAGCTGTTGGATGTGATGAAGACCTGGAATGTCGATACGGTCTATCACGCGGCGGCTTATAAGCATGTACCGATGGTCGAGCACAATATTTCCGAAGGTGTCCTGAACAACGTGATGGGTACGCTCAACACTGCTCAGGCCGCATTACAGGCTGGAGTAGCCAACTTTGTGCTGATTTCCACTGACAAGGCGGTACGCCCAACCAATGTGATGGGGAGCACCAAACGTCTCGCTGAATTGACCCTGCAGGCTCTGAGTCGTGAAATCGCACCGGTTCTGTTCGGCGACAAGGCCAACGTATCTCGCGTCAACAAAACCCGTTTCACCATGGTGCGTTTTGGCAATGTGTTGGGGTCCTCTGGCTCGGTAATTCCGTTGTTCCACAGCCAGATCAAGTCGGGTGGTCCTCTGACCGTTACCCATCCAAAGATCACCCGTTACTTCATGACCATTCCCGAGGCAGCGCAATTGGTGATTCAGGCCGGCTCCATGGGGCAGGGCGGTGATGTATTCGTGCTGGACATGGGCGAGCCGGTGAGGATTGTCGAACTGGCCGAGAAGATGATTCATCTGTCTGGGTTGAGTATTCGTTCGGAGAAGAATCCCCAAGGCGATATCGCTATCGAGTTCACTGGCTTGCGCCCGGGTGAAAAGCTTTACGAAGAGTTGCTGATTGGTGACAACGTTTCTGCCACTCAGCACCCGATGATCATGAGTGCCAATGAGGATCATCTGTCTTGGGACTTGCTGAAAGCCAAGCTGGCGGAATTGCTCGCAGCCGTTGAGCAGGATGACTATTCCAGGGTTCGGCAACTGCTGCGTGAAACTGTCAGCGGTTACACCCCGGACGGCGATATTGTCGACTGGATTTACCAGCAGCGTCGCCTCGAACCCTGAGCTTACATACGTTGTAACCCAGTCACTTTTGACTTGCCCGTGGCACCGCCTAGGTTTGGAGAGCAGCTTTGGAAAAGTTGCTCTCCCTAATCGATGTCATGGAGTGTCACTTATGCGTATCGCTTATTTCCCCTCTCTGGTCTTCGCTCTGATGGCCAGCCTTTCCTCCATTACCTACGCAGCACCTGCGGTCAATGCCGAGACCAAGACTTCGGCAGTGGCGCAGGTGGTCTCTTCGGAGCAGGCAGGCAAGATCGATCTGAACACTGCCGATGCGGCGGCCTTGCAGCGCGAGCTGTCCGGCGTTGGTGCGGTCAAGGCGCAGGCGATCGTTAAATATCGTGAAAGCAACGGACCTTTCGCCTCGGTGGACGAACTGCTCGAGGTCAAGGGAATCGGCAAGGCGATTCTGGAAAGCAACCGGGAAAAATTGAAGGTCAACTGACGCTTCAATTCATACGCAAGGCCGATCACTGATCGGCCTTGCGTTTTTCGGGCCGACCATAAGCAAGGTTGTGCCATTCAATGTTATCTATCGTATCGATAGAATTATGATCGTAATATTTTATTGAATTATGACTATAATCAAATCGCTTCCCAAACAGCGTATCAATTCCTTGTCTTTCCCTTCTCAAGCACTTTTCTGGAGAGCCGTCATGAATTCGATTTCCCCCAAGGGGTTGGCACTTGTCACCGGTGCTTCATCTGGCATCGGTGCGGTTTATGCCGAGCGGCTGGCCGCGCGTGGTTACGACCTGTTGCTGGTTGCACGCGATGAGCAGCGCCTGCAAGCCGCCGCGACCCGGTTACGGGCTGAGCATAAGGTGCAGGTTGAAGTGTTGAAGGCCGATCTGACGCTCCAGGTCGATATGCTGAAGGTCGAGCAGCGCTTGCGCTCCGACTCGAGCATCAGTCTGTTGCTGAACAATGCCGGTATCGCTGCTGACGGGAGCCTGGCCGTTGCCGACACGGATCAGTTGGAGGCAATGATCCAGTTGAATGTGGTAGCGGTCACTCGTCTGGCTGCTGCCGCCGCCGCCAGCTTTTCGGCGGCGGGAAGAGGAGCGATCATCAATATCGCTTCGGTGGTGGCGCTGATTCCCGAGCGTTTTAATGCGACCTACAGCGCGACCAAGGCCTATGTCCTGAGCCTGACTCAGTCGCTTGCTGCGGAATTGGACGGTAAGGGTGTGCAGGTCCAGGCGGTATTGCCTGGGGTGACCCGCACTGAGATCTGGGACCGTTCAGGCATCGACGCCCAAGGGATTCCAGTCGAGATGATCATGGAAGCCACCGAGATGGTGGATGCGGCTCTGGCCGGTTTTGATCAGGGGGAGTTGATCACCATCCCCTCGCTACCCGACTCGGCAGATTGGGACTCCTTCGTAGCTGCGCGTTTTGCCCTGGGGCCAAACTTGTCGAAAAGCAGTGCAGCTGCTCGCTACAAATAACGGTGTCGAGGCTGGAGGTTGGTGGAGATCACTCCGCCTGACCATCCTGTTTTTTCAGATGCTCGCGTGTTACCTCCAGTATCCGTTTGGCCAGGTCGGGGTTCTCGACACTGCGCGACAGCACCAGGGCACCGACCAGGGTCGACATGACCACCAGGCTCTGGTCGGCGGTATTTTCTCCTTCGAGACAGGCCTCTACCTGTGCAAGTCGTGCATTGAGTACCGCATCAGTGGTGGGGCTGGCTTGCCCGCGCAGGCCCAGCTCCGATGACATGGTGGGCAGCGGGCAGCCTTCACCGGGGGAGGTCTGGTGCCACTCAGACAGGTAGCTGTCGATAAAGGCCGGCAGGGGTTGTTCCTGGGCAAATAGCGTGGCGCAGTGCGCATCGAGTTCTTCCGCCGCGGCCTGCAGGGCTTTTTCGACCAGTTCGTCCTTGGATTTGAAATGCGAGTAAAAACCGCCATGGGTCAGGCCCAGGGCTTTCATCAGTGGTTGCAGGCCTGTCGCCCCGATACCGTCGCGCCGAAAGCGCTCGGCGGCCTCCTTGATGATGCGTTGATGGGTTTGGGCTTTATGGTCGTGCGAGTAACGCATCGGGGAAGTCTCCACGGCTAGGGAGTCATCTTACCCAAGGTTGATGGAAGGGGGATTGCACTATTAATCCCGGAAACCTCATTTTTTCCCACTGAATGGCTAGAAAGGCATGGTTCGTCAGTAAGCCAAGTATCAGTTGGCATGAATAGTGATTATTGGATATCCATAGATTGTTCAACAATCGCAAGGCGATATTCATGAGCAACGTACTGTCCCTGGCCGATCAGATAACCCTCGAATTACGTGCCGATATCATCGGCGGTCGCTTGCTGCCGGGCATGGCCCTGGTGGAAAGCGATCTGGTGTCCGCCTACAACGCCTCGCGCAACACCATTCGCGAGGCCTTGCATTGCCTGGGACAGGAAGGCCTGACCCGCTACGTACGCAATAAAGGTGTCACGGTGCGCAGGCTGGGCATCGATGAAGTGCGTGATCTGTTCCAGGTGCGCCGTACCCTGGAGTTGCAGGCCATTGCCTCCAGCAAACCGCTGCGCGACTACCAGTCCGACCGGATGCTCGAGGCTATCGAGGCCAGCGAACTCGCCCGCGAGCGTGAGGACTGGCGCTCGGTGGGCACTCACAGCCTGGCCTTTCATCAACACATCGTCGGACTGATGCGCAGCCCCTTGTTCGATGAGTTCTTCACCAACGTCGTGGCGCAGATGCGCCTGGTGTTTTGTGCCGCCCCTGACGAGCAGCATTTTCAATCGCCCTGGCTGGCCCGGGACCGGCAGATCCATGACTTGCTCGCCGCTGGCGACAAGCAGGCCGCCAGCGAAACCCTGGCGGTTTACCTGGATGATTCCGAACGGCTGCTGCTCGACATTCTTCGCCACTCTTCCCGTCACTGAACGAGGGTTTCAACCATGTACAAAGACTATCCCGCGGCTTATCAGGTCAGCAAAGGTTCGGCACTGCAGGTGGACACGGTCTTTTATGAGCGGCTCCGTGACAGCAAGGACCAGCGCACCTTGATCGAACAATTCGAAGTGCCGATCCGCACCGGGCGTGCCTGGCATGTGCCGGCTGGGCACGTGTTCCGGGTGACCACGCCGGCCGGCCCGCAGGTCGGAGACTTCAACGTCTGGAATGCCAGCGATCCGCGGGAACGTCTGTGGGCGGCGCGTACCCGGCAGTTGCAGGGCGCGCATGTCAGTACCCATGACCGGTTGTGGTCGAACCTGCCGTTTTTGCGGCCATTGGTGACCATCACCGATGACAGTCTCGCCGGTTACGGGATCGACGAGCATGGCGGGCGCTTGCACGACCTGCTCGGCACGCGCTGCGATCCTTACGTGAACCGCATGCTCACCGGGGAGGACTTCCATCACCATTGCCATTCCAACCTGACGCGCGCGGTCCTGCCTCACGGCCTGACCGAGTTCGATGTGCATGACGTGCTGAACATCTTCCAGTGCACCGGGCTCAATCATGACGACATGTACTTCATGAAGGCCTGCCCCGCGCAGAAGGGCGATTACCTGGAGTTCTTTGCCGAAATCGATCTGTTGTGCGCGCTGTCGACCTGCCCGGGTGGCGATCTGTCATTGCCCATGTGGGGCCCGGAGGCTCAGGACCCACTCAGCGTCTGTCGGCCGTTGGGTGTGGAGATCTATCGGCTCGACGAGGCATTGCTCGAAGGCTGGAGCCAGCCTGAGCGGGCGGCCTACAAAGGTTTGCATGGCCTGCACATCGCCAAGGCTGCCTGGGAGAAATAGCGCTGCCGGCCGCAGGGATAAAAAAGCCCCGCCATTTCGAGAAGGGCGGGGCTGTTCGATCGGGTTATCCAGTCAGCGGTCCTGCGCGTCCTTGGCGTCCGCTTCCGCGTTGCGTTCAGCAACGCGCTTGCGTTGCTCATCGGTCAGTTCCACCTTGTTGGCGGTGTCGCGCAACATCATCAGACCGCCAACGATCGAGCCGATTGCAACGACCAGAATCAACCAGGCATACCAGGGCATAGGGCTCTCCTTGAGGGCATACCGGCGGGCGAGGAGTTTCGCCCGTCAAGTTGCCATACCACTTCGAGTTACAGCGTTTCGCAGTGGTTCCATTGTAGGCCTGATCTGCCCCGGCAACCTCTCTTGCATCAATCTTCTCGAAGGTTGCATTCGGCCTTGCAAGCCAACTACAGAGAGATGCCATCCCCTCGGAGCCCGGTCAGCATTGCATCCGCCGGCGCATCGGCGCGCAGTTGCGCGGTCAGTTGGAAATAGATGAAACCGGCCACCATGAAACCGAGGAAGATCAGGCCGATCAGGCTGTTGAACCAGGCCATCGCTACCAGGCAGACCACGGCCAGTGCCAGGGCTATGGCCGGGACCAGCGGGTAGCCCGGTGCGCGGAAGGTGCGTTCCAGGTGCGGCTCGGCCTTACGCAACTTGAACAGGCTGAGCATGCTCATGATGTACATCACGATGGCGCCGAATACGGCCATGGTGATCATCGCCGCGGTCAGGGTCATGCCTCCCAGGTTGATCAGGCCATCGCTGTAGATGGCGGCGATGCCGATCAGGCCGCCGGCGATGATGGCGCGGTGCGGCGTCTGGAAGCGTGACAGCTTGGCCAGCGACGCCGGCAGATAGCCGGCGCGGGCGAGGGCGAAGAACTGCCGCGAGTAGCCGAGAATGATGCCGTGGAAGCTTGCGACCAGGCCGAACAGGCCGATCCACACCAGCATGTGCAGCCAGCCGGAGTTGTCCCCGACCACGGCTTTCATCGCCTGGGGCAGCGGGTCGTTGATGTTCGACAGGGTGCGCCAGTCGCCCACGCCGCCGGCGAAGAACATCACGCCCATGGCCAGCAGCATCAGGGTCAGAATGCCGCTGATGTAGGCCTTGGGGATGGTGCGTTTCGGGTCCTTGGCTTCTTCGGCGGCCATGGCCGCGCCTTCGATGGCGAGGAAGAACCAGATGGCGAACGGAATCGCCGCGAACATCCCGGCAATCGCCGGCGCACCGAAGGTGTCCGAGCCCGCCCAGCCGTTGAGGGCGAAGTTGCTGAAGCTGAAGGCCGGCGCGACCACGCCCATGAACACCAGCAGTTCCGCCACCGCCAGTACGCAGACCACCAACTCGAAGGTGGCGGCGAGTTTGACCCCGAGGATGTTCAGCCCCATGAACACGATATAGGCGCCGACCGCCGCATGCTTCGGGTCCAGGGCCGGGAACTGCACATTCAGGTAGGCACCGATCGCCAGGGCGATGGCCGGTGGCGCGAAGACGAATTCGATCAGGGTCGCCAGCCCGGCGATCAGCCCGCCTTTTTCACCGAAGGCCCGGCGGCTGTAGGCAAAAGGGCCGCCTGCATGGGGAATGGCGGTGGTCAGTTCGGTGAAGCTGAAGATGAAGCAGGTGTACATGGCCGCGACCATCAGCGAGGTCAGCAGAAAGCCCAGGGTGCCGGCGACGCCCCAGCCATAACTCCAGCCGAAGTATTCCCCGGAGATCACCAGCCCGACCGCGATCCCCCATAAATGCAGCGTGCCCAGCGTTGGTTTGAGTTGTGTGTTCATGCGTGGCTCCCGAAACGGAATGAAATGCTCGGGGCTGCTCATTGCACCGCTCATGCCAGAGCGAAAACGGCCGTCGTAAAGCGCAAAAAGCTGTCGTATCGAGGATGTTTCCAGTTATTTCGGGGCTGAAGGCGCCTGGGTTGGTGCACAGCCGTGCAACAGAGGAGGGCGGCGGAGCCTGGAGGCGCGCGATCGCGAGCAGGCTCGTTTCTACGTGCATCGTGCTTTTCCGGTGCAGCAGCAAACCGGTTGGCGATCCCTCCCCCTGGCCACGCCGATGGCCGGTGTAAATCCCGCGTAAAGCCTTTCTTTACGCTTTCTTTATGCGTCGCCCACGCCCTCGATCTCGTTCCTTTACAGCCTCCCTGCGGACAATGCCCCACACGCGGCGATTGCCGTACGACGGAGAGATTCCATGAGCGTTCTGGACGGGGTGTCCCTGCTGCTGGCAGTGGGGCTGTTCATCTATCTACTGGTTGCGCTGTTGCGCGCGGATCGGAACTAGGAGCGGCTATGCACAGTTATGACTATTGGCTGATCCTCGGCTTCTTTGCCTTGGTGCTGCTGCCCGCGCCTTTCCTGGGGCGGTTCTACTACAAGGTAATGGAGGGCCAGCGCACCTGGCTGACGCCGCTGTTGGGGCCGGTCGAACGCGCTTGTTACCGGCTTTCGGGCGTCGATGCGCAAAGCGAACAGAGCTGGCAGAAATACACCCTGGCCCTGCTTGCGTTCAACCTGGCCGGCTTCCTGTTGCTGTTCACGATTCTGTTGTTCCAGGACCATCTGCCGCTCAACCCGCAGAACCTGCCGGGGCAGGAGTGGACGCTGGCATTCAACACCGCGGTCAGTTTCATGACCAACACTAACTGGCAGTCCTACAGCGGTGAAGCCTCCCTGAGCTACCTGAGTCAGATGATCGGCCTGACTGTGCAGAACTTCGTCAGCGCCGCCACCGGTTTGGCGGTGCTGGTTGCACTGTGTCGTGGCATCGGCCGCAAGTCGACCAAGACCCTGGGCAACTTCTGGGTCGACATGACCCGTGCCACCCTCTACGGCCTGCTGCCGCTGTGCCTGCTGCTGGCACTGTTCCTGGTGTGGCAGGGCGTCCCGCAAACCTTCGCCCAGTATGTCCACGCCGTGACCCTGCAAGGCGTCGATCAGGTGATTCCACTGGGCCCGGCCGCCAGCCAGATCGCCATCAAGCAACTGGGCACCAACGGCGGGGGCTTCTTTGGCGTCAACTCGGCGCATCCGTTCGAGAACCCGACGGCCTGGAGCAACCTGTTCGAGGTGGCCTCGATCATCCTGATCCCGGTGGCCCTGGTGTTCACTTTCGGCCACTACGTCAAGGACCTGCGCCAGAGCCGAGCGATCATCACCTGCATGCTGGCGCTGTTCCTGATCGGTGGCGCGACCTCGCTGTGGGCCGAGTACCAGCCCAACCCGACCCTGAACAACGTCGCGGTCGAGCAGACCGCACCGCTCGAGGGCAAGGAAGTGCGCTTCGGGACCACCGCCACCGTGCTCTGGTCGGTGACCACCACCGCGGCCTCCAACGGTTCGGTCAACGGCATGCATGACAGCCTCAGTCCGCTGAGCGGCATGGTCGCGCTGATCAACATGATGGTCGGCGAGGTGATCTTCGGCGGCGTCGGCGCGGGCCTCTACGGCATGCTGCTGAACGTGCTGATCGCGGTCTTCCTCGCCGGTCTGATGATCGGGCGCACCCCGGAATACCTGGGCAAGAAGCTGCAGGCCAAGGAAGTGCAGTTGCTGGTGGTGACGCTGATGGTGATGCCGGTCGGCGTGCTGGTACTAAGCGCCATCGCCGCGAGCCTGCCGGGGCCGGTGGCGGCGGTGAGCAACCCTGGCGCCCACGGTTTCAGCCAGTTGCTGTACGCCTACACCTCGGCCAGCGCCAACAACGGTTCGGCCTTCGCCGGCCTGGGCGCCAACACCCCGTTCCACAACCTGATGCTGGGCCTGGGCATGTTGATCGGCCGCTTCGGCTACATCCTGCCGGTGCTGGCCCTGGCTGGCAGCCTGGCGCTGAAAAAGACCGCGCCGGTCGGCCAGAACAGCTTCCCGACCCATGGTCCGCTGTTCGTCACGCTGCTGACCATGACCATTTTGCTGGTGGGCGGGCTGACCTTTTTGCCGACCCTGGCGCTGGGCCCGATTGCCGACCACTTGAGCTTGGCTGCCTTTGGAATGAAGGGCTGAGGACTTAATGATGAATATGCATGTTCCTGCCTCCAAGAAGGCTGTAACCGAAATGCCCGGCGCTAAAACCGCGGCCTCGAAACACACTGCTGCCGAACAACAGAAAACCTCGATCGCAGCCCTGTGGCGTCCGGCGCTGGTACAGGCCTTCGTCAAGCTCGACCCACGCCAGTTGCAACGTTCGCCGGTGATGCTGGTGGTCGAGCTGACTGCGATCCTGACCACGGTACTGTGCCTTGTGCCGGATACCGCGGTGCCGACCTTCGTCGCCGCGCAGATCGCCCTCTGGCTGTGGTTCACCGTGCTGTTCGCCAACTTCGCCGAGGCCCTGGCCGAAGGCCGTGGCAAGGCCCGCGCCGACAGTCTCAAGGCTGGCAGCGAAGGCCTGAGTGCGCGCCTGAAAAAGGCCAATGGCAGCTTCCAGGTGATCCCTGCCGCCAATCTGCGCAAAGGCGATGTGGTGCGGGTTGAGGCAGGGGAAATGATCCCCGGTGACGGTGAAGTCATCGAAGGTATTGCCGCGGTCAACGAAGCGGCGATCACTGGCGAGTCGGCACCGGTCATCCGCGAGTCTGGCGGCGATCGCTCGGCGGTGACCGGCAATACCCGGCTGGTGTCCGACTGGTTGCTGGTGCGTATTACCAGCAATCCGGGCGAATCGACCCTCGATCGCATGATCGCCCTGGTGGAAGGCGCCAAGCGCCAGAAGACCCCGAACGAAGTGGCCCTGGATATCCTGCTGATCGGCCTGACCCTGATCTTCCTGATCGTGGTCGTGACCCTGCAGCCGTTCGCCCACTTTGCCAATGGCAGCCTGCCGCTGGTGTTCCTGGTGGCGTTGCTGGTGACCCTGATTCCGACCACCATCGGTGGCCTGCTGTCGGCCATCGGGATCGCCGGGATGGACCGCCTGGTGCGGCTGAACGTGATCGCCAAATCCGGTCGCGCCGTGGAAGCGGCGGGTGATGTGCATGTCCTGCTGCTGGACAAGACCGGCACCATCACCTTCGGTAACCGTCGTTGCGCGGCCATCCACGCGGCGCCTGGGGTCAATCACCAGGAAATGGCCGAGGCCACCTTGCTGGCCTCGCTGGCGGACGACACGGCGGAAGGCAAATCCATCGTCGAATACCTGCGCGGGCTTTATCCACAGTCCGAGCCGGGCGCCGAAATGCTGACCGCCGTGCCGTTCAGTGCCGAGACCCGGCTGTCCGGGGTCGACTATCAGGGGCGGGTCTATCGCAAGGGCGCGGTGGATTCGGTGCTGGCCTTCGTTGGTCTGCAACGTGGCGAACTGGCCCCGGCGCTGTCCCGGGAAATCGACAAGATTGCCCAGAGTGGCGGCACCCCGCTGCTGGTGTGCGCCGAGGGCAAGCTGCTCGGCGCCATTCACCTCAAGGACGTGGTCAAGCCCGGTATCCGCGAGCGTTTCGCCGAGTTGCGCAAGCTGGGGATCCGCACCGTGATGGTGACCGGCGACAACCCGCTGACCGCCGCCGCCATTGCCGCGGAGGCCGGGGTGGATGACGTGCTGGCCGAAGCCACGCCGGAGAAAAAGCTGGCGCGCATTCGCCACGAGCAGAACGACGGTCGCCTGGTCGCCATGTGCGGCGACGGCGCCAACGACGCCCCGGCACTGGCCCAGGCCGACGTCGGCATGGCAATGAACGATGGCACCCAGGCGGCGCGCGAAGCGGCGAACATGGTCGACCTCGACAGCGATCCGACCAAGCTGCTGGACGTGGTGCAGATCGGCAAGGAGCTGCTGGTGACCCGCGGCGCCCTGACCACCTTTTCCATTGCCAACGACATCGCCAAGTACTTCGCGATCCTGCCGGCGCTGTTCGCGGCGATTTATCCACAGCTCGGCGTGCTCAATGTCATGCAACTGAGCAGCCCGCAGAGCGCGATCCTTTCGGCGATCGTGTTCAACGCCCTGATCATCGTCGTGCTGATTCCGCTGGCCCTGCGCGGGGTACGGGTGCAGGCGGCCAGCGCGGCCCATCTACTGCGCCGCAACCTGCTGATCTATGGCCTGGGCGGGATCCTGGTGCCGTTCCTGGGCATCAAGCTGATCGACATGCTGCTGACGGCTTTGCATCTGGTGTAACCCCGCGACCCTGTAGGAGCCAGCTTGTTGGCGATAGCGTCAACCCAGTGCGCCAGACGCACCGCATCGCTAGCAAGTGGGTTCCTACGGAGTCCGGGTAAACCCGTTAACCGAATCGAGGATTTGATGATGTCCACTGTATTGCGTCCGGCCTTGAGCCTGATTGTGTTGATGACCCTGATCACTGGCGTGGCCTATCCGCTGGTGGTCACCGGTGTAGCCCAGGTGGCGTTCCCGAAACAGGCCAATGGCAGCCTGGTGCTCGATGGCGTGGGCCAGGTCCGTGGTTCGGCCCTGATCGCCCAGGATTTCAGCGGCGACAGCTGGTTCCACCCGCGTCCATCGGCGGGGGGCTTTGCCACGGTATCCAGCAGCGCGAGCAACCTGGCGCCGAGCAACCCGGCCCTGGCCAGCCGTGTGATCGACGACGCCAACAAGCTGGCGGTGCCAGGGCAGGGGCCGGTACCGCTGGCGCTGCTGACGACTTCGGGCAGCGGCCTGGATCCGCACTTGCCACCGGCAGCGATTAACTATCAACTGGCGCGGGTCGCGGCGGCGCGCAACCTGCCGGTCGCCACATTACAGCAACTGGTGGATGCCTATGTCGAGCAGCCTCTGATCGGCCCGCCGGTGGTGAATGTGCTGGCCTTGAACAGGGCGTTGGAAAAGCTCGCCCTGTAGCCAGCTGCTACAAGTTTGTATGTCGATGATTTGAGTCCAGAGAGAACAATGCATGAGTGATTCCGGCCGCGCCGACGCCCTGTTAGCCGATCTGTCCCATGACGGCCGCGGCCGCCTCAAGGTCTTCCTTGGCGCCGCCCCGGGCGTCGGCAAGACCTACGCCATGTTGCAGGCGGCGCACACGCAATTGCGTCAGGGGGTGACGGTCCTGGCCGGGGTGGTGGAAACCCATGGCCGGGCGGAAACCGAAGCCTTGCTCGGCGGTTTGCCGCAACAGCCGCTAGTGCGTTCCGAATACCGCGGGGTCATGCTCGAAGAGATGGACCTCGACGGCCTGCTCAAGGCCAAGCCCAAGCTGGTATTGGTGGATGAACTGGCCCATACCAACGCCCCCGGCAGCCGGCACGCCAAGCGCTGGCAAGATGTTCAGGAACTGCTGGCGGCCGGTATCGACGTCTTCACTACGGTCAACGTGCAGCATCTGGAAAGCCTCAACGATCAGGTCCGCGGCATTACCGGGGTGCAGGTCCGCGAGACCCTGCCCGACTGGGTGCTGCAGGAAGCCTACGAATTGCTGCTGGTGGACCTGCCGCCGCGAGAACTGCTGGAGCGTCTGCGCGAAGGCAAGGTGTATGTGCCGGAGCAGGCCCGGGCGGCGATCGATGCGTTCTTCACCCAGACCAACCTCACCGCGCTGCGCGAGCTGGCGATGCAGGCCGCGGCGGCGCAGGTCGACGACGATCTGGCCCAGGGGTATCGCAAGCTCGGGCAGGCCGCGCCGGCGGTGCGCGGACGCTTGCTGGTAGGGGTCGACGGCGACGCCCAGGCCGAGCGCCTGGTGCGTCATGCCAGCCATGTCGCCCGGCGGCGGCATCTGCCCTGGAGCCTGGTGCATGTGGATGACGGCCGGGTGCCTGACGAGCAAGCTCGCCAGCGCCTGCAAAGTGCCCAACAACTGGCCGAGCGCCTGGGCGGCGAGGTGGTCCTGCTGCGGGCCGGCGAGGTGGCCAAGACCCTGATCCAGCATGCCGCGGAGCGGCGCGCCAGCCTGGTGCTGGTGGGGCAGTCACGCAAACGCCTGCGCCGCCGTTTGTTCGGCGGCGGCCTGGCGGCGCGCCTGCTGCGCAACGCCCAGGGCCTGGAAATCAACGTGCTCGACAGCGAGGACGAACCCGGCCAGCCGCGCCTGCGGGTGGAGCGTTCGCTGGTCTGGTTCGACTACGCCCTGGCGGTCCTGGCGACGGTCCTGGCTTCGGGGCTGTCGTGGGCGGTGGCGAGCGTGCTGGCGTTGCCGAACATCTCCCTGGTGTTCCTCGCCGCGGTGCTGCTGGTGGCGGTGCGCAGCAGTCTCGGGCCGGCACTGGTGTGCGCGGCGTTGTCGTTCCTGACCTACGATTTCCTGTTCATTCCGCCGACGTTCTCCTTCGCCATCCAGCGCGAGGAAGACGTGCTGACGCTGCTGTTCTTCCTGTTGATGGCGGCCCTGACCGGCAACCTGGCGGCGCGTCAGCGTCGGCAGTTGCAGGCATTGCGCGACACCCAGGAAGAAACCAGCGAGCTGCTGGACCTGTCGCGCAAGCTCACCGCCGCCACCGACCGGCAGGCGGTGATCAGTGCCGCGGCGCAGCACCTCAATGGCTGGAAGGAACTGCAACTGTGCCTGCTCAATCGCGACGGGCAGGGTGGCTGGAAGGTCGAGACGGGTGGGCCCTTGCAGTTTTCCGAGTCCGAACGGGCCGCCGCCGACTGGGCCTGGCAACACGATCAACCGGCCGGGATGGGCACCGGAACCCTGCCTTTCGGGCGCTGGTGGTGGTGGCCGTTATCCGTCGACGAGGGCCCGCTGGGCTTGCTTGGAGTCTGTCCGAAAGAAGGCGAGGAGCTCAACGCTCAGCGTCGGCGCCTGTTGAGTGCCTTGAGCCAGCCCCTGGCCCAGGCTTTGGCCCGGGCACAGTTGGCCGAGGATCTGGAAGCGGCGCGCCTGCATGGTGAAACCGAGCAATTGCGCAGTGCGCTGCTGGCCTCGGTGTCCCATGACCTGCGTACCCCCTTGACCTCGATGCGCGGCAGCATCGACAGCCTGCTGGCGCTGGGGGAGGCAATCCCCCTGGAAGACCGCCGCGAACTGCTCGAAGGCACGCGGGATGAGGCCGAGCGCCTGGATCGCTACATTCAGAATCTGCTGGACATGACCCGTCTCGGCCATGGCTCGTTGAAGCTGGCGCGAGACTGGGTGGCGCCGGCCGATATCGTTGGCAGCGCGCTGAGTCGCCTGCGAGTGGTGCTGGCGCCGCTGCGGGTCAGCACCGAATTGCCGGCCGAACTGCCGTTGCTGTTCGTGCATGCGGCGTTGATCGAACAGGCGCTGATCAATGTCCTGGAAAACGCCGCGCGCTTTTCACCGTCCAACGGCCGTTTGCAACTGAGTGTCGGGACCCGCGATACCGAGCTGCTGTTTGCCGTGAGCGACGAGGGGCCGGGAATTCCGGTGGAAGATCGGCCGCGGATTTTCGACATGTTCTACACCGCGGCACGGGGCGATCGCGGTGGGCAGGGCACCGGCCTGGGGCTGGCGATCTGTCAGGGCATGGTCGGTGCCCACGGCGGGCGCATCACGGTGGGCGAAGGGATCGACGGGCGTGGTACCTGCATCACCTTGTGCCTGCCGCTGCAGGCGCAACCCGAGCTTGAAGGAGAGGCCTGAGTGCCGGTAAAAAAGCGTCAATCCAACGAGGCCAGGAGGGCCGCACATGTTCTTTACGATCCAGAGCCACGCCTGCGCTACTCTTGCGCCACTTATTTGTCTTGAAGCGAAACCATGAGCCAGACCGCGACCATCCTGGTCATCGATGACGAGCCGCAGATCCGTAAATTCCTGCGCATCAGCCTGGTGTCCCAGGGCTACAAAGTGCTTGAAGCCGGCACCGGCAACGAAGGCCTGGCCCAGGCGGCGCTGAACAAGCCGGACTTGCTGGTGCTCGACCTCGGCCTGCCGGATATGGACGGCCAGCAGGTGCTGCGTGAGTTTCGCGAGTGGTCGGGCGTACCGGTGCTGGTGTTGTCGGTGCGGGCCAGCGAAGGGCAGAAGGTCGAAGCGCTGGACGGTGGCGCCAACGACTACGTGACCAAGCCCTTTGGCATCCAGGAGTTCCTGGCGCGTATTCGTGCGCTGTTGCGCCAGGCACCCGTCGGCGAAGCGCAGGAAGCAGCCCTGGATTTCGGCCCGCTGACCGTGGACCTGGCGTATCGCCGGGTACTGCTCGACGGTGCCGAAGTGGCGCTGACGCGCAAGGAATACGCCGTGCTGGCGCAACTGGCGCGGCACCCGGGACGGGTGATCACCCAGCAGCAACTGCTCAAGGATATCTGGGGGCCGACGCACACCGAGGACAGTCACTACCTGCGTATCGTGGTCGGGCATCTGCGGCAGAAGCTGGCGGACGATCCGACCCGGCCACGCTTTATCGTGACCGAGGCCGGGGTGGGGTACCGCTTGCTGGGGGCGCAGGAGTGAGCGGGCTCGCGGCCCTCTTTCAGTTCAGTTCGTTCTCGTAGCGGTCCAGGGTGTCGCTGGCAATTTCCCGCCCCAGTGCGATCAGCTCCGGAGCCTTGTAGAACTCGAAGAAACGGCACACCCGCTTGGGCACGTTGATCAGGATGTCCGGCGGGTAGCCGGCGATCTTGTACTGGGCCAGCGAGGTCTGCATGACCTCGAAGCTCTGGTTGATCAGGTCCAGCAGGGAAGCGGGGCCGACGTTGTCGATAATGAACGAGCCGGTGGCCGATTTCGGGGCGCCATCGGTTTCCGGAGCCGCGGCCGGTTGCTGGGCCTCGGGCTCGGCGGATTCGATCCAGGGGTTGCCGATGTCGGCTGCTTCGCTGCGCAGCGCTTCCTGTTCGAGCAGCAGCAGTTGTTCGGCTTGCTTGCGGCGAAAGGGCAGGTGCGAGCCCAGGGAGTTGATCAGGCTGTCGAAGCGGCTCTTGAAGGCGGCGGGGCGCTGGATCACCGGCAACTGGTAACGACGCTGGTTGGTCGAGTTGAGGTTGACGGCGATGATCAGGTCGCAGTGGCTGGAGACCACCGGCACGATGGGCAGCGGGTTGAGCAAGCCGCCGTCTACCAGCATGCGATTGCCTTGCATGACCGGGGTGAAGAGGCTGGGGATCGCCGCCGAAGCCCGCATGGCTTGGTGCAGGCAGCCTTCCTGGAACCAGATTTCCTGCTGGTTGGTCAGGTCGGTGGCCACGGCGGTGTAAGGGATGCGCAGGTCTTCGATGTTGATTTCGCCGACGATCTTGCGGATCTGGCCGAATACTTTCTCCCCGCGTATCGCCCCCAGGCGAAAGCTGACATCCACCAGCCGCAGCACATCCAGATAGTCCAGGCTTTCGATCCAGCTGCGGTAGTCGTCCAGTTTGCCGGCGGCGTAGATACCACCGACTACCGCGCCCATGGAACAGCCCGCGACACAGGCAATGTCGTAACCACGTCTTTCGATTTCCTCAATCACCCCGATGTGGGCGTAACCCCGGGCACCACCAGAGCCCAGGACCAGTGCGACACGCTTTTTCATGACTCGATCCTTCGCCAGACAGGTTCCCACAATGCACCCATCGAGGGTTTTGGTTCAATCACTGACTGCCTCTGCGGGCCTTGGGCAAAGGGATTTTTTCCAGTGTCTTGCCGCATGGGGTTATGCTCGCGCGGCTATATTTTCCCTGACGAGCCAAGGCACTTTTAGTGGCGGCGATCGTCTTACGTTCACGATTGTTTTTATTGTTCGCAATTGCTTCTTATCGTTCACGACTGTTTCCCCCCTACTTTGAGGTGTCATTGATGAAAGCCTGGATCTGTCTACCGTTGATTGCATTGGTACTCGGTGGTTGTGCTGGCAAGACCGCCTATCGCGACAGCTGCGGTACGCAACTGGATGCGGCCTGGCATGAACTGGACCTGGCCAAGGCCGAAGGTTTCGCTGGCACAGTCAGCTATTCCAAGGCCCTGTCGCTGCTGACCGGGGCCAAGACCCAGCAGCAATTCGAAGCCTTCGAGGGCTGCACCAAAAAAGCCGAGAAAGCCCGTTTCTATATTCGTGAGTCGCGCGCCGGCCGCTGATCGCAAGGCTGCCGTTTGCCGCTAGACTGAAGAGCGCTCTTCAGTTTCCGTCTCGCAGGCGTCGTGAGCGCGCCTGCCAGTCATGCCAGGGCCCGGCCGCAGTCTTTGTGCTGCGAGCCGGGTCATTCGTTTCGGGAGTCAATGATGTCTGCCTTGGTTGATCGGTTGGTGGCACAGGTGTTGGGGCTGGAGGTGCGCTTGCTGGCGTGCCAGGCGCGTTTGCAGGCGGTGACCGACCCCGAGGCGCTGCACGATCTGCGTACCACGGTGCGCCGCTTGCGCAGCCTGTTGCGAGCGCTGCGCGGCTTGCCTGGTGTCGAGCAACTGGAAGCGGCCGCTTCGGCGGTCGGGCAACTGACGACGCCGTTACGCGACCGTGAGGTCCTGGCTGCGTACCTGCATCAGCATGACTACCATCAGGCTGCGGAACGCCGTACCGCTGGGCTGGCGGATGAATACCGGACAGTGGCGACGGGCTCCGAACTCCAGCAACTGCTGCTGGTGCTGGATGCCTTCCCGCGTTTCCTGCGGGCGGCGCAACGGCAGGAACTGTTGCGCGGCTTGCGCAAGCGCATCGAAAAGCGCCTGTCCAAGCAATGGAAGGCACTGGACGAGGCCCTGCACGATCCGGCTCATGATCGGCATCGTTTGCGCCTGCTGATCAAGCGTGTGCGCTACGCCGCCGAGGCTTATCCCGAACTTGCCGAACTGTCGCCCAAGGCGGTCTCTCGCTTGAAGGCCGCTCAGGGCGCACTGGGCGACTGGCATGATTGCTGGCAATGGCTGGCCCAGGCCGAACGGCAGGCGGACCTGTTGCCTTGTGTTCCGGTCTGGCACGCCACCATGCACAAGGCCGAGGGTCGTGCCGATCGGGTGCTCGACAAGCTGAGCGCGGCCTGTTTCCGTAGCTGACTCCCGGCTGGCGGCTTATCTGTCAGTCTTTTTGGCGGGAACAAGTGCTTTACGCGTGTGCGCTGCTGGTTAAGATCCTCGAACCCTTTTCTTGATCAGAGGTGCTCATGCGCTTTTGCGATTTGCTCGATGCCGTCCGCCACCAACCGTTGGAACTGTCGATTCCAAGCGAGTGGGCGCAGGGGCGGGCCAGTTTCGGCGGATTGGTGGCGGCTTTGCAGTATGAAGCCATGCGCGCAAAAGTCCCCGCCGAACGTCCGGTGCGTTCACTGGCGATCACCTTTGTCGGGCCGGTCACCCCCGATGTGCCGGTCAGCTTTGAAGTCGAGGTACTGCGCGAGGGCAAGGCCGTCAGCCAGGTGCTGGGGCGTGCGGTGCAGAACGGTCAGGTAGTGACCCTGGTACAGGGCAGTTTTGGTGCCTCTCGGCCGTCCGAGGTGACGGTTGTCGCCGAGGAAGCGCCCAGCATGAAACATTGGGACGAGTGCCCGGAACTGCCTTACGTCAAGGGCATGACGCCGGAGTTCATGCGCCATCTGGCAATGCGCTGGAGCATCGGTGGCATGCCGTTCACCGGCAACAAGTCGCGGGACATGGGCGGTTGGGTGCGCCTGCGGGGCGACGTCAAGGAAGAACCCATGACCGAGGCGCATATCCTCGCACTGGTGGACGCCTGGCCGCCGGCCTTGTTACCACACCTGACCAGCCCGGCACCCGGCAGTACCCTGACCTGGACCATTGAATTCGTGCAGCCGCTGCTGGCGCTGAGCACCCTGGACTGGTGCAAGTACCGGGTGAATATCGAACATGCCCGTGACGGTTACGGGCATGCGGCCGCGGCACTCTGGAGTGCCGAAGGCCGGTTGATTGCGCTCAGCCGGCAGACGGTCACCATCTTCGGTTGACCCCCTCTCAATGCCGGTGGCGCTTGCGCCATGCACGCCACCAGGCGCCGCTGAGGACGAAGCGTGGAAAGGTCACGAATTGTTCTACCAGCAGGCGCTGGACTGCATCTTTACGGTCACTGAACGGCTCGGCGGCTTGGGCCTCCAGGCTATGGCCGTGACGCTGCAGGCCCAAAGCGGCGATCAGGCCGACCACGCCGATGGCGACGTTGGTGAAGCTCAAGCCGAATACTCCTGAAACCAGCAACAGAAAGCCGACGATGAACAGCGGCACTGCAATCAGGTGCAACACCAGGTTGGTCGGGTTGCGGTGGTTATGCGGGTAGGAGCGCCATTGCCAGGCGGGGAGGTTGGGGTGACGTTTACCCATGACAGTGATCCTTGATTCGTAGAAGCCTATGTATCAAAGGATAGGCCCCACGCGAGGGGGCGGCGAATCAAGGCTGACTATGAGGGCGATAGGCTGGCAGGTTTCGCTCCGGCAGGCAGGCCGATTCCTGCAGGAGCGAAAAGTCGCGGTTTACAGCTTCAATTGACCGATGGCCTTGCTCAGTTCCCCAGCCAGGGTCGCCAGTTCGTTGCTGGTGGTCGCCGAGTCGACGGTCTGTTGCACCGTGTTTTCGGTGACGTCGCGAATACTCACCACGGCGCGATTCATTTCTTCCGCCACCTGGCTTTGCTGCTCGGCCGCCACCGCAATCTGGGTATTGCTCTCACGCATCTGCGCCACGGCCGTGGTTATTTCCGCCAGCGCTGCGCCGGCTTCCTGTGCCTGCTGCACGCAATCGTCTGCCTTGAACGAGCTTTCCTGCATGAAGTCCACCGCGTCGCGGGTACCTGCCTGCAGGGCGGAGACCATCCGGGTGATTTCGTCGGTGGAGGTCTGCACCCGTTTGGCGAGGTTGCGTACTTCATCGGCGACCACCGCGAACCCGCGGCCCATTTCACCGGCGCGCGCCGCTTCGATCGCGGCATTGAGCGCCAGCAGGTTGGTTTGCTCGGCAATGCTGTGGATCACGTTGACCACGCCATTGATCTTCTGACTGTCCTCGGCCAGGCGCTGGATCATCTCGGCGGTCTGTTGCACGCCGCTGGAGAGCCCGGAAATGGACTTCTGCACGCGGCTGACCACTTCCTGGCCGCTGCCGGCGAGGACATCGGCGGCCTGGGAGCGATCCCGGGTGGCGCCGGCGTGCTGGGCGATGTGATAGACGGTGGCGGACATTTCGTTGATCGCTGTCGCGGCCTGATCGGTTTCGCTTTGCTGGCCCAGCATGCCGTGACGCACGTCGTTCATGCTCGATGCCAGGCGTGCGGCGCCGATATCCAGTTGCCGGGCGGTATTGGCGACGGTGTTGACCACCCGCTGGTAACCCGCCTGCATCGCATTGAAGGCGCTGGCCATCTGGCCGACCTCGTCCGTGCACGACAGGGGCACGCGGGCCGACAGGTCGCCGGTCTTCTCCACATGCAGCATCACATCCTTGAGGGTGTTCAGTTGGCTGAGCAGGAAACGGATCAACAGTTGCGAAGCACCGAGCATCGCCAGCATCAGAATGAACACGGCCACCGCGTACTGGCTGAAGCGTTCGCTGAACACCTGATGCAGGCTTGGCCCATGGGCAAGCACCGCAATCCGTTGGCCATCGGCCCGGGGCAGCACCTGCGCGCCGATCAGAGGGTTTTCGCCGAACAGCGGCATTTCATCGAAGGCCACCCATCCATTGGCATTGCTCAACTGCGGCAAGGAGCGCTGGTCGAGGCTGGGGATCTGGCCGGCCGCGAAGCTCAGCAGATTCTCGGCATGGGGCAGCGCTTGCCCGGAGGGCCATGCGCCGAGCAGGCTCGCCTGGGCCCTGGCGTTGTTTTGTGAGGCCTGGCTACGCGCTTGCTGCTCCAGCTGGACGGCGTACAGGACCAGTAGCAGGGTGGTCACGAAGGCGACCGCATTGACCGCCCAGAACTTGTATTTCAATGAGATATTGCTGAGCCAGGCACCCATGGAAGGTCTTCTCTGATTAAGCGGAACAGTATTGGCAAGGTGCCATTATTGTGCCGCTATGCAGAGAGTCAAATCTTGATATGCGTCAAGCAATCTCGGGCAAGGCGAAGAAGGCACGGGCGCTGGCGGTACTGTGGGCCGCCAGCTCTTCCTGGCTCTCGCCGCGATGCAAGGCCACCTCGCGCAACACTTCGGTCAGGTAGGCCGGTTCGTTGCGACCGTTCTTCGGCTTGGGGCGCAGGCTGCGGGGTAGCAGATAGGGGGCGTCGCTTTCGAGCATCAGGCGACCGCGGGGAATCTCTCGTACCAGCGGGTGCAAGTGAGTGCCGCGGCGCTCGTCGCAGATCCACCCAGTGATGCCAATGTGCAGGTCAAGGTCCAGATAGTTGAACAGCGCGCGCTGTTCGCCAGTGAAGCAATGCACCACCGCGGCCGGCAAGCGGTCACGAAAGTCGCGGACTATTTCCAGCAGGCGCTGGCTGGCGTCGCGTTCGTGGAGGAAGACCGGTAGTTGCAGTTCAACGGCCAGGGCCAGGTGTTCCTCCAGCACTTTTTCCTGTTGCCCTCGGGGGGAGAAGTCCCGATTGAAGTCCAGGCCGCATTCGCCCACGGCCTTGACGCTGCTTTCCTTGAGCAGGCTGCGCAAGCGCTGTGCGCTGTCGGCATTCCAGTCGCTGGCGCAATGCGGATGAATCCCGGCGGTAGAGAACAGTTGGTGGCCACTTTCATCCAGTTGCCGCGACAGCTCGAGTGCCTGTTCGCTGCCCTCGACACTGGTGCCAGTGAGCACCAGTTGGCAGACGCCGGCGGCATAGGCACGGTCCAGTACTGCGCGATGTTTTTCGGCGAAACTTGGATTGGTCAGGTTGACGCCGATATCGATGAGTTGCATGGTGCTATCTCCGCCTGCGGCCGGAAAGCATATCAGAGCTGTAGATTTATAAGAAAAGCCAAGAACTACAACGAGTTGAAGCTGTCTCTTGATGCCGGAAGAAAGGCTGCGGTTGGTTTGCCAGCCGTGGTTGTGCCAGTCTTTCGCATCTTGTCAGCGCTCTAGGCGCTCTGTTTCTGTCGCCCGCGTTTTCGCCATTGCTCGAAAACCCGGACAGTATTCTTCCCGGAGAGCGGATGACGCGACCCTCGGTTTTGCTAGCGTTGTGCTTGTCGTTGCTGCTGCCCCTGCCGGCGGTAGCACGCTTGGCTGGCCCTCCGGAAGCGGCCGTAGCGGGCAAGGTCCGCGACCTGGCGGACATTCGCAGCAGCCGGGTCTTGCGCGTGCTGGTCAACCAGAGTCGCAATAGCTCCGGTGAAGTCCAGGGCCAGGCCATCGGTGTCGAATACCACCGTCTGCGCGCCTTTGAGCAGTACCTCAATGGTCACGCTCGCGACGGTCAGGAAATCAGTCTCAAGATCATTCCCAAAGCCAAGGATCAATTGCTCGGTGCGCTGCAGCGTGGCGAGGGGGATCTGGTCGCTCCGGGAGAGTTGTTGGAGGCGCTACCGGGGCAAGCGGTAAGCCCCAGTGAACCGGTCGCCAGCAACGTGCCGTTGCTGCTGGTGGGAATCAAGGGCGAGCGGCGCTACACCCGGCCTGAACAGCTCTCCGGCAAGACCCTGGCGCTGACCACAGGCAGCGCTGCCGGGGATGCGGTGAGCCAGATCAATCAGAAGCTGGCGCTGCATAAGCTGGCGCCGGTCAAGGTCGAGTGGGTCGATCCGAGCCTGGCAGTCGAAGATGTCCTGGAAATGGTCCAGGGCGGGATCTTTCACCTGACCATCGTCGAGAAGCCCATTGCCGAGCGCTGGGGCAAAGTCCTGCCGAAGCTACGTTTTGATCGGCAACTGGTCATCAGCGAGCCTGGCGAGGAGCACTGGTTCGTACGGCGGGATGCCTCGATGCTGCGGGCGAGCATCGATCGTTTCCTGAAGGTCTATAAGGCTCCGGCGGATCAGGATGTTGCGTTCTTGCGCATCTATCGACGCCTGTATCAGGTGCATAACCCTTTGACCCGGGCCGATCGCCAGCGCCTGGAAAAATTGCGCCCGGTATTACAGAAGCATGCCGATGCCCAGAACATGGACTGGTTGAACCTGGCGGCGCTGGCCTTCAAGGAGTCGTCGTTGCAGCCCTCTGCCAGAAGCGGCAGCGGCCCGACCGGCCTGATGCAGATCACCCCGTCAGCCGCCCAGCGGGTTGGGGTCAATAACATCCAGACCCTCGATAGCAATGTGCTGGCCGGAGCCAAGTACCTGGCGTTGATCCGGCGCAAGTTCTTTTCCAGTCCCAAGCTCAACGAGCGCGAGCGTATGGCATTTGTCCTGGCGGCCTACAACATGGGGCCGGAGCGAGTGCAGGGTATGCGGACCGAAGCCCGGCGACGCGGGTTGAACCCCAATCAGTGGTTTTTCCAGGTCGAGCGCATTGCCATGGAACAGGTCGGAATGGGCGCCGTCAGCTATGTTAATAGCGTCAACAAATACTATTTGGCCTTTGACCGGGAACGCGAATCGTTGGAGCCGCAGGCGCGTAAGGTCGTCTCAAGGAAATAATCGATAAAGTTGATTGTTATATTGCTATTTTTGCACTTTTAACATGAGATTTTGTGATTAATATAGCGACCCATTACCCAACACTACAAAGGACTACACAGCATGAGCACACTGATCAAAACCGTACTGAACACCCGTGCAGGCTACGGCCTGACTGTCCTGCGAGTTTTTGTCGGCATCATTTTCGCCGCTCACGGCGCGCAAAAGCTTTTCGGCCTGTTTGGCGGTTACGGATTGGCAGGTACGGCACAGTGGATGGAGAGCATCGGCCTGGCACCAGGACACTTGATGGCGCTGTTGGCGGGCGGTACCGAGTTCTTCGGCGGTCTGGCGCTGATTATCGGTCTGTTGGCACGTCCTGCCGCATTGGGGTTGAGCTTCACCTTGCTGGTGGCGATTTTCTCCGTGCACATCAGCAATGGCCTGTTCATGGCGAACAATGGTTATGAGTTCGCCCTGGCTCTGCTCGGCGGTACCATTGCGGTTCTGATCGAAGGCGCGGGCAAATTGTCACTCGATGCGGCGATTGCCAAGTAACTTCCGGAAAACACCCAAGGCCCGCTTGTAGCGGGCCTTTTTCGTTGCTGATTTCGTTATTGGGGATTCTTGACACTACCCCGTCGGCTTCTCTAGGATTGTTGCCCATGCGCCGATTTAAACAGCTACTTGCGGGGCGCCAGGTGATTCGGAATATCACCGACAGAAGCTCTACCGGCTTCGAAATACCGCTAAAGCGCTGGTTCGGTGTTGCCTCTCACCTGCCCGGCAGAAAATTGAGGCAGAGACACGACACGATGAATGCACTCCACCCTCCTGTACGTCTTGCGCCAATCACGGCGAATCTTGTTCAGCGCAATCCAAAAATTCTTCTTGGCGGCACACACCAGCCGACATTGCTGCGTTATCTCGATGGCTGGCCACGTCGCAGCACAGGCCCTTCGGCCTTTCTGATCCAGTTCATCGAAGACGGCGAGTCCTTGGCACGTTTTGCCAACGACAGTTTTGACCTTGCGGTGATACAGGCGCCCAGCTCGGAAAATGCTGCGGAAGTCATCCGGCATCTGACCCGTGTGGCTCGACAGGGGTTGATCACCCGTAGGTAAGTACCGTAGGTGATCAACCTGGCTGTCGAGTTGGGGCGATGTTTCTGAATCCCAGCTAAAGGCTGCATCGATATCAGGGGTTCAAACTACGGAGTTGCGTTTGGCCAGCTCCGCCAGCGCTACCAGATTGGAAACATTGAACCGTTTTAGCAGCCTGACCTTATAGGTGCTCACCGTCTTGTGGCTGATCAGCAACGCATCCGCGATTTTCTGATTATTCAGACCGCTTGCCAGCAGTTTCAGGACGGTGATTTCCCGGTCGGTCAGTTGGGCAATCAAGACACTCTCTTGGCAGGCGGCGTTTGTATTCTGTTGCAAGGTGCTGATTGTATCCTCGGGGAAATAGCTATACCCCGACAATATGGCTTTTACCGCATTAGCCAGTTCGTTCAGATTATCGTTCTTGCACAGAAAACCAGCCGCTCCGGCCTGCAAACAGCGCAAGGCGAAGTTCTTGGAGTTGCTGGAAGTCAGCACCAGTGTCTTTATTGGCAGTCCAGCGGATTTTATATGGGAGATAACGGAAAAACCGTCGAGGTTGGGTATGTTCAAGTCCAGGATGAGCAGGTCTGGAAGATGCTTGCGTACCAGCTGGACGGCGTCGGCCCCGTTGTCCGCCTCCGCGACGATGTTGTGTTCGTGAGGTTCCAGAACGGTTCTTATGGCGAGTCGAATCAACGGATGGTCGTCGACGATGATGATACTTCCCATGCAAGGCATCTCGATATTTAGGGGGAGGGTGCCCTGCGTATGTTATCCGAGCACTCTGAAAACTAAATCAGACGAATCTGATAGTTGTCATTGTGTGGCTAAGTTATGGTTGAGCTCCGTTTTTATCTGGCCAAGCCACGTTCGCTATGCATATTATTATCTTTAGACCGACCTCTCATCTGAAAGGCTCTTGGTTATTCAACACTCTTTTACGTCTTGATCGTTTTATCTACTGGTTTGCTCCTTCTCTAGCGATGTTGATGGGGTGGCTGGTGTCGCGCTGTGTTTTTTTAGCTGGCAGCAACGACTGATATTGACAGGAGGGGCCGGGCTAGTACTGCTACTGCTGGCGGGAGGGTTAGTCATGCTATGGTCGAATTATGATTGGTGGCTGTTCAAGCTCAGTCCGCAGAAGGGCTTGAATATTCCTCTTAAATGAGATCGGAGTTGTCAAGGCTGTAAGCCATAACATGGTAAATCGAAAGCGTTGACTTTTCTGGTTGTGAGTTGTCGGATAGTTCTACCTGAAGAATGGGAAATGTCCGGTTGCTGGCATGTGTTGTTAGGAGGTATTTTTTACTCCGTGTGATATGTTTTTAGATATATGACGGAGCCTAAGTCAGCGATGCTGCTACGAACTATTTCCATCGAAAACGCAGAGCAAGAAGTGCTGAATGGTGCGGTGCTCTGCAGTTTTGCAATTCCTATGCTGAGGCGTAATTTTCTTGCCTATAGCTTAAATGAGGGCGCTGAAGTCGGAGAGTCGCGAGTTTATATTGCGATGTTGCATAAAAAGGGGGAAGAGTATGCGCTGAGTTCGATTGAAAGCGAACGCGATTGGCGTCTGGTTATTCAGGTCTTCAAAGAGATAGTTACTCATGCAACGCGGCTTGAGATTCGACAACAAGGTGCTGCTGGCAGTGTTGGCACTCCCTACCATCTGATTGACCTTAAAGGCTGTGTGATACCGACGGGGAACCTTTCCGAGCATCGCTCACTCACCATCAAGAAAAATTTGGTGGTGAAACTCATATCATCAGAAGCTTCGACAGTTTGTCTGCCTGCAATTGATGACACCGAACTCAGCGTTCCAGCCCTTGATGTTTCTATTGAGATGACCTCTCAAAATACCCCTGCTGTAAAAGATTCCACAGAGTGTGTGGACGAGGTTCCTGACTCGAACGAGTATGGTTCGCCAGAAACTGTTGAGGGCCTTGAAGGGGGCCTGCCTGATGATGCCCCGTCTAGATCTGAGCCGATTGGAGAGCCATATGAATTATGCCAAAAGGACGCTGAAACCGAGGCTTATGTAAGGGAGGGCTCTACTGAGGCCTCGTTATTGGCCGAGGATCTTCAACAGGGTATTGCTGGCTTAGCTATCACCAATGTCGAAAGCCATGTCGACTCATCCAGGAATGATGCTCTCCTGTCAGGTGTTACAACACATAGAGTAGATGCTGACCCGTCTGCTGACCCGGAGGTCGATGCTGTACGTCTGCATCAAGGTATACAGAACACACTGGCTGACTTGGCGGAGGTGGTTCGCGATTTGACTTCGGAGGATGATGTGGAATTAACCCAGGGAAATGAGTACGACCTGTCGATGTCTGACAGAGTTCCGACTTTGGTAGACAGGCAGCTTCAAACCATCCCTGATATCGATCAGTCCGGTGAAAATGCTGTGGATGCAATGCCGGATGAGTCGGACGGTTGTGAAGCCTCACTAGAGCATTCGCTGGATAAGGATCAGTTTCTGATGGATACGGCTCCCGATACCGAAGTTGTATCTCAGGGGGCGGATACCGATCATCTGCTTTTTGATGTAGAGAACACGTTGTCGAATCTTGCACATATGGCGCAGGAATTGGCACAACAAAAATTGATTGCAGTGAAGCAGCAGGAAGCCTTGGAGCTTTTAAAGGAGCAATTGCAGGAGCGAGAACGCAAGCTTCAGGAAAAGGATGAATACTTGCGCCAGTTACAAAGCCAGCTTCAACAAGAGAGGATCGCTATCGATAAATCCGCAGAGCACAACTCCAAGGTGATTGCCGAACGCAGCGTTGCGCTACAGCAGTTGGCTGAAAGTGTGGAGTCCCGAGAGCGAAGTGTTGCACGGCGCTCTGAGCTATTGCAGTTGGAGCAGCAACGTCTTGAAGAGATTTCTGTAAAACAAAGTGTTCGTGCATCCGAGCTCGAAAAACGGGACATCGGGATCCAGCAAAAAAATGCCGAGCTTGTGGAAAGATTAGCGCAGCTATCCAGTACCCGTAAAAAACTGAGCAATATTGTAAAAGGCTTCAATGAGACAGTGACCTTCAATAATAGTCTGCATAGCATATCTAGTACCTTATTCAACGACGACGAATAAGGCGCCTCAGTTGAAATTGCAAGTGTCTATTTTAGTCCCTGGGTGTTTTTTCATGTAAGGCAATATGTGATCTGTATGAAATAGTCGGCTAGTAATGGTTGGGCAGGAGACGGGAGAAATGGGGTGCATGCGTGTTCTTTGATGAGCGTTCTGATCGGACTTGCGCATGAGCTTGTTTTTACCTCGCATGACTAAGGCAGTCGCTTTTCATACAGAGCCTAGAGATCGATTCATTCTAGATGGTGGATGTTCCGATGGTATGCGTCTTATTGGAAGGTTTATTTTGCTCAATATTGGTTCTCAGTGCTCCGATTGAATCATAATGCTGAATGGTTCATAAGGCTCTGCATGGGGAATTTAACCAATTGAGTACCAAGCTCATTACGCAGGAAGGTTTCGAGGCTCTGAAAAACGAGCTGGATTACCTGTGGCGGGAGAAGCGTCCGGATGTGACGCAGAAAGTCACTTGGGCGGCCTCCCTGGGGGACAGAAGTGAAAACGCCGATTATCAATACAACAAGAAACTCCTGAGGGAAATTGATCGCCGGGTTCGCTACTTGCGCAAGCGACTCGAAGACATGAAGGTCGTGTCTTATTCGCCGGAACAGGAGGGTCGGGTTTTCTTCGGCGCCTGGGTCGATATCGAGAATGAAGAGGGTGAAACCAAGCGTTTCCGTATCGTCGGTTATGACGAGATATACGGGCAGAAGGATTACATCTCTATCGATTCGCCCATGGCCCGGGCGCTCTTGAAGAAAGAAGTCGGCGACGAGGCGATAGTGCAGACGCCCGGTGGAGAAATGTGCTGGTGGATCAATCAGATCGAATACGTGAAATGAACTGCCTGCGAGGGGCTTACCCCTCGCGCAGTACTGTCAGTGGGCTGGCATTCAATGCCCGGCGTGTCCCGTAGACACCGGCACCGCCGATCAGCAGGGCACCGATAACAGGCAGGAGCAACAGCCAAGGATGTGGATGCCAGGGCAGGTCGAAGGCAAACCGATACAGCACCAGGCTCACCAGTTCCGATCCCAATGCCGCCAGTAGCCCGCTGACGACTCCCAGCAGCCCGAACTCGATACGCCGGGCCTTGACCAGTAATTGTCGTTCCGCACCCAGCGCCCGTAGCAGGGCGCCCTGACGAATACGCTCGTCCAGGGTGGCCTGCAGTCCGGAAAACAGCACGGCCATGCCGGCGGCGAGCACAAACAGCAGCACGTATTCCACGGCCAGGGTGACCTGGGCCAGGATGCTGCGCAGTTGTTCGAGCAGAGCCTCCACTTGCAGGATGGTCACTGCCGGAAACGCCCTGGACAACTCGACCACCTGCTGGTCATGACCCGCAGCCAGATAGAAGCTGGTCAGGTAAGTGGCGGGCAGATCCTGCAGCGTGCCCGGCTGAAAGATCATGAAGAAGTTGGGCTGGAAGTTGTCCCAGTTGATTTCTCGCAGGCTGGTCACCCTGGCCTCGCGGTTGACTCCGCCGACGCTAAATGTCATCTGGTCGCCGAGTTTGAGTTTCAGGCTTTCGGCCACCTGGGCCTCGACCGAGACGCCAGGCAAATCCCCTTCGGGCTGTTGTGCCCACCACAAGCCGCTGATGATCTTGTTGCCCGCTGGCAGATCCGCGGCCCAGGTCAGGCTCAAATCGCGCTGCACGGCGCGATCGCCACTGGAGTCCTTGCTGACGATTTCCCGGACCGGTTCGCCGTTGATGCTGATCAGCCGCCCTGGCACTACCGGATACAGCGGCGCGGAAGGGGCGGAAAGCGCCACCAGCTTGTCGGTGAAGGCCTGCTTGTCCGCGGGCAGGATATTCAGCGCAAAATAGTTCGGTGCGTTCTTGGGCAACTGGTTTTGCCAGGTGTCGAGCAATTCTCCACGCAACAGCGCAATCAAGGCCATCGACAGCAGAATCAAGCCGAAGGCCAGGGATTGCCCGGCAGCGGCCAAAGGATGCCGCAGCAGCTGGCCCAGCCCCAGGCGCCATGGCAGCGACGCCTTGGCCAGCAAGCGACGCAGACTCTGCAGGGCCAGCAGCAGTAATCCGCCCAGAACCAGGGCAGCAATGACGCCGCCGCCGAGCAAGGCAAAGGTCAGCAGCAGATCTAGGCTCAGGCGCCACATGATCAAGCCCAGGGCCAGCAAGGCGGCGCCATACACGATCCAGGTGCTTGGGGGGATCGGCAGCAGGTCACGGCGCAACACCCGCAAGGGTGGGACACGCCCCAGCGCCGCCAGTGGCGGCAAGGCGAAACCGCCAAGTGCCACCAGGCCGGTGCCGATACCGGCGACAGCGGGAAGCAGCCCGCCAGGAGGTACATCGGTGGGTAGCAGGTCATGCAGCAGGTAAAACAGCCCAAGCTGGGCGAGCCAGCCAAGCAGTGCGCCGACGATGCTGGCCAGGATGCCGAGCAGGGCCAGTTGCAGGGTGAACAGCAGCATGGTTTCCCGGCGGGACAGGCCCAGGCAGCGCAGCAGCGCGCTGGCGTCGAAACGGCGGGAAGCGAAGCGCGCAGCGGACAGGGCAACCGCCACGCCTGCCAGCAGCACCGCCACCAGGCTGGCCATGTTCAAGTAGCGTTCGGCCTTGCCCAGGGCTCCGCCGATCTGGCGGTTGCCATCTCGGGCATCCTGCAGGCGCTGATTGGCCGCCAGGCCTGGCTTGATTAATTGGCGATAGGTTTCCAGGGCGCTTCCCGGACCGCGCCAGAGCTCCTTGTAACTGACCCGGCTGCCCGGTTGCACCACGCCGGTGGCGTTCAGGTCGCTCAGGTTGATCAGGACCCTGGGGGTCAGGCTATAGAAGTTGCCGGCGCGATCCGGTTCGTAAGTCAGTACCCGGCTCAGGCGCAGGGTTTTCATCCCGACGTCGATGCTGTCGCCGATTTTCAGGTCCAGCGCGGTCAATAGTCGGGCTTCGACCCAGGCTTCACCCGGTTGCGGACCACCGCCGGTTTCTTCCGTCGCGTAAGGGGCCGGGGCGCTTTTCAGTTCGCCGCGCAGCGGGTAGGCGTTGTCCGCGGCCTTGATACTGGAAAGCTGGATGCCATTGTCGGTGGCGATCACACTGGAGAACTCCACCACCTGTGCATGTTGCAGGCCCAGTTCCCGACCGCTCTGTATCTGTTCGGGCCGTGCTGGAGAGCTGCTTTCAAGCAGTAGGTCCGCGCCGAGAAACTCCGTGGCGCGCAACAGCATCGCGCTGTTGAGGCGCGCACCGAAATAGCCGATGGCGGTGCTGGCGGCTACGGCCACCACCAGGGCGAAGAACAATACCCGCAGTTCTCCGGCGCGGGCGTCGCGCAGAAGTTGGCGAACGGCAAGGCTGAACAGGCGCAACAGCGGCAGGCGTGCCATCAAGGCTCCAGGGGGGCGACCAGCAGGCCGGCTTCAAGGCGGATCAGGCGCCGGCAACGATGGGCCAGGCGTTCATCGTGAGTGACCAGGACCAGCGTCGTGCCGCTTTCCTTGTTCAGGTCGAACAGCAGGTCGCTGATGCGCTCGCCGGTGTGGCTGTCGAGGTTGCCGGTCGGCTCGTCGGCGAACAGCACGTCAGGTTCGGCGGCGAAGGCGCGGGCGATGGCCACACGCTGTTGTTCGCCGCCGGAGAGCTGGCGAGGCGAGTGACTCAGGCGTTGCCCGAGCCCGACGCGCTGGAGCAGTTCGGTCGCACGCTCGCGGGCATCTCGGCGGCCGTCCAACTCCATGGGCAACATGACGTTCTCCAGGGCATTGAGGCTGTCGAGCAGTTGGAACGACTGGAAGACGAAGCCCACATGCTCGGCGCGGATTCGGGCGCGCTGGTCTTCGTCCAATGTGCTCAGGTTGCGACCGGCTAGGGTGACCTCGCCGCTGCTGGGCAGGTCGAGCCCGGCCAGCAGGCCGAGCAGGGTGGATTTTCCGGAGCCGGAACTGCCGACGATGGCCAGGCTGTCGCCTTTGTTCAGTTCCAGGCTGAGTTCGTGCAGGATGGTCAGTTCACCTTCCGCGCTGGGAACCACTTTGCTAAGGTTCCGCGCAGTGAGAATGCTTGCGCCCATGGAGAATCCGATGCGTGTATGGTTTTTGAGTGCTGGCCTGGCCTTGATGTGCATGGCCCAGAACGCAGCGGCGGGTACAGTCCTGATCGTTGGCGATAGTATCAGCGCGGCTTTCGGCCTGGATACCCGGCAGGGGTGGGTGGCACTGCTCGAGCAACGGCTCAAGAGCGAAGGTTTCAACGATAAGGTGGTCAATGCTTCCATCAGTGGAGACACCAGCGCTGGTGGCCAGGCGCGGCTGCCGGCGCTGCTTGCAGAGCACAAGCCGGAGCTGGTGATTCTCGAGTTGGGCGGCAACGATGGACTGCGTGGGCAACAGCCCACGCAATTGCAACAAAATCTTGCTTCGATGATCGACAGCTCCAAGGCCAGTGGTGCCAAGGTGCTGTTGCTTGGCATGCAGTTGCCACCCAATTACGGCGTGCGTTATACCCAGGCGTTTGCCGAGGTGTACAGCAAGCTCGCGAATGAAAAAAACGTAGCGCTGGTGCCATTTTTTCTGGAAGGGGTCGGCGGCAATCCCGAGCTGATGCAGGCCGATGGCATCCACCCTGCGGTCACCGCTCAGGGCAAGTTGCTGGAAAATGTCTGGCCGACGCTAAAACCGCTGCTTTGACGCTTTTCTACCGGCAGTGTTTCGGCTAATGTGGCGCCCCCGATTTGGAGCCCCCGATGCCGCGTCCCGCCTGGTCCCTGTTTGCCTACCAACTGATCGAGCCTGACGAACAGCTCGACCTGTTCGCCTGCCAGGAAGTCCGGGTGCACCTGGTGACGCGTCAGCTGGAGCTGGGCGGCTCTGCCGATCGCACGTTGTGCGGCACCTTGCTGCCCGCGCAACCGCGCTGGTCGAGTGTCGATCGGACCATTTTCCAGGACCAGCGCCTGTGTCCGTTGTGCCGGGCGATCCTCGAATCGCAAAAGCGCGGCACGCCACCGATCTGGCCAGAGTTGCGTTTCGAACTGTAAGGCAGCAAGTTCTCGCCCGGCTCCCTCCTTGCTGATGCAGCTGTCGCTCCCGCAGCCACGGGGGCGGGTGTACAATCACTTTTTTTACTCGTTGATCATGCGAAGGATTTTCCGGATGTTGCCGCGCTTTCCTGTCGTCACCCGTTGCCTGACGCTTGCCGCCTTCTGTGTGGCCGGCCCCGTTGCCGCATTGGAACTGCCTCTACCTCCACCGGGCGAAGATATCGTCGGTCAGGTACAGGTGATCAAGGCCAAGTACGAAGACACCTTTGCCGACCTGGGCACGACCTACGACCTGGGCTATTACGAGATGGTCGCGGCCAACCCGGGAGTGGATCCCTGGTTGCCGGGCGCGGGCACCGAAGTGGTGTTGCCGACGCGTTTCATCCTGCCGCCGGGACCTCGTGAAGGCATCGTGATCAACCTGGCTGAGTATCGCCTGTACTACTACCCGAAAGGGCGGAATGTGGTGTACACCTTCCCTCTGGGTATCGGCCGGGAAGGTTGGGGGTCGCCGATCGCCCATACCAGCATTGTCGCGAAGACGCCGAATCCGACCTGGACTCCGCCAGCCTCGATCAAGGCCGAGCACGCCGCCGACGGTGACCCGCTGCCAAACGTGGTGCCGGCGGGTCCGGACAATCCGTTGGGGCCATTCAAGTTCACCCTGGGCACACCGGGCTACCTGATCCACGGTTCGAACAAGAAGTTCGGGATCGGCATGCGCACCAGCCACGGCTGCTTCCGGATGTTCAACAACAACGTCCTGGAAATGGCGAGCATGGTGCCAGTGGGGACATCGGTGCGCATTCTCAACGATCCGTACAAGTTTGGTATCAGCGCTGGCAAAGTCTATCTGGAAGCTCACACGCCTCTGGATGACAAGGGCAATCCGTCGGTCGTGGACAAGCACACTGCGGTGATCAACGCCTTGCTCAAGCGTGAAGACCTGGCCAATAACTTGCGGATGAACTGGGATGTGGTGCGTGATGTGGTGGCGGCCGAAGATGGTTTACCGGTAGAGATCGCCGTACCGACCACTGCGCCCGTAGTATCGGCGCTGCCTATCGATATGCAGCAGTAACGGCTGGAACAGCAACCCGTCGATGCTTTCGGGCATCGCCGGGTTTTTTATTGCCGCAAGAAAACCCGGGCAATAAAAAAGCCGACCCAATAAATGGGTCGGCTCGATAACAATCCCGAGGGATTATTACTTGCGGCTAGCTTTTTCCAGCATACGCAGAGCGCGCTCGTTAGCTTCGTCAGCAGTCTGTTGTGCTTTTTGAGCAGCAGCCAGAGCTTCATCAGCTTTACGGTAGGCTTCGTCTGCACGAGCCTGGGCACGAGCTGCTGCGTCTTCAGTTGCAGTCAGACGAGCTTCGGTTTCTTTGGATACGCTGCTGCAACCGGTAGCCAGAACTGCGGCCAGAGCCAGAGCAGAGAATTTCAGAACGTTGTTCATCGTGTTCCCCTTCAAGGACTTTCTATTAAGTAGCTATCTCATCCGAGTGATGAAATGGCCGGCGTACATACTACCCATTACTTGTAGTAAGTAAACTGACGTAGCGCAAGAAGCAAAAAAAATTCTAGGCGTTGAATCTTTTTCGAGCAACTTTTTATCGATCTGTATAAAAAATACGCAACCTTGTCACCCTGTTGGGAGGTTGCGCTTGTTAACCGTATCTGCCGTAGAGCCCCTTTGCACGGCGCTTGCGGAGTGTAGGCTAAAGTCTATCTATATCGACTCGTCTACACTTTTGTTCAGAATCTGTGGGGTGTCTCACGCATCTTTGTCCATGTTGAGGTGACTTTAAATGGGTGGGCTCGTCTTAAATCTCAACATCCGGCGATGTTCAGGTTGTTGATCCTCAGGCGGTTTGATCGAGCGTTTTGCATGTAGCTGGGAACAGGTCTGAGGACGCATCGACAGCAAACTGGCCTGATGCCAGTAGCTTGAACGCAAGCGTCCCTTGAGCATTGGTGCCAATGGTGCCTACTATTTGAAACGTGCTCGGTCATGCGAGAGCGGCAAGCTCTCCTCGGTGTCCAGACAGGCACGGGGTGGCGTAGTTGTTCCTTCGCCGGAAAAACATCGGTAAGGTAGGGGTCAGAATCCAAGACCCGCGAGGAGTAGTGATGAGCGAGGCGTTGTCCATCCACCATGACCAGGCTGGTCATCAATTCGAGACCAATGTGGACGGTCATCGTGCCTACCTGACCTATATGGACCTGGGTAAGCAGACCCTGGATATTTATCGGACGTTCGTGCCTAACGCGCTGCGTGGTCGTGGTATTGCCGCGGCACTGACCGAGCAGGCGTTGGAATATGCTGACCGCATGGGTTACACGGTAATTCCGTCGTGCTCATATGTGGAGCGCTATATGGAGCGCCATCAGCGCCACGCCGCGAAACTCTGAGCGGGGACGCCAAAAAAAAACGCCGGGCTTGGCCCGGCGTTTTTGTGTCTGCGATACGGGGTCAGGTACGAACCCGTTTTGGCAGGACATCCTTGAGCTTGGCGTGCATGCCGCGCAAGGTTTTCTCGGTGCTTTCCCAATCGATGCAGGCATCGGTGATCGACACGCCGTATTGCAGTTCGGCCAGGTCCTTGGGAATTGCCTGGCAGCCCCAGTTCAGGTGGCTTTCGACCATCAGGCCGATGATCGACTGGTTGCCTTCGAGAATCTGGTTGGCCACGTTCTCCATCACCAGCGGCTGCAAGGCCGGGTCCTTGTTGGAGTTGGCATGACTGCAGTCGACCATGATGTTCGGCTTGATCTTCGCCTTGTTCAGCGCCTGCTCGCAGAGGGCCACGCTGACCGAATCATAGTTCGGCTTGCCATTGCCGCCGCGCAGAACCACGTGACCGTAGGCATTGCCCTTGGTGGTGACGATGGAGACGCCGCCTTCCTGGTTGATGCCGAGGAAGCGGTGAGGGCTGGAAACCGATTGCAGGGCGTTGATGGCAACGGTCAGGCCACCGTCGGTGCCGTTCTTGAAACCTACCGCCGAGGACAGGCCGGAAGCCATCTCGCGGTGGGTCTGGGATTCGGTGGTACGTGCACCGATCGCCGACCAACTGATCAGGTCCTGCAGGTATTGCGGGGAGATCGGGTCCAGCGCTTCGGTGGCGGTCGGCAAGCCCATCTCGGCCAGGTCCAGCAGCAACTGGCGTCCGATGTGCAGGCCGTCCTGGATCTTGAACGAGTCGTCCAGGTACGGGTCGTTGATCAAGCCTTTCCAGCCGACGGTAGTCCGCGGTTTCTCGAAGTACACGCGCATCACCAGATAAAGGGTGTCGGAGACTTCGGCGGCCAGAACTTTCAGGCGCTCGGCATACTCGTGAGCCGCCTTGATGTCGTGGATCGAGCACGGGCCGATGACGACGAATAGGCGGTGGTCGGTGCCGTCGAGAATATTGCGGATCACTTCGCGACCCTTGGTCACGGTGCGCAGGGCGGCGTCGCTCAGCGGGATGTCACGCTTGAGCTGGTCGGGAGTGATCAGGGTTTCGTTGGAGGCGACGTTAAGGTCGTTGATCGGTAAATCAGCCATCGTGTTACTCGTCAGGTCACGGGTGCCGGCCGCCAGCGATCCCCGCGCGGCGGTGCACAGCGGATTTAAGCGCGTCGGGGAGCCGAACCTTAGCGCGTTACACCGGGGCTCGACAATGGGCAGAGGCGGGTTTAATCCAGCGCTGGCTGCATAAAAGCCTGGTGAACCCGGTCATGGGAGAATTCGGCGGCGTGCTGTTCGACCCATTGCTGGGCCAGGGTTTCGATCTGTCGCTGCTCAGCCTGGGGCTCATGCAGGTGGCAGTAGTGGGCGATCTGGCACACCTGCTCACTCATTCGGGCATGGAACAGGGTCTGTTCGTCGATGAAGGCGATCCCCACCAGATAGCCATGCTTGCGTCGCAGGCACCAGGCCACATAGCCATTGTAGCGGGCGTTTTCACCCAGAGTGGGGATGCAGATTTCCAGTGCGGTGCCGCGGCGCCAGGCGCGGTGATAATTGCAAGCCATGCCGCCGAGGCTGATAGTGTGCAACCGTTGACGCGAAATGCATGCGTGCTCGCGTAAGGTCATCTCAACCGGAACATCGTCAGGATGAGGAATGAAACGTCCCATGAACGCAGACTCCGAGTGTCGGCTATGTGACATTGTTTCCCCCAGTATAGTGGTCGAATTGGAGCTGACTGATTTCGATATCGATCAGCGGCTGTTGGCGATGAGCGGTGTTTCAATGGTGATATTCACCAGCGTCGGCTGCGCCAGCTGTCGCTGGGCCAGGCAGCAGTTGCCCGGCTTCGATCTGCCGATCGAGCGGTTGTGCTGGATCGATGCAGGGAACAATGGCGGCGCGGTCGAGCGCTATCAGGTGTTTCACTTGCCGGCACTGTTCGTGGTGCGCGACGGTGAGTTTTATGGGGCCTTGCAGTCGCGTCTGACACCCGGCGAGCTCAGCGAGCACCTGGTGCAGGCGCTGAACCGAATTCCAGAGGAGTTGCCTTGATGGAAGCAGTCCACACGCCGCGAATCGGCATTATCGGTACCGGAGCGATCGGTGGTTTCTACGGGATGTTGCTGGCGCGAGCCGGCCTGGATGTGCATTTCCTGCTGCGCAGCGAATTCGCCGCGGTCACCGAGCGGGGGTTGCAACTGCATAGCGCGGTGCATGGTGAGCTGACCCTGAACCCGGTCCAGGCCTATGCCAGTGCCGAAGACATGCCGCCCTGCGATTGGCTGCTGGTGGGGGCCAAGACCACCAGCAACGCCGAGCTGGCTCCAGCGATTCTTTGCGCGGCGGCTCCCGGCGCCAAGGTGCTGTTGTTGCAGAATGGCCTGGATGTGGAAGATGGCCTGCGCGACCTGCTTCCCGACTCGCTGCATCTGTTGGGCGGCCTGTGTTTTATCTGCGTGCACCGTGCCGGACCAGGGGTGATCGAGCATCAGGCGCTGGGCGCGGTGAACCTGGGGTATCACAGTGGCCCGGCAGCGCAGGACGAGTCGCAGCGCCAGGCAATAGTGGAAGAGGGCGCCGCGCTATTCCGCAAGGCCGGTATCGGCTCCCAGGCCATGGCCAACCTGCAGCAGGCGCGCTGGCAGAAACTGGTGTGGAACGTGCCCTATAACGGTTTGTCAGTGTTGCTCAACGCCAGCACCACGGCGCTGATGGCCGATGCCGACAGCCGCGAGCTGATTCAGGCCTTGATGCGTGAAGTGGTGCAAGGCGCCCTGGCCTGTGGTCACAGCATGCCGGACGGCTATGCTGAGCACTTGTTCAAGGTGACCGAAGGCATGCCGGACTATTGGCCGAGCATGTACCACGACTACCAGCACAAACGTGCGTTGGAGTTGTCGGCCATCTATGTCGCGCCATTGGCCGCGGCCAAGGCGGCGGGATGCGAGCTGCCGAAAATGGAAGCCTTGTATCAGGCGTTGAGTTTTATCGACCGGCATAACGGTTGATCGCAGCATCGGGGGGAAGGGATATGGCAAAGGGCTTGGGCGGTAAACTGGTGGTGGCGATTTCATCGCGGGCCCTGTTCGATCTCAGCGAGAGCCATAAGGTCTATCTGGCCGAGGGGGTCGAGGCCTACCGCAAGTATCAGATCGATCACGAGGAGGAATCCCTCGAACCGGGCGATGCTTTCCCCCTGGTGAAAAAGCTCTTGAGCCTCAATGCCAGCCTCGGCCGGGCGCGGGTCGAGGTGGTGCTAGTGTCGCGTAACAGTGCCGACACGGGCCTGCGGGTCTTCAACTCGATTCAGCATTACGGCCTGGATATTTCCCGGGCCGCGTTTGTTGGTGGCCGCAGCCCTTATCCCTACCTCGCAGCCTTTGGCTGCGACCTGTTTCTTTCCACCCACGCCGAAGATGTGCGCAGCGCACTGGACGCCGGGTTCGCTGCGGCGACCATTCTTTCCGGTGGCGCCCGACGCGCCGCCAGCGCCGAACTGCGGATCGCTTTCGACGGTGATGCCGTGCTGTTTTCCGATGAGTCGGAACGGGTCTATCAGCTCGGTGGCCTGGAAGCCTTTCAGGCCAAGGAGCGCGAGTCCGCCCGCGAGCCGTTGCGTGGGGGGCCGTTCAAAGGCTTCCTCGCTGCGCTCAATCTGTTGCAGCGCGAATTCCCCGACGATGGTTGTCCGATCCGCACCGCCCTGGTGACGGCGCGTTCGGCACCGGCCCATGAACGGGTGATCCGCACCCTGCGCGAATGGGATATCCGTCTGGACGAATCGTTGTTCCTGGGCGGCCTGGAGAAGGCCGCCTTTCTCGAAGCCTTCGCCGCCGATGTGTTCTTCGACGATCAGGCGGGTCATTGCGAACTGGCTCGCGAAGTGGTCGCCACCGGTCACGTACCCCACGGTATCAGCAACGAAACCAAGGTTTAGCTCAATGTTCACGGGCTTGCGCGGGACGTCGTAGTCGCCTTGGCACTGCTAAGCTGAATCAATCTCCGCCATATTGGCAGTCGAGGAGGTCATATGATTCGTTCGATGCTGTATGCCACTGACCTCGGTCTGTATGCGCCCTACGTGATGCAACATGCCCTGGAGCTGGCTCGAACATTCAATGCCGAATTGCACGTGGTTCATGCGGTGGAGCCCATGGGGCTGTTTGCCGAGTCGGTGTTGCAGAGTTATCTCGACGAACAGGCCCTGAATGAGTTTCACAGTCAGGGACTGAGCACGGTGATGGCGAATATCGAGCAACGGGTGCTCGACAGCTTTCGCGAAGAGTTGGGGGAGGGCATGCAGGATCTCGCGCTGATTCAGTCGGTCAGGGTCTTTCAGGGGGACCCCTCGCACGTCATTCTCGAGCAGGCGTCGAAACTCTCTGTGGATTTGTTGATCGTAGGAAGTCACAGCCATGGGGCGGGTGGTGAAACTCCATTGGGCAGGACGGCAGCCAGGGTACTGCAACTGGCCAAGGTTCCGGTTTACCTGGTGCCTTTGGTACAGCGTCGGCGGCTCGGAGATATCTGATGCGCTTGTTGGAATTTTCTGAAGAAAAGTTCTAGATTTATTCTTCGAACCATTAATATAGTTATATACCGTCGCTGATGCCCGTGGCGTCTACCTGCTTTGAGGGATTCATATGAAGCTTCAACAATTGCGCTACATCTGGGAAGTGGCGCACCACGACCTCAACGTCTCTGCTACAGCCCAAAGCCTTTATACCTCGCAACCGGGTATCAGTAAGCAGATCCGCCTGCTCGAGGACGAGCTGGGGGTCGAGGTATTCGCTCGTAGCGGCAAGCACCTGACTCGCGTCACCCCGGCTGGCGAACGCATCATCACCACCGCTGGCGAGATCCTGCGCAAGGTCGAAAGCATCAAGCAGATCGCCCAGGAATTCTCCAACGAGAAGAAAGGCACCCTGTCGATCGCCACCACCCATACCCAGGCCCGTTATGCCTTGCCGCCGGTGATCAGCAGCTTTATCAAGCAGTACCCGGATGTGGCGTTGCACATGCATCAGGGCTCGCCGATGCAGATCGCCGAAATGGCTGCCGATGGTACCGTCGACTTCGCCATCGCCACCGAAGCGCTGGAGCTGTTCGGCGATCTGGTGATGATGCCGTGCTACCGCTGGAACCGTTGCGTAGTGGTACCGCAGGGCCACCCGCTGACCAAGCTGCCGAAGCTGACCCTGGAAACCCTCGCCGAATACCCGATCGTGACTTACGTGTTCGGTTTTACCGGCCGCTCCAAGCTCGACGAAGCCTTCAGCCATCGCGGCCTGACGCCGAAGGTGGTGTTCACCGCCGCCGACGCCGACGTGATCAAGACTTACGTACGCCTGGGCCTGGGTGTGGGCATCGTTGCCAAGATGGCGGTCGATACCAAGCTTGATAGCGACCTGGTGGTACTGGATGCCAGCGAACTGTTCGAGTCGAGCATCACCAAGATCGGGTTCCGTCGCGGCACTTTCCTGCGTGGCTTCATGTGCGACTTCATCGAGAAGTTCGCGCCGCACCTGACACGCGAAGTGATGGCCAAGGCCATTCAGTGCCACAACAAGCAGGAACTCGAAGAGCTGTTCGACGGTGTCGAACTGCCTGTCCACTAAGTCGGGCTTACTTGACCTCGGTGACAGCGAACTGTTGCCGAGCGCCGGCGACGACGATCTCCAGTTCATCCCCCTCGAACTTGCCCAGCAGGCCTTTGCCCAACGGTGAACGAGGGGTGATGACGGTCACCGGTTGCCCCACCACCTCTACCTTCAGTCCCGCCCCATCCGGCGCCAGGAACAGCCATTGTTCGTGGCCGTTTTCGTCTTCGAGGCCCAGCAGCGCGCCGATCTGGATACCAACTTGCTCGTCGTACGGGCGCAGGGTCAGGTTCTGGCAGAGCGCCAGCGCCTGCCGGATTTCCTCGACGCGCCTGGCCTGGCCGGCGGCGAGATAGGAGGCCTCGAGCCCCAGGGTGTCGTATTTGTTTTCGGCAATGTTCTCTTCGTGGGTCGCCGCTTCATAGGCGGTCTGCGCCGCACGCTGGGCGATCTCCAGATCGCCACGGAGTTTGTCGAGAATCAGTTGGTGGACCGTAGGTTTGTTCATGATCAATCGCAGAATTGCAGGACGTTGGCCCGGCTCTTTTCGCTTGGCGCCGTCTGGTCCTGTTGCAACCAGAACTGGCATTTCGGGTTGGACTGGTTGCGCAGGTTGCTGCGCGCATTATCCAGGGACTGCTGCTGTTCGTTTTTACGCAGGTTTTCCTGGTACTGCTCGAACATGCGGTTGGACGCCGCCGATTCCGCACTGGGCGGTTTTGCCAGCTGTTGCACGGCCTGGGCGACGGGCGCCAATTGCTGGTCGAACAGAAAACGCCAGGCCAGCCAGCAGGTCAGGGCGATCGCCAGAAAACCCAGCCACAATCCCAGGGCAATACTGCCGCTGAGTTGAAGTGCGTTTACGCTGATACGTAATGATCGACGGGGCGTCGGGCGATAGGGCATGGCAGCCTCCTGGCAGGCGGTGTCGGCAAGCTGCGATTGTCGCACGAAGATTATCGGCGTTGGCTCTTCTGTCAGTAGCCATTTATGCGGACAATCGGCGCCTTTGCCAAATGGAGCCCGGAATGAAAGCCTCCTGGGATATTTTCTGCAGCGTCGTCGACAACTACGGCGATATCGGCGTGACCTGGCGGCTGGCCCGGCAATTGGTGGCCGAACATCAGTGCGCGGTGCGGCTGTGGGTGGATGACCTGCGGGCCTTCGAGCGTTTGTGCCCGCCCATCGATATCGCCTTGCCTCAGCAATGGCAGGAAGGCGTCGATGTGCGTCACTGGCCAACCGAGTGGTCGCCGGTGGCGGCTGCCGATGTGGTGATCGCGGCCTTTGCCTGCCAGTTGCCAGCGGCTTATATGGAGGCGATGGCCGAGCGTGAACATACCCCTTTGTGGCTAAACCTCGATTACCTCAGCGCCGAGGCCTGGGTGACCGGCTGTCACGGTCTGCCCTCGGTGAAGTTCAAGGGCGTGCAGAAGTACTTCTTTTTCCCCGGCTTCCAAGCCGGCACCGGTGGGCTGCTACGCGAGGCTGGATTGCTGGAGCGGCGCAGGGCGTTTCAGCAGGACCCCCTGGCCCGGCAACGCTTCCTGGAAGGGCTCGACGTATTTGCAGCACCTGGCGCGCGATTGATGTCGCTGTTCGCCTATGAGAACGCCGGCCTGGCCAGTTGGCTGCAAGCGCTGTCTGCCGACTCGCGAGCTACCCATCTGCTGGTTCCCGAGGGGCGGATCCTCGGTGACGTACAACACTGGCTGGGTGTCGAGGCGCTGACGGCGGGTGCGGTGCAGGTCCGAGGGGCCTTGACGGTGCAGGTGCTGCCGTTCGTCCGACAGGAGGAATACGACCAGCTCCTGTGGTCCTGCGATTTCAACTCGGTACGCGGCGAGGATTCGTTCGTGCGCGCGCAGTGGGCCGGCCGGCCGATGCTTTGGCACATTTATCAACAGGACGAAGACATTCACCTGGACAAGCTCGACGCCTTTCTCGAGCTTTATACGCAGGGGCTGTCACCAGAGGCCAAGGCGGTGTTGATCGACCTGTGGCGGGCCTGGAATGCCGGAGGCGAGATGGCGCAAGGCTGGAAAAAGCTGCTCGAACACTGGCCGGAAGTGGCTGCTCACGCCGAAAAGTGGTGTCTGGAACAGGGCTCGCAGCCCGATCTTGCTGCGGCGCTGGTGCAGTTTTACCTAAATTGGATATGATACGCGGCCTAGATTTTTGTAAATCCCATCCAAATTCGGATATTCGCAATGAAAACTGGTAAAGAACTCAAACCCGGTACCGTGATCCGTATCGACAACGATCCTTGGCTGGTTCAGAAAGCTGAATTCACCAAGTCCGGTCGTAACAGCGCGATCATGAAGACCAAGCTGAAGAACCTGCTGACCGGTTACAAGACCGAAACCGTTTACGGTGCGGACGACAAACTGGACGACGTGATCCTGGATCGCAAAGAAGCGACCCTGTCGTTCATCAGCGGCGACACCTACACGTTCATGGACACCACCGACTACACCATGTACGAGCTGAACGCCGAAGACATCGAAGCCGTTCTGCCGTTCATCGAAGAAGGCATGACCGACGTTTGCGAAGCCGTGTTCTTCGAAGACCGTCTGGTTTCCGTTGACCTGCCGACCACCATCGTGCGCCAGGTTGACTACACCGAAGGTTCCGCTCGCGGCGACACTTCGGGCAAGGTGATGAAGCCTGCCAAACTGAAGAACGGTACCGAGCTGTCGGTTGCGGACTTCATCGAAATCGGCGACATGATCGAGATCGATACTCGCGAAGGCGGTTCCTACAAAGGCCGCGCCAAGGTTTAAGCCCCTGCTTGAATCCATAGCCACGAAAAAGCCCGACCATCGAGTCGGGCTTTTTTGTGGCCGAAGGCCTGGGTGGCAAACTTACTTCAGATGTTGCTTGAGCTCATCGGATGCTTGCAGCAGTGCTGAACGCACCGCGGGTACCTGGCTGACCACGTTGAGCAGACCGTAGTCATGGATCATCCCGTTGTAGCGCACCGAGGTCACGGTCACGCCGGCTTCGTCCAGCTTGCGGGCATAGGCTTCGCCTTCGTCGCGCAGTACGTCGGCACCGGCCGTCTGGATCAGCGCGGGTGGCAGGCCCTTGAGCTGGGCGCTGGTGGCGCGCAGCGGTGAGGCGTAGATCTCGTTACGCTGCCGGGCATCGGTGGTGTAGTTGTCCCAGAACCACTTCATCATGTTTTTGCTGAGGAAGTGTCCCTCGGCATACTGGTTGTACGACGCCGTCTCGAAATTCGCGTCGGTTACCGGCCACAACAACAGCTGGAACCGGATCGCCGGCGTGCCCTTGTCCTTGGCCATCAGGCTGACCACTGCTGCCATGTTGCCGCCGACGCTGTTGCCGGCAACCGCCAGGCGCTTGCCGTCGACGTTGATTTCCCGGCCATGCTCGGCCACCCATTGGGTCGCCGCGTAAGCCTGATTGATCGCCACCGGGTAATGCGCTTCCGGGGACGGTGTGTAATTGACGAATACCGCCGCCGCCCCGGAGCCCACCACCAGGTCCCGCACCAGCCGTTCGTGGGTCGGGAAGTCTCCCAGCACCCAGCCGCCGCCGTGGAAGAACATGAACACCGGCAACGTGCCTTTCACCCCGGCCGGCCTGACGATGGTCAGGCTGATGGCCTGGCCGTCGACGTCGATGGTCTTCTGGCTGACATCCGCCTTGGGCAGTGTCAGCTTGACCCCGGCCTGGGCGCCGACCAGCACGGCCCGGGCCTCTTTGGGTGTCATCTGTTCCATCGGCTTGCCGCTGCCGGCGTTCAAGGTGTCGAGGAACGCCTGGGTGTTGTGTTCGACCCCGCCTTCGGCGAACGCCGTGTTGATGGACAGGGCGAGAAGGCTACCGGTCAAGACCTTGCTGAAAGTGTTCATGTTCGTCTCCTGGGCGGTGCGGGCGCTGGCGCGCAGCTGGGTTAGACAGTCACGTGCAGACGTACGTCGACGTTGCCGCGGGTGGCGTTGGAGTAAGGGCAGACCTGGTGAGCCGCTTCGACCAGGGACTGCGCGTCGCTCTGTTCAAGACCTGGCAGGCTGATATGCAGGTCGATGTCCAGGCCGAAGCCGCCAGGAATCTGGCCGATGCCGACGTGCGCAGTGATCGACGCGTTGTCCGGGATCTTGCGCTTGCTTTGGCTGGCGACGAATTTCAGGGCGCCGATAAAGCAGGCGGAGTAGCCGGCGGCGAAGAGTTGCTCAGGGTTGGTCGCCTGGCCGCCGGCACCACCGAGTTCTTTGGGGGTGGAGAGTTTGACGTCGAGGATGTTGTCGCTGGAGACGGCGCGACCATCACGGCCACCGGTTGCGGTTGCGACTGCGGTATAGAGAGTTTGCATGGTGTGAGCCTCTTGGGTTTCGAATTTTTGCGCTAAATATTTGCGCGCTAAGTAAGTGCGAAGTAAATGTATCGCTCAAATATTTAGTGCGCAATATAAATTTTTGAAAAAAACTCGAAAATGCTTGCCAGCAGTCCATATTTTTTGGCTAAGTGAATGATTTAAATAATATTTTTATCGAGAAATTTTTTCGTCGATACGCTGTTAGCGACATCGAAACAGAGAGAATCGCGAGCAAGCGCTCCTGCAGAAGGGCAGGGCGTGCTCGCGAGCGCGCCGTTAAAGGCTGTCTTGCAGATGGCCGCGCAGGTTCAGCAGATCGGCCTGCAGTTTGCGCAGTTGCTCCAGGGTCAGGCCGCTGGCGCCGAGGATGCATTGGGGAACGCCGCGCGCCCGGTCATACAGGGTCCGGCCTTGCTCGGTCAGCTCGATGATCACCACCCGTTCGTCTTCGCGGCTGCGGGTCCGGCTCAGCAATCCCTCGGCTTCCAGGCGCTTGAGCAAGGGCGTCAATGAACCAGGATCGGTCAGCAGGCGACTGCTGATCTCGCCGACGGTCAGTCCGTCCTGCTCCCAGAGCACCATCATTGCCAGGTACTGGGGATACGTCAGGCCCAGCTCCTGCAGCAGTGGTTTATAGACTTTGGTCATCAGCAACGACGTCGAGTGAAGGGCGAAACACAGCTGGTTATCCAGCAGCAGATCGTCACATTTTTCCGGGGTGGAGCCTTTGGTGTTCATGGTCGGGCCTTGATCGATACTCGCCCTGAATCTAGCGGGCGAATCTTTAATGCGCCAGATAATTCTCACGAGCGCTCAGCCCATGGCGCTCTGCAGGGCCAGATCCCAGGGCGGAATCGGACTGAAGCGAGTCTTCAGGTATTCCAGCAACAGGCGGCTGCGAGCGTTGGTGTGCTGTTCCAGGCGCAAGGCATAGATACCGGCGCTTTCCGGTTTGGGCAGGCCGGTTTCGCAGAACAGCGGCAACAGTTCCCCACGCAGCAGGTATTCGCTGGCCAGCCAGGTCGGTAGGTGGGCGATGCCCAGCCCGGCCAGGGCTCCGGATAGCAGGGCCTCGGCATTGTTGGCACTCATGCGGATGCGTTGTGGGCGATGAGTCTGCAACTGCCCATCCAGTTCGAAGCGCCAGGCGAACAGTGGAGCCAGGCCGTCCCAGTCCAGGCCGTCGTGCTGGCTCAGTTCGGCGGGATGCACCGGGGTGCCGCGCAGCTTGAGGTAGGCCGGGCTGGCGCAGGCGATGCGCACGATGCTTGCCAGCGAGGTCGCCACCATCCGGGTATCGACCCTTTGCCCGGCGCGCAGCACCAGATCGACCTTGCCCAGGTGCGAACCCTGCATGTCGACGAAGCTGTCGATCAGGTGCAACTGCACATCCAGCCCCGGATAGAGCATCAGGAAATCGGCGATCGCTGGCGCCAGGTGTCGCCGGCCGAACGCCGCGGGAGCGTCGATGCGGATCAGGCCTTCCGGCGCGTGGCTCAAGGACACGGCTTCTGCCCGCGCCAGTTGCAGTTCGGCGACGATGCGCCGGGCGCGTTCGGCAAAGGCCTGGCCAGCCGCCGTCGCCACCACCGCGTGGGTGGTGCGCATGAACAGCTTGCTGCCGACCGCGCTTTCCAGACTGTCGATACGCCGGGCCACCGCCGAAGGGGTCAAGGGATGCCGGCGCGCGGCGGCGGAAAAACTCCCGGCTTCCAGCACATCGAGGAACAGGCCGAGCTGGTCGGTGAGGGCGTTGGGGTTCATGGTGGGTATTTGCTTGTGCGAATTTGGCAAAGCCATTGTGCGTTGCTGTGCGTTTCCGCACCAGAGCCGACTGCGTAGCATGCAAGGCCTGAGTGAGGAGAGCAGCGGTGATCGATTTAGCGATGTATGTGGTATTGGGCGCGGCGCTGGGCACGGTGGGCGGCTTGTTCGGGATCGGTGGAGGGCTGATTGCGATTCCGGTGCTGGGCGTGCTGTTCGGGCTGGACCAGCAGATCGCCCAGGGCACGGCGTTGGTGATGGTGGTGCCGAACGTGATGCTCGCGCTGTGGCGTTATCACCAGCGCAACCGGATCGAGGCGCGCCAGGCGTTGCCGTTGGCCCTGATGGGCTTCAGTTTTGCCTGGCTCGGTTCGATCTGGGCGGTGGGCATCGATGCCCAAGTCATGCGGATCGGCTTCGTCGCGTTCCTGGTGGCCTTGTCGGCCTACAACCTGTTGCGCATGTTCCTGGCCAATGCCCCGGCTTCGGCGCAGATGCGCTATCCCTGGCCGTGGCTCGGTGTGCTGGGTGCGGCTTCCGGGGCCATGGGCGGGCTGTTCGGCGTCGGCGGCGCGGTGGTTGCCACCCCGGTGCTGACCAGCGTGTTCGGCACCACCCAGGTGGTCGCCCAGGGGCTGTCGCTGGCCCTGGCCCTGCCCAGCACCGGGGTGACCCTGGTGACCTACGGGGTGCATCAGGAAGTGGACTGGATGATCGGCCTGCCGCTGGCGGCGGGTGGGTTGTTGAGCATCAGTTGGGGCGTGAAAATCGCCCATGCGCTGCCCGAGCGAATGCTGCGCGGGCTGTTCTGCGGCTTCCTGGTGGTCTGCGCGGTGATGCTCGCCTTTAAAGTTTGAAGCCTTCGACTATGTGCTCGGCCAGGCATTCGGTGATGGGCGAAGGTGTGTTGAGGTTGCGCACCAGCATGATGCTGGCCTCGGGCAGCAGGGGCAGATCTTCGGCGGCGCCCAGGATGCGCATGTCCGGGGTGATCAGGCTTTCCAGCTGCGCGGTGATCGCCAGGCCGGCGCTGACCACGGCCATCAGTGCCGACAGGCTGGAGCTGTTATAGGCGATGCGATAGTCGCGCCCGGTGGCGTCCAGCGCATTGCAGGCCCACTGCCTGCAGAAGCAATCACTGTTGAACATCGCCAGGGGCAGCGGCGTCTGTTCGTGGGGGCAGAACCCCTGGGCCTCGGCCCAGACGAAACGCTCCTTGCGCAGCAACTGGCCGATTTCGCTGCCCGGCTCGCGGGTGACGATGGACAGGTCCAGGTCTTGGCGCAGCAACAATTGCTTGGACGACTCGCAATGCACCTCGATCTGGATCAAGGGATAGGCCTGGGCAAAACGCGACAGGATCCCCGGTAGAAAGCGCATCACGTAATCGTCCGGCGTACCGATGCGCACGGTGCCGACCATGTGCGGCTCGCGCAGAGTGTTGAACACCTCGCTGTGCAGTTTCAGGATGCGCCGTGCGTAACCCAGCAGCACCTGGCCTTCGGCGGTCAGGCGTACCTGCCGGCCCTCCCGCTGGAACAATTGGCGTTGCAGCACATCTTCCTCGAGCCGCTTCATCTGCATGCTCACCGCGGACTGGGTGCGATTGACCTGCTCCCCGGCCTTGGTGAAACCGCCCTGGTCGGCGATGGCGACGAAGGTGCGCAGGACCTCGGTATCAATGCTTGGGTAGCTGGACAATTCATCAAACTCCGAGATGTATTGCATAAGAAACATTCGTTGGATTGATCTTAGCCCTGGGTGGAGACTTGAGCCATCCCCACTGGAGGGCAAGACGATGAAAGGTCAAAAAGGTTTTGTACTGGCTCACCGGTTTGCATGGCATGGCGTTTCCTTGCGGCACCTGCTGCAGAGGATTGTCCGCTGGCGTGAGCTGCACCGTGAACGCAACATGCTGGCCGGCATGAGTGATGAGGCGCTGAAGGATATTGGCCTCAGTCGCGCGGATGTGGAGCGGGAGACCGTGCGGCCGTTCTGGGACGATCCGATGCACAAGTGAATGTCAAAGCGCTACACAAGCCACTTCTCACTGAGGTAGTTTGCGGGCAGACAAGGAGATTGCCATGCCCGCAGAACTGTCCTTTTCCCTCAAGCAGGCTCGGCGTCTGGCGCTGGCCGCCCAGGGTTTTTCCGGGCGGCCACTGCCTGCGACGATCAGGCCCGCACAGCTCAATCGCCTGATCGCGCGTCTGGGTATCCTGCAGATCGATTCGGTCAACGCCCTGGTGCGCTCGCACTACCTGCCGCTGTTTTCCCGCCTTGGTGACTATCCCGCGCAACTGCTGGACCAGGCTGCCTGGAGTCAGGGCCGGCAACGCACGCTGTTCGAATACTGGGGCCACGAAGCCTCGTTGCTGCCGCTGTCGCTGTACCCGCTGATGCGTTGGCGCATGCAGCGGGCCAGCCAGGGGCAGGGGATCTACCAGCAGTTGGCGCGTTTTGGCCAGGAGCAGCAGGCGACTATTCGCCGGGTGCTGGCCGCGGTCGAGGAACAGGGTGCCCTCGGGGCGGGCAGCCTGTCGACCCGCGAGGAACGCGCCGGTCCCTGGTGGGACTGGAGTGCGGAGAAGCATGCGCTGGAATGGCTGTTCGCCGCCGGTGAGGTAACGGTCGCCGGCCGGCGTGGGTTCGAGCGTTTGTACGATTTGCCGGAGCGGGTGATTCCTTCGAGCATCTTGCAGCATTCGCCGCTCAGCGAGGCCGACGCCCAGCGCGGTTTGCTGCTGCATGCCGCCAGCGCCCTGGGCGTGGCCACCGAGAAGGATCTGCGCGACTATTTTCGCCTGGAGTCGGCAGACAGCCGGGCGCGCCTGGCGGAATTGCTGGAGGGCGGCGAACTGCTGGCCTGCGAGGTGGCAGGCTGGAAGCAAGCGGCGTATTGCCTGCCAGAGGCCAAGGTGCCGCGCAGTGTGCCGGCCAGCGCCTTGCTTTCTCCCTTCGATTCGCTGATCTGGGAACGCAGTCGCACCGAGCGCCTGTTCGATTTCCGCTATCGCCTGGAGATCTACACCCCACAGCATAAGCGGGTGTACGGCTATTACGTGCTGCCGTTTCTGCACCACGAACGGATCGCCGCGCGGGTCGACCTGCGGGCAGAAAGGGCGCAGGGGCGCCTGGCGGTGCATGCCGTGCATGAGGAGGATCTGGGGTTGGACGAGCAGGGGATGCAGGCGCTGGCGAGCAGCTTGCGGAGCATGGCCGACTGGCTGGGGCTGGCCAACGTCCAGCTCAATTGCCCAAGGGACAGCGCCCAGCGCTTGCGCGCGTTTCTTTGACCAGCATCGATCATCCAGCACCGTGCCCTGGATGATCGAATGCTAGGGGTTCAACGCTTGACCTGTTTCAAGGTCTCGGCAATCAGGAACGCCAGCTCCAGCGACTGATCGGCGTTCATCCGTGGGTCGCAATGGGTGTGGTAGCGATCCGACAAAGCATCTTCGGTAATCGGCCGCGCACCACCGATGCACTCGGTGACGTTCTGCCCGGTCATCTCGATGTGGATACCGCCGGCATAACTGCCCTCGGCTTCGTGGACCTGGAAGAACTGCTTCACCTCATTGAGAATCTGCGCGAAATCGCGGGTCTTGTAACCGCTGCTGGCCTTGATGGTGTTGCCATGCATCGGGTCGGAACTCCACAGCACCTTCTTGCCTTCGCCTTCCACCGCGCGGATCAGCTGCGGCAGGTGGTCGCCGACCTTGTTCACGCCCATGCGCACGATCAGATTCAGGCGGCCTGGATCGTTGTCCGGGTTGAGGATGTCGATCAGGCGGATCAGCTCCTCAGTGTTCATGCTCGGGCCCACCTTGACCCCGATCGGGTTATTCACCCCGCGCAGGAATTCGACGTGGGCGCCGTCGAGCTGGCGGGTGCGATCGCCGATCCACAACATGTGCGCCGAGCAGTCGTAATAGTCGTTGGTCAGGCTGTCGCGACGGACGAAGGCTTCCTCATAGTTCAGCAGCAGCGCCTCGTGGGCGGTGAAGAAGCTGGTCTCGCGCAGCTGCGGCGAGCTGTCCATGCCGCAGGCGCGCATGAAGGCCAGGGTTTCGTCGATGCGGTCGGCCAGCTGGCTGTACTTCTCGGCCAGGGCGGAGTTGGCGATGAAGTCCAGGTTCCATTTGTGCACCTGGTGCAGGTCAGCAAAACCGCCCTGGGCAAAGGCGCGCAGCAGGTTCAGGGTGGCGGTGGCCTGGTGATAGGACTGCAGCAGGCGGTCCGGGTCCGGCACCCGGCTTTTCGCATCGAAACCTATGCCGTTGACGATGTCGCCGCGGTAGGCCGGCAGGGTCACGCCATTGATGGTTTCGTCATTGGCCGAGCGCGGCTTGGCGAACTGGCCGGCCATGCGCCCGACCTTGACCACCGGGCAACCGGCGGCGAAGGTCATGACAATCGCCATCTGCAGCAGGACCTTGAAGGTGTCACGGATCTTCGCCGCCGAGAACTCGGCGAAGCTCTCGGCGCAATCGCCACCCTGCAGCAGAAAGGCTCGGCCCTGGGTCACTTCGGCAAACTGGCGGCGCAACTCCCGGGCTTCGCCGGCAAATACCAGCGGCGGGTAGCTGGCCAGGGTCTGCTCGACCTGCAACAGGTGTGCGGCGTCGGGGTAGACGGGTTGTTGCTGGATCGGCAGGGCGCGCCAGCTGTCAGGGCTCCAGGGTTGGCTCATCACGGACTCGGGTGTTTTTAAGGTCGGACAGGCATGTTATCAGCAATTAGTGCGTGACCTGTTCCCGCCGGTTCGCGGACAATCGCGCCTTTCCCGCTCGGCGCCGAGCGGCCGGTTTATCGCGACGGCGAGGTTGAGCCCCGTCGCGGCTAGGAGAAGAGATGACTGAGGAGCGCGTCGAGCGCCTGCTCGCCGAAGTGCACGATGAGTTCGGCATGATTCGGGTACTGGAAGTGGCGGATTACCGCTTCCTCGAATTTGGCGATGCCATCGAGCAGAGCTGTGTGTTTACCGCCGACCCGAGCTGGCTGGAGTACGACTACACCCGCGCCATGCTGATCGGTGCGCTGTGCCATGAGCAGCCCGAGAGCGCGCTGTTTCTCGGCCTGGGCGCCGGCACCCTGACTCAGGCCTGCCTCAAGTTCCTGCCGCTGGACGATGTCGAGGCCATCGAGCTGCGCCCCGACGTGCCGCGCCTGGCTATCGAGTACCTGGGGCTGGATGACGATCCGCGTCTGTATATCCGGGTCGGCGATGCGCTCGAACTGCTGGACAGCGCCGAGTCGGCGGACCTGATTTTCGTCGACCTGTACACCGACGTCGGGCCGGGCGTCGGACACTTGGCCTGGGGGTTCCTGGAAAACTGCCAGAAGCGCCTCAACCCGGGCGGCTGGCTGGTGATCAACCAGTGGGCCACCGACGATGGTAAGCCGCTCGGTGCAGCCTTGCTGCGCGGGCTTTACCATCGGCACTACTGGGAGCTGCCGGTGAAGGAGGGCAACGTGATTCTGATCGTGCCGTCCGACCTGGAGCAGGGGCTGGACATGGACGGCCTGAGCGCCCGGGCCGAGGCGCTGGCGCCACGCCTGGGCTATTCGTTGCAGTCGTTGATCAAGTGCATCCGTCCGGCGACCTGAGTTTGCTGGCCGAGCGCATCTGTAGGAGCGAGGCTTGCCCGCGATAGGCCCTCACATTCACCACGGGTTCAGGCCGCTCAACACCCCTTGAACACCCCCGGGCGCTTCTCGACCATTGCTCGCACACCTTCCTTGGCGTCCTCGCTGTTCAACAGCGCCTTCACCAGCGGCGGTAGCCCCTGCGCTGCCGCGCTTTCTCCTTCGAGCCGCGCTTGTCGGGCCGACATCAGGGTGGCCTGAACCCCCAGCGGCGCCTGACAGGCGATCCGTTCGGCGAGGGCCAGGGCGCGGGGCAACAGGTCTTCGCTGGCCATTACCTCCTGCACCAGCCCCAGGCGCAGAGCTTCATGGGCGTCGAATTCGTCGCCGGTGAGCAACCAGCGCATGGCGTTGCCCCAGCCGGCGATCTGATGCAGGCGCAGGGTGGCGCCGCCGAACGGAAAGATGCCGCGTTGCACTTCCAACTGGGCGAAGCGGGTATTGCTGGCGCACAGGTTGATATCCGCCGCCAGCATCAGCTCGATGCCGATGGTCAGGCAGTAGCCCTGCACCGCGACTATCACCGGTTTGCTGACCCGCGGCCCGGCAAAGACACCCCAGGGATCGCAACCGCCGGCCGGTGCCTGCCAGCCTTCGGCGAGTTTCGCCCCGACGTTGGCCAGGTCCAGCCCCGCGGTGAAGTGCTCGCCATGGCCGAACACCACGGCGACCCGGGCCTCGCTGCTGGCCTCGAACTCGCCGTAGGCCAGGCTGAGTTGATCGAGCAGCTGCAGGTCGAAGGCATTGCGCTTGGCGACCCGGTCCAGGCCGATGAGGAAGAGATGACCACGTTGTTCACGGCTGACGCGACTGCAACTGGGCTGGCTCATGGGGCATTTCCTCGGACGGTAAAGAGTGTCTCGGACCGACGGTATCGGCCGGCAAGATGAACCGTTTAAGCGTCATCCCCCGACAGGCGTGGGCCTGTGCAAAATAGACCTTTGCCGAATTATCCGCAAAGCCTGTGACAACTAGGTATTCAGCGGGTTTTTCCGATAAAAAAAACTCCCTTTTTTGAGTAATTCCGGTATAGTGCGCGCCGGCCTTTAACCGGGCCTCGTTTAGGTGATGCAATTCCCCGAAGTCAGCTTCGGCTGCTTGTCCGCTGCGCGGACTATCCTTGACGTTCATTTCTTTCAATCGTTTTCGCAAATCCCCGCCGACAAAGCTGCCAGGGTGACTCTTGAGTCTTACACGGCATGCGCAGCTTTGGAGCATGGGTCTTTGCGGATGCACTTAGAGGCAGACCCATGACCCAGGAAATCGGCGGCTTCGCCGCTCTTGAACTTCATCCCAATATTGTCGCTGCAGTAGTCGCTACCGGCTATGAAGAGCCTTCGGCCATTCAGCAGCAGTCGATCCCGATCATCCTCGCCGGTCACGATATGATTGGTCAGGCGCAAACCGGTACCGGTAAGACCGCCGCGTTCGCCCTGCCTATCCTGCACCGCATTGATCCGTCCAAGCGCGAGCCGCAAGCTCTGATCCTGGCCCCAACCCGTGAGTTGGCGCTGCAAGTTGCAACCGCTTTCGAAACCTACGCCAAGCAAATGCCGGGCGTAACTGTTGTGGCTGTCTACGGCGGCGCGCCGATGGGCCCACAACTGAAAGCAATCCGTAATGGCGCACAGATCGTTGTCGCCACTCCGGGCCGTCTGTGCGACCACCTGCGTCGCGACGAAAAAGTCCTGGCTACCGTGAACCATCTGGTTCTCGACGAAGCCGACGAAATGCTGAAGCTGGGCTTCATGGATGACCTGGAAGTCATCTTCAAGGCCATGCCGGAAACCCGTCAGACCGTACTGTTCTCGGCCACCCTGCCGCAGTCGATCCGTGCGATCGCCGAGCGTCACCTGAAGGACCCGAAACACGTCAAGATCCAGAGCAAGACTCAGACCGTCACCGCGATCGAGCAGGCCCACCTGTTGGTTCACGCTGACCAGAAGACTTCTGCCGTTCTCAGTCTGCTGGAAGTGGAAGATTTCGACGCCCTGATCATGTTCGTGCGCACCAAGCAAGCGACCCTGGACCTGGCCAGTGCCCTGGAAGCCAAAGGCTACAAGGCCGCTGCGCTGAACGGCGACATCGCCCAGAACCAGCGTGAGCGTGTGATCGACTCCCTCAAGGATGGCCGCCTGGACATCGTTGTGGCGACCGACGTTGCGGCCCGTGGCCTGGACGTACCGCGCATCACCCACGTATTCAACGTGGACATGCCGTACGACCCGGAATCCTACGTGCACCGTATCGGCCGTACTGGCCGTGCCGGTCGCGAAGGTCGTGCGCTGCTGCTGGTGACTCCACGCGAGCGCCGCATGCTGCAAGTGATCGAGCGTGTAACCGGTCAGAAGGTTGCCGAGGTTCGCCTGCCGGACGCTCAAGCCGTTCTCGACGCGCGCATCAAGAAGCTGACCAACAGCCTGTCGCCGCTGGTCGCTGACGCTGAATCGACCCACGGTGATCTGCTGGATCGCCTGACCGCCGATATCGGTTGCAGCCCGCGTGCCCTGGCCGCGGCCCTGCTGCGCAAGGCCACCAACGGTCAGGCGCTGAACCTGGCAGCGATCGAGAAGGAACGCCCACTGGTGCCGAACAGCGCGCCACGTGGCGACCGTCCTGAGCGTTCCGGCGATCGTCCTGATCGCGGTGAGCGTGAGCGTCGCGCGCCGATGCCTCTGGCTGAAGGTCGTGCCCGTTGCCGTACCGCGCTGGGCGCGCGTGACGGTATCGCGGCCAAGAACCTGCTGGGCGCCATCCTCAACGAAGGCGGCCTGGCCCGCGAAGCCATCGGTCGCATCCAGGTGCGTGACAGCTTCAGCCTGGTCGAGCTGCCGGAGGAAGGTCTGGAGCGTCTGCTGACCAAGCTGAAGGACACTCGCGTGGCCGGCAAGCAGTTGAAGCTGCGTCGCTATCGCGAAGACTGATCAGTACTGAGCTGATTGGTTGAACGAAAAAATCCCCGCCTGGTGCGGGGATTTTTTTTGCCTGGGGGTTGGATCAGTTGTCGCATCGTGATGCTCCGGGCCCGGCAAGGGCATCAACCGAAACGATAGATATCCATGCCCAGCGCGCCCATGGTGAAGCCTTGATGGGCGATGCTGAAGTCGCCACCGGCGCCTCTGGCGAAGTACAGCGGCAGCAGGTGTTCATCGCTGGGGTGGCTGCGCACGGCATTCGGCGCCTGGCGACGGTAGTCGTGCAACGCGGCTTCATCGTTGGCGGCGAGTTTCTCGATCATCCAGTCGCGGAACGCCCTGGCCCACGGCTCGATGCTTTCCGGGCCGGCGTGCCAATCCAGTTCGCGCAGGTTGTGGGTAATGCTGCCCGAGCCGATCAATAGCACCCCTTGTTGCCGCAGGCTGGACAGAGCATGGCCGACCTGGGTCTGCAAGGCCGGGCCCATTCGGCTGGGTAGGGAAACCTGGACCACCGGAATATCCGCCTGTGGGTACATCAGCGACAGCGGCACCCAGACCCCATGGTCGAACGGGCGCTGGTCGTCGAGCTGCGCCGGCAGGCCGTCGGCCCTGAGCAACTGCGCCACCTGTTCCGCCAGTTCAGGCTGGCCGGGGGCGGGGTATTGCACGGCGAACAGCGCTGCGGGGAAGCCACCGAAGTCATGCCAGGTTTGCGGTTGCGGATTGCTGCTGACCCGCAGGTCCTGGCTTTCCCAGTGGGCCGACACCACCACTATGGCCTTGGGGCGCGGCAGCTCGGCGGCCAGGCGGGCGAGGGCCGGGCCGCTGGCGCCGGGTTCCAGAGCGAGCATCGGTGATCCGTGGGAGATGAACAGGCTAGGGAGCATGAATGAGGTCCTGAGCGTTAAGATGCACCATCTTCAATCAGATCATTGATCTGAATCTAATATAAGTTTTTGTGGTTTTTGATCGAATTTCAGGGTGATTTATGCAGCCGGAGTTTTGGCACAAACGGTGGGAACAAAATCAGATCGGCTTCCATTTGTCCGAGGTTAATCCTTACCTGCAACGCTACTGGCCCCAGCTGGAGCTGGCGCCGGGTTCGCGGGTACTGGTGCCGCTGTGCGGCAAGAGCCTGGACCTGAGCTGGCTGGCCAGCCAGGGCCATCAGGTGCTGGGTATCGAGTTGTCGGAGAAGGCCATCCAGGACTTTTTCAGTGAGCAGCAGGTGCAGCCGCAGGTTGAGCTTCGAGGCGGATTCAAAGTCTATGAGTACGGCCCGATCCAGCTCTGGTGCGGCGACTTTTTTGCCCTGCAGGCCACGGATGTCACCGACTGCCAGGCGTTGTACGACCGCGCAGCGTTGATCGCCTTGCCGCCGCAGATGCGTGAGCGGTATACGGCGCATCTGCAATCGGTCCTGCCTCAGGGCTGCCAGGGGCTGTTGATCACCCTGGATTACGACCAGGAGTTGATGGCGGGGCCGCCTTTCGCCGTGCTCGATGACGAGGTCAAGGCCTTGCTCGGTAAGCGCTGGCAGCTGCAGGTCGAGGAGGTGCGGGACATTCTTGGCGAGAGCTGGAAGTTTCTCCAGGGCGGCGTGACCCGCCTCGAAGAACGGGTCTATCGCTTGCTGGCGCGCTGAGCCCCGGTCTTTTTCCAGGCCATGAAAAAGGGCGACTTGCGTCGCCCTTTTTTGTGTTTGCCAGCGTTATCAGCCGCGACGACGGCTCAGGGCGTCGATACGTTCTTCCAGCGGAGGGTGGCTCATGAACATGCGAGCCAAGCCTTGTTTGAGGCCACCGTTGATGCCGAAGGCATTCAGGGTGTCGGGCATGTGCACCGGCAGGCCCTGTTCCGAGCGCAGGCGTTGCAGGGCACCGATCATTGCCGCGGTACCGGCCAGTTGTGCGCCGGCTTCGTCGGCACGGAATTCGCGCTTGCGCGAGAACCACATGACGATGGCGCTGGCCAGGATGCCCAGGACCAGTTCGGCGAAGATGGTCGCGATGTAGTAGGCGATACCCTGGCCTTCTTCGTTCTTGAAGATCACCTTGTCGACGAAGTTGCCGATGATGCGCGCGAAGAACATCACGAAGGTGTTCACCACGCCCTGGATCAGCGCCAGGGTGACCATGTCGCCGTTGGCCACGTGACCGATCTCGTGGGCCAGCACGGCTTTCACTTCATCGGGCGAGAAACGCTCGAGCAGGCCCTGGCTGACCGCAACCAGCGCGTCGTTCTTGTTCCAGCCGGTGGCGAAGGCGTTGGCCTCGTAGGCCGGGAAAATACCGACTTCGGGCATCTTGATCCCGGCTTCGCGGGACAGTTGCTCGACGGTTTGCAGCAGCCATTGCTCATGACGAGTACGAGGCTGGGTAATGATCTGGGTGCTGGTGCTCATTTTCGCCATCCACTTGGAGATGAACAGCGAGAACAGGGAACCGGCGAAACCAAAGACCGCACAGAAAACCAGCAGCTGATTGAGGTTGAGATCAACCCCATTGGCCGCCATGAACCCGTTGAAGCCGAAAAGGCTCAGGGTGATGCTGGCAATCAGCACGACCGCCAGGTTAGTGGCCAAGAACAGCAGGATGCGCATCATGGTTGTAGAAATCTCCTCATGCTAAAGATGTAGCGTTCTGCGGGGTATATAAGGTGCGGCACCGGCCTATTCAACCGGGTGACTATTTCAAACTGTGTCCTGCAGGCTGATTTTAGACGCTTGCATGAGCTTTCTGTCGCAGTTGGGCAGCCACCGGAAGCCGAGCAGCACTTCAGAGGCATGCAACCACTGGGTACAAGGCGCAAGGCAAAGATACAGAAGGGTAGGCGTAGCAGGGAGTACAGAAGTGTTGCTGAATTAATCGCAGTGCGACCGGGGCGGCCGCACTGCGTTGCAAGGCTTACTGGCGATACGACTTGAGGAAGCTGCCGATACGGCCGATCGCCTGTTCCAGGTCATCGACCCGTGGCAGGGTCACGACGCGGAAGTGGTCCGGCCATGGCCAGTTGAAGGCGGTGCCCTGAACCACCAGCAGTTTCTCCGAGAGCAGCAGGTCCAGGACGAACTTCTCGTCGTTGTGGATCGGGCAGACTTTCGGGTCGATTTTCGGGAAGGCGTACAGCGCGCCCATGGGCTTGACGCAACTGACGCCGGGGATGTCGTTGAGCAGTTCCCAGGTGCGGTTGCGCTGTTCCAGCAAGCGGCCTGGGGGCAGCACCAGGTCGTTGATGCTCTGATAACCGCCCAGCGCCGTTTGGATGGCGTGCTGGCTCGGCACGTTGGCGCACAGGCGCATGTTGGCCAGCATGTCGATGCCTTCGATGTAGCTCTGGGCATGGTGCTTGGGACCGGAAATGGCCACCCAGCCGGAACGGAAACCGGCCACCCGGTAGGACTTGGACAGGCCGTTGAAGGTCAGGCACAGCAGGTCAGGCGCCAGGGAGGCGGTGCAGACGTGCACGGCATCATCGTAGAGGATCTTGTCGTAGATCTCGTCGGAGAACACCACCAGGTTGTGCTGGCGTGCCAGCTCTAGCATGTCCAGCAACACTGCCTTGGGGTACACCGCGCCGGTCGGGTTGTTCGGGTTGATGATCACCAGGGCCTTGGTGTTCGGGGTGATCTTGGCCTTGATGTCGGCGATGTCCGGCCACCAGTTGGCCTGCTCGTCGCACAGGTAGTGCACCGGGTTGCCGCCGGCCAGGCTCACGGCCGCGGTCCACAGCGGATAGTCCGGGGCCGGGACCAGCACTTCGTCACCATTGTTGAGCAGGGCCTGCATGGCCATGACGATCAGTTCGGAAACGCCGTTGCCCAGGTAGATGTCTTCGATGCCGACGCCTTCCACCTGCTTTTGCTGGTAGTACTGCATGACGGCCTTGCGCGCGCTGAACAGGCCCTTGGAGTCGCTGTAGCCCTGTGCGGTCGGCAGGTTGCGGATCACGTCCTGGAGGATTTCGTCCGGCGCTTCGAAACCAAAAGGCGCCGGGTTGCCGATGTTCAGCTTGAGGATGCGATGGCCTTCCTCTTCCAGGCGTTTGGCGTGCTTGAGCACTGGGCCGCGAATGTCATAACAGACGTTGGCGAGCTTGTTCGATTTGCTGACCTGCATGGCGATGTGTTCCCGAAAATGAACGATCCAGACGGTGAGTGGGCTACCGTACTGGGAATCCTGCGTTTGCACACAGGCCTGAAGCCTGGGTTCGCGGCGGCAAAATCCGTTTGAACCCGTGTAACACGGCTGCCAGACTGGCGTCTAACGAGGCGCAATCATACGTGCCGCCCGATCCGTGGAAAAGATACAGATCGGGCTTTTTCAGTTGCAGAGGAAGGACCATGGAAAAGCTGGAAAAAACCCTTGAAGAATGGCGTGCCATGCTCGATCCGGAGCAGTACAACGTCTGCCGCCTCAAAGGCACCGAGCGGCCGTTCTCGGGCAAGTACAACGCCACCAAGACCGACGGTGTGTATCACTGCATCTGCTGCAATGCGCCGTTATTCGACTCCAAGGCCAAATTCGACTCCGGTTGCGGCTGGCCGAGCTTCTACGAGCCGATCGGCGAGAGCGCCATGGTCGAGATCCGTGACCTGAGCCACGGCATGATCCGTACCGAAGTGGTCTGCGCCAAATGCGATGCGCACCTGGGGCATGTGTTCCCGGACGGTCCGCCGCCGACCGGCCTGCGCTACTGCATCAACTCGGTGTGCCTGGACCTGGTTCCACGCTGACCGGAGCGAGCGGCCAAGGCGATTTTTCGGAATCGCTTTTCGATTTATTAAATTGCGCACAATTTAATTGAGTACTACTTTTATCGGACCTTTCATTTCTGGAGTCCGCACCATGAGTGACACATTGCTGAACATCCCGTGCACCACCATCAAGGGCGAGCAAAAGACCCTGGCCGACTTCGCCGGCAAGGCCGTGCTGGTGGTCAACACTGCGAGCAAGTGCGGTTTCACCCCGCAGTACAAGGGCCTGGAAGAACTGTGGCAGACCTACAAGGACCGGGGCCTGGTGGTGCTGGGCTTTCCCTGCAACCAGTTCGGCAAGCAGGAGCCGGGCAACGAAGGGGCCATTTCCGAGTTCTGCGAGCTGAACTACGGCGTCAGCTTTCCGCTGTTCAAGAAGATCGACGTCAATGGCGCCGAGGCGCATCCGCTGTTCGTGCAGTTGAAAAAACGCGCGCCGGGGGTATTGGGTTCCCAGGGCATCAAGTGGAACTTCACCAAGTTCCTGATCGGCAAGGACGGTGCGCTGGTCAAGCGTTTCGCCCCGGCCACCAAGCCCCAGGACCTGACCGGCGAGATCGAAGCCCTGCTCAAATGACCGACCTGTTCGCCGATTCGCTGAAACTCGACAGCCAGCTGTGCTTCAAGCTGTACGCCGCCTCGCGGGCCGTGGTGCGGGGCTATAAGCCGATGCTCGACCAGTTGGGGCTGACCTACCCGCAGTACCTGGTGATGCTGGTGCTCTGGGAGTGGCAGGCCACGCCCCCCGAGCTGCCGACGGTCAAGGCGCTGGGGGAGCGCCTGGCGCTGGATTCCGGGACCCTGACGCCGTTGCTCAAGCGCCTTGAACAGCTGCAACTGGTGCAGCGCCAGCGATCGTCCCGCGACGAGCGCGAGGTGCACCTGAGCCTGAGCGCGGCCGGCCTGGCGCTGCGCGATCAGGTGCCGCCGCTCAAGGCGGCGCTGTTATGCGACAGCGGGGTCGACCTCGACAGCCTGAGCGAATTGCGCCATGGCCTGGACCGTCTGCTGGCCCAGGTCAAAGCGCTGTCGTAGTCGGCACCCAGAGGTCCAGCAGGGCAATCAGCTCTTCACGGCGGAAGGGCTTGGACAGGTAGTCGCTCATGCCCGCGGCCCGGCAGCGCTCGCGCTCTTCGGGCATGGCATTGGCGGTCAGGGCGACGATTGGCAGGTCCGGCCAGCGGCCGCTGCGGCGGATCTGCCGACTGGCCTCGTAGCCATCCATCACCGGCATGTTGCAGTCCATCAGCACCAGGTCGAAATGCTGGTGCTCCAGCACGTCCAGGGCTTCGGCGCCCTGAGAGGCGACTGTCACTTCGCAGCCGAGCTTGCTCAGCATGCCTTTGGCCACCAGTTGGTTCACCGGGTTGTCCTCCACCAGCAGGATGAAGGCGCGGCGCAGGGGCGCCAGGGTTTCCAGCTGGGTTTCATTGATCACCGCGGTTTCGGCCAGCAGGGCCCGGCGCAGGGTCTGATACAGGGCGTTGCGCGCCAATGGCCGCGCCTGTTGCTGCAACGGCGCCAGGGCGCTGGCTTCTTCGCTGGGCAGGAAACTGCCGTAGGCGGTGACCAGCAGAATCGGTGCGCCGATGGTCGGGCGCAGGCCGAACAGGCATTCCGGGCAGTCGGTGATCAACAGGTCCGGCTTCTGCCCGAGCAGTGACTCGTCGAGATCGCAGCGCCGATACTCCAGCCCCCAGAACGGCAACTGCACGCTCAACAGTTCGGCCAGGCCACTGCCTTCGGAGGTAATGGCCAGTACCTGGCCGTGCAGCGGCGGCGGTGGGCTGGCTGGCGTGTGGCAGGGCAGCGGCAGGTCGGCACAGAACTGGCTGCCGAAACCCACCTCCGAGCTGATGCTCAGGCGCCCCTGCATGGCTTCGCAGAGGTTGTAGGTCAGGGCCAGGCCCAGGCCGGTGCCGCCGTATTGCCGGGTGATCCCGGCACCGGCCTGGGTATAGGGCTGGAAGATCTTCACTTGGGCCTCGCGGGCGATCCCGATGCCGGTGTCGCAGACTTCGATCCTGACCCCGTCCTCGAACGTACGCAGGCGCACATCGACACGGCCGAAGCGGGTGAACTTGAGGGCGTTGGACAGTAGGTTGCTGACGATCTGCCGCACGCGCGTGGGGTCGCCGAGGACCAGGGCCGGAAACTCCGGCTCGATCAGGCAGGCCAGCTCGACGCTCGGCGCGGCGTTCTGCGACAGCAGGTTGGCGGTGTCTTCCACCAGTACCCCGAGGTCGAAGGGGATGCGCTCCAGCTCCAGCTGGCCGGCGTCGAACTTGGACATGTCGAGAATATCGTTGAGCAGCTCCACCAACACTTTGCCGGAGTCGTGGGCGATCGACAGTTGCTGGCGTTGTTCGGCGTTCAGCGGGCTGTCCAGCGACAGGGCGATCATGCCCAGCAGGCCGTTGAGCGGCGTGCGGATTTCATGGCTCATGTTGGCCAGGAAGGCGGCACGCGCCTGGGCCATGTCGAGGGCGGTGCTACGGGCGACTTCCAGTTCTTCGTTGGACTGGCTCAGCCGGTCGTTGATCGCCTTGAGCTCGGTGGTGCGTGCCGAGACGATGTTTTCCAGCTGCCCGAGATAGTCGGTCAGGCGGTTTTCGGCATTGCGCCGTTGCTGGATCTCGGTGGCCATGTTGTCGAACTGCTGGTTGGCGACCTTGACCAGCACGCCGATCTCGTCCTGTTCGTGGCTGGGCGGGAAGTCCAGCCGGGTCTGGTCGGGGCTGCGCGGATCGCGCCCGCTGAGTTCGCGAATGACGCCGACCAGGGGTTTGGTCAGCATCACGTAGAACAGCGCCAGGAGCAGCCCGGTGAGGATCAGGCTGCGCACGAAACCGTTGATCAGGGTGATTTCCGCACGACGCAGGAAGCGGCTGCCGAACGAGTAGGTGTCGACTTCCAGGTGCAGGACGCCGAGGGATTCCGAGGGCAGGTGGTCGAGGTAAAGGCGGTCCTGGAACTCGCGCTTGGCGCCGAACAGGAAGTCGCTGAGCATCCGGTAGGGGCTTTGCTGGGCCGGCCGGGTGACGTTGGCCAGCAAAGTGTCGTTGTTGTCGATCAGCCGGGCGCGGATGATCGCCGGCGAGCGCAGCAGGCCGAGCGTCAGCTCCTGGGCGAGCTCGGCGTCGATGTTGTAGGCGATACGCGAGGCCGGATTGTGGCTGATTTCCAGGAGCGCGTTGATTTCCCGGTTGATGGAGGCATCTTCACTGGCATAATCGATGCCGATTTGCAGCAGACTGAGCGCCGTCCCCAGGACAAAACCGACCAGCACAGTGAGCCTGGCTTGCTTGTAAGACAGGCGGTTGGTGAACTTGATGTCCATGGGGTGTTGAACCAATTTCCGTTTCCCTTCGCTGGGCAAGCATAGCTGATCATCAGTGTGTGCCGGCAGGGCTCGGCGCCGTTCGCCTGCGGTAGACCTGGCATGCGCAAGGTCGTTGCGTCTGCGTGCCACATCATTACTGGGAACCTGCCCGAGGAGAAGTCGTGGAATCTCGATTGAATGCTTTTCTTGAGCGCGCCGATGCGGTTCTGGCGCGTATCGAGCCGCTGTTGCCCGCGCCGCGACAAGCCATCGACTGGACCCAATGCCTGGCCGCGCGCTGGCAGCGTGAAGGCCGCAGCGGTTTCCTGCTGCCGCTGGAGGTCAGCCTGGACATGCGCCTGTCCGACCTGATCGGGGTCGATAACCAGCGCGACCAGCTGGGGCGCAATACCCGGCAGTTTCTCGACGGCCTGCCGGCCAACCACGCCTTGCTGTGGGGCTCGCGCGGCACCGGTAAATCGTCGCTGGTCCGCGCGCTGCTGGCTGAGCATGCCCGGCATGGCCTGCGCCTGATCGAGATCGAGCGCGATCACCTGGCCGACCTGCCGCGGGTGGTGGAGCAACTGGTCAAGCTGCCGCAGCGTTTCGTGCTGTTCTGCGACGACCTGTCGTTCGAGTCGGGCGAGGGCGACTACCGGGTCCTCAAGAGCGTGCTCGACGGCTCGCTGGAGCAGGCCCCGGACAATGTGCTGCTGTACGCCACGTCCAACCGCCGGCATCTGGTTCCGGAGAAGGAAAGCGACAACGAGAACTGGAAGCGCGTCGATGGCGAGCTGCACCCGAGCGAAGCGGTGGAAGACAAGATTGCCTTGTCGGACCGTTTTGGCCTGTGGTTGTCGTTCTACCCCTTCACCCAGGAGCACTACCTGAACGTGGTCGAGCACTGGATCGGCGAGTTGGGAGGCAAGGCCGGCCTGCAATGGCAGCGTGACGAAGCCCTGGACATCCTCGCCGTGCGCTGGGCCACCGGCCGAGGCAATCGCAATGGCCGCTGCGCGTATCAGTTCGCGCGCTACTGGGTAGGTTTGAAGTTGTTGGAGCAAAAATCATGATCGATCTGCAGAACACCGGCAAAGGCCTGGACGGCTATGCCTTGCTGTGCGCCCAGCTGGAATCGTTGCTGGCCGACGAGCGCGATTTCATCGCCAACGCCGCGCAATTCTCGGCGTTTCTATTCAACCAGCTGGACGACTTGAACTGGGCCGGGTTCTACCTCAATCGCAACGAGGAACTGGTGCTCGGCCCGTTTCAGGGCCAGATCGCCTGTGTGCGCATTCCCTTCGGTCGTGGTGTGTGCGGCGCGGCCGCGGCGAGCCTGCAGACCCAGCGGGTCGAGGATGTGCACGCGTTCCCCGGGCATATCGCCTGCGACAGCGCTTCCAACAGTGAGCTGGTGGTGCCCCTGGTCAAAGAAGGGCGGCTGCTCGGCGTGCTGGACCTGGACAGCCCGAAAATCGCCCGTTTCACCCTTGAGGACCAGGCCGGCATCGAGCGCCTGGCGGCGATCTTCCTGCGCCTGACCGACTGCTGAGCCTCGTCAGCCCCTGAGCCCGGCCTTGCCCAGCACGGCCTCGGGGTCTACCCCGTCGATCTGCTGCGGTTCCATGAAGCGGTCGGCGTACTGCTGGTAGATCCCGGTCTGGATGAACAGCTCGAACAGTTCCGGATCGATATGGGCAGTGCGGCACATGGTTGCCATGATGCCCAGCGCTTCGCTCAGGGTCTTGCCTTTCTTGTAGGGACGGTCCGCCGCCGTCAGGGCTTCGAAGATATCGGCGATCGCCATCATCCGCGCCGGCAGGCTCATCTGCTCCCGTTTCAGCTGCTTGGGATAACCGCTGCCATCCATTTTCTCGTGATGGCCGCCGGCGATCTCGGGAATGCTGCTCAAGTGGCTGGGGAAGGGCAGGTGGTTGAGCATCAGGATGGTCTGCACCATGTGATGGTTGATCACGTAGCGCTCTTCCCGGGTCAGCGTGCCTTTGCCAATGCTCAGGTTGTACAGCTCGCCACGGTTGTATTTGTAAGGCGGGACATCGAGCTTGAAGCCCCAGGGATTGTCCGCCGGGATCAGCTCGGCGGGGTTGCGTTCGATCAGTTGCTCGGGCTTGTCGGCCAGCAACTGTTCGGTGACCGGCAGGGTCGGCGGCGGTGTGCGTTGCTGGCGGTGGTTTTCTTCCCATGACACGCCCAGGCGGTCGTCCAGCGTCCGGCTCCAGGTGCGCTGGGCGATCCTCGCCAGCCGTTGCAGATCGGCCTCGCCCATGGCTTCGGTGCCCAGGTTGCAATGGGCGATAAAGGCAAAGTCGTCGTCCAGTTCCACCAGGCTTGCATCGCGGGTCGCGGCCAGGGAAACCTCATCGCCACCCTGGGCGCGAGCCTGCCAGTAGTCGATCCAGGCATCGCGCTTGAGTACCTCGACGCGGGTGCGGATTTCATGGATGCGGTCGTTCAGGGTTTCCAGCTTGGTGGCCTTGTCGACCACGTACTCGGGGGTGGTGATCTTGCCGCAATCGTGCAACCAGGCGGCGATATGCAAGGCCTCCCACTCATCTTCGCTGGGCTGGTAGGCGCTGAACGCCGGCTGCTGGCTGGCCGCGGCGGCCTGGGCGAGCATCAGCGTCAGCGCCGGCACCCGCTGGCAATGCCCGCCGGTGTAAGGGCTCTTGGCGTCGATCGCCCCGGCCAGCAGCTGGATGAAGGCGTCGAGCAATTGTCTTTGCCGGTTCTGCAGGCGCTGGCTGTCGATGCTGACCGCCGCGGCGCCGGAAACCGCCTGCAGGAACGCGACGCGGTCCGGGCCGAGTTTTTCCAGGTCGGCTTCCTGGCCGCTGTCGGCCAGCAGCAGCACAAGGATGCCGACGGTTTCGTTGTGGCGATTGTGCAGGCGGATACCGATCAGGTGCACGCTGGGGCAGTTCATCGCCAGCAGTACGCCTTGCAGGTCGGCCGCCTGCTCGAACCCCAGGGTCGTGACCAGGCTCTCGCCGTTCGCCAGTTGCCGCAGCCATGCGGGGCTTGCCTCGTGCTGGATGTCCTGGCTGCGTACATCGAACGCCTGCAGGTCCTGGACAACATCGGCGATGATTAGGCCGTGGGGCTTGAGGTTCATGCCATCGTTTTCGCGCAGGTAGATCAGCCCGGCCTGGGCCTGGCCGATCTTCATGGTTTCAACCAACACCCGTTGCAGCAGCGGGTCGAAGCGGGTTTCCGCGGAAAGGCTGGCGGTGATCTCGAAAAAGCTGGCGAGGGTTTCCTTCATGCGGGCCATCGACACGCTTAACTGGTCGATTTCCAGCACGGGTGAGCGGCGGGTCAGCGGGTAATCGAAATCGAAGCTGCGGATGGCATCGGCTTCCTGCACCAGGGCGCGCAGCGGCCTGACCAGCACGCGCGAGGTCAGCCAGCCGAGCGGCAGGCACAACAGCAGAATGCCCAAGGTGATGAGTGCGCCTTGCCAGCGCAGGCGATAGGCGTCCGTCAGCAACTCGTCCTCGGGCACCAGCAGCGCCAGCTGCAACCCACCGGGCCCACCTTCCTGCAGGTGCCGGCTGGCAACTATCCATTGGCGATCCCCGAGCCGCAGGCGGTTGCCCAGGGCCTTGCCCTGCAGCAACGCGTCGAGAGCCGGGTTCAGGTCGTTGGCGCGGATCAGCCGGGCGCTCTGTTCTTCGGCGATCAGGCGACGGCTGTCCGGATAAGCCACGGCATGGCCATTGCCATCCACCAGGGCGATTTCGGTGCTGGGCGTGACCCGATGCTTGGCCAGGGTCGCCGAGAGTTGTTCCAGGGTCAGGTCGGCCCCAATCACCGCCTGGTTGCCGCTGCGGCGGGCGAGGGTGGTGCCGACGTTGCGGGTCGAGAAAAAGACGTAGGGCTCGGTGGTGATCTGATCGGTGTCGTCCTTGGCGCCCGCAAACCAGTTGCGGGCGCTCGGGTCGTAGGATTCCTGGGGGTTGTCGCGGCGGCTGACGGGGCCGAGGCTGGCGTCGTAGAACAGCGACTGCGAATGCAGTTGCCCGGTGTGGCGGTCTGGCTCGATGCTCCAGACTTCGTAGGCCGCGGCTTCAGGGGCCTGGCGAGCTTGTTTCAAAGCCTGGGTGCGCAAGGGCCGGACCATGAAAAAATCCCCATCGGCATAACCCACATAGAGTGAGGCCAGGTCGGGGTTGTCCTTGAGCGATTGGCTGAAAGGCCCAAGCAGCGCCAGGCGTTGCTCGAGGTCGCCGGCCTGGATGGCCGGGTTGCCCACCAGCAGGCTGAGCAGATGGCGAATCGGTTCGTAGGTCGCTTTCAGGTCCAGTTGCACATCCTGTTCGATGCGCTGGAACAGTTTTTCACTGCTGGAAAGGATGATGCGGGTGGTCTGCTGGTAATTGAAAAAGCCCAGCACCACGCCGGTCAGCAGAAGCAGGCAGGTGAACATCACGCTGATATGCACATGGAGAGGAAATCGGCGTTTATCGAACGACAGCGTGCTTGGCATTGCAGCTCTCTCCAGGGGGCGCGTGATGCGCAACTCAACGTTTGAGCATAGTTAAGGCAGGTGCATTGCGCTCAGGGGAGGCAGCTCCGGGGGGCGTTGCGAATTGCATTGCCATGAGGCTTTTGGGGCCGACTGACAGGATAGTGGCTTTTTGATATTTGTCTGGCAACTAGCCGCACCACAAGTTGCTGCGCTGGCGATGGGGATCAGGTCGTGGCCGTGCTGTGCTGTTGATCGATTTGCCACAGCAGGGCCCGTTCGAGCTTGAGCATGGCCTGTTCCAGGGCGGTTCTGCGCTGCATCAGGGTTTGCCTGTCCGCGTTTTCCAGAACGGCCTGCTCAAGGGCTTCGCACTGCGTTTCAAGGTCTTTTGCCTGCACCATCAGGGCCGAGCCCTTGATCTTGTGGGCCAGTTCCGCCAGTGCCTGGGGCGGGGGCTCGCAGGGCAGGGCCATCAGTTGCTGGCGGTCCCGGTAGCTGCAATGCAGCAGTTCGGTAAGGATGCGCAGGGCGAACTGCGGTTTGCCGCGGGACAGGGTGCGCAGCGCCTTCAGGCTGAACACGCCATTCCAGGGCCGCGGTTGCAGGCCCGCCAGTTTATGGCCGAGGGTCGCCAGGCCGACAGGCTTGAACAGGCAGTCATCGATGCCGGCCTGTTCGCACTGCTGTCTCTCTTGCGGCCTGGGGCTGGCGGTCACCCCCAATACCCGGCAAGCCGCGCGGGACTCCAGGCGTTCATGCTCGCGGATGGCGCGGACCAGGTCGTAGCCGTGCATGCCCGGCATGTTGCAATCGACGATGAGCAGGTCGAAGAACCCCTTGCACCAGAGCTCGAAGCCTTGCTCGACGTCTTCGGCGGTGCGGCAGCGGTGCCCGAGAAAGTGCAGTTGTTCGCTCAGCAGCAGGCGGTCCGTCGCATGGTCATCGATCACCAGTACGTTCAAGGCCCGGGTGGCAGGGACAATGAGTGGCTCGACGAGGGGCGCGGGTTTTCGCGCTGGCTGACAGGCCAGCGGCAACAGGACCCGGACTTCCGTGCCTATGCCCGGCTGGCTGGTCAGTTGCAGCGTGCCCTGCATGAGCTCGCAGAGGTGGCGGCAAATGGTCAGGCCCAGCCCTGCGCCGTCAGATCTGGATGGGGTGCGAGCCTGGGCCTGGAAGAAGGGTTCGAATAGCCTGTGCTGATCCTGCTCGTCGATGCCGATGCCGCTGTCCGTCACTTGCAGCATCAGCCGCACCTGTTGCGGCTGCGTGGCCGCTTGCAGGTCGAGATGGATTTTGACCTGACCCTGTTCGGTGAACTTGATCGCGTTGTGCAGCAGGTTGCCCAGGACCTGCTTGAAACGCAGCGGGTCGAGCAGCACATCGACCGGCTCGACGCTGGAGTGGAAGGTCGGTAGCAACTTGAGGTGCTTCTCCCAGGCCTGGCTGTCGAATTCCCTGACGATGGATTCGACAAGGGCGCGCGGCTCGAGCCATTCGGGCGCCAGGTCCAGGCACCCCGATTCGATGCGGGCGATATCGAGGGTGTCGTCGACCAGGCCCTGCATCGCCCGGGCCGAGCAATAAGCCATTTCAATGACCGGACGATCCTGGGACTGGCTGTCGGAGCGCTGCCGCAGCAGTTCCAGCGCACCGGTCAGGGCATTCATGGAGCGGCGCAGTTCGTGGCTGGTGCTGGCCAGGAAAGCGCTTTTCGCCAGGCTGGCCGCTTCGGCCTGTTGTAGGGCGGCCTTGAGGCTGTCGCTGAGCCGATGGCGTTCGCTGATATCGACCCAGCCGCCGATGATGCCCTGGACCTCGCCGTTCGCGTCCCGGTAGGGCAGGACCCAGTGCTGGACGGTCAGTTCCTCTGCGTTCAGGTGCAGTGGTCGGTCACGCAGCAGCGGGCCGTCTTGCGCCATGACGCGCTGGTAGTCGGTGTGATATTCGCGGGCCTGCTGGGGATCGTCCAAAAGTCCCTGCAACAGGCTTTTGCCGATGACCTCTTCGCGCCGGGCGGCGAAGCGCTCCAGGTAGCTGGCATTGCAGCTTTGCAGCAGGCCCTGGCGGTCGCGAACGTAAGTCGGATGCGGCACGCCATCGATCCAGGCCTGCATGAATGCAAGCTTCTGCCTGAAGTCTTGGGTGGCCTGTTGCTGCTGGGTCAGTCGCCGGTGCAGCCAGGCATTCCAGCCCAGGGACGCCAGCAGCGGCACGCCGAGCCCCAGGCCTGCGAGCAGGAGCAGCCCGCGATGGCCGTTATCGAGAGGCGGGGCGGCGGCCGATTCAAGACAAGGCGCCGTGTCTGGGCACTGAGGGAGGGATGTCATTGCGGACTCTGGTTGCCCGGCCTCGACCAGGCCAAACAACAGGAACAGCGAAACTGCCGTGGCCGTCAGGGTTAAATAATAAAGAATGGGTTTGAACATCCTGTTTCTCACACCAGTTCGTGACGTTGTGCCAACTCGATAAGTTCCGCCATGGAAGTCGCGCGAAGTTTGTGCATGATTCTTTTTTTATAGGTACTGACGGTCTTGCCACTGAGGAATATGCTGTTGGCTATTTGCGTACTGGTGCTGCCCTTGGCAAAAAGTTGCAACACCATCAATTCCCGATCGCTGAGCAACATCAAGCGGCTCAGTTCGTTGTTTGCCGTTTCATCCTGACGCGGCGTTTGCAGGGCATGACTCGGAAAGTAGTTGTAACCACATAGCACCGCCTTCATGGCGCTGAGCACTTCGCTCAGGTCTTCCTGCTTGCACACATAGCCGCAGGCCCCGGCCTGCATGCAGCGCGCGGCGAACAGGGCCGGCGATTGCGCCGTCAGCACCAGCACCCGCAAGGACTTGTCCAGGGCGCCAAAACGCAGCAGCAGTTCCAGCCCGTCGAGCTTGGGGATGCTGATATCGAGCACGATCAGGTCCGGCATGCTGTCGCGAACCATTTGCAGGGCATCGACACCGTTATCGGTTTCGCCGACGACTTTATAACCCTCATGTTCCAGCAACATGCGGATAGCCAGTCGGATAACGGGATGGTCATCGATGATGAAAACAGAACTCATGGTCAAACCCGTGGAAATAAATACAGGTCTGGACCTTAGCGCAGGCAGGACAGTGGATATATGCGGGTTAAGGCGGGGTTGGGGACAATAAGGCAGTTCTTACATGAAAGACGGTTTCGGATTACAGCGGTTTTTCAGTTGAAAGTAGGAATGAGTATCCAGCCATGTAAAAGGTAAGGAGATGTTGGAGGTTTAGTGCACTTTTTCGCAGGGCAATAAAGGGCGCTGAGAAGAGAAGGGAGCCAGGCAAGGCTGCCCCCCGTTCATGGGGGGCAGCCGATCACGGAGCGCTTGCCTCAGGGCGCTTTCTGATCGATGCCGGCCTGCAGTAGCTGGCTGTCGCTATGGCCACCGACGCGCAGCGGCCCCAGGTTGAACGCCTGGTCGTTGCGGGTGGCGTCGTCCTGCTTGCGGGTCAGCTCATCCTTGGCGCCGAGGACCAGGTTGACCGGCGACTTCGACAGGTTGAGCCCGACGTCGGCGCGGTAATCCGTGCCCGCCAGTGCGGTGCTCTTGACGGTCGAGCCGCCGAGGTCGACCTTGCCTTCGCTGGCGCCGATCCGCGCGCCGCTCAGCTGGGTTTCACCCGACACCTGCAGGTTGACCCCGCGGCTGCCGCTGATGCCAGAAGCCTCTGCCACGCTGTCCTTGCTCTGACGGCTGACATTCAGGTTCAGGGTCGGCGTGTAGGAGGTGTTGCCGCTCTTGTCGCCGAACAGCACGCCTTGCGCGGTGTTGGTCAGCTTGCTGCCAGCGCCGGTTTTCTCGCTGACGGCGTAGCTGTCGCTGGTTTTCGGCCAGACCCGTTCCTTGAGGCTGGAGAAGCGATCGCCCAAGGCTTCGGTCTTGTCGGCGAGGTAGCTCTTGGCTTTGTCCACGCCGCGACCGAAGGCGCCCTTGGGTTCCGGGTTGACGTCATAGCTGCCGCTGCGGGTGAATTTCTCGCCCAGGCGTTCCTTGGCGATTTCGGCCTTGTTCACCAGGTTGTCCTTGGCCGCAGTCAGGCGTTCGGTGCCTTTGTCGACGACGTTTTCCAGCTTCTCGCGGTGCTTGTCGAAACCGCCTTCGGCCTTGGCCTGCAGCTTGTCCTTGAGCGGGCCGGTCTGTTTGGTCAGCTTGTCGACCACGCCAGGCTGGTTTTTCTCGGCATCCAGGCGGGCGTCGAGGTTGACCGTGGTGCTGCTGAGCTGGTCCTTGCGGCTCTCTACCTTGAGATCGCCACCGATCCGCCCATCGACCTGATTGGCGTCGATGCGCGCCCCCGCCAGATGGGTGTCGCCGTTGCTATTGAGCGTCACCTGGTCGGCCTTGATCAGGCTGTTGTGCTGGGTGCTGCTGTGCAGTTGCTCGACGTCGATCTTGGCCCGGGCGTGGATACCGCGATCGGTTTTCGGCGAGTCGTGTTCGCCGGCGTCGGCCCGGGTGGTCTTGCCGCCGTTGCCGCCGGCGCCCAGGGTCAGGCCCCAGTTGTTGTGGGCCTGGGTGGACTGCGCCGACTCCTGGTAGATCCCGCCCTGGTCGGCGCTGAGGGTGACACCCTTGGCCTCGATCTGGGTGCCCTGCAGGTGCAGCGCGGTAGTGCTGTCGGAGCCGCTGGCGAGTGTTACCTGGCCATTGCTGTGCAGTTGCCCGCCGGTCTGGTTCTGGTCCTGTTCCGAGACCCGGCCGATGTTGAAGTTGGCGCTCAGGTTGGCGCTCTTGCCGCTGCTCTGCTCGCTGCTGGTCTTGCTGGCGCCGCCCGTCAGGCCGCCACCGAGGTTGCTGCCCTGGCTGCTATGGGTATCGACCGCGGCCTGCAGGTCGAGCTTGCCGCCGGCGTTCAGGTTGATGTCGCCGGTCTTGGCGGTCTTGCTGCCGATGGTGGTGCCCTGGAGGATCAGGTCGCCGCCGCTGGTCAATTCGACCGGGCCTTTGCCCTGGATAGTCGCTACCCGCGCCTGGCTGTCCTGCTGATCCAGGCGCTTGTGGTCCAGTTGTACGCCGGCGCCGAGGTTGAGGTTATTGCCGTTGGCGCCCGGTGCGCTGCCGACGGTGAGCGAGGCATCGCCGCGCAGACTGGAGTCGCTGCTGTTCTGCCGGTCATTGGCCTGGTTCAGCGCCAGTTCGCCGCCGCTGTGCAGCTTGACGCCGGCGTCGCCGCCATCGAACCGGCTGCCTTCGTACTGGCCATCGCCGTTCAGCGCGATGTCCACACCCTGTTTGCCCACATAGCTGCCGACTACCGCCTTGCTGCTGTCGCTGCGCTTGTCGCTGCTGCCGCCGGCGCCGCTGCCACGCACGTTCACGTCCTCGCCAGTGGTGGTGTAGACCCGCACGCCGGCCTTGGCGTCCAGCGCCTGCTCGCTGCTGCTGTGGGTATCGCTGGCGGCCTTGGCCACCTGGCTGCCAGCGTCGATCTTCAGCGCGCCTTGAGTCGCCTCGTAGCGGCTGCCTTCATCCTGCAGTTGGCCGGCGACCTTGACCTCGACCTGGCCACCCGTGAACTGGCTGACCACGGCGGTGCTGCCTTGCTCGGTGCGCTGTTTGTTCTGGTGGCCGACTTCCACATCCAGGCCAACATTGGGTTGTTCCAGGGCATCGAGCAGGCCCGGTTGATGGAACTTGCGCTGGGCCACGCCTTCGATGGCTTTTTCCACCGGGCGGGTCAGGCCCTTGTATTCGACGTTGGCGCCGATATCGGCGCTCCAGGTGTTTTCCTTGTGGCTGGTGGACTCACTGTCGTGCGCCGCGCGGTTGTCGACCTGCTCGGCCTTCACTAGCAGCTTGTCGCCGGCCTTGACCTGGGCCCCCTCGGTCACCAGGGCGTTGCCGGCCTTGATGGTCAGGTTGCCGGTGGCATTGATGCCGGTGGTGTTGGCGGTGCGGGTATCGCGGGTGTCCTGGGTACTGCTGTGGGCGAACTCCACACCGTTGCCGGCGCGGTCCAGGCCGCCGGTGTAGTAGAAACCGCCGCCGGTGGTGCGGGTGTCGGTGCTGCTGCTCTTTTGGTCGTGATCGGCCAGCAACTCGACCTGCTGGCCGCTGAGGCTGGCATCGCCGTGGGTGGCTTTCAGGTTGCCGCCCTTGACGCTCAGGTTGCCCCCCGCTGCGACTTGCAGGCTGCCGCCGCTGAGGCTCGAACCCTGTTGCTGGGTGTCGTCGGTCTTGACCGTTTTCTGCTGGTCTTCGTAACGCACGCCGGCGCGGTATTGCCGGGTGCCCGGGGCATTTTCCTTGGCGTAGGCGTCGAAGCCACGGGTGTGGGTGGTGCTTTCGCTCTGCGAGCTGTTTTGCGCCGAGTCGATCTTGATGTCACCGCTGGCCTCGGCCTTGAGCTCGCCGGTCGCGGCCACCTGGGCGCCGCTGATGGCGATGTCCTGGGTGCTTTTAAGCTCGAGGTTGCTGTCCGAGCGCAGGTCGCTGGTGACGGTGGTGCTGTCTTTGCGGTTCTGCCGGCTTTCGTCCTTGGTGATGCCGAAGAACTTGCTGTCCTTGCTGTAGCTGTTGTCGTGGGAGCGGTCCTGCACGCCGTCGATGATCAGCGAGCCGTTTTCGCTGATCACGCTGGCCTGCTTGCCGCCACGGGCCTGGCTGCCGCTGATGCGGACTTCGTCGGCCTTGACGATCAGGTCGCCCTTGGCATTGACCTTGCTGCCCTTGTTCAGGGTCTTGCCCTTGTCGCCGTCGCCGTTCTTGCCGAAGAAGCTGCCCCCGACCAGGTCGCCGGAGTAGGACTTGTCGCTGTTGCTCTGGGTGCGGCTGGCGCTGGTGATGTCCACTTGGCGCCCGGTCAGCTGGATATTGGTGCTAGCCAGTTCGGCGCCCTGCAGTTGCAGTTGCTTGCCGCTGGTCAGTTGCAGGTCGTCGCCAGCCTCCAGTTGGCTGGTGATGCTGCGTTGCTCGCTGCTGGACTTGTCCCAGTCGGCTTTCCACAGGTGCTTGCGGTGCCGGCCCTGATCGCGTTGTTCGTGGGTTTCGGTGGCGGCGGTCAGGCGCAGGTCGGCACCGCTGTCGACCGTCAGGTTTTTTTCCGCCTTGATCTGGCTGGCCTGGATTTCGGTGTTGGCGCGGGCCTTGAGCTCGGCATCGCGGCGGGCGGTCAGTTGGTTGCCGTGTTGACGGCTGTCGCTGTCGGTCAGGGTACGGTCGTAGGTTTCCCAGGTGATGCCGATGGTGCTGTTGTGCCACTGCTCGCGCTTTTCCTGGAGCTTGCGGCTTTCGATGGCGCTCAGGGTGAGGTTGCGCCCGGCGTCGAGCTTGATGTCGCGAGCGCTGACATCGGTGGCGGCGAGGGTCAGGTCCTGGCCGCTGCGCAACTGCACGTCGCCCTGGCTGCTGTGCACGCCGGCACGGGTGGCGTCGAGGCTGTCGGGCCTGGCTTGGCCGCTGATGTGCAGGTCGCCGGCGGAGGCGATATTCACCCCGTTGTCGCCCTTGACCTGCACCGCGCCGACCCGCACGCCCGCGCCTTCGGCGGTGCTGACAATGTTGATGCGTCCGGCCTGCATGGCGCCGAACAGGCTGGCGTCGATGCGCTGCTCCTGGGTGTTACCGGCCGGGTCGGTGCTGAGCACCTTGCCGCTGGCCGGGTCCACGCGGTTGCGCCCGACGGTGAGGTTGAGCTGGTCGCCGGCCGTAAGGTCGCCCTGGCTGTCGATGCGTGGGGCGATCAGGTTGATGCTGCCCTTGGTGTTGCTCAGGCCTCGGCCCTCGACCGTCAACTGGCCCTTGGCGTCACGGGTGCTCAGGGCTTGCAGCTTGCCGTCGTTGAGCTCGGGGCGGCCGACCAGCAGGCTGGCGTTCGGCGTATTGATGAAGCTGCCGCCGTTGACCGAGATGCCGTTGGGGTTGGCCAGCACATAGTCGGCGGCGCGGCCGAAGATCTCCTGGGTGCCGTTGAGCGCCGAGGCGTTGCGGCTGATCACCTCGTTGAGAATCACGCTGGCGTCCTGGCCGTGGAACTGCGGGTTGGCAGCCAGCTGCCCGGCCAGTTGCGAGGCGCCGGCTTGCAGGGCGTTGTTCAGCACCACGCCCTGGCGATCGACGTTGTAGTCGAGGAACTGGTTATGGGAGAGCCCGGCGCCATTGGGCGCGACGATGTTGACGATAGGCACCCCGTTCTGGTTCTGCAGCTGCGGGATGCCGCCCGGGCCCGGGGCCACGGTGATGCCGCCGGCCAGCGCCTGCGGCAGATGGGAGACCAGAAGCAGGCTGGCGATGGCCAGGCGCAGTTTGCCCCTGGGGGACAGGTGAAACACAGATGTGTTGTCGGGCATAAGAAGCTCTCTATGTGTGGGCCGAGTGGCAGTGCGCGTTGTTCGTTGCAACGCTGCTGTGGTGTTCAGGCTCGGCTGTTTTTTTCAGGCTGATGCACGGTTCGCGGAACCTCAGATCTGCACACTCAGGCGGGTCAGCCAGGTGGGCGATTCATGGTGGAAACGGTCGGGTGTTTCCAGGCTGTGCTGGTAGTCGACGTCGACTTGCACGTTCTTCCAGCTCAGGTTCAGGCCGATGCTGGCGCTGCTCAGGCGCTCGCTGCTGGCTCCCTCTTGCGCCTTGATCCGGCCGTGGTCGAAGGCCAGGCGCGGGGTCAGCTTGACCGGCAGATCGTTCTGCAACGGCAGGTGCAGGGTGTTGCGCCAGATCCCGCCGATGGCGCCCGAGGCGCTGTTTTCTCGATAGCCGCGCACGGCGGAGTCGTCGGTGCCCAGCAGTTGTTCGATGGCCGGCAGCGGGTCGGGGCTGTACTGCAGTGACAACTGGCTCTGCCACTGCCAGGGCTGGCTGCCGAAGCGGCCATTGCGCCATTGGCTGAGGCTGGCGCGGTACTTGCGGAACTGCGCCTGCGGCAGGTTTTTCTGCACCTGTTGCGAGTCGCGGTCGGCGCCGAACCAGGTCAGGCCCTGGGCATAATTGACGTCGAGGTTCCACACCGCGCTGTCGAGCCAGAACAGGTTGAGCCCGGCTTCGGCCACGGTCAGGGTCGGGCTCTGGATGCCCAGGCGGACCTTCTCCAGGTAGCTGTCGACATCCTTGTGGGCCAGTTGCAGGTTGGCGCTCAACTGGTGGCCCTGGTCGCGCCACAGCACGCGGTCGGCACGCAGGCTGAGCAGGTCGGTGCGCCCGCTGTTGTAGAAGGTCACGCTGCTGAGCTTGAACGGCGCACGGTACTCGGCATGGCTGGCGAACAGGCTGTAGGTCCAGTAGCCGTAGGGGATCGAGTAGAAAACGCTGGCGCTGCGGCTGTAGCGCGGACCGTGATTGAGGGTGTCGCTGAAGTTGAGGTTGAGCGCGTCGTTGAGTTGCAGCGGGCTGTCGAGGCTCAGGTTGACGGAGTTGCGATCGCGCCCGGTACTGGCGCTGCCGAGGTTATCCACACCCAGCCCCAGGGCCCAGCGCGAAGCGCCGCTGCTGCGCGAGCGCAGGATGATCCGCGAGGCGCCGGGCTGGCTGCCGGGGGCGATATCGGCGGTCAGGTCGAGGGAGCGCAGGCGATTGAGCTGGTCCAGGCCCTGTTCCAGGTCGCGCAGGTTCAGCGGTTCGCCGAGCATGCCGGGAAAGGCTCCGGCCAGGGAAACCGGCAGGCTTTGGTCGGCCAGCTCGACGGCCTCGACATACCCTTCGTCGACCACGATATCCAGCGAATGGCCAGCGGCGGGGGCGCTGCTCAGGTACGGGCGGCTGGCGATGTAACCGGCCTCGACATAGATCCGGGTGATCTGCGCCAACAGACGGTTGATCCCGTTCACGCCCATGCAGGGCGCGATATAGGGTTCGAGCTGGCGGTTCAGCCGGTCTTTCTTGAACAGCGTGACACCGGCGATCCGCGTGCCGCTCAGGGCCCAGCACTGTTCATCCTCGCCACCGTGGGCGGTTTCGGTGGGAGTCACCGCCGGCGTACCGAAGCTGCCGCGCTGCAACTGGCGCTGGCGCTGTTCCAGCTGCAGTTGTTGCAGGTCGCGCTGTTGCTGTTGCTGCAGGCGCAGGGCTTCCTGACCCGGTTGTGGCATATCGGCGGCGGCCACGGGCAGGGCCCCGGCCAGCAGCGAGAGCAGCAACCAGCCGCGCAGGCCAGAGTGACAGCTTGGGTGACTTGAGGACGTATAGGGCACTCGACATCCTTAATAGTGGAAAACGGATGAGGAAGTGCGGGAACAACTTATCGACACGGATTCATTCCGTGTACTCACTTCCATTTTGACGCTTGAGTCCTGGGCGTGCTCTTTGTTACAGCGAGGGGTGAAATTATTTTGCAAATGCCTGCTGAACTAACAGGTGAAGCCGAAGTTTTAGTGTGGGTACTTAGTTCGCTTGCTATTTGTTTTTTGCACCGATCATTCGGGCAGGGTCATGAAAGGGGAACGATCTGTCGCGGAGTGAAATTAATCCTGGTTAACCCATTACGGTTCGAGACTAGCGGAAACGATAAAGTCGATTTGTACGGAATTTGTAATCGTGGGGGATCCGTAGGGGCCTTGTGCTGCAAGGGTTTCTGCCTGAAGGCTAGGCAGATGTATCGAAAGGTAAAGGTAGGATGTTTGGTTGTGTCGTTAACGATCTGTTTAATTCAGCCTAGTTGGCTTGCTTGTCGGACGGCATGTATCGGCCAATATCGCTAGTTATAGAGCAAGTGCTCTAGCTGGGTGCGGTTGCGTGGAATATTGTCGATCTGGATGGCGCCTGGCGAACTTGCTGGAAGTGAACGGCACTCTCAATGCAGTGTGAAATGGCCGGGATGTCAAAGTTGAAGTAACGGCGGTGTCCGGTTACTGCCTTACAACAGACTAGGGGAATCCCTTAGTTGTCGACTCACGAGAAACCGTTCGAACGGCCACCTCGATAACGCGAGGTAGCCGCTCGACGGCGGGTCATTGCGGGCTGGAACGCCCGGTCATTTCCCGGGCCATTTCGCTGGCGTAGCTGTCGGTCATGCCGGCGATGAAGTCGATCATGCGCAGGAAGGAGGCATGCAGCGAGCCGTTCGGATCCGGCGCGTTGTTGCCCAGCAGGTCGAGAATCCGCCGGTTCTTGAACGACGGCGTGCGTCCGCCGTGCTGTTCCAGCGCGGCGCCGCAGAACGAATTGAGGAGGATTTCCAGGGTGGTGTAGGCGCCGATCTCGTGCAGGGTCTTGCGCTTGTCCTGGAAGATCTTCTTGCGCGCAATGTCCTTGGCATTGAGCACGCAACGCTTGGCCGGGCCGTGCATATGCTCCACCAGATCGCCCGGCAGGGTGCCGCTGAGCAGGGCGTCCTGCTGTTCGACGAAGGCCCGGGCGGCGGCGTTGGTCAGGTGCTCGATGGCCTTGCCGCGCAGGATCGCCAGCTTGCGCCGGCGCGAGTCCCGCGGGCCGAGCTGGCGATAGGTTTCCGGCAGGTCGTCGCCCACCAGCCCGAGCAGCAGCGACTCGACTTCGGCATAGTCGAGCAGCTCCATCTCCAGCCCGTCCTCGAGGTCGATCAGGGCATAGCAGATGTCATCGGCGGCTTCCATCAGGTACACCAGCGGATGGCGGGCCCAGCGTTGCTCCTCGAGTTGCGGCAGGCCGAGCTTGGTGGCGATCTGTTCGAGCAACGGCAATTCGCTCTGGTAGCAGCCGAACTTGTGCTTCTTGTAGCCCAGGGAGTCGGCGTGGCGCGCGGTCCAGGGGTACTTCAGGTAGGTGCCGAGGGTGGCGTAGGTCAGCCGCGTGCCGCCGTCGAACTGGTGGTATTCCAGTTGGGTCAGCACCCGGAACCCCTGGGCATTGCCTTCAAAGTTGAGGAAGTCGTTGCGCTCGTTTTCGTGCATGGCGTCCAGCCAGCCGCGCCCGGCGGCCTGCTGGAACCAGTGGCGGATCGCGTCTTCGCCGGAGTGGCCGAACGGCGGGTTGCCGATGTCGTGGGCCAGGCAGGCCGATTGCACCACCATCCCCAGGTCGCTGGGTTCGCACCACTCGGGCAGGGCGTCGCGAATGGTCTCGCCGACCCGCATGCCCAGGGAGCGACCGACACAGCTGACTTCCAGGGAGTGGGTCAGGCGCGTGTGGATGTGGTCGTTGCTGGACACCGGGTGCACCTGGGTCTTGCGGCCAAGGCGGCGGAAGGCACCGGAGAAGATGATGCGGTCGTGGTCCTTGTGGAAGGGGCTGCGGCCCAGCTCTTCAGGGCTGTGCAGCGGCTTTCCGAGGCGTTCGCGGGTAAGCAGGGTATGCCAATCCAAGGCGTGGTCTCTCCGTCGAATGACTGATGGGCTAGCTTCCCGGTTCGCGTCAGCGCCTGCAAGGGGAACACGCTGAATAACGGGGCTGACCACGCACGCCACTAGGCTCTGTACGAAAAGTGGCTGCGCTCGGCCATGCTGCGTTAAAAACAGGCTCGGAATGCTCATTTAGGCCCCTAAAGTCGAACGCGACCCCGGCCGTTCCTCGCCTGTTTTTGCCTTGCCTGACCTTCGCTCGCCGACTTTTCGTACAGACCCTAAAGCCCCGCGGCATCGATATCGATCAACAGCAGGCGCTGGCCATTGTCGAAGAACTGCCCGGCGGTCAGGCAGTACTGGTTGCTGGTGGCGTCGCGGTAGGTGTTCGACAGGGTCAGCCGCCGCTCGTCCCAGCCTTCGGCCAGCAGGTGATAGAAGTACGGGCGCCACGACCAGTTGTGGCCGACGTAGCTGTGGTCGGCCTGCCAGCGGTCGTGGCGCCATTCCAGGTTCGGCGTCAGCTGGGTGCCGTGGCGATCACACTGATAGAAACGCAGCAACCAGGGAAAGGCATCCAGCTGGGGCAGCCGTTCGATCGGGGCCCGGGCCTGGGCCCAGTCCTGCAGCAGGGTCATCAGCTCCGCGAGTTGCTGGCGCATCTGCATCAGGCGTTCGTGCTCGGCCAGTTTCTGTTGCACATAGCGCTGGCGCACCCGGGCAAAAGGCGCGACGAAAGCATCGCTGGCGAAGAACGCCTGCTCGGCCCGGGCAAACAGAAAACCTTGGACATACCGCGAACCGCATTCCAGGGCGAAGTTGAGTTCGGTTTCGCTCTCGACCCCCTCGGCGATGATCCAGCAGCCGGTTTTCTCGGCCATTTGCGCCAGGGCCTTGACCACGTCGCTGCTGGGCCCGCCACGGGCCGCGGCCTGGAACAGGCGCATGTCGAGCTTGAGAATGTCCGGTTGCAGGGCCAGCACCCGGTCGAGCTGGGAGTAGCCGGCACCGAAGTCGTCGATGGCGATCCGCACGCCGACTTCGCGGTAGCGCGCCACCACTTCGCTCAGGCGCTGGCTGTTGCCGCTCAGTTCGGTGATTTCGAAGACCACGCGCCGCGGATCGACGCCCTGTTGCTGCAATTGCCTGAGGCTCGGCAAGGGCTGGCCGGCGCGCAGGCGGCTGATCCAGCGGGGCGAGATGTTGATGCTCAGGAACCAGTCGGCGGGTGCTTCATGCAGGCGGCCCAGGGCGTCGGCGCGAATCAGCCGGTCGAGCCGCCGCAGGGCGCTCGAGGAGGTCCGGGGATCGTTGAACAATGGGCCGACCGACAGCAGTTGGCCGTTCGGTTGGCGCAGGCGGCCCAGGGCTTCGACGCCGGCAATACGGCCGGTGGCGGTGTCGATGAAGGGTTGAAAGCAGGCAAGCGGTTGCCCGTCGATCACGGGGCCTCCTTGGTTGATCTTGTTGATTCTGGCGCTGCGCCGACGCAACAGGCAGGCACGACCCGACCTCTCGTGGGAGAGGTCGGATGCGCAGCTATTGCGGGAATGATTGCAAGAATGCAGCCAGATGGCGCCGGCTCAGTGCTTGTTCGAAGAACCTTGCATGACCAGCTTGATCAGCGGCAACAGGCCGGCGCTGAGCCGCACCAGCCGGGCGAAGTTTCTGACGCTGCCGCTCTTGGCGCCTTTGCCGGTGAGAAACCCCAACAGGGTCACGGCAGCCACGCCCCACAACGGCGCGTGCTTGATGCCCAAGCCCTGTTGCCAGCTCTGGCCAAGGCCACGGACCCGCTGCAAGGGTTGCAGCAGTTGATGGGATTCGTGGCGGATTTCCTGGCGGTGCATTTCCATGCGCAGGCGGATCAGCGCCTTGCGCATCTCGCGCCGGGAGTTGGTTTGCGGGATGTCCGGCAGGCTCATGGCAGCAGGCGCTCCCTGTCGTTGGCCAGCTCTTCAAGGGTGGCGTGGAAGGGCGAGGACTCGTCGAAAATCGCCGCCTTCAGGCGCAGGGCGCAGAACAGCGCCGCCAGCATATAGAAGACGCACAGCCCGATGATGGCGGTCAGGCGATAGGTGTCCCAGAACAGGATCAGCACCAGCGCCGACAGGCCTATCAACAGCAGCAGGGCGAACACCAGGGCCAGCCCGGCGAACAGCAGCAGGCTGACGGTTCTGGCTTTCTGTTCCTGCAACTCGATGCCGAACAGTTCGACGTGGCTGTGCAACAAACCCAGGAAAGCAGCGCCCAGGCGCCGCGTTGAAGAGCCTTGGCCCGCCGTGGAGCCGGATTCATCGATAGCCATATCAGCGCCGGGTCGCCAGCAGGCCGATCAGGAAGCCCACGCCCGCCGCGATGCCCACTGCTTGCCAGGGGTTGCTCTGCACATAGTCTTCGGTGGCGGTGACCGCCGCCTGGCCGCGTTCGCGCAGCGATTGTTCGGTCAGTTGCAGGGTCTCGCGGGCGCGCAGCAGGCTGTCGTGAATCTGCGTGCGTAATTGGTCTGCCTGGTCGCCAGCCAGGGTGGCGGTGTGTTCCAGCAGACGTTCCGTGTCACTGACCAGTGCCTGAAAGTCCGCCATCAGTGTTTCTTGAGCTGTCTTGGTGGTTTTGCTGGCCATGGTTATCTCCGTAGTGGCGTTCTGAAGGGTTCGAGTATGAGCCTTGCGCGAAGGTTCAGTGCAATTGTCTGGTACAGCTTTTGCTTTGTCCTGGTGCGTAAACACGGGTGGTTGCGCCGAAAGCGCGCAGGATGCGCTGCCTGGCAGCTAAAACCTTACCCTAAAAAATCAACACTTATGGAAACACCCCGAGCGATACATCCCTCTCGCAAAAGCATCGCGCCAAAATGGGTCGTAATACCTGGGTCGACAGGACCTTCGGTGCCAAGTTGGTGCAAAAAAACGTTCGAGCGGCTCGCGGCTTTTTCCTGAATATCAGGTCTGCCCATTCCATGGAAAATCTGCAAAGCGCTGTGGACACTCTGGTCCATGGTTCCAATACCCTGTTCATCCTTATCGGTGCGGTCATGGTCCTGGCCATGCATGCCGGCTTCGCCTTTCTTGAGGTGGGCACGGTGCGTCAGAAAAACCAGGTCAACGCCTTGTCGAAGATCCTCAGCGACTTCGCGGTCTCGACCCTGGCCTATTTCTTTATAGGCTATTGGATCTCCTACGGCGTCAGCTTCCTGCAACCGGCGGCGGTGATCAGCGCCGATCACGGCTACGGACTGGTGAAGTTCTTCTTCCTGCTGACGTTTGCCGCGGCCATCCCGGCGATCATTTCCGGCGGCATTGCCGAGCGTGCGCGGTTCGTCCCGCAGCTCTGCGCCACGGCGCTGATCGTGGCCTTTATCTATCCCTTCTTCGAAGGCCTGGTGTGGAACGGCAACTATGGCCTGCAAGCCTGGTTGCTGGCGAGCTTCGGCGCGAGCTTCCATGATTTCGCCGGCTCGGTGGTGGTGCATGCCATGGGCGGCTGGCTGGCGCTGGCCGCGGTGCTGTTGCTCGGGTCGCGCAACGGTCGTTATCGCGACGGCAAGCTGGTGGCGTTCGCGCCGTCGAGCATCCCGTTCCTGGCCTTGGGGTCGTGGATCCTGATTATCGGCTGGTTCGGCTTCAACGTGATGAGCGCGCAGACCCTGCAGGCGGTCAGCGGGCTGGTGGCGGTGAATTCGCTGATGGCCATGGTCGGCGGCACCGTGGCGGCGCTGATCGTCGGGCGCAACGACCCGGGCTTCCTGCACAACGGCCCGCTGGCCGGGCTGGTGGCGATCTGCGCCGGCTCCGACCTGATGCATCCGGTGGGCGCGCTGATCACCGGGGCGATTGCCGGCGCGCTGTTCGTCTGGTGCTTTATCGCCACCCAGACCCGTTGGAAGATCGACGATGTGCTGGGTGTCTGGCCACTGCACGGGCTGTGCGGCGTGTGGGGCGGTATCGCCTGCGGGATCTTCGGCCAGAGCGCCTTGGGTGGCCTGGGCGGCGTCAGCCTGGTCAGCCAGTTGATCGGTACCGGCCTGGGCGTGCTGGTAGCGCTGGTCGGCGGCTTTATGGTGTACGGCGCGATCAAGGCGCTCTGCGGCCTGCGCCTGACGCAGGAGCAGGAGTACTACGGCGCCGACCTGTCGCTGCACAAGATCGGCGCGGTCAGCCAGGACTGAGCCCATGCGGCCCAGGCTGGAGTACCCGGCCAGGGCCGCTGCCGCTGATCATTGGCCGCCGAGCAGGCGCGCCTCCGACGCTTCGATGGCCGCCAGCGGGCCGGACATCAACACCGTATCGCCGGCTCGCAGCAGGGTGCCGGCGGCCAGCTCCAGGTCGCGGCCATCGCGCTGCACGCCTTGCACATCCACACCCAATTGCTCCAGCGCCAGCTCGCCGAGGGCCAGGTCGCAGGCGTGGGCTGCGCTGCCGAGATTGACCGCATGCATCAGCACCCGCGGCTGGCCGCGATTGTCCAGCAGGTCGGTCTGCGCCCCATGGTAGAAACCATGCAGCAGGCGATAGCGGTTGTGGCGAACCTCGTCGACCTTGATCTGTACCTGGTGTTCCGGTAGCCCGAGCATCACCAGCGCATGGGACGCCAGCATCAGGCTCGACTCCAGTAGCTCCGGCACCACTTCGCTGGCACCGGCGGCTTTCAGTTCGGCCAGTTGGCTGTCGTCCCGGGTGCGCACCAGGATCGGCACTTCGCTGTTGATCCGGCGCGCGCTTTTCAGCACGTTGAGGGCGATGTCGGTCTTGTCCACGGCAATCACCAGCAGCCGCGCGCGTTCGAGGCCGACCGCCGCCAGCAGCTCGGCGCGGCGGGAGTCGCCGTAATGCACGCAGCTTTCGCCGGCCGCGGCTTCCTGGACCCGCACCGGGTCGTCGTCCAGGGCAATGAAGCGCTGCTGTTCGCGGCGCAGGAAGCGGCCGATCGACTGGCCGACACGGCCATATCCACAGATCACCACATGGTCCTGCAATGCGGCGTTGAGGGCGCTGATTTCTTCCAGGTGGGCCTCCTGGTTCGGCTTGCGGTGCAGGCGCGCGGCAATGCCCGGGGCGGCGCGCAGCAGCAGGGGCGTCAGCAGCATCGAACAGAAGGTCGCGGCCAGCAGCAGGCCGCTCAGCTCGGCCGGCATCAACTGGCTCTGCTGCATCTGCGCCATCAGCGCAAAACAGAACTCGCCGCCCTGGGCCAGGGCCAGGCCACTGCGCCAGGCCGTCTCGCCGTCGCTGCCGCGCAGCTTGAGCAACAGTGCCACCACGGCACCCTTGATCAGCATCAGGGCCAGGGTCAGGCCGAGGACCAACAGGGCATGGCTGGCGAACAATTGCAGGTCGATCAGCATGCCGATGCTGACGAAAAACAGCCCCAGCAGAATGTCGCGGAACGGCCGGATATCGGCCTCGATCTGGTGCCGGTAGCGGCTCTCCCCAAGCAGCATGCCGGCGAGGAACGCACCAAGGGCGGGGGACAGGCCGAGCAGGTGGGTCAGCCAGGCGGTCAGCAGGACGATGACCAGGGCCAGCAGCACGAACAGCTCGGCGGAATGGGAGGCGGCCACCTCGTGGAACAGCCGGGGCAGCAGCCAGCGGCTGGCCAGCGCCAGGCCGATGAACAGCAGGGCGGTCTTGCCCAGCGTCAGGGGCAGGGCCCAGTACCAGGCCTGTTCAGTGTTGCCGGCGAATACCGGCACCAGGGTCAGCAACAGCACGGCCACCACGTCCTGGAACAGCAACACGCCGATCGCATTCTGCCCGTGGCTGCTGAAGATTTCCCCGAGGCTGCCCAGCTCCTTGCTGACAATGGCGGTGGAGGACAGCGCCAGGCCCGCACCAAGCAGCAGAGCCGGGATCAGCGGTACGCCGGCGAGAATCAGCAGGCCGCCAAGGACGGCGCCGCTGCACAGCACTTGCAGGCTGCCCAGGCCGAATACCACCTGGCGCAGGGCCAGCATTTTCGATACGGAAAACTCCAGTCCCAGGGAAAACAGCAGGAACACCACCCCCAACTCCGCCAGGTCGGGCAGGTTTTCGTTGTCGTTGACCCAGCCGAAGGCGGTCGGCCCCACCAGCAGGCCCACGCACAGGTAGCCCAGCACGGGCGGCAGGCGCAAGCGGCGGAACAGGGCAATCACCACCAGGGATGAAGCGAGGATGATCAACAGATTGGCGAACACAGACATCTCCGGGCGGCGGGTTGTAATGACAGAGCGTAGAGGCAAAAAAAGCCGCGAGGGTCACTCAACCGCAAGTTGGCGGCGCTGACCTGCATCAGCTGTTTGGCAGAATGCTTGTCGATGATTGCTGCTGACCGCAGGATGCTGCGTTCATCGGTCGACGGCTTTTTTCCGCCGGCCTAGAATAAGCGCCTGTCTCTTTTCGGTCTGTATGTCATGCCTCCTGAATGTCAGCTGTTCGGCACCCTGGGCTGCCACCTGTGCGAACTCGCCGAGGCGGAGTTGATGCCGCTGGTGGAGCACGGGCTGATGGTCGAGCTGGTGGATATCGCGGAAGACGAAACCCTGTTCGAGGCGTATGGCCTGCGTATCCCGGTCCTGCGCCGCGTGGACAACGGCGCCGAGCTGGGCTGGCCGTTCGATGCCGAGCAGGTGGTGGCCTTCCTGCGCTGAGCCGGCCTGTCGCTGGCACGACCCTTTCCGTTTGTCGCCTGCGCTGCAATCCCTTGGCGGGATCCCGATTATTCGGTTACTGTATATGCGTACAGTTATCGGGATGGTTCGTCATGTCTCTCACAATCCTCGCCCGCGCCGAGCGTTTGCAACACCTGTCGCCCGAGCATGCAGGGCACGACGGGTTTGCCGCCGGGCTCACGTTCGAAGGCGGTTTTTCCCTGGATCGTACCGTGGGGCTCGGAGCGCCGCAGATCCGCGCGGTGCTGGTGGATGACGACAGCCTGCTGGGCTTCGGGATCTATCCCGGCGACCGGCTGATCGTCGATCGTTCGGCGGCCCCGGCGGTGGATCAGTACGTGGTGGCCCATCTCGATGGCGAAGACGCCTATGGCGTGCGCCTGCTGGCGCCCGATCCCAAGGGTGGGCTGCTGCTCAAGGCGGCGCGACCTTCGATTGCACCGATCCCCCTGGACGATCGGGACTCGGCGCAAATCTGGGGCGTGGTGTTGTGGGTGGTCAGTTATGTCGGCCGTGGCTGATATCGATGCGCAGGGCGTGTGCTCAGTGGATGAATGAGAGGGTAGAAGGACTGATGATGGTCAATGTCGAACAATTGAAGAGCAGTGTGAACCGCATGTCCGCCGATGTGGTGCGCGAAGCGGTACTCGAACTGCGCCTGGACGGCCTGGTCACGGAAGGCAAGACACCGTTCAACAAGCTGCATTTCAATACCTGCTTTGCCGAAATCGAAGCTCTGTTCCAGCGTGCGGGTTATCACCGGCAACTGGACGTGGTGGGGTATCAGGGGTTGTTGTATGCGCTGTATGACCCGGCCCGCTGGGAGGCGGTCGATGTGCTGCGCTGGCTGAAGGAGTTCACCGATGCCGCCGCGCAAGCCGGCGTGGCCCGGGCTTAGTCGCAGGTTCCGGAGGGGGAAACTCTCCTAGGCTCCCCGGGACCCATGTTGGATAATGTCGCTCTGCATTGTCCGCTCGAGCTTTTGTATGTCTTCCGTACCTTTTTTTGCCGCACAGCATCAGGCCAGCACCCTGTACCTGCCCCCCGGTTCATGGCCAACCGTACTGGATTGCCTGTGTGACCATTTCAGCACCATCAGCCGTGAGCAGTGGCTGAGCCGGATCGCCCGCGGCCGGGTGCTCGATGGACAGGGACTACCGATCGGTGTCGACCTGGCATACCGCGAAGGCCTGCGCATTCATTATTTTCGCGAAGTGCCCGACGAAAAGGTCATCCCGGTGCAGGAGTCGATTCTTTACGTCGATGAGCACCTGGTGGTGGCGGACAAGCCGCATTTCCTGCCGGTCACCCCGGCGGGGGAATATGTCGAGCAAACCTTGCTGCGCCGCTTGATCCGCAGCCTGGACAATCCCCACCTGGTGCCTCTGCATCGCATCGACCGGCATACGGCGGGCCTGGTGTTGTTTTCGGCCAATCCGCAAAGCCGCTCGGCCTATCAGTCGCTGTTCCCGACGCGCAGGATCGACAAGCGCTACGAGGCCATCGCACCGGCCTTGCCCGGTCTTGAGTTTCCACGGGTGCATAAAAGCCGCCTGATCGATGGCGAGCCCTTTTTCCGGATGCAGGAAGGGCCTGGTACGCCTAATACGGAAACGGCACTGGAGGTCCGGGAAAAGAACGGTGACCTCTGGCGTTATGGGCTGTATCCGGTGACCGGCAAAAAGCACCAGTTGCGGGTGCACATGAGTGCGCTGGGGGCGGCGATCTGCAACGACCCGTTTTATCCCGATGCGCTCAAGGATGTGGAGGACGATTACGCCAAGCCGCTCAAACTGCTGGCCCAGGGCCTGCGTTTTACCGACCCGCTGACAGGGGAGGAGCGCGAGTTTGAGAGTCGGATCACCTTGCAGTGGTAATCCAGGCAACTGCTTGCTGCTGCCAGAAACGATAAAGCCCGCGAAAGCGGGCTTTATCGTTTCTGGCGTAACGGTATGGATTACAGCTCTTTTACCGTACGAACCTGATCCTTGTTGATGCGGGTTTGTTTGCCGTCCAGTTGTTCGAACTCGTAGAAACCGGAATCCTCATCGTATTTCGGCGTATCGACGGCCTGGATTTCGCGACCGTCATTCAGGGTGATCACAGTAGGCGATGCGCAACCGGCGAGAGTGGCAAGGCCCAGTGCGAGCATGAGAGTGGCGAGAGTCCGCTGAATCATTATGTGTCTCCGAGATGAATACTTTTAGTTGCTGTGCTTGAGACGTATACAACGCCTGCAAGTTCCTTGAGTTAAGGGCATTCTGACACGCCGTGCTGCTGGCTTAACAGCTCTGGTGTATTCAGATTAGCCAATCGGGGATCGTTTGCGGGACATTGCAGGGCCTGAGCATCCAGCCCGCGCATGATACGTCCGGGGCTGCGCTCACCGTTCTGCCAGGCTCCGTCGAAGGTGCCGAGCAGCGTGCGCGGAATGATACACAGCAAGGGTTCCCAGTGCTCGCCATGGCGCAGCATCAGTGGTTTGTCCGGATGCAGGGCGGCGCTTTGCCGCATGGCGTCGATCAGTTGCGCATCGATGCGCGGCACGTCGCAAGGCAACACCAGCAGTCGGGCATGCCGGGCGACGGCCAATCCGGCACGAATACCTGCCAACGGCCCCGGGAAGTCATTGCTTTCGTCCTGCACCAGTTGGTCGGCATAAGGCGCGTACTGCCGGCGATTGCGGTTGCAGGAAATGATCAGGTCATCGCTCAGGCCGCGGGTCAGTCGATGCAAATGGGCGATCAATGGCCGGCCCTGCCACTCGATCAGCCCCTTGTCCCTTCCGCCCATGCGTTGGCCGCGTCCACCGGCCAGGAGCAGAATGGAGCAGGGTGGCAAATCTGTGCGCGGGGTCATGGCACTTCTCCACAGGGGCGGTCAAAGAGAGCGCTGTGATATAACACCGGGCTGTTTCTCCTACAACTGGATCGAGCCTATGAAAGCCAAGGCTGATGTACCTTTTGCACCCTTGAATATCGCGGTGCTGACTGTCAGTGATACCCGGACCCTGGAGACCGATACCTCCGGCCAGGTCTTCGTCGATCGTCTGAGCGCTGCAGGCCATAACCTGGCCGCGCGCGTCCTGCTCAAGGACGATCTCTACAAGATTCGCGCACAAGTGGCGACCTGGATCGCCGACGACCTGGTCCAGGTGGTGCTGATCACTGGCGGCACCGGTTTTACCGGCCGCGACAGCACCCCGGAAGCCGTGTCTTGCCTGCTCGACAAACAGGTCGACGGTTTTGGCGAGTTGTTCCGTCAGATCTCGGTGGCCGACATCGGCACTTCCACCGTGCAGTCCCGGGCCTTGGCCGGGCTGGCCAACGGCACGCTGGTGTGCTGCCTGCCGGGCTCGACCAACGCGGTGCGTACCGGTTGGGACGGCATACTGGCCGAGCAGTTGGACTCGCGGCACCGGCCGTGCAATTTCGTCACGCACCTGAAACAGGCGGCGCCTTGTGAATCCCGTGGGTAAGCCGGGCAAGACCGGTGCCTTGATGCCGGTCGAGGCCGCATTGGCCCGTTTGCTGGAGATGGCCGAGGCTACTCCCATTCTCGAGCGCGAGCGGCTGCCGCTGGCGGCAGCTCAAGGCCGGGTCTTGGCCGACGATTTGATTTCCACCCTGGATCTTCCGCCCTGGCCCAACAGCGCCATGGACGGTTATGCCTTGCGTGCCGCGGATTGGAGCGGTGAGGCCCTTGTGGTCAGCCAGCGCATTTTCGCCGGCCAGGCGCCCGAGCCTTTGGCGCCTGGTACCTGCGCACGCATCTTCACCGGGGCGCCGGTCCCGGCGGGGGCCGACTGCGTGGAAATGCAGGAGAACGCCGAGGTTCAGGCCGATGGGCGGGTGTCCTTTACCGAGCCGCTCAGCGCCGGGCAGAACATTCGTCCCCAAGGCCAGGAAACCACGGTCGGCGAGTGTGTATTGGTGGCCGGAACGCAGCTGGGGCCGATCGAGCTGGGGCTCGCTGCTTCCTTGGGGGGCGCGGAGCTGGAGGTGGTGCGTCGAGTGCGGGTCGCCGTGCTCTCCACCGGCGACGAGCTGGTAGAACCCGGGCAAGTGCTGGGTCCCGGGCAGATCTATAACAGCAACCGTGTCCTGCTGTGTAGTTGGTTGCAGCGGTTGGGCTGTGAAGTGGTCGACGGCGGGATCCTGCCCGACGATCTGCCCACGACCCGGCGGCGCCTTGCCGAACTGGCGGATGTGGACCTGATCCTGTCCACCGGTGGTGTATCGGTGGGCGAGGCGGATTTCCTGGGCATCGCCTTAAGAGAAGAGGGCGAGCTTGCGCTCTGGAAGCTGGCGATCAAGCCGGGCAAGCCGTTGACCTTCGGGCATTTCCGCGGCGTGCCGGTGATCGGCCTGCCGGGTAACCCGGCCTCGACACTGGTGACCTTTGCCTTGCTGGCTCGCCCCTATATTTTGCGGCGCCAGGGAGTGAAGGAGCTGCAGCCCTTGCAGTTCCAGGTTCCAGCCGGGTTTGCCTGGTCGAAACCGGGGAGTCGACGAGAGTATCTGCGTGGGCGTCTGGAGCAGGGCAGGGCAATCATCTACCGGAACCAGAGTTCCGGGGTCTTGCGCAGTGCCGCCTGGGCCGAGGGGCTGGTCGAGGTACTGGAAGAGCGAACGCTGGTTGAGGGCGATTGGGTCAACTTCATCCCATTGAGTGAAGTCCTGGGCTGACTCCAGGGGAGGCGGACCTGGTCGGCAGCGCCGGGTCCATCCTCCAGAGCCCTGCCTATCAACGCAGGAGTAAAAGGATCAGCAAGCCAAAACGGCTGTTAAGTCCCCAGGACAGCAGTGCCGATATAAATCCGGCATAGGCCAACACCCACGCGAGCTTCTTGAGCAAGGCATGAAGCTTGCTGTCGGGCTTATGCTCGGGGTCACGGGTATGTACTTGATGGACACTCAGTTCCGGGTGTTTGCCTGTACTGAGCAGGATGCTCCCTTCCAGCCGAGTGAGCGCGGAGTTCGAGCGTTCAAAGCATTTCTTGTCATCCATGTGTTTCGCTTCCCTGTTTGAGGCGTCGTTCGCCTGCCATGAACATTCTCCGATTGTCTGTTTCGGGTCAATTCAGGTGATTCTCAATCTGCGGTCAGAAAAGTTACCGGTCAGCCAGCAGACGGTCTGATGGGGACAAGTTGATTACAACCCGGTCGGACTTTTTCTCATGGACCGAGGGTCAACATCCTTCAATGGCCCTCGAATGACAGGAGTGATGAGCGATGAGCGAACGCAAGGCGATGCTGATACTGCACGGCAAGCAGGCCCTCAACGAAGAGGTTCGCGAGGCTGTCGAGTGCAAGCGTGAAGAGGGTTGGGAGCTGGCGGTCCGACTGACCTGGGAAGCGGGCGACGCCCAGCGCCTGGTGGATGAAGCCCTCGTGGCCGGTTACACCCGCCTGATCGCGGGAGGCGGTGATGGCACCTTGCGTGATATCGCCGAGGCCATGGCGGCGCAGGCCAACGATGCCAGCCTGGTGTTGCTGCCGCTGGGGACGGCCAATGATTTCGCGCGGGCGGCTGGCGTGTCGTTGCTGCCCCATGAGGCATTGAACCTGCTCGACGCTCCGGCACGGGCGATCGACCTCGGCGAGGTCGGTGGCCAGGTATTTCTCAACATGGCCACGGGCGGGTTCGGCAGCCAGGTGACGGCCAATACCTCCGAGGACCTGAAAAAGATTCTGGGGGGCGCGGCCTATCTGTTCACTGGTTTGTCTCGTTTCAACGAACTGCATGCAGCATACGGTGAACTGCAGGGGCCAGACTTCCATTGGCGCGGCGAGTTGCTGGCCCTGGGGATCGGCAACGGGCGCCAGGCCGGTGGTGGTCATCTGCTGTGCCCAGAGGCGATGGCCGATGACGGATTGCTGGATGTCAGTATCCTGCCGGCCCCCCAGGAGTTGGTGGGCACCTTGAAGGACCTGCTGGCCGGCGGCTGGGGGATCGACAACCTGTTTGTGCGCACGCGCCTGCCCTGGGTTGAAATCAAGGTGTCCGAGGGGCTGGATATCAATCTCGACGGTGAGCCCCTGCAAGGCGAAAACCTGCGTTTTCGAGCGCTCCCAGGGGCATTGCGGGTGCATTTGCCGGAAGACTCCCCGCTGTTGGCGGCTTCGGCGTCTTAATCGTCGAGGCTGATGATCTGTTCGCGGACGGCAAACAGGACCAGGCCGGCCACATCATAGATCTGCAGGCGTTTCATGATCTGTGAGCGGTGGGTTTCCACGGTCTTGATGCTCAGGCCAAGCCCATGAGCGATTTCGCGGGTCGATTTGCCGCGAACGATCAGGCGCAGGATCTCCAGCTGGCGTGCGGTCAGGTTATGGGTTTCAACGGGTTCCGGATGGGGCTTCTGCACGCGGATCAGCGCCTGGTTGATCACCGTGTGGGCAATGGCCGGGCTGAGATAACGCTCGTTGTTGCGCAAGGCGTCGAGCGCGTGCTCGAGCTCGTTGGCGGTGGTGTCCTTGAGCAGATAACCATGAGCGCCGGATTCTAGGGCCTGCATGATCAGCGCCGGATCGGTGTGCATCGAGAGAATCAGTACTTTGCTCTGCGGATGCACCACCTTGAGTCTCTTCAGGGCTTCGAGGCCGCCGATATCCTTCATGGAAATATCCAGCAGGATAATGTCCGGCGACAGCCTCTCGACCATTTCCAGTACTTGTGCGCCATCGTTGGCTTCGCCGATCACGGCATAGCCAGGAATGTCCATGACCAGGGCACGCACGCCAGCCCTGATGAGCGAGTGGTCATCCACCAGAAGTAAATTGCAGGTCAATGTAAAACCTTATTCGTACTGGCCCGTTCGAGTGCGCGAGGCGCCCAGGGGAAGAGTGCTTCGATTTGTGTGCCCTGGTCGGGCTGGCTGGAAACCTTCAGGGTGCCACCCAGTTGCGCGATTCTTTCCGACATGCCCGCCATGCCGCGTTGTCCTTGCGCGCCAGGATTGGCCGCTGGGGAAAAGCCACAGCCATCATCGCTGATAAACAGCGAAAGGCCCTCGGGCAGGCGTTGCAGGCGTACCAGCAGGTTATCCGCCTGGGCGTGACGCAGCATGTTGGTGACGGCTTCCTGAGTGATGCGAAAGGCGGCCACCGCCATCTCCTCGGGGATGCCTGCCAGGCGTTGCTTGCATTCCAGGCTCCAGTGCACGGAAGTGTTTTCCAGGGTCTTCAGCAAGTGTGCCCGCAGGCTGGCTTCCAGGCCCAGGCTGGCCAATTGCCGGGGATTAAGAATGGCCGATACATCGCGCACCTTGGCCAGGGTTTCTTCCAATGTGCTTTGAAGCGTCGTGCAGTGCTGTTGCAGGTCTTCGGGCAGGCGGCGCTTGAGCCATTCGCTTTGCAGCTTGGCGGCAGTCAACAGCTGACCAATGTCATCATGTAATTCGCGACTGAGGCGATGGCGCTCGTTTTCCTGGACTTCCAGCAAGCGATCCGCCAGTTCCTGAGGCTGGAACTTGATCGATTTGCGCGAATCGCCGTAATAGGCCCAGACACTGGCCAGGGCCGCCAGATTCAGGATCAGCAGGCTGAGGGGAAAGGTCGTCGACAGGCAATAGACGGCCAGACTTCCAAGTGCCGAGCATGAGCACAGCAACAGGTTGAGCCAGCGCAGGTTTATTCGAGAGAGAAGCCTGGTGGCAGTTGACTTGAGGCTGGCGTACATAGCGGATGGAGCCAATGAATGTTCGCTGCGGGGAGACCGGTCAAGTCGACTGACGGGCCCCGGTTTGGAAAACGGTATTATTTGAGTATGCGGCTTCAATTAACGCGGTCTATTCGTTGGGAGCAAGCCTTGCACTGATCAGGTGTGTAACAAGATCAATCTGAAATCACAGTGCCATTAAGGATATCGTTTAGTGGCTGGCATAGTATCAGCTTAGCTACCGTTGGTCGCGCCTCTATATATGTCCAGCGGGTCAGGAATATTGCCTTTTGGGACGTATGTTCCGATTCGCTTGTTTTAACTGGCTCCGCTCAAACAGTGACTGTATCTGGCCTTGGCGAACGGGTAGGCGAGATTCAGAACACTTGAAGTCTCGGGATTGGTTTTATTTAGTTGTGTTAGTTGGTTCTGTCGTTAACAGGCATGAAATATTGGATAACGACATGATGCTGGTCAATGTCACGACATATCTAACGACTGAAGTTAGGTATTAACGACAGGGTCTATGCGTTTCTCTTGGCGATCGAAAAAACTTTGAACGAATTTTGGTGGCAGGACAGGGGGGCGGGCAGAGGGTCGATTTGCACGGCGAGGGATTCGATGAGGGTGGCCTGTTCGTTGCCATCGAGGTTCAACTGCCCAGTCACCGGATCGACGAGTTCAAGCTGCCAGGCCATCAGGCTGAAGCATTCCTCGAGGGTGTCGAGGATCTGCTTGTTCATGTCCGGATGAGGATGGGAGTGATCCAGCAACGCATGAACCTGGCGCGAGAACTCGGCGGTGCTGCGCAGCGCCAGCGCGTCGGTTTTCTCGGCCAGTTTGAGCAGGGTGGACAACATGCAATCGATGGCGTCCTGATCGTTCCTGATCAGGTTGAGATGGTTCAGGCATTCAACAGACTTGGCCAATAGTGCTTCTGCCTCAAGCAGAAAGTCGGGTGACTGGTGCCACTCTTTATCGTCGATCAGCATGCTTGTCTCCACGACGCCACGTCAGATGATGGAATGGTCCGTTTTGTGAGCGGCTGTAAGGTATTACGTTGGTTATGCCGTGGGATATAGGACGAATCTGATTGGTTCTCAATGGACGAAGACGCTGTGCTGGTGTTTAGTCTGCAGGCGACAGACTGCCGAGCACGGTGTGTCGGCCGCGCTTGGACAGCGGAGGCGGGGGGGCTCGAAGGGGTACCAGCCCATCTTCCTGCGATCACAAACAAAAGCCTGACTCCATTCATGCAATGAGAATGGCGTCACATTAATGGCTATTGGATATTGCGAATATCAGGTTGGTCCTGATTGCCGATAGGGGATTCCCTTATAGAGGGGAACCAAGCGCTGAAATAGAGGTCGCGGCGGGGAAGTTGAGTGGGTGAAATCGCGAAGCCAGTAAAGCATGATGTTAATGTGACATCAATGCCTTTGCATGGCATTTTGTATGCGGGTCAAGATTCGGCGAATTGCGCCGATAACCAGCGTTAGTGAATTCATCAGAACAAGCCCAGGAGTCATTACATGGCCGGCATTCTCGACACGGTAGATCAACGCACACAACTGGTGGGTGAGAATCGCCTGGAAATCCTCATGTTCCGTCTGGCCGGGCGACAGTTGTTCGCGATCAACGTGTTCAAGGTGCAGGAAGTCCTGCAATTGCCGAAGCTGACGCTGATGCCCCAGCGCCATCCGTTCGTCTGTGGCGTGGTCAACCTGCGGGGGCAGACGCTGCCGGTCATCGACCTGTCCCAGGCGATCGGCATGCGGCCACTGGTGCCAGGTCCCAACAGCACCATCATCGTCACCGAGTACAACCGCTCGGTGCAGGCCTTCCTGGTGGGGGGCGTCGACCGCATCGTCAACATGAACTGGGAAGCCATCCTGCCACCGCCGACCAGTGCCGGGCGCCAGCATTACCTGACGGCGATCAGCAAGGTCGACGATCAACTGGTCGAGATCATCGACGTGGAAAAGGTCCTGGCCGAAATCGTTCCGTACAACGCCAAGGTGTCGCGCGACAAGCTCGACGATCCGGTGCTCGAACGTGCCCGCGGCCGTGAAGTGCTGTTGGTGGACGACTCCAACGTGGCGCTGTCGCAATTGCGCGACACCCTGGGCCAGTTGGGGGTGAAGATGCACATTGCCAGCGACGGCCTGAAGGCCCTGAAGATGCTCAAGGCCTGGGCCGATACCGGGGTCGACATGACCGACAAGCTGCTGATGGTGTTCACCGACGCCGAAATGCCGGAAATGGACGGCTATCGCCTGACCACCGAAATCCGCAACGATCCTCGTCTGCGCGGCCTTTATGTGGTGCTGCATACCTCCCTGTCCGGCAGCTTCAACGAGTCGATGGTGAAGAAGGTCGGTTGCGACAACTTCCTGTCCAAGTTCCAGCCGGACAAACTGGTCGACGTGGTGCGCCAGCGCCTGATGCTGGACGAAGTTCCCGCCTGACGGGAGCCGTGGCCGGAGCGACGCCTGCGCGGCAGGTGCTTCTTTGATTCGCGGGCCGGCTCGTATAAGGTTGCTTTCTTTGCCTCCCGGGAGCTGGCCATGCGTCTCAGCGCGCTTTATCGATACCCCTTGAAATCCGGCAAGGGTGAGTCCCTGCAACAGGTCGCGCTGGACAGGCTGGGGCTGGAGGGAGATCGACGCTGGATGCTGGTCGATGAACCCAGCGGACGCTTCCTGACCCAACGTGCGGTCCCGCACATGAGCCAGCTTTCGGCGCTCTGGAACGCCGAGGGAGGGCTGACCCTCAGTGCTCCCGGTTATCCATCCCTCGATGTGCCACTGCCTGGTGCGGATGCCCCGTTACGTGGCGTGACCATCTGGCGCGACACCCTGCGCGTACCGGATGCCGGCGACGAAGCCCATGCCTGGCTGAGCGATTTCATCGGCAAGCCGACCCGCCTGGTACAGGTCCCACCGGACCGTGCTCGCACCACTCAGGCCGGTTATGGCAAGGATGACGATCAGGTGGCCTTTGCCGACGGTTTTCCGTTGTTGCTGATTGGCGAGTCCTCGCGGGAAGACCTGTCCAGTCGTGTCGGCCGTCCCCTGGAGATGTTGCGCTTTCGCCCGAACCTGGTGATCGAGGGCTGCCCGGCCTTCGCCGAAGATGGCTGGAAACGCATCCGCATCGGCGATATCGAGTTTCGGGTGGTCAAGCCTTGTGCGCGTTGCATTCTCACCACCATCGATCCGCAGACCGGCGAGCGCAGCGCCGACCGTGAACCGCTGGCCACGCTGCAGCAGTACCGGGCGCAAGAAGGCGGGGCGATGTTCGGGCAGAACCTGGTGAACGATGGCATTGGCCGCCTGGAAGTCGGCATGCCGGTCACCGTGCTGGAATAGTCGGTGGCGCTGAAACGAAAAATGCCCGTATCGCCAGATACGGGCATTTTTTATCGCTGACGATTAGTCCCCGGGAGTGGGATCAGCCGCGGTATTCGCACAGGTAGGCGGTGTCGACGGCCACTTTCAGCTGGAACTTGCTGTTGGCCGGTACGTTGAACTGGCTGCCGGCGGCAAAGGTTTCCCAGTCGTTGCTGTCAGGCAGCTTGACGGTCAGGGCGCCGGAAACCACGTGCATGATTTCCCGTTGAGCCGTGCCGAACTCGTATTCGCCCGGAGCCATGACGCCGATGGTGGCGGGACCTTCGGCCGTGCCGAAGGCAATCGACTTGACGGTGCCGTCGAAGTACTCGTTGACTTTAAACATGGGCGATTCCTCAAAAAGGGGTCAAAAAGGCCGGCCAGTATGCACAAGGCCTTCAGATGCGTCACCTGTTGCGCGGACGGATCAGCCGGGAAGAATCAGAGGCAATAAACGCGCCGTATTGCGGGCATCTTCCAGGGCGCGATGCTGCTGGCCGGTGAACTGCAGCCCAGCGAGTTGCAGCGCACCGTTCAGGCCCAGCGGTCGTTCGAGGCGGCGGGCCTTGGCGAAGCGTTGCTTGAGGTTCATGTGCGGCAGTTGGGCGAGGGCGCTGTGCAGTTGCGAGCGTTGCCACTCCTGCAGCAGTTGCTTGCGATCGTAGTCGCCCCAGCTGGCCCAGCCCTCCAGGCGCGTGTGATGCTGGCCCAGCCAGCGTTCGAACAGCGGCCAGACTTCGCTCAACGGCTGGGCGCCGTCGATCTGGGCCTGGGTGATGTGGGTCAGTTCACGGCAGAACGGTGTCAGCATCGGCCGCCGCAGCGGGCGCACGAAGCGTTGGAAATGGTCCAGTTCACGCCCTTCGCGGTTCACCAGGGTGGCGCCGATCTCGATGATTTCCATGTCGGTCAGCGGCCAGCCTCCTTCGTCCGTGGTGGCTTCCAGATCAATTACCAACCAGTGGGGCATCACAGGCTCCAGCTTCAACATCCCGATGAGGCTTGAGCGTAGCCAAACCCGACGTCTGCGCCTAGCGGCTTATTCCACCTCCAGCAGAATCTGGCGGTTTTTCACCTGATCGCCCAGGTTGACCTGCAGCCGCTTGATCACGCCATCGATCCCGGCCTTCAGCGGATGCTCCATTTTCATCGCCTCCAGCACCAGCAGCAGTTGCCCCTTGCTGACGGTCGCGCCCTCGCTGACCAGTACGTCGACTATGGCGCCGTCCATGGGCGCCTTGAGCATGCCGCTGTGGGCGCCGGCCTGGCTGGCGACCGGTGCGTGGCTCAGGTCTTGAAGGTGCAGGCTGCCAGGACGGGTGAACAGCCAGAGCTGCCCGGCTTCCAGGGTGTAGGCGTAGCGGCGGCGGATACCGTCGATGGTCGCGCAGGCCCAGCGGCCATCCGTCTCCAGCAGCTGTACCTCGAAGCCTTGGTCGGCGTGTTGAATCCGCAGCGTTCCGGCCTGGTTATTCAGTTCAAGGTTCCATACGGCTTCACCCGAGCCCAGGCGATAGTGCAGCGGCACACTGGCGTAGTTGCGCCAGCCGGCCAGCACCGCGCCGTGACGCTGGGCCGCGTGCTGATAAAACAGTGCCGCGGCCAGGGCCAGTTCGGCGCCGCTTGGCGGTTGCGGGCGCAGGCTTGGATCGTCGGCGAAATGTTCGGCGATAAACGCGGTGCTGAATTCACCGCTGGCAAAGCCAGGGTGGCGAAGCAGGTTCGCCAACAGCTTCTGGTTGCTCGCCACGCCGGTCAGCACCGTGTCCTCGACCGCGCGCAACAGCTTGCGACGCGCCTCTTCGCGGGTGGTGCCGTGGGCGATGAGTTTGCCCAGCATCGGGTCATAGAATGGGCTGACGCTCTGGCCTTCCAGCAGGCCGTGATCGATGCGCACATCGGCACCCAGTGCTGGTTCCCAGCGCCGTACCTGGCCGGTTTGCGGCAGGAAATCCTGCGCCGGGTCCTCGGCATACAGCCGCACTTCGATGGCATGGCCCTTGAGTTCGACCTGTTCCTGGCGCAGCGGTAGCGGTTGACCGGCCGCCACTTGGAGTTGCAGGGCCACCAGGTCCAGGCCGGTGATCATCTCGGTGACCGGGTGTTCGACCTGCAGGCGGGTGTTCATTTCCAGAAAGTAGAATTGCCCCCGTGCATCGAGGAGAAACTCCACGGTGCCGGCGCCGACATAATTCACCGCCCGACCGGCCTTGAGGGCGGCCTCGCCCATGGCCTGGCGCAGCTCGGCGGTCATCACCGGGCAGGGCGCTTCCTCGACGACTTTCTGATGACGGCGCTGGATCGAGCAATCGCGCTCGCCGAGGTAGATCAATTGGTCGTGGCGGTCGCCGAACACCTGGATTTCCACATGCCGCGGTTCGATCAGCGCCTGCTCCAGAATCAACTCGTCGCTGCCGAAGGCGTGCAGCGCCTCGGAGCGCGCGGTACGCACCTGGGCCAGCAGCTCATCGGCTCGCTGCACCAGGCGCATGCCGCGTCCACCGCCACCGGCGCTGGCCTTGATCATCAGCGGGTAGCCGATGCGTTCGGCTTCGCGTTGCAGGGTCGCATCGTCCTGTTCCGCGCCCTGATAACCGGCGATGCAGGGGACGCCCGCCGCGAGCATCGCCAGCTTGGACAGGCGCTTGCTGCCCATCAGTTCGATGGCCTCGGCGCTGGGGCCGATAAAGGTGATGCCGGCTGCCTCGCAGGCGCTGGCGAATTCGGCGTTCTCCGACAGAAAGCCGTAGCCGGGATGCAGCGCGTCGGCGCCCGTGCGCCGGGCCGCGTCGAGGATCGCCTGGCTGTTCAGGTAGGACTGTTGGACCGCCGCCGGGCCGATACGCACCGCCTCGTCGGCCATCCGCACATGCAGCGCATCGGCGTCGGCGTCGCTGAACACCGCCACGGTGCGATAACCCAGGGCTTGGGCGGTGCGCTGGATGCGGCAGGCGATTTCACCGCGATTGGCGATCAGGATTTTGCTGAAGGCGGGCATGGGGTGGTTTCCTGAGATCGGTGGTGTTTGGTCGCGATGGGGCTCATGAGGCCCACGCCGGTTTGCGTTTCTGCACGAAGGCCATGGTTCCTTCGATGCCTTCGGCACCGGTGACGGCGGCGCCAAACTGTTCCGCTGCGCGATCGAGCAGCGGCGCCAGCGGTTCTTCAGTGCTGGCCAGCAACAGGGCCTTGGTCGCGGCGTTGGCCTCGGGCGCGCAGCACAGCACATGGGCCAGCACTTCATCGAGGCGTTCGGCCAGGGCCTCTGGGCCGTCTTCGACAAAATGCACCAGGCCCAGCCGTTCGGCTTCGTTGCCATCAAAGCGCGCGGCGGTCAGGGCCAGCCGACGGGCCTGGGTCAGGCCGATGCGCTTGACCACAAACGGCGCGATCTGCGCCGGCAGCAGGCCGAGGCTGGTTTCCGGCATGCCGAACTGCGCCTGATGATCGGCGATGGCGATATCGCTGACACAGGCCAGGCCGAAGCCGCCACCCAACACCGCGCCCTGCAGCAGCACGATCAGCACCTGTGGGGTGTGCTGGGCTTCCTCGAGCAGTGTGCCGAACGCCCGGTTCAGTTCCTGATAGGCACTGGCGCCCTGGGCCCGGGCACTGGCCATGTCTTTCAGGTCGCCGCCGGCGCAGAAGTGCCCGCCGGCGCCCCTCAGGACCAGGGCGCGAATGCCGCGGTCATCGCGTACCGCCGCCAGCACCGCGCGCAGTTCGGCGACCATGTGCAGGCTCATGGCGTTACGGCTGTCCGGGCGATCGAGGGTGATGTACAGGACGCCGCCACGGGGCGCCAGCAGCAGGGTTTCGCAGGCGGGCAGGCGGCTCATTTTCTTTTCCCCGGCAGGATGCCCATGAGTTTGCAGATGATGCCCAGCATGATTTCGTCGGCGCCGCCGCCGATCGAAACCAGGCGCACGTCGCGGTAGGCGCGGGCCACTGGGTTGTCCCACATGAAGCCCATGCCGCCCCAGTATTGCAGGCAGCTGTCGCTGACTTCGCGGCCCAGGCGCCCGGCCTTGAGCTTGGCCATGGACGCCAGGCGGGTGACGTCCTGGCCGCGCACGTATTGCTCGGTGGCCTGGTACACCAGGGCCCGCAGGCATTCGATTTCGGTGGACAGCTCGGCCAGGCGGAAGTGGATCACCTGGTTGTCGATCAGCGCGCTGCCGAAGGTCTTGCGCTCCTTGCAGTACTCGATGGTGCTGTCGACGCAGTACTCCAGGCCCTTGATCATGTTGGCCGCGCCGAACAGCCGCTCTTCCTGGAATTGCAGCATCTGCATCATGAAACCCGCGCCTTCGTGGCCGATGCGATAGCGCTGGGGCACGCGCACGTTGTCGAAAAACACCTGGGCGGTTTCCGAACTGCGCATGCCGAGCTTGTCCAGGTGCGGGCTGAGGCTGATGCCGGGGCTGTTCATCGGCACCATGATCAGCGACTTGTTGACGTGGGGCTTGTCGTCCGAGGTGTTGGCCAGCAGGCAGATGAAGTCGGCGCTGGGGGAGTTGGTGATCCACATCTTGCTGCCGTTGATCACATAGTCGTCGCCGTCCTTGCGCGCGGTGGTCTTGAGCCCGGCCACGTCGGAGCCGGCACCGACTTCGGAGACACCGATGCAGCCGACCATTTCCCCGCTGATGGCCGGGCGCAGGAACTCCTCGCGCAACTCGTCGGAGCCGAAGCGCGCCAGCGCCGGGGTGCACATGTCGGTCTGCACGCCGATGGACATCGGGATGCCGCCGCAATGGATGGTGCCGAATTCTTCGGCGGCGACGATCGAATAGCTGTAGTCCAGGCCCATGCCGCCGAACTTCTCCGGCTTGGAGATGCCCAGCAGGCCCAGTTCGCCGGCCTTGCGGAATATCTCGTGGATTGGAAAGCGTCCGGCCTTTTCCCATTCCTCTACATGCGGGTTGATCTCGCGCTCGACAAAATTGCGCACCGTGCGCCGCAGTTCTTCATGTTCCTGGGTGAAGATCATTTTTATTGTTCTCCTCAAGTTGAGTGACGCAATCCCTGAACCTTGTTACCCCTGTAGCCGCTGCCGCAGGCCGAAAACACCGTCGTTGCGGAACTGCTCGCTGTCCCTGTAGCCGCTGCCGCAGGCTGCGATCGGCCCCGCAGGGGACGTGCCCTTGAGGCCCTTGAAGGCCCTTCGGGCCTTATCGCAGCCTTCGGCAGCGGCTACAGGTCAGAACCGTGCGACGCCGAAGCTGTTGGGTTGTAGCTGACGCACCTGCGCCTCGTGGCAGATATCCAGCAGATAACCCAGCAGGGTGCGGGTATCCCGTGGGTCGATCAGCCCGTCGTCCCACAGGTTGGCACTGCCATACAAGGCCGTGGATTGGCTGTCGAGTTTCTGCGCCGTGACCTGTTCCAGCATATCCAGCATCTGCGGATCGGCCGCCTGGCCTTGCTTGGCATGCTTGGCCTCGGTGACGATGCGCAGCACCTTGCCGGCCTGGGCACCGCCCATCACCGCGGTGCGGCTGTTGGGCCAGGCGAAGATGAAGCGCGGGTCCAGGCCGCGGCCGCACATGGCGTAGTTGCCGGCGCCGTAGGAGCCGCCGACCACGATCGTCAGCTTCGGCACCCGGGCATTGGCCACCGCCTGGATCAGCTTGGAACCGTGCTTGATCACGCCCTGCTGCTCCGACTCGGTGCCGACCATGAAACCGGTGGTGTTGTGGAAAAACAGCAGCGGGGTGCCGCTCTGGTCGCACAACTGAATGAACTGCGCGGCCTTGCTCGCGCCTTTCGGGGTGATCGGCCCGTTATTGCCGATAAAACCGCAAGGGCGCCCCTGGATCTGTAAATGGCCGCAGAGGGTCTGCTGGTCGAACTCGCCCTTGAACTCGAGGAAGTTCGAGCCGTCGGCGATGCGCGCGATGATTTCCCGGGCGTCGTACGGCTTCTTCGGGTCGTCGGGAATCAGCCCCAGCAGCTCGTCGATCGGGTACAGCGGCTCCGCATAAGGCCGGGGCGGCTGTAGCGGCAGCCGGGCATTCCACGGCAGGGCTGCGAGGATTTCCCGCACGATGCGCACGCCGTCGCCGTCGTTTTCCGCCAGGTATTCCGCGGTGCCGGCCACCTGCGCATGCATTTCGGCGCCGCCCAGTTCTTCATCGGTGGCCACCTCGCCGGTGGCGGCCTTGAGCAATGGCGGGCCGGCGAGAAACAGCTTGGCCTTGCCGCGCACCACCACCACGTAATCCGACAGCCCCGGCTGGTAGGCCCCGCCGGCGGTGGCCGAGCCGTGGACCACGGTGATCTGCGGCAGGCCCATGGCCGACATGCGTGCCTGGTTGGCGAAGCTGCGCGCGCCTTCGACGAAAATCTCCGCCGCGTAATTGAGGTTGGCGCCGCCGCTCTCGGCCAGGGTCACCACCGGCAGTTTGTTTTCCATGGCGATCTGCTGCAGGCGCAGGGATTTTTTCAGGCCGCTGGGGGAGATGGTGCCGCCCTTGATCGCACTGTTGTTGGCCACCACCAGCACCCGCACGCCGCTGACGTAGCCGATGCCGGCGATCAATCCGCCACCGGCCTGGCTGCCGTCCTTGTCGTCGTGCAGCTTGTAGCCGGCCAGGCTCGCCAGTTCGAGAAAGGGTGCGCCGGGGTCGAGCAGCAGATTGAGGCGTTCGCGGGGCAGCAGTTGCCCGCGCTTTTCGAATTTCGCCTTGGCCTCGGCGGCCTTGGCCAGCAGGTTCTGTTCCAGCTGGCGGATCTGCGCGATGCCGGCCAGCATCGCCTCGCGGTTCTGCTGGAACTGCGGGCCGTGGGGATCGAGCTGGGACTGTATGACTGGCATGGCTTATTTCCCGTCCTTGAGTGGCTCGTCCTTCAGCACATCCGGCAGGTAGGCGCGGTGGAAGCCGTTGTAGGACTCGCTGTGGGACGCCTTGTGCAGCGGCCAGGCACGGCTGCCGAGGCTGGCGGCGCCGTCGATGCGCAAGGTGCTGCCGCTGATGAAGGCCGCCGCCGGGCTGAGCAGGAAGACGATGGCGGCGCTGACTTCCGACTCGGTGCCGATGCGCTTGAGCGGTACGTGTTCACGCAGGGTCGGGATCACCGCCTTGAACGCGCCTTCGTAGGTGTCCATGCCGCTGGAGGCGATCCAGCCCGGCGCCACGGCGTTGACCCGCACCCCGGCATGGCCCCATTCGAACGCGGCGGTCTTGGTGAAATTGTCCATCCCCGAACGGGCGGCGCCGGAATGGCCCATGCCGGGCATGCCGCCCCACATGTCGGCGAGCATGTTGACGATGCTGCCGCCGTGCTTGCTCATGGACTGGTTGAAAACTTCCCGGGCCATGAGAAAACCGCCCACCAGGTTGGTGCGCAGCACGGTTTCAAACCCTTTCTGATTGATCGAGGCCAGGGGCGAGGGGTACTGCCCGCCAGCGTTGTTGACCAGTCCATGCAGCGGCCCGTGGTCACGGATCAGTTCGCTGACCAGGGCCTTGACCGCTTCCTCGTCGCGGATATCGCAGGCATGCCCGCTGGCCTGGCCGCCGTCTTCGGCGATCTCCGCGGCCACCTTGTGCAGCTTGTCCGCCTTGCGCCCCACCAGCAGCACCCGGGCGCCAAGGGCCGCCAATTCATGGGCGGTGCAGCGCCCGATGCCGCTGCCGCCGCCGGTGACGACTATGGTGTGGCCGGCGAACAGGTCGGGTTTGAAAATCGAGTCGTAGCCCACGAAAAGCCTCCTTCAGTTGATGGCGTCGGCGATGCTCTGCGGCACCGGGATCTGGATTTCCAGCAACTGCTGGGCGAAGGCCTTGCCTTGCGGGTCGATGCGCAGGCTGGCGACACCGCCGCCACCGAGGGCGTTCTCCAGCAGGAAATTCAGGCTGTGGGTGCCCGGCAGGTACCAGCGCTGGACCCGGCCATGCACCGGGTCCAGCACATGGCTCATCCAGTCCACCACGACGGCGGGTGTCAGGGCCTCGGCGATCCACGGCAGGTATTCGGGGGCGCGCGCCATGACCCCGATATTGCTGTGGTTGCCCTTGTCGCCGGAGCGTGCCACCGCCAGCTTGACCAGCGCCACACTGGCGTCGGCGCGGCCCACGGGGCTGGCCACGGCGTGGGGCGCGGGCAGGGCGCTGGCGTCGAGGCTGTCGAGTTCGGGCAGCTCGACCCGGTGGTGCTGGCCGGCCATCTCGACTTCCAGAGTGCAGGCGCTCTTGTCGATCAGGAACGAGAACAGGCGGATCAGCGGATAGACCGTGGGCCGGCCTCCGACGATGCCGGTCAGGCCCGGGGCCATGCCGGTGGCGGCCTGGGCGATCTCCCGGGAAAACAGCACCAGCGCGCGTTTGTCCGGATGGCGCACGGCGAGCTTGATCACCACTTCGCGGCTGTCCTGGCGCTGACCGTGGGGGCCATAGGTGGCTTCGCTGCCGAGCAGTTCGATATTGACTTCGCTGTAGGGCGCCCAGCCGCGCTGGCCGAACATTTGCGTGGTCTTGTCGATGATCGCCTGGCTGACCCGACGTGCCTTGGCCACCGCGTCGATGCCGGCGATCAGGCAACTGGCGGTGCAGCGGAAACCGTCCGGGTAAGTGGCGCTGACCTTGTACTGGCCGGTCGGCGGCAGGCCCTTGGCGCCGTGCACGCTGACCGCATTCTTGCCCTGTTGGCGCAGCTTGACCTGGGTGAAGTCGCAGACCACATCGGGCAGCAGATAGGCCCGTGGGTCGCCGATCTCATAGAGCAGTTGTTCGCCGACGGTCAGCGGCGTGACCAGCCCACCGGAACCTTCGGGCTTGCTCACCACGAACTGGCCGTCGGCGCTGACCTCGACTATGGGAAAGCCGATGTGTTCGTAGTCCGGCACGTCGCGCCAGTCGGTGAAGTTGCCGCCGGTGCACTGCGCGCCGCATTCGATGATGTGCCCGGCGAGGGCGGCCTGGGCCAGTTTGTCGTAGTCGTGCCAGGACCAGCCGAATTCATGCACCAGCGCGGCGCTGACCACCGCGCTGTCGACCCCGCGACCGGTGATGACGATGTCGGCACCCAGTTTCAGGGCTTCGACTATCCCGGGGGCGCCGAGGTAGGCATTGGTGGACACGCACATCGGTGGCAAGGGGGCGCCGCTGAACATTTCATGAATGCCGCTGCCGCTCAGTTGCTTGAAGCGGGGTTGCAGGTCGTCGCCCAGCAGCACGGCGATTTTCAGGGCCACGCCGGCCTGGTTGCAGGCCGCTTGCAGGGCCGCGGCGCAGGCCTGCGGGTTGATCCCGCCGGCGTTGCTGATGACCCGGATCTCCTGCCGGGCGATCTCGCCCAGCAGCGGGCTCAAGACCTCGACGAAATCCGTGGCGTAGCCGGCAGTAGGGTCCTTCATTCGCGCGCCGGCCATGATCGACAGAGTGATCTCGGCCAGGTAGTCGAACACCAGGTAATCCAGGCGGCCGCCCTCCACCAGTTGCGCGGCGGCGCTCGAGGTGTCGCCCCAGAAGGCGCTGGCACAACCGATGCGAAGGGTCTTGGTCATGGCTGGGGCTCTCGATAAAAGACTCGATAAAAAGACGCGATGACAGAACTGGATCGAGACTACCAAGCAAGCGCTTGGTTTGTAAACGTCGGAAATATCTTATTCCCAAGCGCTTGCTTGGTCGTCCCCGCGGGCTTAAATTGCGCGCGCAAGCTCCCTGTTTCAGGGGGCTGCGCCGCATAACGATCGAGCGAATGTAGGAGAGAGGCCGTGGACGAGCAAAAAGCCTTGCTGGTGATGCGCCAGCTGGTCGCCAACGGGCAACTGACCGATCCGGACAGCGCCCGCGGCAAGCTGCTGCAAACCGCGGCTCACCTGTTTCGCAACAAAGGCTACGAGCGCACCACGGTGCGCGACCTGGCCGGCGCGGTGGGCATCCAGTCCGGCAGCATCTTTCATCACTTCAAGAGCAAGGACGACATCCTGCGCGCGGTGATGGAGGAAACCATCCACTACAACACCGCCCTGATGCGCGCCGAACTGGCCGAGGCCGGCAGCGTGCGCGAACGGGTGCTGGCGCTGATCCGCTGCGAGCTGCAATCGATCATGGGCGGCAGCGGCGAGGCTATGGCGGTGCTGGTCTACGAATGGCGCTCGTTGTCGGCCCAGGGCCAGGCCGACGTCCTGGCGCTGCGCGACATTTATGAGCGTATCTGGCTGCAGGTGCTGGGCGAGGCCAAGGAGGCCGGCTTTATCAAGGGCGATGTGTTCATTACCCGGCGTTTTCTCACCGGGGCGCTGTCCTGGACCACCACCTGGTTTCGCGCCGAGGGCAGCATGACCCTCGAGCAACTGGCCGAGGAAGCGCTGACCCTGGTGCTCAAGGAGCCGTAGGCCCCCTGCAAGTAATTAATTATTCAGTGGAAAGTTGTCGAAGCCAGGGAAACCGCCTAGTTTTAATGGCATTGCCCTGTTTCTTTTCTTGAGGTGAGTTGCCTTGATGTCTTCGCCAATGCGGACGGCTTTGCGAGTGCTGGTGTGGGGGCTGGCCACCCTGACGGTTTTTCCGGCCTGCGCTGCGCAGTTGGTACGCGTGGGAGCGGCGCATTTTCCCCCTTATACCGTGCGTCCCGAGCAGGGCGCCGACACCGGGCTGCTGCCGCAACTGGTGGACGCCTTGAACGCGCTGCAGAGCGACTACCAATTCGTACTGGTGCCGACCTCGATTCCCCGGCGTTTTCGCGATTTCGAGCAAGGCCGCGTCGACATGGCGATTTTCGAGAACCCGGCCTGGGGCTGGCAGAACATTCCCCACACCAGCGTCGACATGGGCCTGGAAGATGCCGAAATCTTCACCGCCCAGCGCGAGCCCGGCCGCGGCCAGGAGTATTTCGCCGACCTCAAGGGCAAGCGCCTGGCCCTGTTCAGCGGTTACCACTACGCGTTCGCCAACTTCAATGCCGACCCCAAGTACCTGGCCGACACCTACAACGCGACCCTGACCTATTCCCACGACAGCAACCTGCTGATGGTGCTGCGCGGTCGTGCCGACATTGCGCTGGTAACCCGTTCCTACCTCAGTGATTTTCTTTCGCACAATACCGACACGGCGCAGCAATTGTTCGCCTCCGATCGGATCGATCAGGTCTACCACCACTACGCGCTGATTCGCCCCATGGCGCCGATCAGCGGCGAAAACTTCGCCAAGTTGCTGGGGCGCCTGCGCGACAGCGGTGAATTGCTGAAGATCTTCGATCCCTACCGCATCGTGGTCATGCCACCGGCCAAATGAAGCTGCCCGCAGGGCGGCTTGCCTAAATTTCCCTGTGCGGCTCACGTCATTTGGTTGAACACTGATGACGCTGAGTCCGTGCCATGTCCTCTCTCGATACGCTGTCCGCTGTGGCCGTTGCCGATACCTGCCGTTGCGCCGCCGATCCCGCTGGCCTGCAACCGCTGCGCCTGGCCGGTATTGAAACGAGCGGTGCCAGCTGCGGGCCTGGCACGCCACTGCCACCGGCGGGCAGCGAGGTGCTGCAAGCCTTGCGTGGGCAAGAAGGGTGGCGTGACAAGTGGATGGCCGGCTGGTTATCGACCCTGGTGCATTCGTTATGCCTCGACCACGGGCCGAGCGAATGGCTGGCCGAGGACGCGGGCCAGAGGCTCGAGCAGCAGGAGCGTTGCCTGCATTGTGGAAGAGCCTTCGATTTTTCCCACAAGCGCGCCGCCTTGCTGATTCTGGCGCAGGGGCGGGGTGTCGGACGGCATCGGGTGGTCGAGAAGATCTGGCGGGAGCGTTCCTGTTCGCGGTAGCGCCGTGGCTGACGGTGGCTATCGCGATCAGGTGCGGGAGTAGCGTGCGGCGCGGATCAGTGGCGGGCGTAGGTATCGGCGCGGTTGCCCGAGACTTTGCGGCAATGCACCAGCGCATCGCGAATCATGAAATTCACCAGCGTCGGCGAGACCCCGAGTTCCTTGGCGATGTCCTTTTGCGGCACGCCATGCAGGCGATACATCTCGAACGCATAGCGGGTGCGGCTGGGCAGCTCCGTCAGCGCGTCGGCAATGTGTTCCAGGGTCGAGAAATTGATGTGTGAGGTTTCCGGTGACGCTCCCTGCACGACCACATTCAGACCCTCTTCTTCAGTGCCCGAATACTTCTGCTCCAGCGCCTGCTTGCGATAGTGGTCGATCGCCAGGTTGCGCACGATCTGGAACAGATAGCTCAACTGCGCCTTGAACGATGAGGTGATCTGCGGCGCCGATTGCAGCCGGAAGAACGCGTCTTGCACCACGTCTTCGGCACGGGAGCGACAGCCGGTAATACGCGCCGCGATCTTGACCAGGATCAGGCGGTTGTCGACAAAGGCCTGGAGTAGCGGTGAATCGCACCTGCTTGTGGATACTTGTTCCGTCATGGAAATCACCTTGCTGCAAAAGGGTTAGTAGGACGACAGAAATTTCAGATTCGTCTTACACATCGAGCGACAAATTATGTTGAATGATAATGATTGTCAATTGAGAAAGAGAATTAATGAGCATCTTTGGTGCAGAGTGAGAACTGCGGCTCGTTGTCGCACTTTGTGAAGGGGTTCGAAGGCAGAGTGCGGACTAATTATTTCAAGACGCCATCCGTTCTCATTGGAGAAAGGTTCCGGGTGAAAAATCCCGCCACAGCGCTCTCCAGATGTCCCATTCCGAGGGCAGGGGCCTTTATTTTTCAAAGGTTTATGTAACGGTCGCGGCGTTTTTCCGCGGCTCTACGTGCAAGCACAATCCGCGCAGGAAACCCCATGATGGACGCGTTCGAACTCCCCAGCACTCTGGCTCAAGCCCTTCAACGCCGGGCGGCTCAGACCCCCGATCAAGTGGCCTTGCGCTTCCTTGCCGAAGAGCAGGATCAGAGCGTGGTCCTCAGTTATCGCGACCTGGATCTGCGTGCCCGGACCATCGCCGCGGCGTTGCAGGCCAATGCCGCTCTGGGCGATCGCACGGTGCTGCTGTTCCCCAGCGGCCCGGACTATGTCGCGGCGTTTTTCGCCTGCCTGTATGCCGGGGTCATCGCGGTGCCGGCCTATCCGCCGGAGTCGAGCCGACGCCATCACCAGGAGCGGCTGATCTCGATCATCGCCGACGCCGAGCCGCGGCTGCTGCTGACCAGCAGCGGGCTGCGCGACTCCCTGGCGCAGATGGACGAACTGCAAGGTGCCGACGCGCCGCAACTGCTTTGCGTGGACACCCTGGCGGCGAGCCTGGCCGAAGGCTGGACGGCCACCGAGCTGCGCGGCGACGACATCGCCTTTCTGCAATACACCTCGGGTTCCACCGCCTTGCCCAAGGGCGTGCAAGTCAGCCACGGCAACCTGGTGGCCAACGAGCTGCTGATCCGCCGCGGCTTCGGTATCGACCTCAACCCCGACGACGTGATCGTCAGCTGGCTGCCGCTGTACCACGACATGGGCCTGATCGGCGGCCTGCTGCAACCGATCTTCAGCGGCGTGCCCTGCGTATTGATGTCGCCGGCGTATTTCCTCGGCCGGCCGTTGCGCTGGCTGGAGGCGATCAGCGAATACGGCGGCACCATCAGCGGTGGCCCGGACTTCGCCTACCGCCTGTGCAGCGAGCGAGTCAGCGAGTCGGCCCTGGAACGCCTGGACCTCAGCCGCTGGCGCGTGGCCTATTCCGGGTCCGAGCCGATCCGCCTGGACACCCTGGAGCGCTTCGCCGAGAAGTTCGCCGCCTGCGGTTTCACCTCGAATCATTTCTTCGCCTCCTATGGCCTGGCCGAAGCCACCCTGTTTGTCGCTGGCGGCACCCGTGGCCAGGGCATCCCGGCCCTGCGCCTGGACGAGCAGGCCCTGGCGCAGAACCGCGCCGAGCCGGGCACCGGCAATGCCATGATGAGCTGCGGCACCAGCCAGCCCGAGCATGCGGTGCTGATCGTCGAGCCCAATACCCTGGCCGAGTTGGAAGAGAACCGGGTCGGTGAAGTCTGGGCTGCCGGCCCGAGCATCGCCCATGGTTACTGGCGCAACCCCGAGGCCACGGCCAAGACCTTCGTCGAGCATGCCGGCCGGACCTGGCTGCGCACCGGCGATCTGGGTTTCATGCGCGATGGCGAGCTGTTCATTACCGGCCGCTTGAAAGACATGCTGATCGTGCGTGGGCACAACCTTTATCCACAGGACATCGAGCAGACCATCGAGCGTGAGGTCGAGGTGGTGCGCAAGGGCCGGGTCGCGGCGTTCGCCGTCACCGAACAGGGCCAGGAAGGCATCGGCATCGCCGCGGAAATCAGCCGCAGCGTGCAGAAGATCCTCACGCCGGACGCGCTGATCAAGCTGATTCGCCAGACCGTGGCCGAGGCCTATCAGCAAGCGCCGAGCGTGGTGGTCCTGCTCAATCCCGGCGCCTTGCCCAAGACGTCCAGCGGCAAGCTGCAACGTTCGGCCTGCCGCAACCGCCTGGCCGAGGGCAGCCTCGACTGTTATGCCCAGTTCTCCGATAACAAGCTCCCGGATCGCCAGGCGGCGGTCGGCGAGGCCAGTGGCGAAGCGACCCGCGAACTGCAAGAGCTGATCGCCCGCATCTGGCGCGAGCAGCTGCAGGTCGAACAGGTGGCGAGCGACGATCACTTCTTCCTGCTGGGCGGCAACTCCATCGCCGCGACCCAGGTCGTCGCGCGCCTGCGTGAAGCACTCGGCCTGGAGCTGAACCTGCGCCTGCTGTTCGAGGCGCCGACCCTCGGCGCGTTCGCCGCGCAGGTCGCCCAGTTGCAACAGGATGGCGGCCTGGCCCAGGGCGCGATCAACGCCTTGCCGCGCGCCGAGGCGCTGCCTCAATCCCTGGCGCAGAATCGCCTGTGGATCACCTGGCAGCTCGACCCGCACAGCAGCGCCTACAACATTCCCGGTGGCCTGCGCCTGCGTGGCGAGCTGGACGAAGACGCCCTGCGCGCCAGTTTCCAGCAACTGATCGAACGCCACGAATCCCTGCGCACGCGCTTTTTCGAGCGCGACGGCCAGGCGCTGCAACAGGTCCTGCCGGCCTGCGCATTCAACCTGCAGGTGATCGACCTCAGCGACCTGCCGGCGGCCGAGCGCGAGGCGCGGGCGCAACAGATCCGTGAGGATGAAGCCCGTACCCGGTTCGACCTGGAACAAGGCCCGCTGCTCCGGGTGACCCTGGTGCGCCTCGACGACGAGGAACACCAACTGCTGGTGACCCTGCACCACATCATCGCCGACGGCTGGTCGCTGAATGTGCTGATCGACGAGTTCTCGTGCCTGTATGCCGCCGCCGTGCAAGGCCAGGCGGCGAGCCTGGCGCCGCTGCCGTTGCAGTACGCCGACTACGGCAGCTGGCAGCGCCAGTGGCTGGCCCAGGGCGAAGGCGAACGGCAACTGGCCTACTGGAAACAGCAGTTGGGCGACGAGCCCCCGAGCCTGAGCCTGGCCACCGATCACCCGCGTTCGGCGCAACGGCAACACAGCGCCGCGCGGCACAGCCTGCGCCTGGGCGCGAGCTTGAGCGAAGCCATTCGCCAGACCGCCCAGGCCCATGAATCGACGCCGTTCATGCTGTTGCTCACGGCGTTCCAGAGCCTGCTGCATCGCTACAGCGGCCAGCGCGACATCCGCATCGGCGTGCCCAACGCCAACCGTCCGCGCCTGGAAACCCAGGGCCTGATCGGTTTCTTCATCAACACCCTGGTGCTGCGCGCCGAGGTGGACGGGCGCCTGCCGTTCGTTGATCTGTTGGCGCAGACCCGCCAGGCCGCGCTGCAGGCCCAGGCCCATCAGGACCTGCCGTTCGAGCAACTGCTCGAAGCCTTCCCCCAGGCCCGCGAACAGGGTCTGTTCCAGGTCATGTTCAACCACCAGCAGCGCGACCTCAGCGCCCTGCGCCGGCTGCCCGGGCTGCTGGCCGAGGAGTTGCCGTGGCACAGCCGCGAGGCCAAGTTCGACCTGCAACTGCACAGTGAAGAAGACCGCAACGGCCGCCTGAGCCTGTCGTTCGACTACGCCAGCGAACTGTTCGAGGCCGCGACCGTCGAGCGCCTGGCCGAGCATTTCGTCAGCCTGCTGCGCGAAGCCTGCGCGCGTCCGCAAACCGCCATCGCCGACCTGCCGTTGCTCAACCCCTGCGAGCAGGCGCAGCAGCAACAGTGGAGCGAAGCCCCGTGCGCGGCGGCCAGCCAATGGCTGCCCGAGCTGCTCGAGGCACAACTGCAGCAGGCCCCGGAACGCACCGCAATGGTGTGGCAGGGCGGCGAGCTGAGCTTTGCCGAGCTGCATGCCCAGGCCAACCGCCTGGCCCATTACCTACGCGACAAGGGGGTCGGCCCGGATGTCTGCGTGGCCATCGCCGCCGAGCGTTCGCCGCAGCTGTTGATCGGCCTGCTGGCGATCGTCAAGGCCGGCGGCGCCTATGTGCCGCTGGACCCGGACTACCCGACCGAGCGCCTGGCCTACATGCTGGCCGACAGTGGCGTCGAGCTGCTGCTGACCCAGACCCACCTGCTTGAGCGCCTACCCCAGGCCGAGGGCGTGAGTGCCATCGCCATGGACAGCCTCAAGCTCGACGGCTGGCCGAGCCATGCGCCGGGCCTGCACCTGCACGGCGACAACCTGGCCTATGTGATCTACACCTCCGGCTCCACCGGCCAGCCCAAGGGCGTGGGCAACACCCACGCGGCCCTGAGCGAACGCTTGCAGTGGATGCAGAACAGCTACCGCCTGGACGCCAGCGATGTGCTGATGCAAAAGGCACCGATCAGCTTCGACGTGTCGGTGTGGGAGTGCTTCTGGCCGCTGATCACCGGCTGCCGCCTGCTGCTGGCCGAGCCCGGCGAACACCGCGACCCGCATCGCATCGCCCAGCTGGTGCAGCAATACGGCGTGACCACGCTGCACTTCGTGCCACCGCTGTTGCAGCTGTTCGTCGAGGAGCCGCTGAGCGCCGGATGCAGCAGCCTGCGCCGGGTGTTCTCCGGTGGCGAAGCCTTGCCGGCCGAATTGCGCGACCGGGTGCTGGAGCAACTGCCGAACGCTCAACTGCACAACCGCTACGGCCCGACCGAAACCGCGATCAACGTTACCCACTGGCATTGCCGCAGTGTCGATGGCCAGCGTTCGCCTATCGGCCGTCCGCTGGGCAACGTGATCTGCCGGGTGCTGGACGCCGACCTCAACCCGGTACCGACCGGCGTGCCGGGCGAGTTGTGCATTGCCGGGGTCGGCCTGGCCCGTGGTTACCTCGGGCGGCCGGGGCTGAGCGCCGAACGTTTTGTCGTTGATCCGCTGAGCAGCGAGGGCGCGCGCCTGTACCGCACCGGCGACCGGGTGCGTTGGGCGGCCGATGGCGCGCTGGAATACCTCGGGCGTCTCGACCAGCAGGTCAAGCTGCGCGGCTTTCGGGTCGAACCCCAGGAAATCGAAGCGCGCCTGCTGGCCCAGGAGGGCGTGGCCCAGGCGGCGGTGCTGGTGCGCGAGACCGCGGCCGGTGCGCAGCTGATCGGTTATTACACCGCCAGCGCGGATGGGGAAGAGGAGGAGGCGCAGACCGAGCGCCTGAAAACCGCCCTGGCCAGTGAGCTGCCGGAGTACATGGTGCCGGCGCAACTGATGCTTCTTTCGGCCATGCCCCTGAGCCCGAGCGGCAAGCTCGACCGCCGCGCCTTGCCGGAACCGCAATGGCAGGTGCGTGAACACGTCGAACCCGTCACTGAGTTGCAACAGCAGATCGCGGCGATCTGGCGCGAGGTGCTGGGGCAGCAGCGCATCGGCTTGCGCGATGATTTCTTTGCCCTGGGCGGCCACTCGCTGCTGGCCACGCAGATCATTTCCCGCACCCGCCAGGCCTGCGACGTCGAGTTGCCGCTGCGGGCCTTGTTCGAAGCCAGCGAGCTGGGCGACTTCGCCGAGCAGGTGCGGCTGATCCAGGAAACCGGCAAGCGCAACCAGCAGCCGCCGATCGCCAAGGTCGATCGCAGCCAGCCTGTGCCGTTGTCTTATTCCCAGCAGCGCATGTGGTTCCTCTGGCAGATGGAGCCGGACAGCCCGGCCTACAACGTCGGCGGCATGGCGCGTTTCAAGGGCGTGCTGGATGTCGGGCGTTTCGAGGCGGCGCTGCAGGCGCTGATCCTGCGTCACGAAACCCTGCGCACCACTTTCCCCAGCGTCGACGGCGTGGCCCAACAACGGGTGCACGGGGAAACCGGCGTGCGCATGGCCTGGAAGGATTTTTCCATGCTGGATGCAACGGCCCGCGAGCAACGCCTGCAACTGCTGGCCGACAGTGAGGCGCACCGGCCGTTCGACCTGGAAACCGGTCCGCTGCTGCGTGCCTGCCTGGTCAAGGCGGCGGAGCATGAGCACTACTTCGTGCTGACCCTGCACCACATCGTCACCGAAGGCTGGGCGATGGACATCTTCGCCCGTGAGCTGAGCGCGTTGTACGAAGCCTTTATCGACGACCGCGACTCGCCGCTGGAACCGCTGCCGGTGCAGTACCTGGATTACAGCGTCTGGCAGCGCCAGTGGCTGGAGTCCGGCGAGCGTCAGCGCCAGCTGGATTACTGGACTGTGCAACTGGGCAACGAACACCCGCTGCTGGAACTGCCGGGCGACCGTCCGCGGCCGCCGGTGCAAAGCCACCAGGGCGAGCTGTACCGCTTCGACCTCAGCGACGAGCTGGCGGCACGGGTGCGGCGCTTCAACGCGGAACACGGCCTGACCCTGTTCATGACCATGACCGCGACCCTGGCCGTGCTGCTCTATCGCTACAGCGGCCAGACCGACCTGCGCATCGGCGCGCCGGTGGCCAACCGCATCCGTCCGGAAAGCGAAGGGCTGATCGGCGCCTTCCTCAACACCCAGGTACTGCGTTGCCAGCTCGACGGGCAGATGAGCGTCTTTGATCTGTTCGAGCAGGTGCGGCACACCGTGATCGAAGGCCAGTCCCATCAGGACCTGCCGTTCGACCATCTGGTGGAGGCCTTGCAACCGCCGCGCAGCGCCGCCTACAACCCGCTGTTCCAGGTGATGTGCAACGTCCAGCGCTGGGAGTTCCAGCAGAGCCGCAGCCTGGCCGGCATGACCGTGGAATACCTGGCCAACGATGCGCGGGCCACCAAGTTCGACCTCAACCTGGAAGTCACCGACCTCGATCATCGCCTGGGTTGCTGCCTGACCTACAGCACCGACCTGTTCGACGAACCGCGCATCGCACGCATGGCGGCGCACTGGCGCAACCTGCTGGAGGCCTTGATCGCGGCCTTGATAGAGAGCCCCGAGCAGCGCCTGAGCGAATTGCCGCTGCTGGACCGCGTCGAACTACAGCAACTGCTGGACAGCCTGGGCGTCGAACCCGGCGAACACCGCCTGGACCAGTGCATCCACCACCTGTTCAGCGAACAGGCGCTGCTGCGCCCGGACGCGCCGGCCCTGACATTCGCCGGGCAGACCCTGAGCTATGCCGAGCTCGACAGCCGCGCCAACCGCCTGGCCTGGATGCTCCGTGAGCGTGGTGTCGGCCCGCAGGTGCGGGTCGGCCTGGCCCTGGAGCGCTCGCTGGAAATGGTCATCGGCCTGCTGGCGATCCTCAAGGCCGGCGGCGCCTACGTGCCGCTGGACCCGGAATACCCGCTAGACCGCCTGCACTACATGATTGAAGACAGTGGTATCGGCCTGCTGCTCAGCGACGCGGCGATGTTCCAGGCTTTGGGTGAGTTGCCAGCCAGCGTGGCGCGCTGGTGCCTGGAAGAGGACGGCGCGCAACTGGCCAACTACCCGGCCAGCGAGCTGCCCTTTATCAGCCTGCCGCAGCACCAGGCGTACCTGATCTACACCTCGGGCTCCACCGGCAAGCCCAAGGGCGTGGTGGTGTCCCATGGCGAGATCGCCATGCATTGCCGCGCGGTGATCAAGCGCTTCGGCATGCGTGCGGACGACTGCGAGCTGCACTTCTATTCCATCAACTTCGACGCCGCCACCGAGCGTCTGCTGGTGCCGCTGCTCAGCGGCGCCCAGGTGGTGCTGCGGGCGCAAGGGCAGTGGGATGCGCAAGAGATCTGCCAGCTGATCCGTGAGCACCGCATCAACATCCTCGGCTTTACCCCGAGCTACGGCAGCCAGCTGGCGCAGTGGCTGGCAACCCAGGGCCAGACCCTGCCGGTGCGCATGTGCATCACCGGCGGCGAGGCGCTGACCGGCGAACACCTGAGCCGCATCCGCGCGGCGTTCAAGCCGAGCCTGTTCTTCAACGCCTACGGCCCGACCGAAACCGTGGTCATGCCGCTGGCCAGCCTGGCGCCGGAACAACTGGAAGAGGGTGCTGGCAGCGTACCGATCGGCACCGTGATCGGTGAGCGCGTGGCCTACATTCTCGACGCCGATCTGGCCCTGCTGCCGCAAGGCGCCACCGGCGAGCTATATGTTGGCGGGGCCGGCCTGGCCCAGGGTTACCACCAGCGTCCGGGCATGAGCGCCGAGCGTTTCGTCGCCGACCCGTTCAGCACCACTGGCGGGCGCCTGTATCGCACCGGCGACCTGGTGCGCCAGTGCGCCGATGGCCAGGTGGAATACATCGGCCGGGTCGACCATCAGGTGAAGATTCGCGGCTTCCGTATCGAGCTGGGGGAAATCGAAAACCGCCTGCTGGAACATGCCGCCGTGCGCGAAGCGGTGGTGCTGGCCCTGGACATGCCGGGTGGCAAACAGCTGGCCGGCTATCTGGTGACCGATGTCGCCGAACAGAGTGACGAGCAGCAAGTTGCCCTGCGCGAAGCGATCAAGGCCCAGCTGAAAATCCACCTGCCGGATTATATGGTGCCCACCCACCTGATCCTGCTGGCGAGCATGCCGCTGACCGCCAACGGCAAGCTCGACCGCCGCGCCTTGCCGGCCCCGGACCTGGAACTCAACCGCCAGCAGTACGTGGCGCCGAGCAACGAGCTGGAGCAGACCCTGGCCCAGGTCTGGTGCGACGTGCTGAACCTGCGGCAGGTCGGCCTGCACGACAACTTCTTCGAACTGGGCGGCGACTCGATCCTGTCGATCCAGGTGGTCAGCCGCGCCCGTCAGCTGGGCATTCATTTCAGCCCGCGGGACCTGTTCCAGCATCAGACCGTGCAGGCCCTGGCCGCGGTGGCCAGCCGCAGCGAGCGGATCGTCGCCGAGCAAGGCTTGCTCAGCGGCGAGTCGTACCTGACACCGATCCAGCACTGGTTCTTCGACAGTGCGATTCCCGAGCGTCAGCACTGGAACCAGGCCCTGCTGCTGGCGCCGACCCAGGTGCTCGATGGGCAGTTGCTGGAGCAAGCGCTGCACGCGGTGCTGGCCCAGCATGACGCCCTGCGCCTGCGCTTCACCCAGGTCGACGGCCAATGGCGGGCCGAGCACCAGCCGCTGTCCGAGGCGCCACTGCTGATGCAACTGCGCGTAGCTTCCATGGAGCAATGCCCGGCGCTGTTCGCCGAGGTGCAGCGTAGCCTCGACCTGGCCAACGGACCGCTGTTGCGCGCGCTGTTGGTGGACGGTCCGGATGCGCAGCAACGCCTGTTTATCGCCATCCACCACCTGGTGGTCGACGGCGTGTCCTGGCGGGTGCTGCTGGAGGATCTGCAAAACCTCTACCGTCAGCTTGAAGCTCAGCAGACGCCGCGCCTGCCGGCGAAAACCAGCGCCTTGCGCGATTGGGCGTCACGCCTGCAGGCCTATGCCGGCAGCGAGTCGCTACGCGAAGAGTTGAGCTGGTGGCAGGACCAATTGGCTGGCCCGGCGGCGACGCTGCCGGTGCAGCACGCCCAGGGCGGGCGGCAGAACAAACATGCGCAGACCGTCAGCGTGAAACTGGATACCGAGCGCACCCGGCAGCTGCTGCAACAGGCTCCGAGCGCCTACCGCACCCAGGTCAACGACCTGCTGCTGACGGCTCTGGCCCGTGTGCTGTGCCGTTGGACCGGCGAGGCGTCAGCGCTGATCCAGCTTGAAGGCCATGGCCGTGAAACCCTGTTCGACGAGATCGACCTGACCCGCACGGTCGGCTGGTTCACCAGCGCTTACCCGCTGCGCCTGACCCCGCAGGCTGTCGAAGCAGCGGCCGGGCAGGGCGCCTCGATCAAGGCGATCAAGGAGCAGCTGCGCGCCGTGCCGCATAAAGGCCTGGGTTATGGCGTGCTGCGCTACCTGGCCGACGGGGCGATCCAGCAACGCATGGCGGCCTTGCCGCAGGCGCCGATCACCTTCAACTACCTGGGCCAGTTCGACCAGAGCTTTGCCAACGACGCGCTGTTCCGTCCGCTGGACGAGCCGGTGGGCGCCGCCCATTCGCCGGAGGCGCCGCTGCCCAACGAGCTGAGCGTCGACAGCCAGGTCTACGCCGGCGAGCTGGTGCTGCGCTGGACCTTCAGCGGCGAGCGTTTCGACCCGCAGACCATCGACGCGCTGGCCCAGGCCTACCTCGGCGAGCTGCACGGCCTGATCGGCCATTGCCTGGAGGATGATGCCGGCGGCCTGACGCCGTCGGACTTCCCCCTGGCACGCCTGACCCAGGCGCAACTGGACGCGCTGCCGGTACCGGCCAGCGCCATCGAGGACGTCTACCCGCTGACCCCGATGCAGGAGGGCATGCTGCTGCACACCCTGCTGGAGCCGGGCACCGGCCTGTACTACATGCAGGACCGCTATCGCATCAACAGCGAGTTGGACCCGGTGCGTTTCGCCCAGGCCTGGCAGGCGGTGGTGGCCCGTCACGAAGCCCTGCGCGCGTCCTTCTGCTGGAACGTCGGCGAAGACATGCTGCAGGTTATCCACAAGCCGGGCGGCACGCCGATCGAGTTCCTGGACTGGAGCGCTGTCGCGCAAGACGAGCAGGAACCGAAGCTGCAGGCGCTGCTGAAAAGCGAGCGCGAGGCCGGTTTCGATCTGCTCAGCCAGGCACCGTTCCACCTGCGGCTGATCCGCGTGGGGGCCGCGCGCTACTGGTTCATGATGAGCAACCACCACATCCTGATCGATGCTTGGTGCCGTTCGCTGTTGATGAACGACTTCTTCGAGATCTACACCGCCTTGGGCGAAGGTCGCGAAGCCCAGTTGAGCGTGCCGCCGCGCTACCGCGACTACATCGGCTGGCTGCAACGCCAGAGCCTGGCCGAGGCGCGCCAGTGGTGGAAAAACAACCTGCAAGGCTTCGAGCGCACCACGCCGATTCCGAGCGACCGGCCGTTCCTGCGCGAACACGCCGGCGACAGCGGCGGCATGATCGTCGGTGACTGCTACACCCGTCTCGACGCCCGCGACGGCGCGCAATTGCGTGAGTTGGCGCAGCAGCATCAGTTGACCGTCAACACCTTCGCCCAGGCGGCTTGGGCCCTGGTCCTGCGGCGCCTGAGCGGCGAGCGTGACGTGCTGTTCGGCGTCACCGTGGCCGGGCGTCCGGTGGAAATGCCCGAGATGCAGCACACCGTCGGCCTGTTCATCAACAGCATCGCGCTGCGAGTGAAGCTGCCGGAAGACGGCCAGCGCCTGAGCGTGCGTCAATGGCTCAGCAGCCTGCTGGAACGCAACATGGAGCTGCGCGAGTACGAATACCTGCCGCTGGTGGCGATCCAGGAAAACAGCGAACTGCCCAAGGGCCAGCCGCTGTTCGACAGCCTGTTCGTGTTCGAGAACGCGCCGGTGGAAGTCTCGGTGCTGGACCGCGCGCAAAGCCTGAACGCCACCTCGGATTCCGGCCGCACCCACACCAACTTCCCGCTGACCGCGGTGTGCTACCCGGGGGATGACCTGGGGCTGCACCTGTCCTACGACCAGCGCTACTTCGAGCAAGCGACCATCGAGCGTATGCTCGGCGAGTTCAAGCGCCTGCTGCTGGCGCTGGTGCAGGGCTTCCATGGCGACATGGCCGAGCTGCCGCTGCTGGGCGCAGCAGAGCAGGACTTCCTGCTCGCCGGCTGCAACCAGAGCGAGCATGAGTACCCGCTGCAGCGCAGCTACGTCGAACTGTTCGAGGCCCAGGTGGCGGCCCATCCGCAACGCATCGCTGCCAGTTGCCAGGATTTGCAATACAGCTATGCCGAACTGAACCAGCGCAGTAACCGCCTGGGCCACGCCCTGATCGCCAACGGCGTGGGCCTGGACCAGCCGGTGGCCCTGCTGGCCGAGCGCAGCCTGGACCTGCTGGGCATGATCATCGGCAGCTTCAAGGCCGGCACCGGCTACCTGCCGCTGGACCCGGGCCTGCCGGGCCAGCGCCTGGGGCGGATCATCGAGCTGAGCCGTACGCCGTTGCTGGTATGCACCGCGGCCTGCCAGGAACAGGCGCAAGCCTTGCTCGACGAATTCGCCTGCGCCAACCGACCACGTTTGCTGGTGTGGGAGGAGGTGCAAGCGGCCGATCATTCGCAGGACAACCTGGGGATCTACAGCGGCCCGGACAACCTGGCCTATGTGATCTACACCTCGGGTTCCACCGGCCTGCCCAAGGGCGTGATGGTCGAGCAGCGCGGCATGCTCAACAACCAGCTGAGCAAGGTGCCGTACCTGCAATTGAGCGAGGCCGATGTGATCGCTCAGACCGCGTCGCAGAGCTTCGACATTTCGGTCTGGCAGTTCCTCGCCGCGCCGCTGTTCGGCGCGCGGGTGGACATCGTGCCGAACGCCATCGCCCATGATCCGCAAGGCTTGCTCGCCCATGTGCAGGCGCAGGGCATCAGCGTGCTGGAAAGCGTGCCGTCGCTGATCCAGGGCATGCTCGCCCAGGAGTCGATCGACCTCCATGGCCTGCGCTGGATGCTGCCGACCGGCGAGGCGATGCCGCCGGAGCTGGCGCACCAATGGTTGCTGCGTTACCCGCAGATCGGCCTGGTCAACGCCTACGGTCCGGCCGAGTGTTCGGATGACGTGGCCTTCTACCGCGTCGACATGGCTTCGACCCGTGGCAGCTACCTGCCGATCGGTACGCCGACCGACAACAACCGCCTGTACCTGATGGATGGCGCGCTGGAGCTGGTGCCACTGGGCGCGGTGGGCGAGCTGTGCGTCGCCGGTACCGGGGTCGGCCGTGGTTATGTCAGCGATCCGCTGCGCACCGCGCAGGTGTTCGTGCCGCATCCGTTCTGTGCCCCGGGCGAACGCCTGTACCGCACCGGCGACCTGGCACGGCGCCGCGCCGATGGCGTGCTGGAGTACGTTGGGCGCATCGACCATCAAGTGAAGATCCGTGGCTACCGCATCGAGCTGGGGGAAATCGAAGCCCGCCTGCACGAACAACCGGAAGTTCGCGACGCGGCGGTCGGCGTGCAGGAAGGGGTCAACGGCAAGCATTTGGTGGGGTATTTGGTAGCCAGCGACTCGGCCCTGAACCCGAACGAACGCCTGGAGCGCATCAAGCAACGCCTGCGCGCCGAGCTGCCGGAATACATGGTGCCGCTGCACTGGCTGTGGCTGGAGCGCCTGCCGCTCAACGCCAACGGCAAGCTCGACCGCAAGGCCCTGCCGGCCCTGGAGATCGGCCAGCTGCACAGCCAGGACTACCTGGCACCGCGCAGCGAACTGGAGCAGACCCTGGCTGCTATCTGGGCCGAGGTGCTCAAGGTCGAGCGGGTCGGGGTCCAGGACAACTTCTTCGAACTGGGCGGGCATTCGCTGCTGGCCACGCAGATCGCCTCGCGGGTGCAGAAAACCCTGCAACGCAACGTGCCGCTGCGGGCGATGTTCGAATGCAGCACGGTGGAGGAGCTGGCGCAGTACATCGACGGCCTGGCGAGCAGTGAAATCAGCGAGGAGAAGGTCGATCGCCTGAGCAGCCTGATGGCGGAGCTGGAAGGGCTTTAACGGCTATATCGACGGTAAGTCGGCGCACACAGGTAAGTGTCGATCCTGTTGCCGACTTACCGGTGCTAACTCAGGCTAGGTATTTAAACGAGAGCTGGTGCTCTTCCAGTCCTTCGTCAACACTGAGAACCCTATTCTTGGGGAGTGTTTACTTAGCATGCTTCTCAAGGTCGATACCGTTTGGGTCAGTTATGAACAGGTAATTCATGCAAGAAAGTATTGAGAGATTTTTTGAAATACATACACAGCTTGAGCAGTCTGAAAAAAAACGCCGTAGAGAAAAAAGGCAGGAGGAAAAATCCACGAACGCCTATCGGTGGGGGAATCGAATTTTTTGGTGGGCGCTATGTGCTCCAGCAATTCTTTCTATCGTTGTAGGGGGTGTTGCCTGGATCGGTGATTGGCGGGAGATGTTCATCTACAGCTGGATCTTGTTAGGTATTTCGTATCTGACAGTTCTGGTCTCTCCATTGCTAGGCTCTTGGTTGTATCGCTCCGCTCTCAGACATGTCTATCAGGCACCTTTCTCTAATTTACTCAGCATCAATGTAAAAATTCCGATGCAAATAGATGGGCGATATCTCGATGTATTTTGTGATCTACCCGTTGCAACCCTGCAGTTAGGTGCTCTCGAGCTTAAGAGCGAAAGAGCCAGTTTTGAAAAGCGCACGACTATGTTTGCAGGGGCAATCGAGAAGATCGGTATATTGCCGGGATTACTTGCATTTATGACTACGCTGCCAAAGCTGGATGCTCAGCCAGAGTGGGTATATGCACTTGCATACGCGACTATTGTGATGATGCCACTTTACGTTTTTGTGCAAATGTTATTGGTGCGTTACGACCGGATGATTGCGCTGACTGAGCTTGCCATTGAGCGTAAGAAATATTTATCAGCACAGGTTTAAGCCGCATTCTTAATTTTGGACATAGGTCGTCAGGCTGGCACGGTCGTTCGGACTTGTCCGATTGACTGAAACCCTTCACCGGCACAGTCTACCGATGCTTTTTCGCAGCCCACCTGACAGGAGACAGTTGATGCCCTTCGCGACTATTGATGGACAAGCCCTTCACTACCTGGACCAGGGCAGCGGCCCGGCGGTGCTGCTGGCCGGCAGCTACCTGTGGGACCTGAACATGTGGGCGCCGCAGATCGAGGCATTGTCCCGGCAGTACCGGGTGATCGCCCTGGACCTGTGGGGCCACGGCCAGTCCGGCGCGCTGCCGCAAGGCACTGCTTCACTGGACGATATCGCCCGGCAGGTGCTGGCGCTGCTGGATCATCTGCAGATCGAACGCATTACCCTGGTGGGCCTGTCGGTGGGCGGCATGTGGGGCGCGCGCCTGGCCCTGGCGGCGCCGCAGCGCATCAATGGCCTGGTGCTGATGGACACCTATCTGGGGGCCGAGCCGGAGCCGACCCGTCAGTATTACTTCTCGCTGTTCAAGCAGATCGAAGAGAGCGGGGTGATCGCGCCGCAGCTGCTGGACATCGTGGTACCGATCTTCTTCCGTCCTGGCATCGACCCGCAGTCGGCGCTGTACCAGGACTTCCGCGCCGTGCTCGCGGCCCTGCCCAGCGAACGCCTGCGCGAAAGCGTGGTGCCCATGGGCCGCATCACCTTCAGCCGCGCAGACCTGCTGTCGCGCCTGGACCAGCTGGACCCCAAGACCACCTTGCTGCTGTGCGGCGACCAGGACAAGCCGCGCCCACCTGCGGAAACCCGGGAAATGGCCGAGCTGATCGGCTGCCCTTACCGACTGGTGCCCGAGGCGGGGCATATCTCCAATCTGGAGAATCCGGCGTTTGTCACCGAGGCGTTGTTGAAGTTTTTGGCGGAGCGGTATTCCTGCTGATGCCTCGGCGGCGTTTGGGCTGACGTTATTGCGAGCAAGCTTCGCTCCTACAGAAACCGTATTTCACCTGGTGGATCGCATTCTTCTGTAGGAGCGGCCGGTCGACGCTCGATTGCCCGCGATGCGATCCCACGGCCACCACCCGACCCTCTGCTATAGTCGCGCCCGGCGCAGGCCCAAGCACCTGCGCCGGGCGTTTTCATTCAGGGACAGGGGCGATGACGGAACAGATTTACTGGCGCGATATCGAGGATCTGGCGGGCAACTGGAACGGCCTCGGGGTGGACGTCCAGCACCCGGCCAGCGGCAAGCCGAACTTGCGCCTGCTCAGTGGCAACAACCGACGCATGCAACTGGTGCTGGGTGACCAGACGCTGCTCTGGGGCACCATGTCCCGCTGCCTTTATGGCGTGTGGCTGGTACGCAATCACCTGCTGGAGCAGTTGCCGCAAACCCTGGTGGACCCCATCGATTCGCCCCAGGTGGAGCAACAGCTACGCCTCGACCCGGCCCTGCGCCTCAAGGCCTGGAGCCGCTTTTTCGTCCAGCAGTTGATGCAGCACCAACCGGACTTTTTCTACCCCGGCTACTGGCTGGTACGGGCCCTGCGCCCGGAATCCCTCAAGCCGATGCGGCCGTTGCTGAGCGGCACCGACGCCTGGTACTTCAAGGGCGGCGAAGATGCCCTGAGCCATATGCCGCAGTGGGCGATCTACGGCCGCAACATCCTCGACAACCGGCAACCCGGCGCGGCGCGCTGGGTCGAGTTGGGCGAGAGTGGCGGCGCGGTGGTCGGCCTGCATGCAGTGGACCCACATTCCGGGCGCCTCAAATGGTGGCGCAAGAAAGCCCGCGAAGGCAGCTTGCCGCCCATCCTGCTGTGGTACGTCAGCGGCCTGAGCTGTCACCTGATTCTCGATGGCCATTACCGCTTGCAGGCGGCCATCGATGAAAACCTTCCACCGGAGTTCCTGGTGCTCAGCTCGCCGCGGCTCTTCAGCTATCGCCCGAACCCGCAAGAGCAGCAGAAGGTGCTGGGGGCGCTGCAGATGCAGATCCAGCGCAAGAACCTGGAAACGGTGCGCTTCAACCAACTGCTGATCAGCACCTTCGATGACCGTCCGTATCACGGCTTTGGCAGCCAGTCGTGGGCCGGGATTGCCTCGGAAAAGGTCTGGGTCGATCAGGTCAGTGCCATCCTCAACGAACGGGCAGACACTGGCGAGCTGGAAAACATCCTCGCCCGCGAAGCGCCGGACGAGTTCGCCTGAGCCTTAGGCACAAATGCCGAAATCTGACACGCCCCTGTAGCCGCTGCCGAGCCTGCGAGGCTGCGATCGGGCTGCGCGGCATTCCGACGAAGCGGCCGCAAACCAGGCGACGGGATTTTGCCTGACACACCGCATGGGCAGGTTTGGCGCCTGCTGCGCAGTCGATCGCAGCCTCGCAGGCTCGGCAGCGGCTACAGGGGGCTGATTCGCTTTCTTTTGTAAGGCTTTTCCTAGAAACTTCTGCGCGCTTGAGTGCGCCTGTATGCGGGGCTAGTCTGCCGAAGTCATCGCTAAATCGATGACTCGGATGTGCAAGTCCGAATTCTGCAAAGACGCACAAACGCTCAGAGTTGATTGAGCGTTTTCATGTCCGCGGTGTTATGGCGGCCGTGCGCGGGAGATCTTCGGATCTGCCGGGTGTTCTTGCAGACTCGGTCTTGCACACCTGCGTACGGCTGCCACCTTAATTCGTGTGCAAGCGAACGGTGTCAGTTCCTTTTCTCTGCAAGGAACTCAACCATGAAAAAGCTAGTCCCCGATCCACCCAGCGATTCCCCCAGCACCTACCGTTTTCCCGAACTGAAACGGGCCAATCAGACCCTGCGCCAGTCCTTGGCCGAGCAGCCTGTCGAGGCTGTGCCGTTTGCATCTCTGCCTGCCACTTCGTCGGTACGCGTCACCCCGGATTCCTTGTTCCACGTGCGCGAAGGCATCAGCGCCGAAGAAGCCCTGGTGCATGTCTCGCTCTTGCTCAAATGCGCTGAAGAAGTCAGCGATGAAATCACCGAACGCGGCAGTGGCCTGGAGCGTGGGCTGATCTGGTCGATGGTCCATTCCGTGGAAATGGCCAGGGCGGTGGTGGATGCGTTGCTGGATGGGCGGCAGGGCCGTTGATTTTCGGTGTTTTTGAGGGCTCTATCGCGGGCAAGCCTCGCTCCTACAGAAAAACGCGACCGGTCAGAAGAGCGCGGCCTCTGTAGGAGCGAAGCTTGCTCGCGATGGCGGCGTAACGAGCGCCGCCGGATTCAAGGTTTACTTGGGCCCGAAAATCTTGCCCAGCTTGTCCGGCGCGGGCGCGCCTTGTTGCTGTTGCAACTCGCCCTTGTCGTCCATGTAGAAGATCGCCGGGGTGGCGGACAGCTCCAGTTCGTCCATCAGCGCCATGTTGGCGTCGAGCTTGGCCTGGACTTCGGCGGGGATTTTGGCCAGGGGCTTGAGGCTGCTGCCCTTGCCGGCTTTCTCGTGGTCCTGCAGGGCTTTCTGCGGGTCTTTGGCGGCCAGCAGGGCGGCGGATTTGCCCGGGCTGTCTTCGCGGATGATGCCGACCATAATGTGCCGCAGCTGGACCTTGCCGGCGTTTACCCAGGGCCGCGCCTGTTCCCAGAACATGTTGCAGTAAGGGCAGTTGGGGTCGCTGAACAGGTAGATCACGCGCGGCGCGTCGGCCTTGCCATCGGCGATCCAGTGGCTCTTTTCCATCTTGGCCCAGACGGCCTTGGCCATTGGCGCGTACACCAGTTTCTGCAGCGGTTCGGCGCTCAGGTCCTTGCCGTCGGCGTCGTACAGATTGCCCAGCAGCACATGCTTGCCGTCCGGCGTCAGGTACAGGGCCATGCCGCGGTTCTGGTACTGCGCGGCATAGCCCTTGAGGCCGTCCGGGGCATCGAAGCTGCCGACGATCTTGGCGCCTTTGGCTTCGATGTTCTTGATTGCTAGTGGCAGTTCTTCGGCGTGCAGCAGCGGGGCCTGGAGCAGGGCGGCGCCCAGGGACAGGCTCAGCAGGTGGCGGATGAAAGGCATGGCAATTTCCTTGAAGGGGCGGCCTGCGTGGCCGTGGTCGAATGCGCTGAGTCGAAATGTTCCAGGGCGCGGGCCAGGCTGGCTTCGGACAGCTCGCCCAGGTGGCTGCCGAGCAGGCGCCCGTCGGCGCTGTAGAACAGCGTAGTCGGTAGCGCCATGGAGCCCACGGCCTTGCCCAGGCGGCCGCTGCCGTCGAACAGCACGTTGTTCAGGTTCAACTCCTGGGTGGCCAGGAAGGTGCTGACGCTCTGCATGCTTTCGGCCTGGTTGACGAACAGGAAGGTCAGGTCCGGGCGCTGCTGCTGGGCTCTTTCCAGTACCGGCATTTCCCGACGGCAGGGCGGGCACCAGGTGGCCCAGAGATTAATCACCAGCGGTTTGCCCTGGTAACTGGTCAGTTGCACGGTGGCGCCGTCGGGGTTGCGCAGGGCGATTTCCGGCAGCCGCGTGCCTTGTTCGAAAAGGCTCAGGGACAGGGTGGCGAGCAGCCAGAACGCCAGGCCGCTGCCGACCCCGGCGCCCAGCGGCTGGCGCAGGGCCGGGCGGCGCCAGCCCCAGGCGAGGGCGGCCAGCAGCAGGACGATGGCCCCCGGCCAGGCGAGGAAACCGCCGTCGCGCAGGTCGATGATCTGCCAGAGGTCGTGGCGATAATGCTTCCAGTAGGCGACCACGAAGCCGATGCGCGCCGCCAGCATGCCCAGCAGGAACAGGCCGAACAGCACCGATTCCGGGTTCTCGCCACCGCGCTTGGCGACTCGCCAGCCGACAAGGGTGGCCAGCGCCAGAGCACTGATCAGCAGCAGGTGGTTGAGCGCGATGGCAAAGGTGCCGATGGTAAAGGTCAGCATCAACGGGCTTCTCGGGTAGCGGTCCAGCGTTGCAGGAAGGCAGCCGCGTCTACCTCACCGGTAATCCGCTGGCTGCGGCGTTCTTCGCCGTCCGGGCCGATCCACAGCAGGCTCGGCGGCCCCGGCACTTTATACCGGTTGAGCAGTTCGCGGCTGGCGGCGTTGTCGGCCGTCACGTCCAGGCGCAGCAGGCGCACGTCTTTCAGGGCCTCGAGGACCTGGGGTTGGCCGAACACCTGTTTTTCCATGATCTTGCAGGACACGCACCAGTCAGCGTAGTAGTCCAGCAGCACCCACTGGCCCTGGGTCCTGGCCGTGTCGAGGGCGCCTTGCAGGGCGGCCGGGTCGTTGACGGTGCTGAAGGCGTCGTGGGCGCTGACGGTCGCCACGCCATTGCCGCCGCTGTAGACCTTCAGCGGTCGCCACAGGTCGTCGCTGCCACCGGCGGCGCCCACTAGCAGCAGGCTGCCCCACAGGCCGAACACCACTGAACCTGCGCCGAACAAATGACCGGCGCGCCCGGCCGCGCGCATCTGCTGCCAGGCGGTGTAGGCCAGGATCAGCGCCAGCGCGCCCCACAAGCCTATCCACAGCGACTCGTCGAGCACCGGGCGCAGCAGCACGATGGCGGTGCCGAGAAAGAGGAAGCCGAACACGCCCTTGAGCAGGTTCATCCACGGGCCGGGCTTGGGCAGGAAGCGGTTGCCCACCGTCACCAGCAACAACAGCGGCAGGCCGATGCCCAGGCCCATGACGAACAGGATCAGCCCGCCGTGCAGGGCATTGCCGCTCTGGGCGATGTACAGCAGGGCGCCGGCCAGCGGCGCGGTCATGCACGGGCCGACCAGCAGGCCGGACAGGGCGCCGAGCACCCCGGCGCCGACCAGGCTGCCGCCGCTGCGCGAGCGGCTGGCGTTTTCCAGGCGATCGCGCAGGGCCGCCGGCAATTGCATCTCGAAGAAACCGAACATCGGCAGCGCGAGGATCACGAACACTGCGGCAAAGCTGCCCAGCAGCCAGGGCTGTTGCAGCAGGGCTTGCAGGTTGGCGCCGAGCAGCGCGGCCAGCACGCCCATCGCGGCATAGACCAACGCCATGCACACCACATAGCTGCCGGCCAGGGCGAAGCCGCGCCGCGGGCTGGCGCCGCTGCCCACCACCAGGCCGGCGAGGATCGGCAGCATCGGCAGCGAGCAGGGGGCGAAGGCCAACAGCAGGCCGAGGCCGAAGAACACCAGCAGGCTCCAGCCCAGGGCCCGCTGTTGCAGGCCGCTGGCCAGGGACTGGTCGCTGGCCTCGGGGGGATTGCCGGCGATGGCCGGGTTGCCGCCCAGGTCGACTTCCAGAGATTGCGGCGGGTAGCACAGGCCAGCGTCGGCACAGCCTTGCCAGCCGACCTTGACCTTGCCGGTGGCGCCGGCGGGGATTTTCAGTTCCAGGCCCTGGCGATACACCTGCTGCGCGCCGAAGAATTCGTCGCTGTGGGCCTCGCCCTCGGGCAGCGCCGGTGTGTGCGCCTCCGCCAGGCCGTCGAATTTCAGCCGTTGCTGATACAGGTAATAGCCGTCGGCGATCTGCCAGAACAGCTGGGTTTCCCCCGACGCCAGGCGTTCGGAGGTGAAGACGAAGGCTTTGCCGACCGGGAGAAAGTCGGGTTTGACCTCGAACGGGTTGTTACCCGCCTGGGCCAGGCCCGACAGCAGCATGAACAACAGGATGAACAGACGACGCATGGAAAAGCCTTAAACCGGTGCAAGTGACCGCACAATGGCCGATGGCGATTAACCGATGATTAACCCTGCACGCCTTGTGGCACTAGCGGTGCAGGCATAATGTCGGCTTAATCGGCGCTCGATTTAATGCCCACTTTTCTACAGGTTCCACCATGCACGTACTTGTCTGTGAAGATGATGAGCTGATCGCCAGCGGGATCGTGGCCGGCCTCACGGCCCAGGGCCTGACGGTCGAGCACGTGGCCACCGCCTCGGCGGCGCGGGCCATGCTCGGCGTGGCGGAATTCGACGTGATGGTGCTCGACCTCGGCCTGCCCGACGAGGACGGCCTGAAACTGCTCAAGCAACTGCGCCACAACGGCCTGGAAATCCCCGTACTGATCCTCACCGCGCGGGACTCGGTCACCGACCGGGTCGACGGCCTGCAGGCCGGCGCCGACGATTACCTGCTCAAGCCCTTCGACCTGCGGGAACTGGCGGCGCGCCTGCATACCCTGTTGCGCCGGGTGGCGGGGCGCAGCGTCAACCTGATCGAGCACGGCCGCCTGACCTACGACCCAAGCACCCGCGAAACCCAGCTCGGCGGCCAGCCGGTGGACCTGTCGCGGCGCGAGCAGGCGCTGCTCCAGGCGCTGCTGCACAACCGTGGCCGGGTGCTGTCCAGCGAGCAGCTCAAGGACAGCGTCTACGGTTTCAACGACGAACTGGAAAGCAACGCCCTCAACGTGCACATCCACCACCTGCGGCGCAAACTCGGCAACGGCATCGTCGAGACTGTGCGCGGCCTGGGCTATCGCCTGGGGCCGGCGGATGGCGGGGAGGAGTCGTAAGTGATGAGCCTGCGTTTGCGCCTGAGCCTGACCATCGGCGCGGCCTTCGTGCTGATCTGGGCGCTGGCCGCGGCCTGGATGTTCAGCGACCTGCGCAACCAGATGATGTTTTCCCTCGACCAGCGCCTGGTGGCGTCGGCGCGCATGGTCGCCGGCCTGCTGGAACAATTGCCGGCGTTGCCGAGCAAGGGCGAGGGCACCCATTTCAGCGCCGAACAGCTGAACATTCCCGGGGGCATGGCCTGCCAGGTCAGCTCCCTGCGCGGCGAGATCCTCGCCCGCAGCCATAACCATCCCGACGAAAAGCTCGAAGCCGAGCGCATGGGCTTTCACGACCAGATGATCGACGGTGTGCGCTGGCGCAGTTTCACCCTGGCCCGGGGCGACCTGCGTATCACCACCGCCGATCGCCAGGTCGAGCGTGAAGCGCTGAACATGTCGGTGCTGCTGGCCGCCTCGGTGCCGGTCGGCGTGGCCTTGCTCGGTTGCCTGTGGTTGTTGTGGCTGGGGATCGGCCAGGGCCTGGCGCCGCTGAACCGCATGCGCGATGCCCTGATGCGCCGCAGCGCCGACTCCCTGGAGCCGTTGCAGATCCAGCCGCTGCCCAGCGAGCTGCGGCCATTGCTGGAAACCCAGAACCAGTTGTTCCAGCGCATCGGCAAGACCCTCGAACGCGAGCGCCGCCTGACCGGTGACGCCGCCCACGAATTGCGCAGCCCGCTGACGGCGATCAAGACTCACCTGCAAGTGGCGCGGATGACCGACGGCGCGGCCCGCGATCAATCCCTGGCGCGCGCCGAAGAAGGCGCCGACCGTCTGCACCGGACCCTGGAGCAACTGCTGTTGCTGGCGCGGGTCGAAGGCAGTCTGTCGTTCGAGGACGGCGTGCAGTGCAGTGCCGAACAGGTGGCGAAGACCGCGATCCAGGACGCCGCCAGCGGTGCCCGGCAGCGGGTCAGGCTGCACATCGACGAGCGGGTGTCGTCGGCGCCGCTGGAAATGCCCTCGGTGCTGGCCATCGCCGCGCTGCGCAACCTGCTGGACAATGCCCTGCGCCACACCCCGAGCGATGCGCCGGTGGAGCTGAACCTGGAAACCATCGGCAATCGCGTGCGTTTCCAGGTGCGCGACCACGGTGACGGCATTCCCGAGGACGACTTGCAGCACCTGACCCAGCGCTTCTGGCGCAACGGCCAGAGCACCGGTTGCGGCCTGGGCCTGGCCATCGTCCAGGCGATCGTCCAGCGTTGCGGTTGCGTGCTGCACTTCGACAGCCGGCCCGATGGCTTGCGGGTCGAGCTGACCATGCCGCTGCAAGCGGCCTGAGGGCCTCATCGCGGGCAAGCCTCGCTCCTACAGAAGTGATATCTGTAGGAGCGAGGCTTGCCCGCGATGGCATTCTCATGTTCGCCACAACCTTTATGGTTGATACGCAATAAACCTCTCCCGGGTGTAAATCCTCTCGTCGCTGATGCGTTTCCAGAACAGGAAAACCTGCGAGTGCGCGCTGAACCGGCTGCGTACCTGTGTGGTGTGCGGTTTCGCTCAACTCATCAGCGTGAGGATTCGAGAGATGTCAGTTGCTACCAGCCTTGTCGACGATCAGCCCGCGCGGACCAGTCCCGCGCCTGCCGAGACGCTTTACCAGTTCACCGAATCGCCGTTGCTGGCCCGGCAGAACCAGCAGGAGTCCAATGCCCGCAGTTACCCGCGGCGGATCCCGCTGGCGCTCAAGCGGGCGAGCGGGATTCATGTCGAGGACGTCGAAGGCCGGCGTTTCATCGACTGCCTGGCCGGTGCCGGGACCCTGGCCCTGGGCCACAACCACCCGGTGGTGATCGAGGCCATCCGGCAGGTGCTGGCCGATGAGCTGCCGCTGCTGACCCTGGACCTGACCACCCCGGTCAAGGACCAGTTCGTCCAGGATCTGTTCGGCCTGTTGCCGCCCGCCCTGGCCGCTGAAGCGAAAATCCAGTTCTGCGGCCCCACCGGCACCGACGCCGTGGAAGCGGCGCTGAAGCTGACCCGCACCGCCACCGGCCGCAGCACTGTGCTGTCGTTCCAGGGCGCCTACCACGGCATGACCCAGGGCGCCTTGAGCCTGATGGGCAGCCTGGGGCCGAAGCGCCCGTTGGGTGCGCTGCTGACCACTGGCGTGCAGATCCTGCCGTTCCCTTACGACTACCGCTGCCCGTTCGGCCTGGGTGGCGAAGCGGGGGTCAAGGCCAACCTGAGCTACCTGGAAAACCTGCTGAGCGATCCGGAAGCCGGCGTGCAGCTGCCGGCGGCGATCATCGTCGAAGCGGTGCAGGGCGAGGGTGGGGTGATTCCCGCCGACCTCGACTGGTTGCGCGGCGTGCGTCGGATCACTGAAAAGGCCGGGGTGGCCTTGATCGTCGACGAGATCCAGAGCGGCTTCGGTCGTACCGGCAAGATGTTCGCCTTCGAGCACGCCGGGATCATTCCGGATGTGGTGGTGCTGTCCAAGGCCATCGGCGGCAGCCTGCCGATGGCGGTGGTGGTCTACCGCGACTGGCTCGACACCTGGCTGCCGGGCGCCCATGCCGGTACCTTCCGTGGCAATCAGATGGCCATGGCCACCGGTTCCGCGGTGATGCGCTACCTCAAGGAACACCAGGTGGCCGAGCATGCCGCCGCCATGGGCGAGCGTTTGCGCGAGCACCTGCGGATCCTGCAGCGCGACTATCCGCAGATGGGCGACATTCGCGGGCGCGGCCTGATGCTGGGGATCGAGCTGGTGGACCCGGCCGGCGAGAAAGACGCCCTGGGCCATCCGCCGCAGTTCAGTCGCCTGGCGCCGCTGGTGCAGCGTGAATGCCTCAAGCGCGGGTTGATCCTGGAAATGGGCGGGCGCCATGGCAGCGTGGTGCGGTTCCTGCCGCCGCTGGTGATCACCGCGGCGCAAATCGACCAGGTGGCGGATATTTTCAGCCGGGCTTTGGCGGCGGCGGTCGCCAGCCTCTAATTTTTCGCGGCCCTGGAACGTTCCTTATTCACAACCGCTGTGCGTTCAGCGCAGCGAGCCTTACAGCGATGGAGACACGTAATGACTTCAGTATTCGACCGCGAGGACATCCTCTTCCAGGTAGTGGTCAACCATGAGGAGCAGTATTCGATCTGGCCGGACTACAAGGCTGTGCCACAGGGCTGGCGCACCGTGGGCAAGAGCGGCTTCAAGAAAGAGTGCCTGGCCTACATCGAAGAGGTGTGGACCGACATGCGTCCGCTGAGCCTGCGGCAGAAGATGGACGCCCAGGCGGCGGCCAACTGATTACCCCGTACTGACGTTGACCCGTAGCCGCTGCCGCAGGCTGCGATAAGCCCGATAGGGCTTCGGCGCTCTTAAGATCGCTGACGACCGTTCCGGTCGATCGCAGCCTGCGGCAGCGGCTACAGGGTGCAAAAGCCCGTTGAACCCCGCAGGTCCAGCGGGCTTTTTTGTGGGCGTCAGCCCAGGCGTTTGACGGCCTGCAAGGTGTAGCTCAATGGCAGGCGCCAAGGGGCGTGTTGCAGGTGCCATTCGCCTTGCCCGTCATAGCGCATCTGCCCGGGCAGGGCTTCCCAGGGGATGCTCTGGTGTTCCACCAGGCCGCTGATGTCCAGGCCGTGCTTGAGCAGCGCGCTGACGATTTCCCCCAGGCCGTGGTTCCACGCATGGGTCACCGTGGCCTTGAGCGGTCGGTCGGTACTGACGTAGGTGCTGTCGTCGTCCCACACCAGCGGTTCGCTGCGCTCGAAGTAGGGCAGTTCGACCACCAGCGCATCCTCGCGGCTTTCGTCCAGGGCCCAGAGCATCGGGTGGCCTTCGCGGATAAACAGCCGGCCGCCGGGCTTGAGCAATTCGCTGACATTACGCGCCCAGGTGTCGACGCTGGGCAGCCAGCACAGAGCGCCGATACCGGTGTAGACCAGATCGAACGCGCCTTTGGGCAGCACCTCGCAGGCCTTGTAGACGTCGGACTCGACGAACTCGATGGCGCTCCCGGTGCGCGCCGCCAGGCTGCGGGCTTCGGCCAGGGACGCGGGGGAGAAGTCCAGCCCGGTCATCCGCGCGCCGAGGCGGGCCAGCGACAGGGTGTCAGTGCCGATATGGCACTGCAGATGCACACCGCGCAGGCCGCTGATGTCGCCCAGCAGCGGCAGGTCGAAACGCACCACCTCGGACAGGTGCCGCGGGTCGTCGACAAACATCTGCGCCTGGTAGTCCGGCGAGGCCGCGTGCAGCGGTGCGCGCTCGTCCCAGTTGGCCTGGTTGAGCTTGAGGTAGTCACTCATGGCGGGGCTTCCTGTCCGTTCGATGGGAGCAGCAGGCTAGCACCGCCGAGGCGGGTGATTCTTGGGGGAATTTGTAAGCCGCGCCATTTCCCCTGTAGGAGCGTGGCGGGTCAGGTTTTCGGGGCGAGGGCACTGGTGATCTGGCCGATGCTGTTCTCCAGCTCCGCCAGCGGGTCGGCGCTGTCGGTTTGCAGCACCAGCAACTGGCTGCCGGCGGCGCTGATGACGGCCTTGATCGCGTCGGACGGCTGGCGGTGATGCAGGACGATGGCCACGTCGTTGTGCTTGAGCCGGGTTTGCAGTTGCTGCAGGGCTTCGGGCGTCCACTCGTTGTCGGCGCGGGCGTCGACCTCCAGCAGCTCCAGGTTGAGCCCGCTGGCCAGATAACCGAAGTGATCGCTGAGGCTGAGCACACTGAGGTTGTCGGCATTGGCCAGTTGCCCCTCGCTATCGGCGCTGAGCTTGAGCAGGCGCTGCTTGAGGCTGGCCAGGTTGGCGTCGATCTTTGGCTTGGCGGCCGGGGCCAGGCGCACCAGATCGGCGGCCAGCACATCGGCCATGCGCCCCAGGTTATTGCTCGACAGCCACGGCTGGCTGTTCAGGCCGTCGCTCTTGCCGGGCTGCAGGGCGACCCCGGGCAGGGCGCCATCCACCGGGCGCGCGGCATCGACTTCGACGATGCGGATGTTGCTGCGCCGCGCATTGGGGTACAGCGGGTCGTCCGGCCAGATCGAGCGCAGGCCGATCACCGCGTCGGCGTCGAGGGCCAGCTTATGCAGCGCCGGGGCGCCGCGACCGGTGAAGTAGGCAGTCTGGCGCGAGCCCGGCAGGTTGTCGGGGGCGGCGCGTTCGAGTCGCACATCGGTGCCTTGTAGCAGCCACTGGCCGAGGCCGAAGGTGATCGGTAGCGAGGCCAGCACGGTGAGTGGCTTGGGTGAGCTGGCGCTGTGCAGCGCCGTGGTGCCCAGGCTCTGGTTGGCGGTGACGCGCATCGGTTCGAAACGGTCCGGCTGGGCCAGGGCCGGCGCGCTGCCCAGCCCAGCGAGGGCCAGGGCCAAAGTCAGAGGGCGTGTCAGGTGACGTAATGAACTGTGCATTTATCCGATATTCCCTTTGAGGCTGGGGACAATGCCGCGGGCAACGGCGGCCAGGGCGAAGGCGACACCGGCCACCAGGATGATCGCGGCGCCGGAGGGGACGGGCAGGTCGAAGAGGATCGGCAGCAGGATGCCGCACAGGGTGCTGACTGTGGCGATCAGCACCGAGATCCAGAAAAAGCCCTTGAGCGACTGGCTCAGCAGGCGCGCGGCCGCCGCCGGGATCACCAGCAGGGCGCCGACCAGGATCGCGCCTATGACTTTCACCGCGGCCACGGTGATCAGGGTCACCAGGATCACGAACAGGTAGTCCAGGGTTTTCACCGCGACACCGCGCACCGCCGCCAGTTGCGGGTTGAAGCTGGCCAGCATGATGCGGTTGTACAGCGGCAGGCTCAGGCCCATCACCAGGGCGCCGACGATCAGCAGCACCAGCAGGTCGTTGCCGTTGACCGTGAGCACCGAACCGAACAGCACGTTTTCCAGGATGTGCACGTTGATCTTGCCGGCGAGGATCAGCAGCAGGCTGGCGCCCAGGGCCAGGGACACCGACAGGAACACCCCGATCAGGGTGTCCGGCGCCAGGCCGGTGCGGTTGCGCAGGTAGTTGAGCAGGATGCCGAACAGCAGGCAGTAGCCGAACAGGCTGCCGTAAGGGCCTGTGTAGGGCTCGCCGAGCAGGATGCCGATGGCCACGCCGGTCAGCGCCGCGTGGCCCACCGCTTCGGAGAAGAACGCGAAGCGCTTGACCACTACCAAAGTGCCCAACCCGCCCAGCACCGGGCCGATCAGCAAGCCGGCGAGCAGGGCGTTGACCACAAACCCATAGGCCAGGGCTTCTGGCAGGTAACCGGAGGAGGCCCAGCCCTGGACCATCAGACGAAAGGCTTCGTAACTCATCAGGCAACACTCCCGCTGACGATATCCGCGCTGCGCGGGTGGGTGGAAAACAGCGTCAGCAGGCGTTCCGGGGTCAGCGCCTGCTGCGGGTGGGCGTCGAACAGCACGCGGCGATGCAGGCCGGTGACCCGGTCCGCCAGGCGGCCGACCGCTTCCAGGTCGTGCTCGATCCACAGCAGGGTGATCCCGGCCTGGCGCCAGTCGCCGAGCAGGCGCTCGAAGACCTGGATGCCGGCTTCGTCGAGGGCCGACATCGGTTCGTCCAGCACCAGCAGTTGCGGCGCCGGGATCAGCCCCTGGGCCAGCAGCACCCGCTGGCGTTCACCACCGGACAGGGCGCCCATGCGCCGCTTGCGTTTGTCCTGCATGCCGACCCGTTCCAGGGCTTCGCCTATGGCCGTGGCGTAATGCCGGCTGAGGCCGAGGAAAGCCGGGCGGCGCTGGCACATGGCGGCCATGAAGTCGTCGACGGTCATCGGCAGGCCGCGGTCGAATTCCAGGGCTTGCGGCACATAGCCGATCACCCCCGGCTCGCCCGGCCATTGCAGGCGCAACTGGCCCTGGTGGGGCATCTGCCCGAGCAGGGTCTTGATCAGCGAGCTCTTGCCGCCGCCGTTGGGGCCGACCAGCGCATGCACGGTGCCGGGCTGCACCTTGAAGCTGACGTTGTCGAGGATGGTGGTGCGACCCAGGGTCAGGCTGACCTGGTCGAATTCGATGGACGGGCCGCGGGCCAGGCTGTGCAGGGCGGTCATGCGCCGGCCTCCTGGATCGCCCGGACCACGGTGTCGAGGTTGCCGGCCATTTCCTTCTCGTATTTTTCGGCGCTGTAGTCGCCGTAGGAAATGTGCGACAGCGGGTACAGCTTGACCCCGGACTCGCGCTGGATGGTGTCGACGTAGGTGGACGGGAAGTCCATCTCGGAGAAGATCACCTTGACGTCCAGTTCACGCAGCTGGTCGATGGTCTTTTTCAACTGGCTCGGGCTGGGCTCGATGCCATGGGCCGGCTCGACCACGGCGGTGACTTCCAGGCCGAACTCGCGCAGCAGGTAGTCGTAGGCGGCGTGCACCGTGGCCACCCGCAGGTCGGCGTTGGGCGCCTTGGTCAGCTTGGCCAGGGCGTCGGCGCGCATCTGCCGCAGGCGTTTGCCGTAGGCGCGGGCGTTCTGGGTGTAGGTCTTGGCGTTGGCCGGGTCCATCTTGCCCAGCTCGCGGGCGATGTTGTTGACCTGGGCGATGGAGGCGCTGATGGACAGGAAGGTGTGCGGGTTGACCACTTTGCCGGCGCCGCGCGCGGCGATGCCGGTGGCGGCCAGCAGCGGCACGTTCTGATTGGCCTCGATCACCGGAATGTCCGGGCGTTCGCTGGCCTCGATCATGCGGTCGGCGAAGTCGTCGTGGCCGACGCCATTGAGCACGATCACGTCCAGAGTGCCGATGCGCTTGATGTCTTCGGCGCGCGGTTCATAGGCGTGGGGGTTGAAGCCGGCGGGAATCAGCGGCACGACCTCGGCCTTGTCGCCGACGATGTTGGCCACGTAGCTGTAGTAGGGGTGCAGGGTGATGCCGATACGCAGGCGCTTGGCCTGGTCGGCCGTGGCGAGAGGGCTGAGCAACAGGGCGAACAGGCTGACCAGCAGCACCCGCAGGAGCGGGCGGCGTTGAGATGAAATAGGCATGGGCTAGCGGTCTTCTCTCGGTGAATGCGTGGGTTCAGTGGCGATGCTGGCGGGTCACTCCGGCATCGAATTGCGCGACCACCGGCTGCCAGCCGGCACTGGCCAGGGCGGCGTCGCTGAGGTCGTCGGGGGCGGCGAGGGACGGGCCGCGGTTGAGCCAGATGTCCGGGGCGGCGGCCGGGTCGGCGGCGATGCGCATCAGGAAGGAGCCGGCCACTTGATTGTTCTGGCTGAGGCCGACATAGGCCTGTTGCCGCAGTTGCCAGGCATGCCCGCCACGGCTCACCGAACTGGCGTCCTGGGCAAAGGGCGCGAAACCTTCCTCGGCCAGTTGTTCGGGCGCTGGCAGGGCCTGGGCTTCTTCGCGCAGCAGGCGGATTTCGTCGAGGGTCACCCGCAGGTCGGCGTACAGGCCCTGTTCACCTGCGGTGAGGTCGCGGCGGGCGTCCAGTTGATGGCTGTCGATGCTGGCTACTTCGCTGGTTTCGCCGCGCCAGAGCACCACGGTGCCGGCCACGCTGAGGATCAACAGGCACAGCAGCAGGACGTAGAGGGTTTCATGGCCGGCGCCGGCCGGGCGCACGACTTGGGGGGTGGAGGTGTTCATGGGGCCTCGATGTCGGCTTGGTCGATCTCGACCACGTGGCCGGGGCCGGCGTCGAACAGCACGTAGAACTCGGCGTCGGGTTTTTTGAAGGTCAGGGTGGAGTCGGCGCCCAGTTTGCCGGGCACCAGGATGGTTTCGTCGTAGCCGATCACGTCCAGGGTCACCCCCGGGGCGCCGCTGCCATCGGAGAAGCCGCCGGTGCAGCGGATCTGCTCGCCGTCGATCTGCTTGCACTCGCACATCGGGTTGTGGGCCAGGGCGCCGCCGCTGAACAGGGCGCTGGCCAGCAGGAGTGCGCCGGCACCGAGCGGGCGCAGGCGGGGGGTGGGTACAGCAATCATGGTTTGCCTCCTTGTTGGTTCAGCCAGGCGAGAGTGGCCGGGGATGCCTGGCCCAGGGGGATGGCTGCCTGGTGCATGCTGCCGTCCCAGCCTTCCATGGTTATCCACAGCTCGGCGTCGGCCTTGGTCTTTTCCGGAACGGGCAGGCTGGCCCCCATGCGGTACGGGGTGCCGAAGAAGATCACCCCGGCGGCGCGCAGGCTGCGGGGTTTGCCGATGCGCAGGTAGGTGGCCTTGACCTGGTCGATGCAGGCGTCGCACAGGGCGGCATTGAAGCCCTTCATATAGCCGGCTGGCCCCTGAAGTTGCGGCGCTTGGTTGCGCAGTTCGGCCAGGCGCAGGCTCCAGGGCCCGACCTGCACCTCGCCCACCTCGCGTTCGCCCAGGCCGCTGTCGCCACGGGCCAGCGCCGCGTCGGCGAAGTACTTGGGCATGAAGCCGAGGGGGATCAGCAACAGCAGGATGTTCAGGTGGAAACGCCATTTCAGCCAGAACTGGCGCAGGGGCGAAACCGGCATTGGGTTGTCTGTCTTGCTCACAGGTTGCCCTCCGGCGTGTCGCTGTGCAGGGCCGCAACCGGGCGCTGGGCGAGGGCGGGACGTGGTGTCTTGGTGCTGCGCTTGAGGGCCGCGGCGGTGGCCAGGGCGGTGCGTTTGGTCCAGATCAGCAGGCCGCTGAGCACCATCATGCTCAGCAGCAGGCCGAAGAAGCACCAGATCAGCTTGATCCAGATGCCGCCGAAATCACCGGTGTGCAGCGGACGCATGGATTCGGTGACGAACTCCAGGGCCGAGCGATGGGACAGCAGGTGCATGGTATCGACCGAGCCGCTGTAAGGATTGAGGTTGGCGGTCTGGTACATCAGCGGGTACCAGCCGCGGCCGCCAATGAACAGGTGGCTGTAGGCATTGCTCGGCAGCATGACGAAGCTGACCTCGAACCCCGGGATCTGCTGGGTAGCGATGCGGATGGCTTCATCGACGCCGATCATCGGCGCCGGGCTGCCGTCGGCGGAGGTCGGCACGCTTTCGCGGGCGATCACCGGAACTATGGGTTCGCTGGAAAGGGTGATCTGGTTGTCGCCAAGAATCGCCTGGATCAGGAACCAGGTGCCGGTGATGGAGATCACCGCGATGAACCAGATCGACCAGATACCGCTCAGGCGATGGAAGTCGCCCCAGAAAATCCGCGCGCCGTGGCGCAGGCGCAGGGTCGGCTTGAGGAAACCCTTCCAGAACTTCTTGTAGACCACCAGGCCGGTGACCAGCGAGGCCAGCATCGGCAGGCCGAGCAGCGATACCAGGTACCAGCCCCAGCTGTAGCCGTTGGTGAAAGGCACCAGCCACCAGCCGTGCAGGGCGCGGGTGAAGGCCTGGAAGTTGAATTGCGGACTGACGCCCTGGATGACGCCGGTGTAGGGGTTGACATAGACCTCGACGGAACGGCCATCGGGGTAGCTGACGCCCACGGTCAGGGCGAAATGCGCTTCGTCGGGGGTGCTGATGCTTTCGACCAGGGTCTGCGGTTCGGCCTGCTTGATGGCTTTGACGATCTGGTCGTAGCTCAGCGGTTGGGCGTCGCCTGTGGGTTTGCTGGCGCGGATGTCGGGGTTGGCCAGCCAGACGATTTCCTGGCTGACCACGGCCAGGGTGCCGGTGACGCAAACGATCAGCACAAAGAACCAGATGGGCAGGGCCAGCCAGCTGTGAACGAGAAACCAGATTTTCGAGCGGGACTTCTTCGACATTGAGCACGCGTCTTGATTCGAGGAGTGGAGCCGCGGGCGGCTGGTAAGCCCGGAGAGAAACCCGCGGCGTAACCTTCGCCAACGCGACCTGCTGCATCTAATTAAGACGAATGAGAATCGTAAATCCCGAAAGACGATATGAAAGTAAATGTTTCCGCGCGACCAATGGCAGGGGGACGGTCCGGGGGAGGCTATCGCGGGCAAGCCTCGCTCCTACAGAAGAAGCGCGCGAGGCTGGCCCACGATCAACGGTTTTCAGGCACAGCGCTTATCCCTGCTGTTTAAACATCTCCACGGCCCGTTGCTTGATCTGCTCTTCGCTCAGGTCTTCCTTGCGAGTGGCGAGAAACCACAGGTGGCCGAACGGGTCTTTGAGGGTGCCGCTGCGGTCGCCGTAGAACTGGTCCTTGACCTCGGACACCACCTGGCCACCAGCGGCGATGGCCTGGGCGAACTGTTTGTCGACATCGTTGACGTACAGGTGCAGGCCGACGGAGGGTGATTGGTCGGGATTGCTCAGTGGCCCTTGATCGCAGGGCGTTCCCAGCATGATCGGGCAGTCGCCGATGCGCAGCTCGGCATGGCCGACGCTGCCGTCGGGCATGTCCAGGCGCATGACCTGGATGGCGCCGAAGGCATTCTTGTAGAACTCGATAGCCTCGGCAGCCTGCGTAATCCCCAGGTAGGGCGTGATGCTGGGGTAACCCTCGGGGATGGGTTTGACGCTCATCTCGGTTCTCCTTTCTTGTCATGGGTTTGTCGAAGTGAACCTGGCCGGTTTTCCGGTCGGTTCACTATAGGCCCGGGCAGTCCACTGCCTGGCTTGAGCTGACGAGGTGTTCGCCTGGCAACAGTGATCCGGCGATCAGGAGAAGAGGTGCAGCCGCTGCCACAGGCTGCGGTCGGGCTGGGGAAAACGTCGTGCCGCCGCTCAGTCGGTTTCCAGCAATCGCGCGCCCGGGCCGCGTTCGCCCAGCTGGTCGCCCTGGTTGCGCAGCGGGCAGTCTTGCATCGACAGGCAACCGCAGCCGATGCAGCCGTTGAGGCGGTCGCGCAGCAGGGTCAGTTGCTTGATCCGCTCATCCAGCTCCTGGCTCCACTGCTCGGACAGCCGCTTCCAGTCGGCGGCCGTCGGCGCGCGGTGGTCCGGTAGGCTGCGCAGGGCCTGGCCGATCTCGGCCAGGGGAATGCCCAGGCGCTGCGCCACCTTGATCAGCGCCACCCGGCGCAGCACTTCCCGCGGATAACGGCGCTGGTTGCCGGCGTTGCGGTTGCTCTTGATCAGCCCCTTGGTTTCATAGAAGTGCAGGGCGGTGACCGCGACGCCACTGCGGGCAGCCACTTGGCCGACGGTGAGTTCCTTGTGCACGGTTTCGGGGCTGGGCATGCAGTGCTCCTGCGGGTGGGGAATGAGCAAAAGTCGCTTGACCTTTACTTAACTGGAGGTTTTACCCTGCGGAACTTCGAATCACAAGATTCCGTTTATCCGTCAGTGGGGACTTGCCATGCACGCGTTTGCGCAAAACCGCAGCTTTACGCAATTGATCGAATTCGAAACCGAACCCCATCAACAATCCGGCCTGGTGTCGGCGCTGTCCGAGCAGACCGAACGCCTGGCCCAGGGCTACCCGGGTTTCCTGAGTGGCAGCGTGCAGGCCAGCGAGGACGGCCGGCGGGTGCTCAACTACCTGCAATGGCAAACCCGGGAAGCCGGCGAGGCGGCCTTCCAGAGTTTCGAGAAGGGCGAACAGGATTTCTGGCAACTGCTGCGTGCCTACCAGGCCAAGACCGTGACCTTCGGCTCGTTCCAGGTGGTGCGCAGCATCGAGCGCAGCCCGGACAACGCGCTGCACTGCCGTCTGGCCAGCTAGATCGACAGTTGCAGGGTGCGCTCGTGCTGGCCGGGTTTTTCCGGTGGGCGGCGCTTGTTCACCGCCAGTTCGCCGATCTTGATCAGCCGGGTGCGGGTGACGTTGCGGCTCAGGCCCAGCAGGTTGGCGGTGTGCACCTGGTTGTAATGGCTGAAGCGGTAGGCCGCGCGCAGCAGCGCGTCCTCGACCTTTTCATGCAGGGCGCCGGCCTGCTCTTCGAAGAGTTTGTGAAAGGCCCGCTCCAACAGGGCTTCGGCTGAGTCGTCATGGCTGTGGTGGCTGTCGTCCTGGCGCTCGATGCGCATGTTCGACAGGCGCAGGTCGTCGCGCTCGATCACGCCGTCGCGGCAGATCAGCAGGGTGTGGTGGATGACGTTTTCCAGTTCGCGGATATTGCCCGGCCAACTGTAGCTGCGCAGCTTGTGCTCGGCCTCGCTGCTGATGGTCACGGCGCCGTAGCCCAGGCGCTGGCTGTAGGCTTCGATAAAGTGCCGGGTCAGCGGCAGGATGTCGCCGGGGCGCTCGCGCAGCGGGCTCAGTTCCAGGCTGACGACGTCGAGGCGGTAGTACAGGTCCTCGCGAAAATGCCCGGCGTTGATGGCTTTCTCCAGTTGCACGTTGGTCGCCGCCAGCACCCGCACATCGATGGGAATGCTTTTGCGCGAACCCAGGCGCACCACTTCGCGCTCCTGCAGCACCCGCAGCAGCTTCACCTGGATTGCCATCGGCAGGTCACCGATTTCGTCGAGGAACAGGGTCCCGCCATTGGCCTCTTCGAACCAGCCGGCCTTGGCGCTCAGGGCCCCGGTGAAGGCGCCTTTTTCATGGCCGAACAGCTCGGCCTCCACCAGCGACTCGGAGAACGCGCCGCAGTTCACCGCCACGAAGGGCCGGTTGCGTCGGGCGCTGAGGTTGTGGATATGGCGCGCCACCAGCTCCTTGCCGGTACCGGTTTCGCCGATGATCAACACGCTGGCCTCGCTCGGCGCGACCTGCTGCAGATGCGCCAGCAAGGCCTGGGATTTCGGGTCTTCGAACACCTGGGCGGTGGCCCGGATCGAGGTGGCCAGGGCCGGCGAGGGCGGTAGGGTCAAAAGCTGCATGGACAAGCTCCGGGAACAGAAGGCTAGGAATAGAAAGTCGGGGTCGGCAGGGACTGGTTCAGGGCCCAGTCACCCAACTCATGGAGTTTGTAATCCACCGGGTCGTGCAGGGTTTGCGTGCGCAGGTTGCGCCAATGCCGGTCCAGGCGCAGGGAGGCGTGGGTGGAGCGGGCGCCGGTGACCTCGAACAGGCGGCTGCACAGCTCCAGACCCTGGCGCGTGGTGGCGACCTTGGCGGTGGCGATGGCCGTGGCCAGGTGACCGCGTTCTTCGGCGCTCAGGTTCGGCCCCTTGGCCCAGGCCTTGTCCAGCAGCTCCGCGGCGCGCTCCACCAACAGGCGCATGCCTTCCAGGGCCACCCAGAAATCACCGTAATGGCCCAGCACATATGGGTCCTGATAAGCCTCCTGCGCGCTGGACTTATGCCAGGGCCGGGTTTCGGTGAGGGTGTACTGGCGAGCTTCTTCAAACGCCCCTTCGGCGATGCCGAGGAACATGTGGGTGAAGGTCAGTTGGGCGATCAGTGGGCGCAGGCAGGCGAAGGGCGTGCTCAAGGGCCCCGGGTCCAGCAGCAGTTCCGATTCCTCGACCCGCACCCGCTCGAAGCTGGCGCTGCCGCTGTCGGTCTGGCGCTGGCCCATGTTGTTCCAGTCGTTGTGCAGGGTGATGCCGCTGCGGCCGCTGGGGATGGCGGCGATCAGCAGCTTGCCGCCGTTGCTTTCGTCGACCGCCGAGGCGATGAGCATTTCCGAATCGCTGGCGCCGGAGCAGAAGCTTTTCTTGCCGGAAAACTCGCGCCAGCCGCCGAGGTTCTTCACCACGGTACGGGTGTCCAGCGGGTTGAGGGCGTTGCCCCAGAACCAGTTCTTGCGCGCGGTCTGTTCGAACCAGGGTTGCCATTGTTCCGGGCGGGCGAACAGGCGCACGGTGGCCAGCATCAGGTGATGGAAACCGAAGACGTGGGCGATGGAGCTGTCGACTTTGGCGAACTCGCGGACGATGTTCAGGGTCTCGCTCCAGCTGGCGCCGAGGCCGCCGTACTGGGTGGGAATGCTCAGGGCCAGCAGGCCGCTCTGGCGCAGGGCGTCGCGCTGGGCTTTCGGGGTACCGCCGCGTTCGTCGCGTTCGACAGCGGTCAGGGCAAACTCGGCCGCCAGCTGGCGGGCGGTCTGCAAGGGGGACAACAAGGCGCTTTGCGGCTTGGCAGTCACGCGGTGTTCCTCGTTTGGGGCCGGTTATTGGGCCGTGAAATCGGTGGGCTATCGGGAAGAGCGGACAAGTCGCAGATTGTTTCTGTAGGAGCAGGGGGACGCTCAGTTCTTGCCCGCGATAGCGTTCTGTCGGGCGACCCGGGCAGCAGGCCGCCACGGCTATCAGCCTCCAGCCGCTTTCGCCGGCAACACGTCATTGGCGATCATTTCGCCGAACGGCCCGGTGAGGTTGGTCACGCCACGTCCGGCCAGGCTGGCGTAGGGCTCCGGCAGCAGCGGGAACACCAGCTCGGCAAAGCGGTAGGCTTCTTCCAGGTGCGGGTAGCCGGAGAAAATGAAGCTCTCGATCCCCAGGTCCGCGTATTCCTTGATCCGCGCCGCCACCTGCTCAGGGTTGCCCACCAGCGCGGTGCCGGCGCCGCCACGTACCAGGCCGACGCCGGCCCAGAGGTTGGGGGCAATTTCCAGGTTGTCGCGCCGCCCGTCGTGCAAGGCGGCCATGCGCCGCTGGCCCTCGGAGTCGAAGCGCGAGAAGGATTGCTGCGCGGCGGCGATGGTGTCGTCGCTGATGTGTTCGATCAGCTTGTCCGCGGCCTTCCAGGCCTCTTCCGCGGTTTCGCGCACGATCACATGCAGGCGGATACCGAACTTCACCGTGCGGCCATGGCGGGCGGCCCGTTCGCGTACGTCGGCGAGTTTCTCGGCGACCGCGGCCGGTGGTTCGCCCCAGGTCAGGTACACGTCTACCTGTTCGGCGGCGAGGTCATGGGCGGCGTCCGAGGACCCGCCGAAATACAGCGGCGGGTAAGGTTTCTGCACCGGCGGGTACAGGGCCTTGGCGTTCTGCACATGCAGATGCTTGCCTTCGAAGTCCACGGCTTCGCCTTGCAGCACCCGGCGCCAGATCCTCAGGAATTCGTCGGTGACTTCATAGCGTTCGCTGTGGCTGAGGAAGCTGCCGTCGCCACGGTTCTCGTCAGGGTCGCCGCCGGTCACCACGTTGATCAGCAGGCGGCCGTTGGACAGCCGGTCGAGGGTCGCGGCCATGCGCGCTGAGACGGTCGGCGAGATGATCCCCGGACGGATCGCCACCAGGTAGCGCAGGCGTTCGGTCAGGGGCACCAGCGCCGAGGCGATCACCCAGGAGTCTTCGCACGAACGCCCGGTGGGGATCAGTACGCCGTGATAGCCCAGGCTGTCCGCGGCCTGGGCCACTTGCTTGAGGTAGTTGAGGGTGACCGGACGCGCGCCCTGGGTGGTGCCCAGGTAATGGCCGTCGCCGTGAGTCGGAAGAAACCAGAAAACATCCATGACAGGTCCTTAAGCGATTTTCAGCAGATTTTTCGGATGCACGCCGAACAGCGGCGCGGCGCGTTCTGCCGCAAGGCGAATGCGGGCCTTCAAGGGCTCGCTGGTGATCTGGTAGTTGGCGAAGTCGGCCTCGGTGGCATAGACCCCGATGGGCAGGGTCAGGGCCTGGAAGAAACTGAACAGCGGCCGCAGTTGGTGATCGAGCACCAGGGCGTGACGTTCACTGCCACCGGTGGCGGCCAGCAGCACCGGGGTGTCGATCAGCGCGTTGAGGTCGATCAGGTCGAACAGGTGCTTGAGCAGGCCCGGGTAGGAACCGCGGTACACGGGCGCTGCGACGATCAGCAGGTCGGCGCTTTCGATGGCTTGCAACTGCGCTTCGACTTCCGCGGCCAGCTCCTGGCGGGACAGGGCCGCGCCCAGGGGGCGGGCGATGTCGCCCAGTTCGATGAGCGTGCTCTCGATCGGCAATTGCCCCGCCAGTTCGGCGAGCAGCGCCTGGGTCAGCACCAGGGTGCGCGAGGGGCGCCAGGTTCCACCGGACAGAGCAACGACTTTTAATGGACGCGACATGATCAGTTCCTTTGTTGAACAGGGCTCAACGAGCAGTGAGTAGTCCCAGGGCTTGAGCAAGAGCTGTACCAGCGACGCAAAGCCTTGAGTGGCGGGGCTTGTGGCGCTGTTGCAGGAGCGGGCTGTTGTTGGGATGACACTGTTTTGTTGATTGGCTGTTGCCTGGCGAACAGTTGCTCAGGCAACAGCAGGCGGCGCGATGGGCCTGTTATAAAGGCTTACTGATATTCCTAAAAAATACTTTATTTCCATATTTATAGGTCTTTTAGGTATATGCGAGGCTCTGATGGGCGGCGATAGGGGGAATCGATAGCCACTATCGAGCGTGATGATTTCTGTCCCGGTAAGGGCGACGGTAGCCTGTGTCCATTGCCTCGCAGCCCAGATCCAGGAGCTTTGCCATGAACCGTTCGCTTGTCTTTTCCTTGCTTGTCGCCACTGCGGTGCTGGCCGGTTGTGCCAGCCAGCCTGGCCCGGAGTCGCGTCCCTATACCGCCGAGGAAACCCGCGAACTGGCGCTGGAAGCACTGAACCGGCGCGGGCTGTCCTTTGACGAATACCAACAGAAGAAGGCCGAGCTGCTTGCCCCGCAACGGACCTTCGGTTTCGACCGGCAGGGCGAGATGAACGCCGAGCACAGCGTGACCCTGCATGGCCGGGCCAGCTGATTTGTCGATCTGCCATGGCCTTGCCTGCGCAGGCTGACGGACTGCCGGTGAGCGTCGGCAAAAACCTGTGATGATTTTCCCCGCCTTGCGCCTTGTTCTTCGGCCCCCTGGCCGAACCTTGCTTAACCCGGCTCCCGGAGCCTGTTAAGCTGCCCCTCGGGAGCGTTCCTACGCACTTTTAAATGAAGTTGTCCTTCTTTAACTGCATCCGATCGGGTATTGCTGACGGTCTGCCGTTTTTGCGTTGCCGAAAGGGCGCGTATCAGCGTTCGGCACCGAGCGAACCTTGATCCTGGAACAGGCTCTGCGGGTATTTTTGCGATGAATAAACGTCCTCTCTATTTCGACTACGCCGCCACCACGCCGGTGGACGAGCGAGTCATTCAGGTGATGGTGGAATGTCTGGGGTTCAACGGTAACTTCGGCAATCCGGCGTCCAGCTCCCACGCCTTCGGCCAACAGGCCCGGCGCAGCGTCGAGCTGGCGCGCCAGCAGGTCGCCCAACTGGTGGGCGCGGCGCCCGAGCAAATCGTCTGGACCTCCGGCGCCACCGAATCCAACAACCTGGCGCTCAAGGGCGTGGCCCAGGCCCGGGTCATCTCCGGCGGGCACATCATCACCAGCCAGATCGAACACAAGGCCATTCTCGACACCGCCAGCCAGTTGCAGGCTGCCGGCGTGGCCGTGACTTACCTGGTGCCGGACAGCGACGGGCTGATCACGCCCGAGGCGGTCAGCGAGGCCCTGCGCGACGACACCTTCCTGGTGTCGCTGATGCTGGTCAATAACGAACTGGGCACGCTCAACGACATCCCGGGCATTGGCCGTGTGGTCCGCGAGCGCGGGGCGCTGCTGCATGTCGACGCGGCCCAGGGCGCGGGCAAGGCGGCGATCGACCTGGCGCAGTGGCCGGTGGACCTGATGTCCTTTTCCGCCCACAAGATTTACGGCCCCAAGGGCATCGGCGCGCTCTACGTCGGCCCGCGCGCGCAGCAGCGCTTGCAGGCGCAGATCCACGGCGGCGGCCATGAAGGCGGCTTGCGCTCCGGGACGCTCGCGACCCATCAGATTGCCGCCATGGGCGCCGCCTTTGCCCTGGCCGCCGAACATTTCGACGAAGAAGCGGCGACCATCGCCTGTCTGCGCGAGCGTCTGCTCGAACAATTGGCCGACGTGCCGGGGCTGCGCCTGAACGGCAGTCCGGCCCAGCGCATTCCCCATACCTTGAGCCTCACCTTCGGTGAAGGGGAGTTCAACCCGACGGCCCTGAGTGCCTCCATCGCGTTTTCCGCGACCTCGGCCTGCAACTCGGCGAGCAATGCGCCGTCCCATGTGTTGCTGGCGCTGGGGCTCGACGCCCGGGCGGCGGGGCGGACTATCCGCCTGAGCCTGGGGCGTTTCACCACCGAGCAGGACATCGATCAGGCCGTCCAGCTGATCAAGGCTTCATCCGCCAGTGCACCGACGTTCTGGGCGGTTGCCCAACCCTGAGGGTCGATGCCCTCGGGATCCAATAACAATGATTGACCTGGTAGCAGGAGACACAATGAGTACGCAGCCCTTGACCAATGGAGTGGTCCCCCAGCGCCTGGCGCGCACCCGCGAGCTGATGAACCGCGAGGGCATTCATGCCCTGCTGGTGCCGTCGGCCGACCCGCACCTGTCGGAGTACCTGCCCGGTTACTGGCAAGGCCGGCAGTGGCTGTCGGGTTTTCACGGTTCGGTCGGCACCCTGATCGTGACGGCGGATTTCGCCGGGGTCTGGGCCGATAGCCGTTATTGGGAACAGGCGACCAAGGAACTCAAGGGCAGCGGCATCGAGTTGGTCAAACTGTTGCCGGGCCAGCCCGGCCCGTTGGACTGGCTGGCCGAACAGACCCCGGAAGGGGGCGTGGTCGCGGTCGACGGCGCGGTGATGGCGCTGGCTTCGGCGCGTACCCTGGGCAACAAGCTGCAGGAGTGCGGTGCTCGCCTGCGCACCGATATCGATCTGCTGAACGAAGTCTGGAGCGACCGCCCGAGCCTGCCGGACCAGCCGATCTACCAGCATTTGCCGCCCCAGGCCACGGTCGGCCGGGTCGAGAAGCTCGGCAAGCTGCGCGAAACCCTGAAAGAGCGAGGCGTGGACTGGCATTTCATCGCCACCCTCGACGACATCGCCTGGCTGTTCAACCTGCGCGGCGGCGATGTCTCGTTCAACCCGGTGTTCGTCTCCTTCGCCCTGATCAGCCAACAGCAGGCGACGCTGTTCGTGGCGCTGAGCAAAGTCGATGACGCCTTGCGTGCCGTGCTGGAACAGGACGGCATCACCCTGCGTGACTACAGCGAAGTGGCCGCGGCCCTGAGTGCGATTTCCGACGGCGCCAGCCTGCTGGTGGATCCGGCGCGGGTTACCGTCGGTTTGCTGGATAACCTTGGGAACGGTGTGAAGCTGCTGGAGGGTCTGAATCCGACGACCTTGGCCAAGTCCCGCAAAAGCCTGGCCGACGCCGAGCATATCCGCCAGGCCATGGAGCAGGACGGTGCGGCGCTTTGCGAATTCTTCGCCTGGCTGGAGTCGGCCTGGGGCCGTGAACGCATTACCGAGCTGACCATCGACGAGCACCTGACCGCGGCGCGCACCCGTCGCCCCGGTTATGTGTCCCTGAGCTTCAACACCATCGCTGCGTTCAACGCCAATGGCGCGATGCCGCATTACCACGCCACCGAAGAAGAGCACGCGGTGATCGAAGGCGATGGCCTGCTGCTGATCGATTCCGGCGGCCAATACCTGGGCGGCACCACGGACATCACCCGCATGGTCCCGGTCGGTACCCCGAGTGCCGAGCAGAAGAGCGATTGCACGCGGGTGCTCAAGGGCGTGATCGCCTTGTCCCGGGCGCAATTCCCGCGGGGCATCCTGTCGCCGTTGCTGGACGCCATCGCCCGCGCGCCGATCTGGGCCGAAGGCGTGGATTACGGGCACGGCACCGGTCATGGCGTGGGGTATTTCCTCAATGTCCACGAAGGCCCGCAAGTGATCGCCTATCAGGCGGCGCCAGCACCGCAAACCGCGATGCAGCCAGGGATGATCACCTCGATCGAGCCGGGTACTTATCGTCCGGGCCGTTGGGGCGTACGCATCGAAAACCTGGCGATGAACCGTGAGGCAGGCACTAGCGAATTCGGCGAGTTCCTCAAGTTTGAAACCCTGACCTTGTGCCCGATTGACAGCCGCTGCCTGGAACCTTCACTGCTGACCCAGGACGAGCGTGAGTGGCTCAACGCCTACCACGCTGAAGTGCGTCGGCGCCTGAGTCCGCTGCTGCAGGGCGCGGCGCTGGAATGGCTGAATACCCGTACCGCAACCCTCTGAACGTGAATCGCGCTGCCGGCTTCGGGCCGGCAGCGCGAATTGCGTTGTTTGTCTTACCGAAGCTTTGACTTAGCTCAGGGCTTCGAGGACAAAGTCCAGGCGATCCTGGCCGAAGAACAACTGGTTATCGACGAACATGCTCGGCGCGCCAAACACGCCGCGCTGCAAGGCTTGTTCGGTCTTGTCCTTGAGGGCGTTCTTGACCTCTTCATCGCTGGTCAGGGCCAGCACCTCTTGCGGATCGAATCCCCCCTCACTGAGTACTGCCGCAACGGTGGCCTGATCGTTCAGGTTGCGCTTCTCGACCCAGAGTGCGCGGAACAGGCAGTCGATAAAGGCAACAAAACGCTGTGGATGTCGCAGTTGCATGCCGGTCACCGCGCGCATCAGCAGCAGGGTGTTGATCGGGAAGTGCGGGTTGAATGCCAGTGGCACCTCATAACGTTTGGCATAACGCGCCAGGTCCTGAAGCATGTAGCGTCCTTTGGCGGGGATGCTGATCGGCGAGGCATTGCCCGTGACCTTGAACACGCCACCGAGCAACATGGGTTGATAAATCAGCTGGCTGCCTGTCTGGGCACAGATCTTCGGCAATTGGGTGTAGGCCAGGTAAGAGGTCGGGCTACCCAGGTCGAAAAAGAACTCGACGGTTTTGCTCATCGGTAATGCTCCTTTTTGTTGTTATGGCGCAGGGTTTACCAGCGTTCGTTCCAGGGCCGCAGATCCAGTTCGAAGGTCCAGGCATCCCGGGGCTGGCTGTGCAGATGCCAGTAGTTGTCGGCGATGTGTTCGGGGTTGAGGATGCCGTCCTCATCCTTGAGCGCATACTTTTCCGGGAAACTGTTGCGGATGAAGTCCGTGTCGATGGCGCCATCGACCACCACATGAGCAACGTGGATATTCAACGGCCCCAGCTCCCGGGCCATGCTTTGCGCCAGTGCGCGAATGCCATGCTTGGCTCCGGCAAAGGCGGCAAACCCCGCAGCGCCGCGCAAGCCCGCGGTGGCGCCGGTGAACAGGATGGTCCCGCGTTTGCGAGTGACCATGCGTTTGGCCACTTCCCGCGCATTGAGGAAACCTGAGAAGCAGGCCATCTCCCAGATCTTGAAGTACTTGCGCGCTGTTTCTTCAAGGATGCTGCAGGGCACGTTGGCGCCGATATTGAACACCAGGGTTTCGATCGGACCGATCTCGCGCTCGATCTGTTCGATCAAGGCAATCACTTCTTCCTCTTTTCGAGCGTCGCAAGCGAACCCATGGGCTTCGCCTCCCGACTGCTGGATGGCCTCCACCAGGGGCTGCAACTTGTCCGCGCTGCGTCGGGTGACACAGACGACAAAACCTTCCCGGGCAAAACGCTTGGCAATTGCACCGCCTGTGGCATCGCCGGCTCCGACGACCAAAACGACTTTCTTGTTCTCTGTGGCTGTAGTCATGGTGGGATCGCTCTATTGGTAAACGGTCGTTAACTAAACGAACGTTATGCTACGATCCGCCGAGCGTCAAGGCGAAGAGAGGAGAGGGGCGTCATGCGTTATTCAGCCAGTCACAAGCAGGAAACCCGGGAACGGCTGCTGCAGAGCAGCGCGGTGTCAGCGAAAAAAGAAGGATTTTCGACTGTGGGGGTCGATGGCCTGATGAAAGTGATCGGGCTGAGTGGTGGGGCCTTCTACAGCCACTTTTCATCCAAGGATGAGCTGTTCGGTTCTATTGTCGAACGTGAGCTGAGCCAGAGCCTTGAGCGTCTGGGGGGCGATGGTGAGCAAAGCCGGATGCGGCTTGAGCGCTGTCTCAAGCACTACTTGAGCATGGCGCATGTCGAGAGCCCTGAAACGGGCTGCGCCTTGCCAACCTTGGGCGCGGAAATCTCACGGGCGGACGAGGTGGTTCGACAGCAGGCGCAAGACTGGATTTGCCATTTGCAGCAGAGTTGGGCGCGTACCCTGGGCAGCGACAGCCTGGCCTGGTCGATTCTGTCGCAATGTGTGGGGGCGTTGGTGGTGGCGCGAATGCTGGTCAGTCCGGACATTCAGCGCCAGGTCCTGAAGTCGAGCCATGATGAAATTGTTCGTCAATTGCCAACGCAGGATGTGCAGTAGGCAGGTGCTGCCTACTTGCAGATGACGATCATGCTGCGACTGGTATAGCCGGCGGGATTCAGGCCGAAGGGATAGTCGCCTGGATCCTCCACTGCATCTCCGGATTTGGCGATCACCTTGTAGCCTTTGGGGCCGCAGGAGGTAGCAGCGCTGGCGTAGCATTTGTCCCAGGAGGAGGACAGGCCAGAGCAGTTGATATGCAGGCCCTTCTTTCCGCGCTTGACCTCGGTTTTCGAAGTTGCGGCGCAACCTGCGATGGCCAGTACGGCTAACAGAATCAAAAAACGTTTCATTCCTGTCCCTATTGCTGATCCTGGATCTGTTGTCCGGGTTCGACTGCGTTAGCTGTCACTTTGGCGTCTGTGCGGTCCTTGCCTGAAAAATCCATGACTGGCGCTGAGTTACAGCGCCTAAACATGGCCTAATTGAGCGGCAAATACCAGAGCTATGTACAACCAGGAATCAATCTGCCGCTACCAGAGGTTTCGATTCGCTGCGCATGGTCAGCGTCGCACCCACTGACGCCAGGATGATGCAGGCAATAGCCAGCCACTGCGCGAGCGACAGGAATTCGTGGAGGAACAGCAGCCCGGACAAGGCACCAAAAGCAGGCTCGATACTCATCAGCGTGCCGAAGGTCCTCGCCGGCATTCGGGTCAGGGCGACCATCTCCAGGCTGTAGGGAAGGGCGGTGGAGAGAATGGCCACGCCGATGGCGATGGGGATCAGGCTGGGCGTCAGCAAGGCAGCCCCGGCATGCACGATGCCGATAGGCGCAACGAACAAGGCAGCAATCATCACGCCCAGCGCTGCAGTCTGGATGCCATTGTCGGCCCCGGCCTTTTGCCCGAACAGAATATAGAGCGCCCAGCACACCCCGGCTCCCAAGGCATAACCCGCGCCGATCAGGTCGATACCTGCGCTCGTATCGCTGGTTGGAATCAACAGCAGCAGACCGATAATCGCCAGAGCGATCCAGAGAAAATCGATGGCTTTTCGCGAAGCATAAATGGCCACGGCCAGTGGGCCGGTGAATTCCAGGGCCACGGCGATTCCCAGAGGAACGCTGCGTAGCGACATATAGAAGAGAAAGTTCATTCCACCCAGCGCCATGCCATAGACGATGACGGTGCGCAGGGACTTGGCGGTGAGCTTCGCGCGCCATGGGCGCAATAGCAGCAGCATGATGATGCTGGCGAAAATCAGACGCAATGTGGTGGTGCCTTGTGCGCCCACGATCGGGAACATGCTTTTGGCCAGTGAGGCGCCGGACTGGATGGACGCCATGGCAATAAGCAGCAGTCCCACCGGGAACAGGGTCGAGGCTAGGCTGCGGGGCTGGTCATTCATGGCAAGGCATCATCCGGGTCAAGAGGAGGGTTTGGTGCGCCGACATGATGCTCAACTAAAAACGCTTGAGCAATATATTGCTCATGATGTTTCTGCTCTTCTTATATAGAGAAGGATTCATCCGTTTTTGCAGGTTATTGATAGAAAAGACAAATTAGGGGTTGACGGCAGATTCTGGAAGTCTATAATTCGCCCCACTTCCGGCGCAGTCGAAACGGAAAACTCCTTGAGATTCAACGAGTTACGCGGTTTTCGACAGCGGTTACGCTTCAGTTTATCGAAGCCCGAAGGAGTTGATTGGGCAGTCAGTTTTCGCCGAGTTAGCGATTCGATCTTCTCGGTCGAAAGCGGAGAAAAAGAGGTGTTGACAGCAGCGTGTAACGCTGTAGAATTCGCCTCCCGCTGACGAGAGATCGGAAGCGCAAGTGGTTGAAGTTGCAAAGGAAACCTTGAAAACTTCTTAAAATAACCGCTTGACAGATACAGAGGCTGCTGTAGAATGCGCGCCTCGGTTGAGACGAAAGACTTAACCAACCGCTCTTTAACAACTGAATCAAGCAATTCGTGTGGGTGCTTGTGGAGTCAGACTGATAGTCAGAAAGATTATCAGCATCACAAGTTACTCCGCGAGAAATCAAAGATGTAACCAACGATTGCTGAGCCAAGTTTAGGGTTTTCTCAAAACCCAAAGATGTTTGAACTGAAGAGTTTGATCATGGCTCAGATTGAACGCTGGCGGCAGGCCTAACACATGCAAGTCGAGCGGTAGAGAGGTGCTTGCACCTCTTGAGAGCGGCGGACGGGTGAGTAATGCCTAGGAATCTGCCTGGTAGTGGGGGATAACGTTCGGAAACGGACGCTAATACCGCATACGTCCTACGGGAGAAAGCAGGGGACCTTCGGGCCTTGCGCTATCAGATGAGCCTAGGTCGGATTAGCTAGTTGGTGAGGTAATGGCTCACCAAGGCGACGATCCGTAACTGGTCTGAGAGGATGATCAGTCACACTGGAACTGAGACACGGTCCAGACTCCTACGGGAGGCAGCAGTGGGGAATATTGGACAATGGGCGAAAGCCTGATCCAGCCATGCCGCGTGTGTGAAGAAGGTCTTCGGATTGTAAAGCACTTTAAGTTGGGAGGAAGGGTACTTACCTAATACGTGAGTATTTTGACGTTACCGACAGAATAAGCACCGGCTAACTCTGTGCCAGCAGCCGCGGTAATACAGAGGGTGCAAGCGTTAATCGGAATTACTGGGCGTAAAGCGCGCGTAGGTGGTTCGTTAAGTTGGATGTGAAATCCCCGGGCTCAACCTGGGAACTGCATCCAAAACTGGCGAGCTAGAGTATGGTAGAGGGTGGTGGAATTTCCTGTGTAGCGGTGAAATGCGTAGATATAGGAAGGAACACCAGTGGCGAAGGCGACCACCTGGACTGATACTGACACTGAGGTGCGAAAGCGTGGGGAGCAAACAGGATTAGATACCCTGGTAGTCCACGCCGTAAACGATGTCAACTAGCCGTTGGGAGCCTTGAGCTCTTAGTGGCGCAGCTAACGCATTAAGTTGACCGCCTGGGGAGTACGGCCGCAAGGTTAAAACTCAAATGAATTGACGGGGGCCCGCACAAGCGGTGGAGCATGTGGTTTAATTCGAAGCAACGCGAAGAACCTTACCAGGCCTTGACATCCAATGAACTTTCCAGAGATGGATTGGTGCCTTCGGGAACATTGAGACAGGTGCTGCATGGCTGTCGTCAGCTCGTGTCGTGAGATGTTGGGTTAAGTCCCGTAACGAGCGCAACCCTTGTCCTTAGTTACCAGCACGTAATGGTGGGCACTCTAAGGAGACTGCCGGTGACAAACCGGAGGAAGGTGGGGATGACGTCAAGTCATCATGGCCCTTACGGCCTGGGCTACACACGTGCTACAATGGTCGGTACAGAGGGTTGCCAAGCCGCGAGGTGGAGCTAATCCCACAAAACCGATCGTAGTCCGGATCGCAGTCTGCAACTCGACTGCGTGAAGTCGGAATCGCTAGTAATCGCGAATCAGAATGTCGCGGTGAATACGTTCCCGGGCCTTGTACACACCGCCCGTCACACCATGGGAGTGGGTTGCACCAGAAGTAGCTAGTCTAACCTTCGGGAGGACGGTTACCACGGTGTGATTCATGACTGGGGTGAAGTCGTAACAAGGTAGCCGTAGGGGAACCTGCGGCTGGATCACCTCCTTAATCGACGACATCAGCTGCTTCATAAGCTCCCACACGAATTGCTTGATTCATTGAAGAAGACGATTGGGTCTGTAGCTCAGTTGGTTAGAGCGCACCCCTGATAAGGGTGAGGTCGGCAGTTCGAATCTGCCCAGACCCACCAATTACTGGTGCACCCTGTAGCGATACGGGGCCATAGCTCAGCTGGGAGAGCGCCTGCCTTGCACGCAGGAGGTCAGCGGTTCGATCCCGCTTGGCTCCACCATTACAGATTGGTGTCCATCGTTTAAAGCTTAGAAATGAGCATTCCATCAAGTTGATGGTGAATGTTGATTTCTGATCTTTATCAGAATCGTTCTTTAAAAATTTGGGTATGTGATAGAAAGATAGACTGGATAGCACTTTCACTGGTGTTTATTCAGGCTAAGGTAAAATTTGTGAGTTTAATCGCGAATTTTCGGCGAATGTCGTCTTCACAGTATAACCAGATTGCTTGGGGTTATATGGTCAAGTGAAGAAGCGCATACGGTGGATGCCTTGGCAGTCAGAGGCGATGAAAGACGTGGTAGCCTGCGAAAAGCTTCGGGGAGTCGGCAAACAGACTTTGATCCGGAGATGTCTGAATGGGGGAACCCAGCCATCATAAGATGGTTATCTTGTACTGAATACATAGGTGCAAGAGGCGAACCAGGGGAACTGAAACATCTAAGTACCCTGAGGAAAAGAAATCAACCGAGATTCCCTTAGTAGTGGCGAGCGAACGGGGACTAGCCCTTAAGTGGCTTTGAGATTAGCGGAACGCTCTGGAAAGTGCGGCCATAGTGGGTGATAGCCCTGTACGCGAAAATCTCTTAGTCATGAAATCGAGTAGGACGGAGCACGAGAAACTTTGTCTGAATATGGGGGGACCATCCTCCAAGGCTAAATACTACTGACTGACCGATAGTGAACTAGTACCGTGAGGGAAAGGCGAAAAGAACCCCGGAGAGGGGAGTGAAATAGATCCTGAAACCGTATGCGTACAAGCAGTGGGAGCAGACTTTGTTCTGTGACTGCGTACCTTTTGTATAATGGGTCAGCGACTTATATTCAGTGGCGAGCTTAACCGAATAGGGGAGGCGTAGCGAAAGCGAGTCTTAATAGGGCGTTTAGTCGCTGGGTATAGACCCGAAACCGGGCGATCTATCCATGGGCAGGTTGAAGGTTAGGTAACACTGACTGGAGGACCGAACCGACTACCGTTGAAAAGTTAGCGGATGACCTGTGGATCGGAGTGAAAGGCTAATCAAGCTCGGAGATAGCTGGTTCTCCTCGAAAGCTATTTAGGTAGCGCCTCATGTATCACTGTAGGGGGTAGAGCACTGTTTCGGCTAGGGGGTCATCCCGACTTACCAAACCGATGCAAACTCCGAATACCTACAAGTGCCGAGCATGGGAGACACACGGCGGGTGCTAACGTCCGTCGTGAAAAGGGAAACAACCCAGACCGTCAGCTAAGGTCCCAAAGTTATGGTTAAGTGGGAAACGATGTGGGAAGGCTTAGACAGCTAGGAGGTTGGCTTAGAAGCAGCCACCCTTTAAAGAAAGCGTAATAGCTCACTAGTCGAGTCGGCCTGCGCGGAAGATGTAACGGGGCTCAAACCATACACCGAAGCTACGGGTATCACGTAAGTGATGCGGTAGAGGAGCGTTCTGTAAGCCTGTGAAGGTGAGTTGAGAAGCTTGCTGGAGGTATCAGAAGTGCGAATGCTGACATGAGTAACGACAATGGGTGTGAAAAACACCCACGCCGAAAGACCAAGGTTTCCTGCGCAACGTTAATCGACGCAGGGTTAGTCGGTCCCTAAGGCGAGGCTGAAAAGCGTAGTCGATGGAAAACAGGTTAATATTCCTGTACTTCTAGTTATTGCGATGGAGGGACGGAGAAGGCTAGGCCAGCTTGGCGTTGGTTGTCCAAGTTTAAGGTGGTAGGCTGGAATCTTAGGTAAATCCGGGATTCTAAGGCCGAGAGCTGATGACGAGTTACCTTTTAGGTGACGAAGTGGTTGATGCCATGCTTCCAAGAAAAGCTTCTAAGCTTCAGATAACTAGGAACCGTACCCCAAACCGACACAGGTGGTTGGGTAGAGAATACCAAGGCGCTTGAGAGAACTCGGGTGAAGGAACTAGGCAAAATGGCACCGTAACTTCGGGAGAAGGTGCGCCGGTGAGGGTGAAGGACTTGCTCCGTAAGCCCATGCCGGTCGAAGATACCAGGCCGCTGCGACTGTTTATTAAAAACACAGCACTCTGCAAACACGAAAGTGGACGTATAGGGTGTGACGCCTGCCCGGTGCCGGAAGGTTAATTGATGGGGTTAGCTAACGCGAAGCTCTTGATCGAAGCCCCGGTAAACGGCGGCCGTAACTATAACGGTCCTAAGGTAGCGAAATTCCTTGTCGGGTAAGTTCCGACCTGCACGAATGGCGTAACGATGGCGGCGCTGTCTCCACCCGAGACTCAGTGAAATTGAAATCGCTGTGAAGATGCAGTGTATCCGCGGCTAGACGGAAAGACCCCGTGAACCTTTACTATAGCTTTGCACTGGACTTTGAATTTGCTTGTGTAGGATAGGTGGGAGGCTTTGAAGCGTGGACGCCAGTTCGCGTGGAGCCATCCTTGAAATACCACCCTGGCAACTTTGAGGTTCTAACTCAGGTCCGTTATCCGGATCGAGGACAGTGTATGGTGGGTAGTTTGACTGGGGCGGTCTCCTCCTAAAGAGTAACGGAGGAGTACGAAGGTGCGCTCAGACCGGTCGGAAATCGGTCGTAGAGTATAAAGGCAAAAGCGCGCTTGACTGCGAGACAGACACGTCGAGCAGGTACGAAAGTAGGTCTTAGTGATCCGGTGGTTCTGTATGGAAGGGCCATCGCTCAACGGATAAAAGGTACTCCGGGGATAACAGGCTGATACCGCCCAAGAGTTCATATCGACGGCGGTGTTTGGCACCTCGATGTCGGCTCATCACATCCTGGGGCTGAAGCCGGTCCCAAGGGTATGGCTGTTCGCCATTTAAAGTGGTACGCGAGCTGGGTTTAGAACGTCGTGAGACAGTTCGGTCCCTATCTGCCGTGGACGTTTGAGATTTGAGAGGGGCTGCTCCTAGTACGAGAGGACCGGAGTGGACGAACCTCTGGTGTTCCGGTTGTCACGCCAGTGGCATTGCCGGGTAGCTATGTTCGGAAAAGATAACCGCTGAAAGCATCTAAGCGGGAAACTTGCCTCAAGATGAGATCTCACTGGAACCTTGAGTTCCCTAAAGGGCCGTCGAAGACTACGACGTTGATAGGTTGGGTGTGTAAGCGCTGTGAGGCGTTGAGCTAACCAATACTAATTGCCCGTGAGGCTTGACCATATAACACCCAAGCAATTTGCGCTTAACAGCCAGATTGCGGTGTGTGAAGACGAAACGAACCGAAAGTTCGAGAAAATACACAAACTATCGCATACCCAATTTGCTGAAGCGTCGAAAGACGACTCGGCACACCGAATTTCTTGACGACCATAGAGCATTGGAACCACCTGATCCCATCCCGAACTCAGCAGTGAAACGATGCATCGCCGATGGTAGTGTGGGGTTTCCCCATGTGAGAGTAGGTCATCGTCAAGATTAAATTCCGAAACCCCAATTGCGAAAGCAATTGGGGTTTTGTTTTTGCGTGCAGAAAAGCGATTTCCAGCCACGGGAGAGAAGCGCGCTTCGACTCAAGACTGTCTCAAGCCGAAGGCATCCTTAATCTGCGTTAACGCACCAGGCTGCTGTGTCTTAGCCGGGCTACCCATTTGCCATGCTGCTCGCCACTTTTCAACGCCAACAGTTTCTGTGGCAGTTGATGGAAGTCGAATTCAATCAGCGGTGCAGATTGCAACCGTCCTGATACGGCATGGCTCATCAGTTGTTCGGCGTACAGACGCAATTGTTGCCAGTCGGCCCGGCTGCCGTAAGCGTGAATACTGTTGAGGGCCACCTCGTGGAGTGAGATCGCGGTGCTGAACGCCGGCAATGGCGCCGTCTCCTGACGATCCTGAATGCACACCAGGTGCCCGTTGTAACCCAGCAGTGCTGCCAGGCTGCGCGCCTGAGCCCCGCTGACGGTATCGAACAGCGCATGCAGACAACGCTCCCCCAGCCGCGATTGCAGCTCGGTTTGCCAGGTGTCTGCCCGATAATCGAAAACCCCGACCGCGCCTTGCGCCAGCAACCGCGCATGGTGCTGGGCAGACGCCGTCGCCCACACTCGCAAACCGCGTTGCACCGCCAATTGGACCAGCAACGAACCCACCGCGCCTCCGGCCCCCACCACCAGCACATCACGCGCACCCACAACGGGGACCTTATCCAGCGCCTGCAAGGCGGTCAAGCCGGGGCAGGGCAGGCTGGCGGCAACTGCGTCATCCAGTGACTCAGGAACCGGCAGCGTCGCATTGGCATCGAGCAGGCAATACTCGGCGAAGCTGCCATCACGGCTCAACGACTGGTGATAAGCCACCCGCGTACCGATCTTCAGCGTCACCGCGGACCCCGCGGCCACCACCACGCCAACGCCATCGACACCAGGCACGCGGCCGGTATGCCAATCGGCATGTCCCCACTCGATGATCTTCCAGTCCACCGGGTTAAGGGCGATCGCGGTATTGGCGATCAGCACTTCATTCGCTCCCGGTTGCGGCAATGTCTTGCGGATCAGTTGAAGGCCTTCCAGGCCGGCTCCTGCAGTCCAGCCCCAGGCGTTGTATTCAGTTGGCATGGTGAAACCTCGGCAGTACGAATTCGGCAATTTCCTCGATGGCCTCGGCCACCGGGCGTTCACTGCGGCGCAGATGCAGGCCGACATGCTGCACGCCTGCCTCACGCAGGGCCTGCAGTTCCTCGATCAGTGCCAGGCGCCCACAGCGGCCACCAAAGCGCAGGCGCTGCATGGGTGCATGCGGGTCAGCGGCAAGGTCCAGGTGGACGAAACTGATATAGGGTTTGTCGCCACCGACCTCACGCCAGAGCGCGACGCGTCGGCGATGTTCGTCCGGGGTGCCCGGGTAGGCGAGCCAGCCGTCCATGTGTTCACCGATCCAGGCCGGCGATTGCTGGCCCAGCCCGGCCACCAGCAGCGGTGCGGCTTCAGGAGGCTGTGGCAGCAGATGCGCACCCTCGGGTAAACGATCCTGTCCCTGGCTGTGCAACAGCTCGACAGCATCGCGAAAGAGCTCTCCGCGCTGGGCGTAATCGACACCGAACAGCGGATACTCCATCGGCCGGTCACCACTGGCGACCCCCAGCAGCAAGCGACCATCGCTCAACTCGTCGATGCTGTTGGCGGCCTTGAGGGTCAGCCACGGCTGACGCAACGGCAGGACCACCGCGGCGGTTCCGAGCATGATGTTCTGCGTGATGCCGGCCAGATAGCCGAGGTAGGAAAAGGTTTCGAAGATCTGAGCGGCATCGCCGAAATTCGGGTCGTACACCGGTACGTCACGTACCCATAGCGCGCGAAAGCCGGCCTGGTCCGCCAGGCGGGCGAGGGTTGCGTGCTGCTTGAGGTCCGGCACGCCGAAGGGGCGACCTTCGATCTGGCGCAGGCGTTGGCCATTGCTGGACCAGTCGTTATCGAGCGGCAGTTCCAGGCCGACGGAAAAGTTGTTCCTGCCAAGCAGGCGTTGAAAACGAGGATGCATGAAGGGCTCCGGCGTCTCGCCCGTGGCAAGACGGTCATAGGGATCACAGCGCAGCAGTATCCCCAGGCCCGGCCCACAGAAAAATGCATGAATCGGAACAACAATCTTGAGCGGGCATCACTAATCGGCCGAATTCTTCATGAAAGCGCCGGGACGGTTTTTGGTATGGTGCAGCTCGTTTTTCAAGGGACCGACATTCACCCGCACGGATCAGCGTTCACTATTCCACGAGAAGCTGTAGCAATGCCTGAACCGATACCGATCAAGGACCACGAAAAAGAGACGCGGCTGGTTAACAAAAGACTGTTGGCCTGCGCGCTCCTGGTGGTCGCCATCACCTGCACCCTGATCGGGCGCCTGTACTTCCTGCAGGTGGTCGAATTCGACTATCACTCGACCATCTCCGAAAACAATCGGGTGCACGTGCTGCCCATCACCCCGACTCGCGGCCTGATCTACGACCGCAACGGCGTGCTGCTGGCCGACAACCGTCCCAGCTTCAACCTGACCATCACCCGCGAGCGCACCACCGATCTGAAAGGCGAGCTGGACCAGGTGGTCAGCCTGCTGCACCTGCCCGCTGAAGACCGTGCGCTGTTCGACAAGGCGCTGAGGCAGTCACGCCACCCGTTCGTGCCGGTCACCCTGTTCTATGAGCTGACCGAAGAGCAGATCGCCGTGCTGGCGGTCAACGAGTACCGCTTGCCGGGGCTGGAGGTCGAGGCCCAGTTCGTGCGGCACTATCCGATGGGCGCGCACTTCGCCCATTCAATCGGCTATGTCGGGCGCATCAACGAGAAGGAAGCCAAGGTCCTGGACTCGGTGGAGTACCGCGGCACCCAGTCGATCGGCAAGACCGGGATCGAGCGCTTCTACGAGTCTGAACTGCATGGTCATGTCGGCTACGAAGAGGTGGAAACCAACGCCCAGGGCCGGGTCATGCGGGTGCTCAAGCACACCGATCCGATCCCTGGGAAAAACATCGTGCTCAGCCTCGACGTGAAGTTGCAGGAGGCGGCCGAGGCGGCCCTGGGCGACCGTCGCGGATCGGTGGTGGCCCTCGATCCGCAGACCGGCGAAGTGCTGGCCATGGTCAGCAAGCCGAGCTTCGACCCGAACCTGTTCGTCACCGGCATCAGCTTCAAGGAGTACAGCGCGTTACGCGACTCCATCGACCGGCCGCTGTTCAACCGGGTGCTGCGCGGCCTGTATGCGCCGGGTTCGACCATCAAGCCGGAGGTGGCGATCGCCGGGCTGGACTCCGGGGTGGTCAACGCCTCGACCCGAGTGTTCGATCCGGGTTACTACCAACTGCCGGATGTCGACCACAAATACCGTAACTGGAACCACAGCGGCGACGGCTGGGTGGACCTGGACGCGGCGATCATGCGTTCCAACGACACCTACTTCTACGACCTGGCGCACAAGCTCGGTATCGATCGCCTGCACGATTACCTGGCGATGTTCGGCCTGGGCGAGAAAGTCTCCCTGGACATGTTCGAGGAGGCGTCGGGACTGATGCCGTCCCAGGCCTGGAAGCGCGCCACCCGGCGTCAGCCGTGGTTCCCCGGCGAGACGGTGATTCTCGGCATTGGCCAAGGATATATGCAGGTCACGCCGCTGCAGCTGGCCCAGGCGACGGCGCTGATCGCCAACAAGGGCGTGTGGAATCGCCCTCATCTGGCCAAGACCGTCGATGGCGTGGCGCCGGTGGACGAACACCCGATGCCGAACATCCGGCTCAAGGACCCGGTCGACTGGGACCTGGTCAGCCACGGCATGCAGATGGTGATGCACGCGCCTCGGGGCACCGCGCGCGACGCGGCGGCCGGCGCGCAATACCGCATCGCCGGCAAGAGCGGTACGGCGCAGGTGGTGGCGATCAAGCAGGGCGAGCGTTACGACCGTCTCAAGACCCGCGAGCGCCATCGTGACAATGCCTTGTTCGTCGGCTTCGCGCCGGCCGAGCACCCGCAGATCGTGGTGGCGGTGATGATCGAGAACGGCGAGGCCGGCGGCCGGGTCGCGGGCCCCGTGGTCCGTCAGGTCATGGATGCCTGGCTGCTCGATCAGCAAGGCCACCTGAAGCCGCAGTACGCCAGCCCTGGCAAGGGGCCGGACGTTCCCCACGCCTGAGTCACTTGAACATCAGGCTGTCCGGCACCTGCTCACGAATACTGAGCATGTGCTGGATGCTGTCCAGGAACAGGGTTTCGGCCTGGCTCATTTTCTGTTCCCGGTGCCACAGCAGCTGGATATCGAAATCCACCACGCCCTCGTCCGGCGGCAAACGCCAGAGCAGCCCTTGCTCGACATCCCGCCTGACCAGATGAATCGGCAGGCAGCCGATACCGAATCCCGCGCAGATCAGGCGGTAAATCTCCTCGAAACTGGTGGAGGAGGCGACGATCTTGCCAGTAAAGCCCTGCTGGTCGCGAAACAGTGTCAGCGGTGACAGGTTGCCCCCCAACTGGTCGCTGGTGAAGCTGACGAAGTTCTCGTTGGCCAGTTGTTGCAGGCTCAGGTCCTGCTGGCCGAACAGCCGGTGGCGCTGGCCGCAGAAGTAGGCATACCGCTCGCGAAACAGCACCCGCTGTTCCAGCCTGGGTTGTGGCAGGCGGCACAGCCCGACCCCCAGGGTCGCGGTCTTTTGCAGCAGTGAACTGATGATGTCCGAGCTGCCCATCACCTCGACTTCCAGCTCGATTTTCGGGTGGGCCTCATGAAAATCGGCGAGGAACTCGTCGTAATGCGGCGCTTGCACGCCGCTGACGGTAAGGATGCGGATCTTGCCCACCACGTCGTCGTTGCGGCTCTCCAGCACCGTGCCCAGGCGCGAGATATCGCCGTAGATATCGGTGGCGATGCGCAGCACTTCCTCCCCGGTTTCCGTCAGCTCGAAGCGCCGGCCGCTGCGCGCGATCAACACGCAATCGAGCTGTTCCTCCAGGCGCTTGAGGGCCTGGCTGACCGCCGACTGGGTGATGTGCAGGCGCGCGGCGGCGCGGCTCATGCTGCCTTCCTGGCCGATCACCAGGTAGGTGCGCAGCAGGTTCCAGTCCAGGCGATCGTTGAGGAAACGCCGACCGACCCAGGGGTTGGAGGTGGAGAGCGGTGCGGGCATGGCGGCTCCATGTAGTAGCAGTGCTAATAGCAAAGATAAGAATTTGAAAATTGACTAATCCTGGCATGACGGCGATAAAGCCCACAAGCGCCAGAGAGCGCCGCGTGATCAGCCTTCCGCACCTGCCCAAAACTACAAATACACAGGGTCCTTGCATGCACAGCACTCCTCAGCCGCGCCGAGCCGCGGCGGCGGCCTTTATCGGCACGACCATCGAGTTCTACGATTTCTACATCTACGCCACGGCCGCGGCCCTGGTCCTCGGCCAGGTGTTCTTTCCCAGCAGCGATCCGGTGATGAGCACCCTGGCAGCCTTCGGCAGCTTCGCCGTGGGCTTCATCGCCCGGCCTATGGCCGGCATGGTGTTCGGCCACCTCGGCGATCGCCTCGGGCGCAAGAAAATGCTGCTGGTGACCATGGCGCTGATGGGCCTGGCCACCACCGGCATCGGCCTGCTGCCCAGCTACGCCAGCGTCGGCATCTGGGCGCCCATCAGCCTGATCGTGCTGCGCATCATCCAGGGCATTTCCGTGGGTGGCGAGTGGGGCGGGGCGGTGCTGATGGCCAGCGAACATGCCCCGGCCAAACGCAAGACCTTCTACGCCTCCTTCGCCCAGCTCGGCAGCCCGGCCGGCCTGCTGCTGGCGTTGATCGCCTTCCGCCTGGTGACCAGCCTGGACCAGCAGGACTTCCTCGAGTGGGGTTGGCGCCTGCCGTTCCTCGCCAGTGGCGTGCTGATGATGTTCGGTCTGATGATCCGCTCTGGCGTGCATGAGTCGCCGGAGTTCGCCAAGGCCCGGGACAACAACGAAACCGCCCAGTACCCGGTCATGGAAGTGCTGCGCAGCTGCTGGAAGCAGATCCTGTTCGCCGCCGCCGCGGTGACCATCGGTTCGGCCGGCTTCTTCTTCACCAACACCTTCATGATCACCTACGTGACCCAGTACCAGGGCATTTCCCGGGCGACCATTCTCGATTGCCTGTTCCTGGTGACGATCATCCAGCTGCTGTCCCAGCCGATCTCCGCGCTGCTGGCCGAGCGTATCGGCGAAGGACGTTTCCTCAAGTGGGTGGCGCTGCTGTGCATGGCCACGCCGTACCCGATGTTCCTGTTGGTCGGCACCCAGAACATTGTGCTGATGACCCTTGGCATCGCCCTGGCGGTGGTGATTCTCTCGGCGCTGTACGCGGTGATCGCTGGCTACATGACCCAGGCCTTCCCGGTGCACCTGCGCTACTCGGGGATCTCCATCGCCTACCAACTGGCCTGCGCGGTCGCCGGTGGCAGCACGCCGCTGATCGGCACCCTGCTGGCCAGCCAGTTTTCCGGACAGTGGCTGCCGCTGGCGATGTTCTTCAGCCTACTGTCGGCCCTGTCATTGATCGGCGTCTGCGGCCTGGCCCGGTTGCGCGCCAACCCGACTGTCCACCACGTTCCTAAAGAGGTGTATTCGTGAGCAAACCCGAACACATGAGCCCGACTGAATGGCAGGCCCGCTGCGAGCTGGCGGCCCTGTATCGACTGGTCGCGCACTTTCGCATGACCGACCTGATCGACACCCACATCACCCTGCGCATTCCAGGGCCCGAGCATCATTTTTTGATCAACCGCTACGGGGTGATCTTCGACCGTATGCGTGCCAGCGACCTGGTGCGCATCGACCAGGAGGGGCGCATCGTCGACCCGCACTACGCCGGGCACCGGGTCAACGCCGCCGGCTTCGTCATCCACTCGGCGATCCACATGGCGCGCCCGGACCTCAACTGCGTGATCCACACCCACACCGCCGCCGGCATCGCAGTGGCCGCGCAGAAACAGGGGCTGTTGCCCATCAGCCAGCACGCGCTGAAGTTCTACGGCAAGCTGGCGTACCACACCTATGAAGGCATTGCCCTGTCCCTGGACGAGCGCGAGCGCCTGATCGCCGACCTTGGCCCGCACAAGGCGATGATCCTGCGTAACCACGGCCTGCTGGTGGGCGGTGCCAGCGTCGCCCAGGCGTTCCAGGAGATCCATTTTCTCGAGCGTGCCTGCCAGGCCCAGGTCCAGGCGCTGGCTGGCGGTTGCGAACTGAACTACCCGTCGCCGCAGGTCTGCGCCCACACCGCCGAACAGTTCGAGCGCGACGACGCCGACCACATCATCGAGCTGGCCTGGGAGGCCGCCCTGACCTTGATCGAGTCCCAGCGCGAGTCCTATCTGTCATGAGCATCGTGGTGCTGCTGTCCCGCGACAGCCTGTTGCTCAAGCAATTGCAGGCCGCCTTCGCCCGCTGCGCGCCACAGGTCCAGGCGGTGCTGGCCGACGATCCGCGTGCCGCTCAGGCGCAGGTCGCCGCTTGCTGGTTTCCCCCCGCCGGCAGCCTGGGGCGCTTGCCCAGCCTGCAAGTGATTCATTCGGTGGCGGCGGGCATCGACCACCTGGAACACGACCCTTCGTGCCCGGACCTGCCGGTGTGCCGGGTGGTGGACCCGGGCCACCGCCAGGGCATGACCGAGTACCTGCGCTGGGCGGTGATCCACTATCACCGCGGCTTCGACCGGGTGCTGGAGCAGCAGCGCGAGCGGCACTGGGAGCGGCCGCTGCAACGGCCGGCGCGGCAGTTCAAGGTCGGGGTCATGGGCCTGGGTTCCCTGGGCAGCGCCATCGCCCTCGACCTGGCCGCCGCCGGCTACGACGTGCGCGGCTGGGCCCGCAGCGCCAAGCGCCTGGCGGGGGTACACACCTTCGTCGGGCCGGGGCAGTTGGAGCCCTTTCTCGATGAAGTGGAACTGCTGATCAACCTGCTGCCCCTGACCGCCGAGACCCGCGGCATTCTCGGGCGCGACAGCTTTGCCCGGCTGGCCCGCGGCGCGGCGCTGGTCAATGTCGGGCGCGGCGGCCACCTCAACCTCGACGACTTGCAGCAGGCCCTGGCCAGCGGCCAACTGCGTGGCGCCTTGCTCGACGTGTTCGAACAGGAGCCGCTGCCGACCGATGATCCGTTGTGGAGCACCCCCGGGGTCACCATTACTCCGCACATGGCCTCGGCGGCCTCCCACGATTGCATCGCCGAGCAGGTGGCGGACAACCTGCGGCGCCTGCAAGCCGGCGAAACGCTGTTGAACGAGGTGGACAGGGCCCAGGGTTACTGAGCGCCCAGGCAGGCCTGCAAGGCCTCGATAAAGACCGTCTCGGCGCGGCTCATGCGTTGTTCGCGGTTCCACAGCAGATGGATGTCGACGTCGGCGATGCCTTCGTCGGGCGGCAGGCGCCACAGCAGCCCGGCGTCGACGTCGGCCGCCACCACATGCTCGGGCAGGCAGCCGATGCCGTAGCCGGCGATCACCAGGCGCCGCACTTCCTCCAGGCTCGGCGACGAGGCGACGATGCGCCCGCTGAAACCCTGCTGGTCGCGAAAGATGGTCAGCGGCGAGAGCATGCCGCCGATCTGGTCGCTGGTGAAGCTGACAAAATTCTCCCGCTGCAAATCGCCTTCGGACACGTTCTGCTGACCGAACAGCCCATGGTGCTTGCCGCAGAAAAACGCATAGCGCTGGCGCAGGAACAGCCGCTGTTCCAGGCGCGGCTGGGGCCGGCGGTTGAGGCTCAGGCCTAGGGTCGCGGTTTTTTCCTGCAGGGCGCTGACGATGTCCGAGCTGCGCAGCACCTCGATCTCCAGGTCGACCCGCGGATGCTGGCGGTGGAAGTCGGCGAGGAAATCATCGAAACGCGCGGAAAAGATCCGGCTGATCATCAGCAGGCGCACCTTGCCGATCACCTCGTCGGCCGGCTGCTCCAGCACGCCGCTGACCTGGGACATCTGCCCGTAGATCTCGCCGGCCAGGTGGAAGATCTGCTCGCCGACTTCGGTCAGGGCAAAACGTGGCCCGCGCCGGGCGATCAACTGGCGGCCCAGTTGTTCCTCCAGGCGCTTGAGGGCCTGGCTCACCGCCGGCTGGGTCAGGTGCAGGCGGGCGGCCGCGCGGCTGATGCTCAGCTCCTGGCCGATCACCCGAAAGGTGCGTAGCAGGTTCCAGTCCAGGCGGTCGTTGAGCAGGCGGTCGGGCAGGCGGTTGGACATGGCGCGGGGCTCTGGGTCGAAGGACAGGGCTGATAATAAGCAGCGGTAATAATTAGCATAATAAATAGAAAATTGACTAATTATAGTCTCGCGACGATAAATCCCTCCCAGACAGGCGCCGCCAGAGCGCCTCTGCATTCCCGTTCTCTCCTGCCAGAAAAATAATCAAAGGAGCACGATCCATGAAGCCTTCAGCTTCGCCCCAGCCGCGCCGTGCGGCGGCCGCCGCCTTTATCGGCACCATGATCGAGTGGTACGACTTCTACATTTACGCCACCGCCGCGGCGCTGGTGTTCGGCGCCTTGTTTTTCCCCTCCGACGACAAACTGTTCAGCACCATGGCGGCCTTCGGCACCTTCGCCGTGGGCTTCTTCGCCCGGCCATTGGGCGGCATCGTGTTCGGCCATATCGGCGATCGCATCGGGCGCAAAAAATCCCTGGTGATCACCCTGCTGATGATGGGCGTGGTCACGGTGTGCATCGGCCTGCTGCCGACTTATGCACAGATCGGCGCGGCGGCGCCGGTGCTGCTGATCCTGCTGCGCATCGTCCAGGGCATCGCCGTCGGTGGCGAGTGGGGCGGGGCGGTGTTGATGGCCGGCGAGCATGCGCCCAAGGGCCGGCGCACCTTCTTCGCTTCCTTTGCGCAGTTGGGCAGCCCGGCGGGGTTGATCCTGTCACTGCTGGCCTTCAGCGCGGTCACCCGCCTGCCCGAAGAAGACCTGATGAGCTGGGGCTGGCGCCTGCCGTTCCTCGCCAGCGCGCTGTTGCTGGTGGTGGGCCTGGCGATTCGCCTGGGGGTCAATGAGTCGCCGGAATTCCTCGCCAGCCGCGAGCAGGCGCACAAGAGTCTGCGCAAGGAACAGGCGCCAGTGATGGAGGTGCTGCACAGCGCCTGGCGCCCGCTGCTGCTGTGCATCGGCGCCAACACCTTAGGCATCGCCGGGGTGTATTTCACCAACACCTTCATGATCGCCTACAGCACCCAGCAACTGGGGTTGCCGCGCTCGCTGATCCTGGAATGCCTGTTCGTGGTGGCGATCATCCAGTTCTGCATCCAGCCCCTGGCGGCCTGGACCGCCGAGAAGATCGGCGCCACGCGCTTCCTGTGCCTGGTGTCGTTGCTGGCCATGGCCTCGCCCTACCCGATGTTCGTGCTGGTGAGCAGCGGCCAGGCGCCACTGATCATCCTCGGCATCGCCCTGGCGGTGGTGTGCATGGCGTCTTTCTATGCGGTGATCGCCGGCTACGTCAGCGGCATGTTCGAGACCCGCGTGCGCTACACCGCGATCTCCCTGGCCTATCAGATCTGCGGCGCCGTGGCCGGTGGCCTGACGCCGCTGATCGGCACCTGGCTGGCCCATCAATTCGCCGGCCAGTGGTGGCCGATGGCGCTGTTCTACAGCCTGATCGCGACCATTTCGCTGCTCTGCGTGCTGGCCCTGGCCCGTCGCCATGCAGCCGTCCACCGCCTGGAAATGGCTTGAGTGTTTATCGAATCCGGAGAACCGAAGCATGTTGAAGATCAACGGTGAACGCCTGTGGGCGAGCCTGATGGCCATGGCCGAAATCGGTGCGACCGCCCGTGGCGGCAGCTGCCGTCTGGCCCTGAGCGAGGACGACCAGGCCGGGCGCGAACTGTTCGCCCGCTGGTGCCTGGAGGCTGGCATGAGCCTGAGCGTCGACCCCATTGGCAACCTGTTTGCTCGTCGTCCGGGCAGCGACCCCGACGCCGCCCCGGTGATGATGGGCAGCCACCTCGACACCCAGCCCGAAGGCGGGCGCTTCGATGGTGTGTACGGCGTGCTCGCCGGCCTGGAGGTGGTGCGCCGCCTCAACGATCTGCGGATCCAGACCCGCAAGCCGCTGGAGGTGGCGGTGTGGACCAACGAGGAGGGCGCGCGTTTCACCCCGGCCATGTTCGGCTCGGCGGTGTTCACCGGGATCATGGACCTGGAGAGCGCCCTGGCGGTGCGCGACGCCGACGGCATCAGCGTCGCCGAGGCCCTGCAGGCCACCGGCTACGCCGGTACGCGGCCACTGGGCGGGGCGGTGGATGCCTACTTCGAGGCGCATATCGAACAGGGGCCGATCCTTGAAGACAACGCCAAGAGCATCGGCGTGGTCAGCGGCGGCCAGGCGATCCGCTGGCTCGATGTGCAGGTCGAAGGTATGGCGGCCCACGCCGGCACCACACCGATGCCGCTGCGCAAGGATGCGCTCTACGGCGCCGCGCAGATGATCCTGGCGATCGAAACCCTGGCCACGGATTTTGCCCCCGAGGGCCTGACCACCGTCGGCGAGCTGAGCATCGCCAAGTCTTCGCGCAACACCATTCCCGGCCTGTTGCAGTTCACCGTCGATCTGCGGCACCACCGCGACAGCGCCATCGCCGCCATGGAGCAGGAAGTACGCGCGCGGCTTGCTGCCATCGCCGGACAACGCCAGCTGAAGGTGACCATCAGCCCGCACTGGATCAGCCCGGCCACGCCCTTCGATGCCGACTGCGTGGCGGCCGTGCAACAGGCGGTGGACGGCCTGGGCTACGCTCAGCAATCAATCGTCAGCGGCGCCGGCCATGACGCAATTCACCTGGCGCGGTTCTGCCCCACGGCCATGGTCTTCATCCCGTGCGTTGGCGGCCTGAGCCACAACGAAGCCGAAGACGTATTGCCCGAGGACGTGCGCCAGGGTACCGACGTATTGCTCAACGCTGTGCTGGCCCGCGCCGGCCAAGTCGAATAAGGAGAAGGTCATGCGCAGTTTTTTCCACCCCGAACAGCTGCTGCACCATCCGCGCAGCTATTACTCCCGCGGCCAGATGCGCACCCCGCAAGAAGTGCCCGAGCGCGCCCAGCGCCTGGTCCAGGCCGCGCACTCCCTGGGTTTTGACGTGCAACAACCAGAGGACGCCGGCCTGCAACCGCTGCTGGCGGTGCACGGCGCGGCGTACCTGCAATTCCTCAAGGAAGCCCACCAGCGCTGGAAGGAGATTCCCGAGGACTGGGGCGACGAGGTGATGTCGAACATCTTCGTCCGCGAGCCCAACGCCCTGCACGGCATCCTCGCCCAGGCCGCGCGTTACCTGGCCGATGGCAGCTGCCCGGTGGGCGAACTGACTTGGCGTTCGGCCTACTGGTCGGCGCAAAGCGCGATTGCCGGCGCCCGCGCCTTGCTCGACGGCGAACCGGCGGCCTACGCCCTGTGCCGCCCGCCGGGCCATCACGCCCGGGCCGAAGCCGCCGGCGGTTTCTGCTACCTGAACAACGCAGCGATCGCCGCCCAGGTACTGCGCGAAAAATTCGCCCGGGTCGCGGTGCTGGACACCGACATGCACCACGGCCAGGGCATCCAGGAAATCTTCTACGAACGCGACGACGTGCTGTACGTCTCGGTGCACGGCGACCCGACCAACTTCTACCCGGGCGTCGCCGGTTTCGCCGACGAGCGCGGCAGCGGTGCGGGGCAGGGCTACAACCTCAACCTGCCAATGGCCCACGGCGCCAGCGAAGCCGAATTCCTCGCCCAGCTGGAAACCGCCCTGGCGGCGGTGAAAAGCTTCGACGCGCAAGTGCTGGTGCTGTCCCTGGGCTTCGACATCTACGAACTCGACCCGCAAAGCAAAGTGGCAGTAACCCGCGCAGGTTTCGCCCGCCTCGGCGAACGCATCCGCAGCCTCGGCCTGCCGTGCCTGATCGTGCAAGAAGGCGGCTACCATCTGGAAAGCCTGGAAGACAACGCACGGGCGTTTTTTGCCGAGGCGGGGGCCTGGCAGCTCTGAGCACGATGTCTGTCAGATCGCATCGCGGGCAATCAAGCGTCGACCGGCCGTTCCTACAGAAGGGTGATCGCCGCGCTTCTGTGGGAGCGAGGTTTGCCCGTGTTAAACGTCAACGATAACGCGCTGCTTCTGCCTGCCCCTCATGCCAAAGCCCCTGAATCCAGAGATCCAGGGGCTTTTTAATACCTGCAACAGGCTGTCGCAGAGGATGTTGAAAGAGGCCTCAAACGCTTACAGACGAACCGCCTCCGACCCTTGCATCACCTTGCCCTGGGCAACATCCAGCAAGGCCAGTCATTCGCTGAAAAAACTGACGTCTTCTTCCAATTCTTTCCAAGGGGTTTAGGACGTTTCCTAGATTAATGCCCTGGGTGACTTGCTAGCCTGGCTCGGCTGTTTAGCTTGGTCGCATCTGGATGTAACCAGGCCAAAAACGAGTTGCGCTGACATTAAGTCGGCGCACAAAAGCTCGCGCTATGTCGCAGTCAAAAGGAACAAAGGAATGTTCAACAACGCCAACGAAACTCACTTCAGCCTGAGCATTGAAGGCTTCCAGAGCGACTTGCAGGTGCTGTCTTTCAAGGGGATCGAAGGCATCAGCCAGCCGTTCCGTTTCGATCTGGAGCTGGTCAGCGAGAACCCCGACCTGGACCTGGAAACCCTGCTGCACAAGCAGGCTTTTCTCGCCTTTGATCCGGCTGCTCTTAACGGCGGGGGCTCGGGTATCCACGGGCAGATCTACCGCGTGGCCCAGGGCGATGCCGGCAAGCGCCTGACCCGCTACAAGGTGTCGCTGGTGCCGCAGCTGGCTTATCTCGAGCACCGCACCAACCAGCGCATCTATCAGCAGCTGTCGGCGCCGAAGATCATCGCGTTGATCCTCGAAGAGCACGGCATCCAGGGCAACGCCTACCGGTTCCAGCTCGGCACCCCGTGCCCGGAGCGCGACTACTGCGTGCAGTACGACGAGACCGACCTGCACTTCATCCAGCGCCTGTGCGAAGAGGAAGGTCTGCATTACCACTTCCAGCACAGCCCGCAGGGCCACTTGCTGGTGTTCGGCGACGACCAGACGGTATTTCCCAAGCTCGGCCAGCCCACCGCCTATATCCAGGGCAGCGGCATGGTCGCCGACGAGCCGGTGATCAAGGGTTTCAACCTGCGCCTGGAGACCCGCACCCGCCGTACTACTCGACGCGATTACGACTTCGAGAAGCCGCGCCTGCAACTGGAGGCCGCCTATAAACCCGAGACCGACAGTGAAGAACCGGACCTGGAAGACTACGACTACCCGGGCCGCTTCACCGACCGCGCGCGCGGCAAGTTCCTCAGCCAGCGCGCCCTCGAACGCCACCGCGCCGACTACCAGCAGGCCGAAGGCTGGGGCGACCAGACGCGACTGGTCAGCGGCCACTTCCTGGAACTGTCCGAGCACCCGCGCAGTGAGTGGAACGACCTCTGGCTGCTGACCCATATCGTCCACGAAGGCAAGCAGCCGCAGGTGCTGGAAGAGTCGGTGACCAGCGACACCACCGACAACAAGGACGACTTCCACCAGGGCTACCGCAACCGCTTCCTCGCCACGCCCTGGCAGGTGTTCTACCGCCCGGCCCTGAACCACCCGAAACCCCGCGTCCTCGGCAGCCAGACCGCGGTGGTCACCGGGCCCAAGGGCGAAGAAATCCACTGCGACCAGTACGGCCGGGTGAAGGTGCAGTTCCACTGGGACCGCGAAGGCAAAGCCGACGACAAGACCAGCTGCTGGCTGCGGGTGTCCTCCAGCTGGGCCGGCGACCGCTACGGCGCCCTGGTCATCCCGCGCATCGGCATGGAAGTGCTGGTGACCTTCCTCGAAGGCGACCCCGACCAGCCGCTGATCACTGGCTGCCTGTACCACAAGGAACACCCGGTGCCTTACGCCCTGCCGGCGAACAAGACCCGCACGGTATTCAAGTCCATGAGCTCGCCGGGTGGCGCCGGCTACAACGAACTGCGCATCGAAGACAAAAAAGGCGCCGAACAGATCTTCATCCATGCCCAGCGCGACTGGGATGAAAACATCGAGCACGACCAGAAAATCCGCATCGGCCACGAACGCCACGACACGGTGGAAAAGAACACCTACACCGAACTCAAGGCCGAAGAACATCGGATCACCCACGCCGACCGCAAGACCGAAACCAAGGTCGACGACCACCTGACCGTGGGCGAAAACCAGCACATCAAACTCGGCACTGCACAACTGACCAAAGCCGGCCAGGAAATCCACCTCAAGGCCGGCGCCAAGATGGTGATCGAGGCCGGCAGCGAACTGACGATCAAGGCCGGGGGGAGCTTTATCAAGCTCTATGCCGGTGGCGTCACGGTGGTAGGGCCGGTGGTGAAGATCAATGCCGGGGGAGCGCCGGGGAGTGGGACCGGGATTGGGATCAAGCCGCCGACGTTGCCGGGGGCGGCGGATAAGGATAAGGCGGGGAGTTTGATGGATGGAGCACTGTTGAATGCACCGGAAGAACAGATCAAGCGTAGGCCGAAGCGGATGCTCAATTTCTCCGGCTAACCGACACCATCAGAGCTTCCAGTCACCAAGGATCAGGATTTCAGGTAAGTAGTTATGGCAGAGACAACAAGCAGCAAGGTTGAAAAGTGGGCATACCCTCTGAAAGCTGGAGCGTCAGAGGTCACAGATTCGATGCAGTATTACAAGGCTTTGGCCAAGGCCAAGGATGGGTATTACCCGCTTGGTTCCAATGGCTTGTGGCACGGAGGTGTTCATTTCGATGAGGACACCGGATTAGTCGCAGACAAGAGCGAAGTTCGTTGCATCGCCGATGGCGAGGTGGTCGCTTATCGAATTGATGAGAAGTACCCGACCTCGAATTACGGTTCAACGCCGTCGGTGTTCTCAACCGGTTTCGTGTTGGTAAAACATCGTCTTGAGTTGCCTGCGCCTCCCGCTCCAGCGGGCAGCCCACCACCAGCAGCCGGTCCAAGTCTGACCTTCTTCAGCCTGTACATGCATTTGCTGGACTGGGAGGGCTACAAGGCCAACCCTACGCTTAAGAGGCCTGCCTTTTGGGGTAAAGACACTTATCAAGTCAAAGCAAATGCGCCAGACAAGTCATTAGGGCTGCGAGTTCGTAGCGGCAACTCAGGACAGACCTCGGTATTGACGGTTCTACCCCGTGGCACCACGGTGAACACTAAACCTGCTCCAGCAACACAAAAGTGGCTCGAAATCGTCAGCGTGACCCCTGAAGTCGCAGCTCTGCCAGCGAATACAGGTTGGGTGTTCAAAGGTGAAATGCAGCATCTTTCCGGAGATATTTATTTTGTAGGAGAACAGGCCAAGGACACCCCTCCAGAGCAGAAAACCGGGGCGAACATCCGCAGTGCCACGGCAAGAGGGCTACCTATAGGTTTTTTACCTACAGGCACGCAAATCAAAATCAGCAATGAACAAGCTTCTGGCAAATATCGCAAGCTACGGGAAATTGTCACCGGCGAATCCATCCCTGCGTTAACACCGGGTGCAGATGGAACATTGCCTGGGTATGTCTGGCTTGACTCTCTTGAGGTAAAAAGCGAACCCAAAACCCCTGGGGTGATTGTCCCGTTGACACCGGTTCATAAAATCAAAGCCGGTGAGCTCATAGGGCATGTGGGGAAGTATCAGAACTACTCGGATGCAGCTCCGAAAAATTTACTGCACCTGGAAGTCTTTAGCTGTGAGGACATCAAGGCTTTCATCGACCAGACCAAAGAGCAGGCCGTCAGACTGCCAGCAACAGAAAAGACACTGGTCAAAATCCTGCCACACACCCCGCTGATTACTCATGTGCCGGGTATGAATGCTACCAACCCCCCCAAAGCGAACGATCCTAGCAAAGAGGTCGGTTATGGCCTGCTCATTCCTGTGAGCGTATTGGAAGCCCTGCCAGCAGAGAAAAAAATCAAAGCTCCGGTGGTGATGGATGGAGTCACTACCTATACGCAGTGGTGGCACCTGGAAGGGCTACTCGCCGATGCTCAAGGAGAGAGCATCGACGGTTGGTTTGCCGAGCCTAATACCACGTTGTACCGCCACTCGCCTTTTGAATGGGAAGGTTTCACCTTCATCGAAGAGACTGGGAGCAATGTCGATCTCTACGCGGATTTTCTGCATGCGCAAGAGAATATGACGGATGAAGAACGCAAGGCTTACCACCCAAATATCGTGACTGCCGGGGCAGGTCCGACAAAACAATCTCTCTACACCATCCTTGATCGAAATCACGACACCAAGCTTCCACCGGAAGAGATAGGAAATGCCCTGAGTAAGCCTTGGTTCGCCCAGCCGATCTCGCAGATGGTTGTCAAATATGAGAGTGAGTGGGACTACAAGGCGGAGAAGTGGGACTCATTGGATGAGTTGATAGGGCATAGCGAATCGGCTCCGCATAAGGAGTGGGTTGCCGAGAAGGCGCGGATTGATAGCCTGAGTTGGTGGGAAAAGCTTGGGATAATTGATAGTGCCGAAGTATGGCATATGCACCCTGTTGGTTTGCTGGGAGCCTTTTGCAAACTGAAGAGCTCAAGTGGAAGCTTGGGGAAGGTCACATATGATGCAGAAGGTAATGATATCCCTACGTCGCAATTTTTCAGCAGGGTAATACATTGGCCAGGTAATGCTGAGTCAGGAGTTACTTTAGGGCGAGGCTATGATATGGGGGATCGAAGTGAAAGCTCTATATATGAGCATATGGTTGCTTCGGGGGTTCCATCTGCTCAAGCTACGAAAATATCTAAAGCCCGTGGGTTAAAAGGGATCTTGGCAAGAGATTTTGTGGCGGCGAATAAACAAGATATCGGGGAGATCACGCTTGAGCAGCAAAAGGAACTTTTTGATTTGATTTATCCAGATTACGTTTCAAGAACAATAGTGGTTTACAATAGTTGGACCTCTACATTGCCAGGGCGTATAGAGTGGGAAGGATTGCGGCAGATAGTAAGAGACATACTGGTGGATTTTGTTTATCAAGGATTCACTCAAGGTCCAAACCCAATGAAGGCAGGGATGAATGATGATGTGGATGAGCTTATTAGATATATAGAAAATACCCCTGCTATAAGTCAGTATGAAGGCGGGCGGCATCGTGCTAATTATCTAAGGAATAATAGGTGATGAGAGTGTTTTTTGATTGTTTTGGGAAGTTTGCTTTGCTTTCTCTGCTTGCCATTTTGTCATCTTTTGCTATAGGAGGGGAGTGCGATAATATTACATTGAGTGCCCAGGTTGACCTGTGTGCAAAAGAAAAAAAAGACAGTGCGGATGCGAAGCTGAACGAAAGCTACAAAGATCTCATAAGTCGAGTTCGAGCCCAGTATGAAGCTAACTCTGAATTAGGTGGCTTGTATTTGGAGAAGCTTAAGGGGGCGCAGCGTGCATGGTTGAAATATCGTGATGCTAATTGTGATCTGGAGGCATTTGAAGTAGAGGTAGGGCGGCCTGCTCAGATAACGATAGTTAATAATTGCGTGGCTCGAATGAGTGAGGAGCGTACCGCTTATTTGAATGGGGTTATGAATTGATTTTTAGTAAGGGGGCAGCTTCATTTGAGGAGACGCTGAAATGCAAACGCCGGGAATAAGTGGTGGGGCGTAACTTTTTTAGAGTGTCTAATGGCAATAGTTAGCCCCATGAGTAGGCTTCAAATGTTGGAAGGTGTTGCCGTGGAGTGCGCTAGGGCTGTTATTGGTCATGGCGGGTCTTGCGGCGGTGGTCAAGCTGGGTGTTGTTTGAGGTTATTTACGAGAGCCACAAATGAGTACCCCTGAGATTGCTTTCGGGTATCTGGGTGGCGTCGTGATTCTCGGCACACTTGTCTGGATCGGTGTCGCGTTGCACATGGCTTATACCAAGCTGGATGAGCTCTTGGACCATCTGAAAAACTGTTCCGCCATCATGGCCCGCGCTCCGTTAAAACACGGCGGTCCCTGGGGGAAGCTGTTGCTGATTGGGGGTATCTCCGGGACCGTGACGTTTCCCGGGTTCCATCTCAAAAAAGGGGCGACGGAAACCATGGTGACGCCGGGCCTGGCCAATGGTGCGGCGACCTTTACGATTATTTATCCGCGATGAACGGCACACCTCCTGCCGGGAGGCCGGCAGGAGGCAGCGCGGCTCAGTCGTAGTTGCTCACATAAGCCAGGATGCCCTGGGCGCCCAGGGCGTTACCGTTGAAACGGGTCGCCTGCAGCAGCACGGCGATCTGGTTGTCGCTGGCGACGGCTTTTGGAAAGGTATTGCCGCTGTCGTTCGGGTTGATCGATGTTTCCGCCGCCAAGGGGATGAAGGCGTCATCGAACCGGTTGAAAAAGATGCCGGTATAACCGGTACTCCAGGTCACCAGGAAGTCAATGACACCGCATGCGTCCGGCATGGCACTGATATAGGGTTGGCTCGAGGCGTAGACATTGTTGTTCAGGCGAACGGGGGAGAGGGCTTGCAGTTCCTGATCGCTTTGGTACTGCTCAGCCTCAGACTGATCAGCCTTGCCGAAGACCCGGACTCGGTCGCCATAGACATAGGCGCTGGTGCCGATATAAACCAGCATGATGTTGTTGTGCACGGTGTCGAAGGTTGCATGGAACTTGCCCATGCCGGTTTGCGAGTAGCTGGTGATCAGATTGACCGGCGATTTGCCGGAGGAGGGGCTGCCCACTCGCAGGAAATTGATCTTGCTCAGGGTTTCCTGGACGCCGACGATCACCCCGTCGCCATGGTTCATCAGCACGATATTTTCGTAGGTGGAAGTGTCCAGATCGGCACCGGGATTAAACAGGGTCGGATAGACGGCAGAGGTGATCATCACCGGATAACTGGTCGGCTCGAGGGTGTCCTTGTCCAGCCAGATGCCTTGCAACTGGCGTTCGGTCACGCCGATCCAGCAGGCGAAGAGCTGGCAGTTGGCGGGGTTGTAGATGACCCTGGGGCAGACGTAATCACCGTTGGAGCCACTGATCAGGGTTTCCGTGAAGGGCGCGCCGATACCCTGGCGCTCGCTGACGCTGTATTTGCGCGCAAAGATGCGAAAGGCGCCCGGGTCGTTGCTGGCCCAGACGGCAACGAAGTCGTCGCTGCCCTGGATCGGCGTGGTGTCGACATCCTTCTGGGTCCGCTGGGTGAAGGCGGGAAGCAGATAGCTCGGGCGTAGCGTGCCATTTTTTGTCTCCAGGCGGCCATAGAGCGTGGTGTAGCCGGAAGCCTTCGGCCCTTGATAGGTGCCGACCAGGTGACCGCTGACATCGGTCTTCAGCACGCCGCGCAGGGATTCGTTGCTGCTGTCGTCATAGAAAATGTTCAAACCGTTCAACCATTTGGTATTCATTCAGGCACCTGTGACTGTTTGAGGAGTGTCTTCGGAACAGGACCAGCCGACCGTGCAGGGCAGGCTGGGGTCGTGGTACTTGCCATCGAGCCTTGACCGCAACGCCTCACCGCAACTCGGTTCCAGGGTTTGGGTATCGAGGCTGGCGAGACAGTACTTCCAGGGCCCATCGGTGCGGGCGTCGATGCAGGCGAAATAGAAGTGCTCGCCCGATGGCACCAGATTGATCAGCAGTGGCGAAGTTATAGTGGGGAAGTCCAGGGATACCGGTGCTGAAACCCTGATGCCTGTAGCTAGCTTTTCGGGAGGTCGATTTAGTGGGGCGTAGGTGACTTTTCTGGGCGGCTTGAAGTGTGCAAGCTGACGGTCTTGATAGGTCGTAGAAGTGCGGGGCAATAGTGTGTTCCGACGCATGACTTCGACCTCCTTGTCGACTCGCGTTCTGTCCGTTCGCATCCAGCAAGATCAGCGTAGTCATTATTTTCTAGTGCCCGATAATATTTTTTTATTTATTTAAAACAGTGAGATGGCCCTGAAGTTTTGAGCGGTTACAGGTTTGTCGGATAACTGACTTGGCCAGGGAAAGGGTGGTGTTACTAGGTGGCTATAAAGATAAGTGCGAGTGGTAATAGTGCGATGTTGTCTTTATAACTCCGCTAAAGAATGACCATGGCTTCTTGTAAGTATTGGCAATAAGTCATTTCAGAATATAAAGGGACTTAGTTGGCAGCCTGTCCGCATTACCTGCTTTATGTTCCCCCTGTTCAGACTGGTCATTTACTGGGCCGTTTACCGCCAGGCGACCAGTGAGTACCAGGGGCAACCGGACGCCATACGGCTCTTGCCATCCGCTTTACGTTAACGTCAAGATGCTCTGGCGCGGTTTTTCCCGTGGCGCAGGTTTTGCTTCTGTGAATGGCAGGGCTGGCCGCGGGCCAAACTTCCCTTTACTGCCTTCTGAACCGGGTGTAGACATTGCCCATGGCTTGCGTGCCCCTCGCAACCCAAGGGAATGGACCGGGGAGGTGCCGGGCGGACCGATTCGGAGCGCTTGATGACTCTTATAAAAACAACAACCGGCGAGCTGCAGCACCAAGCCGGGCTGGCCCGCAGAAAACTCCATCTGGAAGGCGCAGTCCCCGATGGCGTATTACGTGCGGAAATCGATGCGTCATGGCGGCGCAGCCTCAGCCATGGCGTGCACTTCAATGGCCAGCCGGAGTTGACCCTGGAGTCCGGCGCCAGCCTCGAGGTGCTGCTGGCGAGCAATCGCCTGCTGCTCGACGCGGCGATACCCGCCATCGACTACCTGGCCGAGCGCCAGGGCAAGGACGGCCTGATTATCCTGGCCAATGCCGACGCCACCATTCTTGCGGTCGAAGGCCGGGCCGACCGGCTCAAGGGCAGCGGTGTGCAGGACATCACCCTCGGCGCCTGCTGGAGCGAAGCCAATCGCGGCACCAATGCCCTGGGTACGGCGCTGGTGGAAGCGCGCACCACCCTGATCGACTGCGGCGAGCATTATCTGGACCGCCTGAGCCCTTTTTCCTGCACCTCGGTGCCCATCCATTGCCCCCAGGGCGAGATCCTCGGCGTGCTCGACCTGACCCGCGAAGGTCCGTTGGGCCGTATCCACGACAGCACCGCGCTGCTGAGCATGGCGGTCAGCCAGATCGAGAGCCGGGTGTTCAACAACAGCTTTCCCGAGCAGATTGTCCTGGCGTTCCACAGTCGTCGGCAGTATCTCGAATCGCCGTGGCAAGGCTTGCTCGCGGTCAGTCTCGGCGGGCAGATCCTGGCGGTCAGCGCTCAGGCCTGCCAGTTGTTGCGCGCCGAGCGTTCGGCACTGGTCGGGCGGCGTTGCGAAGAGTTTCTTGGCGTGGATGGCGTGCAACTGCTCGGCCGTTTGCAACAGGGCGGCATCGGCAGCCTGCAGACCGCCAAGGGCGAGTTTTTCTACAAGACCCTGCGCGCCCCGCAACGCTCGATCAATGTCAGCAGCGTGCCGCGCAGCACGTCGAAAAGCGCCCCCAGCCAGGCGCAGCCCGACCCGCAACTCGACACCCTCGCCGGCAGCAACAGCCGTTATGCCCGGGCCTTGCGCATGGCCCGGCAGGGCCTGGCCAATGCCTTGCCGGTGTTGCTGCTGGGGGAAACCGGCACCGGCAAGGAGGTCATCGCCCGCGCCCTGCACATGGCGGGCAGTCGCGCCGACAAGCCCTTTATCGCGGTCAACTGCGCGGCGATCCCCGAGGGCCTGATCGAGTCGGAGCTGTTCGGTTATCGCGAGGGCGCCTTCACCGGCTCGCGCCGTGGCGGCATGATCGGCCGCCTGCAACAGGCCCATGGCGGCACCCTGTTCCTCGATGAAATCGGCGATATGCCACTGGCCTTGCAGGCGCGCCTGTTGCGGGTGCTGCAGGACCGTAAGGTAGCGCCGCTGGGCGCCGGCGAAGAGCAGGACATCGATGTGGCGCTGATCTGCGCCACCCACCGCGACCTCAAGCAGCAGGTGGCCGACAAGCAGTTTCGCGAGGACCTGTTCTACCGGGTCAACGGCATCAGCGTGATGCTCCCGGCGCTGCGCGAGCGCGAGGACTTCGACGCGTTGCTGGAGGTCCTGCTGGCCAAGCTCGGCAGCCCCGGCGCGGCCCTGGCCGAGGACCTGCGCCAGTTGCTGGCCGGCTATCACTGGCCGGGCAACATTCGCCAGTTGGAGATGGTCCTGCGCACCGCCCTGGCCATGCGCGAGGCGGGCGACGCGGTCCTGGGCCTGGAGCACCTGCCCGACAGCATGCTCGACGATCTCAACGCCAGCGAACGCCCGGCCAGCGGCAGCATCCGCGAGAACCAGCTGGAGCTGATCCGCCAGGCGCTGGACAGCCACCAGGGCAATGTCTCCGCCGCCGCCGATGCCCTGGGCATCAGTCGCGCGACCCTGTACCGCAAGCTCAAGCAGTTGCACAGCTGATGGCGCGCCTGCTCAGCCGGCTGGTGGACAGCCCCGACCCCGCGGCCCTGCAAGCCGCCTTGCGCTGGCTGTACGGGTTTGTCCGCCCGCAGCGCCTGGCCATCGCCGGGTTGCTGGTGCTGTCGGTCTGCGCCTCGTTGCTGGTGCTGGTGCAGCCGTGGCTGACCAAGCTGCTGATCGACGATGGCCTGCTGGCGCGCAATTTCCCGATGCTGGCGTGGATCGCCGGGCTGATGATTCTCGCCGGGCTGCTGGGCACCGCGCTGTCGGGCATCAACCGCTACCTGCACACGCGCCTGTCGGGGCGGATCCTGTTCGCCCTGCGCGACGACCTGTACCGCCATTTGCAGCGCCTGTCGCCGGGCTTCTACGGCCAGCGGCGAATCGGCGACCTGATGTCGCGGCTCGATGGCGACGTCGCGGAGATCCAGCGCTTTGCCGTCGATTCGCTGTTCTCCGCGGTGTCCAGCGTGATCGGCCTGGTGGTGGCCCTGGCGCTGCTGGTGACCCTGTCCTGGCAGCTGTCGCTGCTGGCGCTGCTGCTGATTCCGCTGGATGTGCTCTGGCTGCGCTGGATGCGGCGCAAGGTCGAGCGCGATGTACGGCAACTGCGCGAGCGTTCGGCGGACATGTCGTCGTTCATGGTCGAGACCCTGCCGGTGATGAAGTTCATCCAGAGCGCCGGCCAGCAACAGCGCGAAGCCCGGCGCCTGGAACAGTTGGGGCAGGGCTACATGAGCCAGTTGTTGCGCCTGCAGGTCAGCGAGTTCTTCACCCAGGCGGTGCCCGGCACCCTGACTTCGCTGTCGCGGGCCTGTGCGTTCCTGATCGGCGGCTATTGGGTGGTGCAGGGCACCTGGCAGCTGGGCGCGCTGATCGCCTTTTCCACTTACCTGGGCATGGCCGTGGGGCCGGTGCAGAGCCTGCTGGGGCTGTACGTGGCGATCCAGCGCATGAGCGTCAGCCTGGGCCGGGTCATGGAGCTGCGCGGCGAGCAACCGAGCGTGACCACGCCGGCGCAACCGCTGCCGATGCCCAGCGGCGGCGAGCTGTCTTTTCGTGATCTGCACTTCAGCCACCCGGGGAGGCCGAGCACCCTGCGCGGCATCGAGGCACGCATTCCCTATGGCCTGAAGGTGGCCCTGGCCGGCGGTTCCGGGGTCGGCAAATCGACCCTGATCGACCTGCTGCAACGCCACCACGACCCGCAGTCCGGGCAGGTGCTGCTGGACGGTATCGACCTGCGCCAGCTCGACCTGTTCGAGCTGCGCCGGCGCATCGCCGTGGTCAGCCAGGACATCGTGCTGTTCCGCGGCAGCCTGGCCGACAACCTGGCCTACAGCGTGCCCGACGCACCGCGCGCGGCGGTGGCCGAGGTGGCGCGGCTGGCGCAACTGGACAGCCTGATCGAAGCGCTGCCCGAGGGCCTGGACAGCCCGTTGGGCGAGCGCGGCCAGCAGCTGTCCGGCGGGCAGAAACAACGGATCGCGATTGCCCGCGCGCTGCTCCAGGACCCGTTGATCCTGGTGCTGGACGAAGCCACCTCGGCGGTGGACGAAAGCACCGAGCGCGAAGTGATCGAGGCCATCGACCGGCTGTTCGCCGGGCGCACGCGGATCCTGATCAGCCATCGGCCGTCGACCCTGGCCGACGCCGACCTGCGCTTCGAGCTGGTGGACGGCGTGTTGCACTCCGTGAAGGTGCCCCATGAAGCCTGAGCTGCGGATCGGCGTGGTCGACAGCGGGCATACGGCTGTGCAACGCCCGCAGGTGGTGGCCGGGCGGCGCTTCTACCTGGTGGAAGACGGGGTCGGCGAGGGCGACTTGCGCGAGGACCCCCTCGGCCACGGCAGCGCGATTATCGAGGCGATCAGCGCGCGGGCGCCCCAGGTGCGTTTCTGTGTGGCCCAGGTGTTCGACCAGCGCGGGGTGACCAGCGCCCTGCAGATCGCCAGCGCCCTGGACTGGCTGGTGAGCCAGCAGGTGCGGCTGGTCAACCTCAGCCTGGGGCTACGCCAGGACCGCCGCCTGTTGCGCGAAGCCTGCGCGGCCGCCCTGGCCCGTGGTGTGCTGTTGTGCGCCTCGACGCCGGCCCAGGGCGAGGGGGTGTACCCGGCGCGTTACCCGGGGGTGCTGCGGGTCACCGGCGATGCCCGTTGCACCCCCGGCGAATGGTCGTGGCTCGACAGCCAGCAGGCCGACTTCGCCGCCTGTGTGCAGGGCAGCCACCCCGGCCAGTCCGGCGCCAGCCTGGGCTGCGCGGCCTTGAGCGGGCATATCGCCCGCTACCTCGGCGAACACCGCGACGCCGACAACCCGCAGGTGGTCCAGTGGCTGCGGACCCACGCCCGCTATCGCGGCCCCGAACGGCGCGGCTGGACATGAGGCCGATCCTGGTGCTCGGCGCCGGCCCGGCGGGGGCCGCGGTGGCCCTGGGCTTGCGCCGCCTGGGTTACGCGGTGGCGCTGGTCAGTGAGTGGCGGCGTTTCCCGGCGCTCGAAGGGGTGTCGCTGCGGGTGCTCGAAGCCCTGCGTGGCGCCGGCCTGGGGCGTGGGCTGGAGGCGGCGTTGCAGGCGTCCCAGCGTCAGGTGGCGTGGAACGGCCAGAGCCATGGGCAGAACGTCGAATACCTGCTGGATCGCCCGCGCTTTGATCGCGGCCTGCGTGAGGATTTGCGCGAGGCCGGGGTCGAGCTGATCGAGGGCCGGGTGCTGGAGGTGCAGTCGACGGCGAACGAACATCGGCTGCGGATCGAGGGGCAGGCCGAGCGCCTAACGGATTTTCTGGTGGAGGCCCGAGGGCGCCAGGCGCCTGCATTGAGTAAAGAACTGGGCAAAGGCCTGCGGGGCCCGGAAACCCTCAGCCTGCTCAACCGCTGGCAGGGCGCGCCGGGCAGCACCGCCAGCGCCGTGCACAGCCTGGAAGACGGCTGGGCCTGGATGGCGCGTCAGGCCGACGGCCAGTGTTACTGGCAACTGACGGTGGACGTGGCCAGCGCCGCGTTGCCGGGCAAGGCGCAGTTGCTGGATTACTGCCGCCAGCGCCGCCAGGCTTCGGCCCTGGCGCGGGCGTTTTTCGGCGCCGGGCCGGAGCTTGATGTGCAGCTGCACGCGCGCAGCAGCACGGCGATCCTCTGCCCACAGGTGTGTGGCGCCAACTGGATTCGCGTGGGTGATGCGGCCATGGCCGTGGACCCACTGTCGGGCAACGGTATCTTCCAGTCGCTGTCCTCGGCGTTGCAGGCGCCGGCGGTGATCAACACGCTGCTGCAACGGCCCGAACGGGCGGCCCTGGCGCAGCGCTTCCATGCCCGGCGAGTGGAGCAGTTGTTCCTGCGTTTTGCCCGCATCGGCCGCGATTTCTACGCCGACGAGCAGCGTTGGGCCGAACAGCCGTTCTGGCAGGCGCGCCGGCAATGGCCGGACCGCGAGCCGGCGCATCGCGTCGCGGACTTTTCCGCCCTGCGCATCGAGCGCGCCCCGGTATTGCGCGACGGCCTGGTGGACGAAGCCGAGGTGGTGATCACCCCGGACCAGCCGCTGGGCATCTGGCATGTGCAAGGGGTGGAGCTGGCGCCGCTGTTGCGCCGCTTGCCCAACGAACCGGCGCAACAGCTGCTGGCGGGCCTGAGCGCGGAGCAGGACAAGGCCGTGCGCGGCTGGTTGTTGGGGCAGGGATATCAGCCTTGAGGCGACGGGGCAGCTTTTGTAGCCGCTGCCGCAGGCTGCGATCGGCGGCGCAGCCGCCGCAAAGGCACCAGCGATCGATCGGCGGATGTGTGGCGCCTGGGCGAATGATCGCGGGCAAGCCTCGCTCCTACAGGGGCTCTCATCTTCCGTAGGAGCGAGGCTTGCCCGCGATCCGCGCAGCGGCCATCCAAACCCCGCCGCCCGGCTTGCGACAGCTGATGGTCAGCTATCGGGATTGACGTACACCCGGTGGCCGCCTTTCCAGGTTTCACAGACCTTGATGTCCCTGATGCTGGTGGCCGGTACTTTCTCGTCGAGCGGGTCTTGCTCGAGAATCACCAGGTCTGCGAAATAACCGTCCTGCAGGGACCCGGTCCAGCCTTCGGCGTGGCACTGCCAGGCCGCGTCATAGGTGATGGCTTTCAGGGCCTGCTTGCGCGTCAGGCATTCGGCTTCATTGAGGATCGGTTGCAGCCTTGGGTCATGGACGAACCGCCCCTGGGCATCGCGAATGCCTTCCATCTTGCGGGTCACCGCCTGCTCCATGGAGCGCAGCGGCCCCAACGGCGTTACCGAACAGTCGCTGTGCAGGGTCATTCTCAGGTTGTGGTCCAGGGCCGACTGGCACAGGTCGAGCATCTGCTCGGCCTTGCCTTCGAAGATCGCCTGTTTGAAGGCATAGCCCCAGTAGCCGACATGACCGATCAGGAAGCTTGGCGACAGGCCCAGGCGCTGCAGGGTCTGCAGGGTGTCCGCGGTCAGCAGCGAGCAGTGCTCGATGCGGTGGCGTTTTTCCAGGGCGCTGCCGCCCTGCAAGGCCGCCTCGTAGGCTTGCAGGGTGAACTCGATGGCCCGGTCGCCATTGGCGTGGATCATCAGCGGCCAGCCGGTTTCGACGGCATTGCGCACCACGGTCTTGTAGGCATCGGGTGGGGTGACCGGGGTGTGGTCCTGGTCGCAGAAGTTGAAGTTGCCCACCGGCCGCGTCGCCTCGCAGCAGTAGCGCGTGGCCTGATAGCCCGTCAGCCCCTGGTTGGAGCCGTCCGACACCAGCTTGACCGAGCCCTGGTAGAAGCGTTTGGCCTGTTCCCGGCTGACCGGCTGGTAGCGCGGTAGCTTGCCGATGGCCTCGGGCGTGCCATCGCAGGCGGCGGCATAACCGATCCGCAGCTTCCTGGGGCGGGTCAGGAAGTAGGCGCCCAGTACCAGCTTCGACTGGGGGTCCATCATCGCGTCGTAGAGCAGGGTGATCCCGCGGCGCGACGCCTTGTCGAAGTAGTCTTCGAGGTGCTTGAAGATATTGAGTATTTCCAGCTGCTGCCTGAGGGGAATGCTCTTGATGGCGGCCAGCACCTGGGCTTCCTGCAGGACACCGTTGTCGGCCCTGACGCCGGTCTTCTCGAACACCGCATCGCTGGCCGCGGTGTTCAGGTAGGCGGTGTGCATGGACGCGCTGATCAGCAGCATCGGATGCTGCTTGTCGATGGTGTCCAGGTTGCCGATGTCGTCGCCGGGGCCACAGTGGAAGGTGATGAGTTTGTTCAGGCCGTGGGGTACGACCTGGAAGGGCATCAGCGCCGGATCGACCTGATGGCCGAGGATCCAGGTCGAGTTGTCCTTGGGCAGGTTGCCCTGGATGGTGCTTTTCAACCAGAGCCAGTCATAGGTGGGACGTAGTCGCTGGTTCTTGTGCTCATCGGGGTTGTCGGTATCGATGGCCCCCAGGTTCAGCCAGCCTTCCATGGCGCAGCTCTGCACGATATGGGCGTGGGGTTCGATCAGGCCGGGCAACAGGGTCTTGCCGTTCAACGACTGCTTCCTGTAGGTGATGCCCAGGGTGTTCATGCGGGCTTCGACGGCGGCCAGGGTGCCGGATGCGACCACGTCGCCGGCGTGGATGCCCAGGGCCTCGACCCGTTCGTCCATGTTGCCGTCGCGCAAGGGGTAGATGGTGCCGTTGGTAAAGATGATGGACTCGCCGGCCGGTTCCTTTGCCAGCTCATTGGCGTCCTGTGGCTGGCTGGCGGTATGGCTGGCCGGGTCGAGTGTGTCCTTCAGAGCGTTCCAGATGGGGTTGTGGCATCCGCATTGGACCCCGTCGTGATCATATCCATTTGATCCCATGATGCTTCCCTCGGGTTTTCGGTGGTGATGAGGTGTGGGTTGAAGGTGGGTGAGCCAGGCTCGCAGGGCAGCTGTCGAGCCGGCTCGGGCTGAGCGTAGCAGCCGTTCGGGGCGCAGGCCGGGCAGCGGGTCGGCGACGCTAAACCAGTCGTCGGGAGACGCCGGGCAGACCCCGGCGCCGCCGTTGAGGAGCGCTTGTGCTATGGGCTATCGCGGGTCGTCAGAGCTTGATCAGCACCGATTTCAGCTCGGTGTAATGCTCGATCGCCGCGTAACCCATTTCCCGGCCCACGCCGGACATCTTGTAGCCACCGAACGGCAGCGCCGGGTCGAGGGCGCTGTGGCAGTTGACCCAGACCGAGCCGGACTTGATCCGCGGGATCATCCGGTGCACCGCCGCCAGGTCGTTGGACCAGATGCTCGCGCCCAGGCCGTAGGGGCTGTCGTTGGCCAGGCGCAGGGCATCGGCCTCGTCGTCGAAAGGAATGGCCACCAGCACCGGGCCGAAGATCTCTTCCTGCACCAGCGAATGCTGCTGGTCGACGTCGACGATTACCGTCGGCTTGACGAAATAACCGGGGCCGAACCGCTCGCCGCCGCAGGCGATAGTGGCGCCGCTGTTCCGGCCCATCTCGATATAGCGCCAGACCCGCTCCTGCTGCCGGGCGGAGATCAGCGGGCCCATGTCGACGCTGGCGTCCAGGCCGCTGCCGAGTTTCATGGCGTTGGCAATGCCGGCAATATCGGCCACCACATTGTCGAAGTGCTTGCGCTGTACATACAGCCTGGAGCCGGCGCAGCAGACCTGGCCCTGGTTGAAGAAGATCGCGCTGGCGGCGCCGGCCGCGGCGCTGCCCAGGTCGGCATCGGCCATGACAATGGTCGGCGACTTGCCGCCCAGTTCCAGGGTGACCCGGGTCATGTTGTCCATGGCGATCTTGCCGATTTCCTTGCCCACCGCGGTGGAGCCGGTGAAGGTCAGCTTGTCCACCCGCGGGTTGTGGGTCAGGGCCGAGCCCGCGGTGATGCCAGTGCCGGTGACCACGTTGAATACGCCGTCGGGGTAGCCGGCTTCCTGCACCAGCTCGGCGAGTTTCAGCGCGGTCAGCGGGGTTTCGTCGGCCGGCTTGAGCACCACGGTGCAGCCGGTGGCCAGGGCCGGGCCGAGCTTCCAGCAGGCCAGCAGCAGCGGGAAGTTCCAGGCGACGATGGCGCCGACCACGCCCACCGCCTCGCGACGGATGAAACTGTGGAACTGCTGGTCGGGCATCAGCGGCACGGAGACCTCGACGCTGCTGCCTTCGATCTTGGTCGCCCAGCCGGCCATGTAGCGCAAAAAGTCGATGGCCAGTTGCACGTCCATGACCTGGGCCACCGCGGCGCTCTTGCCGTTGTTCAGGCATTCCAGTTGCGCCAGCAGTTCGGCGTCGCGCTGCATCAGGTCGGCGAGTTTCCACAGCAGGTTCTGCCGTTCCCGCGGGCGGGTGCGGCTCCAGGGCGAATCGTCGAAGGCCTGGCGCGCAGCCAGCACCGCGCGGTCGACATCGTCCACCGTGGCCCGCGGCACCACGCACAGTTGTTCGCCGGTGGCCGGGTTGTGCAGCGGCATGGTCTGGCCGTCGGCGGCCTCGACCCATTCGGCGCCGATCAGCATGCGCGGGGCGCGCTGGATAAAGGCGGTGGTGGCGGGGAGCAGGGTTGCAATAGCCATGACAGAACCTCTTGTTATGCGTGAGGCGAGGGCTTTCGCAACCGCTGTGCCAGTTTTTAATTGCGATTAACTATATGATTTTAATAAGGTTTATTTGAGGTGGCGGAAGGGCGGCAGATACAAGCTGTCGCAAATTGCGAATGCCTTGAGACACCCCGGCCTGAACTTATGGGGGCCTGCTTCGTCGTAAAGGGGCCTGTCATGAAGGTGCACTGAACAAGGAGCTGTACATTGAAGATTGCAACGATTCTGGGAACCACCTTGCTGCTGGCGCCGTTGTTCGCCCAGGCCGCGACGACCCCGGCCGAGCCGGAGCTGCCGGCGTACCAGAGCAGCCTGGCCAGCTACCGCTGCGAGGGTGGGGTAGAGGTGCAGGCGGCGTACCTGAACATCGATAACGGCGCCTCGTTCGCCACCCTGTATTACAAGGGCCAGCTGATACCGATGCATATCGCCCGCGCAGCCTCCGGCGCGCTGTATGTCGCCGACGACGAACAGAACAGCTACCGCTGGCACACCCAGGGCGACAGCGGCTTGTTGAGCTTCCTGGAAGCCGACCACACCGCCAAGGAACAGCAACTGCTCAAGGACTGCCAGGAGCAGAAGGCCGAGGAGCAGTAACCCCCCTCAGGAGCGGCAGCCACCGGCCGGCTGCTGCTCTCTCCAGCGATCCCGGGGCCATTTCCGGCCCTCGCCATCTGCGGTTGAACTGCCGTCGAACGGCCAGTGTCTAGTCCAAGACAAGCCTGTATCGATCCAGCCGTGGAGATGTGCCCGTGAACATATTCGAAGCCCTGCGTGAGAGCCATGAACGCCAGCGCGGCTACGCTGCCGAACTGATGCGCACCTCGGGGGACAGCCCCGAACGCAGCGCGGCCTACGCCCAGCTCAAGGCCGAAGTACAGGCCCATGAGACAGCCGAGGAGCGCTTCTTCTACCTGCCGTTGATGGAGCACGACAACGGCGTCGACCTGAGCCGGCACGCGATTGCCGAGCACCACGCGATGGACGAGCTGATGGAGGCATTGGACGACACCGAGATGTCCAGCCCCGCCTGGCTGGCCACGGCGAAGAAGCTGGTGGACAAGGTGCATCACCACCTGGAGGAAGAAGAACAGAAGTTCTTCCAGATGGCCGGCAAGATCCTCGACGACAAGCAGAAGGACCAGTTGGCCAACGGTTACGTGAAGGAGTACCGGCAGCAGCTGGCGGCCGACTGAGACGGCCCTCGAAGAATAAAAAAAGCCCGCGCACTGGCGGGCTTTTTTGTACGTGACGGGGGGGGAGGGCCAGGCCCTCGATCGCGAGCAGGCTCGTTCCTGCAGCAACAGCGTCCATTGCAGGAGCGCTTGCTCGCGATAAACCCGTACACACACACCGAACCTAGCGGTTGAAACGTTCCACCAGCGAGTACTGGGTGGTGGCGGTCCGGGTCAGTTCCTTGCTCAGTTCGGCCGAGTGATGGGCCTGCTCCGAGGTCTGGTCGGCCAGTTGCGCGATGGTGCTGATATTGCGGCTGATTTCCTCGGCGACCGCGCTCTGCTCCTCGGTGGCGGCGGCGATCTGGGTGGTCATCTCGGTGATGTTGGCCACCGCCTGGCTGATGCCCAGCAGCGCCTGGTCCGCCTCCAGTACCCGGGCCACGCCTTCCTCGGCCTGGCGCTGGCCGCTTTCCATGCTCTGCACGGCGTTTTGCGAGGAGCTCTGCAACTGGGTGATCAGTTCATGGATCTGCTGGGTGGATTGCGCGGTGCGCTGGGCCAGCTGGCGCACCTCGTCGGCCACCACCGCGAAACCGCGGCCCATGTCACCGGCGCGGGCTGCTTCGATGGCGGCGTTGAGCGCCAGCAGGTTGGTCTGGTCGGCGATGCTTTTGATCACATCGACCACGGTGCCGATCTCGTCGCTGTCCCTGGCCAGTTGCGCCACGTTCTGCCCGGTTTCGCCGACCACCTGGGATAGGCGTTCGATGGCTTCGCGGGTATCGCGGGCCACTTCGCGCCCACGGCCGGTCAACTGGTTGGCGGCCTGGGTGGCGTCAGCGGTGCGCTGCACATGGCTGGCCACTTCCTGGGTGGTGGCGGCCATCTGGTTGACCGCGGCGGACACCTGCTCGGTTTCCACCCGCTGGCGGTCCAGGCCACGGGAGCTGTCGCTGGCCAGGGTATCGGAGCGGCTGGCCAGTGCATTGAGCTGTTCGGCGCTGTCCTGCAGGCGGGTGAGGCAGGTTTGCAGCCGCGCGTCCTGGCTGACGAAGGCGGTTTCCAGGCATGCCTGGGGGCCGTGGGCGTCGCTGTACATCTGCGCGATCAACGGGTCGCAGGTGGACGAGTCGGCCAGTTGCAGCAGGCGCCGGGCGGCATGGTTCTGGCGCTGCATCGCCAGCAGCGCCAGGGGCACGGAGAGCCCGGCGGCCACCGCCAGCGCCAAAGGCTGCGCCAGCCAGATACCGCTTAGGCTACCGGCCAGGCCCGTGGCCAGGAACGGCGCCCAGCCCAGCAGGGCCGGTTGCCAGCGATGCCGACGGGGGATGGCCGGCTGCTTGCGGTTGAGACGCTGGTAGAGGTCTTGCGCGCGGCGGATCTGTTCGGCGCTGGGTTTGACCCGGACCGATTCGTAGCCGACGATCCGGCTGCCCTCGAAAATCGGCGTGACGTAGGCGTTGACCCAGTAATGGTCGCCGTTTTTCGAGCGGTTCTTGACGATGCCCATCCACGGCTGGCCCTGTTTCAGCGCCGCCCACATATGGGCAAAGACCGCGGGGGGGACATCGGGGTGACGGACGATGTTCTGTGGAGCACCGATCAGGTCGTCGCGGTCGAAACCGCTGATGTCGACGAAGGCATCGTTGCAGTAGCTGATGACGCCATGGGCATCGGTGGTGGAGATGAGTTTCTGGTTTGACCCTAAAGCCACTTCACGTTGTGTAACGGGCTGATTGTTTCTCATTTCCAGATTGCTCCCTGTGTCCTACAAAATCCATCGGCACGAGTCAGAACAATCTTAGCTAAATATTAGAAAATTCCTTGCATAACAATTAGTTGCATTCCCATTCGCGAGGAGTCCTGAATACTCCCGAGCGGATGGCACAGGTCGTTGAATCTGTTGGGAAAGTCTGGCGCTGAAGCAGGCCCGGGCTGGCCGGCGCGAGCCGGTGATGAAGCTTATCGGGCAAGAAACCGCTTCAGTTGCCGTGGGCGCCAAGGGCGTATTGCAGGACTTGCAGGGCGTGGGTCAGCCGGGCCTTGCGTTTGTCGATGATGCTTGGGTCGCCATAACGCTGCGCGGCGTCGAGTTCCATCTGGCGCAATATCACCTGGTATTCGGCCTGGCGCAGGGGCGGGTTGTGCTCGAAGTGCAGGCCGTCGCAGTAGTCGCTGAGCGGTTCCAGCGCCCGTTGCAGGCCGGCCAGTTGGCGCTGCTCAGGGTCGGGCAGGAGTTTTTCCAGGCTGCTCTTGATGGCTTCGCCCCGGGTCAGACAACTGCTGGTGGCTTCCGGCTGGGCCGGTTCGAGGTCTTCCTGGGCGTGGCCTGTGCTGGCTGCAAGGCCCAGCAGGGCCAGCAGGGAGAGGGAGGTGAGGGCGTTCATGAAGGTCCTTGATACGACAGGCGTGCGGGGCGCTATCTTCAAGAGCCAACGCGCGCCGGACCATCAGATACAACTGAAAAAGCCTTGGGATATTTCTGAGTTTTCCTATCAGACCGTTGGGCGCAGCTTCAGCGCGAGCCGAGCATCCGCTCGATCACCGCCCACAATTGCGGGTCGTTGAAGTCCTCGACCACCAGATGCGCACCGGCGGCCAGCAGGGCCTCGGGGCTCTGGCTGGTGGCCAGGCCGACGGTGAAGACCCCGGCCCCGACCGCGGCGGTCAGGCCGGGGATCGAGTCCTCGAAGGCAATCCCGGCTTCGGCGCTGGCACCCAGGCATTCCAGGCCGGTGAGGTAGGGCAGTGGGTCGGGCTTGGCCCGCGGCAATTCCTCGGCCACCAGCACGCTGTCGAAGCGATCGCCCAGCCCCAGCACGTCGAGCATGTGCTCGGCATTGGCCCGTGGCGCATTGGTCACCACGCAGACGCCGATGCCGCGTTCCCTGGCGAAATCCAACAGGCGCAGCAGGCCCGGCATCGGCGTCAGTCGTGGCGACAGCTGGCGAAAGCGCACTTCCTTGCGGTCGGCGAAAGCCTCGTGCTCGGCCACCGAGCGCTGCGGGAACAGGTAGCGGCACATGTTGGCGTTGGCCTGGCCACTGACATGGGCCTCGAACTCTTGATGGGTGAACACCCGGCCCTCTTCCTCCAGCAACAACTGCTGCAACGCCAGCAGGTGCAATTGGTCGGTGTCGGTCAGGGTGCCGTCGAGATCGAAAAGCAGGGCATTGAGCATGGCGCGATTCCTGTCAGGGCCGGTGGCTGAAGCGGTTAAGCCAGGCATCGTAGCAGCTGCGTGGTGCAGACGCAGATCGTTTGAAGCCCTGCATAACGGACACTGCGCAGCCTTGACTGGTAGATCACAATCGACAGACTGATGCCTTTATTGTGGAACAGGACAGCTCTTGGTGGCGGCCTGGAGCGCCTTGGCGTAATCCACGTAGGTTTTCGGATCGTAGGGCTCAGCGGTTACGCTAAAGCTGGATTTGCCGTAGTAGCTGATTGATTGGTCAACCACCACGGCCCATGTACGGCCAGCGTGCTGTGCGGCCAGATAGAACTCATGGGAATTTAAATCGCTGTTCTCATCCAGTGCAGAGTAGCGGTAGCGCAGGTTCTTATACCAGTCGCGTATGCCCGTTATGGCTCTCAGCGCCTCCTTGGCTGGCTCCTTGTCCGAGTTCTTCAAAAAGAAAACCCTCACATTGTTTCAAGCGAGCAATAACGTCAGGGCCAGTTTTAGCAATGTCGATGCGTCCTTTGCTCAGCTTATTTACATATGTGGACACGGACACCTTTTCTCCAATTAGTTATAGCCAATCCGGCCATCCAAGAGAAGGAAAGCAACCAGACGTAGTAACCGTAGGTATAACCAGTAACAGTGAACCTGCCGTCTTCGTCGTACCAAGTAACGAGCTGTAATTGCACCGATAGTCCCGCCAGTAATGCGAGTGCTGCATAGATGAAGCTTCGCTTGACGTTCCGAGTCCGGTAAGCAGCGATGAATAAGGGGTTTGCTAACCACGCAGAGTAACCGTAGACCATTGACAGTAACCCCGATATGAATGCAAACCATCCAGGTAAAGTGTCTTGGGTGAGCGTTCCATACAGCCAGTTATCATCTTCTTGATACACCGCTGGTAGTGCAAGGCTGAGCAGGTACAGGGCCATGCCGAAATCGCGAAGTTCGAGGCGTCGCTTGGGCCACTTCATTGTCGTGATGCTCCGTCACCAGTTGTAAAGGCCTTGGGAATGTCGTCTGCATTCTACTTGGCGGTTGTGTTGGATGACCTCATATTGGTGCTGGTAGAGAACTTTAAGGACGGAAAGGATCAGCATCACCCTCACATCGTTTTAAGCGAGCAATAACGTCAGGGCCGGTTTTAGCTGTGTCGATGCGGCCTTTACCATCAAGGTAAATGTCTATTGCGCTCCCCCATTTTGGCGTGATGTTTATGCATCTCCGCAGACTATTTTCATTCCACCAATCGAAGTTCATGAAGAACTTCTCATTGGGGAACATATGCCCAGTATCATATGTGGCTTGCCCCGGAAGCATTCCTTCTTTATGGATGTTGTGCTGCGTGTTCCAGATTAGCCGAAGTTCGTCTGTACCTTCTTTGGAGTAATGGACACGTACGACGGGGGTCGCCACGTACCAGAACAACAATGGGGAAACAATGAGTGCCCCAATAACGTGTCGGGTTTTAATATTTCTCGCAGACATGGACACTGGCGCCATCTCCCCATTCTTCCGGTGTGACTGCAAGCACTTCGGCCATGATTGTATGTGCCGTGATGCCCCCATTTGGATACTTGTTGTAGAGTTTCATGCCGATACTAATCGAAATTCGATCAGGGACGTCATCCCATGCGCGCATCCCTTCTACGTCTTCTGTGGCATGAGGCCCTTTGAGCCTCTGATCTTCTTTGGCGACGAATATCTGCTCTCCCCACCGTCGTAATTGATCTGAAACAATCTGCTCGATCCCAGCACTATCCAAAAGGACGCCTTCAGTGAGTCCTCCAGCCATACCCACATAGCCGTAGTGAATGTTCGACCAAATATCGTAGAAGTAGTCGTACTTGCCTTGCCTGTGGCGATACCTGCCAAATTTTGCATGAATCTTCGGTTTGTGGTCCCAATCACGACCCTGGCCTACTCGTTCAGTCCAAAGGGCCATAGCTGCCGCAACGTTTGAAGCGCCGATAGCTTGAGGGCTGGTATTTCCGATTTGGGCATACCACGGCAGGCCCATTTTTTTGCGAGTCTCTTCCGCAACGTCATAGCTGAGCAGCTCTTTCATCTTCAAGACGGAAGAGTGGTGGATGTTGCTATTCATCTCATCTGCGATGTAGCTCGCCAGCTTCTCCATCATGTTCGGGTGAGTACACCCTTCAGGCCCATCGTTCGGTTCAGGCTTCTCTTCAGATGCCTTAGAGGCCGCATTGGGATCAACCAAAGCATTCGCAGCGGCGGCCTTCTCGGTCAGCTTCGGATCAGCCAACAAGGTCGCCATCTTTTCATCGTCTACCGAGCCATCTGAGCGAAACACTCCGAGCGCTGCGAAGTTGATGATGGCAGCCCCAGGAGTAGGCCCCATGACAAAGCCACCGAAGGTATTGGGGCTGCCCGTGATGATTGTCCCGCCGTGAGTGGTAGGGCTTCCTAAGTGGGCCATGGGGCGGCCATTTAGGATGATTGAGGGAAACCCTGTGGTAATGACCGCACCACAGCCGCACGTGTCGCCGACTCGGGCCGCGCCCATGGAGTTGATGTTTATGTCGCCGGAAGCGGAAGCAATCGGGGTGGTGCCGTGACCGGGGAGAGGGCAGACATGTTTGTCGCCCAGGCGAGCGGAAGAAAGCATGGGGGTACATCATCCTTGTGCGTTGACTGATCCGTGGGGCTATGGCTCGTTGTAGAGCTTCGCGAGCCTATTCAGGTGCACCAAGGCAAGGCTTTAGGACGATTCTGAAACGTGTTGACGCCATCGCTGCGATGGCTGATTGGTTCCCTCATCGCCGTGTCTGTCTCAGAGTGGAACAGTTGTCGCGAAATTAAACGCGGTCGGCCGGCGGTTGCCTGGGGGATGCGTCCTGGGATTTTATCAAGTCCTTGATAAAGCACATTATTTGTAAGCTGGCACGCTCCGTGTATTGCTCAACCCAGCCGTTTCTCTTGCCTCCGTGCCCGGCGCCACCGGGCATGGCAGAAACCATAAAAACGACGCACAACAATAATAAAGCTCGCTAATAAAAAGCTCCCTGATAAAGAGCTCCGTGGAGGTCCGACCTTGATCAAGAGAACACTCCGAGCAGGCACGTCCAGCGGCCTGCTGGCGCTGGCGGTCTGCGCCGCCTTGCATGCCCCTCCCAGCCTTGCAGCGCGCGAGGCCCAGGCCATCCTCAAGGAAACCTGCCAGGGCTGCCATACCCCGGAAACGGGAGGCGGCCTGAGCCGCATCAGCCACCAGCGCAAGACCCCGGAAGGCTGGTTGATGAGCATCGCCCGCATGCAGGTCATGCATGGCCTGCAGATCAGCGACGACGATCGCCGCACCCTGGTCAAATACCTGGCCGACACCCAGGGCCTGGCGCCGAGCGAAACCGACGGCGTGCGCTACGCCCTGGAGCGGCGCTTGAACACGGTGGAGAAGTTCGACGAACAAACCAGCCAGATGTGCGGCCGCTGCCACTCCGGCGCGCGGGTCGCCCTGCAACGGCGTCCGGCCCAGGAGTGGGAACGCCTGGTGAACTTCCACCTCGGCCAATGGCCGTCGCTGGAATACCAGGCGCTGTCCCGCGACCGCGACTGGTTCGACCTGGCGCGCAAGGAGATGGTGCCGCTGCTGGCCAAGCGTTATCCGCTGGACAACCCGGCCTGGACAAAATGGCTGGGCAGCGCACCCAAGGCCGAGACCCTGGCGGGCGACTGGAGCTTCAGCGGCCATCTGCCGGGCAAGGGCGAACTGGCCGGGGTGATGAGCGTCAGCGCCGATGGCAATGACACCTTCAAGGTCAGCGTCAAAGGCCAGTACGCCGACGGCAGTCCGTTCAACGGCGAGGGCAGCGCGATTCTCTACAGCGGCTACGAATGGCGCGGCAATGTCAGCATCGACGGCGTGAGCATGCGCCAGGTGTTCGCCGCTCAAGGCAATGCATTGCAGGGCCGGATGTTCGAGGCCGAGCACGACGAACGCGGCCTGGACTTTATCGCCGCCAAGCAGGGCAGCAGTCGTTTGCTGGCGGTGCAACCGGGTCACCTGAAGGCTGGCGGTGAAACCGAAGTCACCCTGATCGGCAGCGGCCTCAGCGGCAAGCCGAGTTTTGGCAAGGGCGTGGAAGTGGTCGACGTCATCGAGCAGGGCCCGCAGCGGATCAAGGTCAGGCTCAAGGCGGCCGCCGATGCCCAACCGGGCCTGCGCAACGTCACCGTCGGCAGCCTGAACGGCGCGACGCTGGCGGTGTACAGCCAGATCGCCGAGGTCAAGGTGGTGCCCGAGTTCTCGGTGGCGCGGGTTGGCGACGGCGGTGGCTCGACGCCCAAGGTCCAGGGCCGCTTCGATGCCGAAGCCTGGGGCAAGGGCGCCGATGGCAAGCCGTATCGCATCGGCGTGTTCCCGGCGCAGTGGAAGGTCGAGCCCTTCGACGAGCGTGCCAGGGAAGACGAGGACGTCAAGTTCGCCGGTACCATGCAGGCCGACAGCGGCGTGTTCATTCCGGGCGATGCCGGGCCGAACCCGCAGCGCAAGATGTCCACCAACAACGCCGGCAACCTCAAGGTGATCGCCGCCGTCGACGACGCTGGGAAATCCCTGACCGGCGAAGGCCACCTGATCGTCACCGTGCAACGCTGGAACAATCCACCCATCCCCTAAGGCGCGGTCCGTGATTGACGACACCCTTTCGGAATGACCGCGGGCCCCCGCCAAAAGGGGGCCGGCACAGGAGGTTTGCAATGGGCGCTATCTTGAATCTGGTCGAACGCAACCTGCACGAAGTGCAGGTCGATGCCGACCGCATGCTGTTCCATATCCCCAGCAGTTCGCTGTTCGCCAGCGATGCCTTGACCGGCAGCATCATCGATGCCCTGCGCGGGCCGGGCTGCTCTTCCATTGACCTGATCCAGCGGCTGGCCAGCCAGTACGACGGCGAGGAAATCAACGAGACTCTGCGCGAGCTGATCGCCCTGGAGCTGGTCAGCGACGGCTCGCCACGGACTGAGGAATGGACCGTCAAGCGAGTCGAACGCACGGCGATCAATACCGTGGTGCTCAACGTCAACACCGGCTGCAACCTGAGTTGCACCTACTGCTACAAGGAAGACCTGGACAAGCCCTCGGCGGGCAAGAAGATGGACGTCGAGACGGCCATCGCCTCGGTGGAAATGCTGCTCAAGGAATCCCCCGACGAGGAGCGTTTCACCGTGGTGTTTTTTGGTGGCGAGCCGCTGAGCAACCGCAAGCTGATCGAGTACATGGTCGACTATTGCGAGAAGCGTTTTCGCGAGGCGGGCAAGTTCGTCGAGTTCGTCATGACCACCAATGCCACGCTGCTCACCGAGGAAACGGTGGACTACCTGAATGCCCACCGCTTTGGCTTGTCCGTGAGCATCGACGGGCCGAAGACCGTGCACGACCGCAACCGCATCACCGTGGGCGGGCAGGGCACCTATGACGTGGTGCGGCGCAAGGCGCAGATGCTGCTGGCGCGCTACGACAGCCGCCCGGTCGGCGCGCGGGTGACCCTGACCACCGGGGTCACCGATGTGGAAACCATCTGGGACCACCTGTTCAACGAACTGGGTTTCGCCGAGGTCGGGTTTGCCCCGGTGACCTCGGGCGATATCAGCAGCTTCAACCTCACAGGCGAGGAACTGGTCGAAGTCTTCGCCAGCATGAAGCGCCTGGGCCGGCGCTACCTGGAGGCGGCCCTGGAGCATCGCAATATCGGTTTCTCCAACCTGCACCAGCTGATCACCGATATCCACGAAGGCCACAAGAAGGCGCTGCCCTGTGGCGCCGGGCTGAAGATGCTGGCGGTGGACCACAAGGGCGAGCTGAACCTGTGCCACCGCTTTACCGGTTCATCGCTGCCGACCTTCGGCAACGTGCGCGAGGGCGGGGTGAAGCAGATGGAACTCAACGACTTCCTGTCCCAGCGCCTGGACCGCAGCAACACCGGCTGCGACAGCTGCCGCATCCGCAACCTGTGTTCCGGCGGCTGCTACCACGAGAGCTACGCCCGCTACGGCGACCCGGCGCACCCGACCTATCACTATTGCGAACTGATGCGTGACTGGGTGGATTTCGGCATCGAGGTCTACAGCCGGATCATGGCCCGCAACCCTGCGTTCATCAGCAGTTACATCACTCCGCGCAAGGCCCACTGACATGAAACATCTCAAGCCGATCAATAACAAAGCCCAGAAACTGGAACAGGCCGCCGACGAGAACCGTATCGAAGAGGTGGTCGCCATGAGTTCGGTGGCCGGCTGTGCCTCGACCACCGACCCGGGCTGGGAAATCGATGCCTTCGGTGGCGTGTCGTCCTTGTGCCAGCCGATGGAGGCTGACCTCTACGGTTGCTCCGACCCTTGCTGGTGGCCGGCCCAGGTGCCGGACATGATGAGCACCTACCCCGACTGGAACAAGGACGCCCAGGCCTCCAACGAGAACTGGCGCAACCTCGGCACCGTGTTCCCTAAAGACAAGTAATCGGTCAGTAGAAGGATTCCAGCATGCGCTTGATCAATGCCTGCGGCCTGGCCGCTTCCGCCGTCCTGGGGGCCTGTTCCCTCAGCGTCCTGGCCGATGACAACAGTGACAAGGCCCTCAACGCCGGCCATGAATACATGGTCACCACCAACTATCCGAATAACCTGCACGTGATCGACCTGGCCAGCGACACGCTGTACAAGACCTGCAAGATGCCCGACGCCTTCGGCCCCGGCACCGTGCAACTGGCGCCGGACCGCAAGGTCGCCTACGTGCTGAACAACCACTACGCCGATGTCTATGGCGTCGAGCTGGACAGCTGCAAGCAGGTGTTCCACGCCAGCATCACCCAGCAGCCGGGGGAGAAGGCGCGCTCGATGTTTGCTTTCACCGTCAGCCACGACGGCAAGGAGCTGTACACCGTGGCCAACCCGACGCTGATGCTCAACGACCGTTATGAGGTCAAGCCGCCGCGGCTGGATGTGTATGCCACCGACGCCGGGCTCAAGGCCAAGCCGGTGCGCAGCTTTCCGGCGCCACGGCAACTGACCATCATGCAGAGCGGTGACGACGGCTCGTTGTATGTGGCCGGGGCGGATGTGTACAAGGTTGACGTCAAGACCGGCAAGTTCGATGTGCTGATCCCCAGCCGCCACTGGAAACGCCCGAACTACAGCGCGCCAGACGTGCTCTACGTGTGGAACCAGCAGACCTGGCGCCATGATTTCTCGCTGCTCTACACCGCCGCCAAGTTCAAGGACCAGCAACAGGACCCGGCCAGCGCCGAGTACCTGTACGGTCTGTTCAGCATCGACTTGAAAACCGGCAAGAGCGAAACCACCGACTTCGGCCCGCTGACGGAAATCTATTTCAGCGGCATGCGCTCGCCGAAGGACCCGAACCTGATGTTCGGCGTGCTCAACCGCCTGGCCAAGTACGACATCCGGCAGAAAAAACTGCTCCAGGCCGCCACCCTGGACCATTCCTACTACTGCATTTCGTTCAACAAGGCGGGCAGCAAGATCTACCTGGCCGGGACCTTCAACGATGTGGCGATCTTCGATGCCGACAGCCTGAAGCAGATCGGCAGCATCAAGCTGCCGGGCGGGGACATGGCGATCACCACGGCCCAGGTGTTCGAGCGTTAGGCGCGGATAGCGCCATCACCTTCGCTCCTGCAGGACATGCAGGGGCGAACCTCATCAATTGCCCGGCACCGGGCAGCTCAGGTCGCCTTCCTGGCACTTGAGGTAGGTCTTGAACGCCTCGACCCGGGCCTTGGTCAGGTCGGTGGTGCAGTTGCTGTAGATCAACGGGTAGACGCTGCCACCGGCCACCCCCGAGGCGGCGAACCCGCATTCCGCATCCCGAAAAGCCACCCAGGCGCGCTGGGCGCCGACCAGCAGCTTCTTGCCGTCCGGGTTGTCCTTCAGGCGCTGGGTGATGCGCTGGTAGAGCGTATTCAGTTCCTTGTCCGCGGCCTTGTGCTGCTCGGCGGCGCACTGGTTCATGGCGGCCTGGGTGCTGGCATTGGCACAGTCGGCGGCCTGGGCCAGCGGGCTGAGCAGCAGCGGCGCCAGGGCCAGGAAAATACGTGGGTTCATAGGGACTCTCACAGTGAAGGGGGACACGCCGACAATGGGCATCGCCCGATGTTGGCGCCGCGCGGCAAGGGCCGCCGGTCAATCATCGTCATAATCGCCGCCGGACAACTCGAAGGCCGCGGCCTCGACCGCGCGGACCGGTGACAGGCTATAGGGCGCGATCTTCAGCCTGTCGAGGCGCCGGCCGTATGCCTGGTTGAAGTCGTCATGAAACGCGGCGAAATCGGCAGACGCGATCAGGGTTCTGATGTCCTCGATGTAGGAACGGTAGTTTTCAACCTTGCTCATGTTGGTTGTGGCATCGCTCGTTGCCCAGACTCGCGCGACCTTCGAATCCCAGATCGGGTAGAGCTGCGGGCGCAGAAAGTGCAGGAGCTTGGAGGTGCCCACTACCGAGTGCAGGCTGTTGGCCAGATCCTGCATCTGCGCCGTGTCGATCAGGACGTCCGACTCCAGGGCGCAGGCGAGGGCGGCCGAGGCTTTATCGACATGTCTGGCATTCACCCGGACCACCCTGGGCATCCAGCCGTAGCACATTGCCGATAGCTGCAGCAGCAGGTCGCCACTGTTGTGGGAACCGGCCAGGGTCCTGGAGGCGGCCAGCAGGGCGGGGTAGGAGCGCAGGTAGGTCAGCGACTGAGGTGTCAGTTCGATCAGCGGCTCGTCGATCAGCCTGATCGCCCGGCGCAGTTTTTCCAGGGTGATTGCGGGGGATGTCTGGGTCATCGGAGGCATTCCATTTCTGTTGTCCGCTGTTCTCACTACCGCGTTGGGCAGCGGCGAGGCAGCCATTGGCGAGTGGCGAGCTTAGCCCTGTTTTTCGGCGGCAGGGCGAGGGATTTCAATCCGTGCTTGGCCGGGCGGTAAAAAAATACGCAACTATAAGGTTGCGTTTTTCACGAAAGCGTCTAGGGTTTGATCACTGGAGGTGACCCATGAACTCATCAGATCGCATCGAAAGAAAGATCCTGCTCAAGGCAACCCGTTCCCGTGTCTGGGCCGCGCTGGCGAATGCCGAGGCGTTCGGCAGCTGGTTCGGCGTGGCGCTCGCGGGCCAGCGTTTTGTCGTCGGGCAACGGACCCGGGGGCAGATTACCTATCCCGGGTATGAACACCTGGTCTGGGATGTGTTGGTGGAGCGGCTGGAGCCCGAACGCCTGTTCGCCTTCAGCTGGCACCCGTACGCGGTGGAGCCTGGAGTCGACTATTCCGCCGAGCCCAGCACCCTGGTGCAATTCGAACTCGAAGACCTGGACGGCGGCACCTTGCTGCGGGTGGTCGAGTCGGGGTTCGATGGCATTCCACCCGAACGGCGGCTCAAGGCGTTTCGCATGAACAGCCGCGGCTGGGACGAGCAGATGAACAATATCGAGACCTACCTTGGCCCCTGATACCCCTTCCACATCCCTGCTGCCAGTGGCGGCATCGCTGGACGGCTCGGCCATGATCTTCGCGGCACTGGGCGACGAGACCCGCCTGCGGCTCGTTGCCATTCTGTGTGGCGGCGGCGCCCTGTCGATCAGCCAGTTGACCCTCGGCACCGACATCAGCCGCCAGGCGGTGACCAAGCATTTGCAGGTGCTGGCGCAGGCCGGGCTGGTGCGCGACGCCAAGCTGGGGCGCGAGCGCCTGTGGGCCTTCGAGCCGGACCGGCTGGCCGAGGCTCGGCGCTCGCTGGAGGTGATCAGCCAGCAATGGGATCATGCCCTGGGTCAATTGCAGGCCTTTGTCGAGTCATAACGGAAAGAGTCACGGATGTTCGAGTTTTACCTGAAACGCTGGAACCTGCAGGTCGATGGCGCGCCCATCGTCACCCCTGGCAGCCACTTGTTGCCGGTGCGCCTGGACGATGCGCCGGCGATGCTGAAGATCGCCCTCGACGACGAGGAAAAATACGGTAACCGCCTGATGGTCTGGTGGGCCGGGGAGGGTGCCGCCCGGGTCTACGCGCACCATGGCGATGGTTTGTTGATGGAGCGGGCCATGGGCCGGCGTTCGCTGATGCAGATGGCCCTGGCCGGCGAAGACGACGAGGTCAGCCGGATCGTCTGCGCCAGCCTGGCACGCCTGCATGCGCCACGCGCGACGCCCTTGCCGCCGCTGTTGAGCCTGCAGGAATGGTTCAAGGCCCTGCGCCCGGCCGCCCGGCGCGAGGGTGGGGTTTTCCTGCGCTGCCTGGCCACGGCCGATGAACTGCTGGCTACCCCTCGGGAACAGGTGGTGCTGCACGGCGATATCCATCACGACAATGTGCTGGATTTCGAGGAACGCGGCTGGCTGGTGATCGATCCCAAGCGGGTCATGGGCGAGCGCGGTTTCGATTTCGCCAACCTGATCTGTAACCCGGACCTGGCGACCAGCAGCGATCCGCGGCGCTTCACCCGCCAGGTCGAGGTCATCGCCCAGGTCGCCGGGCTGGAGCGCAAGCGCCTGCTGCAATGGGTACTGGCCTATACCGGGCTGTCCGCCGCCTGGTTCCTGGAGGACGGCGACGTACCCAGCGCGGAACACCAACTGCAAGTGGCGGAATTGGCCATCCACGCTCTGGAAGGCACTGCCTAGGGGTTTTGGCAGGTCAATCTATGGCGAAAGGCTTACATGCGCTGGCTGCTATCTCGCCTGTTGCCGATTGGGCGACAGGCTTAATCTTCACCCACCAACTGCAGCGCAGGACGCGCTCAGGGTCATGGATGACCGACCATGTGCAAGGATGCAGCGACAGGATGTCGTAATGGTCTTGAAAAAACCCCGCTTCGGCGGGGTTTTTTTTCGCCTGTGGAAAAGCTAGAGGTGGCGGGTTTCCTCCGGCACGTTGCCCCAGTTGTCATGGCGCCCATCGGCGTAATGCACCGGGGCCGCAAGCAGTTCCTGCAGGTCGATGTCATCCAGGGTCATCACTTGCACCGCGACATAGTCGCCGCCGATCTCCTGCACATGACCGCGCCCGAAGGGGCGTACGCCGCAATGCTTGCAGAACAGATGATGGGTATTGCCGGTGTTGAACTGATAGTCGCTCAGCGCCTGTTCGCCACTGAGCAGGCGAAAGGCCTTGGGAGCGATGATCGCGTTCCAGTTGCGGGTCTTGCTGCAGATCGAGCAATTGCACTTGTGGGTGCCCTGGCTCAAGTCGATCTCGGCTTCGTAGCGCACTGCACCGCAATGACAACTGCCGGTGTAAGTCTTGTGCATGGCAAGGCTCCTGAGGGAAGGCTGGGCCAGAGTGTAGAAGCTGCCCGGACATTAGCGGGAAAACTTTTTGATTAAGGCCAGTAGCCAGTATTGAATGTGCCCTGCTTAGATTAAAAAAGTTCCGATAAGAGCATGTAAGTTCGTCCGTTGGGTAGCGCGAAGGGCCTACCAGAGTTGGTAGGTTTACAAGCGTCCGATTGCAGATAGAGTTTCAACCAGAAGACGGGTTCTGTCCCACTACAAGTTCTTTCTGTCAAAAACAGGCAGAAAGTATTTGTCATGCGGGGTGGGCGATTTCCGGGTTCAGTTCGTCATCAGGCCGCTGCTCCGGGTGCTGCTGTTTTTGTCGTGCAGCATGTTTTGTTTTTTAAGTTCGACCAGCCACGAATACAGTGCGCGTCTTGCTCGTCGTGCCCAACTTATAAAAACTGCCTTTTATGCTGAAGTTCACATTCAAGTGAATCTCTGGCGTGTCTGTGTGGTTGAAAAGCCAAAGGTCCCCGCACTTATGAAACATGTTCTTGTGGTTCGTTATTCGCAAAGCGGTCAGTTGAACGACGTAGTCGAAAGCCTGATCTCGCCCCTGCGTTCGACGCGGGAGGTCAAGGTGCATGAGATGGTGCTCAAGCCCCGGGTCGCCTATCCGTTTCCCTGGCCGGTGGGCCGGTTTTTCGACGTGTTTCCCGAGACCGTGCAGCTCAGCCCGCCGGCCATCGAACCGCTGCATACCGATCATCGCGGGCCCTTCGACCTGGTGATCCTGGCGTATCAGGTCTGGTACCTGTCGCCGTCGCCGCTGATCACCGCGTTTCTCCAGAGCGCGCAAGGCAAGCGCCTGCTGGCCGGGCGCCCGGTGGTCACGGTGATCGCCTGCCGCAACATGTGGCTGATGGCCCAGGAGGCGGTCAAGCGCCTGCTGCACGAGGCCGGCGCGCGGTTGCTCGACAACGTGGTGCTGACCGACCGGGCCAACACCTTCGCCACCCTGATTACCACGCCGCGCTGGATGTTCACCGGCAGCCGCGAGTCATTCCTCGGCCTGCCCAAGGCCGGGATCAGCGCCGAGGATGTCCAGGGCGCCGCACGTTTCGGGCGGGCATTGAATGCCGCCTTGCAGGCCAATAAAGAGCAAGCCGAAGGGCCGATGCTGGCAGGGCTGGGGGCGGCGACCGTCAACCCCGGGCTGATACTCAGCGAGCGGGCGGCCTATAGAGGCTTCACGTTCTGGTCGGGAATAATTTGCCGTTTCGGCAAGTATGGGCAATGGCTACGGCGACTCTTGCTGTGCCTGTTCATCGTTTATCTATTGTTGGTCATCTTGACTGTCCTGCCTGTTTCACTGGTGTTACGCCGTTTGCTTCATCCCTTTATCCGGACGCGGCTCGATAAGTTACAGCGTTATTACGAGCAGCCGTCCGGTTCGCAACTAAATCTTGAATCCGAAGGGTGAAATCATCATGAGTGAATTGTTTGTCTATATCACGAAAACATCCACTTATATGCCGGGAGAGGCAGTGGATAACGATACGATGGAGAGCATTCTCGGGTATGTAGGCGGGCGACCTTCGCGGTCTCGGCAAGTAGTGCTGCGTAATAACGGAATCAAGCAGCGCTATTATGTGCTGGACCCGCAGACCGGTATTCCCCGTTTCACTAACGCGCAAATAACCGCCGAGGCGATCAAGGGCCTGGTGGGCGACGGCTTTACCCTGGACGCCATGGAATGCCTGTCCACCGGCACCACCATGCCGGACCAGTTGATGCCCAACCATGGCGTGATGGTGCATGGCGAACTGGGCAACAAGCCTTGTGAGGTGGTGTCCACCGCCGGCATCTGCCTGGCTGGCCTCACCGCGCTGAAATATGCCTACCTGTCGGTGCTTGCGGGGGCCAGCCGCAATGCCGTGGCCACCGCCTCGGAGGTGCCTTCGCCGGTGCTGCATGCGCGCAATTTCGATGCGGAAAACGAGGCGCTGGTGGCGCAGATGGCAGCCCGCCCGGAAATCGCCTTCGATAAGGATTTCCTGCGCTGGATGCTGTCCGACGGGGCCGGGGCCTTCCTGCTCGAGAACCAGCCACGGGCCGGCGGCCTGTCGCTGCGCATCGACTGGATTGACATCTTCTCCTACGCCAACGAATTGCCGACCTGCATGTACGCCGGCGCGGAAAAGGCCGAGGACGACAGCCTGATCGGCTGGAAGCTGCTGACCCCGGAGGAGTGGGCCTCGCGCTCGATCTTCGCGATCAAGCAGGACGTGCGGCTGCTGAACGAGAACGTGGTGAAGTACACCCTCGGCAAGCCGCTCAAGGAGGTGATGATCAAGCGCAACCTGTCGCCCGAGGCCATCGACTGGTTCTTGCCGCACATGTCATCGGAATACTTTCGCAAGCCGATTGCCGAGTGCCTGGAAAACACCGAACTGGCGATTCCCCAGGAGCGCTGGTTCACCAACCTGTCCGAGCGCGGCAACACCGGCTCGGCGTCGATCTACATCATGATCCACGAACTGCTGGAGTCTGGACGCCTGCACAAGGGGCAGCGCGTGCTGTGTTTCGTCCCGGAAAGCGGGCGCTTCTCCGGCGGCTTCATGCACCTGACGGTGGTCTGAGGCGCCTCGCCAAGGCGCAAGAACCCGGTGGCCGGCGCGGGTCGGCCACTGTTTCGTGGTACGCATCCAACTGCAAGGGAATGAATATGGAAACCCTCGAACAACGCGTGAAAAGAGTGGTGGCGACCGAACTGGCCGTCGACCTGGCGCAGATCGGCAACCAGGACTCGTTCGTCGAGAACCTGGGAGCAGACTCGCTGGCCCGGGTGGAACTGGTGTCGGCCCTGGAGGCCGAGTTCGACCTCACGATCCCGGACGACGCAGCCGATGGTCTGCAGACCGTGCAGCAGGCGATCGACTACCTCCGACAGGCCAGTGAGCAAGCAGTCCCGGCCTGACGCCGGTTCATCGAAGATGCGGCCAGGGCTCAGCTGGCCGATAAGGTTGCCCTGGTCCGCATCTTTCTTCAGCTTCTGTAAGCGCCGTCTCAGGCCTGCTGCCACTGCGCCACGACCCTGTCGACGATCTCGCCGCGCTGCTGGATGGAGTTCGCCGCGAGCCGCTGGGCTTGTTCCACCACCGCTTTGGGCGCTGTCTCTGGGCTACCGGCCGCGAACGGCGGAGCCGGGGCGTATTCCAGTTGCAGCTGGACCCGCTGCGCCGTTGCATCGCCGAACAGTTCGCCGGCCAGGGTCAGGGCGAAATCGATCCCGGCGGTAATCCCGCCACCGCTCAACAGGTTGCCATCGCGCACCACGCGTTCCTGTACCGCGATCGCCCCCAGAGTCTCCAGCAAATGGTGGTAGGCCCAATGGGTGGTGGCGCGCCTGCCCCGCAGCAGCCCGGCGGCGCCAAGCACCAGGGAGCCGGTGCAGACCGAGGTGACATAACGCGCCTGCTCCGCCTGCTGGCGGATGAAGTCGAGGGTCTGCGGGTCTTCCATCAACGGCCCGACACCGGCGCCACCGGGGATGCAGATCACGTCCAGTGGCGGGCAATCGGCGAAGCTGGTGGTCGCCTGCAGCACCAGGCCGGTGCTGGCGGTGACCGGCCCGCGCGCCTTCCAGACCAGATGCACCTGCACGTCCGGCAGCGACGCGAGCACATCGTAGGGGCCGGTCAGGTCGAGTTGCTGGACGTTGGGGAACAACAGGAAACCGATCTGCAGCGTCATGGGGTATCTCCCTGGAGAAGTTCGAAGGTGTCCGCTCTTATGTGGCTGGACGGTTCGACTCTAGCGCCCTAGGCTTTGGCGAATACGCCAACCTACCCACGATTTACGCCAATCATGTCCCAGACCGCCAGAACCGTTCATGTACTGACTTTCGCCAACGCCCAGGTACTCGACGTCACGGGCCCGCTGCAGGTGTTTGCTTCGGCCAACGACCTGGCGCGGCACAAAGGCCTGCCGCTGCCCTACGCGGTGAATGTGATCGCCGCGGGCGACGGGCCGGTGACCACCTCGGCCGGGCTGGCGCTGCTGGCCGAGCCCTTGCCGGCGCCGGGCACGCCTTGCGACACCCTGGTCATCGCCGGCGGCTGGGGCGTGTACGCCGCGGCGGAAGATCCGGCGCTGGTGGCCTGGGTCCGCCAGCAGGCGGCGCTGGCGCGGCGGGTGGCGTCGGTGTGCACCGGGGCGTTCCTGCTGGCCGCCAGCGGCTGGCTCGACGGGCGCCGGGTGGTTACCCACTGGACCCGCTGCGAGCAACTGGCGCGGCAATATCCGCAGCTGCGGGTGGAAGCCAACCCGATCTTCATCAACGAGGGGCCGGTCTGGACCTCGGCGGGCGTCACCGCCGGTATCGACCTGGCCCTGGCGCTGGTGGAGGCGGACCTGGGGCATGCCATGGCGCTGGACGTGGCCCGGCAACTGGTGGTGTTCCTCAAGCGCCCGGGCGGCCAGTCGCAGTTCAGCGCGACCCTGGCCCTGCAAAAACAGGGTAGCCGCTTCGACGACCTGCACGCCTGGATCGCCGAAAACCTCGGTCGCGACCTGAACATCCCGGCCCTGGCCGAGCGAGCCGGCATGAGCGAGCGCAGCTTTGTCCGCCACTACCGCGCCGACACCGGCCAGACCCCGGCCCGGGCCATCGAGCAGATCCGCGTGGAAAGCGCTCGGCGCCTGCTCGGCGACAGCGGCGTGGCGATCAAGCGCATCGCCGTGCAGTGCGGCTTCGGCAGCGAAGAAACCCTGCGCCGCAGCTTCCTGCGGGTCGTCGGCGTGACACCGCAGGCCTATCGGGAGCGCTTTTCGCCGGAGGGGGAGTCAGGCTTCCAGTAGTTCCAGCAACGCCTGCAAGGTGGCGTGCGGCGCTTCCTGCGGCACGTTGTGGCCGACCCCGGGCAAGACCCGGCGCTGGTAAGGGCCAGTGAACAGGCCGATGTCTTCGTCCTCTTCGCTCGCCGGGCCGACCCCGTCATCGCCGCCGCACAACGAGAGGGTCGGCACGCGGATCGGCGGCTGCTGCGCCAGGGCCTGCTCGATGTGTTCCAGGCTCGGGTCGCCCGGCGCGTACATGAAGCGATGCCGGTAGGAGTGGATCACCACCTCGACGAAGTCCGGGTTGTCGAACGACGGCGCGCTCCGGCCGTAGAGTTCCTGGCCGCGATCCCAGGTCGGCGACCACAGTCGCCACAGCAGTGCGCACAGTTCGCGACGGTTGGCGGTCAGGCCGTCGACCCCGCGTTGGGTGTGGAAATAATACTGATACCAGAGCCGGTGCTCGGTCTCGGGCGGCCGCGGTTGGGTCGAGCGGGCAATATCCTGGATGTTGTAGCCTTCGGCGCTCACCAGGCAACGCACCCGCTCCGGCCACAGGGCCGCGACAATGCAGGCGGCGCGACCGCCCCAGTCGAAACCGGCGAGGGCGGCCCGGGGGATCTCCAGGGCGTCCATCAGGTCCAGCAGGTCCTGGGCCAGCGCCGCCTGTTGCCCGGAACGCAGGATGTCCGGGCTGGCGAAGCGGGTCGGGCCGTAGCCGCGCAGGTACGGCACTATCACCCGATAGCCGCGCGCCGCCAGCTCGGGGGCGATCTCGTCGTAGCTGCGCGGGTCGTAGGGAAAACCATGCAGCAGTATCACCGGCTCGCCGTCGGCGGGGCCGTGGTGTTCGTAGGCGATGTGCAGGCGGGGCGTCAGGACGTGTTCGAGCGCAGGCGAGTTGTTCATTCCAGGCACCATCGTTGACCAAGGTTCGAACTTTAGCTCATCGGTAGCGGCCTTCTACCCTGCAAACGGCCAACCGGTGTTTTTCAGAGCGCCAGAGGAAGTTCGTAGTGTCGTCGTACTGGCTGACGAGCGCGTCATACTCCTCCAGCATCGCGCGTCCCGGCCACCAATTGAACGCATCGGCATAGTCACCAGAGGCCCGCATGAGCATGGTCAGCGCGATGTCGAAGGCTTTCAGCGTGATGTAGCCCCCGTGCTCGGCAATCAGTTCGGCGATGGTGACGTCTTCGACTATCCGCACATGCGTGCCTTCATCCGACTGGACAATGAAGTAGTCGCCCAGGGGGGAGTAGGGCGCATCCTGCCGATAGTCCCTTTGCACCTTGTTGAAGTCGGACAGGGTAAAGCTGCCGTGGACAAAGTCCGAAAGGGGCGCGTAGGACTTCTGGTATTCGTCGCCCCAGCCGAGGTTCGCGGCGGACATCATTTTTTGCACGCCAGGGCACTGGCCCTGGGAAAACCTTTCGAGGCGATCATCGAAGTTTTCGGCAAGCCAGGAGAACCGGGCAGCCAGGTCAAGCGAGGTGCGTAGGGTGGCCAGGGCGGGCCTGATCAAACCCAGTTTCAGCACATGCTCGATGGTCTGGATCAACTCGATCTGAAATTCCGCGGTTCTTTTGAACACCAGGTTGGCGTGTTCGTGATACCCCAGCCGCTGCGCGGTTCCTTCCGTATGTGCCGCCAGGAACAGCATCTTGCGGGTCGCTGCGAAATAATGGGTGATGTCGATTTTCGGGACCACGTTTAACGTTCCTGTCCTGTGTTCATGGGGGACGGACGTTAACCGCCCGCGCCGTAAAAGGAGGTGAATGATTCCAGGGCAAGGCCTGTCTTACGCGGGGTCTTTCAGCGCCCGGTCGCGCCCTGCACAAGCTCGCAGCTCGTCACCAGGTGCTTGAAATGGTGCTGCCACAACCGCACGCCCAACTGCCCGCTGCGGTCCAGTGACGAGCCCACGGTCAGGTCGGTGATCAGCGTTGGTTGCAGACCAGCGTCGAACAGGGCGAAGCCGGCGGCGAGCACGCAGGTGTCGGTCTGGATGCCGCAGACCAGCACACGGTCCGGGGCCAGGCTGCGCAGGTAGGCGATGGTGTCCGGCGTGGGGGCGTAGCCGTGCTTGATGAACACGCGGTCGGCGGCGACCAGGCTGTGGTCATCGGCGGCGGGGCACCAGCCGAGCTGGCGGACGAAGGGCGTGCGACTTTCGTCATGACGCTCGACGGTGGCCACCGAGGGCAACTGGCCGAGCAGGGCGTTGATGCCATTCACCAGCCAGTCCGGCGGGTTGAATGAGGGTTGCACATCGATGATCAGTAATACCTGGCGCATGAGATTCTTTATACAACGCTTGATAAAGCAGGTGGTGCTTCATCGTTGGAGCATTCTGCCCTCGGACGCGATTACAGGCGAGGGCTGAAAGTCGTACATCCGCGTTCCGAGAAGCTGTTCGACCCTACAACAGCACCGCCAATGCAGTGGATGAGGTGACGATACTCCTGGAGCCCATGCCTGCTTCAGTCAGCCCCAGGTGCCGTGGACTCCTTTCGATGGCGATTCACTGCCGGGCCGGATCGTAGTGCCACCACCAGGCAATGCTGGGGATGTCGATCGTCCCGAAGCGATCGTCCGGCAGCGTTTCGGTAAGTACGCCACCCTGATAGGCCGCTGCTCCGTCGACACCATTGAGATAGCGGTAGCGCGGGTTCTCGCTGATCCACTCCAGTCCACCACGCCAGTAACAGTCCAGGCTTTCGATATAGGCGGCGACCTCGGGCGAGGCCTGTGACAATACCGATGCCCGCAAACGCAGGTACAGGCCGGCTGTCCTGTCCCGCAGGCTGAAGGCTTGAGCCAGGGCCTGGGCATGAGAAACGCCATGCTGTTGGCGAATCAGCGAAACGATATTGTGCTGGCGGTCTTCAGGTTCGCGTGCCAGCTCTTTGGCATAGGAAAAGAAGTCGCTTTCCCAGACGATCATCATCCCGGCCATTTCACTCAACGCACACAGACGCCGGTCCTCGACATCGGACTGACTGATCTCAACCAGTGTGCTCATATGGCCAAACGTCGGGAAAACCATGCCGCCGCCGGAGCAGAGCCTTAGCAGCACGCACTCGCTCAAGTTCGGCCGCGGGTTGACCAGCTTCCCGACCTCGACCATGAAGTAGCCGCGCTGAGTATTGACGAAGCGCGAAACATGCAGCGCAGTGGTGTACCGATCCAGTCGTCGACGAATATCGCGCAGGGCCATGGCGTAGCGGTTTTCAGGAAAGGCAGGGACCTCGGGCGACTCGATCGCGCGTTGCATCTGCTGCATCGCGGCGATCGACAGCTCGGGCTTTTGGCTCATCAGGCCTTCGTCGCAATACTCATCGTCGAACGAGAAGGCCCAGAGCACATAATCCGACATGATCTGTGCGATCTCAGGGGTCGCGGCACTGGGGTACATCAGCGCGGCCAGACGCCCGCAACCGATCTTGCTCAGCCGCTGGCGATGCTGTTCGTCACTGTAGAGTTGCCATCTGTCCATCCACTCCCTGGTACCGGCTTCAAGCCTTTCGCTGTACGGATAGATCCTGTAAGGCAGGGGGCAAGCTATAGGGGGCAAGGTCAACGTACTCATAGAGAGTCTCCCGGGCGACGCGGCTGTTTCACGATCACGCTATAGGTCGAGACCTTGTTCTTGAGCAGCGCCACCGACCAGTTTTCTGCCAGTACCCGCAACTCTTCCAGCGCGCCCGTCACGCCATGGGGAAACAGCGCCTTGTTTTCGATATTGGCCTTGGCGTCCATCAGCCAGTGCACGACATCGATATTGGCGGGCAGCACGCGCATGTCCTGGAGGGCGAAACCGCTCTGCTCCAATACCTGGAGAAAGTACTGCGGCGTCTTGCGGTGCTTGCAGGCCAGACGATCGATTTCATCCGGGATATCGGAGGTGTAGGTCTGGGGATCGGTGTTGTAGAGGTTGTCCGAGATAATCACGCTACCCCCTTCGCGGACCCGGCTGGAGAGTGCGCGCATGGTGGTTTCATACAGGGCGTCGGGGAAGTGCGAGATCACTCCGCGGATGATTACCAGGTCGTAGGGTTCGTCGGCGTCGGGCAGCAGCTCGATGTCCTTGGCGTTGCACAGATAAAGGCTGATCCGCTCGGACAGGCCTTGCTCGGCGTGGAACTTTGCGCAGAAATCGAGCTGGCGAGAGCTGACGTTCACGCCTTCCAGGCGCCGGCATTCAGGAAAACGCTCGGCCAGATACTTGAGGATGTAACCCCAGCCGCAGCCGATATCGAGGATGCGCCTGAGCGGCGGGCGGTCCGGCTCTTCCAGGCCGGCCAGTTTCAGTTGCCGTTCGAAGTAGCGGATCCCCGACTCGTCGAGGCTGATCGGTTGCGGCGAGCGCGGATCGTCGTAGATGCCGAACTGGAACAGCAGGTAATCGCCAATCGCCTTGCGCCAGTCATCGGGGCTGTCGCGATAGGTGTACACGACCTTTTCCTGATAGGTATCGACACTGGAACCCTGGATGATCCGGTAGGGCAGGCGGGGATCATAGGTCTCGAGAGGCGGCGTGGCGGCTTGAGTGCTCATTGCGATCTCCTTGTGTACGTTCACGTTATGTTCTGGCGCGCGGCGAACGGTTATCCGCAGCCGCTATGGGGGCATAGTGATTCCCTTGTGGGTGGCAGAAGAGGTGCCTACCGGTTGTTCCGCGCGAGTGTTTGCCAGTCGCGTATGCCGGCCAGTCCTGGGGTTTCGAACAGCCTGCGAAACCACACGGTGAAGCTGTCCGGCGCCGTGCCAATGCGTTCTGGAATCTCGGCCAGGTCCAGCCACTGCCAGGCGTGGGCCTCTACGGGATTGGCTTGCGGATCGACGTGGCTGATACCGGCGAACACATGGTCGTATTCATGCTCGATGAGTTGGTTCGACACCTGTTCGCGGTACAGCAAGGTGGCGACTTCCAACAGTTCGCAGGACAGCCCCATTTCTTCGCGCAATCGGCGTCTGGCGGCAGCGAGAGTCTGTTCGCCGTGGCGCGGGTGGCCGCAGCAGGTGTTGGTCCACAGACCCTGGGAATGGTATTTGCCGAAGGCACGCTGTTGCAGCAGCAGCCGGTCGTGGTCATCGAAAATGAAGATCGAGAACGCTCGGTGCAGCAATCCTTGCTTGTGGATAGGTAACTTGTGCGCTGTGCCAGTTTCATCGTCATTGGCATTGACGAGAATAAGTGTTTCTTCCACAGACAGACTCCATGACTTCGTCGCTATTGGAGGTTATTACTGGTCAGACTACGTAGGAAATATCAGACACTTTCATTTATCGACATCGAAATCTAATGCTGGTTATTGACTTTTTCAAGTCATTCGTTGCAAGAGATAGTGCTTGGATTAAATGCGCGAAAGTTGAATGGTTTGCAGCGTCTGCTCTATGCGTTTGGGCGGATCCTTATATGGAGTTTTGCGCTAATTATTATAGCGAATTGTTCGGTTTTCATGCCTTTGGAGTTTTCTGGGGCGCTGGCCTCGGCGGGCTGTTGGGCACGCTGGAAAGGGTGTTGGGATGCGGTTCTCTGGATGTGATGCACAGCGCAAGCAGTTGTTGGAAATAACGGTAGTGCAGAGATCGGCAATAAAATGACGCAAGGTCCGATATAAGCTCATATGGGATGTAAGTTGTTGTAAGTATGGCGAGAGCAAACGGGGTGGTGTAACTAAGGCTAGACAAGTTGAATGATGCTTGAGTACCTGCCAGTTCTCGGCGCTACCGGCGCTATTGGCGACAGTGATTTTTTGGGGAGTATTGGCGCTTTAGCCCTTGCAGCAACAGGTTCAGGTTTGCGAGGGCCTGTCGTAGTCGGTGCCGGATGTTTGTCGTGGGCAATCCATAATGCGGCATCCACCAAGCTGCCGTTGATCAGGCGTGCCAGTGCCTGGATCATGCGTCTCGCTCTAAAGAGGTGTCCTGGATCATTAGATCCGTTGGAACTCGTTCCTACAGCGGACTGTGTTAGGAGCGAGCTTACTCGCGATGAACGATGACGCGATCCGCCTTTTTTCCGCGGGTCAAGGCTGCCAGAGGATCTTCTCGCCACTGAGCCGGCGATCGAGAAAACTCGCGGCGCTGATCAAGGCCAGGTGGGTCAGTGCCTGAGGAGTGTTGCCCAGGTGCCGGGCATGGCTGTCGAACTCTTCGGCGTACAGCCCCAGCGGGTTGGCGTAGCGCAGCAGTTGCTCGAACTCCAGGTGGGCCTGGTCCAGCCGGCCGGCGCGGGCCAGGCATTCGACGTACCAGAACGAGCAGGCGGCGAATGCGCCTTCGGTGCCGGCCAGGCCGTCGATCTGCCTGTCTTCGTTGCGGTAGCGGTAGACCATGCCGTCGCGCACCAGGGTCCTCTCGATGGCTTCCAGGGTCGCCAGCCAGCGTGGGTCGCGGGCGCCGACGAAGCGCACCAGCGGCATCAGCAGCATCGAGCCGTCCAGCGCGGTGCCGCCCCGGTACTGGACGAAATGCCCGCGTTCCGCGTTCCAGAAGTTGCTCCAGATATCGTCGTAGATTGCCTGGCGGGTCTGGTCCCAGCGGGCGAACGGCGCCGGCAGCGAGCGCTTCGAGGCGAGGCGGATGGCCCGGTCCAGGGCGACCCAGCACATCAGCCGCGAATGCAGGAAATGATGCTGCTCGCCGCGCATTTCCCAGATGCCCACATCCTCGCCGTCCCAGCTGCTGCAGACCTGATCCACCACGTCCACCACGTGTTTCCAGCCTTCGTGGGAAATCGCCTCGCCGTATTTGTTGACCAGGTACACCGCGTCCAGCAGCTCGCCGAAGATGTCCAACTGGACCTGTTCATAGGCCTGGTTGCCGATACGCACCGGCGTCGCGCCGCCATGCCCGGACAGGTGCGGCAACCGGGTTTCCGGCAGCTGCTGGCGGCCGTCGATGGCGTACAGGATATTCAGCTTGGCCGGCTGGCCGCAGCAGTCGCTGACCCGCCCGCGCAGCCAGCGCATGTAGGCGTTGGCCTCCGCGACGAAGCCCAGGCGCATGAAGGCGTAGACGGTGAACGACGCGTCGCGGATCCAGGTGTAGCGGTAATCCCAGTTGCGTTCGCCGCCCGGGGTTTCCGGCAGGCCGAAGGTGGCGGCGGCGAGGATCGCCCCGTGCTTGCGCGAGGTCAGCAGCTTCAGCGCCAGGGCCGAGCGGTTGACCATCTCGCGCCAGCGGCCGCGGTAGTTGGACTGGCCGATCCAGTCGCGCCAGAACTTCAATGTGCGTTCCAGGCACAGGCCGCTGCCACCGGTGACTAGCCGCGGATCGTCGATGCCGCCAAGCATGAATTCGGCGCTCTGCCCCTGTTCCAGCTCGAACTCGGCCACCGCCGCCTGCCGGTCGATGCGCAGGGGCTGGCTGGCGATTAGGCGCAGGCCCGGCTGCCGCTCGGCCTCGAAGCACACGGCGTCGCCGTCCAGCCGCGCCCGGGTGGTGGCGCGGGCATAGTCATGGCGCACCGCGCAGCGCAGGCGCAGGGTGGCGCGGCCGCTGACCACCCGCACCCGGCGGATCAACAGCGGCAGGTCATCCTCGCTGTCGCCGATCGGAAGCAAATCGGTGACTTCCACCACGGCCCGTTCGCTCAGCCAGCGGGTCTGCAGCACGTTGCTGTCGGGCAGGTAGATCTGTTCGCGGCGGGCGTCGGGCAGGTCCGGCGCCAGCTGGAAGATGCCGGCGTCCGGGGTGTCGAGCAGCGAGCAGAAGATCGACGGGCTGTCGAACTCCGGCCAGCAGAAAAAATCCACGCTGCCCTTGTCGTTGACCAGCGCGGCGCTGCGCAGGTCGCCGATGATGCCGTGGGCGTCGATCGGCGCCTGTCGTTCCGTGTCAGCCATGGTCGCGAAACTCCGGGTACAGGCTCATGCCGCCATCGATCACCAGGGTGCTGCCGAGCACGTAGTCGGATGCATCGCTGGCCAGCCAGACCACGGCGTTGGCCACGTCCTTGACGTCGCCGATGCGCCCGTAGGGAATCAGCTCGAGCAGCTTGCGCTCGGCCGCGCCCTCGGTGGCCTTGCGATTGAGCGGCGTGGCGATCGCGCCCGGGGCAATGGCATTGACGCGGATGCGCTGGTGGCTGACCTCCTGGGCCAGGCTGCGCATCAGCATGTCCACGCCGCCCTTGGACGCCGCGTAATTGACGTGCCCGGCCCAGGGTATCCGCTGGTGCACCGAGCTCATGTGGATGATCTTGCCGGCGGCGCGCGACACGCCGGTGCGGATGCCCTGGCGATTGAAAATGCGCAGGGCGGCGCGGGCGCAGAGGAACTGGCCGGTGAGGTTGACGCTGATCACCTGGTTCCAGTCCTCCAGGGTCATGTCCACTGTGGCGGCGTCTTTTTGCAGGCCCGAGTTGGCCACCAGGATATCGAGAAAACCGAAGGCTTCCAGGGCCCTGTCGAACAGGTGCTGGACCTGGTCTTCCTGGGAGATGTCGGCGCCCACGGCAATGGCCCGGCCGCCGCAGGCGTTGATGTCGGCGGCGAGCTTTTCCGCGGGCGCCGCCTGCCGATGGTAATTGAGCACCACCGAGGCCCCGGCCGCGGCCAGGGCGGTGGCCGCCGCGGCGCCGATGCCGGAACTGGCGCCGGTGACCAGGGCGACTTGTTGGTTCAGGGAGATGTTCATGAGCACGCACCTTAACCGGAGAGCCTGTTCAGCTGACTGGCAAGAGCGGGCAGGAGTTCACCGGGGTTATGAAATCCCGGAGGAGGGCGGGGCCGATGGGAAGCGCCAGGCGCCAGGGCTCAGCGCACCCGCAAGCCCTGCAGCAGCGCCTCCAGCCCGGCCAGTGCCTGCTGCAATCGTTGCCCCGGATGCTCATCCCGGGCGATCCACAGCGAAGCGTCGAGCAGGCTGCCGTTGATCAGGCGCGCCAGGGCTTCGCTGGGGGCGTTGACCACCAGGCTGGCCTGCATCAGCTCATCCAGCAGCGCGCTCAAGGACGCCACGCACTGCTCCTCGCTGGCCTCGGTCAGGTCGCCGAGTACCGCGCGTGCATCCTGCAGGATGATGCGCTGGATCTCCCCTTCCTGGGCCATTTCCAGGTAAGTGCGGCAACGCTGGACGAAGGCGGCCCAGAGGTCGTCGGTGCCGCGCGAGATTGCCTCCAGGCGCTGGTCCATCTCGGCGTCGAGCTGTTCCACCACCGCCGCCAGCAGGCCTTTCTTGTCGCCGAAATGGTGATACAAGGCCCCCCGGGTCAGGCCCGCCTCGGCCGTCAGCTCGTCCATCGAGGTGTTGGCATAACCCAGGCTGCCAAAGGCCTGGCGGGCACTGGCAATGAGTTTGCTGCGGGTTTCTTCGATCATCTCGGCGCGTTGACGCGGGCTCATGGCGGGCACTCACACAGCTGACAGGTGGATTGACATACGGCGCGTATGTTCTCATGCTTTCTCACATACGCGCCGTATGTATTTTTATCTTGCGGTGCATTTCTGGCAAGCCTCAAACAAGGTGTGATGACGATGGCAAACCCTTACCGCGAACTGTTCAACGCCCCCGGCAGCCGCGCTTTCGTGGTAGCGGGGATGATTGCGCGGATGCCGATGTCGATGACCGGCATCGGCCTGATCACCATGTTGGCCCAGCTCAAGGGCGGCTACGCGCTGGCCGGTGCGGTGGCGGCGACCTTCGCCCTGGCCACGGCCTTTTGCGCGCCCCAGGTGTCGCGCATGGTCGACCGCTTCGGCCAGGGCCGGGTGCTGCCGATCGCCGCCGGTGTGGGCGGCGGGGCACTGCTGGCGTTGCTGCTGTGCACCCGCTTGCAGACGCCGCACTGGACGCTGTTCCTGTTCGCCGCCCTGGCCGGCTGCATGCCGAGCATGCCGGCCATGGTCCGCGCCCGCTGGACCGAGCTGTACCGCGGCCAGCCACAGTTGCAGACCGCCTATGCCCTGGAGTCGGTGCTCGATGAGGTGTGCTTTATCGTCGGCCCGCCGTTGTCGGTGGGGCTGTGCGTGGCGGCCTTCCCCGAGGCCGGGCCGCTGGCGGCGCTGCTGATGCTGGCGATCGGCGTCACCGCGCTGGTGGCGCAACGGGCGACCGAGCCGCCGGTGCATCCCCATGAGGCCCGGCACGACGTGTCGATCATCCGCTCGCTGGAGTTGCAGCTGCTGGTGCTGCTGATGATCGCCATGGGCATGATCGTCGGCGTGGTGGATGTGGTCAGCGTGGCGTTTGCCCAGCAGCAGGGGCAACCCGCGGCGGCGAGCATCGTGCTGTCGGTGTACGCCATCGGTTCCTGCCTGGCGGGCATCGCCTTCGGCGCGCTGAAACTGAATATCCCGCTGCCGCGGCTGTTCATGTACGGCGGTATCGCCACCGCCGTGACCACCCTGCCATTGCTGCTGGCGAGCAATATCTTCGGCCTGTCCCTGGCGGTATTCGTCTCCGGCCTGTTCTTCGCCCCGACCCTGATCGTCGCCATGGCCCTGGTGGAAAACATCGTGCCGCCGGCCAAGCTCACCGAAGGCCTGACCTGGCTGGTCACCGGGGTCAGCATCGGCGTGGCCATTGGTGCGGCCAGTTCCGGCTGGCTGGTGGATGCCTTTGGCGCGCGCAGCGGCTTCTGGGTAGCGCAGGCGGCGGGGGTGGTGGTACTGGGAGCGGCGGTGCAGAGCTGTCGTCGGCTGACCCGCAGCCAGCCGGCGGTCGCCTGAGCGCTACCAGCCGCGCCCGGAGTTGACCCAGAAATTCACCGACAGCGAGGTGGACACCGACTCTACCTGGTGGAACCAGCCTTCGGGCAGGAACAGCAGGTCGCCGGCTTCCAGGATGACCCGCAGGAAGGTCACGTTCCGCGAGGCCGGAAAACGCTCGTAGTCCGGCGCGTCAGGGTTGACCTCGCAACCGTCGAGCCCGCCCTGGGGCGCGGTCGACCAGGTGCCCAGCGCCTCACGGTGGTGGGGCGCGGCGAGGATGAAGGACTTCTGGCCCCAGACCTGGGCAAACAGGTTGTCGGTGTCGTCGCGGTGCAGCGGGGTCAGGGTGCCCTTGGGGCCGATCCAGATCCGCGGCGGGATGAACAGCGAGCGGTCGAAGTAGGGCGGGTACTGGATCTGCTCCAGCAACTGCGCCGGCAGGATGTTGTTGCCCATGTAGGCGGGCGGTTCGCCGTCGGCGTTTTTCGGCGCCGGGTTGTCCAGCGAGGCGATGAACTCGGCCATCGAGGTGGAGCGGAAGTCGCGCTCGGTGGAAAAGGTCTTTTTCACGTAGTCGCCGTGGCGGGTGATGCCTTGCAGTTCGGCGAAGTGCACCAGCGATTCTTCGCGGCTGAGCTGGAATAGCGGCCAGTCCTGCAGGGCATCGCTGATCACCACGGGAATGCCCTGGGGCAGGTAATGCGTCCTGAACTCCTCCACCGACAGCCCGCTGCGCGGACGCCGTTCCACCGTGCGCTGGGTCGGCAGGCCGGCCGAGACTGTCTCGCTGTAGCGCGGCGGGGTGGGGTAGCGAGTGTTCATCTCGACTTTCTTTTCCAGCGCGCCACCGCCATGCCGGGCATGGTCGATGATCTGCGGCAGCAGCGTGGCCAGGCCCATGTTGCCGCCGATCTTCAGGCGGCCGCTGGCGAACAGTTCCTCGACGTTGGCGCTGCCGCCCATGATCCCGAGAAAGTCGGCCTGGGCGACCTCGATGGTGACATCGGGCGCCGGGTGCCGGCCGGCTTCGGTGCGGCTGTGCGCCTGGACCTGTGACCAGAATGCCAGCTGTGGACCGAACACGAATTGAAAGGTGCCTTCGATTCCCACGGCACCGGCATTGGCGAACAGCTTTGACAGAATGGTCTGCAAGTCCACGGCGATCTCTCTTGTTGGTTGGTTTGATCTGCAGCAGGGAACGAAGGCTGTATCGGGAAATTTATGGGGATGACTGACTCAATGACGACCGGTCAAGCGAAGGGGATCTAATGTAGGAGCGAAGCTTGCTCGCGATGAACCTGAGAACACCGCGTTTACCCAATGCAAGACGCGGTATCGTTAACGACCATAACGAGCAATCGAGCGTCGACCGACTGCTCCTACAGATGGGCGTCAGGCCGGCTGCCGCACTAATTTGCCGGCCAGGTGGCACGTCCAGTCTTTACCATCATTTTTTCAAGGGGAACACCGTGACCCAGCTGACGTTGCTGTGCCTGCCGTATTCCGGAGCCAGCGCCATGGTCTACAGCCGCTGGCGGCGCAAGCTGCCCGAATGGCTGAAATTGCAGCCGGTGGAACTGCCGGGGCGGGGCGCCCGTTATGCCGAGCCGCTGGCCACCGACATGCGCGAGCTGGCGCGGCAACTGGCGGTGGAAGTTCGTGCGGGCCTGCGTGCGCCCTATGCCTTGTTCGGCCATAGCCTGGGGGCGCTGCTGGCCTGCGAGCTGGCCCACGCCCTGCGGGCCCTGGGTTGTCCGGAACCGGTGGCGCTGTTCGCTTCGGGGACCGCGGCGCCGACCCTGCGCACCGACTACGACCGGGGTTTTGCCGACCCCAAGACGGACGAACAACTGATCGAACAGTTGCGCACCCTCAATGGCACCAGCGAAGAGGTATTGGCCAACCAGGAATTGATGAGCCTGACCCTGCCGATCCTGCGCGCCGACTTTCTCCTGTGTGGCCGTTTTCGCCCGCTGCAGCGACCGTTGCTGAACTGCCCGGTGCATGTCCTGGGAGGCAAGGCCGACCGGGCCACCACCGAACAGTTGATTGGCTGGAGGAAGGAGACCCAGGGCAGCTTCTCCGTGGACATGCTGGCGGGCGGGCACTTCTTCATCCACGAACACGAAGCCAGGGTCCTGAGCCTGATCAAGGGCCACCTTGAGGTGCATCGTCGGCGTCACCTGCAAGCCGAAACCGCGGTTTCCTGAGCCAGGCAATGTAGCCGCTGCCGCAGGCTGCGATCGGCCGGCACGGCCGCGGCGTTCCCAAGGTCCAGGCAGATCTGTCAGCCCAGCGACGTGCCCAGGCGCCAGTAGCCCATCAGCGCCAGGTTGCGGCGTTCCAGACCACGCTCGTTGATCAGGTGCCGGCGGATCTTCATGACCGTGCCCGACTCGCCGGCGATCCAGGCATAAAAGCCGTTGTCCGCAGGTTTTGCCGAATCCCAGGGGCGCAGGTCGTCGGCGTTCTCCTGGGGCTTCAGGGGGCGTGGGTGCTTGCCCGGCGCGGGCAGCTCGGCCAGTTCCCGGGCGGCGTGCATCAGCGCCTCGCCATGGCTGGCGCCCAGCACGTCGCGGGGCAGCCAGCTCAGGCGGGTCTGGTGGTTGTGGCGCAGCGCCAGGCAATCGCTTTCGTGGGGCACTTCGATGAACGCCTGGACATCGGGCGGCGTCGGGTACTCCATCAGGTCTTCGAGAATCCCGGCGATGGCCGGCAGCGCGGTTTCGTCGCCGATCAGCAGGACCTTGCGGATTCCCGCCGGCGGTTGCCATTCGTAGCCGCCGGGGTCGCCGCTGAAGGCTTTGTCGGGCACGGCCATTTGCAGGCGGTCGCCGACCTTGGCCTGAGTCGCCCAGCGCGACGCCGGGCCGGTGACCCCGTGCAGCACGAAGTCCACGTCCAGCTCCGCGGGCTCGGCGCGCAGGGCGCGGATGGTGTAGGTGCGCATCGGCGGTTGTTGCGCCGCCGGCAGCTTGCGCCGGGCCGCGTGCCAGTCACCGATGCGCGGCAATTCGGGCGGCAGGCCGTCGGCAGCGGGGAACAGCAGCTTGATGCGCTGGTCCGGCGCCAGGGTGCGGGTGTGGGCGACGTCCTCGCCGGTAAATACGAAGCGCGCCATGCAGGGGCTGAGGCTGATCCGTTGCTTGAGTTGGACATTGATCAGGCGGTAGGCGCGCGGCTGCTGGTTGCCTGCGCCGACCAGTTTGCGCAAGCCGTTTGCCAGCGAGCTGTTTGACAGGAAGTTGGCCAGTGAGGTTGCAGAGGACATGATCGCGACCTTGTGTGGAAAGTGATGGTCCTCTTTTGACGAGTCGCCATCCGTGGAATTTAACGGCGGGCCGCGGTCTGGCGCGCTGGGGCGGGGGTTAATTTTTCCTCCTGCCCATCCGTTCCGTAGGGATAGCCGAGCCAATGCTCGATACCCAACATGTACGGATGAAGCCAGATGAATGCTGAAAAGTCCCTGAAACTCGCCAGTCGATTTATCGAGCTGCCGCTGGAAAAGCGGCGGGTGTTCCTCGATGGTCTGCGGGCGGAAAACATCGACTTTTCGTTGTTTCCGATTCCCGCCGGGATCGCCGCCGAGGATCGCCAGGCGCTGTCCTATGCCCAGCGCCGCATGTGGTTCCTCTGGCAGATGGACCCCCACAGCGGCGCCTATAACCTGCCGGGCGCGGTGCGCCTGCGTGGCGCCCTGAACCTGCCGGCCCTGGAGCAGGCGTTCGCCAGCCTGGTGGCGCGCCACGAAACCCTGCGCACGGTGTTCAAGCGCCATGCCGACGAGCGCCTGGAGCAAGTGGCGGTCGAGACCCTGGTGCCCGTGGAGTCGGTGGACCTCAGCGCCCTGGCGCCCGACGCGCGAGAGCAGGCGGTCGCGGAGCAGGCGCAGCGCCAATCGCTGCAACCGTTCGACCTGGGCAGCGGGCCGCTGCTGCGGGTCAAGCTGCTGAAGCTGGCGGACGAGGAACATGTGCTGCTGTTGACCTTGCACCACATCGTTTCCGACGGCTGGTCGATGAATGTGCTGATCGACGAATTCATCCGTTTCTATGACGCCCATGAGCGGCAGCAAGCGCCGCAACTGCCGGCCTTGCCGATCCAGTACAGCGACTACGCCCTGTGGCAGCGCCGCTGGCTGGAAGCCGGGGAGCAGGCGCGGCAACTGGAGTACTGGCAGGCACAATTGGGCGACGAGCACCCGGTGCTGGAGTTGCCCACCGACCATCCGCGCCCGGCGATGCCCAGCTATCGCGGCACCCGCTATGACTTCGTCATCGAGCCGGCCCTGGCCGAGCAACTGCGCGCCACCGCCAGGCAGCACAACGTGACCCTGTTCATGCTGCTGCTCGGGGCCTTCAACGTACTGCTGCATCGCTACACCGGGCAGGACGACATCCGCGTCGGCGTGCCGATCGCCAACCGCAACCGCGCGGAAGTCGAAGGGCTGATCGGTTTCTTCGTCAACACCCAGGTGCTGCGTACCCGGCTGGACGGGCAGACGCCGGTCAGCCAGTTGCTGCAACAGGTCAAGGAAGCGGCCCTCGGCGCCCAGGCCCATCAGGACCTGCCGTTCGAGCAACTGGTGGAAGCGCTCAAGCTGGAGCGCAGCCTGAGCCATACCCCGCTGTTCCAGGTGATGTACAACCACCAGCCGCAGGTCGCCGACATCAGCGCGGTCAGCACCGCCTCGGGCCTGGAGCTGAGCCTGGTGGAGTGGCAAAGCCGCACCACCCAGTTCGACCTCACCCTGGACACCTTCGAAAAGTCCGGCAAGCTGCAGGCCGCGCTGACCTACGCCAACGACCTGTTCGACGCCGCCACCATCGAGCGCATGGCGCAGCACTGGACCCGCCTGTTGCAGGCGATGGTCGCCGATACTGCGCAGCGGGTCGGCGAGCTGCCGATGCTGGCCGCCGCCGAACGGCAGCAACTGCTGCTGGAGTGGAACCAGACCGAGGCCCGCTATCCGGTCGAGCGCTGCCTGCACCAGTTGATCGAAGAGCAGGTGCAGCGCACGCCGCACGCGCCGGCCCTGGTGTTCGCCGGGCGCGAACTGAGCTACGCCCAGCTCGACGCCCGGGCCAACCAGCTGGCGCACCTGCTGCGCGAGCAGGGGGTGGGCCCGGACGTGCTGGTGGGTATCTGTGTCGAGCGCTCGATCGAAATGGTGGTCGGCCTGCTGGCGATCCTCAAGGCCGGCGGCGCCTATGTGCCGCTGGACCCGGAATACCCGCTGGACCGCCTGGCCTACATGATCGAAGACAGCGGCATCGCCCTGTTGCTCACGCAAAGCGCGTTGCTGTCGGTGCTGCCGACCGAGGCGGTCAAGGTCATGATCCTCGATCAGGGCCAGGACTGGCTGGACGGCTACAGCGAAGCCCCGCTGGCCCTGGTCAGCGGGCCGCTGAACCTGGCCTACGTGATCTACACCTCGGGTTCCACCGGCAAGCCCAAGGGCGCCGGCAACAGCCACGCCGCGCTGGTCAACCGCCTGTGCTGGATGCAGGACGCCTATGGGCTGGATGGCAGCGACGCGGTGCTGCAAAAGACCCCGTTCAGCTTCGACGTGTCGGTCTGGGAATTCTTCTGGCCGCTGCTGACCGGTGCGCGCCTGGTGGTGGCCGCGCCGGGCGCCCATCGCGAGCCGGCGCTGTTGATCGAGACTATCGTCAAGCACGGCATCAGCACCCTGCATTTTGTGCCGTCGATGCTCCAGGCGTTCATCCACGAGCCGGGCGTACAGGCCTGCGCCAGCCTCAAGCGCATTGTCTGCAGCGGCGAAGCCTTGCCCCTGGATGCCCAGCAGCAGGTGTTCGCCAAGCTGCCGGACGCCGTGCTGTACAACCTCTATGGGCCGACGGAAGCGGCCATCGACGTGACCCACTGGACCTGTATCGACGAGGGCGCTTCTAGCGTGCCGATCGGCCGTCCGATCGCCAACCTGCGCACCTATGTGCTGGACGCCGAGCTGTCGCCGGTGCCGGCCGGTGTCGCCGGCGAGCTGTACCTCGGTGGCGCCGGCCTGGCCCGCAGTTACCATCGCCGTCCGGGGCTGACGGCCGAGCGTTTCGTCACCAGCCCGTTCGAGGCCGGCACGCGCCTGTATCGCACCGGCGACCGGGTGCGCCAGCGCGCCGACGGGGTGATCGAATACCTCGGCCGCCTCGATCACCAGGTCAAGTTGCGCGGGCTGCGCATCGAACTGGGCGAAATCGAGACCCGCCTGATGCAGCACCCGCTGGTGCGCGAAGCCGTGGTGCTGGTGCAGGGCGGCAAGCAGCTGGTGGGTTATCTGGTACTGGAAGACGCCGAGCCGGCCGCCACCTGGCAGCAGGAGCTCAAGGCCTGGCTGCTGGGCAGCCTGCCGGAATACATGGTGCCGGCTTACCTGATGCCCTTGGCGAAACTGCCGGTCACCGCCAACGGCAAGCTCGATCGCAAGGCGTTGCCGCTGCCCGAAGCCACAGCGCAGCAGGCCTTCATCGCTCCCGAGGACGCCACGCAGAAAGCCCTGGCGGCGATCTGGTGCGACGTCCTGGGCCTGGAGCAGGTCGGCCTGGAAGACAATTTCTTCGAACTGGGCGGCGATTCGATCATCTCGATCCAGGTGGTCAGCCGCGCCCGCCAGGCCGGCATCCGCCTCAGCCCGCGGGACCTGTTCCAGTACCAGACGGTGCGCAGCCTGGCGCTGGCGGCGGTGTTCGAGAGCCCGAACGTGATCGACCAGGGCCCGGTCAGCGGCGAGGCGATCCTGACCCCGGCCCAGGAGTATTTCTTCGAGCAGGCGATTGCCGAACGTGGCCACTGGAACCAGTCGCTGCTCCTGACCCCGCGCCAGAAGCTGCACGCGCAGTGGCTGGAAGGCGCGCTGACGGCAGTGCTCAATCATCACGACGCCCTGCGCCTGCGTTTTGTCCAGGGCGCCGACGGCTGGCAGCAAAGCCACGCCGCACCGCTCGCCGAGAGTGGCCTGTGGCAGTGCCAGGCTGAAAACACCGAAGCCCTGGCTGTGCTCTGCGACGAGGCCCAGCGCAGCCTGAACCTGCAGCAGGGGCCGTTGTTGCGGGCCGCGCTGATGGATCTGGCCGATGGCAGCCAGCGCCTGTTGCTGGTCATCCACCACCTGGTGGTGGACGGCGTGTCCTGGCGCATCGTGCTCGAGGACCTGCAGCGCGCCTACGGCCAGCTGGCGGCGGGTAACGCAGTGGCCTTGCCGGCCAAGACCAGCGCCTACCAGGCCTGGGCCGAACAACTGCAAAGCCATGTCCGGCAAATGGAGGCGCAACTGCCTTACTGGCAGGCGCAGCAACAGGCCGGGCTCGACCTGCCGTGCGATAACCCGCAAGGCGGCCTGCACAATCGCCTGGAGCGCAAGATCGAATCGCGGCTGGACAGCGAGCTGACCCGGCAACTGCTGCAAAGCGCGCCGGCGGCCTATCGCACCCAGGTCAACGACCTGCTGCTGACCGCGCTGGCCCGGGTGCTCTGCCGCTGGAGCGGGCAGGACGCGGCACTGATCCAGCTCGAAGGCCATGGCCGTGAAAACCTTGCTCGCGAAGAGCTGTCCGCTGACCTGGACCTGAGCCGCACCGTCGGCTGGTTCACCAGCCTGTTCCCGGTCCGCCTGCAACCCCAGGACGAACTGGCGAGCGCGATCAAGGCGATCAAGGAACAACTGCGCGCCGTGCCGGGCAAAGGCCTGGGCTATGGCCTGCTGCGTTACCTGGGCGAGCCGGGCAGCCGCGAGCTGCTGCAGGCGTTGCCGGCGCCGCGCATCACCTTCAACTACCTGGGGCAGTTCGACCGTCAGTTCGACGACACGGCGCTGCTGGTCCCTGCCGTGGAAAGCAGCGGCCGCGCCCAGGACCCGGATGCGCCGCTGGCCAACTGGCTGACCCTGGAAGGGCAGGTCTACGGTGGCGAGCTGGCGCTGCAATGGGGTTTCAGCCACGAGATGTTCGAGGACGCCACCGTGCAGCGCCTGGCCGACGCCTATGTCTTGGAGCTCAAGGCGCTGATCGCCCATTGCTGCACGGTCCCGGCCGGCCAGGCCACGCCGTCGGACTTCCCACTGGCGACCATCGGCCAGGCTCAGCTGGATGCGCTGGCTCCGGACAGCAGCGCCATCGAAGACCTCTATCCGCTGTCGCCGATGCAGCAGGGCATGCTGTTCCACACCCTGTACGAGCCCCAGGCCGAGGCCTATATCAATCAGCTGCGCCTGGATATCCGCGGCCTGGATCTCCAGGCCTTCGCTTGTGCCTGGCAAGCCGCGCTGGACCGCCACGCGATCCTGCGCAGCAGCTTCCACTGGCTGGGGCTGGAAGTCGCGCACCAGGTGGTACACCGTCACGTCGACCTGCCATGGCAGGTCATCGAGGACGCCGCCGCGGACCTCGAAATCCTGGCGAGCGCCGAGCGCAAGCGTGGTTTCGAACTGAGCGGCGCGCCGCTGCTGCGCCTGCAACTGGTCCGCTGCGGCGACGATGCCTGGCACCTGATCTACACCAGCCACCACATCCTGATGGACGGCTGGAGCAACGCGCAGCTGCTCGCCGAAGTGATCCAGGACTATGCCGGACAGGCCCCGGGCCAGCCCTTGAGTCAGCCCTTGAGTCAATACAGCGACTACCTGGGCTGGTTGCAGCAGCAGTCGAGCGCTGCTGGCGAACAGTTCTGGAAGGCCGTGCTGGCCCCGCTGCAAACCCCGACATTGCTGGCCGAGGCCTTGCGTCCGCCGGTCGACGGCAGCGGCAGCGCCGAGTACCGAGTGGCCCTGGACGCAGCCGCGACCCAGCGGCTGGCGGACTTCGCCCGGCAGCACAAGGTCACCCTCAACACCCTGGTGCAAGCGGCCTGGGGCCTGCTGCTGCAACGCTATACCGGGCAGGATTGCGTGGTCTTCGGCGCCACGGTGGCCGGGCGTTCGGCGGCCTTGCCGGGTATCGAGCAGCAACTGGGGCTGTTCATCAATACCCTGCCGCTGGTCTGCGCGGCGGCGCCGGACCAGCCGCTGAACCAGTGGCTGGCCGCGCTGCAGAACCTCAACCTGAGCATGCGCGAGTACGAACATATACCGCTCTACGACATCCAGGGCTGGGCGGGGCAGCAGGGCACGGCACTGTTCGACAGCCTGCTGGTGTTCGAGAACTTCCCGGTGGCCGAGGCCCTCAAGGGCGGCGCGCCGGCCGGACTGGCGTTCGGTGAGCTGCACAACCACGAGCGCACCCACTATCCGCTGACCCTGGGCATCGAGCTCGGCGCCGGGCTGAGCCTGGAGTTCAGCTATGACCTGGCGCGCTTCAGCGCCGCCCAGGTCGCGCAATTGAGCGCCGACCTCCAGCACCTGCTGGCGCAGATGGTCGTCTCGCCGCAGGCGCCGCTGGGCGAACTGCGCCTGCTGGATGGCGCCGGGCAGGCCGCGGTCCTCGCCGTGAGCCAGCCCCAGGCGCTGCACCTGCACAGCGAACAGCTGGTGCACCAGCGTTTTGCCGCGCAGGCCGCCGCCACCCCGGACGCGCTGGCGCTGCAAGCCGGCGACCAACGCTTGAGTTATGGCCAGTTGAATGCCCTGGCCAACCGCCTGGCGCACCGCCTGCTGGAGCAGGGCGTGGCGCCCGGCCAGCGGGTCGGCCTGGCCATGGGGCGAGGCCCGCAGTTGATCGTCAGCCTGCTGGCGGTGCTCAAAAGCGGCGCGGCCTATGTGCCGCTCGACCCGAAATACCCGGCCGAACGTCTGGCCTACATGATCGAGGACAGCCGCCTGGACCTGCTGCTGTGCGCAGCCGGGCTGCTGGAAGATCTGGTACTGCCGGCATCGTTGCCGCGACTGGGCTTGGCAGCGTTGCGCCTGGACGATCTGCACACTGAGCTGGCGGCGTATGCCGACAGCGATCCGCAGAACCGCGCCGCCGCCAGCGACCTGGCGTATGTGATCTACACCTCCGGTTCCACTGGCCTGCCCAAGGGCGTGGCCATCGATCACGGCGCGCTGCGCGAGTTCTGCCAGACCGCCGCGGAGTATTCGCGGCTGACGGCCGAGGACCGGGTTCTGCAGTTCGCCACCGTGAGCTTCGACGGTTTTGTCGAGCAGTGCTATCCACCACTCTGCGTCGGCGCGGCCCTGGTCATGCGTGGCGACGAGCCCTGGGATGTCGGGCAACTGGCGGACGAGATGGTCCGCCATGGCGTGACCCTGGCCGACTTGCCGGCGGCTTACTGGTACCTGCTGGCCCGCGAGTGCGCGATCGACGCCAAGCGTTCCCTGGGCCGCCTGCGCCAGATGCATGTGGGCGGCGAAGCCATGTCCGTCGAAGGCCTGCGCCTGTGGCACGAGGCTGGCCTGGGGCATGTGCGCCTGCTCAATACCTACGGCCCGACCGAGGCCACGGTGGTCTCCAGCGTGCATGAGTGTCGCCTGGAAGACGCCAGCGATGCCTTTGGCGTGCCGATCGGCCGGGCCATTGGCGGACGCACGCTCTATGTCCTCGACAGCGCCGGCCAGCTGTTGCCGGCCGGTGGTGTCGGTGAGCTGTGCATTGGCGCGTCGTCCGGCCTGGCGCAGCGTTATTTCGATCGCCCCGGCTTGACCGCCGAGCGTTTCCTGCCCGACCCCTTCGCCGCCGAACCGGGGGCGCGGCTCTATCGCAGCGGTGACCTGGCCCGTTACAACGGCGCGGACCTGGAGTACGTCGGCCGTATCGACCATCAGGTGAAGATTCGCGGTTTCCGCATCGAAACGGGCGAGATCGAAGCCTGCCTGCAAGCCCTGGAACAGGTGCGCGAGGCGGCGGTGATCGCCCAGGACAGCCCGGCGGGCGCGCAACTGGTGGCGTATGTGGTGGCCAGCGATCCGGCCCTGGCGACCCCGCCATCGCAGGACGCTTATCGCGCGCAACTGTTGCAGGCGCTGGCCCGTTCGTTGCCGGACTACATGCTGCCGAGCCACCTGCTGTTGCTCGACCGCCTGCCGCTGAACAACAACGGCAAGCTGGACCGCAAGGCCCTGCCCAAACCCGACCAGACTCAGGGCGGCGAGGCTTATCAAGCGCCGCAAACCCGCTTGCAGCGCCAGCTCGCGGCGATCTGGGAAGACGTCTTGCAAAGCGCGCCTGTCGGCCTGGGCGAGCACTTCTTCGCGCGCGGCGGGCACTCGCTGATGGCCACCCAGGTCATCTCCCGGGTCCGTCATGAGCTGCACCTGGAAGTGCCGCTACGGACCTTGTTCGAGCAGCCGACCCTGGGCGCTTTCGCCGCCGCCTGCGCTGGGGTGCAAGGGGCCGGCACGCCGCCGATGCAGGTCCTGGAACGTGGCCAGCCGCTGGCGTTGTCCTATGCCCAGGAACGCCAGTGGTTCCTCTGGCAGCTGGAGCCCGACAGCGCCGCCTACCATGTGCCCAGCGCCCTGCGCCTGAAGGGCAAGCTGGACCTGGACGCCTTGCAGCGCAGTTTCGATGCCCTGGTGGCGCGCCACGAAAGCCTGCGCACCCGTCTGTTGCAGGACGGCGAACGCACCGTGCAGGTGATCGACGCCGAAGGGGCCATCGCGATCCGCTTGATCGAGGCCGACGAAGCCCGGCTGGAAAGCCTGGTGGACGAGGAAATCGCCTGGCCGTTCGACCTGGAACAGGGCCCGCTGTTGCGGGTCAGCCTGCTGCGCTTGAGCGCGCAGGAGCATGTGCTGGTGCTGGTCCAGCACCATATCGTCTCCGACGGCTGGTCGATGCAGATCATGGTCGATGAGCTGGTGCAGCTGTACGCCGCTTACCGTGAGGGCCAGGACCTGCAACTGCCGGCGCTGCCGATCCAGTACGCCGACTACGCCCAGTGGCAGCGCAACTGGATGGAAGCAGGGGAGAAGGCGCGCCAGCTGGATTACTGGCAAACCTTGCTGGGTGGCGAACAGCCGGTGCTGGAGTTGCCCCTGGATCGTCCACGCCCGGCGCTGCAGAGCCATCGTGGCGCGCGCCTGGATCTGGCGCTGGAGCCGGAATTGGTGCAGCAGCTCAAGGCCCTGGCCCAGCGCGAAGGCGTGACGATGTTCATGCTGTTGCTGGCCGCGTTCCAGACCCTGCTGTACCGCTACAGCGGCCAGGCGGATATCCGCATAGGCGTACCGATCGCCAACCGCAACCGGGTGGAAACCGAACATCTGCTCGGCTTCTTCGTCAACACCCAGGTGCTCAAGGCCGATATCGACGCTCAGATGACCTTTGCCGGGCTGTTGCAGCAGGTCAGGCAGCGCGCGCTGCAAGCGCAGAGCCATCAGGACCTGCCGTTCGAGCAGCTGGTGGAGGCACTGCAACCTGAGCGTAGCCTGAGCCACAACCCGCTGTTCCAGGTGATGTTCAACCATCAGAGCGACGCGCGTAACACCCGGCAACTGCCCGGCCTGCTGATGGAAGGCTTGCAGTGGAACAGCCACACCGCGCAGTTCGACCTCAACCTGGACACCCAGGAGACCGCCGAAGGTCTCTGGGCCTCCTTGACCTATGCCAGCGACCTGTTCGAAGCGGCCACCGTGGAACGCCTGATGCGGCACTGGCAGAACCTGCTGCAAGCCGTGACCACCCAGGCCTCGGCGCGCCTGGATGATTTGCCGCTGCTCAGCGAACCGCAGTGGCAGCAGATCGTGCATCACTGGAACGCCACGGCGACCGCTTATCCACAGGACCAGGGCGTGCATCAGTTCTTCGAGGCCCAGGCGTTGGCGCAACCGCAGGCCATTGCCCTGCACTGCAACGGCGAGGCGCTGACCTATGCCGAACTGAACCGCCGCGCCAACCGCCTGGCCCATCGCCTGATGGACGCCGGGGTCGGTCCGGACGTGCTGGTGGCAGTGGCGCTGGAGCGTTCGGTGGAGATGGTGGTCGGCCTGCTGGCCACCCTCAAGGCCGGCGGCGCCTATGTGCCGCTCGATCCGCAATACCCGGCCGAGCGCCTGGCCTTCATGCTCGAAGACAGCCGTGCCCAGGTGCTGCTGACCCAGGAGCGTTTGCGCGAGCGCTTGCAACTGCCAAGCGGCCCGCGGGTACTGCTGGTGGACGGACAGGGCGCCGACGCCGGGTTCAGCACCGAGAACCCGAATGCAGTGCAGTCGCCTGAGCATCTGGCGTATGTGATCTACACCTCGGGCTCCACCGGCAAGCCCAAGGGCGTGATGATCCGTCATCAGGCGCTGAGCAGCTTCACCAGCGGCATGGCCACGACCCTGGGGATCGGCCGTGACGAGCGGATGCTGTCGCTGACCACCTTCTCCTTCGACATCTTCGCCCTGGAGCTTTATGTACCGCTGAGCGTGGGCGCGACCGTGGTGCTGGGCGACCAGGCGCTGGCGCTGGACCCGCAAGCGATTCTCGACCTGCTGCAAGCCCGGGCGGCCAGTGTGGTGCAGGCCACGCCATCGACCTGGCGCATGCTGCTCGACAGCGAGCGGCATTCCCTGTTGCGCGGCGTCAAGTGCCTGTGCGGCGGCGAGGCGCTGCCGAACGACCTGGCCCAGCGCATGCTCGACCTGCAAGGCACGGTGTGGAACCTCTATGGTCCGACCGAAACCACCATCTGGTCGGCGGCCTATCGCCTGTGCGACGCCCAGCCCTTTGTCGGTCGGCCGATTGCCAATACCTCGCTGTTTATCCTCAATGCCGACCTGGCGCCGTGCCCGGTAGGTGCCACCGGCGAGCTGCTGATCGGCGGTGTCGGCCTGGCCCGTGGTTACCACGGCCAGGCGGCGCTGACCGCCGAGCGCTTCGTGCCCGATCCGTTCGGCGGTTCGGGCGCGCGGCTGTACCGCACCGGCGACCTGGCGCGTTATCGCGCCGATGGTGTGGTCGAGTACATCGGCCGGGTCGACCATCAGGTGAAGGTGCGCGGTTTCCGTATCGAGCTGGGGGAAATCGAAAGCCGCCTGCGGGACCAGGCCGAGGTCCGCGAAGCGGTGGTGCTGGCCGAGAACGATCGACTGGTCGCCTATCTGGTCCTCCAGGACGTGACTCGGGACGCGACCACCGAGGCGGATCAGGCAGTGCTGCGCGAGCGCTTCAAGGCGGCCCTGCGCGAATCGCTGCCGGACTACATGGTGCCGGCCTACCTGCTGTTCCTCGAACGCATGCCGCTGACGCCGAACGGCAAGCTGGACCGCAAGGCCCTGCCGAAACCGGACGCCAGCCTGTTGCAGAAACGCCATGTGCCGGCGGTCAGCGAGAAAGAACAACAGGTCGCGGCGATCTGGGCGGATATCCTGGGGGCCGAACGCATCGGCCTGGAAGACCACTTCTTCGAGCTGGGCGGCCACTCCCTGCTGGCCACGCGGGTGGTCTCGCGGGTACGCCAGGCGCTGGGCATCGAGGTCGCGCTGAAGACCCTGTTCGAGCAACCGCTGCTGGGGGATTTCGTCAACGCGCTGGGTAACGTGGCCAGCGAGGTCCCGGCGATCCACAGGATCAGCCGCGACCTGCCGTTGCCGCTGTCCTATGCCCAGGAACGCCAGTGGTTCCTCTGGCAGCTGGAGCCGCAGAGCGCCGCCTACCATATCCCCAGCGCCCTGCGCCTGAAGGGCTGGCTGGACCCGGCTGCGTTGCAGCGCAGCTTCGACAGCCTGGTGGCGCGTCATGAAAGCCTGCGCACCCATCTGCAGCAGGATGGCCAGCGCACGGTGCAGGTGATTCGCGCCGAGGCAACCCTCGACATCGCTCTGGCGACAACCGACGAGGCCAGCCTCAAGGCCCGGGTGATGGAAGAGATTGCCCGGCCGTTCGATTTGCAGCAGGGGCCGCTGTTGCGGGTCAAGCTGCTGCGCCTGGCCGAGGATGAGCATGTGCTGGTGCTGGTGCAGCACCACATCGTCTCCGACGGTTGGTCGATGCAGGTCATGGTCGATGAGCTGGTGCAGTTGTACGGCGCCTACAGCCAGGGCCAGGACCTGCACTTGCCGGCGCTGCCGATCCAGTACGCGGACTACGCCGTATGGCAACGCCAGTGGATGGAAGCCGGCGAGAAACAGCGCCAGCTGGACTACTGGATGCAACAGCTGGGCGGCGAACAGCCGGTGCTGGAATTGCCGTTCGATCACCCGCGCCCGGCGGTGCAAAGCCACCGTGGCGCGCGCCTGGACCTGCGGCTGGATGCGCAGCTGCTGGCGGACCTCCAGACCCTGGCCCAGGGCGAGGGCGTGACCCTGTTCATGCTGTTGCTGGCTTCGTTCCAGGCCCTGCTGCATCGCTACAGCGGCCAGGAAGACATTCGCGTCGGCGTGCCGATTGCCAACCGCAACCGGGTCGAGACCGAGCGCCTGATCGGCTTCTTCGTCAACACCCAGGTGCTCAAGGCCGATATCGACGGGCAGATGACGGTTGCCCAGCTGTTGCAACAGGTCAAGCAGCGCGCGCTGGAGGCCCAGGCCCACCAGGACCTGCCGTTCGAGCAACTGGTGGAGGCGCTGCAACCCGAGCGCAGCCTGAGCCTCAGCCCGCTGTTCCAGGTGATGTTCAACCACCGCGTGACCTCGGCCGACAGTCAATTGCAGTCCATGGCGCAACTGGATATCGACGTGGTGACCTGGGACGAAGGCGTGGCCCAGTTCGACCTGGCCCTGGATATCGAGGAGGCGCCGGCCGAGCTGCGGGCGTCCCTGAGTTATGCCACCGACCTGTTCGAGGCCGCGACCATCGAGCGCATGGCCCGGCATTGGCAGAACCTGTTGCAAGGCATGGTCGCCGACCGGCAGCAGAGCCTTGCCCAGGTGGTGCTGCTCGACGATAGCGAACAGCAGCAGATCCTGACCCTGTGGGATCGCACGGATGCCGGCTTCTCGGCCCAGCGTCTGGTGCATGAATTGGTGGCCGACCGCGCCAGGGAAAATCCCGAGGCCGTAGCGGTGCTTTTCGGCGAGCAACAGTTGAGCTACGGCGAGCTGGAAAGCCGCGCCAACCGCCTGGCCCGGGCGCTGATCGCCCGTGGCGTCGGCCCGGAAGTGCGGGTGGCGATCGCCATGCCGCGCAGCGCCGAGATCATGGTGGCCTTCCTCGCGGTGTTGAAAGCTGGCGGCGTGTATGTGCCGCTGGACGTGGAATACCCGCGCGATCGCCTGCTGTACATGATGCAGGACAGCCGCGCAAAGTTGCTGCTGACCCACACCGCGGTGCAGCAACAGCTACCGATCCCGGACGGGCTGGACAGCCTGGCGGTGGACCGCACCCAGGACTGGGCCGATTACAGCGACAGCGCGCCGAACGTGGCGCTGGACGGCGACAACCTGGCCTACGTGATCTACACCTCCGGCTCCACCGGCATGCCGAAAGGTGTGGCCGTATCCCATGGCCCGTTGGTGGCGCACATCATCGCCACTGGCGAACGGTATGAAATGACCCCGGCGGATTGCGAGCTGCATTTCATGTCCTTTGCCTTCGACGGCTCCCACGAAGGCTGGATGCACCCGCTGATCAACGGCGCCCGGGTGCTGATCCGCGACGACAGCCTGTGGCTGCCGGAACACACCTACGCGCAGATGCATCGCCATGGCGTGACTGTGGGGGTATTCCCACCGGTGTACCTGCAACAACTGGCCGAGCATGCCGAGCGCGACGGCAACCCACCGGCAGTCCGTGTTTATTGCTTCGGTGGTGACGCGGTGGCGCAGTCCAGCTACGACCTGGCCTGGCGCGCACTGCGTCCGACCTATTTGTTCAACGGCTACGGCCCGACCGAAACCGTGGTCACGCCGCTGCTGTGGAAGGCGCGTAAGGGCGATCCATGCGGCGCGGCCTATGCACCCATCGGCGAACTGTTGGGCAACCGCAGCGGTTACGTGCTGGACGCGCAACTGAACCTGCAACCGATCGGCGTGGCCGGTGAGTTGTACCTCGGCGGCGAAGGCGTGGCCCGTGGTTACCTGGAGCGTCCGGCATTGACCGCCGAACGTTTTGTCCCGGACCCCTTCGGCGCACCGGGCAGCCGCGTGTACCGCAGCGGCGACCTGACCCGTGGCCGGCCGGACGGCGTGGTGGACTACCTGGGGCGGGTCGACCATCAGGTGAAAGTCCGCGGTTTCCGTATCGAGCTGGGCGAGATCGAAGCCCGCCTGCGCGAGCAGGACTCGGTGCGCGAAGCGGTGGTGGTGGCCCAGGCCGGGCCGAGCGGCAAGCAGTTGGTGGGTTACATCGTCACCCTGGACCCGACAGTGGCCGCGGATGCTGCCGCCCAGGCGACGTGCCGCGAGAACCTGCGCCGGGCGCTGAAGGCTCGTCTGCCGGACTACATGGTGCCGACGCACCTGATGTTCCTCGAACAGATGCCGCTGACCCCCAACGGCAAGCTGGACCGCAAGGGGCTGCCACTGCCGGACGCCAGCCTGTTGCAACAGGAATACGTGGCGCCCGAAAACGAACTGGAACAACAGATCGCGGCCATCTGGGCCGAGGTCCTGGGTTTGCCACGGGTCGGTTTGAACGACCACTTCTTCGAGCTGGGCGGTCATTCCCTGCTGGCGACCCAGATCACCTCGCGGGTGCATGCCGAGCTGGGGCTTGAAGTGCCGTTGGCCGCGCTGTTCCAGACCGAGTCGTTGCAGGCCTATGCCAAGGCCGCCGGCGATTGCCGGTCGGGCAGTACTGCCGATTTTGATGATCTTAGAGATTTCTTGAGCGAACTTGAGGCGATTTGAACAATGCTTTCCAATGAAAATATCGATCTGGTGTCTCGCTTCGTTCGCCTGCCTCTGGAACAACGCAAGCTGTTTTACAAACGGCTGCAAAGCCGTGGCATGAGCTTCGCCCAGCTGCCGATTGCCCCGACCCGTATGGAGGTCGACAGCCTGCCGCTGTCCTATGCCCAGGAACGCCAGTGGTTCCTCTGGCAGTTGGAACCGGACAGCGTCACCTATCACATACCCAGCGCCCTGCGCCTGAAAGGCCGGCTGGACCAGGTCGCGTTGCAGCGCAGCTTCGATGCTCTGGTGGCGCGCCATGAAAGCCTGCGCACCCGTTTGCAGATGGATGCCGAGCGCACGCTGCAGGTGGTCGATGCCCAGGCCAGCGTCGAGATCGTGCGGGTCGAGGCCGAGGGCGCCGACGATGCGCGGCTCAAGACCCTGGTGGAAGCGGAAATCGCCCGGCCCTTCGACTTGCAGCAGGGCCCGCTGCTGCGGGTCAGGCTGCTGCGCCTGGCCGAGGACGAACATGTGCTGGTGCTGGTGCAGCACCATATCGTTTCCGATGGCTGGTCGATGCAGGTGATGGTGGCCGAGCTGGTGCAGTTGTACGCCGGCTACAGTCAGGGGCAGAGCCAAGGCCAGGACCTGCAATTGCCGGCGCTGCCGATCCAGTACGCCGACTACGCGCTGTGGCAACGCAGCTGGATGGAAGCGGGGGAGAAGGAGCGCCAGCTGGATTACTGGTGCGCCCTGCTGGGGGGCGAGCAGCCGGTGCTGGAGCTGCCTCTGGACTATCCGCGCCCGGCGGTGCAGAGCCAGCGCGGCGCGCGTCTCGACCTGAAGCTGGAGGCGTCGCTGGCGGCGGGTCTCAAAGGCCTGGCGCAGCGCGAAGGCGTGACAATGTTCATGCTCCTGCTGGCCTCGTTCCAGACCCTGCTGTACCGCTACAGCGGCCAGTCGGATATCCGCATCGGCGTGCCGATCGCCAACCGCAACCGGGTCGAGACCGAGCACCTGATCGGCTTTTTCGTCAACACCCAGGTGCTCAAGGCCGATCTCGACGGGCAGATGACCGTCACCCATTTGCTGCAACAGACCAAGCAGCGCGCGCTGGAGGCCCAGGCCCACCAGGACCTGCCGTTCGAGCAATTGGTCGAAGCGCTGCAACCCGAGCGCAGCCTGAGCCACAACCCGCTGTTCCAGGTGATGTTCAACCACCAGGCCAACGCCCGTGGCGCCCGCGCCGAACAGCAGTTGCCCGGTTTGCGCGTGGAAGGCCTGGAGTGGGACAGCCACACCACCCACTTCGACCTGAGCCTGGACACCCAGGAGTCCGGTGACGACCTCTGGGCGTCCCTGACCTACGCCACCGACCTGTTCGAGGCGGCCACCGTGGAGCGCCTGGCGCAGCACTGGCAAGGGCTGCTGCGCGGCATGCTCGATAGTTCGCAGAAACTGATCGGCGAGCTGCCGCTGCTGAGCGCGGACGAACAGCAGCGCATGCTCCGGGAATGGAATGCCGGCGCCACCGTCGCGGCGCAAGAGCCTGTGCATCGGCTGTTCGAGGCGCAGGCCCGGCAGCGTCCCGATGCCGTGGCCCTGCTGCTGGACGAGCAGCGCATGAGCTATGCCGAACTGAACCGCCAGGCCAACCGCCTGGCGCATTACCTGATCGGCCAGGGCGTCGGCCCGGAAGTGCTGGTGGGGATCGCGGTCGAGCGTTCCTTCGCCATGGTGGTCAGCCTGCTGGCGGTGCTCAAGGCCGGCGGTGCCTATGTGCCGCTGGACCCGCAATATCCCCGCGAGCGCCTGGTGCACATGCTCGAAGACAGCGCCGTGCGCCTGGTGCTGACCCAGTCCCACCTGCGCCAGCGCCTGCCCTTGCCGGCCGACCTGGCGGCCCTGGATATCGATCTGGCGGACGGGCAACTGGCGTCATGCGTCGAGAGCGATCCAGGGCTGGCGGTCGATCCGCACAACCTGGCGTATGTGATCTACACCTCGGGTTCCACCGGCAAGCCCAAGGGCGTGGCCATCGATCACGCCGCCCTGAGCGAGTTCGCCGGGATCGCCGCGGCTTATTCGCGGCTGTCCCGGGATGACCACGTCCTGCAATTCGCCACCCTGAACTTCGACGGCTTCGTCGAGCAGCTGTACCCGGCCCTGACCCAGGGCGCCAGCGTGGTCCTGCGCGGTCCCGAGCTGTGGGACAGCGCCCGCCTGTACAGCGAAATCATCCGCCAGGGCATTACCCTGGTCGACTTGCCGACCGCCTACTGGAACCTGTTCCTGCTCGATTGCCTGGCGGCCGGCCCGCGCGCCTATGGCGCCTTGCGCCAGGTGCATATCGGCGGCGAAGCGATGCCCCTCGACGGTCCTGCCCAGTGGCGCCGGGCCGGCCTGGAGCAGGTGCGGCTGCTCAACACCTATGGCCCGACCGAGGCCACCGTGGTCTCCAGCGTGCTGGACTGCTGCGCGGCCGACCCGGTCATGAGCGCCACGGCCAGCCCGATCGGCCGCTCGTTGCCGGGGCGGGCCCTGTATGTGCTGGACCGCGACCTCAACCTGTTGCCGGTGGGAGCCGTGGGCGAACTCTATATCGGCAGTGCCAGCGGCCTGGCGCGGGCCTACCTGCAGCGCCCGCTGCTGACGGCGGAGCGCTTCATGCCCGATCCGTTTGCCGGTTCGGGCGAGCGGCTGTACCGCACCGGCGACCTGGCGCGCTACCGCGCCGACGGGGTGATCGAGTACGTCGGCCGGGTCGACCATCAGGTGAAGATTCGTGGTTTCCGTATCGAGCTGGGGGAAATCGAAGCCTTGCTGCTGGCCCAGGCCGAGGTGCGCGAAGCCGTGCTGCTGGCCGCCGACAGCCAGCTGATCGGCTATGTGGTGGCGACGCAGCCGCTGACATCGCCAGAGCAGCAACAGGCCCTGGGCGAGCGGCTCAAGGCCGCGTTGCGCGAGCAATTGCCGGACTACATGGTGCCCGCGCACCTGCTGTTCCTGGAGCGCATGCCGCTCAACCCCAACGGCAAGCTGGACCGTCAGGCCCTGCCGCAACCGGACGCCAGCCAGGCGCAGCAGGCCTGGGTCGCGCCGGTGAGCGCCGTGGAGCAACAGGTGGCGGCGATCTGGGCGGATATCCTCGGCGCCGAGCGCGTCGGCCTCACCGACCACTTTTTCGAATTGGGCGGTCACTCGCTGCTGGCCATGCAGGTGGTCTCGCGCCTGCGCCATACCCTGGGGCTGGAAGTGCCGCTCAGGACCCTGTTCGAGCAGCCGCGCCTGGAAGGTTTCGTCCGCGCCTTGCCGGCCGGCGATGCCGAGGGCGCCCAGGCGCCGGCCATGCTGCCGGTCGAGCGCGGCCAGCCCCTGGCCCTGTCCTATGCCCAGGAGCGCCAGTGGTTCCTCTGGCAGCTGGAGCCCGAAAGCGCTGCTTACCATGTGCCCAGCGCCCTGCGCCTGAAAGGCCGCCTGGACCAGGCCGCGCTGCAACGCAGCTTCGACACCCTGGTGGCGCGCCATGAAAGCCTGCGTACTCATTTGCAACAGGACGGTCAGCGCACGGTGCAGGTAATTCGCGGCGCAGCGTCCGTCGATATCGCACTGGCCGAGGCCGATGAAGCCCAGCTTAAAACCCTGGTGGAAGCGGAAATCGCCCGGCCGTTCGACCTGGAGCGGGGCCCGCTGTTGCGGGTCAAGCTGCTGCGCTTGAGTGAGGAGGAGCATGTGCTGGTGCTGGTGCAGCACCACATCGTCTCCGATGGCTGGTCGATGCAGATCATGGTCGATGAGCTGGTGCAGCTGTATGCGGCCTACAGCCAGGACCAGGACCTGCAGTTGCCGGTCTTGCCGATCCAGTACGCGGACTACGCCGCATGGCAGCGCGGGTGGATGGACGCTGGCGAAAGAGAACGCCAGCTGGATTACTGGATGGGCCAACTGGGCGGCGAACAGCCGGTGCTGGAATTGCCGTTCGACCATCAGCGTCCGGCGGTGCAAAGCCATCGCGGCGCGCGCCTGGGCATCGCCCTGGACCCGCTGCTGGCCACCCAGCTCAAGGCTATGGCCCAGCAGCAGGGCGTGACCCTGTTCATGCTGTTGCTGGCTTCTTTCCAGACCCTGTTGCACCGCTACAGCGGCCAGGAGGATGTGCGCGTCGGCATCCCGATCGCCAACCGCAACCGGGTCGAGACCGAGCGCCTGATCGGCTTCTTCGTCAACACCCAGGTGCTCAAGGCCGATATCGACGGGCAGATGACGGTTGCCCAGCTGTTGCAACAGGTCAAGCAGCGCGCGCTGGAGGCCCAGGCCCACCAGGACCTGCCATTCGAGCAACTGGTGGAGGCCTTGCAACCCGAGCGCAGCCTGAGCCACAACCCGCTGTTCCAGGTGATGTTCAATCACCAGACCGACGCCCGTGGCGCTCGTGCCGAGCAACAGTTGCCCGGCCTGCGGGTCGAGGGCCTGGAGTGGGACAGCCGCACCGCGCACTTCGATCTGGACCTGGATATCCAGGAAGCCGAGGAGGGCATCTGGGCGTCCCTGGGTTATGCCCTGGACCTGTTCGAGCCGGCCACCGTGGAGCGCATGGCCCGGCACTGGCAGAACCTGTTGCAGGCCATGGTCGCCGATCCACGGCAGAGCATCGGCCAGTTGAACCTGCTCGACAGCGCCGAACGGCAGCAGATCCTGACCCTGTGGGATCGCACGGATTCCGGCTTCCCGGCCAAGCGCCTGGTGCATGAGCTGGTCGCCGATCAGGCCCGCAACAACCCGGATGCGGTGGCGGTGATCTTTGGTGATCGGCAACTGACCTACGGCGAGCTGGAGCGTAGCGCCAACCGCCTGGCCCGGGCGCTGATCGCCCGTGGCGTCGGCCCGGAAGTGCGGGTGGCGATCGCCATGCCGCGCAGCGCCGAGATCATGGTGGCCTTCCTCGCGGTGTTGAAAGCTGGCGGCGTGTATGTGCCGCTGGACGTGGAATACCCGCGCGATCGCCTGCTGTACATGATGCAGGACAGCCGCGCCAAGTTGCTGCTGACCCACACCGCGGTGCAGCAACAGCTGCCGATTCCGGACGGGTTGGACAGCCTGGCAGTGGACCGCACCCAGGACTGGGCAGGGGAGGACGACAGCGCGCCGAACGTGGCGCTGGACGGCGACAACCTGGCCTACGTGATCTACACCTCCGGCTCCACCGGCATGCCCAAAGGCGTGGCGGTCTCCCACGGTCCGTTGGTGGCGCACATCATCGCCACCGGCGAACGCTATGAAATGACCCCGGCGGATTGCGAGCTGCACTTTATGTCCTTCGCCTTCGACGGCTCCCACGAAGGCTGGATGCACCCGCTGATCAACGGCGCCCGGGTGCTGATCCGCGACGACAGCCTGTGGCTGCCGGAACACACCTACGCGCAGATGCATCGCCATGGCGTGACTGTGGGTGTATTCCCGCCGGTGTACCTGCAACAACTGGCCGAGCATGCCGAGCGCGACGGCAACCCACCGGCAGTCCGTGTTTATTGCTTCGGTGGTGACGCGGTGGCGCAGTCCAGCTACGACCTGGCCTGGCGCGCACTGCGTCCGACCTATTTGTTCAACGGCTACGGCCCGACCGAAACCGTGGTCACGCCGCTGCTGTGGAAGGCGCGTAAGGGCGATCCATGCGGCGCGGCCTATGCACCCATCGGCGAACTGTTGGGCAACCGCAGCGGTTACGTGCTGGACGCGCAACTGAACCTGCAACCGATCGGCGTGGCCGGTGAGTTGTACCTCGGCGGCGAAGGCGTGGCCCGTGGTTACCTGGAGCGTCCGGCATTGACCGCCGAACGTTTTGTCCCGGACCCCTTCGGCGCACCGGGCAGCCGCGTGTACCGCAGCGGCGACCTGACCCGTGGCCGGCCGGACGGCGTGGTGGACTACCTGGGTCGAGTCGACCATCAGGTGAAAATCCGCGGTTTCCGTATCGAGCTGGGCGAGATCGAAGCGCGCCTGCGGGAGCAGGACTCGGTGCGTGAAGCGGTGGTGGTGGCCCAGGCCGGGCCGAGCGGAAAACAGCTGGTGGCCTATATCGTTGCACTCGACCCGGCGGTGGCCAACGACACGGCCGCGCAAGCGCAGTGCCGCGAAAGCTTGCGCCAGGCGTTGAAACGCCGGTTGCCGGACTACATGGTGCCGGCGCACCTGATGTTCCTGGAAAGTATGCCGCTGACCCCCAACGGCAAGCTGGACCGCAAGGGCCTGCCACTGCCGGACGCCAGCCTGTTGCAACAGGAGTACGTGGCGCCGCAGAGCGAACTGGAACAACAGATCGCCGCGATCTGGGCCGAAGTCCTGCGCCTGCCCCAGGTTGGCCTGAACGACAACTTCTTCGAACTGGGCGGCGACTCGATCATCTCGATCCAGGTGGTCAGCCGCGCCCGTCAGGCGGGCATCCGCTTCACGCCCAAGGACCTGTTCCAGCACCAGACCGTGCAGAGCCTGGCCGCGGTCGCGCGCCAGGGGGCCGAGGGGCTGTCGATCGATCAGGCCGCGCTGAGCGGCGAGCTGTTGCTGCTGCCGATCCAGCAGGCGTTCTTCGAGGACGAGATCGCCGAGCGTCATCACTGGAACCAGTCGGTGGTGCTGCAACTCCATGAGCGCCTAGACCCGGCGATCCTCACCCAGGCCCTGCAAGCACTGATCGTGCAGCACGACGCGCTGCGTTCGCAGTTCGTGGCCGATGCCTCCGGCTGGCACGCGGCCTATCGTCCGGCCGAGCAGCATCAGGCCGAGCAGGTGCTGTGGCAGAGCGCGCTGCAAGGCGTCGAGGAACTCGCCGCCCTCGGCGACGAAGCCCAGCGCAGCCTGGACCTCGGCGCGGGCCCGCTGTTGCGCGCGGTCCTCGCCGAGCTGGCCGACGGTTCCCAGCGCTTGCTGCTGGTGATCCATCACCTGGTGGTGGACGGGGTGTCGTGGCGCATCCTGCTGGAGGACTTGCAGAGCGCCTATCGCCAGCTGGCCCGTGGCGCCGCCGTGGTGCTGCCGGCCAAGACCAGTTCGACCCGCGACTGGGCCCTGCGCTTGCAGGGTTATGCCCAGGGCGCGGCCCTGGAACGCGAGCTGGCCTGGTGGCAGGCGCAATTGCAGGGGGCCCGGGCCGAGCTGCCGTGCGCCAACCCGGACGCCAGCCTGAGCAACCGCCATGCCCTGAGCGTGACCACCCACCTGGACCAGGCCTTCACCCGCAAGCTGTTGCAGGATGCGCCGGCGGCCTATCGCACCCAGATCAACGATCTGCTGCTGACCGCCCTGGCGCGGGTCATCGGGCGCTGGAGCGGCCACGAGTCGACCCTGATCCGCCTGGAAGGCCACGGTCGCGAAGAATTGTTCGACGACATCGACCTGACGCGCACCGTGGGCTGGTTCACCAGTCTCTATCCGGTGAAGCTGGTACCGGCACCGACCCTGGCCGACTCGCTCAAGGCGATCAAGGAGCAGCTGCGGGCGATTCCCGACAAGGGCATCGGTTTCGGCGCCCTGCGTTACCTGGGCAGCCCGCGGATCCGCGAAGCGCTGGGCCAACTGCCGCGACCGCGGATCACCTTCAACTACCTCGGCCAGTTCGATGCCAGCTTCGAGGGCGGCGAGGCCGAAGGGCTGTTCGCGCCGTCCGGCGACTCCGCTGGTGCCGAGCAGAGCCCGGAGGCGGCGCTGGGCAACTGGCTGGAAATCAACGGTCAGGTCTACGGCGGCGAGCTGAACCTGAACTGGAGCTTCAGCCAGGCAATGTTCGACCAGGCGACTATCCAGCAACTGGCCGACGACTATGCCGAAGAGCTCAAGGCGCTGATCGAGCATTGCTGCCAGAGTGAGAACCGTGGCGCCACGCCGTCGGACTTCCCGCTGGCCAGGCTGGGCCAGGCACAGCTTGATGGCTTGTTATTGCCGATCCCGCAGGTGGAGGACATCTACCCGTTGTCGCCGATGCAACAGGGCATGCTGTTCCAGTCCCTGTACGGGCAGGGCTCGGGCGACTACATCAACCAGATGCGGGTCGATGTGCAGGGCCTGGACGTCGGGCGCTTCCAGGCGGCCTGGCAGGTGGCGCTGGAGCACCACGATATCCTGCGCAGCGGTTTCCTCTGGCAGGCGGAGCTGGAGCAGCCGCTGCAAGTGGTCTACAAGCAGCGGCAAGTGCCCCTGGTCGAACATGACTGGCAGCACCGCGCGGACCAGGCGCAAGCCCTCGACAACCTGGCCGAAGCGGCCAGGACCCAGGGCTTCGTCCTGGAGCAGGCACCCCTGCTGAGCCTGGTGGTGGTGCGCACTGGCGCCGACAGCCATCACTTGATCTACACCAACCATCACATCCTGATGGACGGCTGGAGCGGTTCGCAGCTGTTCGGCGAGGTGTTGCAACACTATGCTGGCGAGACCTTGCGCGCGCCTGTCGGGCGTTATCGCGACTACATCGCCTGGCTGCAGGCGCAGGACCGTTCGATCAGCGAAACCTTCTGGAAAGGCCAGTTGGCTGGCCTCGAGGAGCCGACGCGGCTGGCCCGTGGCGCTCATGATGACAAGATCCGGGACGCGAGTGTCGCGCTGGTCAACGGCGCCCACCGCCTGAGCCTCGACCGGGACCAGACCGAGCGCCTCAAGGCCTTCGCCCAGGGCAGCAAGGTCACCCTCAACACCCTGGTGCAAAGTGCCTGGCTGCTGCTGTTGCAACGCCATACCGGCCAGCGCACCGTGGCCTTCGGCGCGACGGTGGCCGGGCGTCCGGCGGAATTGCAGGGGATCGAGCAACAGGTCGGCCTGTTCATCAACACCCTGCCGGTGGTGGCCACGCCAAGCCCGCAGATGTGGGTGGGCGAATGGCTGCAACAGCTGCAGGAGCAGAACCTGCGCCTGCGCGAGCAGGAACACACGCCGTTGTTCGAGATCCAGCGCTGGGCCGGACTGGGTGGCGAAGCGCTGTTCGACAGCATCCTGGTGTTCGAGAACTACCCGGTGTCCGAGGCGCTGGAGCAGGGCTCGCCAGCGGGCCTGCGTTTTGGCGCCATCGAGAGCCTGGAGCAGACCCACTATCCATTGACCGTGTTGCTGGCCATCGGCGAAACCCTGGCGCTGGAATTCAACTATGACCGCCAGGCCTTCGGCGCGCAGGATATCGAGCAACTGGCCGAGCACTTCCAGCAACTGCTGTTGGCCCTGGCCACGCCTGAGCCGCAGCGCCTCGCGGACCTACCGTCGCTGCCGGTCGCGCAGCGCCAACGGATGGTCCATGACTGGAACGCCACGGCCCGCGATTACCCGCTACAGCGCGGCGTGCACCAGCTTATCGAAGAGCAGGTGCTGCGCAGCCCGGATGCGCCGGCCCTGATCTTCGGCGAGCAGCAGCTGAGTTATGCCCAGTTGAACCGCCGCGCCAACCGCCTGGCCCATCGCCTGATGGCCGCCGGCGTCGGTCCCGATGTGCTGGTGGGGCTGGCAGTGGAGCGTTCCATCGAGATGGTGGTCGGCTTGCTGGCGGTGCTCAAGGCCGGTGGCGCCTATGTGCCGCTGGACCCGGAATACCCGCGTGAACGCTTGGCCTACATGCTCGAAGACAGCGCGGTGAAGCTGCTGCTGACCCAGGATCACCTACTGCAACGCTTGCCGATCCCGCACGGTCTGGAGTGCCTGGTGCTGGATCAGGGGCAGGTGCAAAGCAGCCTCGAAGGCTACAGCGAGGACAATCCGCAGGTGGCGCTGGACGGCGAAAACCTCGCCTACGTGATCTACACCTCCGGTTCCACCGGGCAACCCAAGGGCGCGGGCAACCGTCATTCGGCACTGACCAACCGCCTGTGCTGGATGCAGGAAGCCTATGGCCTGGATGCGCGCGACACGGTCTTGCAGAAGACCCCGTTCAGCTTCGACGTCTCGGTGTGGGAGTTCTTCTGGCCGCTGATGACCGGCTCGCGCCTGGTGGTGGCGGCGCCGGGGGATCACCGTGATCCGGAAAAGCTGGTGCGCCTGATCAACCGGCAGCAGGTCACGACCCTGCACTTCGTGCCTTCGATGTTGCAGGCGTTTCTTCAAGATCCGGCTGTAGCCTCGTGCCACAGCCTGCAACGGATTATCTGCAGCGGCGAAGCCTTGCCGGTGGATGCCCAGCAACAGGTCTTCGCCAAGTTGCCGGCTGCCGGCCTGTACAACCTCTACGGTCCGACCGAGGCGGCGATCGACGTCACCCACTGGACCTGCGTCGACGAGGGCCGGGACGCGGTGCCAATAGGGGTACCGATCGCCAATCTGGGCTGCTATGTGCTGGACAGCAACCTCGAGCCGGTGCCGGTGGGCGTGCTGGGCGAGCTGTACCTGGGCGGGGTCGGCCTGGCCCGTGGTTACCACCGGCGGCCGAGCCTGAGCGCCGAGCGTTTCGTGGCCCATCCGTTCGTCAGCGGCGAGCGTATGTACCGCACCGGCGACCTAGCCCGCTACCGCGCCGACGGGGTGATCGAATACGCCGGGCGTATCGACCATCAGGTCAAGCTGCGCGGCTTGCGCATCGAGCTGGGCGAGATCGAGGCCCGCCTGCTGGAACACGCCCTGGTGCGTGAGGCTGCGGTGCTGGCGGTGGAAGGCAAGCATCTGGTGGGCTACCTGGTGCTGCGGGAACAGCCTGACGACTGGCGCGACACCCTGGCCGCGCACCTGGCGGCCCAGTTGCCGGACTACATGGTGCCGGCGCAATGGGTGGTGCTGGAGCAGATGCCCCTGAGCCCCAACGGCAAGCTGGACCGCAAGGCGCTGCCGAAGCCCGACGCGCAGCAGGGCGCGCAGGACTACGAAGCGCCGCAAGGCGAGCTGGAGCAACAGCTCGCGGCGATCTGGAGCGAGGTGCTGGGCGTGGAGCGTGTCGGCCGGAGCGACAACTTCTTCGAACTGGGCGGCCACTCGCTGCTGGTGTTGATGCTCAAGGAGCGGATTCGCAAGGCCAGCGGCATCGGCCTGTCGGTCAGCCAGCTGATGCTCAACCCGACCGTGCGCGGCCAGGTCAATTGCCTGCAAGGCAACGCGCGCAGCTCGTTGATCGTCAAGCTCAACAGCCAGACCCAGGGCACTCCGTTGTACCTGTTCCACCCCAGCTACGGCTCGGTGCATTGCTACAAGGCCATCGCCCTGGCGTTGCGCGAGCAGCGGCCGGTGATGGGCGTGATCTGCCGGGCCCTGGCCGAACAGGGGGCCGCAGTGCCGAGCTGGGAAGACATGGTCGAGGACTACAGCAGGCAACTGCTGGACGCCCAGCCACAGGGCGCCTTCCGCCTGGCCGGATGGTCCCTGGGCGGCAACCTGGCGCTGGCAGTCGCCTATGCCCTGGAGCAGGCTGGCCGGCAGGTCGAGATGGTCGGCTGGATCGACTCCGCGCCGCCTTTCTGGCTCAAGCAGTACTGGGACGCGGCGGTGATCAGCGATGAGCGCGAGGTGTCGGCCAACGAACAGCGGGTGGCCTTGCTCGGGGTGATGTTCGGCGCATTCGCCGAGCCTATCCGCCAGTCTTGGCTGGACTGCCAGGCGGGGTCGGCGGACGAGGCCGAGCAATGGAGCCGTTTCTGCGCCTGGGCCGAACAGACCCTGGGTGACGCCTTCCGCGAGATCAAGGAAGAGTTGCTGCGAGGCAACGAGGCCGAGATCTCCTGGGAAGTCGACCGGACCCTGACCGAGCGCCTGGAACAGGCCGACTTCAAGCCGATCAAGGCGCCGATCAGTTGCTGGTGGGCAGGCCTGAGCCGGGCCGGCCAGCACAAGGAGCTGATCGAGTCGAGCATGCGCCAGGTCATCGGCCAGTCCTGCGTGGCGCGTTCGGTGGTGATCGATACCGACCATGACCGGATCATCGACAATGCCGAGTTCGTGGAGAGCTTTGTCGCCGCAATGGAGTAACCCCCAGCAGGAACAAAAGCGCCCCCGGCCACACCCGTGACCGGGGGCGTTTTTGTTTGTACGGCGGGGCAGGGACACAATGTAGCCGCTGCCGAACCTGGCGAGGCTGCGCTCGACTGCGCAGCGGTCGCCAAACCCGACGCCAGCAGTTCAGGCCATCGCGTCGTCAGCTTTACGGGGCTGCGCCCCGATCGCAGCCTGCGGCAGCGGCTACAGGGGGGCCAGGGAATCCGGGGCAAACAAAAACGCCCTGGGAAGGTGGAACCTTTCCAGGGCGTGGGGGACGCGGGGGCGGAGTATCAGAAGTCCCAGCGGGTGGTGACCATGACGTTGCGTGGCTCGCCATAGATGGCCGAGTTATAGAAGCCGACGTTGGTGTAGTAGTACTTGTCGAAGATGTTGTTGACGTTGAGCGTCGCCGACAGGTTCTTGGTGATCTGGTAGCGGGTCATCAGGTCCACCACCCAGTAGGATTCCTGGGTGATGTCTTCATTCACGCCCTTGGGGCTGTTCCAGATTTGCTGCCAGGCCTTGTTCTGCCAGCGGGCACCGCCGCCGATGGTCATCTTGTCCAGGTCGCCAGTGAGCTTGTAGGTGGTGTAGAGGCTGAGCTGATCTTCGGGCTCGAAGGTCGAGAGCTTCACATCGTTGTCGTCGCGCACCACCTTGTGGGTGTAGCCGCCCTGCACCTGCCAACCTGGGGCGAGCTCGCCGGACACTTCCAGCTCGTAGCCCTTGGTGGTCGCCTTGCTGCCCTTGAACGCGTAGTTGGGCGGCGTCGGCGTCTGGTTGTTGTAGGCGTCGTCCGGTACCGAACGGTTGGTTTCCTTGACCTCGAAGTAGGCCAGGCTGGCGTTCAGGCGACCGTCGAAGAATTCGCTCTTGATGCCGATTTCGTAGTTCTCGCCTTCATCCGGCTCGATCAACTTGTTGTCGCGGTCGCGGTTGAAGTTCTCCTGGGGCATGAACACGTCGGTGTAGCTGGCGTAGACCGAGAAGTTCTCGTTCAGGTCGTAGATGGCCCCGGCGTAGGGAATGAAGCGCCCGGATTCGGTGTAGGTCGGCGTCAGGCCGGTCAGGCTGTAGTTGACCACGCGTCCGCCCAGCAGGACTTTCAGGTCGTCGGTCACGTTCAGGCGGGTGGTCATGTAGACGCCGGTCTGGCGGATTACGTCATCGGTGCGTTGCGACACTGGGCCCCAGTCGGGCTTGGGCAGGTTGCCGTGCCAGTTGTTGTAATCCACACGGTTGGGGACCGAGAAGGTTTCGTCCCAGTAACCCTTGCCTTTCCAGTGGGCCTTGCTGATCGAACCGCCGAGCACCAGGTCGTGGTCGCGCCCGAGCATGCTGAACGGACCGCTGACATAGAGGTCGGCCGAGTCGCTGGTGGTGTCGCCCTTGTAGCGTTGCGCGTTGATTTCGGCGCTGCCGTCGGGCTGCGGCTGGTCGAACTGGATGGAGCCCATCTGGGCGTCGTAGCCGTTGTACTTGTGGTCCAGTTGCAGCTTGGTCACCCAGCCGTCGCCCAGGTCGTGTTCCAGGGTGGCGAAGACCGTGCGGGTGTACTGCTGCCAGCTGCTCCAGTCGGTGGCGTTGCTGAACGAGCGCTTGGCGTCGTTGCGCTCGCCCTTGGAGTTGAGCAGCGGGAAGCTGCCGGACCAGGTGGAGCCCCTGGGGTCGTTGTCCTGATAGTCGGCGCCCACGGTCAGCAGGGTGTCGGGCGACAGGTCGAACTCGACGATGCCGTAGAACACCGAGTTCTTGGTCGAGTAGCGGTCGATGAACGAGTTCTTGTCCTGGTAGGCGGCCACGGCCCGGCCGCGGACGTTGCCGGTTTCGGTCAGCGGGCCGCTGACATCCAGTTCGCTGCGGTAGTTGTCCCAGGAGCCTGCGCCCAGGGTGGCGTGGCCCTGGAAGTCGGCGGTGGGCTTTTTGCGCACCAGGTTGATGGTGCCGCCCAGGGAACCGGCGCCGCTGAGCAGGCCGGATGCGCCCTTGAGCACTTCGATGCGGTCGTAGATCGCCATGTCGCTCAGGGTGTTGCCCGCCGAATAGGCGACGTTGCGCACGGCGGAGGGAATGCCGTCGTACTGGAAGTTGTTGATCGAGAATCCGCGGGAGTAGTAGTTGGTCCGGTCGGTGTCGAACGCCGACACGGTGATGCCCGGGGTATGGCGCATGACGGCGTCGACGCTGTTAAGGGCGAAGTCGTCCATGTGCTGGCGGGTGACCACGCTGATCGACTGCGGGGTTTCGCGCAGGGTCAGTGGCAGGCGGGTGGCGGTGGCGATGGTGCCCGGGGTGTAGGAGCCGGTGCCTTCGGTCACGTTGCCCAATTGGTTGGCGGTCACTTGCGTCGGGCTCAGCTCGAGGCCCTCGGCGCCGGCACTGGTGGCGCTGAGGGTCAGCGAGTTGCCCTGCAGGCTGTAGCGGATTCCGCTGCCGGTCAGCAGGATGTCGATGGCCCGTTGCGTGTCCATCTTGCCCTTCACCGCGGTGCTCTGCTTGCCTTGCACGTCCTGCGGGCTATAGAGCACCTGCAGGTTGGTCTGCCGCCCGAACTCCTGCAGGGCAGTGCCTAGCGATTGCACGGGAATATCCAGCTCGATCTCTTGGGCCTGTACATAGCCGGCTACCGGCAGCGACACCGCAAGGGCCAATGCGCTGGGGAGAAGCTTGATGTTCAGGGCCTTTCGCATGGATAGCGCTTTACTCAGGGGACTGAGACCGAGTACTGCTGGCATGGATGCGTTCTCTTCTATGTATAGGTTGGCAGGTGCTGGTATTTATTGCGGTTAATTCTCATTACCGATAGTGAGACGTTCATCCATGGACAAACCGGAAAAAAGATTCAGGCCGGTTGCATTTCGCGCACCACCTTGCCCGCGCGCAGACGCACCAGCTGGTCGGCGATATCGAAGTAACGATCGTCGTGACTGATGACGATGATGGTCTTGCCCAGGCGCTTGAGATCCGGCAGCAGCTCGGTGTAGAAAATCCGCCGGAAGGCCGGGTCCTGGTCCGCCGCCCATTCGTCGAACACCAGCACCGGGCGCCCTTCGAGCCAGGCATTGACCAGGGCCAGGCGCTTGCGCTGGCCGGTGGAGAGGTCGGTGGTGGTGAAGGCGCCATCCTTGACGCTGACCTTGTGCGCGATCTCCAGGCGGTCCAGGTACTGGCTGGCGCTGTCCAGCGACTGCTGGCCGCCGCCCTGGACCAAGTCGTCGAACAGGTAGTAGTCGGCGAACACGGTGGTGAACAGCTGGCGGTAGTCGTCCCGGGCCAGGTCGGTCACGGCCTCGCCGTTCAGGCGTATTTCCCCGGCCTGGGGCTGGTACAGCCCCAGCAGCAGCTTGATCAGGGTGGTCTTGCCACAGCCGTTCTCGCCGACGATGAACACGATATCGCCCTGCTTGATGTCCAGGTTGATTGGCCCCAGGTGGAACGGCTCGCTGCCTTCCACCGCGGGCGGGCTGTAGCTCACGCCACGCAGTTCGAGGCTGTGCACCACGGGTTTCGGCGCCTCGGTAGCGTCCAGCAGCAGGTAGGGTTCGGGGGAAGAGAAACGCTCGGACAGCTCGCTGATGCGGCCGAAGGCGATCTTCGCCTTGCCCACCACCGGGAGGTAGGACACCAGGTTTTCCAGCGGGCCCTTCATGTACAGCAGCACCAGCACGAAGCCGGTGATCACGGTCGGGTCCGGGTTCGGGTTGTAGGCCTGCATGGCCAGGGCCAGGCCGATGACCACGAAGAACAGCATCGAGCCGAAGGTCTTGGCCAGGATATAGATGTTCACCGACCGTACCTGGATCGAGGCGATGCGGTCCGCGGTTTCCCGGATCCGGTGGGTGTTCATCCGGTAGCGGCGCGGGCGGTGCATGCGCAGTTCCTTGGCGCCGGAGGCAATGGCGTTGTAGTAGCGCTGCAGTTCGTCTTCCTGGTCACGGGCCAGGTCGAAGCCGCGGATCCCCTTGCCGCCGGCCACGTACTGCACGCTGATGCCGATGATGATGGCGACCACCATCATCAGGAACATCGGCACCGACAGGTATGCCAGGTAGCCCAGGCAGCCCAGGGTGACGGTGGCGGCGATGGCCAGCGGGGTGAAGGCGAAGGAGAAGTCGCTGATGGTGTCGACGTCGTGGGTCAGCACCGGGATCAGGCGGTGGGAGCGGTAGCGCTCGATCTGGGTGATGGGCGCCGAGAGCACTTTTTCCCCCAGGTCCTTGCGCAGGGCGGCGATGATCCGCTGGCCCACGTAGTTGGTGCCGATATCCGAGACGATCGAGCTGGTCAGGGCCAGCAGGCACAGGGCGGCGAAGGTCAGCACCACGCCCTGGGTCATGCCGGTCGCCGAGTGCAGGGCGTTGTTGATGGTGGCTAGCAGCAGGGTGATGGCCAGGCCGCCTACCATGCCCAGGGCCACGGAAATCACCACAGTGGTACGAAAGGGTCTGAGCAGGGCGAGCAGTCCGTGAAAGGCTCCGCGCTTGGGGTCGGTCATAAGGGGTTCCCGGCAGTGAATGAAGGGTCGAGGCAGAAAGACCCGTACCCATGACAGACGAACCGTTGGCGGGAGTATTTAGCGCGGCTGCGGGCGTGGATAAATTGCCCGGCACCTGATTCGTTCTTGTTCTGCAGGTGCACGCGTAACGACGTCGTGCCTGGCCCATTCAGCGAGAGCGAGCAAATGACGAAAAAGAATCTGGTGTATGTCTGGTCCCTGAGGAACGCGGCGGCCGACAAGGCCGGGCAGCCGGTGGCCTACAAGGATCACGAGCGCTACATGAAGTCGGTGCTGGAGTTCCTGGTGGAGACGCTCAACCAGACGCCCCTGGGCGACGCTTATAACCTGGTCGGGGTGGTGTATGACGACGACGAACAGTCGCCACGGGACCGGCAACTGGTGAGCGACTACGGCTTCGCCTATCAGCCCGGCCGGCAATGGCTGTACCCGGCGGACCTGCGCGTGCAGGGGCGCCTGGTCAATGAGCTGCTGCTCAGCGTGCCGTCCACCTATCGCCGCCATCCGCGCGGTACGGCCGAGCACATCGCCGGCAAGCAGGATTTCGAGCGTCGCCTGCACGACACCCTGGTGGACCTTGCGGCCGACATCGTGGTGCTCGACGGCCTGCTGGTGATCCTCGACGAGCTGGTGCGCCCGGGCGCGCCTTTCGCGCGGCGGATCATGAACATCCATCCGGGCATCACCCGCCTCGAGTCGCCTTACGAGCGCCGCGGTGCCTATGCCACCTGGAATGCGCTGTACGGCGCCCGGGGGCAGAAGGTGGTGGACTGGACCACCCGGGAAACCGAGCCGGTCGAGCCGCTGTACATGACCGGTGCCTCGTTCCACTACGTGGACAACGGCATCGATTCCGGCGAGGTGTTCCACGACGTGCTCAACACCGAGATCGCGCCCGAGGACACCATCCTCGAACTGCGCTGGAACAACTTCAACAACAGCCTGTTCCCGGCCTTGCATGAAGGCCTGGCGTTGCTGGCCCAACAGGGCTGAACCCATTGGCGGGCGCCGCACCTGGCGCCCGCTGTCTCGCAAGCCCCCCGGGTCGATCGCAATCTGTAGCCGCTGCCGCAGGCTGTGATCGGGGCGCAGCCCCGTAAGCCTGCGACGCGGGCGCGGGGTTACAGTTCGCGCACGACGCGGAAGCCGATCCAGTCGCCGCGGGTGCTCGGGTAGATATTGTTGCGATTACCCGAACGCGAGAACACCGGAGCCTCGCCCCAGTCGTTGCCACGGATCTGCAGCGATTCGCAGCCCGGCTCTACCCAGGCACTGCCATCGGTAGGCGCGCCCACATAGTTGGCGTGTTCGCAGTCGGCGATCCATTCATAGACATTGCCATGCATGTCGTACATGCCGAACGCATTGGGCGGGTAGCTGCCCACCGGCGAGCTGAAGCTGTAGCCATCGGCCGGGCCATAGGTGTTGGCGTGCTTGGCGATGCTGTAGCCCTTGCCTTCATCGAACGGAAACGGGAAGGGCCCCTTGGAACCGGCGCGGGCGGCGTATTCGCGCTGGGCCTCGCTGACCATCGAATAGTTGTGCCCGGTCTTTTTCGACAGCCAGGCGACATAGGCCTTCACGTCGGCGAAGTCCATGCACACCGCCGGCTGACGTGGGCCTTGCGGGTAGCGCGGCTTGCTGGCGACGCATTCGCGGCCGGGGCGGGTGTCGCCATTGGCGATGACCACGCCGGTCTGCTTGACGTAGCTGTCCCATTCGCCGGCGGTGATCTGGAAGCGACTCATGGCAAAGGGCTTGGCGAAGGTCACGTCATGCATCGGGCCTTCGTCGGGCTCGCGGCCGACCTCGTCGTCCGGAGTGCCCATGGTGAAGGTGCCGGCGGGCAGCACGACCATTTCCGGGCAGTCCTTGCAGTCCTTGAACACCTGGCCCGGTTGCGGTGTGGCGGCTTGTGCGCCCTGGCACAGCAGGCCGCCGAACAGGGCGAGCAAGGAGGTGGCGCAGAGTTTTTTCAGGGCCAGTGGTGGGGTGGCGGGGTGAGTCGGTTCAATGGTCATGAGTCATCTCAAGGGTAGGTAGGTGGATCGCCAGTGGCGCGCGCTCAGAGGGTGCGCGCCAGCAGGTCCATGAAGCGGTCGATCTGCGCTTCGTCGTTGAGCAGCCCGGGCGCGGTGCGGATCACCGGGCCGACGTCGCGGTCCACGGCATCGGCCACCACGCGGTTTTTCATCAGGTAGGCGGCGACCGCGTCGCTGTCCTTGCCCTTGACCCGGAAGAAGGTGAAGCCGGCGGACAGCTCGCTGCTCAGCGGCGTTACCAGTTCGATCTGCGGATGTTGCTGCAGGCGTCGTTTCAGGTAGCTGTTGAGGCTGTGAATGCGCGCCTGGACCTCGGCCTTGCCCAGTTCCAGGTGCAGCTTGAAGGCTTCGTCCAGCGCCCAGCGGTGCTCGAAGGCGTGGTAGCCGCCGGGCGACATGCTGGTGGCGAAATTGTTGTCTTCGGAGAAGGTCGGCGTCATCGGGGTGACGTCCTTGAGCTCCTCGGAGCGGGCGCAGACGATGCCGGTGCCGCGCGGGCCGAACATCCACTTGTGGGTGCCGGCGATAAAGAAGTCGCAATGCATGTCCGGGAAGCTCAGGTCTTCCACGCCGAAGCCGTGCACGCCGTCGACCACGTAGAGGATGCGCTCCTGCTCGGCGCGCTCGCGGTTGAGTTCCTCCACCAGCTGGCCGATCTGCCCGATCGGCAGTTTCACGCCGCTGCCGGACTGCACCCAGGTCATGCCCAGCACCCGGGTGTTGGGGCGGATGCTGCGCTTGATCGAGCCCAGCACTTCGTCCGCCGACACCGTATGGGCGTTTTCGAACAGCTTGATCTTGCGCACCTGGGTGCCTTGTTTTTTCACTCGAAAGTCCAGGCTGTACTCGGTGGAATAGTGCTCGTGGACGGTGGTGAGGATCTCCTGGTCCGGGCGCACATGGAGGCCGCCGTAGATCATCGCCAGGCCTTCGCTGGTGCTGCCGGTCAGGGCGATCTGCCCGGGCTTGGCGTCCAGGTAGCGCCCGGCCCATTTGCGCACCTCGGCTTCGCGCTTCCAGGTTTCCTCCAGGTCCCAGTCCATGGCCAGGCCGGGGTTGCGGTCGATGCTCGCGCGGTGGCGCTCGATGGCGTCGCGCACCGGCTTGGGGTGGGAGGTCACCAGGAAGTTGGAAAAGTGCAGGTAGTCCGGGTCCTGGTTGAACAGTTGGCGTAGTTGCAGCCATTTGTCCCCGGACGCCGGGGTGCTGTCGCGGGCTTCGTCGGCCCGGGCCAGGGAGGCGAGGGCGGCATTGCCCAGCGGCAGGCTGGCGGCAAGGACGCCGGCCTGTTTGAGAAAGGTACGGCGGTCAGTCATGGCTTGGGTTCACTTGTTCGGCCAAGGAAATTCAACGGTTGGCTACCGGGCGCGCGGCTTTCTGCACCTGGTCCCAGACCCGCAGGAAGTTGCCGCCCCAGAGCTTGGCGATATCCGCCTCCGAGTAGCCGCGCGACAGCAGTTCGGCAGTGACGTTGCGGATCTCGCCGACGTTCTCCCAGCCCTTGACCCCGCCGCCTTCGTTGAAGTCCGAGCTGATGCCGACATGGTCGATGCCGATCTTGCGTACGGTGTAGTCGATGGCGTCGCCCAGGTCCTTGAGGGTCGCCTTGGGCTCCTCCTCGAGGATCCCGTACAGCTCGCCGGCGTACTGGCCGAACTTCTGTTCCGGCCAGGCCGAGATGATCGGGTCGCCCGGCATCAGGGCCATGGCCAGGTTCGGCAGCGGCGGCAGGTCGAAGCGCGCGCGCAGGGCGTTGAGCTTGTCCTGGGTGGCCTGGGTCAGCGGGCGCAGGTACTGCGAGAAGCCGACCACCTGGACCACGCCGCCGCTGTTCTTGATCAGTTGCATTTCCTTGTCGCTGAGGTTGCGCGGGATATCCACCGAGGCCCGGGGCGCCGAGTGCGAGGCCACCATCGGCGTGCGGCTTAGCTGCGCCACCTGCTCCAGGGCCTTGGTCGACATCTGCGAGACATCGATGATCACCCCCAGGTCGTTGAGGCGGTGCACCGCCCGCTTGCCGATCTCCGACAGGCCATCGAGGGCGTCCGGGGAGTCGTTGAAGAACGGCAGCGGCCGCGAGGAGTCGGCCCAGGCGTTGTTGCCGATGTAGCTGAAGCCGAACATGCGCATGCCGCGGGCGGTCCACAGGTCCAGCAGGTTCAGGTCGTTGCCCAGGGGGTAGGCGTTGAGCATGCTGATGAAGATCGCGAACTTGCCTTCGCCGTGCAGGCGGCGGAAATCGTCCGGGGTGTAGGCGATGCCGACCTGGTTGGGGAAGTCGCGGACCATGCCGGAGATAATCTTGTAACGGACCTCCTGCTGGTTGCGCGCTTCCTCGACAAAGCCCTCGGTGGGGCGATGCGGTGCGTTGGGGCCATTCCACATTTCCGGCCAGCCGAAGATGGTCAGGGCCGCGCCGGACAGGCGCCCGCGATTGGCCTTGACCAGGTCGAACTGGCCACCGCCGTCCTTGTCGAACTCGTTGCCGGCGGCGCCGAAGTCCAGCGGCAGGCTGATGTGGCTGTCGAACGACAGGATGCGCTCCTGCAATTCATCGGCCTGCTTGATCACCTTGACCGGGTAGCCGGGGTTGCCGCGCAGCCAGTAGTCCCAGGCCAGAAAGCCTGCTCCGGCAGCGACGGCCAGGGCCAGCGGCAGACCGATGTAAAGAGCCTTTTTCGAACGTGGTTTTGTCATTGCCATCTCAGTCGGGTTCGCCGTCAAAGTGCAGGCGTGCCGGTACGGGGGCAGCGCCTTTGCTATCTGGGAAGAACGAGTGAGGTCGGGGGAAAATTAGGCTCTGTGGCCGGTCTGCGCGGCGGGCGCGGACCTTTGTTGGCGCCGCTTAAATTTCCCCCCACTGCAAACGTCCTAGCTGGGATAAGGCCTGCTTCAGGGCTGACACAGGTAGGGCAATGACGATTTCTCGACGAGGGTTTATCGCAGGCTTGGCGCTCACTGGAGCTGCGGTGCCCGCGGCCATTTATGCGCACCGTGAACTGACGCGTGAGGAGGAGCCGGAAACTCCCGGCGAAGCGACGGTCGATCTGGCGGACACCGCCGGCCAGCAATTGGCGGACAAGCTGCGCGGGGTCTGGACCCTGCGTTTCGAGGGCGCGGACGGCGGCCTGGCGGGCTTGCCGCGCGAGGGGTTGGAACTGTTTCTCGACATTGCCCAGCGCGGGCGCGGCCTGCGCGGCTACCTGGACCGTGCCGAGGCCTTGCGTGGCGAGGGCGAGCCGCGTTACCGGGTAGTCGGCGATCTGCTGGCGCCCGACCCAAAGCAGCTTTACTGGCGCCTGGTCAGCGCCGATGCCGGCGACGGCGCGCCCTGTTATGAATTCAGTGTGGTGCTCGACGAGGTCTGGGCCGATTTCGGCAACGCCGGCAGCGGCACCCTCAGCGGGCGTATCCTGCGCCTGGACCGGCCGCTGGCGCTGTCCGAGCAGGACAATCGCTTTGTCGCCACCAAGCAGCTGTTTCCCGAAGCCCGCCAGCGTATCGGCCTGAATCCGACGCTGCTGGCCTGGCTGATTTCCCCCGAGCACCGGCTGTTTCACCAGCTGTGGCATGCCTCGCGGGACAAGTGGCACACCCTGTCCGAAGAAAAACGCGACGCCCTGCGCGGCATCGGCTGGCAGCCCGGCCCGCGTGGCCAGGAGCGTGACGCCCGAGGCAAGCGCAAGGATCGCAATGGCTCGGGTATCGACTTCTTTTTCATGCACCGGCACATGCTCGGCTCCGCGCGTTCCATGCAGGACCTGCCGTCCTGGCTGAACTTCCCGACCCCGCAGCCGGAGCTGGAGCGCGATCGTCAGGGTTTTGCCCGCTATTTCGACAACCATGACGGCTTCGCCCTGCCGCCGACCTGGCTGGCCAGCGACGACGCCGAGTACACCCAGTGGGTCAGCGACATCAAGACCGCCGAGACCTACCACAGCAACTTCCAGGTCTGGGAATCGCGTTACCGCGACCCGCGCTACCTGTCAACCCTGACCCTGGGGCAGTTCGGTTCCGAGGTGGAATTGGGCCTGCACGACTGGCTGCATATGCGCTGGGCCTCGGTGCCGCGCGACCCCTCCAACGGCGCGCCGGTGCCGTTCGCCCGCGATCCGGCGGATTTTTCGGCGCGCTGGTACGCCGCGGAAAACGATTTCCTCGGCGATCCGTTTTCTTCCCATGTGAGCCCGGTGTTCTGGCATTTCCACGGCTGGATCGACGACCGCGTGGAGGACTGGTTCCGCGCCCACGAGCGCTTCCATCCGGGTGAAGTCAGCCGCCTTGAAGTCAACGGCGTGCCCTGGTTCGCCCCCGGGCGCTGGGTCGAGGTCGACGACCCCTGGCTGGGCCCGGACACCCACGGTTGCAGCACCACCCCGGGCCTGCAGCTGGGGCGCTCGGTGGAGATGGACCCGGAAACCATGAAGCTGGCTTTGCGCATCACCTTCGCCGAGGAAGACAAGCTGGCCGAGCTGTTTCGCAAAGTGCCCAAGCGGCCCTGGTATGCCCGCCACCTGAAGGTGCGTGAGCGGTTGCTGTAACAATGCTCACCGCCCGTACAGACAGCCAGGCCCGGTAGCCGCTGCCAAACGCAGCGAAGCTGCGATCGAGGTGGGCGGCATTCCGACACAGTCCTCGCGAGGCCTGTGCACGGGATTTGTCTGCAACACCGTGTTGCCTGATTCACGGCCGCTTCGCGCCCGGTCGCAGCCTCGCTGCGCTCGGCAGCGGCTACAGACGAAGCAGCGGTGCGCAATCTACATTTTCAGAGGGCTTGCCAGCCGCCCCCCAAAGCCTTGTACAGGGCGATGCTGGCTTGCAGGCGCGACAGCCGCAGTTGCACGTTCTGGTCCTGTGCGGCGTACAGGGTGCGCTGGGTTTCCAGGACCGTCAGCAGGTCGGCGGCGCCGGCCTGGTAGCGGCTCTGGGCGATGTCGAAGGCGATCTGTGCCTGGCGCAGTTCTTCGCTCTGCCATTGCCGCTGCTGATCGAGGCCGCGGATGCTGGCGAGGGCCTTTTCCACATCGGCGAAGCCGTTGACGATCGCCCCGCGGTAGGTTTCCAGCAACTCTTGCTGGCGCGCCCGCGCCTTGTCGCGTTCGGCGCTCAGGCGGCCGGCGTTGAAGATCGGCGCCGCCAAGGCGCTGGTGAGGTTGTAGAAGGGGCTGCGCAGGATATCCGAGGCGGAATTGGCGCCCGAACCGAGGCTGGCGCTCAGGGTGACGCTGGGCAGCATCGCCGCCCGCGCCACCGTGACGTCGGCCTGGGCGGCGGCGAGCCTGGCTTCGGCGCTGGCGATGTCCGGGCGGCGGCTCAACAGGTCGCTGGGCACGCCGGAGTCGATGCTGGGCCAGCTCAGTTGGGCGAAGGGTTGCCGGCCGAGGTCGAGGCTCTGCACCGGCTGGCCAAGCAGGGCGGCGAGGGTGATCCGCGCGTCCTCGGCCTGTTGCTGCACCAATGGCAACTGGCGCTGCTGGGCGGCTACCAGGCTCTTCTGCTGGGCCAGCTCCAGGGCGGTGGCCGAGCCCGAGTCATAGCGGGTCTGCACCAGCCTGAGCACGTTTTGCGCATTGGCCAGGTTGAGTTCGGCGATGCGGCTCTGCTCGCGCAGCGACAGCACCTGGGTGTAGCTGTTGGCGACGCCGCCGAGCAGGGTCAGCTCGACGGTGGCCTGGTCGAATTCGCTGGCCCGCAGGCTTTCCACGGCGCTGTCGCGGGCCGCGCGCCGGCCGCCCCAGAAGTCGATTTCATAGCTGGCGCTGAGGCTGGCGTCGAAGTAGTCCACGGCCTTGTTGCTGCTGTCGGCGTCCAGTTGGCTGTAGCCGTTGCCGCGCAGCAGTTTCTGCCGGTTGGCGTTGAGCGCTCCCTTGAGCTCCGGCAGCAACGGCGCGCCGGCGATCACCGCCGAGGCCTGCGCCTGGCGCACCCGGGCCATGGCGGCGGCCAGGTCGTGGCTGCCCAGGCGGGCCTGTTCGATCAGGCGCTCCAGTTGCGGGCTGCCGAAGCGGGTCCACCATTGGCGATTGTCCTGCTGCGCGGCCGCGGTATGGGGCGAATGCCAGGCGGGCGGGGCCTGCAGGCCGCTGTCCGGGCGCGGCGCGGGGCTGCTGCAGGCCGCCAGTAACAGGCTGGCGGCGATAAGGCTGAGGGACGCTTTCATAGGTCGATCATTCATTGGTGAGGGCCGTGACCGGGTCGAGCCGGGCAGCTTTGCGGGCCGGCATGAAGCCGAAGATGACGCCGGTGACCAGGGCGCAGGCGAAGGCGCCCAGGACCGCCACCAGGGAGAAGGCCACCGCCACTTCGCTGAGGATCAGTACGCCGCCGATGATCAGCGCCACGCCGATCCCGGCCAGGCCGCCGACCACCGAGAGCATCACTGCCTCGGTGAGGAACTGGCGCAGGATGTCGCGCTGGCGGGCGCCGGTGGCCATGCGGATGCCGATCTCCCGGGTGCGTTCGCGCACGGTCATGAGCATGATGTTCATCACCCCGATGCCGCCCACCAGCAGCGAGATCGCGGCGATGGCGCCGAGCATCAGCGACAGGGTGTTCTGGGTCCGTGCCTCGGCCTGGATCATGGCGGCGTTGTTGGTCAGTTCGAAGTCGCGTTTGCCGCCGTGCATGCGCAGCATCAGTTCGTCGATTTCGCGTTCGGTCTGCTTGACCCGGCTGGCATCGGCGGCGGCGATCGCCACGTACTGCGGGTTGTGGTCGCCGAACAGGCGGATGCTGGCGGCGGAGTAGGGTACGGCGATGCGGTCGTCGCTGTCGCTGTCGCCGGAACTGGCGCCCTTTTCCGAGAGCACGCCGACCACCTGGAATGGCACGTTCTCGATCAGGATGTATTGGCCGATGGGGTTGGCCACGTCCTTGAGGAGTTTTTCCCGGACCTTGTGGCCGATCACCGCCACCGCCGCTGCCGAGCGTTCGTCGGCGTCGCTGAAGTAGCTGCCCTGGGCCACGGGCCAGTTGAAGATCTCCGGGAAGTTGGTGTCGTTGCCACCCACATAGCTCATGTAGTCGGCGTTGCCGAAGCGGACCCCGGCCTTCGCGCCGTTGACCGGCATGATGCGTTTTACCTGGGGCAGGTTGGCCAGGGCCGCGACGTCGTCCAGGGTGACGATGCCCTCGGGCGTGCGCGGGTTGGGCGAGTAGCCGCTCAAGTAGATGATGTTCGAGCCGAAGGCGCCCATCTGCGCCATGACCTGGCGTTTGCTGCCTTCGCCCACTGCCAGCATCACCACCACCGAGGCCACGCCGATGACGATTCCCAAGAGGGTCAGGGCGGTGCGGAAACGGTTGATCCACATCACCCGCCAGGCCGCCTGCACGGCATCCACCAACTCGCCTTTCCAGGCGCCGTTGGGTTCGCTGCCGTCGGCCAGGCGCTGGCGCAGGTCCACTGCCTGCAGGGCGCCGCTGTTGGCGCTGGCCTGGACCTCGGGGTGTTCGTCGGCGGTGTCGCTGATGATCTCGCCGTCGCGGATTTCGATGATGCGCTTGGCCCGCGCCGCGACTTCGCGGTCGTGGGTGATGAGGATCACCACGTGGCCCTGGCTGGCCAGTTCGTCGAGCAGGCTCATGACCTCGGTGCCGCTGTGGCTGTCGAGGGCGCCGGTGGGTTCGTCGGCGAGGATGATATGGCCGCCGTTCATCAGCGCGCGGGCGATCGACACCCGCTGCTGCTGGCCGCCGGACAACTGGTGCGGGCGGTTGCCAGTGCGGCTGGCCAGGCCCAGGCGGTCGAGCAGGGCGGCGGCGCGGGCGTGGCGCTCGGCCGCCGGGGTGCCGGCATAGATCGCCGGCATCTCGACGTTTTCCTGGGCCGAGCCAGAGGGAATCAGGTGGTAGCCCTGGAACACGAAGCCGAAGGCCTCGCGACGCAGCCAGGCCAGTTCGTCGCTGTCCAGCCGGGCGACGTTTTCCCCGGCGAACAGGTACTCGCCCGAGGTCGGGCGGTCGAGGCAGCCGAGGATGTTCATCAGCGTCGATTTGCCGGAGCCGGAGGCGCCGACGATGGCGACGAACTCGCCGGCGTGGATCGACAGGTCGATGCCACGCAGCACGTCCACTTGCGGCGTGTCGCCACCGCCATAGGATTTGCGGATGCCCTTGAGGTCGATCAGCGGGGTTTGCATTCAGCCTCCGCTGCTTTGCGCGGGACCGATCAGCAAGTGATCGCCTTCGGCGAGGCCGTCCAGGACCTGGATGTGCAAGCGGTCGCTGATGCCGACCCGTACCTTGCGCTCCTCGATCGAGCCGTTTTTCGCCACCACCCGGGCCAGCTGGACGCCGCTCTCGGTGCTGCCCTGCAGGGCGGCGATCGGCGCGGTGAGAACGTCCTGCGCGCGCTCGGCGACAAAAAACACCTGGGTGGTCATCTCGGCCATCAGCGCGTTGTCGGCGTTATCCACATCCAGCAGCACGGTGTAGAGCACCACCCGGCCGCTGCCGCTCTTGCTCGAACTGTTGGGGCTGCCGCTGCCCTGGCTGCTTTCGTTCAGCGGCTTGGGCGGGATCGGCAGGATCTGCCGCACGGTGCTGGTCCAGCGCCGGGCGCCGCCGCTCAAGGTGGTGAAGTAGGCGGTCATGCCCGGCTTGACGTGGCCGATATCGGCTTCGGAGACCTCGGCCCAGACGGTCATCGGCGACAGCCGGGCGATGCGCAGGATCAACGGCGTCTGTTGCTGGGCGTTGAGGGTCTGGCCTTCGCGGGCGTCCACCGCGACCACGGTGCCGGACATCGGCGCGTAGATCCGCGTATAGCCCAGCTCGGCCTGGTCACTGCGCAGGCTGGCCTGGGCCTGGCGGATCTGCGCCTGGAACATGTCGATCCGCGCCTGGGTGGCCTTGAGTTCGGCGCGGGCGGTCTGCACGTCTTCGTCGCGGGTCGCGCCGCCGGCGGCGAGGTTCTGCTGGCGCTGGTACTTCTGCCGGGCCAGCTCGTTCTGCGCCCGCTGCTCTTGCAGCTGGGCCTGCAGGTTCTCGATGGAGAAGCGGCTGGCATCGAGCTTGGCCTGCTGGGTGGCGGGGTCGATCTCCACCAGCAGCTGGCCTTCCTTGACCGGGTCGCCGGCCTCGACGTGGATCTTGCGGATCTGCCCGGACGCCTGGGCGCCGACATCCACGTAACGCCGCGGTTGCAGGGTGCCCAGGGCGGTCACGCTGCTTTCGATGGTGCCGCGGCTGACTTGTACGGTGGCGAGCTGGTCGCGCCCCGGCGGCAGGAACTGCCAGGCGGCGAAGGCAACGACAGGAATCAGACACAGGGTGACAAGCAGGGCGCGTCGGGTATGACGGGGACGTTTCATGCAGGGTTCCGGCCAATGGAAGTCGGCCCGTCGTCCGGCCTGGCCCAGGGGGTGGGCAGGGCTGGAGGCTGTCGCCAGAGCGACAGATACGGGGAGCTGTCAGGTAGACGAGAAGCGCCGGAGGGAATTTAAGTCATGACACATGGCGTTACAGGTGCGGGGTTACAGGTTAGGCGACGAAAATAAAACTGGCGAATCGACACAGCACTTTAAATCTATATGAGAATTACTATAAATTACGCCACTTCTAAACTGCCATCATCGAATCGCCCGCCCAGGGGCGGAGTGCCAGTCGTGCTCAAGGACAAAAGCCGCGTATCGCGGTCGGGAGTCATGTTGGAAAACTACTATCGCGAGCTGGTGTGTTTCCTCAACGCCAAGCTGGGCAACCTGCAGGTGGCCGAAGATGTGGTGCATGACGCTTATGTGCGGGTGCTGGAGCGTTCCAGCGACACGCCGATCGAGCAACCGCGGGCCTTCCTCTACCGCACGGCGCTGAACCTGGTGATCGACGGCCATCGGCGCAACGCCTTGCGCCAGGTCGAATCCCTGGATGTGCTGGACAATGAAGAGCGCTTCTTCAGCCCCTCGCCACACACCAGCATCGACCACGGCCAGCGCCTGGACATGCTGCAACGGGCGCTGGCGGAGCTGCCGGCGCTGTGCCGGGAAAGTTTCCTGCTGCGCAAGCTCGAAGGCCTGTCCCACCCCGAGATCGCCGAGCGCCTGGGGATTTCCCGCAGCCTGGTGGAGAAGCACATCGTCAATGCGATGAAACATTGCCGGGTGCGGGTCCGGCAGTGGGACGCCCATTGATCCTTCTTTGTTAAATTTTTTTTCACTGTCCTCGTTCCTACTCAACAGACGACCTGCTGCCTCGCCATGGGCCGATCAGGTCACCGTCGATTTCTCCCCGCGTTGAGGGATTTATCCAGAGGACACTGGAAATGACACAGGCAATTGCATCGACCATCGTTCACGACCTGATCGGTATCGGTTTCGGCCCCTCGAACCTGGCGCTGGCTATCGCGCTGGAAGAACGTGGCCAGATTCAGGGTCCGCTGGACGCGCTGTTTCTCGACAAGCAGGCCGACTACCGCTGGCACGGCAACACGCTGGTGGCCCAGAGCGACCTGCAGATTTCCTTTCTCAAGGACCTGGTGACCCTGCGCAACCCGACCAGCCCGTACTCCTTCGTCAACTACCTCAAGCACCACGGCCGCCTGGTGGACTTCATCAACCTGGGCACCTTCTATCCGTGCCGCATGGAGTTCAACGATTACCTGCGCTGGGTCGCCGGGCACTTCCAGGAACAGAGCCGCTACGGTGAAGAAGTACTGGCCATCGAGCCGGTGCTGCACAACCAGCAGGTCGAGGCGCTGCGGGTGATTTCCCGCGACAGCCAGGGCCAGGAGTTTGTCCGCACCAGCCGTTCGGTGGTGGTCAGCCCTGGCGGCACGCCACTGATCCCGGACACCTTCAAGGCGCTCAAGGACGACGGCCGGGTGTTCCACCACGCGCATTACCTGGAACGCATGGCCAGCCAGCCGTGCGCCAGCGGCCAGCCGATGAACGTGGCGATCATCGGTGGCGGGCAGAGCGCCGCCGAGGCCTTTATCGACCTCAACGACAGCTTCCCTTCGGTACAGGTGGACATGCTGGTCCGCGGTTCGGCACTGAAGCCGGCGGACGACAGCCCGTTCGTCAACGAAGTGTTCTCGCCGGCCTTCACCGACCTGGTGTTCCAGCAGCCGAGCGGCGAGCGCGAGCGCCTGGTCCACGAGTACCAGAACACCAACTACTCGGTGGTGGATGTCGACCTGATCGAACGCATCTACGGGATTCTCTACCGGCAGAAAGTCTCCGGCATCGCGCGCCATGCCTTCCGCACCCTGACCACCGTGGAAAAAGCTAGCGCCACCGCCCAGGGCGTCGAACTGGTGCTGCGCAACACCTCCACTGGCGAGCTGAGCACCGGCCACTACGACGCGGTGATCCTGGCCACCGGCTACGAGCGCCAGACTCACCGTGCGTTGCTGGCGCCGCTGGAAGCCTACCTGGGCGACTTCGAAGTGGACCGCAACTATCGGCTCATCACCGACGAGCGCTGCAAGGCCGGCATCTACACCCAGGGCTTCAGCCAGGCCAGCCACGGCCTGAGCGATACCTTGCTGTCGGTGCTGCCGATCCGCGCCGAGGAAATCGCCGCCTCGCTGTACGAGCACGACAAAGGCCGCCACAGCCGTTCGGTGCGCGACCTGCTGCTGGCCACCGCCAGCTGACAGAGGTCGCCGGGCCCGATAGTTCAGTGTTGAACGTTCGGGCCCCATTCCTGACCGCTCTACACCCCGCAAATTCCCGCTGTTATCTCCCCTGGTCGAGCGCCCGCCGACGACCCTTCCTGAACCTTCGCTGAAGAACTTTTCGATTCCCCCGTCAGCGCCTTGCCGCCGATTTACTCTGCAAAAACCGCGGCGTAAGCTGCGCGCGTTTTCCATCAAGCGGAGACCCACAGTGGGTACTTGTTCGAGCGACAGTAGTCGGCCGGTTTCGCTAACCGGCACCTTCCCGGCAAGATAACGCGCCCGCCTTGTGTGCCGTTGTCTCGCCATGACAGCGAGCGGCGGCTTCCCGATCGTGGCCTTCAGGGCCCGTTCCCGATGTCCTTCTCATCGACACTGCAACAGTGGGTGATGCCTGGCGCATCGCCGCGCTACGGCTGCGCCTGTTTGCGCGGCCGGCGAACCAGACCTGGCTGTGAGTTTCCCGGCGCCGACCGTTAGGGGACACACCATGAATCTCACCCTGCTCAAAGAGTTTTTTGCCGGCTTCCTGCGGACCCGGCACTTTGCCCGGCACTTTCGCCGCCTGGCCTTGCTGGAGAGCTTCAGCGACGCCAGCGTCAGCCGCGACCTGCCACCGAGCCTCGCGCACACCCTGGTGACCGCGGCCAACGACGATGCCACGGACCTGCTGCAACGCCTCGGCAGCCACACCGATGGCCTGAGCGAGGCCGAGGCCCAGGCCCTGCGCGAGCAGCATGGCCTCAACGAGGTCGAGCACGAGCAGCCGCTGCCGTGGTGGACGCACCTGTGGCATTGCTACAAGAACCCCTTCAACCTGCTGCTGACCCTGCTGGCGGTGATCTCCTGGCTGACCGAAGACATGAAGGCGGCCACGGTGATTTTTTCCATGGTGGTGCTCTCCACGCTGCTGCGCTTCTGGCAGGAGGCCAAGTCGAACAAGGCCGCCGATGCCCTCAAGGCAATGGTCAGCAACACCGCCACCGTGCTGCGGCGCAACGTGGTCGACGTCGCGCCGTCGGTGTTTGCCCGGCTGCATGGCGCGGCGGTGGCCAGCCAGGGCCAGCAACGCCTGGAACTGCCGATCCGGCAACTGGTGCCGGGCGACCTGATCCAGCTCTCGGCCGGCGACATGATCCCCGCCGATTGCCGGGTGCTCAGCGCCAAGGACCTGTTCGTCAGCCAGGCGGCGATGACCGGCGAATCGATGCCGGTGGAGAAATTCCCGCGCCAGCAGGACGCCGCCACCCTCAATCCGCTGGAGCTGGACAATATCCTGTTCATGGGCACCAACGTGGTGTCCGGCGCGGCCACCGCGCTGGTTCTGAGCACTGGCAACGCCACCTATTTCGGCGCCCTGGCGCAGCGGGTCGGGGCCACCGACCGGGCGCCGACTTCGTTCCAGAACGGGGTGAACAAGGTCAGCTGGCTGCTGATCCGCTTCATGTTCGTCATGGCGCCGCTGGTGCTGTTCATCAACGGCTTCACCAAGGGCGACTGGATGGAGGCGCTGCTGTTCGCGCTGTCGATCGCCGTGGGCCTGACCCCGGAAATGCTGCCGATGATCGTCACCTCGACCCTGGCCAAGGGCGCGGTGTTCCTGTCGCGCAAGAAAGTCATCGTCAAGCGCCTGGACGCGATCCAGAACTTCGGCGCCATGGACGTGCTGTGCACCGACAAGACCGGCACCCTGACCCAGGACAAGATCTTCCTCGCCCGGCATGTGGATGTCTGGGGCGAGGAGTCCGACGACGTGCTGGAAATGGCCTACCTGAACAGCTACTACCAGACCGGCCTGAAGAACCTGCTGGACGTGGCGGTGCTGGAGCACGTCGAAGTGCACCGCGAGCTGAGGGTCGGCACGGCGTTCCAGAAGGTCGACGAGATTCCCTTCGATTTCAACCGGCGGCGCATGTCGGTGGTGGTGGCCGAGAAGGAGCGTGCGCACCTGCTGATCTGCAAGGGCGCGGTGGAGGAGGTGCTGGCGGTGTGCACCCGGGTGCGTCATGGCGCCGCCGAGGAAATGCTCAGCGACGAGCTGCTGGCACGAATCCGCCAGGTCACCGCCCAATTCAATGGCGAAGGCCTGCGGGTGGTGGCCGTGGCCGCCCGGCCGATGCCCCGGGGCCGCGACAGCTACAGCCTGGCGGACGAGCAGGGGCTGACCCTGATCGGTTACGTGGCATTCCTAGACCCGCCCAAGGAAAGCACCGCGCCGGCCCTCCAGGCCCTGGCCGCCCATGGCGTGGCGGTGAAGGTGCTGACCGGCGACAACGAGTTGGTGACGGCGAAGATCTGCCGCGAAGTCGGCCTGGAACAACAGGGCCTGCTGCTGGGCAACGACATCGAGCGCATGAGCGATACGCAGCTGGCCAAGGCCGTGGAAACCACCAACGTCTTCGCCCGGCTCACGCCCTCGCACAAGGAACGCATCGTCCGCCTGCTCAAGGGCAACGGCCATGTGGTCGGCTTCATGGGCGACGGCATCAACGACGCGCCGGCGCTGCGCACCGCGGACATCGGCATTTCGGTGGACAGCGCCGTGGACATCGCCAAGGAAGCGGCGGACATCATCCTCCTGGAGAAAAGCCTGATGGTGCTGGAGGAGGGCGTGCTGGAAGGCCGGCGGACCTTCGCCAACATGCTCAAGTACATCAAGATGACCGCCAGCTCGAACTTCGGCAACGTGTTCTCGGTGCTGGTGGCCAGCGCCTTCATTCCGTTCCTGCCGATGCTGCCGATGCACCTGCTGGTGCAGAACCTGCTGTACGACATTTCCCAGATCGCCATTCCGTTCGACAACGTCGACGAGGAAATGCTGGCCCGTCCGCAGCGCTGGCAGCCGGCGGACGTCGGGCGCTTCATGCTGTTTTTCGGGCCGATCAGTTCGATCTTCGACATCAGTACCTTTGCCCTGATGTGGTACGTGTTCGACGCCAATACCCCGGACCACCAGACCCTGTTCCAGTCCGGCTGGTTCGTGGTCGGGTTGCTGACCCAGACCCTGATCGTGCACATGATACGTACGCCGAAGATCCCCTTCCTGCAAAGCCGCGCGGCCATGCCGCTGCTGGTGATGACCGGGTTGATCATGGCCATCGGCATCTTCCTGCCCATGGGCCCGCTGGCGCACTACTTCAAGCTGCAGGCGCTGCCGTCGCTGTACTTCGTGTTCCTGCCGGTGATCCTGCTGGCGTACATGGCGCTGACCCAGGCGGTGAAGGGCTTTTATATCCGCCGGTTCGGCTGGCAATAAGCTGCGGCAGCGGCTACAGGGTTAACCGGTAATCGCCATCTGCTCGTAATGCCAGCCGGTGCAAGATACCCGGCACCCTGGCCGGCCTCATCGCGGACCTGTCGGATCGCCGCCCGCTCGCACCGGCAAAGTGCACCTATCCTTAACGGCAGCCGAACGCCGCGTACTCAAGGACTCCCTTCATGCAAGCACTCCAGAACATTAACCTGGCCTCCCTGGTGGACACTCTGGTCAGCCTCAGCGCGGCCTTTATCCTCGGTGGCCTGATCGGCTTCGAGCGCCAGTACCGGCAACGCACCGCCGGCCTGCGCACCAACGTGCTGGTGGCGGTGGGCGCGGCGATTTTCGTCGACATGGCCAACCGCCTCGGCGGCGCCGAGGGCGCGGTGCGGGTGGTGGCCTATGTGGTGTCCGGCATCGGTTTTCTCGGCGCCGGGGTGATCATGCGCGAGGAGGGCAATGTTCGTGGCCTGAACACCGCGGCCACCCTCTGGGCCTCGGCGGCGGTGGGCGCCTGCGCCGGCGCCGACCTGATTCTCGAGGCCTTTCTCGGCACGCTGTTCGTACTGGCGGCCAACACCCTGCTGCGGCCGATCGTCAACAACATCAACCGCCAGCCGCTGGATGTGATCTCCGCCGAGGTCACCAACATCGTCTATGTCATCGCCCATCGCTCCAAGCAGAAGGCCGTGTTCGCCCTGCTCGAAGCGGAACTGGAACGCAGCAACTACCCGGCCAGCGACATCGATGTCCATGCCTTCGGCAACGACGACGTGGAGATCGAAGCCACCCTGGCCACCACTTCGGTGGACGGCGACGAGCTCGACGCCCTGGTGGCGCGTCTGTCCACCTCGGCCCTGGTGGAGCAGGCGTTCTGGAGCCCCAGCACCACCGAATAAAGCGCCCGTGCAGGGGGCTTTCCTGGGAGAAATTTCTCGTGCGCGGCAATTTTTGGGAATTGTCTTAAAGAGTTGGCCAGGGGCCATCGGATAGTCTGTCGGGCCTCTGTGTTCAACCGATAGTTGCCACGCCGATGCCCAACAAACGCTTGAGAATACTGATTGCCGATGCGTCCCGGGAGCAGTGTGGGCGCATCCAGCGTTTGTTGAATGGCCTGGGGTATTTCCGCGTCGCGGTGGTGGAGTCTTTCCGCGAACTGGTGACCCTGACTCACTATTCCTGCGACCCCTTCGAGAACTTCGACCTGTTGCTGCTCAGCGGCGAGCTGGCGTTCGCCGCCGGGGTGGACGCCGGCGCGTTCTGCCAGGGCAACCCGCAGATCCGCCATGCCATGATCTATGGCGGTCGTACCGAACAGGCATTGCCGGTGGTCCTTGGCGCCTCTGCGCTACAGGAGATTCTCTGGGTGCAGGGCGCCACGCAGGAGATCCTCCAGCGCTTCATTGCCCATATCAATCCTCCCGCCTCCTCGGGTAAAGACCGAACCTTGTGAATACTGAATAGCCCCGCCGTTGATGGGAACAGGGCTTGCGTCATGCTGCTGGAGGTGGAAACCGCCACCTGGCCAGCGGTTTGCTGATGGCCGCTGCCGGGGCCGGACGGGTCTTTTGGCTCCATCCGGAGCGGATAAAAAGCAGGATTCATGGCCGCCCATGGATAGCCGATGTGTTCCGCCGATGTGGGCGGATATCCCAGGGAAACGAGCATTTTGGGCCAAAAAGTAAGGGAAAGCCGCATTTTAGTAATGTGGAGTAGGGCTTTTCAGAAATCCCTTAGAGAAAACTATCGGCTGCTCCCCTAGCCTTTATTCATAGGCTTGGAGCCTGTCATCTCAGACTTTTTTCATGGTCGCGAAAAAATGCCGAATAAAACGTTACGAATCCTGATCGCCGATGAACAGCATTTTCATCGAATGAAGATCGAACGGGTGCTGAACCAGCTGGGCTATTACCGGATTGCACCGATGTATCGACTCGTCGAGGTGTTGAACGTCGTGGAATATGGCAGTGAGCCAATGGACTTGCTGATCATCAACGCTTCGCTGGGGTTGCAGGCCAGGCTCGATATCGTGGCGTTTTGCATGGATAACCCGCAGATCCGTTATGTGCTGGTCTATGACTCCGAGCTTCTCGGCGTGCCTTCGATTCCACTCGGTCCGCAGCGCAAGCTGTATATCAGCAGCCTGCCGCTGCCGGACCACGAGACCATCAGCCGCTTGATGGCGGCCATCGACACCGGCCACCGGAGCAAGATCCCGGCGGCCGGAAAGTTTCCCAGCAGTTCCAATGAGGAAGAGATCGCCCCCGATGGCATTCGGTTGAATGCCGTGGTGCGTTAAGGCCTCAGTCCCACGCCGGTGCAATGCCGGCGGGGCTGGTCAGACGATGACCACGCTCCAGATCGGCGATGCGCCGCATGTCTGCCTCGCTCAGGGTCAGGGCACAGGTCTTGAGGTTGCTTTCCAGGTTCGCGCGCCGGGTCGAGGAGGGAATCACCGCATGACCCGATTGCATGGCCCAGGCCAGGGTCACTTGGGCCGGCGTCGCCCGATGCCGCTCGGCGATCTGCTGGATGACCGGGTCCTCGAGCACTTCACCGTAGGCCAGCGTCATGTACGAGGTGATGTGAATCCCCTGGCTTTGCGCAAACTCCACGACCTTGCGGTTCTGCAGGTAGGGATGCAGTTCGATCTGGTTAGTGGCGATGTGCTCGGCACCGACCGCGGCGATGGCCTGCCGCATCAGGTCGATGGTGAAGTTGGAAACACCGATCTGCCGGGTCAACCCCAGTTGCCTGGCCTCCAGCAGCGCCGCCATGAACTCTTCGACCGGCACCTGGTCGTCCGGTGACGGCCAGTGGATCAGGGTCAGGTCCAGGTAGTCGGTCCGCAGCTTGCGCAGGCTGTCCTTGAGACTGGGGATCAGCTTGTCGCGGGCGAAATTGGCAACCCAGATCTTGCTGGTGACGAACAGCTCGTCGCGGGGGATGCCGCTGTCGGCGATGGCCTGGCCGACCTCGGCTTCGTTCTCGTAGATCTGTGCGGTGTCGATCGCCCGGTAGCCCAGCTCGAGCGCGGTGCTGACCGAGTCGATGACCACCTGGCCTTGCAGGCGAAAGGTGCCGAGGCCGAAAGCAGGTACAGACATGGATGACTCCAGATGGCAGTGGAAAGGCCACGAGTATCCCGGTCCGCACCCTTGAGAAAAACCGCCGGACAGGCAAAGCAATCTTTACCGCGAATCACGAATGCGCGGACAGGCACGATCCCTGGTAGGCGCGAGCTTGCTCGCGAGACGTCCTCTCGGCCACCGCTGAGCGCAAGCCGTAGTTTTTTCGCGAACGGGCCCGCTTCTACAGACGCAGAGGCGGTTTCAGCCACGCGCTTCAAGAATCATGCAGGTGGTGGAGCCGGTGGCGTACAGGCGGCCATCGACGTCGTAGATCCGCCCTTCGGCCAGGGCGGTGGAGCGGCCCAGGTGGACGATCTTGCCTTCGGCGCGGATCGGCCCGCTGCTGCCGGTCAGGGCCCGCACATAGCTGATGCGCAGGTCCAGGGTGGTGTAGCCCTGGCCTTTGTTCAGGCGGGTGTGGATCGCGCAACCCATGCAGGAGTCCAGCAGGGTCGCGGCATAACCGCCGTGCACGCTGCCCAGCGGGTTGTAATGGCGGGCATCCGGGGTGCCCTGGAACACGAAGTGCCCGGCGGACCATTCGATGGGGATGAAGTCCAGCAACGTACCGATGGGTGGCGAGGGCAATTCGCCGTTGCCGATGCCGTCGAAGAACTCGGCGGGGGAGAGGGCGCTGACCTCGGCCAGGGACAGGCTGCCCGGACCGGCCAGGCGCGCGCGCATGGCCTGTTCCTGGGCGATCCACTGGGCCAGGGTGGCCTCGCGTGATGGGCTTTGCATGGGCGTTTCCTCACTGGGCGGAACAAGATGACGATGAAAATATTATGTTCGAAATATTATTTCGGCCAGTGTCAAAAACGCCACAGGTCGGAAGATTCGGCCAGGCTTCACCTTGCGCGCATCCTCAGGTGATATCGCTGCGGCTGAACTCCTCGCCGAGAAAGTCGATCAGGGTGCGCACCGACGGCAGCAGGCCACGGCGCGACGGGAAGATCGCATGGACGATCCCGCACTTGGGCGCCCAGTCCGGTACCAGCTGCACCAGGCGCCCGGCGGCCACATCGTCGCGCACCACCACGCTGGGCAGGTGGACGATGCCGATTCCCGCCAGCGCCGCCTGGCGCAGGGCAATCAGGTCGTCGGTGACCATCCGTGGCTTGTGGCGAATCTGCGCGAGCGTCTCGTCCGGGCCGAACAGCTCCCACTGGTATTCGCGTTGCGCCGCGCCCCAATGCAGGCTCGGCAGGCCGCTGAGGTCGGCGGGGGAGGCGGGGCTCGACAGGCGCGCGAGAAAGTCCGGGTGGCCGACCAGGCACTGGGTGCTGTTGCCCAGCACCTTCATCACCAGGTCGCTGCTTTCCAATGGCGGGAAGCGCACCCGCAGGGCGATGTCGAAACCTTCGTGGATCAGGTCGACCCGGCGGTTGGTGCTCTCGATGAACAGCTCCACCAGCGGGTACTTGAGCATGTAGCGGGTCAGCATCGGCCCGACCCAGGAGTTGAGCAGCGCGGTCGGGCAACTGATGCGCACCAGGCCCTGGGGCTCGGAACGGTTGCGCTCGATGACTTCCGCGGCGCTTTCCGCTTCCACGCGCATGGCCAGGCAACGCTGGTAGTACTCATGACCGATCTCGGTGAGCGAACAGTGGCGGCTGGTGCGGTGAATCAGGCGCACGCCGAGGCGTTCCTCGAGCTGGGCAATGCGCCGGCTGAGCTTGGACTTGGGCATGTCCAGGGCGCGTCCGGCGGCGGCGAAACCACGGTGTTCGACGACCTGGGTGAAGTAGTAGAGGGTATTGAGGTCTTCCACTATCGTTCTCCAAATAGAACGCTAAGAGCGATTTTTGCAGTCTAGTGCATCAAAGGTATGGGTTTTAAGGTGTATCCAACGAAATAACTCACCCATTTCGGAGGCACCCGCATGAAAAACATCATCGGTATCTACACCAGCCCACGGGCCCATTGGGTGGGCGACGGCTTCCCGGTGCGCACGCTGTTTTCCTACGACAACCTGGGCAAGCACATCAGCCCGTTCCTGCTGCTCGACCATGCCGGCCCGGCTGAATTCACCCCGACCCAGGGGCGGCGCGGCGTGGGCCAGCACCCCCACCGCGGCTTCGAAACCGTGACCATCGTCTACAAGGGCGAGGTGGAGCACCGCGACTCCACCGGCAGCGGCGGCAAGATTGGCCCTGGCGATGTGCAATGGATGACCGCGGCCTCGGGGATTCTCCATGAGGAGTTTCACTCCGCAGCGTTCGCCCGGTCCGGCGGCACCCTGGACATGGTCCAACTGTGGGTCAACCTGCCGGCGCGGGACAAGATGGCCGCGCCCGGTTACCAGACCATCCTCGATGGCGACATCCCGGCCATCGCCCTGAAGGACAAGGCCGGCACCCTGCGGTTGATCGCCGGCGAGTACGACGGCGTCAAGGGCCCGGCCCGCACCTTCACGCCCATCGACGTCTGGGACATCCGCCTGAATGCCGGCAAGCCCCTGACCCTCGACCTGCACGAGGGGCGCAACACCGCCCTGGTGCTGCTGCGCGGCACGCTCCAGGTCAATGGCCAGGAAGTAGTGCGCGAAGGCCAGCTGGTGCTGTTCGAACGCGACGGCGACCAGCTCAGCCTGGAAGCCAACAACGACGCGGTGGTGCTGCTGCTCAGCGGCGAACCAATCGACGAGCCCATCGTCGGCCATGGTCCGTTCGTGATGAACAGCGAGGCCGAGATCCACCAGGCCTTCGTTGACTTCCAGTCCGGTCGTTTCGGCCAGATGCCTGGCTGACCCCCCGCTTACCGACTTGCACAGGACGTGTAGGCCGGTTCAGGGCCAGGGATGGCTGTTGCCTTCAACAAATGCCCTAAACGGAAGAGGAACTGCACATGAACAACTTCAATGCTGCCAACTTCGATGGCGCCAAGCCGACCATCGACCCCAACGACGCGGCGATGCTGCTGATCGACCACCAGAGCGGGCTGTTCCAGATCGTCAAGGACATGGACGTGCCGCAATTGCGGGCCAATGCCATCGCCCTGGCAAAAGCCGCGACCTTGCTGAAGATGCCGGTGATCACCACGGCCTCGGTGCCCCAGGGCCCCAACGGCCCGCTGATCCCGGAAATCCACCAGGAGGCGCCCCATGCCCAGTACGTGGCGCGCAAAGGCGAAATCAACGCCTGGGACAATCCCCAGTTCCGGGCGGCGGTAGAAGCCACCGGCAAGAAAACCCTGGTGATCGCCGGCACCCTGACCAGCGTCTGCCTGGCGTTTCCGTCGATCGCCGCGGTGCATGAAGGCTACAAGGTGTTCGCGGTGGTCGATGCCTCGGGCAACCATTCGCGGCTGGCCACCGATCTGACCATCGCCCGCCTGGCCCAGGCCGGGGTGGTGCCGATCGACATCATGGCGACGCTTTCCGAGCTGCAGGGTTCGTGGAACCGCCCGGACGCCGAGCAATGGGCCGCGGTCTACGCCCAGGCCATGCCGCATTACCAGTTGCTGATCGAGAGCTACCTCAAGGCCCAGCAAGTGGCGAACGAGCACGAAGTGCTGGATTCCCAGCGCTGAAGCTGCACCCCCACGCCGACGTCCAGTCGGTATCGACAAGAAGCGAGGACTACCCCATGACTACTGCCTACAAGCGTCTCGACAAAGACAACGCCGCCGTGCTGCTGGTGGATCACCAGGCCGGCCTGCTGTCCCTGGTGCGCGACATCGACCCGGACAAGTTCAAGAACAACGTGCTGGCCCTGGCCGACCTGGCCAAGTACTTCAAGCTGCCGACCATCCTCACCACCAGCTTCGAAACCGGCCCCAATGGCCCGCTGGTGCCCGAGCTCAAGGCGCTGTTCCCGGACGCGCCGTACATCGCCCGGCCCGGCCAGATCAACGCCTGGGACAACGAGGACTTCGTCAAGGCGATCAAGGCCACCGGCAAGAAGCAACTGATCATCGCCGGCGTGGTGACCGAGGTTTGCGTGGCCTTCCCGGCGCTGTCGGCCCTGGAAGAAGGCTTCGAGGTGTTCGTGGTCACCGACGCCTCCGGCACCTTCAACGCCCTGACTCGCGATTCTGCATGGAACCGCATGTCCACCGCCGGCGCCCAGTTGATGACCTGGTTCGGCCTGGCCTGCGAGCTGCACCGCGACTGGCGCAACGACATCGAGGGCCTGGGCACCTTGTTCTCCAACCACATCCCGGACTACCGCAACCTGATCACCAGCTACACCACTCTGACCCAGGGCAAGTGACCTGCCAGCGGCGGCTACACAAGGCAGTGAGCACGACCGGGCTATCGGAGGTGTCGCCATTCCCTGTAGCCGCTGCCGCAGGCTGCGATAGGACCGAAGGTCCTCCAGCGGTTTCAAGACCCTGCGCCTGCTGCGCAGTCGATCGCAGCCTCGCAAGCTCGGCAGCGGCTACAGGGTTAGCGCCGATCGGTAGGTCACAACCCCTGTAGCCGCTGCCGCAGGCTGCGATAGGACCGAAGGTCCTTAAGCGATCTCAAGATCCTGCTCCCCCTGCGGGGTTGATCGCAGCCTCGCGGGCTCGGCAGCGGCTACAGAGTGAGCAACATCGTTGCAGGCAGGGGCCTCCCATGAGGCCCCTGTTTTTGTTTCTCCGGCTATACCTGCAAGGTCGCTTGTGTGAGATTGTCGCGCCTCTGACCGTGCTGGAGTTGCTTGATGCCGAACCTGTTCGCCGACCACCCGCTGTTCGCCGCGCTGATCCTGATCCTGCTGGACATGCTGCTGTGGCGCCTGATCGGCGCTCGCGGCGGTTACTGGAAGCTGCTGGTGCGGGTGCTGATCTTCACCCTGTACAGCGTGCTGTTGTTCAACCAGGGCCTGAACCCGATGCAGGCGGCGCCCTGGCCGGAGGACGTGCCGCTGCACCTGGCCGCCACCGGGTTGCAGATCGGGTGGTGGCTGTTCGGCGCGCGGACCCTGACGGTGTTGCTCGGCACCCTGATGATGCAACGGGTCGGGCATACCGGGCGGCTGTTGCAGGACTTGATGGGGGCGGTGATTTTCCTGATCGCCATCATCGCCGCCATGGCCTATGTGCTGGAGCTGCCGGTCAAGGGCGTGCTGGCCACCTCCGGCGCGGTGGCGATCATTGTCGGCCTGGCGCTGCAAAGCACCCTCAGCGACGTGTTCTCCGGCATCGTGCTGAACACCACCAAGCCGTATCAGCTCGATGACTGGATCTCCATCGACGGCACCGAAGGTAGGGTCACCGATATCGACTGGCGCGCCACCCGGCTGCAGACCTCCCAGGGCAGCATGGCGGTGATCCCCAATTCCCTGGCGGCCAAGGCCAAGATCATCAACTTCAGCCGTCCCGCCGATATGCACGGGCTTTCCATCAGCCTCCAGGTCAGCCCCCATGCGCGGCCGCAAACGGTGATCGAGGCGCTGGAACGGGCCATGCTCGGTTGCCGTTTCCTGCTCCCCAAGCCGGCCCCCAGCGTGGCCCTGAAAAGCTCGGGCAATGCGGGGGTGGAGTACGAAATCAGCGGCTTCGTGGCCTCCATGGGGCAGAAGCGCGAAGTGCGCAACCAGTTGTTCGACCTGGCCTTCCGGCACTTGCAGGCGTCCGGCGTCAGCCTGTTGTCCAGCGGTGAAAGCAGCGTGGCGGCCCACCTGTCGCGCCCGCGGGCGCTGCTGGACAGCTCGAGCATCTTCTCCACCCTGCGCCAGGAAGAGAAGGAAACCTTCAGCCAGAACATGACCCTGCAGACCTTCCGCGCCGGCGAGACCATCCTGCCGGCGGGCGAGGTCAGCGATCACCTGCTGATCATCGAATCGGGGGTGGTCTCGGTCAGCCTGATCCGCGATGGCAAGCCCTTCGAGGCCGGACGCATGGGGCCGGGCGAAGTGATAGGCGAGGCGGGGGTTGCCGATCAGGCGACCGCGGCGGACTTCTCGGCCAAGACCTTCTGCACCCTGTACCGCATCGAAAACGAATACCTCAAGCCGTGCCTGGATGCGCGGCGCGACATCAGCGACGCGATGAAAAACCTCCTGGATTTCCGCCAGCACATCGCCCAGACCCTGACCCAGGAAAGCCCGCGGCCGGCGGTGAAAAAAGGCTTTATGCAGTGGCTGCGCCGGCGCGCCTGAGCGTCCATGCACGGCCCCTGCAGGCGCGCAGCTTGCGCGCGATAGCGTCATCGGTGAATGGCCGCTGCGCGGATCGCGCGCAAGCTGCGCTCCTACGCAAGAGGGGGGCATTGGTCACCTGGTCTTAGCCGGAATTGGTTATTGGTTAGGACCAGGCCCGGGCTTAACGTAGCGCCACATTCATTTGATCTGGAGCCACACCATGCAACCGCGTATCGACTTCTACACCGCCTCGCCGGACGCCCTCAAAGCCATGATCGCGCTGGAAACCGCGGTATCGAAACTGCCCCTGGAAAAGTCGCTGATCGAGCTGGTGAAGCTGCGCGCCTCGCAGATCAACGGCTGCGCCTTCTGCGTCGACATGCACACCGCCGACGCGCGCAAGAGCGGGGAAACCGAGCGCCGCCTGTACGCGGTCTCGGTCTGGCGCGAAGCGCCGTTCTTCACCGACCGCGAACGGGCCGCCCTGGCCTGGACCGAGTCCCTGACCCGGGTCAGCGAAACCCATGCGCCGGATGCCGACTACGAGCTGCTGAGCAGCCAGTTCAGCCCCAGCGAACAGGTCGACCTGAGCCTGGCCATCGCCACCATCAACAGCTGGAACCGCCTGGCGGTGGGTTTCCGCAAAATGCCCCAGGCCTGATTCCCGGGCTCACTGGCCGTCGGCTGGCGGATGGAATGGGCCGCCAGCGCGGCGTTTGGCGAGAAGGGATCAGGGCCCAAGCGGAAGCAGTTGGCGCAATGCGTGGCGAAGACTATTGTTGGCAATCTGAATAACTGCCCGAAGAGAGCGATGCCATGAACACCAGTGATTTGCTTGAACAGTTGTTGCGCGCCGGCCAGGCCTCGATGACGCAGCAGGGTGGCGGGGCCTCGGCACCGCAGGATGGCCTGGGAGGCCTGGGTGGCTTGCTCGGCGGCCTGTTGGGCGGTAACAGCGGCGGCGGTGCTCCGGGTGGCCTGGGCGCTGGTGGCCTGGGTGGTCTGCTGGGCGGCCTGCTGGGCGGTTCCGGGTTGGGCGGCGCGATCTCCGGCGGCGCGACTTCCGGTGGAGCCCCTCAGGGCCGCTCCGGTGGTGGCATGAACTACGCGGCGCTGGCCTCCCTGGGGATGATGGCGTTCCAGGCTTATCAGGCCTGGCAGCGCCAGCAGCAATCGGCGGCGCCGCAACAGGCGTTGCGCACCGTCGACCAGCTGGCCGGCCCGGAAGTCGAAGAACACAGCCATGCGATCCTCCGCGCGCTGATCGCCGCGGCCAAGGCCGATGGCCGTATCGACGAACAGGAAAAACAATTGATCAGCGCCGAGATCGGCCGTCACACCGATGACCCGCAATTGCAGCAATGGCTCGACGACGAAGTCGCACGTCCCCTGGACGCCGCCGACGTGGCCCAGTCGGCCGCGGGCGAGCCGGGCATGGCGGCGGAAATGTACCTGGCCAGCGTGATGCTGGTGGACGATCAGCAGGACGCCGAGCGCAGTTACCTGGACGAACTGGCGGCGGCGCTGCGGATCGACCCCGAGCTGCAACTGCACCTGGAGCAACAGGCCAAGGGCCAGGTGGCCTGAGCCACGAGGACCGGCTCCACCAGGGGCCGGTCCATTTGTCCGCGTCGGGCATGCCATTCGACGCCAGGCATGCTCGATCCGCGTCTCTCCCAATCTCTGCTTTGGTTCCGCCGGCGCCCCCGTGGCCGAGGTGGATTGTCGCAGCGTGGATTTATTCGCCATCTCCGGGGGCGGGCAGGGTGATAATGCCGGCCTGTCCACCATGCGAGCGCACCGTCGCCATGTTCGAGATCCAGCCGCAGAACCCCGAGCTTTTTCGCCAGCAGACCCGCCGCAGTACCCTGTTCATTGCCCTGATTTTCCTGTCCCTGGCCATGCTGCTGTCCAGCGCCGCGGTGCTGCTGTTCGGCACGCCGGGCGGCGATAACTTCAAGCTCAATGTCGCCGGCGTGCTGGCCGGGCTGGTGCTGAGCATGGTGCTGATGCGCGTGCGCTTCTGGTCGCAGCCGTGGATGGCCGCGGCGGTCTACGGCTGGCAGCTCAAGCGCAGCCTGATGAGCGTGACCAATGTCATGCACCATGTCACCGCGGGCGTCGAGGCCCAGGACCCGACAGCAATGAAACTGCTGCGCTTCTACCACCTGGGCCTGACCCAGATGCACCAGCTGGATGCCAACTCCAGCGCGTTGAGCCAGGCAGTGCATGAGATCGACCGGCACAAGGAGCGGATGCAAGCCCTGGGCATGGACACCGAGCAGAAGCGTTTGAATCCGGACTGGATCGAAGCGGTGAAGCGGATTCCTCTAGCAAAGTGACCTGCAAAGGGCGCGCGGTTTCGAAGGCTTTCCCCGGCCGCTTCCAAGCCAATTTCGACATGTGATGGGTGCATGCAATCCGCGGGTTGTATGCGCCGAATACATGGCAAAAAGGCAAAGAGTTATAACGTTAGATTTTATTTATATAAATGGACATAAGCATTAGCGCTATGCTGCCGCCAGTTTTTTACCTGGCCGCGGTTGATGCGTAGGGCTTATTGATGGATGTGGGTAATTTTGGTTTTGTAATCGCGGGCCTGTTGGTGGGTTTCATCGTGGGGATGACGGGGGTGGGAGGCGGTTCGCTGATGACCCCGATCCTGTTGTGGTTTGGTATCAACCCGGCGACCGCTGTCGGCACCGACCTGCTGTACGCCGCCATCACCAAGTCCGGTGGTGTGCTGGTCCATCAGAAAAACCGCAACATCGACTGGAAAATCACCGGCTGGCTGACCCTGGGCAGCGTGCCTGCGGTGTTGGCCACCCTGTGGTTCCTCAAGAGCCTGCACACTGACCCGCAAGCGCTGAACAGCGTGATCAAGCAGGCCTTGGGTTTTGTGCTGCTGCTCACCGCCCTGGCGATCCTGTTCAAGAAAAAGCTCCTGGCGTTTGCCCAGAAGCACGCCGGCGATCACTACCACCTGAAGGACTCCAGCCTCAACGGCCTGACGGTGTTCACCGGCGTGGTCCTGGGCACCATGGTCGCCCTGACCTCCATCGGCGCCGGCGCCCTGGGCACCGTGGCGCTGTTCATCCTTTACCCCTTCCTGGCCACCAAGCGCCTGGTCGGCACTGAAATCGCCCACGCCGTGCCGCTGACCCTGGTCGCCGGCCTGGGACACGCGAGCATGGGTAACATGGACTGGCAACTGCTGGGCTTTCTGCTGATGGGCTCGCTGCCGGGGATCTGGCTCGGCAGCCACATGACCGGCCGCGTCTCGGACGAACTGCTGCGGCCGTTCCTGGCAGTCATGCTGTTTTCCATCGGCTACAAGCTGGCGTTCTGACCCCGCGCTGGCGGGTCGAGCCAAGAGCCTCCTGCGGGAGGCTTTTGTGTTTTTGCGGTTTGAGTGCGCACACTTGGGACGGGCCGTGATGGACCCGCCCCCAGGCCTCTCTCAGCGTTGCGCCAACCAGTAATCGTGCAGCCCACGGGCTGCCTGTTCGACGCTGGCCACGGTCTGGCGATGTTGAGCCAGATCGAGGTCGGCCGGCAGTTCGAAGTTGTCCTGTTCGGCGCAGGTGATGATGGCTTGCAGCTGGGCGGCCTGGGCGGCGGGTAGCTCGGGCCAGTTGCTCACGGCCATGGCGCGGATGTAGCCGAAACACCATTCTTCCGCCAGCGTCAGCGGTTGGTCCTGATGCTCGGTCTGTTCGAAACGTGGCTGAAAGCTCGCCGAGTCGCTCGCCAGCGCCGTGGCGAGGGCGTTCAGATGGCGCACGCTCAGCTCGATGAAGCGCTTGCACTCCTCGGGGTCCTGCCAGTCCGGGTTCTGCCCGCCCCAGATGGCCGGGAACCATTCGGAGATGTCCACCTGGGCCGGGCCGGACACCAGGGCGGTGCAAAAACCGTCCAGCTCGGCCAGGTTGAGCACGGAGTGGTCGTCGCCATACTTGAGCAGGGTGTCTTCGATGAATTCGAACTCGGCGGGGCTGAGCGGCTGGTTGTGCATGGAGGGTTTCCTTGGAAAAACGTGCGCCCCAGGGGCTGCGCGGAAAAAAGACGCGGAGGATGGCGCGTTCCGCGGCTTTTATCCAGCGCCGATCATCGTCGCGGAGCGCGTTGTCATAGCTGCGACGCGCTCCTGGTCGCTCCAGCGCCCGGCCCGTTAACCGATCCGGTCGCTGTTGTTCTCAGGGTTGCGCGTCATCCAGTGCCTTGAGCAGGGCATGGGCGACCTTGATCCGTTCGGCGTTGGGGTAGTTCTTGTTCGCCAGCAGCACCAGGCCGATGTCTTTGCCGGGTACGAACAGCACATAGGCGCCGAAACCGCCGGTGGAACCGGTCTTGTTCAGCAGGGTATCGGCCCGCGGTGCCTGGGGCGGGGTGAGCCAGCGGGTCGGGTGCGGTTCGAAGGCCATCTGCGACGAGTTACCGGCTAGCAGGGCGTCCAGGCTGAGCGGGTAGGGGTAGAGCTCCCAGCCCAGGCCCTGGGTCATGCCCTCGACCTGGTAGTAGCTGGTGTGGGTGAGGGCGATGGCCTGCGGCCAGGGTTGCGCCAGCGACTGGGGCTTGAGGTTGGCCTGGACGAAACGCAGCAGGTCGGCGGCGCTGGTCTTGACCCCGTAGGCCTCGGCATCCAGGGCGCCGGGGCTGACCCGCACCGGCTTGCCGTCCTTGCCGTAGCCCTGGGCGTAATTGTCCATCTGTGACTTCGGTACCTGGATATAGCTGTGCTGCAGGCCCAACTGCGGGAACAGCCGCTGCTCCATCAATTGCTCGAAGGGCTGCCCCAGGCTTTGCGCGGCCAGGTAGCCGAACAGACCGATACTCGGGTTCGAGTACAGGCGCTGGGCGCCGGGGGCAAAGGCCGGTTTCCAGCCCTGGTAGTAGCCGAGCATCTTGTCCTGGCTGTCCCATTGTTCCGGGAACTGCAACGGCAGGCCGCCGGCGCTGTAGGTTCCCAGTTGCAACAGGCTGATGTGCTCGAAGGCGCTGCCTTTCAACGCCGGCAGGTAGCGGCTGGCCGGGTCGTTCAGGGACAGTTTGCCGCTGGCCTGGGCATAGGCCCCCAGCGTCGCGGTGAAGAGCTTGCTCACCGAGCCGATCTCGAACAGCGTGTCGGCGTCGACGGCCTTTTTCCCTTCTTTGGAGGCCAGGCCGTAGTTAAAGTAATGGGGCTGGCCCTTGAGAGTGATGGCCACCGCCATCCCGGCGATGTCCTGTTGTTGCATCAACGGGCGGATCGCCGCGTCGACCAGGGGCTTGAGTGCGCTGTCCGGCTGGCTGGCGGCCAGGCAGGCGCTGGCGCCGGACAGCAGCAGGGAAATGGTGAAAAATCCAGATAGGGCTAGGTTTTTGTTGTGCATGATGGGCTGGCATTCCATGATTTTGCAGAGTGATGGCCGCTGCACTCCGAGCGGCTTTTGCCAGCGCCTGCCCTTGCAGTCAGGGAGCAGCGCGCTGCGAGCCGGCTCAATGTAGGCGGTCGACAAAGGATCGGCAAACGACGATATTTCGCAGGAGCCATTAGAAAAACTAGGGAGTGGTCATGATCCGACCCCATCTGCCGCTGAATGCCCTGCGCGCCTTCGAGGCCTCGGCGCGGCATTTGAGTTTTACCCGCGCGGCCATCGAGCTGTGCGTGACCCAGGCGGCGGTCAGTCATCAGGTGAAAAGCCTCGAGGCCCAGCTCAACGTGACCCTGTTCAAGCGCCTGCCCCGCGGGTTGATGCTGACCAGCGAGGGCGAAACCCTGCTGCCGGTGCTGTGCGAGTGTTTCGACCGCATCGCCGAAACCCTCGGCCGCTTCGAAGGCGGGCACTACCGCGAAATGCTCAGCGTCGGCGCGGTCGGCACCTTTGCCGTCGGCTGGTTGTTGCCGCGCCTGGAGGATTTCCAGGCCCTCCACCCGTTCATCGACCTGCGCCTGTCGACCCACAACAACCGGGTCGACGTCGCCGCCGAAGGCCTGGACTACGCCATCCGTTTCGGCAATGGCGCCTGGCACGGCACCGATGCTGTCCAGCTATTGGAAGCACCGCTGTCGGTGCTCTGCGTGCCGGAACTGGCTCGGCAACTGCACAGCCCCATCGACCTGCTCGGCCAGACCCTGCTGCGCTCCTACCGCACCGACGAATGGCCGGAATGGTTCAGCGCCGCCGGCTTGCCGGCCAGCACCCTGCCTGCGCGCAGCATCGTCTTCGACTCGTCCCTGGGCATGATGGAAGCCGCGCAGCAGGGTATAGGCGTGGCCCTGGCGCCGCCGCTGATGTTCTCCCGGCAGTTGCACGCCGGCAGCATTGTCCAGCCGTTCGCGCTGGGCATCACCACCGGCAGCTACTGGCTGACCCGCTTGCAGTCCCGGGCGCAAAGCCCGGCGATGCTGGCGTTCAAGGAATGGCTGTTGGGGACCGTGCAGGAGGGCTGAAGACGGTCTGAAGACCAGGTGTTTCCCTGGGCGCAGAGCGTGCGGACGGGGAGGGCGCCAATGCGGATCGCCAGAACCGCCTGGCGCCGTTCTGGTGATCGTTTTTCGCGCGACTCAGCCTTGCAGCGCGGTCATCAGTACCTGCACCAGTTGACCTCCTTGTGGCGTCGCCCAGCTTCCCGCGAGTTCGGCGATCAGCTGGTTGGTACTGGTGAGGGTCACGCCGCCCTTGTCCATCCGGCGCAGGGCGATGTCATCGGCCATGGCGCTGGGTGAACCGCCGGCGTCAGCCACCACCTGTACCTCATAGCCATCGCGCACCAGGCTCAGGGCCGGGTACACCGTGCAGACGTCATTGGTGACCCCGGCAATGATCAGTTTCTTGCGGCCGGTGGCCTGGACCGCCTTGGCGAAGTTGTCATCGTCCATGGCGTTGACGATCCCCAGGCGCTTGACGCGGGCGGCGAACTCGCCGGGCAGGATCTGTTCCAGTTCGCTTAGCAGTGGCCCCTGGGCGTATTCCTCCATGCTCGAAGTCAGGACCACCGGCAGTTACAGGATACTGGCGGCCTTGGCGAGCATCAGCGCGTTGCGTTTCATCTCTTCGAAGGGAATGGATTTCACCCAGCCCATGGTCCCCACTTGGTGGTCGATCAACAGTAGGGCGGCATTTTCGGCACTGAATCTTTCGTAGGACATGATGGTGCTCCTGGTAGGTGAGATTGGGCGCTTGCGCCCCGGGGTTGATCTAGGGCGATCAGCGCGCTTGCAGCGTGCCGAACGCGCCGCGCTGGTAGGCCTCGACGGCCGCGGCCAGCGCCTCTTGCGAGGCAAGGGCCAGCGGCCCCTGCCAATACACCGGTTGCCCCAGGGGGCGGCCGGAAAACAGCACCGCCTTCGCCGGCCCCTGGTCCGCCCGCAGGCTGAGCTGGCGTTCTTCGGGTTGTGGCAGGCTCACTGGCAGTCGGGCGTGCATTAGGTCGAAGGGCTGGCCATCGACCGACAGTTCACCGTCGATCGGCATCACGAAGGCGCCATGGCCGGCCGCGATCGGCACCGTCACCTGCGCGCCTGGCTCCAGGGAGATGTCCAGCAAGCTGACCTCGGTGGGCAGCGACAGCGGCGAATGGAGATCCGCGAAGCGGCCCAGTGGCACCCGGACTTTCACCCCCGGTAACTGCACCACCGGCACGTCCTCGGCTTCGAGGCTGAAGACGAACGGCGCGCCGCCCTGCAGGTGCAGTGGCAGGTTGATGAACACCTGCAGCATGTGCACGGTCTTGCCTGTCTCGGTGGGCACTTCTTCATGCACCACGCCCGTGCCCGCGGCGGTCCAGTGCAGGCCGCCGGGCTGGATCAGGTTGCGGTTGCCCAGGGAGTCGCGGTTGTCGATCCCGGTCTCGGAGTCGAGGAACAGGTAGGACACCGCGGAAAAACCGGCATGGGGGTGCGGCGGGAACGTCGGCCCGCTGGTCCAGGCGTGGTCGACCGCGAGGAAGGGGTCGATGGGCGTGGCGGGCTGGCCACCGCGCAGGGTGAAGGCACGGAAGTGGCTGCCGTGGTTCATCCGTTGCAGGCGTGCGATATGGGTCATGGCGGTGTCCTCAGGCGCCCAGGCTCGGGTAGTCGGTATAGCCTTGCGCACCCGGGCTGTAGAAGGTCTCCTTGTGCGGTGCATTCAGCTCGGCGCCCCGGCGGAAACGCTCGGGCAGGTCCGGGTTGGCGAGGAAGGCCGCGCCAAACACCACGGCGTCGGCCCGGCCATCGGCGAGCAGCGTTTCAGCGGCCTGCTGGTCGAGCCCGCCACCGATCAGGTAGCGGCCGTCGAACAGTGGGTGCAACAGGGCGTGGTAGTCGACGCTGGCGCCGAACAGGGCCACGTGCAGGTAGGCCAGGTCGAGTCCGCGCAACTGCTCCACCAGGTAGCGGTAGGTCTGTTGCGGGTTGGCATCGGTGATGTCGTTGAAGTTCATTTCCGGCGAGATCTTCAGGCCAACCCGGTCACCGCCGATTTCCGCTGTCACCGCCGCCAGTACCTCGAGGACAAAACGCGCGCGGTTCTCCACCGAGCCGCCGTAGGCATCGCTGCGCTGGTTGCTGCCGGACGAGAGGAACTGTTCCGGCAGATAACCCGAGGCGCCATGCAGCTCGACCCCGTCGAAACCCGCCTCGATGGCCAGGCGCGCGGCCTGCCGATAGCCCGCGACCACTGTGGCGATTTCTTCCACGCTCAGTGCATGGGGGGTGACGAAGTCCTGCAGGCCGGTCGCGGTCCAGGTCTGGCCCGCCGGCCTGATCGCTGAAGGGGCCAGGGGCAGGGCGCCTTCAGGCAGCAGTGAAGGGTGAGAGATGCGCCCGCAGTGCATCATTTGCATGAAGATCTTCCCGCCGCGCGCGTGCACCGCCGTGCTGACCTGCTTCCAGGCCGCCACCTGTGCCGCGGTTTCGATCCCCGGGGTACGCACGTAGCCCTTGCCCAGGGCGGCGGGGAATACCCCCTCGGAAACGATCAGGCCGGCGCCGGCGCGCTGGGCGTAATAGGTCACCGCCAACTCGCTGGGCACCCCGGCATCATCGGCGCGGGAACGGGTCATGGGCGCCATGACCAGGCGGTTGGACAAGTGGTGGCGACCTACTTGGACGGGGGAAAAAAGCGAACTCATGGCAGTGCTCCTCAATGGGCGATGTGGTTATCATCGATCAATCCAAGGGCGGGATAAATCCGTCTAAATTGAAATGACTGATCCATTGGTGGAGCAATCGGCGTGGAGTTTCTGAACGATATGGCGCTGTTCGTCGAGGTGGTGAAGGCGCGCAGTTTCCGCCGCGCGGCGCAAGCGATGGAGATGCCGAACTCGACCTTGTCGCGGCGCATCAGCGGCCTGGAGAAGGCCATCGGCCTGCGGCTGCTGCACCGCACCACCCGCAAGATCGAACTGACCGAGGCGGGGCAACTGTACTTCGAGCGCTGCAAGCGCATCGTCGAGGAGGCCCGTCTCGCCCACGAGCAACTGGGGGAAATGCTGGCGCGGCCCAGCGGCCTGTTGCGCGCCTCGCTACCGGTGGATTTCGCCACCATCTACCTGGCGCCGCTGATCGCCGAGTTCGCCGGCCGTTACCCGGGCATCAGCTTCGATTTCGACCTGACGCCGCGCCAGGTCGATTTGATCAGCGAGCCGGTCGATGTGGTCATTCGCATGGGCGAGCCACCGAGCTCGAACCTGATCGCGCGCAAGCTCGCCAGCCTGCCGCGCTTTTTGTACGCCTCACCGGCTTATCTCGAACGGTTCGGCGAGCCGGCTCATCCGCAAGATCTGGCGGGGCATGAATGCCTGCGCCTGCGCTCGCCCAAAGCCGACAACTGGACGCTGTCCCGTCCAGGCGAAACGCTGGAGATCGAGGTGGGCGGGCGCTTCCAGCTCAACAGCGTGGGCCTGATCCGCCGCCTGGCGACGCTCGACCTGGGCATCGCCGTGCTGGCGCAAGGCATAGTCGCCGAGGAACTGGCCAACGGCAGCCTGTGCAGGGTAATGCCGCAGTGGCAAGCCAGCCCCATCCCTGTCTACGCGCTCACCGAAACCCGCCTGCTGCCGGCGAAGACCCAGCGCTTTATCGAGTTCCTGCGGGAGCGGCTGGAGGAGGGCTGATCGATTCGGGTCGTGCCTGGGCCCTTCAGGAGCGAATCACTGCTGAGTGGACGACACGTCTGTCAGGTAGCCCATGTACCCCTGGGAGAAGTCCAGGTACGCCCGCACGATGGCCGAGGGGTGACGGTGGGACGGGTAGAGCAGATTGATTTGCTGCTCGGGCAAGGGATAGTCGGGCAGCAGCGCCAGCAGCCGGCCTTCGCGGATGGCACGCGCCGCGAGGAAGGGCGGCAGTTCCGTCACCAGGTCACCGGCCAGCGCCCGGCTGCGCAGGTGCGCATAGTCGTTGGTGGCGAGCATGGCCCTGGGCTTGAAGGCCACCTCTCCCAACTGCCAGGTCCCCGGGCTGCCCTGGCTCCAGACTCCGCAGGGGTAAGCATTCAGCGCCTCGACGCTGCGGGGCGGGCCCAGCCGCTCAAGCAACGCCGGGCTGGCTACCAGCAGGTGGCGATAGCTCAGCAGGCGGCGGGCGACCATGGTCTCATGGGTAATCGCGCCGACCCGTAACGCCACATCCACGCCGTCTTCGATGAGGTCGATGCGTCGCTCCGTGGTATGGACGCTGACCTCGACCTGCGGGTAGCGGCGCTGGAACGCCGACAGCACATCCCACCAGGGTTCGAACGAGGGCGGCAACGACAGCCGCAAGCAGCCTTTCAACAGGGCCTGATCGCTGATCACCGCCTGTTCCCCTTCGATCAGCGCCTCGATACCGCGGCTGGCGTGTTCGTACAGGCGCGCCCCCGAGTCGGTGAGCTTGGTGCCCCGTACCGAGCGTTCGAGCAGTTGCACTTTCAGCTGCTGTTCGAGCTCGCGAATGCGTCGGCTCAAGGTGGGCAGGGGAATCTCCAGGCGCTCGGCGGCGGCGGAAAGGCTGCCGGCCTGCGCCACGCTGACAAACATCCGGACGGCGTTGAAGTCCATGGCTGATCCTCTCGTTTATGAGAGGAAGCCTATCTATTGTGTGGATTATCTTCCAGTTTCGCTTGAAGGATAGTGACGCTACTGCCTTGACGGCAATCGCTCCGACCCACAGCGTACTTGAGGAATTCCAGCATGAAAGCTTATGTGATCGAACAGACCGGTGGCCCGCAAGTCCTGCAATTGCGGGATATCCCGTCCCCCGAACCGACGGCCGACGAAGTCCAGATCCGCGTCCGCGCCTTTGGTCTCAACCGCGCCGAAACCTATCTGCGCGCTGGCAAGATGGGCGCCATCAGCGCACCTCGGGTGCCGGGCATCGAGGCGGTAGGTGAAGTCATCCAGGACCCCTCGGGTCTGTTGCGCACGGGCCAGCGGGTGGTCACGGCCATGGGCGGCATGCAGTTCACCCGCAATGGCAGCTACGCCGAGCAGGTGACGGTGCTACGCAGCAACGTGATTGCGCTGGATGACACTTCTTTGTCCTGGGAACAACTGGCTACGCTGCCGGAGGCCTACCTCACGGTATGGGGTGCGCTGGACAAGAGCCTGGGCATCCAGGAGGGCCAGACCTTGCTGGTTCGCGGAGGCACCTCATCGGTTGGCCTGGCCGCCATCACCTATGCCAAGGCTCGTGGATTAAAAGTCATCGCCACCACCCGCAACCCGGAAAACAGCCAGCGCCTTTACCAGGCAGGGGCCGACGTGGTGGTGGTCGACAACGGCGATATCGCCCCGCGCATCCGCGAAATTGCGTCTGCTGGGGTCGATGCGGCCCTGGAAGTCGTTGGCGCGCCCACACTGCGAGATACCCTCAAGACCCTGCGCCCCTTCGGTGCGGTGAGCGTGATCGGGCTGCTCGGCGGCGCGCCGATTCTGGAGCAGTTCCACCTGATGCAGGACCTGCCCGCGGGCGTGCGTCTGAACTTCTTCCCGAGCGGCTTGTTCGGTACGCCGGCCCTGCCCTTGCAGAACACTCCGCTGCCGTGGCTGGCCAAGGAACTCGCCGCCCAGCGCATACCGTCCATCCATACCCGAACCTTTGCCTTTGACGAAGTCCGCGAGGCGCATCGCCTGATAGAAAGCGATCGCGCACTGGGCAAGCTCGTCGTCGTGCTTTGATCTCAAGGAGAACATCATGGGTATTCGATTGATCACACTGGTGCTTGCCAGCCTGTTGCTGCCCCTGGCGGCCCAGGCTGCCCAGCCAGCCGCCGAGGCAGGCGTGACGGCGGCGGTCACCCAACAGCTCAAGCGCTATGAAACGGCGTTGAACGCATCCGACCTCGACCACGTCATGACCCTGTATGCCGGCGACGCGGTGTTCATGCCGCAGAACAGCCCGCCGGCCGTGGGAAGTGACGCGATACGCGCAGCGTATCGGCAGATCTTCGACCTGCTCAGGCTCGACGTGCGTTTCACCATCGATGAAATCCAGCCGCTGTCACGAGACTGGGCGTTCGCTCGGACCCGTTCCAACGGTACGGTGAAGTTGCTGAAGGGGGATCAGCCTGCCAGCGGTGAAGGCAATCAGGAGGTTTTCCTGTTGCATCGAGAAAGCGATGGCCAATGGCGTTTTGCACGCTATATCTTCTCGACCACCCAGCCACGCAAGTAGCTGAAGGAAGCAGAGGCGCGGCGCTGCCTTGGAACAGGCCACGGATGGGGCTCGGTGTTCAAGCGCGCTTTTAGCGGGTGGGATTGGAGCTGGTCATGCTCCATCCCGCCCTTGCTTGTTTACCCGCCGATTATTTCCCCGCCAGCAACGCCGGAGTGCGCGGCGGGATCAGGCGTTTGCTGCCGGTGGACTCGTAGGCCGCCGCCAGGCGCAGCAGGTTCGAATCGTCGTAGGCGCGGCCGGCGAAGGTCAGCCCGACAGGCATGCCGATGTCTGGCATGACGCCCATCGGCACGGTGACTGTGGGCACGCCCAGGTGGCGGATGGCGAGGTTGCCGTTGGCCACCCAGACGCCATTGCTCCAGGCGATGTCCGCGGACGCCGGGTCGATATCGGCATTGGCCGGGCCGACGTCGGCCACGGTGGGGAAGATCACCGCATCAAGGCCGAGACGGTCCATCCAGTCCTCGAGGTCGAGCTTGCGGGTTTTCTCCAGGCCACGCAGGCCGTCGGGTATGGTGGGGATCTGGTCCCAGGGGGTGATGCCGCGCTCGGCCATCTTCACGTACTCGTCCATGCCGGCGGCGAGGTCGCCTTCGCGGTTGGGCAGGGTGCCCGGGTCGTGAGGGAATATCAGCGGGCCGTCGACGTCCACCAGGCGATTGAGCTGCGGGTCGCCATTGGCTTGCAGGAAGTCATCGAAGGCCCAGGCGGTCAGGTCCCACAACTCATGGTGCAGGAACTCCTTGGACACCAGGCCGCGGTTGAACACCGTCGGCGCGCCGGGGCGATCGCCCTCGCAATTGGACACCAGGGGGAAATCCACTTCGAGCACCTCGGCGCCGGCGGCTTCGAGGGCCTGGCGCGCCTGCTGCCAGAGGCCGATCACCGAAGGGCGGGTGTCGATGCGTTGCCCGGTCGGGCCACCGATCCCCGGCGCCTCGCTGGTGCCCGCCTCAGGGTCGGCGTTGATGTACATGCGCGGCACGCCGAAGCGCTTGCCGGCCAGGGCGCTGCCGGTGGCGGCCAGTTCCTGATAGGAAGCCGGGCGCACCGAGGCCACGCTGGGAATCGGCACCCAGGGTTGCAGGCGCCACAGATCGCCACGGGTGTCCGGGTCCTCGGCGACCACCACGTCGAGCACTTCGAGCAGGTCGGCCATGGTCCGGGCATAGGGCACTACCACGTCCATGGTCGGGGTCAGCGGCCAGTTGCCGCGCACCGAGATCACCCCGCGCGAAGGGGTGTAGGCACACAAGCCGTTGTTCGAGGCAGGTCCCCGGCCGCTGGACCAGGTTTCCTCCGCCAGGCCAAAGGCGGCGAAGCTGGCGGCGGTGGCGGTACCCGCGCCGTTCGACGAGCCCGAGGCGAAGGGCGCGGTGAGGTAGGCGGCGTTGTACGGGCTTTCCGCGCGGCCATAGACCCCGCGCTGCATGCCGCCGTTGGCCATGGGCGGCATATTGGTCTTGCCCAGGCAGATCGCCCCGGCGGCGCGCAGCCGTTCGATGGTGAATGCGTCGCGATAGGCGATCAGCCTGGCGAAGGCGGGGCTGCCGGAAGCCGCGGTGAGGCCCTTGACCAGATAGCTGTCCTTGGCGGTGTAGGGAATGCCATCGAGCGGACCCAGGGTTTCGCCCTTGGCCCGGCGGGCGTCGGAGGCCTGGGCTTCCTTGAGCGCGTCGGGGTTGCGTACCACTACCGCATTGAGGGCGGTAGGCGTGTCGGGGCCGTCGTAGGCATCGATCCTGGCGAGATAGGCCTGGACCAGTTCGACCGCCGTGGTCTGGCCTGATTCGAGCGCGGCGCGCAGTTGGGCAATGGAAACCTCGGTGACTTCGATCATGCTGTTACCGCCGGCTGCTGAGGGGTGATGTAGTGAAAGTTGCCATCACACTGGCGCTGGGGTTGGGGCGGCTTGGGCACATCGCTTATCTCACAATGGGTGTTCATATCGGTTCTCGTTGCGCGGCACGACGCGACTGGGGCTGGGCTACAACCTGAGCGGGGTATTTTGCACCAAGTTGCCGGCGGGGAATCGTTAAAGGTTTCGCCGTCGTTGTTGGTGGCTGATCGGCGACTGGCGCCCGCCGTATAGCAGTTGCCGGGCATCGGCGGTTTTTACCTCACTCAGGCCCCAAAAAGTAAGTAGCTGTTTTAAAAACAAATTTATGCATCTTTGACTTCACAGACGACGAAAAAGTTGATAAATTTCCGCGCGTTCTTGCAGAGGCCCCCACGGGGCTTGCAGTGAAAGCAAGCAACAGCAGAGATAGGGGCGTCGCCAAGCGGTAAGGCAGCAGGTTTTGATCCTGCCATGCGTTGGTTCGAATCCAGCCGCCCCTGCCATCTCTCATCCCTCCCTCTATTTATCAAACGCTCCCCCAAGGCACGGCCTCGGCTCCATCCGGATGCTCAAGCGGCCCGTTTTTGTGTGCCCGGAATATTCCCATCACCTCAGCTCTGGTCCGGCGGCTAGCGAAAGCGCGGCGCGATGGCCTCGGCAAACGGGTAATGGACAAAGTAGGGCCGGGCTTCGTCGATGACCCGCTGAAACGAGGGGCGCTGTAGCAGCCGCTCGAAATAGGCGCGCAAATGGCGATGGTCATCGGCAAAGGCCACCAGCGTGCTGGCATAGAACAAGGCCGGGGCGGCGGCGCAATCGGCCAGGCTGAAGTCCGGGTTGGCCACCCAGGTCCTCGAGGCCAGGCGCTCTTCGAGCATGGTGTATGCGCTCAGCAGGGCTGCGCGTTCCCGGCTCAGGTCCCCGTTGGTGCCATACAGGCGATCGGCGACTATCCGCTGCATCGGCCCCTGGACATGGCAATCGAAAAAACGGTCCCACAGCCGGACTTCCAGCGCGCTGTCCCAATCATCCGGAATCAACGGCTGCCGGCCGCGATAAAACCGGTCCAGGTACTCGATGATCACACTCGATTCCGGCACATCGCGCTGCCGGGCGTGATCGCGGATGACCGGGAACTTGCCCAGCGGCCACAGGCTTTGCAGCTCGGCCCGGTCGGCGTCGTTGGCCAGGTCGATGATGCGTTTTTCAAAGGCGCTGCCGTGTTCGTACAGGGCGATCAGCACCTTGTGGCAGAACGACGACAGGGGATGGAAATACAGGGTCAGCGGCATGTTCCGGTTCCTCGATGAAGGGTGGGGCGCACGACGTGCCAGCAGGGAAACCCACCTATTATCGGCCGACCCTGGCGACGAGGCGCTGGCAGGCGACGAGCCGGGCTACAGCCCCCCTGAATATTTCACCGCCGCCGCGGCCCGTGATGGCACATTGAGGATGCGCAGCAGCGACGACACATGGATGCGCACGGTGAAGGGTGAGATCTCCAGTTCGCGGGCGATTTCCTTGTTGGTCTTGCCCTGGGCGATCAGGCGCAGCACCTCATGCTGGCGCGCGGTCAGGGTGGCACCGGTGCCCAGCGGCAGCAGGCCGGAAGGGGCGAACTTGACCAGCACTTCGCCTTGGCGAATGGCCAGGACCGCCTGGCCGATCTCGTCCGGGGCGATGTTCTTGCCGATAAAGCCGTCGACGCCGGCGGCCATGACCTCGCCGATCAGCGCCTGGTCGTCGACCATCGACACCACGATCAGGGTGGTGCGCGGCAATTGCCGGCGCAGCTCGGCCAGCTGGCTGACGCAGGTCAGGCCTGGAAAACGCAGGTCGAGGATCAGCGTGTCCAGTTCGTCACCGGCCCGGGTCAGGGCGAGTACCCTGTCCAGGTCGCCGGCCTGTTCGATCAGCGCATCCGGCAGCAGGCGTTGGACCGTGCGCAACATGCCCTCGCGAAACAGCGGGTGATCGTCGGCTATGATAATCCGGCATGCCATGGGGTGACTCTCCTTGGGTCGAGCTTTCCTTGAGGCAGCTACTTTAGCAGCGGGCCAGGCAACTGCCTGTGGTTCGTGTCGAGTACGACGACTGGCGCACAAGGATGTTCCCCATGAAATTCGAGAAAAACACCGAGCTCGACCAGGCCAACCTGCGCATTATTGTCGGTTCCTGCGCCGTGGCCTATATCGGCGTGCTGGGGTTCCTGCCCGGGCAGCGGGTCGATACCTACCTGCCGATCGTGATCTATATCGTCCTGTTCCTGCTGCTGTCGATCGTCCTGCGCCAGGCCATCGTGCACTGGCCCGGGCATTATCCGGCGCGACGGATCCTGAGCATGGTCCACGACTACACCGGCACCTCGTTCGGCCTGGTGGTCGGCGGGGAGGCGGCGTTGCCGCTGTACGCGGTAATGGTCTGGGTCAACCTGGGCAACGGCATGCGCTATGGCTCGCGCTACCTGGCGATTGCCACGGCCCTGGCGCTAATGGCGCTGCTGGTGGTCTATCGCCTGACGCCGCTGTGGCAGGCGCAACCCTTCATGGTACTGATGCTGCTGATCACCAGCACGGTGATCCCGGTCTACGCCCATATCTTGCTGGAGCGCACGCGCAAGGCTTCGGAAGAGGCGATTGCCGCCAACCTGGAAAAGTCGCGTTTTCTCGCCCAGGCCAGCCACGACCTGCGCCAGCCGATCCACTCCATCGGCCTGTTCACCGCCTGCCTGCGCGAGGCGCGCCTGGGCGACGAAGAGCGGCGCCTGGTGGATAACATCGACCGCTCGCTGCTCAACGTCTCGCAATTGTTCCGCTCGATTCTCGACCTCTACACCCTCGACAACGGGCGGGTGCAACCCAGTTTCCAGACCCTGCACCTGGGCGAATTCCTCGCCGACCAGATGCGGCAGAACGCCGAAGCCGCGCGCTGGGCCGGGGTCGAGCTGCGCCTGCGCCCCTGTTCGCACTGGGTCCGGGCGGACCCGGCGCTGCTCGCCACCATGGTCCAGAACGTGCTGTCCAACTGCTTCAAGTACGCGGCGCGGCGACCGGTGCTGATTGGCGTGCGCCAGCGCGGCGCGGGGCTGGCCATCGTCATCTATGACCAGGGCCGGGGGATTGCCGAGGAACACCTGCCGAACCTGTTCGAGGAGTTCTATCGGGTGCGCGAGCTACGGGACAAGGACGTCGAAGGCGTGGGCCTGGGCCTGTCCATCGTCAAGCGCCTGGGGCAGTTGATGGGGCTCGAAGTGGCGATCCGTTCGCGGCTGGGCCACGGCACCGCGGTGAGCCTGTACGGGTTGTCCCTGGCGCCACCGCAGCTGCAGCCGGCCAGCCTCGACGAGGCGCGGCAGGCGGGGCTGTTGACTGGCTTGAAGGTGTGCCTGGTGGAGGATGATCGCAATGTGCTGCTGGCCACCTCGGCCTTGCTCGAGCGCTGGGGCTGTGTGGTCCAGGCCGAGCTTTCCGGTAAGGATCTGGTCAGCGACTGCGACATCATCATCGCCGACTATGACCTGGGCAACCACGCCACGGGCATCGAGTGCATCGACAGCCTGCGCCGGCAACGCGGCTGGGCGGTGCCGGCGCTGATCCTCACCGGGCATGAGGTGGAGAAGATCCAGGCCGCGTTGCACGACCGCAATATCGCCATCCTGTCCAAGCCGGTGCGCCCGGCCGAACTGCGCGGCAGCTTGCGGGCGCTGCGCCAGCATTCTGCGCCGGCGGTCATGCCCGAGGTGTGACAGGGCGGTTCAGCGAGCAGCGGCCACTCTCCGTGCCGAGGCAAGGGGAGTGGCGGTACATGACTGCCCAGGGTTTTCCCGATCACTGTGCACACACCTCCCGCACGCAGTCGCGCAACCAGCGATGCGCCGGGTCGCTGTTCATGCGTGGATGCCAGAGCATGGACACGGTGATTTCCGGCGTGTCCAGCGGCAGGGCGAAGCTGTGCAGGCCGCTGCGCAGGTTGTGGGTGTGGCGCTCGGGGACGGCGGCGATCAGGTCCGAAGCGCGGACCAGGGCCAGGGCGGCGGAGAAACCGCCAACGACGGTGGCGATATCGCGCGCCAGGCCCGCCGCCTGCAACGCATCGTCCACCAGCCCGCGACCTGGGCCCTGGCGCGATACCAGCACATGCTCGCCGGCGGCGTAACGGGCGGCGCTGATCGGCCCGCGGCTCAGCGGATGGCCGTTGCGCACCACGCCGATAAAACGATCGCGGAACAGCGCGCGGGTGTGGATTTCCGGGCTGGCGTTGGCGTCCACCACGCCAGTGTCGAGGTCGACCGTGCCGTCGCGCAGGGGCGTGCTGTCCTTGCTGGTTTTCTGCATGAAATGCAGGCGTACCCCAGGGGCTTCGGCGCGCAGGCGAGCGACCAGGGCCGGGCCGAAGTTCTCGACGAAACCGTCGCTGCTGCGCAGGGTGAAGGTGCGCACCAGGCGCTGCAGGTCGAGCCGTTCGACGGGGCGCAACATGGCTTCGGCGTCCTGCACCAGATGGCCGACCCGCTCGCGCAGTTCCAGGGCGCGCGGGGTCGGCACCAGGCCGCGGCCGGCGCGCACCAGCAGCGGATCGCCGGTGGTTTCGCGCAGGCGCGCCAGGGCCCGGCTCATCGCCGACGGGCTTAGCCGCAGGCGCTGGGCGGCGCGCGCCACACTGCCTTCGGCGAGCAGCACGTCGAGGGTGATCAGCAGATTGAGATCGGGTGTGGACATGGCGGCGGTCCCGTCTGGCATAAAAGTGAGATGGCGTCAGGCGCACGAATAACCTGCAAGGGTTGCGTCTTCCGCCATGTTAGACCGCGGGCTAGATTGGCGACAGCGCCGTTTCGCGCGGGTCAGAACGGGAGTGCAGAGTGAAGCCAGTCAGTAGCGGAACAGAACCGGACGTTGTGTCAGCCGGCTGGGCGCTGGCCAGCCTGTCGCTGTCGATGTTGCTGGCGTCGCTGGGCACCAGCATCGCCAACGTCGGCTTGCCGACCCTGGTGCAGGCGTTCGGGGCGAGCTTCCAGCAGGTGCAGTGGGTGGTCCTTGCCTACCTGCTGGCGATGACCGCGCTGATCGTCAGTGTCGGCCGGCTCGGCGACCTGTTGGGACGGCGGCGCCTGCTGCTGGTGGGGATCCTGCTGTTCACCCTGGCCTCGATGCTCTGCGCCGCCGCCCCGACGCTGGGGATGCTGATCGGCGCCCGGGCACTGCAGGGCGTCGGCGCGGCGATCATGATGGCGCTGGCCCTGGCCCTGGTTGGCGAGACGGTCAGCAAGGCCCGCACCGGCAGCGCCATGGGCCTGCTGGGCACGATGTCGGCGATCGGCACCGCCCTCGGCCCGTCCCTGGGCGGGGGATTGATCGCCGGGTTCGGCTGGCAGGCGTTGTTCCTGGCCTGCGTGCCGTTGGGCGGGCTGACCTGGGTGCTGGCTTATCGCTATCTGCCGGCTGCTGGCCGGGCGCGGGCCCTTGAACGAGGCGCGTTCGACCCGCTGGGCACCTTGCTGCTGGCCCTTACGCTGCTGGCCTACGGGCTGGCCATGACCCTGGGCCGCGGCCATTTCGGCCTGCTCAACGCCGGGCTGCTGTTGGCGGCGCTGATGGCGGCCGGCCTGTTTGTCTGGGTGGAAGCGCGGGTGGCCGCGCCGCTGATACGCCTGGCGCTGTTTCGCGATGCGGCCTTGAGCGGCAGCCTGGCCATGAGTGCGCTGGTCTCGACGGTGATGATGGCGACGCTGGTGGTCGGGCCTTTTTACCTGGCCCACGGGCTCGGGCTGGAAACCTTCGCGGTGGGCCTGGCGATGTCGCTCGGCCCCTGTGTCACCGCGCTGAGCGGCGTGCCGGCCGGGCGCATCGCCGATCGTTTGGGCGTGCGGCCGATGATTCTCGCCGGTCTCGGCGCCATGGTCCTCGGTTGCCTGATGCTGGCCTTGCTGCCGGCGAGCCTGGGCATTGGCGGCTACCTGGCGCCCATCGTTGTCATCACCCTGGGCTATGCGACGTTTCAGACCGCCAACAACACCGCGGTGATGAGCGAGGTGGGCGCCGAACAGCGCGGGGTGATTTCCGGCCTGCTCAACCTGTCGCGCAACCTCGGGCTGATCACCGGCGCCTCGCTGATGGGCGCGGTGTTCGCCGCGGTGACAGGGGACCTGAGCACGGCAAGCGCCGAGGCCGTCGGCAGTGGTATGGGCTTCACCTTCGCCCTGGCCGCGGGGCTGGTGGTCATGGCGTTGTCTGTTGCGCTGGCCAGCCAGCTGCGTGGGCGGCAGGCAGTGGATTCGACGGTTTAGCCCGCAGGCAGCGTCGGCCGACCGCAAACATCTTCTGTAGGAGCGAGGCGTGGCGGGGAGCGGCTGCGATTGCGTGGGACAATCGCGGGCCGTTCCTGGTCCGATAGTTTTATTGGGCACTCTCGACGTTCACCGCGTCGTTGTTTGCGCCTTTCCTGACGGTGCCGTTGGTGGTTGTGCAGTTGGCTTTGTAGGTGCCGACAATGGTGTAGTTGCGCTCCAGGTCGTCGTTCTGGCAGCGTTCGCGCCTGGCGTAACCCAGGTTGATCGGGTCGTAGCGGGCCTCGGGTTCGCGCAAGGGATGAGGCGCCTTCAATTGGGGGATGTCCATTCTCAAAAACACACTGGCATGGACCTTGTCTCGTTCCACCGGTTTGCGGCGAATCAGCCCGGCTTCCTTGTAGGCGGAACTGATCACGTATTTGGCATCGTGGAATTCATCATGCAGCGGACCGCCGATGCACTCGGCCGGCCAGCTCGTGCTGTTGGCGAATAGGCCGTCGCTCTCGAGGTTCTTCAGCATCCAGCGCAGCGGGATGGTCTCCAGCCCCTGGCCGCCCTTGGCATACGGGCTTTCACCGCACTTGGCGGTGTCCGGGTCATTGAGGTAACCGCCCCCCACATCGGCATGTGCGCCGGCGAACCATACCTCTTCCAGTACCTGTGATTTCGATTGCTGCAGGCCGAAGCGCAGCAGGCGGAACGAGGCCCTCTGTTCGTCCAGGGACATGGCGTGGTAACCGCGCTCGGCATACAGCTCCAGGCGGTGTTCGTCGGGCTCTTCCTTCAGATTGGTGCCCACCGCCGGTACGGTGTCGAATACCCCGATGACTTTGACCACGACTTTTTCAGCGCTCTTGTCGGGGGTGTCGCCATAGACCCTGATGCCGTTGTCGTGCCGGTACTGCGCCAGAAGCTTGCGCAGCTTGTCGTCGAACCCAGGCACGCCATCGTTTCTTGACTTGTAGATGTCGTACATGTCTTCGACCACATCGTGCATATGGCCGGTCCAGCCCCACAGGAAACTGTCGTCGCGGCTATCGGCTTTCAGGTTGCTGGGCAGGCCGGCGACTTCGATAAAACCGTTCAACGAACGAGCAGTGAAGGCGCCGCGGCTGAAACCGAAGATATAGATCTCGTCACCAGGCCGGTACGCTTCGATCAGAAAGCGGTAGGCCTGGCGGATATTCAGGCTGACCCCGCTGCCGAACAGGGCACCGAAGGGAGTAGTAATGCTGGTGGCCACGCCCTTGTCGTAATAGGGAATGACCCTGGCCCCGTTCCTGGCCTGCTCGAGCGCCTGGTTGTACATGCGCCAGATATTGGTGTTGTCCTCCTTGGTATTTTCCGTGCCGTCGAGCAGCACCACGAGTTTTCTGGGCTTGGCATCGCTGTACAGGCAGTCGAGGAGTTTCCAGCGCTCCCGGACTTTGAAATAGCCGTCTTCAATACCCTCAGTATCGAACGCATTCGCGCACTTTTGTGCCGAGGCCTGCGATGGGGCCATTCGGGCTTTGCTCAGTAATTGGGTGTCGAGAGCTTGTGTGGTTTGCAGTTTGATCGCGCTGTTGTGTGGGGTGGAACAGGCTGACAGGAGGGCGAGGCTCAACAGAAGGGCGATGCGCATTTCGAAGGTCTCCGTGACCGGATACGGAAGGCGTGGCAATGCAGCCGATGGAGGTCGGTGAGGGTGCCCCGCTGGCTGCTCAAGTGAACCTAGTCGAAGGTTGTCAAAATGCCATCATCGGGTCGGAATCAGGTTCCCCAAAGCGACGCCAGTGCCATGAGCGGAGAGGGCGTGCCAGGAATCACCCCACGCTTTCCCCTGCCAGCAACGCGCTGTAGGCCCGCAACCGCCGCACGAATTCACTCACCGAACCCTGGGAAACATAGGCCTGCTTGAGGAAGAACGCGGCGTACTCGGCCATCCCTGGTTCGGCCGCCGTCAGCAGCTGCGCATGCTCCTCCAGGGTGGTCGGCCAGCCGCGCTCCTGTTCGCCGCGCAGCAGGTTGGCCGAGCGCAGCGCCTTGCGCGCCGCAGCCCGTTGCAGGCGTTGTTGCTGCAACGGTTCGCGGCTTTGTTCCAGCTGCCGAGCGTAGCCTTCCAGTACCTGGGGGAAGTCGCCATTCAGTGCCAGGGCGATGGTCCGGCTCGGGCGGAAAGGCTCGAAGCGCAGCCCCAGGTCGTTGCCCCAGATGCAGCGGCACTGATGCTTGAGCCAGAAACCCCAGCGGTAGCGATTGTCGGGCGCCAGCACCTCGTTGAGCACGCCGATATCGAAATCGATCTTCGACACTTCCGGGTGCCGCGCTTCCAGCGCTTGCCGAGTCTGCTCCAGCCGCTGGCGCTCCGCGGGGCTCGGTGCCCAGGCCAGGACCAGGGTCACATCCAGGTCGGAGGTACCCGGCCGCGCGTCGCCACGGGCCACGCTGCCGTACAGGTACAGGCCATCGAGCAGCGCCGGAAAGCGCCGCGAGAGCATCGCGCGCAACTCATCCACCAGAGGGCTGAACGCCGGTTGCAACGGCTGGTCGGGTAGGGACTGGATAAAACCTTCGGCGTCGACGCCTGGGTACTGCGACATGGTGATCTCGGTGGGGCAATGGCGATGAAAACCGCCCGGGCCAGGCGGGCGATTGGCAGACAGTCTGGCTGACTTCACGGATCGCGCAAGCCGGCGCGGTTCAACGCCACGCCGTCACGGGTCGAGGCTCGCCAGATCGTTACCGAGGGGCGTCGGCGACTCGCCGTTGATCGCGCACAACAGCGCCGTGATGGCTTCCCCCTCGACCATGCCGCGCTCTTGCAGCAGGTCCGCCACCGCGCCGACCGCCGGCCAGTAGCGATGCACCAGGCAACTGGCGCGGGCCAGGGCCCGGGATTCGGCGTCGAGCAGCTTGCGCGGTGGCAGCAGGCTGATCAGCTCATGAGCGCGGCTCAGGTCGCCGCGGCCGCTGCCTCTTATCAGCCTGTCGGATCGGCCATGGCGATAGATCGCTTCGGCCACGGGGCCGGCAAAGCAATGCAGCAGGTCGCGCTCGATGGACTCAATCATCGATGGCAGGTATTCGGCGATCCCCGGGGCGTCGAAGGCCGGGCGCGGGACCAGGTAATCGGCTTCCACCAACCCCTCTACATAGCGCGGGTTGCCGCGCCGATCGAGCATCGGACCCGCGTCGGCTTCGGCCCTGGTGCGCACGGTAATGCGGGCGATCGGTTGACCGTTCCACCAGAAGGCCAGGGCGTGGCCGGCTTCGTGGATGGCCGTGCAACGCGGGCGCTGGTTCATGGTCTTCTCCCGTGCTCTGTACGCGTCGGGCGGACGAAAAAGGCGGGGCATCAGTCGCAAAAGCCGTCAGAGCCCCCGCGGGGCTGTCTCTATCATTGGCTTCGGCCGTGGGCCCCGGGTAAAAGTTTGTCCCTATCAACAACCAATAGTCCGGCTATTAGCGATCCGCCACAGAGGGTCTAGCCTTAATTCAGCGCTGGCGCGAGCCGGCCGGATGAGACCTGATCAAGAGATAACGAAGAACGAGTCAGAAGCGTACTGGGCTTACCGTGGGCCACCGTCCTGGCAACTCGCTTGCCGCTCTGCAACATGCCCTGTGGCCACACCCATCAGTTGAGCGAACTGTGAGCCCCGCAACCTATGTCATTGCTTTCGCCTGTCGCTATTTCGTGCCCATCTGGGGCGGATAGCTGGATGAATACGACCAAAGGTAGCTCCTCATGGCAAACGAATCGAAATGCCCGTTCAACCACGCCGCCGGCGGTGGGGTAACCAACCGCGACTGGTGGCCGAACCAACTGAACCTGAAGATCCTGCACCAGCACTCGTCCCTGTCCGACCCCATGGGCGAGGACTTCAACTATGCCGAAGCCTTCAAACGCCTGGATTTCCAGGCCCTGAAACAAGACCTGCATGCGCTGATGACCGACTCCCAGGACTGGTGGCCCGCCGACTTCGGCCACTATGGGCCGCTGTTCATCCGCATGGCCTGGCACAGCGCCGGGACCTACCGCGTCGGTGACGGCCGTGGCGGCGCCGGTTCTGGCCAGCAGCGTTTCGCCCCGCTCAACAGCTGGCCGGATAACGTCAGCCTCGACAAGGCGCGCCGGCTGCTGTGGCCGATCAAGCAGAAGTACGGCCGCAACATCTCCTGGGCCGACCTGATCGTGCTCACCGGCAACGTCGCCCTGGAATCCATGGGCTTCAAGACCTTCGGTTTTTCCGGCGGTCGCCCGGACGCCTGGGAGCCGGACGAAGACGTCTATTGGGGCTCGGAAAACAAATGGCTGGGTGGCGACACCCGCTATGGCAAACCGGATAAAGCCGCCATGCAGGAACCTGGCGAGGGCCAGTTGGTGGCCGAGCCTGGCAATGAAGAAAGCCGCACCGACCAGGGGCGCAACCTGGAGAACCCCCTGGCCGCGGTGCAGATGGGCCTGATCTATGTGAACCCCGAAGGCCCCGAGGGCAACCCGGACCCGGTGGCCGCCGGGGTGGATATCCGCGAAACCTTCGCCCGCATGGCGATGAACGATGAAGAAACCGTGGCCCTGATCGCCGGCGGCCACGCCTTCGGCAAGACCCACGGCGCCGGCCCCGCCAACAATGTCGGCGCCGAGCCTGAAGCCGCCGGCCTGGAACTGCAGGGCCTGGGCTGGAAGAGCACTTTCGGCAGTGGCAAGGGCGCCGACACCATCACCAGCGGCCTGGAAGTGACCTGGACCACCACGCCCACCCGCTGGAGCAACAACTACCTGGAAAACCTGTTCGGCTTCGAGTGGGAACTGACCAAGAGCCCGGCGGGCGCGCACCAGTGGACGCCCAAAGGTGGCGCCGGCGCCGGCATCATCCCCGATGCCCACGACCCCTCCAAGCGGCGCAACCCGACCATGCTGACCACCGACCTGTCGCTGCGCTTCGACCCGATCTACGAGCCGATCTCGCGACGCTTCCTGGCGAACCCTGATCAGCTGGCCGACGCCTTCGCCCGCGCCTGGTTCAAGTTGATCCACCGCGACATGGGCCCGCTCTCGCGCTACCTCGGCCCGGAACTGCCCCACGAAGAACTGCTGTGGCAAGACCCGATCCCCGCGGTGGACCATGCCCTGGTCAACGACAGCGATATCGCCGCACTCAAGGCCAAATTGCTGGCCTCGGGCCTGTCGGTGTCGCAACTGGTGTCCACCGCCTGGGCGGCGGCGTTCAGCTTCCGTGGCTCCGACAAACGCGGCGGCGCCAACGGCGGGCGCCTGCGCCTCGCCCCGCAAAAGGACTGGCCAGTCAACCAGCCCGAGCAACTGGCCAAGGTGCTGGCGACCCTCGAAGGGATCCAGAAGGATTTCAACAGTGCGCAATCCGGTGGCAAGAAAATCTCCCTGGCCGACCTGATCGTGCTCGGCGGTAGCGCCGGCATCGAACAGGCCGCGAAAAACGCCGGCCTCGACATCAGCGTGCCGTTCTCCCCAGGGCGCATGGACGCCAGCCAGGAGCAGACGGACGTCGAGTCGTTCGGCTACCTCGAACCCATCGCCGATGGTTTTCGCAACTACCTCAAGACCCGCTACGCGGTACCGGCCGAAGCGCTGCTGATCGACAAGGCGCAACTGCTGACCCTCACCGCCCCCCAAATGACGGCGCTGATCGGCGGCCTGCGCGTGCTCGACATCAACGTCGGCCACACCCCGCACGGCGTCTTCACCACACGGCCGGGCGCGCTGACCAACGACTTCTTCGTCAACCTGCTGGACATGGGCGTGGAATGGAAACCTGTCTCCGACGCCCAGCAAGAGTTCGAAGCCCGCGACCGCAAGACCGGCCAGGTCAAATGGACCGGCACCCGCGTCGACCTGGTCTTCGGCTCCAACGCCCAGTTGCGGGCCCTGGCCGAGTTCTATGCCAGCGCGGATGCGCAGGGGCAGTTCGTGAAGGACTTTGTCGCGGCCTGGGTCAAGGTGATGAATCTGGATCGGTTTGATTTGCGGTGAGGGGAAGCGCCTTGAGGTCTGGAAACAGGGCTCTCGACCCGATGGTTCAGGTCGGGGGCACCAGGCCGGAGGTAGGCGCCTCATAAACCATTCGGTGTTTTTGAAAGTTGCTAACGCCTCCCAGTGTGGAGGCGTTTTTTTGTCCGAGGGGAAGGTGCAGTGACTGTTCGCGGAGTGGCGATTGCCTGGGCTCATTGGCACAGGACGGGGGATATCCACCTCTTGAAAGGTGTCGATAACCTGTCCTTTCTCTGACTACTCAAGTGCATTTGATCTGATCAGGATCAGGTTTTCCTTACGGCAATTTTGGATAATTCCTACCCCTATACCTTCGTCTCTTTGGGTATGGTGGCAAGCCTGATTTGGACGCCTGATGTGGCGGCCACAGGCCCATCAGATCAGGCGTCGAGAACATGCAAGCGGTGTGAGTGCGGAGTTGACCCTCGTGCATTTTTACAAATAGGCTGCTGCCCTGATGTGCTGCCTGGGCAGATGAACAGCGCTGGATTGTTCAGGCATTTCCGGGGCGGACCCAGGTATCGGTCCAGGTAAAACAAGGTGCGGTTGACGCTTGGTTTTGGACGCCAAGTTCGTACACCGGGCGCCTCAATACGTTGACCAAGGATGAGTCATATGCGTCAAAGGGATTTGAGATTCACCTTCTCCGTGCTGTCCGGGCGGATGGAGTTCGAGGTCGTAGAGTTCACCCTGGAAGAAGCCATTTGCGAGCCTTATCGGCTGACGCTCGAACTGGCCAGCGACAACCCCACCCTCGATTTTGCCCAGGTCCTCGATCAGCCGGCATTGCTGACCATCTGGCAAGGCACCACGGCTGTCCGTCATGTGCATGGCATGGTCTCCCGCTTCACCCAGGGCAAAACCGGGTTCCGCCGCACACGTTACCGTGTCGTGGTCGAGCCACAGCTGGCCCGACTGGCCCTGAGTTCCGACTGGCGGATCTTCCAGCAGAAAAACGTGCCCGAAATACTCAAGTCGGTATTGGCCGAGCACGGCATCCTGGATTATCAGCAGAGCACTCATACCGAGCACCTGCCTCGCGAATATTGCGTCCAGGCCGGGGACACCGACCTTTATTGGTTCGACAGGCTGTCCACCGAAGAAGGCTTGTTCTACTACTTCAAATCCGACGCGACCTCCCACACGCTGATCCAGAGCGACAAACTCTACGTTCAGGAACGCATCCAGGGTGATCCGGTGCTGTACAGCGCACAGCCGGCCGCAGATGCCACGCGACCGGTGCTGTATGCGTTCAGCTACACGGAAAACGTCCGCACGGCCGAACAGACCCAGCGTGACTACACCTTCAAGCGTCCGGCTTTCGACCAGCAACAGCGTCTTGTCGGCGAAGAGCTGCAACACCAGGCCCGGCACTATGAACGCTACGATTATCCAGGGCGCTACAAGGCCAGCGCGGCCGGCAAACCCTTCACTGAAAACCGCCTGCGTGGCCACCGTCGGGACGCCCAGGGCGCCCTGGTCGAAGGTGACGATCCGCGTTTGATCCCGGGTCTTTCCTTCCAGTTGACGGGCCACCCCCGGCAAGACTTCAACCGCTGGTGGCGTTCGGTTCGCATTACCCACCGAGGCGTGCAGCACGCCAGCCAGCAGGAGGAGTCCGCCGACGCCGAAATGGGCGTGAGCTACGACTTCACCGCCGAGATCATTCCCGAAGAAATGGAATGGCGCCCGGCGCCCTTGCCCAAGCCCCGTATCGACGGGCCGCAGATCGCCAGCGTGGTGGGCCCGGAAGGCGAGGAGATCCACACCGACGAGTTTGGCCGGGTCAAGGTCCAGTTCCCCTGGGACCGGGAGGGCCGGAGCAACGAATTCAGTTCCTGCTGGGTCCGGGTCTCGCAGAACTGGGCCGGTGCTGACTGGGGCCATATGGCGATCCCGCGTATCGGCCAGGAAGTCATAGTCGATTATCTCGATGGCGACTGCGACCAGCCGATCATCACCGGCCGCACCTACCGTGCGAGCAACATGCCGCCGTACCCACTGCCCAATCACAAGATCCTCAGCACCATCAAGAGCAAGGAATACAAAGGCAGCCGTGCCAACGAACTGCGCATCGATGACACCACCAAGCAAATCAGCGCCGCGCTGATGAGCGATCACGGCAGCACCGCGCTGCACCTGGGGTACCTGACTCACCCCCGTCCCGACGGTGGCGCGCCACGGGGTGAGGGTTTCGAGCTGCGCACCGACGAGCATGGTGCGTTGCGCGCGGCCAAGGGGCTGTTGCTCAGCACCGAAGAACAGTTGAATGCCGGCGGTGGCCACCTTGATCGTGGCACCGTCGTTCAAGTGCTGGAGGCGGCGCTGCAACTGGCCAAGGGCTTGGGAGACTATGCCGCCGATCACCAGGGCATCGACCACGACACCGATCCTCAGAAAGCCCTCAGTGAAGCGGTTCGCGATCTGGGGCATGGCGCCAACGATGAGTCGGGCAAAACCAACGGTGGCACACCGGCCATCGCCCTGAGCGGCCAGGCGGGTATCGCTGCCGCCTCTCCCAACAGCGTCACGCTGGCGGCTGGGGAGCATATCGACAGCGTGGCCCAGCAGAACCAGCAACTGACGTCAGGCCAGAAGTTCGTGGTCAACGCCGGCACCGACCTCGGGCTGTTCGCCCAGGGCGGGGAGATGCGTCATATCGCTCACCAGGGGCCAATGTTGCTGCAGGCCCAGAAGAACACCATCCGCCTGGAGGCGGACCAGAGCGTAGAAGTCAGTGCAAGCAATCAGCACGTGCTGATTGCCGCGAAGGAGCACATCACCCTGATGTGTGGTGGTGCCTACCTCACCCTCAAGGGCGGCAACATCGAGCTGGGGATGCCGGGCAACTTCATTGTCAAGGCGGCCAAGCACAGTCACGTCGGACCGGCACACGCCTCGACCACCTTCAACACCTGGGACTCCACGCCATTTGATGACGCCTTTGTCCTGCGTGACGAAAACACCTTGGAGCCCCTGGCCAATACGGCGGTGGAACTGCTGCGTGGTGACGGAGCCCCGCTTAAGCTCACTACCGACGCTCAAGGTCGTTTGCCGAGGCAACAGGACCTGGCAATGGATCGGGTTCAAATACGTGTTTTGGCCAAGGGAGCCAGTATCAAGGGTGACAGGGAGTCCACCACATGAGCAGCGAAGCGAATACCCAGGAAGTGATAGTGCCGCGTGCGCGCGACAACCTGGGCCGTCCCGTCTACACCAGTCAGCTCACCCGCACTGAGGATCAGCGCGACAAGGTGTTACTGGTGAAGCAGCAGGTCACCATTCCAGTGATTTTCATTCCCGGCATCATGGGGACCAACCTGCGCAACAAGAAGACCTTGAACAGTGTCTGGAGTCCGCCCAATGCGTCGTTCAGCTTTGGCGATATCGCGGGGGCCCTGGGAGCATTGTTTGTCTGGGGTTTCCGGGGGCCGAAAAGACGACAGGAGTTGCTCAAGGCCGATGATGTCGAGGTCGATGATCGTGGAACGGTCGACCCCGGCGAATCGGGGCTGAGCGAGGAGGCCGTGCGGATGCGCGGTTGGGGCAAGGTCATGCGCACCTCCTACAACCCGATCATGGCGCTGCTGGAAAACCGGCTGGACCATATCGTCAAACAACGCGAGCTTCAGGGATGGTGGAAAGCTGAAAGCCTGCGCTCGCCTGCCGACTATGGCGAAGAGCTGGGCAGTGCCGCTCCCCTTAGCAGCGACGAACTGAGCGCGGCGGGCAAGTATCAGTTCGATGTCTGGTGCGCAGGCTACAACTGGCTGCAATCCAACCGTCAATCCGGCCAGGACGTGCGCGACTATATCGAGAACACGGTATTGCCTTTCTATCGCGAGAAGGGCGGGGTCGACCCTGAGCAACTGGCGCGGACCAAGGTCATTGTGGTCACTCACTCGATGGGTGGCCTGGTGGCCCGATCGCTGACTCAACTGCATGGCTACAAGCGGGTGCTGGGTGTGGTCCATGGCGTGCTGCCTGCCCTTGGCTCATCGGCCATCTATCACCATGTGCGCTGTGGCTACGAAGGGGTGGCCCAGGTCGTCCTCGGCGCCAACGCCGGTGAAGTCACGGCGGTAGTGGCCAACTCGCCCGGCGCGTTGGAACTGACCCCCTCCGCGGAGTACCGGGAAGGGCGCCCTTGGCTGTTCCTGTGCGACGCACAGGGGCAGGTCCTGAAGGACATCGATGGAACGCCCCGTGCTTATCCTCAGCAGGGTGATCCTTATGAGGAGATCTATAAGAGTTCAGCCTGGTATGGGTTGGTGCCGGAGCAGAATACTAAGTACCTCAATATGTCGGATGGCCTCAGTAATGCCGACGTGATGGGACCACGAGTAGTTTTCAAAAGGCTGATTGACTCTGTAGCCAAGTTTCATCGTGAACTTGCGGCGGCTGGGTATTACCCCGAAACCTACGCTCATTATGGCGCCGACGACTCCCCTGACAGGCACAGTTGGCGGGACATGATCTGGCAAGGCGATTCAACTTCCCTGGAGTCATCCGGTTCTACCGTCAAGGATGATGAGAATGGCAGTTACAACGGCTGGTTCCGCCGTGGCCTGCCTGCTGTGGTCGAAGGTCCGTTGCGGTTTGCCGTGACGCAGGAATCATCCGGCAGCGGTGGGGACGGGACCGTTCCCACCGACTCCGGACTGGCCCCTGGCAAAGCCGGCATCAAGGCCAGCTTCCGCCAGGGCGGCAAGGGCGTCGGGCAGTACAACACCGACAAAGGCTACGATCATCAAAACAGCTACAACGACAAACGTGCCCAATGGGCCACTCTCTATGGCGTTATCAAAATTGCCCAGCATGCTGACTGGGCAGGAGGTTCATGATGCGCCGGCGTCAGTTCTTCGCTGTTCTTGGCATGGTCGCCTTGACCAGTATCACCAATTGCACATCATTCTCCTCTTCTCGGAACCCTTCCATGGACAAGACCGGATGGATCACCCATTGCTATGGCAGATTTCTAATCGATTTGCCGCCCCAAGCGGAAATCAGAGCGGGGTATTACTTGCGTGGGCAGGTTATTGAGCCACTAAAGGACGATCTCGCTGCATTCACGTCCAGGATCGATCAGCACGAGCAGGAGCTTAAACGGCAGCAGCATGATACGAAGGGAAGCATGTTTGTGCGCCGGTATGATCTGGGCAAAGGCTCAACCGGGATACTGTCTTGGGCTTCCGATGCCAGCATCGAGTCGTATTACCTGTACGCTTATGCTGTTTCAGAACCTGTGTGGCAGCCTTATTACTGGAGGATTGAGATGGAGCCAGATCGCGAGCCTCGTGGCATTGAGGTCGCGAAGAACCTGGTACGCGATCTTCGCTCTCGCGAACCCAGTGAAATTCCCAGCGAGCCGGGGTTTTGCATTGATCGTGGCTATATCGCAGGCAATCACTTCCAGAGCGAACGTTTCGATATTGGCGTGACCTTCCCGAATCATCCAGGCGCTCATTTCGAATTCACTTCCAGCACTGGCGCCGAAGAGAATCGCCTGTTGGATCGGGTGGGTGGTTTCCTGGCTGGTGCCGCCAGGGCTGTTACGGGTATCGAGACCCTGCGTAAAAGGGAGCGGGGCGGTCCGGTTCCCGCTGACGAATACCTGTTGGCTGGCACCGACAAGGGGCAGCGCATCTATACGTTCGCCTGGGAAGCTCAAGGCAAAGACGGCTCTATCACCGAGCCAAATATCTCAGCTGCCCTTGGCGTACTCGAGCGTAGCCCTGACAGCAGCGGCAAACTGCCTGCACCCCCATTCAAGTCAGACAAAGAAGCACTGGAATTGTGGGACACCATTATTGGCTCTATCCGCTTGCGCCCGGTGTCTTCTGCGCCGCGTGGCAGTAACGCAGGCAGCCCCGCTCCAACTGCCCCAACGGGGAATACGAAGGCCGTGGATGACGATTACGCCATCGAGAGATTCCTGGCCGACCTGAAGCCGAACAACAACTGGATGGATGAGTTGTAGGAGCTTTGTAGGCATCAGTACGCGTTGGGGCAGAGGGTACTTCTCTCTCTGGATCATCACTCTTCACAGCCGACACTTTTCCTTCGGCGGGCATAAAGCCTGCCGAGGCAGAAGTGTCGGGTGGTACAGCGGAAAAGGACTAGACGTGAACATCATTCGAGATGATAAGGACCGCAGGGATAACGGCCGGTTTCACCGAGATTTGCCATCGATTGTCGAAGTCCTCCAGCAGTTAGAAGATTCATGATGCGTGCCCATCAGTTCCTCACTGTTCTTGGCATCGTTGCCCTGACCGGGATAACCAGTTGCACATTATTTTCTTCTTCTCGGGACCCAGTCATGGACAAGAGCGGATGGATCACCCATTGCTTTGGCAGATACCTGATCGATTTGCCGCCCCAAGCGGAAGTCAGAGCGGGTTACTACCTGTGGGGTGACAATATTGAGGCTCTCGACGAAACGCCTGCGGCCTTGGCCACCAAAATCAATCAGAGTGAGCAGGAATTAAAAAGCCAACAACATGACTCGAAGGGCAGTATGTTTCTTCGCCGGTTGGATTTTGGTGCAGGTGCATCTGGATTGTTATCTTGGTCTTCGGAAGTCGCTTCTAAGGTATATCTTCTAGATACCTACGTTGTTTCTCACCCAACATGGCGTGCTTATAGATGGAAAGGAAATGTGTCGGCAGATAGAGAGCCTCGCGCCATAGAGCTTTCTACCCTTCTAGCCCGTAGTCTTCGCTCCCGTGAGCCTAATGAAGTTCCTTCCGAGCCCGGATTTTGCATTGATCGTGCCTATATCGCAGGCAACAGTTTCCAGAGCGAACGTTTCGATATCGGCGTGACTTTCCCGGATCATCCCGGCGCCCACTTCGAATTCACCTCCAGCACCGGAGCAGAAGAGAACCGTCTGCTGGATCGGGTGAGTGGTTTCCTCGCAGGTGCCGCCAGGATGGTGCTGGGGATCGAGACCCTGCGCAAAAGGGCGCGTGGTGGACCGGTTCCGGCCGACGAATACCTGTTGGTCAGTACTGACAAGGGGCAGCGCATCTATACCTTCGCCTGGGAAGCCCAGGGCAAGGATGGCTCGATCACCGAACCCAATATCTCCGCCGCGCTCGGCGTGCTTCAACGTAGCCCCGACAGCAACGGCAGGCTGCCAGCGCCGCCATTCAAATCAGACAAAGAAGCGCTGGCGTTCTGGGACACCATCATCAGCTCCGTCCGCCTGCGCCCGGTGTCTTCGCGTGACGGTAATACAGCAGGTTCCTGAATATTTGTCCTTCGGAGGGCGCAAGGCCCAGGAGGGAGGAGTTTTTGTGAGTACAACGGAAAAGGAGCAGATATGGACATCATCCGACTCGGCGATTCCACCAGTCACGGTGGAACCGTGATCGAAGCGTTCAACCAGACCGACCTGAATGGCAAACCCATGGCCGGGGTCGGGCACAAGGTCACCTGCCCTCTATGCAAAGGTGTGTTCCCTATTGCCGAGGGCAGCGCCTTGCTGGATGTCGGCGGTGTTCCCGTGGCGCTCCATGGAATGAAAACCGCCTGTGGCGCCAGCCTGATCGCCAGTGGGCCCAAAGGCGACGCCGGGAGTTAGTCAGGTAGAGGGTGGGTAATTACACGGACTTGCCCACCCGTTTGCATTCGACCTGGCCACTCGCATTCTCCCTGGCCAGTGATTTCTTCGAGTGTGATCAACACGCGCTTTAACCATGACCAGCAGAGAACGGCCAGAAGCGGTCGTTCTGAACCCTACCCATCAACAAGTAGGCTCCCGACGAAATGACGACGGTGTTTGTCCGAACCAGCGTTTGCAGGAGCGGGTAAACGCCGACTGTTCTGGATACCCGAGAATGTCGGCAATCTGGCTCAAGGGCACCCTGGTTTCTCGCAGGTACTGCAGCGCCAGCTCCTGCCGGACACTCTCCTTGATGGCCTCGAAGTGCGTGCCCTCGGCTTGCAGTCGGCGGTGTAGGGTGCGTGGATGAAGCGCCAGCATCGCTGCGATATCGGACTTGCTGGTGTAAGTAGTGCCAAGCATCCGCTTGAGGGCTTGGCGGACACGGACGCTGACGATGTCCCCGGGCATGCGAAAGTGGCGGGACAAATAGTCTTCGGTGATCTGCCGCAGTGCCGGGTTGCTTCCCTGGATCTTGCCGTGCAGTACCGCCGCATCCAGATGCAGCGCAGCCCTCTCTTGCTCGGCGATGACCGGCGCATTGAAGAACCGACGATAGCTGCTCAGCGGGGCACTCGGCGCGTGCGGCAGGGTGACGAGCTTGAGCCTGTACTGCGACCCCATGACGAACTGGGCAATGCGGTGACTGGTTCCCAGACACAGATCGATGTTCTGGCGCTGGCTGGGGCGACCTGACAGCTGGATTTCCACGGCAAGCTCGAAAGCACCCTCGACCAGTGGGCTGACAGGATTACTGGTCACTGCCAACCCTGGACTGTGGGTGAAGAGGTAGCGGGAGGTGAGTTGCAGTGCGTCATAGACCGTCTCGGCATTCTGGATCACAACCCCCAAGGGCCCAAGGGTGCCAATATGCTGCTCCTGGGCAATTCGCAGCCCCAGATCCGGGCAGCCAGATGCTTCATTGCTGGCTTCCAGCAGGTGTGTCACGGCCCTGAGGGACAGCAGCGCGTCGTCGTCCTGCAGGACTGCGGGATTGATATGGTGCTGCAGCAGCAGAGGCGCGGGATCAATGCCGAGCTCTCGCATCACCGCGATATAGCCTGAAATCCCACTCGCGCGAACCATGGTCGTCATGGCCTGTAAGGTAAAAACAATGTCCCGTAACGTCAAGAAGCGTGTTGATTTAGAGTAGATAGTCCTCCCGGACAAGCAGTACTTCCGGGAGAGTTCGATGGCAAACGCTCAGCATTTCGATGTTCTGATAATCGGCGCCGGCATTTCTGGTATCAGCATGGCCTGCCAGCTGATCCGTGAGTGCCCCGGCAAATGCTTTTCCATCCTCGAACGGCGCAACGCCATCGGAGGTACCTGGGATCTATTCCGTTATCCCGGCATCCGCTCTGACTCGGACATGATGAGTTTAGGCTTCCGCTTCCGGCCCTGGACGGGTCGCCGAGTTCTGCCTGATGGCCCGTCGATCCGGGACTACGTGAATGAGACGGCCAAAGCGGCAGGCGTGGACAAGCACATCCAGTTCGGCATGCGCATTCTCTCTGCCGACTGGTCCACTGCCAAAGGTTGCTGGGTAGTTGAAGCCTTGCAGGAAGACAGTGGTGAGGCGCGTATCCTGACCTGCAATTTCCTTGTTTCGGCCACCGGCTACTACGACCATGACCAGGGCTATCTGCCCAATTTCCCGGGTATCGAATCCTACAAGGGCCAGTGCATTCACCCGCAACACTGGCCTGAGAGCCTGGACTACCGAGGCAAGCGTGTCGTGGTGATCGGTAGTGGCGCTACGGCGGTTACCCTGCTCCCCGCGATGGCCAATGACACCGCGCACATCACCATGCTGCAACGTTCGCCCAGCTACGTGTATTCGATGCCGGAGGTCGACAAGCTGGCCACAGTCTTGCGGCGCTATCTGCCCGATAGTTGGGTTTACCAACTGTCTCGCAAGCGCAACATCCTGCTGCAACGAACTGGCTACAAGTTCTCCCGCCGCTTCCCAAGGCTAACTCGCTGGCTGTTGTTGGCCTTGGTGCGCAAGCAACTGGGTCCGGACTTCGACATGGAGCACTTCACGCCACGCTACATGCCCTGGGATGAGCGGCTGTGCGCCGTGCCCAATGGCGACCTGTTCAGGGTGTTACGCGAAGGCAAAGCCTCGGTAGTGACCGATCATATCGAATGCTTCACCGAGTCAGGAATACTGCTGAAGTCGGGGCGCGAACTGGAAGCCGACATCGTCGTCACCGCGACCGGCTTGCGCCTGCAGGCACTGGGTGGGATGAAGCTGTCCATCGATGGCATAGAGCAGGCGGTCAACCAACGCATGACCTACAAAGGGGTGCTGGTGCAGGACATCCCGAACTTCGCCTATCTGTTTGGCTACACCAACATCGCCTGGACGCTGAAGATCGACATGGCGGCCGAGTTCGCCTGCCGTGTTCTGAATGAAATGAGCAGGCGCAAGCTGTCCATCGTCACGCCGCGAGCCCCCACGGGAGAGATCCAGGCCGAAAGCGTGTTCGGCTCTCTGCAGGCGGGCTACGTGCAGCGCGGCGGTGCATTCTTGCCTCGGCAGGGGCGCAGTGGCCCCTGGCGGGTCCTGAACCATTTCGAGCTCGATCAAGTCATGTACCGGCGTCCCGTGGATGACTCCGGCCTCGAATGGTCGCGGGAAGTATGAGCGCGGAAGCCCTGCACAGCTGGCCCTTTCCATCGTATCTTCAGGAGTAGCAAATGAGTTCAACACAGCAATGGATGATCTACGGCGCCTATGGCTACACTGGCGAGTTGATGGCTCGTGAAGCGGTGCGTCGCGGTATGCGGCCTGTTCTCGCCGGGCGCTCGGCCTGGAAGCTATTGCCGCTGGCCAAGGAGCTGGGGCTGGAATACCGCGCCTTTGATGTCGCCCTGGCGCAGGCCAACGTAGCGGGTATGTCCGCAGTCCTGAATTGCGCCGGGCCGTTTTCGTCGACGGCGCAGGCCTGGGTCGAGGCCTGCCTGAATGCGCGCGCGCACTACATCGACATCAGCGGCGAAATCCCGGTGTTCCAGATGTGTTATGCGAAGGACGCCGAGGCGGAAAAAGCAGGCATCATCCTGTGCCCGGGAGCTGGGTTCGATATCGTGCCGACGGATTGTCTGGCTGCCATGCTCAAGCACCAGTTGCCCGATGCGCAGACCATCGACCTGGCCTTCTCCTTCGGCACGCGCCCCAGCGTAGGTACGGCGCGAACCATAGTCGAGAGCGCCAAGGAAGGCGGGCTGATCCGCCGCGATCATGCCTTGCAAGCGGTAGGCAACGGTCACTGCTTGCGCCGCATTCGCTTTCCCGGAGGCGCCCGTTGGTCGGTGACCATTCCCTGGGGAGATGTCTACACCTCCGGTATTTCTACTGGCGTACCGAACGGGATGGTGTACACCGCCTTGCCGCTGGCGCTGGGACTGCTGATGCGTATCAGCAGTCCGTTCCGCGGCCTGATGGCCACCGCATGGGCGCAAAAGTGGCTCGACCGCCTGGCCGTGCGCCTGTTCGGTGGCGGGCCGGACGCCGAGGCCCGGGAGAACCAGCGCAGCGAGTTCTGGGGCGAGGCCGTCAGCGCTTCGGGCAAGCGCGTGTCAGCGACCATCTCGGCACCCAATGTCTATGCACTCACCGTAGATACGGCATTGACCCTGACTCAACATTGCCTGAACGCGACCAGCCAGGCGGGGTATTTCACACCCTCAATCCTGATGGGGCACGAGATGATTGCCAGCCGTCCTGGTGTTGAAGTACGCACCCATTTCTCGGATTGAGTGCATAGCGCCAACGCGATCGTAGAGGTTCCGATGAGCTATACAGAACAAGCTGCCTGGAAGCGTATCCAGGCTTTCCTTCCTGCTGCTTACCGCATCGATGCAGGCAACGCCCCCAGAGAAGATTACTGGGCCTGGCACCCGCATTGGTTGAGCGTTACTAAACGATCACACTTCGCGCGGGCAACCGTGCGGCAGTCATCGAGCGTTTCAAGCAACCGAACGCCACGCTTCACCGCGTCGTCGATCGTCGCGTCCTGCCCTCGCCGAACGGGATGGAAACATCGAAGGGCACGATAGCGATATCGGTAAAGCCGGCCGCTGTCAGGACGTCCAGCACGCGCTCACCCGTCGCGGGCGCGGCGGTTTCTATCGCGGCCTGGCCGAACACCGCAAACATGGCGTCGAGCCGGGCCTGGTTGGCGACCCAGTACTCTCCGCTTTGGTCATTCCAGTCAGCACGCTTTGTGCAACATCCATCTATCTGCTCTACGACTGAGTCTGCGATTGGCTAGATAATGATTCGGTCATTTGCGCGTGACACACCGCCAGAATCTCATCGGCCAGCGCCGAGTCGTCAGGACAGGCACGCGACAAGATGATCGCCCCGACCGCGCGGGCCAGCAGGTCGATCATTTTCACCCGCGCTTCACCCGGCGCCGCATCCGGCCCGGTCGGGTATTTTTCGCCGAGCGTTTGCAATGTGCGCTCGATGCCTTCAGCGAATGCCGACTTCAAATCGTCCGACTGACGCGCCGCGTCACCGCACAACGCCGCCATGGTGCAACCCGTGGCGCGCCCGTCGCGATGATCCCTGGACACATACACATCGATGAAATCCTTCACGCTCAATTCTTCGGCGCTGGCAAGTGGCTGCGCAAGGCTGTTAGCCGAGGCTTCGGCCATCAGGTCCGCCTTCGAACCGAAATGTTTGTAGAAACCGCCATGGGTGAAACCGGCGGCGGCCATCAAGTCGGCCACGCCGACACCGTCAAAACCGCGCTCGCGAAACATGATTGAGGCCGTTTCGACGATGTGCTCCCGGTTTAGCTGGGCCTGAGCCTTGGACACTCGCATGGGAAATACCTCGCTACCGCTGGAAAATCATCGGCTGATGATACATAGATGTTGACCATAATCAAAACCGTTGACAGTTTAGATTTCGATCATCATCCTAATTGAAAGCGACCTGACCATTTCCCAACGGACACGGAACAAACACCCATGAGCGACCTGAATCTGTTTACCCCTTACACGCTTGGCGCCCTGACGCTGGCGAACCGCGTGGTTCTCGCGCCACTGACGCGCAATCGCGCAGGCAAAGGCTTTGTGCCGAGCGAGTTCGCGGCTGCCTATTACAGCCAGAGGGCCAGCGCGGGCTTGCTGATTTCCGAAGCCTCGCAGATCTCGCAGCAGGGGCAGGGCTATCAGGACACCCCGGGCATTTACACGCAGCCGCAGATAGAGGGATGGCGCAAGGTGACCGATGCCGTGCACGCCAAGGGCGGGAGAGTTTTCCTGCAGTTGTGGCATGTGGGCCGCGTATCCCACGTGGATCTGCAACAGCACGGCGCGGCGCCGGTAGCCCCTTCCGTGCTTCGTCCTGCAACCAAGGTGTTCGTCAACAATCGCTTCGAGGACGTTTCCGAGCCGCGAGCGCTGGAGACTGACGAACTGCCGGGCATCGTCGACGATTTCCGCCAGGCGGCGGCAAACGCCATTGCGGCAGGCTTTGACGGCGTGGAAATCCATGGTGCAAACGGCTATTTGCTGGACCAGTTCATCAAGGACGGCTCCAACCTGCGGACGGATGCGTACGGCGGCTCCATCGCCAACCGTGCGCGCCTGCTGCTGGAAGTGACGGCCGCCGTGGTCGCCGAGATTGGCGCCGGTCGCACGGGCATCCGCCTTTCGCCTGTCTCGCCGGCCAATGGCATATCGAGCAGTGATCCACAGGCTCAGTTCGATTACATCGTCGAGCAACTCAATGCTCTAGACATCGTTTATCTGCACGTCGTCGAAGGCGCGACCGGTGGGCCACGCGATGTGGCGCCCTTTGATTTCGATGCCTTGCGCCGGCGCTTCAAGAACACTTACATCGCCAACAACGGCTATGACCTGGACCTGGCCACGGCACGCCTTACACATGACAAGGCTGACCTGATCGCCTTTGGCCGTCCATTTATCGGCAACCCTGATCTGGTGGAGCGGCTCAAGACCGGTGCGCCACTGTCCGCCTTCGACCCCACCACGCTCTACGGCGGCGGTGCGGCGGGATACATCGACTACCCGACGCTTGCCGAATCAAGCGCTGCCGCGAACTAGGCACTGGCCGATCGAGCCTGGTTTTATTCGTGCATCAATCCCAATTCATGTTCCCGAAAAAGAGCTGACATCATGACTACTCTCCCCACCGTTCTCATCACTGGCGCTTCCACCGGCATCGGCGCGGTTTACGCCGAGCGTTTCGCCCAACGCGGGCATGCTCTGGTGTTGGTCGCCCGCGACCACTCGCGCCTGGAGACGCTCGCCGCAACGTTGCGTGGCGAACACAACGTCGCCATTGAAGTGCTTCCAGCCGACCTGACTCAACTCAGCGACCTGCACATCGTCGAAGCACGCCTGCGGGATGACGCGCGCATCGGCATCCTCGTCAACAATGCCGGCGCCGCACAGTCCGGCCACTTCATCGAGCAAAGCACCGACAGCGTTGCACAACTGGTGGCCCTCAACACCACCGCGCTGGTGCGGCTCGCCAGCGCCATCGCGCCACGCCTGGCCAAGGCAGGTGAAGGCGCGATCATCAACATCGGTTCGGTGGTGGGGCTGGCGCCGGAGTTCGGCATGTCGGTCTACGGGGCGACCAAGGCGTTTGTGCTATTCCTTTCCCAAGGCCTGAGCCTGGAACTTTCGCCGCAGGGTGTTTATGTGCAAGCCGTACTGCCCGCCGCCACCCGCACGGAGATTTGGGATCGCGCCGGTATCGACATCAACACCTTGAGCGAAATCATGGAAGTGGGTGACCTGGTCGATGCCGCACTGGTTGGTTTTGACCGTCGCGAACCGGTGACCATTCCTCCGTTGCAAGAAGGCGAGTGCTGGGATGCCTTGCAAGCCGCGCGCCAGGGGCTTTTGTCGCAGATCAGGCAATCCGCCGTGGCGCAACGCTATTTGACTCAGGTCTGAACCCTGTCCAGCAGGTCGGCCTCGCCCCGCAATCGGAGGGAATAAACATGACCCCCATGGCTACCCGCAATCACTCGGGTTCGCAGCCGTCATTTATCAACGCGGTGAACCAGTCGGTTCTGATTGGCGGGATACCTTTCGCCTATCGTGACCTGGGACCCAAGACGGAGGTCCCGCTGGTCATGTTTAACCATTGGGGGGCCGTGCTGGATAACTTTGACCCTCGCATCGTCGACGGTCTGGCAAAAAACCGGCGTGTCATCACGACCGATTACCGCGGTATCGGTGGCTCGGGTGGCGCCGCGCCATTGACCGTCGGTGAGATGGCTGACGATGCAATCGGCCTGATTCATGCGCTGGGTTTTGACCAGGTTGACCTGCTCGGATTTTCACTCGGCGGCTTCGTCGCTCAAGACGTCGCCCTGAAAGCTCCCGAACGAGTGCGCAGATTGATCCTCACCGGAAGCGGACCGGCCGGTGGCACAGGCATCGACAGCCTCGGTTCGGTGACCTGGCCCTTGATGATCAAAGGTTTGCTGACGCTGCGAGACCCCAAGTTCTACCTGTTCTTTACCACCACGGCCAATGGCCAACGCGCCGCGTCCGAGTATCTGCAACGTTTGAAAGAGCGCCAGGAAGATCGGGACAAGGGCCCGACACCCCGCGCGTTTCTACGGCAGTTCAAAGCCATTACCGCGTGGGGCAGGCAGGCCGCGCAAGATCTCGGTCGCCTGCGGATGCCGACCCTGATCGCCAACGGTGACAACGACATCATGGTGCCCACCGTGAACTCGATCGAGCTGGCGCAGCGAATCCCCAACGCGCAACTGATCATTTATCAGGACGCCGGGCACGGCAGCATTTTCCAGCACCACACCGATTTCGTGGCCAAGGCCGTGGCGTTCCTCGACGCCTGACAGCCTGCACGTCTAATCGCCTCAAGGTTGCCGTGGCCGCGCCCATTCTCACTTCACCGACAAGAGTATCTGCAACATGAAGGCATTTTTTATCGACCGCTACGGCAAGCAGGACGGAATGCTTGGCGAAGTGCCCGACCCTGCGGTCGGTGTGCATGACGTTCTGATCCAGGTGCATGCAACGAGCGTGAACCCGTTGGACTCAAAGATCAGAACAGGGGAGTTCAAGCTGATCCTGCCCTATACCTTTCCATTGGTATTGGGCAACGACCTGGCCGGAGTTGTCGTTCGCACGGGATCGGCGGTGAAGCGATTCAAGCCAGGAGACGAAGTCTATGCCCGTCCTCCCGAGGCCCGGATCGGCACCTTTGCCGAACTGATCGCCGTGAACGAAAGCGCGCTCGCGCTGAAACCCTCGAATCTCGATATGGCCGAAGCGGCTTCCATTCCCTTGGCCGCCTTGACGGCCTGGCAGGCGCTGGTTGAGATCGCCCAGGTGAAAAAAGGCCAGAAGGTGTTGATTCATGCCGGATCCGGCGGTGTCGGCACGCTTGCCATCCAGCTCGCCAAACACCTCGGCGCCTTCGTTGCGACCACCACCAGCACGGTGAATGTCGAATGGGTGAAAGCACTCGGGGCGGATGTGGTCATCGATTACAAACAGCAGGATTTTGCAAACGAGTTACGTGATTTCGACGTGGTGTTGAACAGCCTCGGCGCCGATGTACTGGAGAGCTCGCTCAAGGTTCTCAAGGCTGGCGGACAGCTCATTTCCCTTTCGGGGCCGCCGACCGCGCAATTTGCCCAAGAGCAAGGTTTGTCCTGGGTGCTGGGGCAAGTCATGCGCCTGCTGAGCAGCGGTATTCGCAGAAAAGCCCGCAAGCACGGGGTGAACTATACCTTTTTGTTTATGCGCGCCGACGGGGTGCAACTGCAGAAAATCACCTCGCTTATCGAGGCTGGCGTCATCAAGCCGGTCATCGATCGTTCCTTCCCTTTTGAATCGATTGCAGAGGCGTTGCGGTACGTCGAGCAGGGCAGGTCAAAAGGCAAAGTCACCGTCACAATCAAATAGCGCACTGCAAAACATGTCGGTAGATAACGTAGACGCCACCCAGTATCAGGCTCCCGCGCCTGAACCAGAGCCGCCGCCCAACATACCCATACAGGAGCCGTTGCCACCGAAAGTCGTGCCTGCAGAAAAGCCGACGATCATCTGGCGCAGTTTGTTGCTGGAGCAGTAACGAGAAATGCTTCATTGCAATTGAAACGATGCTTGCTGCGTCACCGGCTCCCAGCGAATGGCAAGTTCGCCGAAAACCGCCATTCACGAAAGGGCCATCGGACGACCAGAACCCCCGCGCACCAAGCCCCGCCAGCCGCCGAACTATAATTAACAAGCACCCCATCTGCCCGGCGAGTAGCGCTGCGCCCATCGGTTACCCAGCAAGCTCACCCGCCCGGCAGAGGGCAGTCCAACCAAGGGGACGGGACGCCCAACTGATGACACGAGAGGGACCCGCCATGAAACTTCATTCCTTCCAGCATTACTCCCATGGCCTGGAAATGGCCGTTCACGATGCATGGGTCACCACCAAGGTGAGGTCGGCCCTGACCTTTGCCGAATCGACCCGTGGTTTGCCTATCCATGTCAAGACCCATGCCGGCATGGTTACCTTGAGTGGCCGGCTCAACACGCATAAACAGTGTGAGCAGGCTGTCAGCCTGACCCGGGGGTACACGGCGTCGCCGGCATCGATGCCAGCGACTTGCAGACCCATATGTTCACCCCGGGAAGCCTGCCTGAAGCGCCCAACGCCGAAGAGAGCCGCGAATACCCTTCGCCGTCGGCGACGAAGAGGGACGACAAATGACCAAGGCGAAGGCTTGAGCGTCGCGCCGGGAGGCCAGCGCCACGCTGGGTTCGATAGCCCTTTCGGCGGGGCCTCAGGAGGATCGTCAGCATGTTGAAAGCCCTGCCCGGTCGGGTGGGGCTTTCTCTCAGTTGCCAAAGGGGTGCCACCAAGCCAGGCCGTATCTGGCCCGTTGCAACGCGCAGGCAGTCCCTTCAGCCCAGCGCGGCCAGCATCAAATCCAGATTCTCCACTGCCGCCCCCGCCGCGCCTTTGCCCAGGTTGTCGAACACCGCCGCCAGCAGCACCTGCCCCTCACCCTCGAACACCATCAAGCGCATAGCGTCGGTATCGTTCAGCGCCCGCGGATCAAGGCCGGTGAGTTCTTGTGCCTGCCGAAGCGATATCACCTGCACACAACCGCTCCCCGCGTAGTGCTGCTCCAGGCAGGCCTGGATACGTGCGGCATCCACCCCCGGGGCGAGCAGGCGCAGCTGTAGAGGAATGGTCAGCACAATGCCCTGGCGAAAGGCACCGTAGGCCGGGACGAACAGCGGCCGTTCGCTCAGGCCACTGTGTTGCTGGATTTCCGGCACATGCTTGTGGGCCAGGCCCAGGCCGTAGATCTGGAAAGGGGCGGCTTGGGAAGCATTCGGCCCTTCGTGGGCTTCGACCGCGGCGCGGCCGCCGCCGGAGTAGCCGGAGATCGCGTTGATGCTGATCGGGTAGTCCTTTGGCAGCAGCCGGGCTTGCAGCAAGGGGCGCAGCAGGCCGATGGCGCCGGTGGGGTAGCAGCCGGGGTTGCTCACCCGTTTGGAGGTGGCGATGCGCTGTGCCTGTTGCGGGTGCATTTGCGCGAAGCCGTAGGTCCAGTGGGGGTGGGTGCGGTGCGCCGAGCTGGCGTCGATCACCCGCACCGCCGGGTTGCGGATGCTGGCGACGGCGTCGCGGGCGGCGTCGTCGGGCAGGCAGAGCAGGGCGATGTCGCAGGCGTTGATGGCTTCGGCGCGGCGTTGCGGGTCTTTGCGCTGGTCGGCGGCGAGGGTCAGCAGGTGCAGATCGCTGCGACCCTGCAGGCGCTGGTGGATCTGCAACCCGGTGGTGCCCTGGTCGCCGTCGATAAATACGAGGGGGGTGCTCATGCTGTGTGCTCGCAAGAAGGAAGAGTTGGGCAAATCTTCCGACTGAAGCTGAAATAGAGAAAGTTGAATTTAATAACGCTAAGCTTCAGTTTTTCTGAATCTGGAGCAGGCCATGCGTGAGATCAGCCTCGACCGGTTGCGCACCCTGGTGGCGATTGTCGACCTGGGTTCCTTTGCCGAAGCGGCCCGCGCGCTGAACCTGGCACCGCCTACGGTCAGCCTGCATATCGCCGACCTGGAGGCGCGGGTGGGCGGCTCGCTGTTGTCGCGCACCCGCGGTCGGGTGCAGCCGTCGGCCATTGGCGAAACCCTGGTGGAACGGGCGCGGCGCTTGTTGGCCGATGCCGAGCAGGCGCTGGAAGATGTGCAGCGCCAGGTGCTGGGCCTGGCCGGGCGGGTGCGCCTGGGGGCGTCCACCGGGGCCATTGCCCAGTTGCTGCCCCAGGCCCTGGAAACCCTTGGCCAGCGCCATCCGGGCATCGATCTGCAGGTGGCGGTGCTGACCTCCCAGGAGAGCTTGAAGAAGCTCGCCGAAGGTTCGCTGGATATTGGCCTGGTGGCCCTGCCGCAAACCCCGGTCAAGGGTTTGCGTATCGAGCCTTGGCGCAAGGACCCGGTCATGGCTTTCCTGCCGGCCCGCTGGCAATGCCCCGATCCGGTGACGCCGCAATGGCTGGCCGCCCAACCGCTGATCCTCAACGACCACAGCACCCGGCTGTCGCGCCTGACTTCGGAGTGGTTCGCACTGGGCGGCCAGCAACCCACGGCGCGCATCCAGCTCAACTACAACGACGCGATCAAGAGTCTGGTGGCCGCCGGTTATGGCGCCACCTTGCTGCCCCACGAAGCCGCCACGCCGCTGCCCGACACACGGATTGCCATGCGTCCGTTGCAGCCGCCGCTGTGGCGTCAGTTGGGCATTGCCCATCGGGACGGAGAGGTGGAGCGCTCGACCCAGCATGTGCTGGAGGTGTTGTGGGGCTTGAGCGCCGATTGATAACGGAGCGCCTTAGCCCAGCAGGTGCCTGGAGATGTACTTGGAGATTTCCACCATCGAAGTCTTGCCAGTGAACTCGAACTTCACCTTGCCCAGCGATGAAAAGTAGATCTCCAGCTCGGAGTCCAGGTCAAAGGTCCCGGAGGTTTCCACCGAGTAGGCGACGATGTTTTTGTAGGGCAGGGAGGTGAAATCCTTTTTGCTGCCGGTGATGCCCTGAACGTTGACCGCGATAATGCGCTTGTTGGTAAACACCACGCCGTCGCGCATGGCCTTATAGGCGTCGATCACCTGCTCGCCTTCCAGCAACAGGTCGCTGACCCGCTCGGCGTATTCGTCGTTTTGCTTGAGCTTGAAGAAGCCTTTGTTGTTGAAGTCGATCATGGGGAGCGTCCTTATTTTTGAAGTAATATTCCAGGTTTTTGCTAGCTGTTAAGGCGTATCGGACCCGGCTCAGGTTCCATCGCCGCTTGGGTACAGCGTTATACCAAGAGTTTGCTGGTAGCAGATACCAGTTAAGGCGATGTCTCCGATGGTCTTTGAATTATTCTGATCGACTTTTAACTGGAATTAATAATTCATGAGGTAGCTACTACTTTGGATTGCACATGATTCTCGGCATCACTGGAAGAGCAACTATTAGGAACTGAAAGGATGAAACGGATTTTAGCGGTATGGCTGTTGATTGCCGGCAACATGGGGAGTGTTGCCTATGCTGGGGGCGATATTACAGCGGCCCGGCAATCGTTGAAGAATTACGGCCTTGGCTATTGCATCGTTAATCAGTTCAAAAATGAGTCCGATGTGAAGAGCGATATTGAGTCGGCTATTGGCGCCTATTCCTTCATGGGAAGTGGTATGCACACCATTCTTCAGAATGAAGATACCCTGGAGACTCTGCATAATCCTTATGATGCAACGACGGACTTTGTATTTTCCATGTATGAGAAAACCCAAGCCAGTAGCAAATATACGGATAAGAAAGTCGTGTTTTATGCCTGTCTCGATATCTATAACTCCAAGGCGTTCGACGATTTTATCAAGACGCAGGACCCGTACATTACACAATGATGGGTAAAGAGCTGGCCGAGCGCGATATCCCATATCGCGCTCGCCACCCAGCCTTAAAACAACTTCCAGCTATAACTCAGCAACAACCGGTTCTCATTGATATCGGTCCGGTAATTCGAGCGCGCCAGCACATTGCGCACCTTGATCCCCAGCCCGCCCAGCGGCCCGGACTGGATCACGTAACCGATATCCAGGTCGCGCTCCCAGTCCTTGCCTTCATAACCCTTGCCGGTATCGACGTTGTCGCCGCGGATGTAGCGCACGGTGCTGGTCAGGCCGGGCAGGCCGCGGGCGGCGAAGTCGTAGTCGTAGCGCAGTTGCCAGGAGCGTTCGTCGGTGTAGGCGAACTCGTAGGTCGGCACTTCGTTGCCCAGCGGGGTGATGTTGGCGAAGACCCGGGGAAAGGCGCTGTCGCCGAACATGCCCTGGTAGCCGACATAAAAGGTGTGGCCGCCGCGTTTGGCCGATAGCAGTGAGAAGAAGGCTTGGTTGTCGATGGCGCCGAGCAGCTGTTTGCCGTCCTCTTCACTGTCGTAGTAGCCGAGGTTGGCGCCGAGTATCCAGTCGCCCAGCGGCTGGCTGTGTTTCAGGCCGAGGAAGCGCTGGTGGTAGATATCCTCCAGTTGGCCGTACCAGGCGCTGACGCTGGTGCGCTTGTCGTTGAAGGCGTAGTCGGCGCCGGCGTAGTTGAAGGCGTCGCTGCTGACGGCGCGTTTCGGTACATGGCCGAGCATGGCTTGCAGTTTGCCGTCGCCGGACTCGTTGCGCAGGCTGGTGGAGCGCAGGCGGCCGCCTTGCAGGGTCAGGCCATCGATGTCGTTGGAGACGAGGCTCGCGCCCTGGTAGGACGGCGGTAGCAGGCGGATATCGCTGAAGCTCAGCAGCGGCAGGTTGGGTTGCAGCTCGCCGAGGCGCAGCTCGCTTTTCGCCAGGCGCAGCTTCAGGGCCAGGCCGAGGCGGCTGTAGTCGTCGGCGGCTTCGCCATCCTCCTGCACCGGCAGCAGGCCGCTGTTGACCCGGCCCTTGCCGCTGTCGAGCTTGAGCCCCAGGGTGCCGATGGCATCCAGGCCTAGGCCTAGGGTGCCGGGGGTGTAGCCGGACTTGAAGTTGAGGATAAAACCCTGGGCCCATTCCTGGGCCATGGACTGCTCGGTGCCGCGGATATCCGAATAGTCGCGGCTGAAGAAATAGTTGCGGGCCTGGAGGGTGGCGGTGGCGTCCTTGATAAAACCGCCTTCTTCGGCAAGCAGGGGAAGGGGCGCACTCAGGCACACCGCGCTGCTGGCCAGCACGGCGAGGGTCTTCGCAGGTTTCATTGCTTTTACTCTTATTGTTATGGAAAGCAGTTCACTGCCGCGCAGGCTAGGGGCGGGTGTGGGGCGGGCACTATCCGCTGCGTGCAGACCTGTATCCCTTTTCTGCAGGTGCGCTTTTTTGCCATAAGGGGAGGTGGGCGCAACCGCGAGTTGGCTACGCGCGAGGGGTCAGGCGTCGGGGTGTTCGGCGCGCAGTTCGTCAATCATCCGCAAGCAGTGGCTGAGCCCCGCCGACACATCGCCGACCCGCCGGCTGATGATGATCGGCGAGGTGGCGTTGGCTTCCAGCAGTGGGCTGAAGCCGATGTCGTCGCGGTGCAGCAATTGCACCGAGGCCGGCACCAGGGTGATGCCGATGCCGGCGCCCACCAGGCCGATGGCGGTCTGCAGTTCGTTGGTCCACTGCACGATGCGGATGTTCAGGCCGTGGGTGTTGAACAGCGCGATCACATGGTCGGCGTAGCTCGGGCGCGGGTTGCCGGGGTAGAGCACGAATGGCTCGTCGGCCAGTTGCGCGAGGCTCACCGGCTGGCCGATCAGCGGATGGCCGGCGGGCAGGGCGGCCACCAGGCGATCCTCGGTCTGCACCTTCTGCACGATGGCCGGGTCGTCGATGCGGATCCGCCCGAAGCCGATATCGATGCGCCCGGCCTTGAGCGCTTCCACCTGCTGCAGGGTGGTCATTTCCGACAGCCCGAGTTCCAGGGCCAGGGTCTCGTGGCTGCGCAGGCGGCGGATCAGTTCCGGCAGCAGGCCGTACAGGGTCGAGGGGGCAAAGCCGATGCCGAGCCAGGTCTTTTCGCCGTGGCCGATGCGCCGGGTGTTGTCGCAGACCTTGGCCAGTTGCTCCAGCAGCACGCTGGAATGCTCATAGAAAAAGCGCCCGGCTTCGGTCAGGCGCAACGGCCGGCCGCGCTCCAGCAGCAACACCCCGAGTTCCTCTTCCAGTTGCTGGATCTGCCGGCTCAGGGGCGGCTGGGCGATGTGCAGGCGCTCGGCGGCCTTGGTGAAGTTGAGGGTCTGGCCCAGCACCTGGAAGTAACGCAGATGACGCAGTTCCATAAGGCCTCCGCGGGCAAAGGTTGGATACCTTCAAGGTATCGAGCCAGACCAATTCTATATTGGAACCCTGGAAAAAGCCGTACGAGAATCGGTTCCATAACTTCAAGAACCTGATGGGTATGGAAATGCTTTCAAGTGCCATTGAATCGATCGAAACGATCATTGTCGATCTGCCCACCATCCGCCCGCACAAGCTGGCGATGCACACCATGCAGAACCAGACCCTGGTGCTGATCCGCCTGCGCTGCGCCGACGGCATCGAAGGCCTGGGCGAGGCCACCACCATCGGCGGCCTGGCCTATGGCAATGAAAGCCCGGACAGCATCAAGACCAATATCGACCGCTTCTTCACGCCGCTGCTGCTCGGCCAGGACGGCGCCAATATCAATGCCGCCATGCAGCGCCTGGAGCGCAGTATCCGCGGCAACACCTTCGCCAAATCCGGCATCGAAAGCGCCTTGCTCGACGCCCAGGGCAAACGCCTGGGGTTGCCGGTCAGCGAACTGCTCGGCGGCCGGGTGCGCGACGCCTTGCCGGTGGCCTGGACCCTGGCCAGCGGCGACACCGCCAAGGACATTGCCGAAGCGCAAAAGATGCTCGACCTGCGCCGCCACCGCATCTTCAAGCTGAAGATCGGCGCCGGCGAGGTGGACCGCGACCTGGCCCACGTGATCGCGATCAAGAAGGCCCTGGGCGATCGCGCCAGCGTGCGGGTCGACGTCAACCAGGCCTGGGACGAAGCGGTGGCGGTGCGTGCCTGCCGAGTGCTGGGCGGCAACGGCATCGACCTGATCGAACAGCCTATCTCGCGCAACAACCGCGCCGGCATGGTGCGCCTGAACGCCATCAGCCCGGCGCCGATCATGGCCGACGAATCCATCGAGTGTGTGGAGGACGCCTTCAACCTGGCCCGCGAAGGCGCGGCCTCGGTGTTCGCCCTGAAGATCGCCAAGAACGGCGGCCCGCGCGCGGTACTGCGCACCGCGGCGATCGCCGAGGCGGCGGGCATCGGCCTGTACGGCGGCACCATGCTCGAAGGCGGTATCGGCACCCTGGCGTCGGCCCATGCCTTCCTGACCCTCAATACCTTGAGCTGGGACACCGAACTGTTCGGCCCGCTGCTGCTGACTGAGGACATCCTCGCCGAGCCGCCGCTGTACCGCGATTTCCAGCTGCACGTATCCCGGGCGCCGGGCCTCGGCCTGAGCCTGGACGAGGAGCGCCTGGCGTTCTTCCGCCGCGACCAAGCCTGAACTGCCATTCATCACGTCTTAAGGAGAGCACCATGCTGTTCCACGTCAAAATGACCGTGAACCTGCCGGTCGACATGAACCCCGAGCGCGCCGCCCAGCTCAAGGCCGACGAAAAGGCCCTGGCCCAGCGCCTGCAGGAGCAGGGCAAGTGGCGGCACCTGTGGCGCATCGCCGGCCTGTATGCCAACTACAGCGTGTTCGACGTCGACAGCGTGCAGGAACTGCACGACCTGCTGATGCAACTGCCGCTGTACCCGTACATGGCTATCGAAGTGAACGCGCTGTGCAGGCATCCTTCGTCCATTCATGCGGACGACCGCTGAGCCCGCTCCACACTCTAATAAATACAAGATGAGGAATAACCATGAACGTCCGAATTTCCCACACTGCCAGCGCCCAGAAATTTCTCGAAGAAGTCAGCGGCCAGCTCAACGACCAGGGCAACCCACGCACCAAGGCCCTGGTGTACCGCATCCTGCGTGACACGGTGAACATCATCGAAGACCTCGACGTGACCCCGGAAGAGTTCTGGAAGGCGGTCAACTACCTCAACGTGCTCGGCGCGCGCCAGGAGGCCGGACTGCTGGCGGCCGGCCTGGGCCTGGAGCACTACCTGGACCTGCTGATGGACGCCGCCGACGAACAGGCCGGCAAGACCGGCGGCACCCCGCGCACCATCGAAGGCCCGCTGTACGTGGCTGGCGCGCCGCTGAGCCAGGGTGAAGCGCGCCTCGACGATGGCGTCGATCCGGGCGTGGTGCTGTTCATGCAGGGCCAGGTGCGCAACACCGCCGGCGAACCGCTGGCCGGGGCCATTGTCGATGTCTGGCACGCCAACACCGGCGGCACCTATTCCTACTTCGACACCACCCAGTCCGAGTTCAACCTGCGTCGGCGCATCGTCACCGATGCCGAAGGCCGCTACCGTTTTCGCAGCATCGTGCCGTCGGGCTACGGCTGCCCACCGGACGGTCCGACCCAGCAGTTGCTCGACCAGTTGGGCCGCCACGGCCAGCGTCCGGCGCATATCCACTTCTTCATCTCGGCCGATGACCACCGTCACCTGACCACCCAGATCAACCTCGATGGCGACGAATACCTGCACGACGATTTCGCCTACGCCACCCGTGACGAACTGATCGCCAAGATCACCTTCAGCGACGATCAGCAGCGTGCGGCGCAATACGGGGTCAGCGGGCGTTTCGCCGAGATCGACTTCGACTTCACCCTGCAGTCGTCGGCCCAGCCCGAGGAGCAGCAACGCCCGGAGCGGGTGCGAGCGCTGGAGGACTGACAGCGCGGCAGATCCCGATTCGGGGCCACGGGATAACGTGAGTGATCCCGTGGTTTTTGCCGTTGTGAGCCGTGGTCGAAGTCTTGCGTGATGGGCCAGCGGTGGCGAACGATCACCGCCCGGCAATAACAGTCCCAATAACAAAAACGGGGAGTGACCCGCTTATGGAAACCCATCTGTTGAGTGAGCGCAGCCGGGTATTCGCCCAGGCCGATCCCTACGCTGTGTCCGGCTATGTCAACCAGCATGTGGGCAGCCACTGCATCCGTTTGCCCAAGGCCGGCAGCCCCCAGGCCAGCCTCAATCATCGGCAGTTCGCCAGCCTCGACCTGTGCTCGATCAGTTACGGCGGCAGCGTGCGCGTCACCTCGCCGGCGCTGGAAACCATCTACCACCTGCAAGTGTTGCTGCGCGGCCACTGCCTGTGGCGCGGCCATCGCCAGGAGCATTACTTCGCCCCCGGCGAGTTGCTGCTGATCAACCCTGACGATCCGGTGGACCTGACCTACTCCGACGATTGCGAGAAACTCATCATCAAGGTGCCCACCCGCCTGCTGGAGTCGGTGTGCGATGAGCAGCGCTGGCTGTATCCGGGGCAGGGCGTGCGTTTTGTGGGCAACCGCTACCAGCTGGATGAGCTGGAAGGTTTTATCAACCTGCTGAACGTGGTCTGCCGCGAAGCCGAAGCCGCCGAATGCATCCCCCGGGTGCAGGAGCATTACGCGCAGATCGTCGCGAGCAAGATGCTCAGCCTGATGAAGACCAACATCCGGCGGGTGGGCCTGGGCTCGTCGTCGGCGACCTTCGAGGCCATCGCCGACTACATCGAGCGCAACCTCAAGCAGGACATCGGCTGCGAAGAGCTGGCGCAACAGGCGCAGATGAGCCTGCGTTCGCTGTATGCGCTGTTCGAGCGCAATGCCCGCACCACGCCCATGCGCTACATCCGCCAGAAGAAACTCGAGCGGATCCACGCCTGCCTGCGCGACCCCGGCTGCAACGTGCGCAACATCACCGAACTGGCCATGGACTTCGGTTTCTTGCACCTGGGACGCTTCTCGGAAAGCTACCGCAAACAGTTCGGCGAACTGCCTTCCGACACCCTCAGACGCCGGCATTGACCCGCCCATGCTTCTGTAGGAGCGGCCGGTCGACGTTCGATTGCCGGCGATGGCGAACGACGCGCAGGCGTCTGATCCGACGCCCTCGCGAGCAAGCTTCGCTCCTACAGAAGCCGTGCCCGCCGCGTCATCCCCGATTCCTCGTAGCCGCTGCCGAGCCTGCGAGGTTGCGATCGGCTGCGTAGCAGTCGCAAAACCTGAAACCGCGATCGTCCTGGATAAACAGGCGAGGCCCGAGTGGCGGCCGCTACGTCGGAATGCCGCCCAACCCGGTCGCAGCCTCGGCAGCGGCTACGGCTGTAGGACTTGCCCTACAAAACTCTGCAGAAAACGGATAGTGGTCTGCACGCAACGGATATTGCCCCCGCGTACCCCGCCCTAGCATGAGCCTTGCCTGAATAAAAACAATGGAGGCGGCGGCCATGACCCTGCGACCCGAATACCTTCACTCCCTGCTTGAAGAAGACCGTGACCGGGGCGTCTACCGCTGCAAGCGGGAGATGTTCACCGACCCCCGGCTGTTCGACCTGGAAATGCAGCACATCTTCGAGGGCAACTGGCTGTACCTCGCCCACGAGAGCCAGATCCCCAACAACAACGACTACTACACCACCACCATGGGCCGGCAGTCGGTGTTCATCGCGCGCAACAAGGACGGCGAACTCAATGCCTTCCTCAATGCCTGCAGCCACCGCGGCGCCATGCTCTGCCGGCACAAGACCGGCAACAAGTCGTCCTACACCTGCCCGTTCCACGGCTGGACCTTCAACAACTCCGGCAAGCTGCTCAAGGTCAAGGACCCGGCCGCCGCGGGCTACCCGTCGAGCTTCAACTGCGAAGGTTCCCACGACCTGACCAGGGTCGCGCGCTTCGAGTCCTATCGCGGCTTCCTGTTCGGCAGTCTCAACCCCGACGTGTTGCCCCTGGTGGAGCACCTGGGCGAGTCGGCGAAGATCATCGACATGATCGTCGACCAGTCCGCCGACGGCCTGGAAGTGCTGCGCGGTTCCTCGAGCTACATCTACGAAGGCAACTGGAAACTCACCGCGGAAAACGGTGCCGACGGCTACCACGTAAGCTCGGTGCACTGGAACTACGCGGCCACCCAGAGCCAGCGCAAGCAGCGCGAAGCCGGTGAAGAGATCAAGACCATGAGCGCCGGCAGCTGGGCCAAGCAGGGCGGCGGTTTCTATTCCTTCGACAAGGGCCACATGCTGCTCTGGACCCGCTGGTCCAACCCCGAGGATCGCCCGCTCTACGAGCGTCGCGATGAGTTGGCCCGGGACTTCGGCCAGGCCCGCGCCGACTGGATGATCGAGAACTCGCGCAACCTGTGCCTGTACCCCAACGTCTACCTGATGGACCAGTTCAGCTCGCAGATCCGCATCGCCCGGCCGATCTCGGTGGACCGCACCGAGATCACCATCTACTGCATCGCGCCCAGGGGCGAAAGCGACGAAGCCCGGGCCATGCGCATCCGCCAGTACGAGGACTTCTTCAACGTCAGCGGCATGGCCACCCCGGACGACCTGGAGGAATTCCGTTCCTGCCAGATGGGCTATCAGGGCTGCAACAGCGCCTGGAACGACATGTCCCGCGGTGCCGAACACTGGGTCGAGGGCGCGGACGACGCGGCCCGGGAAATCGACCTGCAACCGATCCTCAGCGGCGTACGCACCGAAGACGAAGGCCTGTTCGTGATGCAGCACAAGTACTGGCAGCAAACCATGCTCGAGGCGGTGGCCGCCGAAGCTGCGCGAACCATTGCCGTGGAGGCTGTGTGATGAGCATTTCCCATGACACCGTGCGCGATTTTCTCTACCGCGAAGCGCGCTACCTGGACGACAAGGACTGGGACAGCTGGCTGGAACTCTATGCCGCCGACGCGACCTTCTGGATGCCGTCCTGGGACGACAACGACGAACTCACCGAAGACCCGCAGCGGGAAATCTCGCTGATCTGGTACGGCAGCCGCTGCGGCCTGGAAGACCGGGTGTTCCGGATCAAGACCGAGCGCTCCAGCGCGAGCATTCCCGACACCCGCACCTCGCACAACCTGAGCAATATCGAGCTGCTGGAGCAGGCCGACGGCCTGTGCAAGGTGCGCTTCAACTGGCACACCCTGAGCTTTCGCTACAAGACCGTCGACAGCTACTTCGGCACCAGCTTCTACACCCTCGATGTGCGCGGCGAGACCCCGCGGATCCTGGCCAAGAAAGTCATCCTGAAGAACGATTACGTTCGTCAGGTCGTCGATGTCTACCACCTCTGAGGCGACCGCCATGACTCATCACATCGCACTCAATTTCGAAGACGGGGTGACCCGCTTCGTCGCCGCCAACGCCGGCGAAACCGTGGCCGATGCCGCCTACCGCCAGGGCATCAATATCCCCTTGGACTGCCGCGACGGCGCCTGCGGCACCTGCAAGTGTTTCGCCGAAGCCGGGCGTTACGACCTGGGCGAGGAATACATCGACGATGCGCTGACCGCGGCTGAAGCCGAGCAGGGCTTCGTGCTGACCTGCCAGATGCGCGCCTTGAGCGACTGCGTGGTGCGGGTGCCGGCTTCGTCGCAGGTTTGCCGCACGGCCCAGGCCACCTTCGACGCCACCATCAGCGCGGTGCGCCAGCTGTCCGACAGCACCATCGCCCTGTCGATCAAGGGCGAGGCCCTGAGCAAGCTGGCGTTTCTGCCGGGGCAATACGTCAACCTCGGCGTGCCCGGCAGCGAGCAGACTCGCGCCTATTCCTTCAGCTCGCTGCAGCGCGACGGCGAGGTCAGTTTCCTGATCCGCAACGTGCCGGGCGGCCTGATGAGCAGCTTCCTCACCGGCCTGGCGAAAGCCGGCGACCCCATGAGCCTGGCCGGGCCCCTGGGCAGCTTCTACCTGCGCGATATTCGCCGGCCGCTGTTGCTGCTGGCCGGCGGCACCGGGCTGGCGCCGTTCACCGCGATGCTGGAGAAAATCGCCGAGCAGGGCAGCGAGCATCCGCTGCACCTGATCTACGGGGTGACCAACGATTTCGACCTGGTGGAAATGGATCGCCTGGAAGCCTTCGCCGCGCGCATTCCCAACTTCAGCTTCAGCGCCTGCGTGGCCAACCCCGAGAGTCGCCACCCGCTCAAGGGCTACGTGACCCAGCATATCGAGCCCAGGCACCTGAACGACGGCGATGTGGATGTGTACCTGTGCGGCCCGCCGCCGATGGTCGAGGCGGTGAGCCAGTTCATTCGCGAGCAGGGCATCGCCCCGGCCAACTTCTACTACGAAAAATTCGCCGCCAGCGCGGCCTGACAGCCCCCGCGCCCTATTGTAGGAGCGAGGCTTGCCCGCGATGGCGATAGTGGGGCAACGCTGACCTTTCAGCCTGTCGGCTGATCGCGGGCAAGCCTCGCTCCTACAGATGAAGGGGGGGCGTCGGTACATTGGCATGAGGTTTTGAGATGAGCAGATTCGAGGAAAAAGTCGCCCTGGTCACCGGGGCGGCGCAGGGCATTGGCCGGCGGGTCGCCGAGCGCCTGGCCGAGGAGGGCGCGCGGCTGGTGCTGGTGGACCGCTCCGAGCTGGTGTTCGAGTTGCAGGCCGAGCTGGCCCCCAGGTTCGAGGTGCTGGCGCTGACCGCCGACCTTGAGCAGTACGCCGAATGCAGCCGGGCGATGGCCGCGGCCGTCGAGCGTTTCGGGCGCATCGACGTGCTGGTCAACAACGTCGGCGGCACCATTTGGGCCAAGCCGTTCGAGCACTATGCAGAGCAGCAGATCGAAGCCGAAGTGCGTCGTTCGCTGTTCCCCACCTTGTGGTGCTGCCACGCGGCGCTGCCGTACATGCTGGAGCAGGGCAGCGGCGCCATCGTCAATGTGTCGTCCATCGCCACCCGCAGCATCAACCGCGTGCCCTATGGCGCGGCCAAGGGCGGGGTGAATGCCCTGACCGCCTGCCTGGCGTTCGAGACCGCCGGGCGCGGGGTGCGGGTCAACGCCACGGCCCCCGGCGGCACCGAAGCGCCGCCACGGCGCATTCCGCGCAACAGCGCCGAGCAGAGCGCCGAGGAACAGGTCTGGTACCGGCAGATCGTCGACCAGACCGTCGACAGCACCCTGATGAAACGCTACGGCACCATCGACGAGCAGGCCGCGGCGATCCTGTTCCTGGCCTCCGACGAGGCGTCCTACATCACCGGCCTGGTCATGCCGGTAGGCGGTGGCGACCAGGGCTGAAATATCAGGCGTCATTGAAAATTGCACCCTGACCGTAGGAGCGAGGCTTGCCCGCGATGGCGTCCGGCCTGGCACACCGCAGCGCTCCAATCGCGGGCAAGCCTCGCTCCTACAGGACTGCGCAAACGCACATCCGGTTTCTCATAAAACAACAACAAGAGTCAGATGCCATGCGAAACATAGACAGCAATCAATTGATCGACGGGGCACGCTTCAATGCCTTTCACTGGCGCGTGCTGTTCTGGTGCGCGCTGATCATCATCTTCGACGGCTACGACCTGGTGATCTACGGCGTGGTGCTGCCGGTGCTGATGCAGGAGTGGGGCTTGAGCCCGCTGCAGGCCGGGGCGCTGGGCAGTTATGCGCTGTTCGGCATGATGTTCGGCGCGCTGTTTTTCGGCACGCTGTCGGAGCGCATCGGCTGCAAGAAAGTCATCGCCATCTGCGTGGTGCTGTTCAGCGGTTTCACCCTGCTCAACGGCTTCACCACCACGCCCACCCAGTTCGGTATCTGCCGCTTTATCGCCGGCCTCGGCATCGGCGGGGTGATGCCCAATGTGGTGGCGCTGATGAATGAATACGCGCCGAAGAAAATCCGCAGCACCCTGGTGGCGATCATGCTCAGCGGCTACTCGGTGGGCGGCACGCTGTCCGCCGGCCTGGGCATCGTGCTGCTGCCGAATTTCGGCTGGCAGGCGGTGTTCTATGTGGCGGCGATTCCGTTGTTGCTGCTGCCGCTGATTCTCAGGTTCCTGCCCGAATCCCTGGGCTTCCTGCTGCGCCAGGGCCGGGACGACGAAGCGCGCCAGGTGCTGCAATGGGTCGAGCCGGGCTTCGTCGCGCAACCCGGCGACTCGTTCGTCAAGGCCAACCTCAAGACCGCCGGCGCACCGGTGGTGCAGCTGTTCCGCGAAGGCCGGGCGCTGAGCACCCTGATGCTCTGGGTGGTGTTCTTCTGCTGCCTGCTGATGGTCTACGCGCTCAACTCCTGGCTGCCCAAGCTGATGGCCAGCGCTGGTTACAGTCTGGGCTCGAGCCTGATGTTCCTGCTGGTGCTGAACCTCGGGGCGATTTTCGGCGCCGTGGGCGGCGGCTGGATCGGCGATCGCCTGCAGCTGCAAAAGGTCCTGGTGGCGTTTTTTATCGTGGCCGCGGTGTCCATCAGCCTGCTTGGCTTCAAGAGCCCGCACGGGTTGCTGTACGCCCTGATCGCGATTGCCGGGGCCACCACCATCGGCACGCAGATCCTGGCCTTCGCCTGCGTCGCCCAGTTCTATCCGGTGACGATCCGCTCCACCGGCATTGGCTGGGCCTCGGGGATCGGCCGCAGCGGGGCCATTGTCGGGCCGCTGCTGGGCGGTGCCTTGGTGAGCATCGAGCTGCCGCTGCACTATAACTTCATGGCCTTTGCCATTCCGGGGGCGGTGGCGGCGCTGGCGATGTGTTTCGTCTACCCGCGGCCCGCCAAGGCGCTGCCGGTCAGCCAGGCCAGCGCGCCGTCCCTGTAGCTGGGGCCATGACCGGTGCGGGCGCCCAGGTGCCGGCACCGGTGGTTCAGTCATGCCATGCCTCAGGGCTTCGGAGCTTGCATGCAGCCGTTGATCGAGGATTTCTCATTGTCGGCGCTGGTGGCCGGGTTTATCGCCACGCTGATTTCCTATGCCGGGCCGCTGGTGATCATCTTCCAGGCGGCCCTCGTCGGGCTCGCCCTGTTCGCCGCCATGGCCGCACCGCGGGATCGCGAGGCGGCGTTGATCACCTTTCTGGTTACAGCGTCGGGCATGTCGCTGTTCGGTTTGTCGGCGGCCTTCTGGGGGCTGCTGTTTGGCCTGGTGGCCCGTGGCGTGCTGACCCTGTGTCGTCCGCAGGGGTTACCGGCGGCGAGGGAGGCACAGGCGCGTAATTGACAGTGCCGCGGCACTGGCCATGTATCGAAAACCTTGCACAGGCCAATCACCTCCGGCCCGGCCAGGGGCTGCGGGGTTGCCGTTCGCTGCTGCCGAAATGAGTGCGCAAGTCACTGGAAACCTGTGGGTTTTTCGATACAACCCTTACCCATTCTTTACCTTTGTGCGGTGCTCAATGTCGCGCGGGCACTGTCTGAAACGACGAGAAACTTGTGGTTCTCGTCCTGAAAGAGAGTGAAGCGATGATATTGAGTCGAGTTGCAAAAGTGGCGATAGTGATCGCCTTGTTGTCGTCCCTGTCGGGCTGCTGGATGTTCTTCCCGCCGGGTGGCGGCGGTGGGCATGGCGGCGGTGGCGGCGGCCCGCATGGCGGTTTTGGCGCAGGTCCCGGCGGTGGCGGTCCACGCTGACCGCGACTGACCTGCTTCTGTACGAGCCAGGCTTGCCGGCGATCGAGGCGCCGCGGTGTATCAGGCCGGACGCCATCGCGGGTAAGCGGCTGGTCGGATACGCCGTCGCGAACCCCTTCTCGAGCCTGGGGCGCAAACCCCAGCACCTATACTCAATCCAGGCATGGTCGTGTGGTATCCGGTTGAAGCCTGCCCCGTCGTGAGCGGGTGGCCGTGGTCGACGCTGTGCGAGGGTTGCCATCTTGTACCTGCGTGCGCTGATCGTCGTGATGCTGCTGGTGCTGGCCGGATGCGCCGCGACCCAGCGTGTCCGCGAGGCGGTGGCGCCGGTGGTGGTGCCGGCCAGCACCTGGCGCCAGGTGGACCGGGAGATCGCCGAGGCTTCGCAGCAGGCGGTGATCCAGGTCAAGGTCTTTGCCCGCGGCTCCATGGAGCACTGGCGGGTGCGGGTCTATGCCGTTACCGAGGAAACCTTCATCCCCTGGTTCAGCAGTTACTGGACCCAGGAATGGATGGCCATGAAAGTCAGTTGGTACAGCCTCACCGCCGGCGACGAGCAGGACGCGGCGGCGACGCGGCTGGCGGAGTACCTCAAGGAGCAGTATCAGGAGCAGGTGCTGGCACCGGTGGCGGTGGAGATCGACCCGGATGCGATTCTCAATCAGGCCACGGAGTTCTATATCGAGCTGCTGGACAAGCAGGTGCAGGTTATCGCCCAGCGTTATCGGTTGCCGGCCAAGCAGCTCGATCAACGGCTCAATGGCATCCAGGCGATTCGCCTGGGGCCGCCGCCGGCGCGCGATGCGTCGTTGTATCAGGTGTTGCATGCCAAGCCCCTGACTACGCTGCCGGCCTACTCGGCGCTGTACCAGCAGATCCATAGCGCGCCGGCGGGCACCGGCGAGGTGTCGTCCGAGGCCGGGATTGTCTCGGTGGCCAGGCAGGCCAGCGAAAAATTCGAAGCGCAGATGGCCGGCCGTGGCATTGCCGGCGCCGCGTCGGCGGTGGCCGGCAAGGTCGCCGGCGCGGTGATCTCCCTGGGCGCCGCGGGGTTTCGCGCGATTGCCCATGAGAGCGACCGGGCCGAGACCGAGGCGCAGATTCGCCAGAGCCTGGGCAAGGCGTTCGACCAGGCCTGGTTCAAGCTGTTGAACAACACCGGCAACGGGGTGATGGCCGGGGTGTATTACCTGGCCGGGCATATCGAGGGCGAACTGGGCCAAAGCGCGGTGCCGGAGCCCCCGCTGGAGACGGTGCCGGGCACTGTGCATCCGCCCGCGACGCCGGGCCTGAGCGCCCCGCAAACCGGTTGGCAGCCGGAGCCATGAAGCCCGTCGGTCGGTCGATTCAGGTTTTTTCGCGCCGACTTGTCGATTGTCGGCGATGCGGATCGACCAGTTCCCAGAGTGACCGACAGCAAGGTCGGGATCCGATGTTCAACCCCAATCAGCAGGAGCAGGATCATGTCTTATGTCGATGGTTGTGTACTGGCGGTACCCACCGCCAACCGCGAGGCCTTCAAGCAGCATGCGCAGGTCGCGGCGAAGGTGTTCAAGGAGTTCGGCGCCTTGAGCGTGGTCGATTGCTGGGGCGACGACGTGCCCGAGGGCAAGCTGACCTCGTTCCCCATGGCGGTCAAGCTCAAGGCGGACGAGACGGTGGTGTTCAGCTGGATCATCTGGCCGTCCCGCGAAATCCGCGACGCGGGCATGCAAAGAGCCATGGAAGACCCGCGGCTCAAGCCCGATGTCTGCCCGATGCCGTTCGACGGCCAGCGCATGATTTATGGCGGATTCACGATGCTGCTCAATGCCTGAGGCGTCACCAGCGAAACATCGGCAGCGGCCGCAGCGGCGTACGCAGCAACTGCCGGGCCGAAGCGCGCGCCAGCATCCAGTGAAAACCCTGGTCGGGGTAGTGTGCCTGTACCTCGCGGATAAACGGGCGGGGCAGGCCGAAGTTGAGCAAGCCCAGGGAGACGTCGATCGTGTCGGCCTGCCGGAACGCTTCGACGCTCGCGGCGTGGGCCTGGCGATAAGGGCGCAGTTTGTGATGCTGCTCGATCAGCGCGCTGACTTGCTCAGCCAGCTGTAACTCGCCGCGCTCGGCCAGAAAGGCCCGGGCCAGTTGGATCGACGGCGCCAGGTAGTCGAGGGTGCCGTGGGTCCAGATACCCAGATCATGAAAGGCCGCGGCGATCTGCACCGCGCAGGACAGCGGCCGGTCCTGCGGATTGAGCGCGGTGTAGAAACTCAGCACGCGATATATATGATTGCGATAGCCGGGCAGGTCCTTGCCGATCACCGTGGCGAAAGAGGCAAGGATCTGTTCGGTGAGCGGGCACTCGAGAACGACGTCCATGTGGTCTGCTCCGGGTCTGGAAGGGCGACAGTATAGGGCTCGGCGCAGGGCTTGAGGATGCGGGCGTCGCGGCGTACCGGCAGGTCACGGATCGATTCAACGCCAGGAACAAAGGGCGGACCCGATGCTGGCCCGCCCTTTTTTCATTGCGCCGTTCGCTGGCGGTATTCGGTGGTGGTCATTCCGGCGTAGCCCCAGTTGTCGGTGTCGACTTCCTCGATGACGATGTGGGTCAGTTCCGGGGCCTTGTTCAGCACCCGTTGCAGGGTTTCGGTGATCTCGCGGATGACCTGGGCTTTCTGTTCGCGGGTCACGCCGTCACGGGTGATGCGGACGTTGACGAAAGGCATGGCATTACTCCTGAGGAAAAGATGGGGGTTGCAAGGGACGGGAGGTACACCGGCCTCCCGCCGGGTTTACCATTTGCCGCTGCTCATGCCGCCGTCCACCGGCAGCACCACGCCGGTGGTGAAGCCGGCGCCGGACAGGTAGAGCACCGCGTCGGCGATTTCCTCGATGCGTCCGACCCGTCCGGCCGGTTGCAGGCCGTCGAGGAAGGCACGGTGCGCCGGGTCGTGCATCGGCGTGTCGATGATCCCCGGGGCCACTGCGTTGACCTGGATATTGAACGGCGACAGCTCCAGGGCCAGGGCGCGGGTCATCTGGTTCACGCCGCCCTTGATCAGCACCGGTAACGCCGCCGGGACCGCCAGGTTCGGTTGCAGCGCGACGCTGGCGCTGATGTTGATGATGTGGCCCCGGCGCCGTTCGATCATGTGCCGCGCGGCGGCCTGGGAGGCGTAGACCACACCCTTGAGGTTGGTCTCCAGCAGGCTGTCCAGCTCCTCGGGGCTGTAGTCGATAAACGCCTTGGGCAGGAAGAAGCCGGCGTTGTTGACCAGCACATCGACCTGGCCGAAACGGTCGATGGCGCGTTCGACCAACTGCGTGGCGGTGGCCGGGTCGGCAATGTCGCCCGCGACCCCAAGAAAACCCTCGCTGTGGCCCAGGGTTTCGGCCGCCGCGGCCAGCCGCTGTGCCGAGCGGGCATTGCCGACCACGTTGTAGCCGCGGGCCAGGTAGGCCTGGGCCAGGCCGAGGCCGATGCCGCTGGAGGCGCCGGTGATGATGACGGTGCTGTTGTGGTTCAGGGTGTGGCTCATGGGGATAGTCCTGTTCTGCGGTGAGAGGGGTTCCAGCGCTGTTGGGCAGAACTATATTTGTGTGCCGAATGCTGATAAACAGCGCTTCAGGTACTTCACTTGATACATGGTGTAATCAATGAGTCGGCAATTCGACGATGTGCTGCTGGGCAGCATCGAGCTGTTCTGCATGGCGGCGGAGATCGGCAGCTTTACCGGCGCGGCGCTGGCGGCCGGGGTCACGCCGGCGGCGGTCAGCCGCTCGGTGTCGCGCCTGGAAGAGCGGCTCGGCGTCCGCCTGTTCGTGCGCACCACTCGCAGCATCCGCCTGACCGACGGCGGGCGTGACTATCACCAGCAATGCCGCAGCGCGCTGAACCAGATGCTCGAGGCCGAGCGCCAGTTGACCGGGCAACAGTTGGCGCCTTCCGGCACCTTGCGCATCAGCCTGCCGACCACCTACGGCCATCTGCGGATCCTGCCGCTGCTGCCGGAGTTTCGCCGGCGCTACCCGCAGATGCGGGTGGAGGTCAACCTGAGCAACCGCAATATCGATTTCGTCGAAGGGGGCTACGACATGGCGATCCGGGTGCGCGCGCAGCCGGATTCCGGGCTGGTCGCGCGGTTGCTGGAGGACGCCGAACTGGTGGTGTTCGCCGCCCCGGATTACCTGGCGCGGGCCGGTACCCCGCAGCGGCTCGACGACCTGGCGCAGCACGAGTGCATCCAGTTCGAGCTGCCTAGCAGCGGCCGGCGCATCGCCTGGCTGTTCAACGGCGCCGACGGCCCCTGCGAAGTGCTCGCCGAGGGGGCCTACGTGTGCTCCGAGGACCTGCTGGGGGGCGTGACCCTGGCCAGGCACGGCGCCGGCCTGTTCCAGACCTACCGTTTCATGGTCGAGCGCGAGCTGGCCGAGGGTTCCCTGGTGGAGGTGCTGCAGCCTTACGGCGGCCGTTCGCGGCCCTTCAGCCTGCTGTATCCCCACAACCGGCACGTGCCGTTGCGCCTGCGCGCCTTTATCGATTTCCTGCTGGAGAAACAGCCGGGCTGGAAGACCTGAAGCAGGGATGGGCAGCCCGGGATGGATTGGTTAGTATGGCGACCGGGCTTCCTGGGCGCCCACCTCGCGAAAGCGCAAGCACCTTCAATTCCCGCAAGCACCACGCTTGCATACCCCTCCGGGCCAATAGCGAGCAGGCCGATTCTCTTGGAGTTGGTATGCCTATCAACAAATCCGTTCCCCGTTCACCCGCCAGTCAGGCCGCCAGCCTGGTACTGCGCGAAGCCAAACGCCTGCATCGCACTGCAATCAGCGGTTCGCTGGCCAGCGCCTTGCCGATCCTGCGGCGCTTGCTGGCGAGCAACAGTTTGCCTGGCTTGTCGTTGCCCGAGTTGTATCGACAGCGAGACAAGGTGCAGCGCAAACACCTGTTGCGCACCCTGGCCAGTGAGGCCGGTTTTGCCCATTGGGAGACCTATCGCCAGGTCCTCGATGAACTGGCGCCCGAGCAGTTGCAGCATTTTGAACTGGTCTACCGCCAGGCGGGTCATCTCAACTGCTGGTTCTCGTCGCCGGACGAGGCCCGGGAGTATGTGGCCCATCATGGCGGCCGGCTGTTGTGCGTAGGGCAACAGGCGGTGGTGCTGGTGGATCTGCCGGCGGCGTAAGGCGTTATCCATTGCGGTACAGAAGCACGGCACCCGGGGTTTCCCGGGTGCCGTTTTGCGTTTTCAGGGCACGACGCCGACATGACCCTGTTACTTGCACGATTCTCCTTTATTTACGTGCCTCGAGAATCAGGTTGAACGGCGTCTCTGCGGCCCGGCGGAACTGGCTGAAGCCGGCTTCGCTGAAGACCTGGCGCAGGCGCGTTTCGCCGGCCTGGGCACCGAGCCCCAGGCCGACTTCCTGGGACAGCGAGTTGGGCGTGCAGATAAAGGTCGAGGCGGCATAGAACAGCCGCCCGACCGGGGTGATGTTCTGGTCCAGTTTATCGTTGGCGAACGGCTCGACCAGTAGCACGCTGCCGTCGTCTTTCAGCGCCTGGAAGGCATGTTGCGCGGCGCCCACCGGGTCGCCCATGTCGTGCAGGCAGTCGAAGAAGCAGATCAGGTCGTAGTCGTTGCCGGGGTAGGTCTTGGCGCTGGCCTGGGAGAACTGCACGCGGGCGGTCACCCCGGCTTCCTCGGCGCGTTGCGTCGCGGTAGTGACTGAGGGCTGGTGGTAGTCGAAGCCGAAAAACTGCGAGGCGGGATAGGCCTGGGCCATGATCACTGTCGAGGCGCCATGCCCGCAGCCGACGTCCGCCACCTTGGCCCCGGCCTGCAGTTTTTCCACCACGCCGTCCAGGGCCGGCAGCCACTCGGCCACCAGGTGCGCCCGATAGCCGTGGCGGAAGAAGCGCTCGGTGCCGCTGAACATGCAGGGGTGGTGATCACCCCAGGCCAGGGCGCCGTCGCCGCGCATCGCTGCCAGCAGTTTGTCCTTGTCGTGAAACAGCGCGGAGACCACTACGGCGCCACCGGCCACGTACACCGGCGAATCCTCGATGGCCAGCGCCTGGGCCTGTTCTTCCGGCAGGCGGAACTGGCCGCCCTGGTGTTCCATGTAGCCGGACGCGGCATGGGCGCTCAGCCATTCGCGCAGCAGCCGCGCGTTGCAGCCGGTCTTGGCGGCCAGCGCCTCGGGGCTGATCAAGTGACTGTCGGCCATGGCCCGGTACAGGCCCAGTTCTTCGCCGAGAATCATATTGGCGAGCATCGCCGCGCCGCCCATGTCTGACACCAGCTTGCCCATGAAATCGTTGAGCTTGGCTTCGTCCATGGCCTGGTCCTCCGCTGTGAGGGTCACTGCCGCCGACGGCCCGGCAGTGGCCGGATGGAGATACGCGGCGTGCGCGGGGAGGCCATGTCCCGGCGCTGCCGAATGAGCGGGCCTGGCAGGGCCGGCCCGTATTCTGAAGAGCTGATGCACGCACGCCTCCCGGGTGGGACGGGTGCGTGCCTACCGTTCAGGCAGATGAGGCTGGCCATCGGGCCTGGGCGTCGAACCCGTGGCGGCAGGCGAGGCTGCGCGCGGGTTCCGGGACGCCCGGAGCAAGCGATTGCCGGTCGGTAGATGAGTCAGTTTAGTTGCCCGGCGGGGGCGTCGCGGGGTTGGCCGATGAGGGGGCGGGGCGCCGCTGACGGCGCCCCGGGGCAAGGTCGGTCAGGCCGTCAAGGTGTGCCGAACATCGCGGTCCAGTAGATGCCGGCATCGCTTTTCGGATCGACCGCATAGGACGCGCCCAGCTCGCGATACTGCGGGTTCATCAGGTTGGCGCAATGGCCCGGGCTGGCCAGCCAGCCATCGACCACCTTGCGCACGCTGTCCTGGCCGGCGGCGATGTTTTCGCCGATCTGTTGGCCGGCATAACCCGCCAGTTCGGCGCGGTCGCCGGGGGTGCGACCGTCGCGGTCCTTGTGATCGAAGAAGTTGTGATTGGCCATGTCCCGGGTATGGTCCTGGGCCGCGCTGGCCAGGGTGGCGTTCCAGGCCAGCGGGGTGGCGGCGGCGAAGATCTGGTTGCCGCACTGGCGCGGCTGCGCGCGGGCGCTGTTGAGGCTTTCCAGGAGCTTCTGGCCCTCGGCCTGCCAGTCGCCGAGGCGTGCGGTCAGCAGTGGCCGGGCGAGGACGATGCGCCATTCCTGGCCGGTGCGGCTGACACCGATATCGACGAACTGCGGGTCCAGCACCACCTGGCAGAAACTTTCCTGCACCGCCTTCATGGCCGCCTGGGCATTGCGCGGTCCGGACAGGCTGATGGCCTGCACATTGACCATCGGGTAGGCACTGCTGGCCAGGGCCTGTTGCAGATTGCCGATGCTATTGGCCGGCAGCACCAGGCGCGGGTCGGCGGCCAGCGGCGGCAGTTCCTGGGACACCTGGCCGGCGCAGCGCTGGACCTGGCTGCGGTAGCTATTGATCGATGTCACCAGTTGCGTCTCGTCGCTCGCCACGGCAGCGGTGGCGAAGGCCATGCTCAGCGACAACAGGGTCAGCGGCAGAACGGAGGATAGGCAGCGCATGGAGGTCTCCCTTGAGCGAATTGCGCCCATGATGCGCGATTTTGCCCCGTTCGGCGCAAGGTCTTTTTGCCGAGAACCGGCGCCGTTATCCGTCCTTGCCGTTGCCGGCGCGGTGCAGGTTACGGGCGGACGGCGGCGAACTACACTCAAGTCCAGTCGCTGCCAGCCGGCAGGCTGGCGGCGGCTTTCCCGTGCCCGGATCGGGCTTTTGGCGAAGGTGCGAGCATGCGCCCGACAGCGATTGCCGGCGGTTTTCTGATCCTCCTGTGCGGGGGGCTGGCAATGGCCGCGGGTGAAACAGCGGACCCCGAAGTGGCGCAGGACAAGGCCCAGGTCCTGGAACAGAAAGCCGCGGACCAGCAGCCGGCGCCACGCAGCGAAACCATTACCCCTCCCGAGGCCCAGGCGGTGGACCCGGCGGGCGCCGCGCCGCTGGACGACGCCATTACTTGCCTGGCGCGCTCCATCTACTGGGAAGCCAAGGGCGGGGCCGCCGCCGACATGGAAGCCGTGGCCAGCGTGGTGCTCAACCGGCTCGGCCATGAGGGGTTTCCCGACACGGTGTGCGCGGTGGTCAAGCAGGGTTCGGAGCAACGTGCCTGTCAGTTTTCCTGGTGGTGCGACGGGCGTGCGGATCAGGTGAAGGAAGATGAACCCTACGTCGCGGCCAAGGAAATCGCGCGCAAGGCGCTCAACCAGCAACTTGCGGACCGCACCCACGGCGCCCTGTATTTCCATGACCGGCGCGTGCGGCCCGATTGGGCCAGGCAATACCGCAAGACCGCCGAGACCGGCAAGTTCCTGTTCTACAAGCCGCAAGGCGACAGCGCCCGTTAGCCCCGCATGGCCCTGTAGGAGCGAGGCTTGCCCGCGATGGCGTCATTCCTGACCCACCTCGGCGCCTGGATCGCCGGCAAGTCGGATCGCCGCCCGCAGGCTCCTACAGAGGCAGATCGCGGTTCGGCCTTGGCGCGACAACGGGTTATCATGCCAGCCCGCCGCCGACGCCTGCTGTCCCAGGCGTGCCGCAACCTTTGGAGCCCACCGCGCAATGCCGATCATCAGCCACTTCCAGACCCCGTGCCCGGAAGCCGTCAACAGCCAGATCCTGCAAATGGTGGTCGACTACCTGACCGATATCAGCGCGGTAGCGATCCCGCCCAGCAACCTGCTGTACAACATCTACCAGTACGCCATCGGCTTTGAGGTGCATCTGTATCTGCAGGCCCTGGACGGCTCCCGGGGCATCGCCGTGGAGCTGCTGGTGGCCACTGACGAGGACGACCCGCAGCAGGTGCTGGGTTTTGTGCTGTACCTGCCGGTCAAGGACGATCCCGAGGCGTGCGGCGTGGCCTATATGGCGGTGCGTGCCAGCCATCGCCGGCAGGGGATCGCGCGGGCGCTGCTGGCACGGATGCGCCAGCGCTACCCCCATGCCGAACTGACCTGCGCGGCGGGCAAGGTGGCCTGGTTCGAAGCACTGGGTTTCCAGGTGCTGGGCGTGCGTGGCCCGCAGGTGCTGATGAATACCCGCGATCACGCTACCGACGGTTTGATGGGCCTGCTGGACACGGCGCCGATCTATCGCTCGCTGGAGGTGCGGCAGATCCATAGCTATCTGCTGCAAAAGCATGGCAAGCGGGCGATGCTCGATGCCGAAAAACAGCGTGACCGCCACCTCGACCAGATGACCCGCAACGCCCAGGCGCTGGTCCGCGAGCGCCTGGGGCAGGGCTGAGGCCGCTCGGTCGCTCAACCCTTGAGCCGCACGCTCAGCCCGGCTTGTGCTGGTCGGCGGCCATGATCGAGGGGGCCAGGGAAATGCCCGCCATCTGGCAGATGTCCGCCAGCGTCGCCTGCTGTTTGTGGAAGGCCTTGGCCAGGTCCAGGGCGGCCTCCTGGACGTTAAGGCCGAACTCCTTGATCACCTCGCTCTGATCGAACAGGAAGCCATAGGCCAACAGTTCCGGGGTGCGCGATTCGTCCTTGGGCACGATGACGATTTTCCAGAAGCGGGTCGGGTAATGCACCGGGCCCTTGCCGAAGTCCTGCTCGACGCAGGAGTCCCCCAGCACCGGGCCGGCGAAGATGATGGCCTGGCCGCCCCCGGCTTCGATCTGTTCGGCCAGCTCGCCCTCGAAGTAACCCCAGATGCCTTTGCGATTGCGGTATTGGGCGCCGTCGGGCGATTCCTGGTTGAACAGTTCGTGCTGCGGCGTGCAGTTGGTCCAGTGGTAGGTGTCGGCGTTGGCGTACTCGGTGTTGATTCCGGGCTGGCCCCAACAGCTGTCTTCGCGGCGCACGATATGGCCGCGATCGAAGTTGCCGGCCGGCGCGTAGATGTCGCTGTTGGTCAGCTGGTAGCGGCTCGGCACCCGGCGGTCGAGGCGCCAGCTTTCGCCGCCGAAGCCGCGGCGGCCCCGCGCATCGCCACGGACCTCGGGCCGGTAGTCGGCATTGGAGGCGGTCCACATCGGCATGCGGTACTGCTTGTTCATCACCAGCGAATAGCGGTGATAGGGCAGTTCCAGCGGGGCGTCGTCGTCCAGGTTGGCGAGCCTCATGGCCGGTACATTGCGCGCCGAAGCAGCATGTTCGCGGTAGTCGCCGACGCGGTAGAGCTGGGCCAACAAGTCGCCCTCGACGAAGGGCGGCGGGACCGGCACCCCGAGAAAGTCCGGGTCGTAGCCGGGACGGGCTTCGTAGTCGAGGTCGAAGGTCAGGGTCTTTTCCAGGGCCTCGACCGTCGGAGCCGGTTCAGCCGGCACCGGCTCGGCAGGCGCCGCACTGAAGGTGGGCGCGACGCTCGCCGGGCTGTCCGCGGCGTGACTGACGATGTTGATGGTGGTGGGGCCGGAGATATGAAAGATGTTCTGCGATCTCTCGGGCAGGCCTGGGCGGAGCGGCGTAGCAGGCAGCGTTTCGTTGACGCTGAGCGCGGCCAGCGGGTCGGCGGTCTGCTCCATGAGCTGGGCCAGCAGCTCGGCCGGCCTGCCACTCAGTTGCAGGGCCTTGAGCGCGCCGATGATGCTGCTGACCCGGGTGCCCTCGTTGGCCACCCAGTCCACTGTGCTTTCCTCGTCCCCTTCGGCGTTCCAGAGGCTGTGGTCAGCCTTGAGGATGTTGCCGGCTTCGTCGGTCCTGGGGATGCCGCAGTGGTGCAAGGCGATCAGCTCCCAGTTGTCGCTGAACACCGGGGAGCCGGAAGCGCCTTCGGCGGTGTCGGTTTCGTAGTGCAGGAAGCCCTGGTCGAGGATGTCCAGCAGCCGGTTGTGGGTGGTGGCGTACTGGCGCGGGCCGCCATCGGGGTGCTGGATGATGTTCATCGGTCGGCCACGCAGGGTCTTGCCGGTGGCTTCGATCAGGCGGATGCAGCCGTAGTCCGACAACGCCTCGCCGCGTGAGCCCTGCGTGGAGATGGCCACCAGGCAGAAGTCCAGCGCCTCGTCGGCGAAGTAGAACTGGTCCGGCTGCAGGTTGAAGTAGGTGCCTTCGTTGATGCCGCGCTCCTGCCTTTCGTAGAGAAAGTTGGCGGCGCAGTCCACGGCATCCACATACCGGGGGAACACATGCTGGTTGGTCAGCAACAGGCTGGGCGAGACCAGGAAACCGGTGGCGAAACCCTCGACCACCGTGCCCGGGCGTGGCGCATTGACCAACCGCGCCACCGGCCTTGCCGCCTGGCGGGCGGCCTCGCTGGGGGCGTAAAAGGTCGGGTCCCAGGTGCCGATCCGGCGTTCCAGCCCGGCCCGGGTCAACAGGGCACGGGCGTTCTCGCGGGCGATCCACTTGGCCAATTGCTGCGGTGAATCGCCAGCGCCCGGGCCCAGTTCGCGGATGCGCGACTGCGATTCGCTGCGTACCCCGGCCTGCTGGTTCCAGCGTTGCAGGGCTTTGGCCATGTTGCTTCGGCGGGCAGTGGCAACGGCATCTGGCGTCTTGCTCATGGGCACCTCCTGGCGAGTACGGGATTCCTTTCGGGCTGTCGATTTGAGCGTAGACAACCAGCGCGCTGGCAGACGGCTGGCGGCATGCCAGCTCGTCGGATCCACCGGCTTTTACGCGCCTTTGCCGGCGCGTGCCTGCAAGCGTTCCAGCAACACCTTGGCCACACCCTGGGCCGAGCCCGGGTTCTGCCCGGTCACCAGCTCGCGGTCGATCACCACGTTCTCGCTCCATGGCGAGCGGTTGCTGCGGTACAGGCCGCCGGCCTGTTCCAGGGCGGTTTGCGGGTAGAAGCGCATGGCGCCGCCGCCCAGCAGGCCCTTGGCCAATTCCTCTTCCTGGTTGCTGATCACCGTGAACCGGTAGCCGGCGTAGATCCAGCCTGGGGCGCTGGCCTTGCCGCCGCTGGCCAGTTGCCGGGTGAAGTCCTGCGCCTGGGGCAGGGTCGACAGCAGGGCGATCGGACCGTGGCAGACCAGGGCGGTGGTTTTGTTGTTCTGATGGAAATTACTCAGCAGCCGGCCCAGCTCGGGGCTGTGCAGCAGGTCCTGCATCGGCGCGTGGCCACCGGGCACATACAGCGCATCGAAATGCTCGTAGCCGATCTGCTCGACCCGGGCCAGGCTGATCACCGGCGATTCGCCGGGGGAGGTGATTTTCAACTGGTCGAGCAGCGCCTGGTGCGCCTGCAGCGCGGCGACATCGTTGTTGAAATACATCTTGTCGGTGGAAGAGCGGTCCAGGGTCGGCGCCTTGCCCTGCGGGGTGGCGAAGGTCACCGAGTGGCCGGCGTCGAGCAGCTGTTTGACCGGCTGCATCAGTTCGTTGAGGTAGAAGCCGGTGGCAAACACCTTGCCGTCCTTGAGGTCGAGGTGGTCGGCGTCCGAGAGCACCACCAGGACGTTTGCGGCCTGGGCGTTGAAGGTGGCGGCGGTGATGCTCATGGCAAGAGCGAGGGTGCTGAGTGGGCGCATGGCGGTTTCCAAAGTGTGAGGTCAGGGAGTCGACGGTGGCCGACGGGTGATTCACTGTATTCATGCCTCCGCGAGCGATAAACTCGCGCCACTGGAAATCACTTGTTCCCTGGAGATAAAGGTGAGCCGTCGATTCGATTATCTGGCTGACGTCGAGGTGTTCGTCAGCGTGGTGGAAAAGGGCTCGTTGAGCGCCGGCGCGGTGGCCTTGGGCACCACCCCTTCAGTGGTCAGCCGGGCGATTTCCCGGCTGGAGGCGCGCCTGGGCGTGCAGTTGCTACGGCGTACCACCAGGCGCCTGAGCCTGACCGAAGCCGGCCTGTTGTACCTGGAGCAATCGCGGGCGGCGTTCGAGCTGATCGACGGTGCGGAGCGCAGCATCCAGGGCCAGGACGGCGAGCTGAATGGGCGGGTGCGCCTGAGCGTGCCGACCACCTATGGCCATTACCGGCTGCCGGCGCTGCTCAGCGGCTTTGCCCGGCACTACCCGCAGGTGCGCATCGAGCTGAGCATCAGCAACCGCAATGTCGACCTGGTGGCCGAGGGTTACGACCTGGCGATCCGCCTCGGGCCACTGCCCGACAGCGGCCTGGTCGGGCGCAAGCTGGAGGACGCGCCGCTGTGCCTGGTGGCGTCTCCCGACTACCTGCGCCGCGCCGGCACGCCCCGGCGCCTGGAGGACCTGGCGGCCCATGCCTGCCTGCCGTTCATCATGCCCAGCAGCGGCCGGGTCGGTGCCTGGCTGCTGCGCGAGCAAGGGCGGGACCTGGAGTGGACGCCCCAGGCGAATATCCAGGTGGCCGACGATGTGCTGGGCATCGTGTCCCTGGCCGAACACGGCATGGGCATTTGCCAAACCTACGAGTTCATCGTCCGCGAGCGGATCGCTAGCGGCTGCCTGGTGGAACTGCTGCCGCAGGCGAACGGCCGTTCGCGGCCTTTCTCGGTGATCTACCCGCCGCACCGCCAGCTGTCGGCGGCGGCGCGGGCCCTGATCGATCACCTGACCCAGGCCGTGGCGCAGTGACAGGCCGACTGGCTATCAGTCCCGCCGTTGCTCGGGAGAAGGATTAAAAAAGCGCCAACTCCCGTGGGGTAGGGGATTTACTGAGAATCAGGCGCTGATTACAATGATAATCATTGCTATTCATGTCCTTCCCTCCCTTGAGTGCACACCTTGAAGTCATCCTGTCCGCGTGCCCGCCGTAAAACCCTGATCAAACACCTGTTGCCGACACTGTCCTGTTGTCTGGTCGCCAGCCCGCTGTGGGCACAGGAGGCGGTCGAACTGCCGACCACCGATATCCAGGCCGATCGCCTCAGCCAGGACACCGGCTACACCACCTCGCAAGCCAGCACGGCGAGCAAAAGCAATGTGCCGATCAAGGAAGAGGCGCAGTCGATCAATGTGGTGACCCAGCAGACCCTGGCCGACTATCAGGTGCACTCGCTGAGCGATGCCATGAAGTTCGTCAGCGGCGTCAGCCAGGGCAACACCCTGGGCGGCTCCCGGGACTCGCTGGTCAAGCGCGGTTTCGGCACCAACGACGACGGCTCGATCCTGCGCGATGGCGTGCGTTCCAACCTGGGGCAGAACTTCAGTGCCACCACCGAGCGGGTCGAAGTGCTCAAGGGCCCGGCGTCGATGCTCTACGGCGCCCTGGAACCCGGCGGCCTGGTGAACATCATCAGCAAGCAGCCGCAGTATTCCCAGAGCACTACCCTCAGCGGCTCGGCCTACAGCGAAGGCGGCGGCAGCATGGCCCTGGACACCACCGGGCCGCTGGGCGATACCGGCCTGGCCTACCGCCTGATCGCCGAGCGCGGCCATGAGGACTACTGGCGCAACTACGGAGTCAACGAGCACACCCTGGTGGCGCCGTCGCTGACCTGGACCGGCGAGCGCGCCAGCCTGACCCTGAACTACGAATACAACGACTACTCCAGCCCCTTCGACCGCGGCACCGTGTTCACCAACGGGCACCCGGCGGACATCGACTACGACAAGCGCCTGGACGAACGCTGGGCGAAAAGCGTGGGCATTCGCGAAGTGGCCAGCGCGCGCTTCGAGTACCAGCTGAGCGACGCCTGGAAAACCCGCGTCACCTACGGCTGGAACAACGACCGCTACAGCCTGTCGATCGCCCAGCCCAGCAGCCTGACCGGCAACACCCTGCGCCGGGCCGCCAACGGCGCCCACTACGACGACGAAACCCGCTACGCCAGCTGGGATTTCATCGGCCAGCAGGAGCTGTTCGGCCAGCGCCATGACCTGCTGGTGGGCGTCGACAGCGAGCACTCCGACCAGTACCGCGGCAAGACCTACCGCAACACCGCCCAGGGTGGTTTCAATATCACCGCGCCGGTCTACGGCAACCTGGCCGAGCCGAGCCTGGTCAGCGCCACCCAGAGCAACCTGCGCAACCAGCTGACCTCGAGCTCGCTGTACTTCAAGGACAACTGGCATTTAAGTGAACAGTGGATCCTGGTCTTCGGTGGTCGCCAGCAGCATTACGACCAGTACAGCGACCAGGGCCTGGGCAAGAGCTACAAGGTCAACCGCGACAGCAATGGCGATACCTTCGTGCCGTTCCTCGGCCTGGTGTTCAAGGCCACCGACAGCCTGTCGCTGTACGGCAACTACAGCCGTTCGTTCAAGCCCAACACCGACGTCGATGACGCCGGCAATACCTTCGATCCGGAAGAGGGCCGCAGCTACGAGGTGGGCGCCAAGTACGATCCGCTGCCGGGCCTGAACATCAACCTGGCGCTGTACGACATCGAGAAGAAGAACGTGGTGACCACCACCACGGTCAATGGCGTGAGCCTTTCGGAAGCCGCCGGCAAGGTCGGTTCCCAGGGCGTGGAGCTGGACGTCACCGGACGCATCGCCGAGCGTTGGGACCTGATCGGCACCTACGCCTACAACCACACCGAGATCCTCGACGACCCGAGCAACGAAGGCCACCGCCTGGCCAACGCGCCCAAGCACACCGCCAGCCTGTACCTCAGTCATCACCTCAACGTACCCGCGGAATTCGGCGCCTGGCACGCGGGCGGCGGCGCCCGTTATGTCGGCGAGCGCGCGGCCAACAACGCCAACGATTTCTGGCTCAGCAGCTACACCGTGGCCGATGCCTTCGTGCGTTGGGAGTCGCCGCTGTTCGGTTACCAGACCAGCTTGCAGTTCAACGTCGACAACCTGTTCGACAAGCAGTACTACCCGTCGTCCACCGGCAGCCAGCTGCAGGTCAACGTCGGCGAGCCACGCACCGCACGCCTGAGCGCCAGCGTGACCTTCTGACAACCCCCGGACCGCTGCGCGTCGCCCTGCGGGACGGCGCGTCGGCGGCACCCGTTTTGCCGCTGCCTTTATTCCCCCCGAACATTTCACTCTTCATGGCATTCCCGCCAATCTCCCGGCTTTGCCCACCCGCGGCCCGACTCCCCGCGGCCCGGCGTCAAGAAAGCCCTGGCCCGGTCGATAGTTGAAAGGCGAGTTGGGCTATTTGCCACTATCGTTGCTGACTGAACCGCTCGCCGAAGGCGGTCATCCTGTTTTGCCCTCTGCCGTTTTTCTTCCCGCCCCGTACATGGAGTAAGAGTGCATGGCTTTCCCCCCACGTTTTCTCGAGCATTACCGCAAAGCCGACCGCATCATGATGGGCCTGATCTGGCTGATGTTCGCCTATGCGCTGGGCCTGGCGTTCTGGCACGACACCTTCACCCAGGCGCTGCTGGTGGGCGGTGGCACCACCCTGGTCCTGAGCCTGCTGTACCGCGCCATCAGCGGCACGCGCCTGATGCGCTGCTGCATCGCCATCGGCTTCATGCTCATGGCCGCGCTGCACATCAACCAGGCCAAGGGCCTGATCGAAGCGCACTTCGGTATTTTCGTGCTGCTGGCGGTGCTGACCTTCTATCGCGACTGGCTGCCGATCCTGCTGGCAGCGGTGACCATCGCCCTGCATCACGTGCTGTTCCATGTGCTGCAGCACCAGGGCTTTCCTGTCTACGTCATGGCCCATCACGGCGGTTTCGGCATGGTGGCGGTGCACGCCTTCTATGTGGTGGTGGAGACGGTGATCCTGCTGTACCTGGCGGTGCACAGCCATGCCGACGCGGTGGAGAGCCAGGACATGTTGGACAAGATGCTCGCCGCCACGTCCCAGCTGACCGTCGAGGTTCATCAGGGCGAAAGCGCCAAGGTGCATGTGTCGCTGGCCCAGCGTTTCGACCATTTCATGCAGCAGATCACCGCCCTGGTGGATGGCGTGGTGCGCGACACCCACGGCTTGCGCGAACTGGGCCAGGACCTGGCGAAAACCAGCCAGACCCTGGAGCAGGGCGCCCAGCACCAGTTGACGGAAATCACCCAGATGACCGGCTCCATGCAGCGCATGGGCGATGCCATGGGCGACATCGCCGTGCATGTCGAGCAGGCGGTCGAGCGTGCGGGGCAGGCCAGCGCGCAAATCAGCCGCGGCCAGCAAAGCGTCGATCGCGCCCAGGCGGAAATCACCCAGTTGGCGTCCCGCATCAACGGCACCAACGAAACCGTGCAACGCCTGGCGGGGCAGGCGCAGCAGATCGGCAACGTGCTGGAGGTGATCGGCAGCATCGCCGCCCAGACCAACCTGCTGGCCCTCAACGCCGCCATCGAGGCCGCCCGCGCAGGCGAGCAGGGCCGTGGTTTTGCCGTGGTCGCCGATGAGGTGCGCAACCTGGCCCAGCGCACCGCGCTGTCCACCCAGGAAATCAAGACCATCATCGAAGCCCTGCAACAGGGCAGCCGCCAGGCCGCCGAAGCCATGCACGACAGCCACGAAGGCGCCCAGCGCTGCGTCGAAGACAGCCGCCAGGCCTCCGCGATGTTCCAGGCCGTCGGCGCCGATATTTCGCATATCGACCAACTCAACGGCCGCATCGTCAGCACCACCCGCGAACAATCCAGCGCCAGCCTCGACATCGTCGGCCGCCTGCACTCGGTCCAGGCCATCGCCCAGAACACCGCTGACGACATGGGCAGCCTGGCCCTGAGCAGCCAGCGCCTGCCACCGATCGCGATCCGGTTGGAGGCGTTGGGGCAGACGTTTCATAAGTAACGGGGGGGGACGCCTGCTTGCCGACAGGCAGCGGGCGCCATCACTGCTGCTGGTTCGCAGGCCCTGACTGGAATCCGGACTACAGGTTATTCAGACCGGTCAACGTCAATCTCAGAGTTCTCCAAGTTTCCAAGGGCGAGCCGTTTCGCCAACTTGAGATATCGACAACCTGAGTGTCGTTACACCGAAACATCACATCGACATTCACGGAGATGGATGACGTTTATCAATGAAGAACAACATCACTGACTTTACCGAAGACGAATTTGTCAGCTATCTGAAAGAACTGCTCACCGCTAACAAGACCGCAACCGACGATGTACTTGACGACCTTCTAGAGAAGTTCTGCGAGATTACCGGTCATCCAGACGGCACCGATTTGATTTACTACCCGGAGGACGGTTCAAGGGGAACCGCTGAAGACATCGCGCGCGTTGTGAAAGCATGGCGTGCCGCGCATGGTTTGCCGGGCTTCAAGGCGTGATGTCTTATCTGGTTGAGCACCAAACAGAAACGATAAAAAGCCCCGCTCATGCGGGGCTTTTTCATGGCCGGGAACGGGTCAGCCCGGAGGCAGGCTGGCGCGTATCTGGCTGACGCGTTGTTTCACGTCTTTCCAGGGCGCCTGGCCCGCCAGATCCTGGCGCAGGAAGCGCAGCAGGTCGGCGATCTGCTGGTCGTCGAGGCTGTGGCGGAAGGCGGGCATGTAGCCCAGTTCCGGGTTGGCCGGCTGGGCGATGCCTTCGAGGATCACGCGGATCGCGTTGTCGGGGCTGTCGGCGTAGAGGTTGCTGTTGAGGGCCAGGGAAGGGCGCACGCCGGTCAGGGTCGGGCCTTTTTCCTGGGCGTGGCAGGCCATGCAGGCCCCCGAGAACAGCCGGGCGCCGGGGGAGCCTAGGGGCTCGGTGCGTTGCTCGGCCTGGTGGTTCAGGGTGGCGGCGCTGGCTTGCGGGGTGCTGGCCGGCTGCAGGCTGGACAGGTAATGGGCGATGGCCTGCAGGTCGGCGTCCGGCAGTTGCGCCAGGCCTTCGTGGATCACCGGCGCCATGGGGCCGGCGGCGACGCCATGGCGCGGGCTGTAGCCGTGGCGCAGGAAGTCCAGCAGGTCCTGTTCGGTCCAGGCCAGCGGGGCATTGCCGCCGACCAGGGCATGGGCGCTCCAGTCTTCGGCAACGCCGCCGCTCAGGTGGCGCCGGCCGCCGCGTTCGCCAAACAGCGGGTCGCGGGGCGAGTGGCAGGCGCTGCAATGCCCCAGGCCCTCGCTCAGGTAGGCGCCACGGTTCCACTGGGCGCTGCGCCCGGGATCGTCGGCCATGGCGCCGGGCCTGAGGTAGAGCCAGTTCCAGGCGAGGATGCCCGGGCGGATATTGAAGGGGAAATGCAGGTCGGTCGGCGGTGGCTGGTGGCGGACCGGCGGCTGGCTCATCAGGTAGGCGTAGAGCGCCTTGAGGTCTTCGTCGCGGGTCTTGGTGAAGGCGGTGTAGGGGAACGCCGGGTACAGGTAACGCCCGCTGCGGTCGATGCCGTGGCGCATGGCGCGCTCGAAGGCCGGATAGGACCAGCTGCCGATCCCCGTCTCGGGATCGGGGGTGATATTGGTGCTGTACAGGGTGCCGAACGGGATGCGCATGGCCAGGCCGCCCGCGTTGCGTGCCCCGCCCGGCGCGGTATGGCAGACCGCGCAATCGCCCACGGCCGCCAGTTGCTCGCCCCGGGAGACTTGCTCATGGCTGAAGTACTGGGTGTCGTGATTGTCCAGCGGCGCGATAGCTGGCTGCCAGCTGAGAAAGGCGCCTGCGGTGGCAACCAGGCTCAAGGCGGTCAGGCTCCAGCCGGCGATGCTCTTGAATTTGCTCATGGGCGGGCCTCCTGGCCAGGGCGGTCAGTGTCGGGAGCTCGCTGCAAGGCTTGCAACACCCGCTCCGGGGTAAAGGGCACTTGCCGCAGGCGCACGCCGACCGCGTCGAAGATCGCGTTGGCGATGGCCGCCGCGCTGGGTACCGAGGCCGACTCGCCGGCGCCCATGGACGGTTCTTCCGGGCGGTCCAGCAGCTGCACATCCACCTCGGGCAATTCGTCGAAGCGCAGGATCGGATAGCCGCCCCATTCCAGGGAGGTGCTGCCGGAGCGGTCGAAGCTGACGTATTCCTTGAGCACCCGGCTGCACGACTGGACGATATTGCCGTGCACCTGGTGACGCACGCCGGCCGGGTTGACCATGCGCCCGCAGTCGTGGCTGACGAAGATCTTGTCCAGGCGAATCTGCCCGGTGCGCCGGTTGACGCTCAGGTCGCAGACCCACGCGGCCCAGGCGGCGCCGAAGCCGGGGAACTTGCTGTGGAAATAACGGGCATAGGCAAAACCCCGGCCCTTGACCCATTCCTGCGATGCCGGCGCGGGGTGGCGGTGGGCGCTGCCGTCCTGCCAGTCGGCCTGTTTTTTCAGCGCCTCGATCAGCGCCAGGGCGCGCGGGTCATCCAGGTAGCGCAGGCGGAAGGCGATCGGGTCCTGCTGGGCGATGTAGGCCAGCTCGTCGATCCAGGACTCATGAGCGAAGACATTGGGCAGCGCGGAGACCCCACGCATCCACGAGGCGCGAACGATCGGCGCGGCGTCCTGGCAGACGATGCGCATCTGTGGGAAGCGGTATTGCGGGATCGCCGTGCGGTCGCCCATCTGCTGGATGTCGGGACGGTTGGCGACGGTGCCGGTGAGCAACAGCGCCAGGGTGCGGGCGTTGTTCGAGGGGTAGCAGGTTTTCAATTCGTAGGCGGCCACCTCGCGTTTGCCGTCGAGGCCACCGCGGACCTGCATCAGCTGCGCGGTGCCCTTGGGTTCCCAGCCGGCCTCCTGCTCGCGCATCAGTTGCACCCGTACCGGGCGCCCGACCGCCTGGGAGAGCAGGGCGGCGTCGGCGGCCACGTCGTCGGCGCAGTTGCGTCCGTAACAACCGGAGGCCTCCATGCGGTTGACCTGCACCTGTTGCGGCGCGCGCCCCAGCAGCAGGGCGATGTCCTTGCGCAGGTCATGGGGGTTCTGGCTGCCGGTCCAGACCTCGGCGCGCTCGGCGTCGACCATCGCCACCGCGCAGGACGGGCCGATGGAGGCATGCAGGTGATAGGGCCAGACATAGTCGACATTGAGCGGGCTGTTGAGCTTGCCCAGGCTGCTGTCGATGCCGGGATCGTCGCGCAGCACGCGATCCTGCTTGGGGTGGGCCAGGAGCGTTTCACGCAGGATGTCCGGCCGCAGGTCGGGCAGCGCGTCCCAGGGTTTCCACTGGACCTTGAGCTGGCGCATGGCGTCGATGGCCTGCTCCTCGCGCTCGGCGACTATGCCGACAAAGTCACCGATCACCACCAGTTTGACGATGCCCGGCAAGTGCGCGATGGACGCCGCGTCCATCGCGATCAGCGCGTGGCCCAAGGGCGCGCTGGCGTCGGCGCCGGGGTAGGGCGGGCGTACCACGCGGCCGTGGAGCATGCCGTCCAGGCGCAGGTCGTGGACATAGGTCAGCTGGCCGCTGACCTTGGCCGGGATGTCCACGCGCGGGGTGGACTGGCCGACATAGCGACCGGCGCCGACCGCCTTGAGTTCGACGCGCGGGTCCAGGGGCAGGTGCAGGTCCTGCCCGCGGGCCAGTTCGGCGTAGCTCAGGCGTCGTGTAGGGCGAGCGCTGGCGTAGATCTGTCCGCGCTCGACCCGCAACCCGGCAATCGGCTGGTCGAGGATTTCCGCCGCGCCTTCCAGCAGCCACTGGCGCAACTGGGCGGCGGCCTGGCGCAGGGGCAGGGCGCTGACCTGGAGGGTCGCGCTGGCGATGGTCGGGCCCTGGTCCGGGGTGCTGGCGGTGTCGCCGAGGATCATCCGAACTTGCTCGAAGTCGACATCCAGTTCGTCGGCGACGATCTGTGCCAGCGCGGTGCGTACCCCGGTGCCGAGATTGACATGACCGCAGAACGCGGTCACGCGGCCGTCGGCGCCCAGGGCGATAAAGCTGTCGACGTGGTCCGGCGTCGGGTCCGCTGGCAATGCGCTCGTGTTAAGAGTCTCGGCCGTGGCCAGCAAGGGTTTGGGCAGCAGGGTGCTGATCATGATCAGGCCGCCGGCCTGGAGCAGGCGGCGACGGGTCAACGGCAGGTCGTTCATGGCCGCCCCCGCTCTGCCAGCAGTTGGCGGGCTCGTGCCGCCGCTTGCAGGATCTCGAAGTGCGCGCCGCAGCGGCAGAGGTTGTAGGCCAGCTCGTTCTTGATTCGTTGCTCGTCGGCCTCGGGTTCGCGCTCGAACAGCGCCACCAGGGTCATGATCATGCCGTTGCTGCAGTAGCCGCATTGCGCGGCCTGTTCATCGATGAACGCCTGTTGCACCGGGTGCGGGCGCTCTTCCTGCACCAGGCCTTCCAGGGTGGTGACGTGTTTGCCTTGCACGCTGGACAGCGGCAGGGTGCAGGAGCGGGCGGCGATGCCGTCCACCAGCACCGTGCAGGCGCCGCATTGGCCCAGGCCGCAGCCGTACTTGGGGCCATTGAGGCCGAAGTCGTTGCGCAGGGCATACAGCAATGGGGTGTTCGGTGGCAGCTGATCCAGTAAAAGGCGGCGGCCGTTGAGGGTAAAAGTCATGGCAGCTGGGGTCCTGTGGGTGAGTGGCGTGGCGCGTTGAGAACGCGGCAGCGGTCAGGGCAGGTGTGAGCCGGCAACGTGTCCCGGTCAGGGACTGGACAACCAGGTTGCGCTCAGGTGCTGGGCAGATTTGCGGGGGCGAAGCATGCGGGGTTTGAGCTGGTCGATAAATAAGACGATTCTGGTTTTTTGTAGGCCAAAGCCAGGGGGGATTCGGTTTTATCTGATCCGATACGTTAGAAAAATGATGGCTAGTAGCCATAATTGCCGCTTGTGACAGCCTTGGTCACGGCGTAGGATGCGCGCCCTGATCAGCCTGGCTGAACCGTTTTACCCGAATGCGACATGGATTGTTATGACTCACTCCCCCCGTTTTTTCTCGCCGTTGCTCATCCTGGCACTGGCGACGATGCCGGCTTTCGCCGATCCCGGTGCCCAGCGTGCCGAGCTGCTGCAGGTTTACCGCCAGGCCGTCGAGCATGACGCCCAGCTGTCCGCGGCGCGCCACGAGTACCAGGCCCAGCGCGAAAGCGTCCCCCAGGCCCGGGCCGGTTTGCTCCCCACACTCAATGCCGGCAGCACCGTGGAGTCGGTGCGCCTGGAGCGGGATGAGCCCGGTTTGACCCGCACGCGCAGCACCAGGGTATTCCAGGCCAATCTCAACCAGCCGCTGTTTCGTGCCGATCGCTGGTTTCAACTGGAGGCCGCCCATGCCAGCACCGCCCAGGCCGAGCTTGAATTGAGCGCGAAGGAGCAGGGGCTGGTGCTGACCACGGCCCAGGCCTATTTCGAAACCTTGCGTGCCCTGGACCTGCTCGCCGCCTCCAAGGCCGAGGAAGCGGCGCTCAAGCGCCAGCAGCAACAGGCCCAGGCCCGCCTGGAAAACGGTGCCTCGAGCATCACCGATGTGCTCGACGCCCAGGCCGCCCATGACAATGCCGGGGCCAATCGCAAACTCGCCGAGCGCAAGGTCGACGATGCCTTCGAGGCCTTGTCCCGCCTGACCCGCCAGGACTATTCGACGATCGAGGGCATTCAGCATCAATTGCCGGTGGAGCTGCCGGTGCCCAATGATGCCAACGAATGGGTCAGCCGCGCGGTGCACCAGAACCTGGCGTTGCAGGCCAGCAGCTACGCGGTGCTGGCCGCCGAACAGACCAACCGCCAGCGCAAGGCCGGTTATGCGCCGACCGTCGATGCGGTGGCGTCCTGGCGCAAAGGTGAAAACGACAGCTTCGGCTACAGCAACCCCACCGATTTCGGGCGCGATGGCTATCGGGGCAATGTCACGCAAAGCAGCATCGGCCTGGAGCTGAATATTCCGTTGTACTCCGGCGGCATGACCCGCTCGCAGGTGCGCGAGGCGACCGAGCGGCTGGCCCAGAGTGAAGACGAGCGCGAGGACCGTCGCCGTGAAGTGGTGCAGAACACGCGCAATTTCTACCGCGCGGTGAATTCCGATATCGAGCAGGTCATTGCCCGGCGGCAGACGATTCGTTCCGGCCAGGCCTCGGTCAAGGCCAACCAGGTAGGGCGGGACCTGGGCTCGCGTAACACCGCGGATGTGCTCAATGCCCAGCGTCAGCTGTACAGCGCGGTGCGTGAGTACAACAACGCGCGCTACGACTACATCATCGACACCCTCAAGCTCAAGCAGGCGGCGGGAACCCTGAGCCCGAAGGACCTGAGCGATCTGGCGATGTACCTGACGAAAGACTACGACGCCGATCGGGATTTCCTGCCACCGCAGGAGCGCAAGGCGCTCTGACAGGCGACTCATACATCTGAGTGAAATAAATCTCAATCAATGATGTCGTATTGATACTAATTGTTTCTTGTTTGATATAACATCTTGAAATATTAGGACTTTACGGCCGCAACGCGGCATGCATGGAAGCTTATGAGCGAACAAGGAAGGGGCGCCGAGTCGCCCACGCCAGACACTGGCCTGGTCTGTCTGGTGATGCTGGCCCGGTTTCATTCGGTGGCGGCGTCCGCCGAGCAACTGGCCCACGAATTCGCTCCAGAGAACCAGCCGTTCACCCAGCGCGAACTGCTGCTCGCCGCCCGCAAGCTGGGGCTCAGGGCCAAGTCGGTCAGCACCTCCATCGCGCGCCTGGAGCGCACGCCATTGCCGGCGATCGCGGCCGATGGCGACGGCAGGTTTTTCATCATTGCCAAGCTGGACCAGGGCCAGGCGCTGATCCAGGACCCGCGTGCGGATCGGCCTGAGGTGATTTCCTTCGAGGCCCTGGCCGCGCGCTGGACCGGCAAGCTGGTGCTGCTGCGCTCCGAAGCCGGGTTGCCGGGGGAAACCTCGCGGTTCGATTTCACCTGGTTCATTCCCGCCATCGTCAAATACCGCAAGTTACTGGGCGAGGTGCTGCTGGTGTCCTTTGCCCTGCAGCTGTTTGCCCTGGTGACGCCGTTGTTTTTCCAGGTGGTGATGGACAAGGTGCTGGTGCATCACGGGTTGACCACCCTGGATGTCATCGCCGCCGGGTTGCTCGGCATCATGCTGTTCGAGTCGGCCTTGAGCGGTTTGCGCAGCTACGTGTTCGCCCATACCGCCAGCCGGATCGATGTGGAGCTGGGCTCGCGCTTGTTCCGCCATCTGATCAACCTGCCGCTGGCGTATTTCCAGGCGCGCCGGGTCGGCGATTCGGTGGCCAGGGTGCGTGAGCTGGAGAACATCCGCAGCTTCCTGACCGGCAACGCCATTACCTTGTTGCTGGACGTGCTGTTCTCGCTGGTGTTCATCCTGGTGATGTTCTACTACAGCGGCTGGCTGACCCTGGTGGTGCTGTTGTCGCTGCCGCTGTACGTGCTGGTCTCGCTGTTTGTCACGCCGTTGCTGCGCGCCCGCTTGCAGGACAGTTTCACCCGCGGCGCGGAGAACCAGGCGTTCCTGGTGGAGACGGTGAACGGCATCGACACGGTGAAATCCATGGCCGTCGAGCCCCAGGCGATTCGCAAGTGGGACAACCAGATGGCGGCTTATGTCGCGGCTGGGTTCAAGACCCAGACCTTGTCCACCATCGCCAACGAGAGCGTGTCGCTGATCGGCAAGCTGGTCACGGTGGCGACCCTCTGGCTGGGCGCGCGGCTGGTGATCGACGGACAGCTTTCGGTGGGCGAACTGATCGCCTTCAACATGCTGGCCGGCCGGGTCAGCGGCCCGATCATGCGCCTGGCGCAGTTGTGGACCAGCTTCCAGCAGACCGGCGTTTCCGTGCAGCGCCTGGGCGATATCCTCAACACCCGTACCGAGCTGTCCCAGGCGACCCGCAGCGCCTTGCCGCCCCTCAGGGGGCAGATCGAATTCGACCAGGTGCATTTCCGTTATCGCGCCGACGGCTCGGAGATCCTGCGCGGGATCAACCTGCAGATCGCCGCCGGCGAGGTGATTGGCGTGGTGGGGCGTTCCGGTTCGGGCAAAAGCACGCTGACGCGCCTGCTCCAGCGCCTGTACGTGCCCGAGCGTGGGCGGGTGCTGGTGGACGGCATGGACCTGGCGCTGGCGGACGTGTCCTCGCTGCGCCGGCAGATCGGCGTGGTGTTGCAGGACAACATGCTGTTCAACCGTAGCATCCGCGAAAACATCGCCCTGAGCGATCCGGGCGCGCCGCTGGAAACGGTGATGCATGCCGCCAGCATGGCCGGGGCCCACGAATTCATCCTGGAGTTGCCCGAAGGCTACGACACCATGGTCGGGGAACATGGCACCTCGCTGTCCGGCGGCCAGCGGCAACGCATCGCCATCGCCCGGGCCTTGATCGGCAACCCGCGGATCCTGATTTTCGACGAGGCCACCAGTGCGCTGGACTATGAGTCCGAACGGATCATCCAGCAGAACATGCAAAGCATCTGCGCCGGGCGCACGGTGATCATCATCGCTCACCGGTTGTCGGCGGTACGCGACGCCAATCGCATCCTGGTGGTCGACCGCGGGCAGATCGTCGAGCAGGGCAACCATGCCGAACTGCTGGCGCACCAGGCCGGCCACTATTCGCGCCTGCACCGCATGCAGCAGGGCTGAACAGCGCCCGATTCACAGGTTATTTGTTCGGCCGCCGCCCTCGCCGCAGGGGCGGGGCTGGATGCCATCCGGATTCAAGGACCGATTGCCCATGAGCGCCACTCCTTCGTTATTGCAGCGCTACCGCGACGCCTGGCAGCACGCCTGGCGCCAGCGCAAAAGCATGGACAGCGTGCAGCGCCTGCCCCATGAGGCGCAGTTTTTGCCCGCCGCCCTGGAGTTGCAGGACGCCCCCGTGCACCCGGCGCCGCGGATCTTTATCTGGAGCATCCTCGGCTTTGCCGTGCTGGCCTTGCTGTGGGCCTTTATCGGCAAGATCGAAGTGGTGGCGGTGGCGCCGGGCAAGATCGTGCCCAATGGCAAGACCAAGCTGATTCAGTCCAGCGAAACGGCGGTGGTCAGGGCGATCCACGTCAGTGACGGCCAGGCGGTGAAAGTCGGCGAACTGCTGGTGGAACTCGACCCGACGGCGGCGGATGCCGACGTCAGGCGGATCCAGAGCGAGCTGCTGGCGGCCCGCGTCGACAGCGCCCGGGGCGCGGCCATGCTCGATGCGATCAACCAGCAACAGCCGCCGGCCTCGCTGCTCGGCCCGCTTGCCAACGCCGGCGCCAACGCCAACCCGGAGCAGGTGCAGAGCGCCCAGCGCTGGTTGCAGGGGCAGTACCAGGAGTACCGCAGCAACCTGGAGTTGGTGGACGCGGAAATCCTCCAGCGCAGCGCCGAAATCCAGTCGGCCCAGGCCCAGGTGGCCAGCCTGCGGCAAACCGTGCCGATCGCCACGCAATTGGCCGAGGACTACCGGCGGCTATTGGAGCAACAGTACGTGGCGCGCCACGAGTACCTGGAAAAGGAGCAGGCGCGCCTCGACCTGCTGCGCCAGCTGAGCGTGCAGCAGGCCAGTGTCTTGCAGTCCAGCGCCGCCCAGGCCGAAGCGCGGCGCCGGCGCGAAGGCGTGGTGGCGCAGAACCGCCGGGCCATGCTCGACCTGCAACAGGAAGCCAATCAGAAAGCCGCGAGCCTGGTCCAGGAACTGGCCAAGGCCCGTTACCAGGAAACCCTGACCAGCCTCAAGGCCCCGGTGGACGGCACCGTGCAACAACTGGCGATCCACACCGTCGGCGGCGTGGTCACCCCGGCCCAGCCGCTGATGGTCATAGTGCCAGCGGACCAGCCGGTCGAAGTCGAAGCGATGCTGGAAAACAAGGACGTGGGCTTCGTCCGCGCCGGCCAGCCGGTCACGGTAAAAGTGGAAACCTTCACCTTCACCAAGTACGGCACCGTCGACGGCGAAGTGCTGAATGTCTCGAACGACGCCATCGAAGATGAGAAGCGCGGGCCGATCTACAGCAGCCGCATTCGCCTGAAGTCCGATCACCTGATGGTCAATGGCCAACGCGTGGCGCTGTCGCCGGGCATGTCGATCACCGCGGAAGTGAAGACCGACCAGCGCCGGGTGATCGACTACTTCCTGAGTCCTTTGCAACAGCATGTGGATGAGAGTCTGCGCGAGCGCTAGGACGGTTGAAGTGAAGTTCCCGGCGTATCGCCAGGCATCAATGATTTTTTCAGTGTGTGGGGAATAACCGGTATGGCCAGATCCGTAAGTCGAAGTCTGTATTGGCTTGGTGCGGGAGCGGCAGTCGTGCTGCTTCTGTACTCCTTGCTGCCAACCACGCAAGACAGCCCCTATATGAAACTTCACTCAACGGGGGAGGGCAGTGTTTTTACCGGGTGTGAGTTTTCATCCATCCAGCACGACGTGCCTGCCTTTCGATTCTCCATGAGCCCGCAGGCCTGTCGCCTGGTGCGTTATGACGGCAGCAGCGGCATCGAATTCACCCTCGAGTATCCAACGGCAGAGGTGGTCAGCGACGACGCCAAGGGCAGCCGTTACCCGATAGCCTTGTTTATCCAACGTATCTCCATGGAAGGCTTCGACGCCGATAGGCACCTGCGCGGCAAGCATCCCGTGGCGCTGTCGGACGGGGTCGAGGGTTATGAGGTCGGTGGTTTTCAGGAGCGCAAGTTCACAGGGAAAGACGGTGTCTCGGTGTATGTCTCGGACTACGTGGCGACGGTCCGGGCGAACCGCCTGTATGGCAGCGGATTATGGGTTTTCTACCAATACCCAAAGGAACTTACGGATGTAAGGGCCGTGGACGATTTTGTTCTCGGTGCCCTCGGTAATGTATTGGCTGGATAAGGAGGTGGTGTGTGGAATTGATCGCATTTAATGACGACCAGCTACAAGGGCCTTCGCGCTTTTTGGATAAAAAATATCATTCGGTTGGCAAGGTTATTAATGTTGCTTCAAGGATCGATTCTTGGCGCAAGTTTTTGATTTTTTTCAGTTGTATCTGGCTGGCGGCATGCTCCGCACCGGTATGGGTGGTAAAACCCATTGATATTTCACAGGCCGAACAAAGAGCCACAGCAGGCTTTGTAGTCAGCAAGTCGGCTGACTATAGATTCGCTTTGCTGTTTGTTCAGGGAAACACCCTGGCTGAAATAATCAGCCGGGAAGAAATCTGGGGCACCAGCCACAAGGAAGGTATCGCGATTCCTGTGCATCTTCGGGTCTTGAAAGATGGAACACCGGTGTTTGACGAGGACATAGTGACCACAGGGATTTACTGGGGGCAGACGTTTGATTATCAGGGGCAGCGAATCAACACGACGGTGCGTTTGATCAAGACATTGGAATTGTCGCCTGGGAGATATTCGGTTGAAGTCGGCACTCTTGGGGAAGTACAGGCATTTCGCAGTATTGAGAGCTACGTAGAGTTTAGTTATTACAATCCCAAGCATTGAATCGTTGTAAAGGTTTGCGGTGTCTGGGTGGTATAGAAAGGTGGAGTTTATTATGCGAAAAGGGATTGTTGGTCTTCTTTGTTTTTTGCTGACCGCCTGTTCAGCACCTGTATCGATAGTGAAGCCCCTGGATGTCTCTCGGGCTAATCAGTTCGCCAGTGCGCAGTTTGTGGTTAACAAAGCCGGCGACTACAGATTCGCTTTGTTATTTACGAAGGGACATGGTTTAGCCGAGATAAATAAGCAAATTGAAATATGGGGTGATCTTGATCATGAAGGCGTAGCTATTCCCATCCATCTTCGGGTCTTGAAAGATGAGCAGGTTTTCTTTGATGAGGAGTTAGTGACAACAGGTGTGCAGTGGGGGCAGGGGATTGATTATGAAGGACGGAATATTAATGTGGCAGTTAGGTTGATTGAAATTCTGGAGTTGGCGCCTGGAAGTTATTCGGTTGAAGTCAGTACCCTTGAAGAGTTGGAGGCTTTTCGAGGTATCGAGGGGTTTGTGAAGTTTTCTTATTACAATCCAAAGCATTGAAGCATGAATAGATATGGTTTTTGTTTTTCGAGGAAGAAGTGGGGGAAAATGCCTCTTGCTCTTAAGCGATTTTTGTTGAAAACATGCATTTTTGTATGGCAACTGCTTAGGGTTTGTATTGCACTTATCTTGATTGCAGGGCTTGGTTTTTACATTTTTCTTGTGGTTGATTTTCCTTGGCGTTCAGGCCCCACTGGGCAGTCGCTGTCGGCGCAACCCATATCTGATCGTCTTTCAGGAGAAACGATAGCAGTACCTCGCAGCTACCTGGTCGAGCGTAAAGACCAGACCTTTTCCGATGTTCTGGCTGGGTACTCAGGTGAAGTCCGCGGATTGTCGTTAGCGAGGTATGCGAAAGTGTTGTTCTTGAGAGGCAGAAAACGTGGATAAAATATCAAATCGACGTTGGTATTGGCTCAGTGGTGTAGTGGCCTTCTTTTCGTTTTTGTACTACTTGATTCCAGAGCCGAAAGATAATCCGTATATGAAAATTTATTCGTCGCAAGAAGGCGGTGGTTTTGCATGGTGTGAGTTTGCAAGTGAAAAAAGATATGGCGTCGTCTACCGGTTCAACCTGACTCAGGAGGACTGTCGGCGTGTCATTTACAACGGTGGGGACGGTATTCGATTTACTGTCGAGTATCCTGGAATGGCAGTTGTAGATGATGAGAAGAAAATAAAATTTCCAGTATATTTCTATATGGAAAAAATATCCATGGAGGGGTTTGACGCCAATAGGCATCTTAGTGGGGAAAGACCAATTTCGGTGGAGGGTGGGGTTGAAACTTATGATGTAGGTGGTTTTCGAAAAAGAAAGTTCACCGGGGGGGATGGCGTATCGGTGTATGTCTCGGACTTTACGAATACGGTTCGGGCAAACCGAATATATAAGTCCGGACTGTGGGTTTTTTATCAGTATCCAAAAGAATTTACAGATGTGAGGGCAGTGGACGACTTTGTTCTCGATGCTCTGGGTAAGGTAATGTTTGAGTAAGAAACGGGTGTCTGGCACTGGATGATAGAGGAAGTGAAGACCGACCAGTGCCGGATGATCGACTACTTCCTGAACTCGCAACAACAGCATGTGGATGAGAGTTTGAGAGAACGGTAATTATAGCGAAATATCGCCACTGAACGCATAGGGGGAGGGTATGGAGTGGCTCACCATTTTAAGTGAGTTTGTATTTTATTGGGTCGGTTTGAAAACGCTGCAGCTATTAACGTGCAGGCGGTTCGATGACAAGAAGGGCACGCGGTTCTGGATTGGGCTTGTGGGCTTGTTCGTGATTGTTGCGGTTTGCGCAATGCTGATATATTTATGGAAGATGTTATGAGAAATTTTATTGCCGCTAAGTTGCGAAATATGCAAGTTGTCGATGCCTTGAATACCTTCGCGGGGGCAAAGGTTTTTGGCGCAGGCGCGATGCTGCATATGGATGATCTTGGTGGTTATCAGGATCCTGGATATATCGACAACTACACTTACAATCCTCATGACGGGAAGTGGTACGCCTTTCCTGAAAGCCCGATTAGTAGTTGGGCCGGACTGGCGGATGTAGAGAAACAAGCGGCATTGAATTTAAAGCGAGACTTCCGGGTGCAACATAATGCCTTTGAAGCCTTGAGTCCCACCGAAGATGCAATTGAGCGGCTTAATAGAGTTAATGCGACAAAGGCCGGCGGTTCTTCCGGGCTGGTTAGTATTAATATCGATCCCTCTCCACAACCTCGACACAATGATATCGGTGAAGGTAAATCCCAGCAGGATGTTGCCAATGGCTATATAACGAATTCGGCTACCCATAGTATTTCTTTCCAGAATGGAATACTAAACAAAACCGACTTCACCTCGACCCAGATGTCCAGCCTGGCCTCGGGCGGTATTCGTCCCGGTGAGATGCAGCTCGACCCCAATGCCCGGCCCAACACCTACCTGTCGAATTTCTACCAGGCCCCGGACAGCACCAAGCCGGACTTCAGCCTGCGCAATGCCGTGACCCTGAACGGCCTGTCGGCCATGACCACCTTCAACACCTACGTCGATCCGCTGCTGCTGGACCTGACCGGCAACGGCGTGCACATGACCGACATCCGCGACGGCGTGCTGTTTGACACCGACCACAGCGGCACGCTCAAGCGCAGCGGCTGGGCGGATCGCAGCACCGGCATGCTGGTGATCGACGATGGCAGCGGCCAGATCAAGGACGTCAGCCAGATGTTCTCCGAGTACTACGGCGGTAAGGCCGGCGTGAATGGCGCGGCGGGCGAGACGAAGTTCAAGGACGGTTTTGCCGCCCTGGCCAGCGAGGATGGCAACAAGGACGGCGTGATCGACCAGCGCGATCCGATCTGGAGCAAGCTGCGGGTCTGGGTCGACGGCACCCATGACGCGAAAGTTGATGCGGGGGAGCTCAAGACGCTGGCCGAGCTGGGCATCACCCAGATCAACGTGCGTGCAGCGTCAACCGATGACGAGATCCGTGATGGTAACAAGGTGCTCGCCACCGGTTCGTTCACCATCAATGGCAAGACCCAGGAGGCGTTGGCGGTTGATTTCCTTGGCGATCCGGTCAGCAACACCCTGAGCAATCAGGGCGCCGGCACACGGGTGACATCTACAACGAACGGCATTACCACCACCGCGTATGCCAGTCAGAACACCACAGGGGAAACCCTGGACGCGGCGCAACTGGGCGTGAGCAATCTGTACGGTGGCAGTGGCGATGACACACTGATTGCTGCACCTGCCGGCGGCTGGCTGGTGGGCGGGGCCGGCAACAACACCTATGTTGGCGGCAAAGGTGATGACGTCTTTGTCATCAGCGCTTCGGACGACCTGAAAAACATTCACGGCAATGGCGGGCACGACACCGCAATTATTGTGGGTGATGAGCCTGTGGTGCTGGATATGGCTCAGGCCGGCTTGACCATTGCCGAGGGTGGACGTGGCAATGACATCATCGTAAGCGGGGGGGCCTCCAGTGTATTCATCAAGGGCGGTTCAGGTGACTCTATATTGGTTGGGGGGGTCGGTGACGATGTACTGGTAGGCGGGGCTGGTCATAACCTGATTGTCGGGGGAAGTGGCAAGGCCGTTATTTATGCAGGACCCAATGGTAATACCATTTATGCATCCGAAGGAGGGAGTGTCATCCACGCGGGTGGTGGTGCGGACCGCATTTTCGGTGATATAGGCAACGACATCATCGAAGTCGGCCACGGCAACGCAACCATCGACGGCGACGGCGGGATCAACCTGGTGACCCTGCATGGCAACCATGGCGACTACCGCATCACCCGCACCGCCAGCGGCTATGAAGTGGCCGACAAGGTCGCCGGGCGCGACGGTACGGTGACCCTGAAAAATATCCAGAAGCTGAATTTCTCGGATATCTCGGCGGTCGATCTGCAAACGCCTAATGCCATGCCGGTGGCCGACGTGCTGAGCCTCGACCAGGACGGCAAGGCCTTCAACCGGACCCAGCCTCACCGGATTGCCGCGCAGAGCCTGCTGGCCAACGATCAACACCTCAACAGCCAGGGCGCGCTGCGCATCGCCAACGTCGGCGACGCGGTCGGCGGCACTGTCAGCCTCACGGCCCAGGGCGACGTGCTCTTCACTCCAGATGCCCACTACACCGGCCTGCTCAGCTTCAAGTACGGCGTGGTCGATGCCGCCGGCAACCTGTCGGCTTCGGTGGTGGACCTGAGCAGCGGGCAGACCGCGCCGATGCGCGCCGGGGTGACCTTGCTGACCCCGGAAGTGCCGCTGGACCCCTTGGCGGCCCAGGAGTGGTACCTGAGCGATACCAACGTGCTGCCGGTCTGGCAGGACTACATCGGCAAGGGCGTGCGCATCGGCCAGTTCGAGCCGGGCGGCCAGTTCGCCACCGCGCCGGAGATCTTCGACATCGCCCACCCGGACCTGGCCGCCAACGTCGACCAGGCCTGGCTGCAGACCCAGCAGAGCAACGGCAGCTTGCCGGGCCTGGTGTCCAACCACGCCACCATGGTGGCGGGGGTGATGGTCGCGGCCAAGAATGGCACGGGCGGAGTAGGGGTGGCCTACGGCGCGACGCTGGGCGGCTACTACCTGGCCAATAGCGGCGCCGACCTCGCCGGGCTGGGGCATATGGTCAGCTTCGACATTGCCAACAACAGCTGGGGCTTCACCCACGATTTCGCCCTCAGCAGCTTCCAGGACGGCTTCGTCAACACCGCCACGGCGCTGAGCATGAATGCCCAGTACGCCGCGAGTAACGGTCGCGGTGGCCTGGGCACGATCATTGTCGCGGCCGGCGGCAACAGCCGTGCAACCGGCGGCAATGCCCAGGGCTCCCTGACCAACAACAACCGCTTCTCGGTGGAAGTCGGCGCGATCAATGCCCAGGGTGACCTGTCGACCCTGCAAATCGGCTCCTCGCCGTTCTCCAACCCGGGCGCCAGCCTGCTGGTGTCGGCGCCGGGCAGCAACGTGGTGTCCACCAGCCATATGCTGGAAACCGACCGTGGCTCGACCTTCGGCAACGACTACACCAGCATGCAGGGCACCAGCTTTGCCGCGCCGATCGTCTCCGGCATCGTCGCGCTGATGCTCGAGGCCAACCCGAACCTGGGCTACCGCGACGTGCAGCAGATCCTCGCGTTGTCGGCGCGCAAGATCAACGATCCGTCCAGCCAGTGGAGCGACAACGCCGCCCACAACTGGAACGGCGGCGGCATGCATACCAGCAACGACTACGGCTTCGGCGAAGTCGACGCGCGGGCTGCGGTGCGCTTGGCCGAAGCCTGGATGACCCAGAGCACCGGCGCCAACGAGTATGTCTACAGCGCCTCCAGCGGCGCCCTTGGCAAGAACCTGGCGGCGGGCGGCACGCTGAGCACGTCCATCGCCATGAATGCCGGCCTGAATGTGGAGCACGTCGAGATCGATTTCGACGCCCAGGTGGGCCGCCTTGGCGACCTGACGCTCAAGCTGATCTCGCCCGACGGCACCCAGAGCGTCCTGCTCAACCGCCAGGGCAAAGTGCCGGACGGCATGCCGGGGGCGAGCGCCACGGACCTTGGCAGCACGCAGTCGGGATCGTTCAAATACACCTTCATGACGACCCATGACTTCGGCGAGCGCTCGGCGGGCAACTGGACCTTGCAGGTGAGCGATTCGGCTTCCGGGCTGCCGGTCACGCTCAATGCCTGGTCGCTGCGCTTGTACGGCAGCAAGAGCACTCCGGACGACACCTACTTCTACACCGACGAATACCTCAAGTCGGTGGTCGGGCATGCCAACCGTGGCGTCCTGGACGACGCGGTCAACGGTGTCGCGGGCGGGCGCAATACCCTCAATGCGGCGGCGGTGTCGGGGGATAGCTCGATCAACCTGCTGACCGGTGTCGCCAGCATTGGCGGCGCGGCGTTGACGGTGAAAAATCCGCCGAGCATTCAAAACATCGTCGCCGGCGACGGCAATGATGTGCTGGTGGCTGGTAATGCCGATGCCTTGCTCGATGGCGGGCGCGGCAACAACAGCCTGACGGGGGGCGCGGGCAAGGACTTCTTCGTGGTCCATCGCCGCGATGGCGGCAGCGATGTCATCAACCACTTCGAGGCCGCCCGTGGCGAGATCATCGACCTGGTGGGTTTTGCCGGGAAGAAGTTCACCGACCTGGTGCTCAGCCAGCAAGGCGCTGACGTCAAGATCGACCTGGCCAAGGGCCAGAGCATTGTCCTGAAGAACCAGTCGCTGGCCGGGATCGGCGCGGCGAATTTCAAGTTCCAGGACACCTTTGTCGCCCCGACGGCCTACGTCAACAGCGACGCCTCGGCGGTCAAGCCGCAGGAAGGCCTGGGTACCGTGCTGCTCAACGGCGGCGGCAAGGGCGTGATGTACAGCAGCGACGCCCAGGGCAAGATGGTCGCTTCGCTGAGCGGCACTATCTACAGCCATGACAGCGCGACTTCGGATGTGTTCGTGGTGGCGGCCCAGTCGGGCGTCAAGGACTACAACAACGCCCTGCGCGGCTTCCGTCATGGCATCGACAAGATCGACCTGCGCCAGACCGGGGTGACCGATTTCAGCCAGTTGACCATCGAGCACAAGAATCGCGCGACCCTCAACGGCCTGACGCAGATTCATGGGGTGTATGTGACGCGTACCGGCGCCCAGGGCGCCGACTCGAACGTCAACCTGCTGTACCTGGATGCGCTGGATGTGGCGCAGGTCAGTGCCTCGGACTTCATCTTCGCCGAGCATGCGCCGCAGGTGGTGGCGCCAGTCGGCCCGGTGGTGGCTCCGGTGGAACAGCCGACGGTGACTGTACCGGGTACGCTGACGCCGATTGTCGAGCGTCCTGGTGTCGACAAGCCTGTCGTGGTGCCGCCGCTGCCGCCTGTCGATCTGCATCCGACCGTCAGCGTTCCAGTGGTCGATCCGGTGCTGAAACCTTCGGTGACGATCCCGGACATTACCCTGCCGGAACACAAGACGATCGAGCAGATCCTCGCCGAACGGGGTATCGACCTGAACCCGAAAGTGCCGGAACACAAGACCATCGACCAGATCCTGGCCGAGCGTGGCGGCAACCAGGGGCCGACGGTTCCCGAGCACAAGACCATCGAGCAGATTCTCGCCGAGCGCGGCATCGGTTCGCTGCAGCCGTCGAAGCTGCCGGATATCGGCCCGGTCGGGCGCGATCAAGGGGGACGCACGCCGGTGGATGTGCCGAGCCCGCGGCCGATTGTGATTCCCGATATCCCGGTGGTCGATACCAGCCACCGCGACCTGGATATTGTGAGTCGTCCGCGGGTCACCGTGCCCGATATCCCGACGGCGTCGAACCCGTGGCTCAAGTTCGATGACCCGGTGCCATCGGTGACTGACACCGAGGATTTCTCGTACGCTTCGATCCGCGACAGAATCCGTTCGCGTCCGACACCCACCACCGTGGACCCGGTGACCCGCTCATCGCGCGACCCGCTCACGCTGAGCCCGTTGCCGAGCGTCGATCCCGCGCCCGTGGCCAGCGATCCCAACACCATGACGGTCAAGGGCTTCTTCGCCAACGTCAGCCTGGGCGACGAGAGCAAGACCATCAACGTCGAGGCCTCGAGCGCCAAGCTGGTGGCCGGCAACGGTGACAACAAGGTCAACGTGACGGGCAGCCGCGCCGAGATCACCCTGGGCAACGGCAACAACGTGATCGCCGGCGACATCAACAAGCTCACCGTCGGCCATGGCAACAACAGCATCACCGACAGCGGCTCCTTCGCCACGGTGAAGCTGGGCGATGGCAACAACAAGGTGCTGGTCAGCGGCAGCATGCCCACCGTGGAAGTCGGGCACGGGGTCAACGACCTCGAGTTCAGCGGCAGCATGGGCCAACTGGTATTCGGCCAGGACATCAGCCCCGAGCGCCTGTGGTTCCAGCACGAAGGGCAGGACCTGCAGATCTCGGTGATCGGCAGCCAGCAGGAAGTCACGCTGCACAACTGGTACGCCGCGACCCCCGAGCGTCCACGGGACATCATGGCCGGCGACCGTCATCGCTTGCTGGGCAACGATGTAGAAAACCTGGTCCAGGCCATGGCGGCGTTCGCGCCGGCAGCCCCGGCGACCATGACCTTCGGCGCTGCCGAGCAACAGGCCTTGCAGCCTGTGCTGGCGGCCAACTGGACGTGACCGCGTAACGTGACTCACTAACAGGGCCCGCGATGGAGATCGCGGGCCTTTTTCGTTCTTGTTAGGGAATGGGTAGGTAAGCCGTCGTTAATCCCCGAATACAAACAGGCGCCGCTTTCAGGTTGCGCGGTAAAGAATGCGACATTGACCTTTGCCCGTCGCTGCAAAATCAGCGACCGGGTTTGGTGGCTCGATGTTGTCACTGGGTGCAAGGCGCCACCTTCAGTGAGGTGCTTTTTCCGGCCTACGCTTTCTATGGTGGCCGTGCGTAGGGCGCATTCGTACGCGCCGGGTTCCTAGTGCACCGGTCTACCAACCTGCGTACGGCCGCCACCCTTTCGTTTGGTAGCGATGGTGACGGCTCCTGAAGGATGCACTGGGAGTCAATTTCATGAAGAAAATCGTTCCTGATCCACCCGTCATGGCAGACAGCTTCTCTAGCGCCAAAATGGACCCTGCCAAATTCGAAAGCGCATCCCACAAGGCCATCAACCACTACCTGTTCCCTACCGCCAACGATATCCCCGTTCCTCACACCCGCCCGGGAAAACTGTTCCGTGTGGACCCCAACCTGAGTACCGAAGAAGCCCTGAGCAACGCTTGCGAAATCCTCGAGTCCGCAGCAAGCGCCACCTATCAATCCACCGAAGACATGCCTGTGACGAGCCGCAAGGTGGTATTGGCAGGCGTGCGGTTGATCGAGATGGCGCAGGTGCTGGTGGAGGCGGTGTTGGAGAGGGAGGAGGGGAGAAGTTGTAGGTAGTCGTGAAAGAGCCCCGCGGATGCGGGGCTTTTTATAGGGAGAGCTAAGTGTCCAGGCGGTAGTTTTTTAGCTGATAGTCATATGCCTAGAAACTTGAGTTTGTCTGCTCTCGGCCAAAAGCGGCCGCTGGCGAGCTGCCGTTTCCGCCCCAGAGCAGACATTAACGTTTAAACAAATGCCCCACTATTGCTAGCTCAATGAGCGTATTGTTAGCCAATGCGTTGCTTTAGTATCAGGCATGCAGCGTTAACTGCTCTTGCTCTCTAGCGCGTCTGCTCTCGAGGATAGGAATCATTGCGCTGGCTAAAATTAGGCTAAGCAGCACAGCTCTAGCAGTAAGGGGATTTGAGCGATTTTGTTATATCTCCGCCACCCAGAACTATATCTATTCCCTTCGCATTTTGTTAATGCCCCATATTGAGGCCGCGAGAATGCCGACCCCCAATGATGCAAGCACGAATGCAGCTAGCCCTGTAAGCCACTCCACCCAGGAAGGGTATGTCACTTTTAATAGCGGCTGAATGACTAAGTCGGCCAGCCCCGCGGCACCAACGACCCCAAACACGGTTACCAGCCACCGATCCACGCGAGCCCGCCGCATTTCGCTTCTAAAACGACGCTCATCTAAGTGCCACCTTGCCTGCTCTTTTCCTGATGCAATTAGCCCTGTTGTACCTGCAGCATCCAGTAAGTATTCGAGGGCGTCTGTAATTTCTCCAGCTTGGCTCGATTGGTGAATCATCGCGTCAGCTGCCGCTAAGGCTTCATAAGCGCGAACAAGATGTCCATTGGACGGAGGCGAACTCGCTATTGCACATGCTCGGGCAATAAGCATGTTGTAGTACTCAAAGTGTTCCGCCCTGGCTTGGTTCTCCAGCAAATTAGCCCTAGTGTTTGCGTCATCCCAAGCATCTTCAGGTGCATTGCGTGTTCGCATCCAAGTCCAGAGTAATAGCGCTCTGTTGCCGTGGAAACAATAATCTTCGAAGGGACGTAAGTCAGGTGGCAGAGGTGGAGGATTTTCAATCTCAGGTGAGCGCATCAAAATTCTGGAAATTGACGGACCGTATTTATCGAATAGCTCGTTTTTGGATTGGGGCTGATCTACGAACCGCATCAGCGAAATGGAGGGACGACCTTGCCACAATACGACTCCTACTTCTGAACTGCCCATTCTATTCCCGCTCACAACTACTTGTGATGCGATTGCGTTTACGCAGATAGAGCGGCAAAGGTCAATAGTTGCCTCCCAGTTCGCTTGGCCCTCAGAACCGGCGATCTGGTGCAGAGTCCATGATTCACCCTGTAACTCAAAGCATCGACCTTCCTTTCTGAGAGACTCCTCAAGCACTGCTTTCGATCTTTGACGCATTTTTTTGATAAGTTTACGGGTCTTTTGGTTGATGATGCCTTGGCCACCGATTGATATGTCATCTTCGAATGCGTCAGACAGGAGCCGCTCGCCATCCATCCGCTGAAGCTCTGCTTGTACCCAAATACGGTCAAAGTAGCGCTGAAATAAATTAACGATATCTTCGATGAAGTCGGTTTCAGCGAGATCGTTCCATACAGTATCAAGTTGAAAGCTAATGGACATGAGGCCGTCAGCATAAAGCTTGAGCCATGGGTAAATCGGTAGGCTATATTTTTCGTGTTCAAGAACTAATGGCGACAGGGCGGCTCGCAGATGTGCCGGTACTTTTCTAGCCTCCGCACCTTTGATACGCTGTTCATGAAAAGATAACTCAAGACAAAATAAAAGGTCATCTACAGCATGCTTAGGTAAACTATCATTGAGTTTAATCGTCCAATGATTATCCCACTGGCGTCCTTGCGGCCTAAGCCATTCGAATTGGAGCTTGTCGTGCTCATCAAAGTAAACAGCCTTCATGTCCGAGAAACAAACGGTTCTGACTATACCGGACTTGAGAAGCCTCATTGCTGTCTTGAGAAGATCAACTTCGGTGTCTTCCAGCCCTACTGTGTAGTTGTAGAAGCAGTTTGCCTGTTTTACTTGTAGAGTATTTGAGTTGGGTGTCACTGCAGCTCTCCGTGTTTTCTGGTTAGACACGCACTACGAATATCAGTGCGACTAGGTGCTAACTGAATCGCACCGCTTTTTATAGACAAACTCGACTGACTGCTTTTGGTCGTTTCTGCCTTTCGCGAAGGCCCGCAATCGATCCATAGCTGACGGTGGTGACGGGCAAAAAAATGGGCCAAAAGCGGATAGTGATTGAGGTAACTGATCGTTCGCACCTACTCACCTTCTTGGCGGCTAACGTTTGACCAAGGGCGGCTGGAAGCCGCTTTGGCTGTCCAGCGACAAAGTGAACACAGAGAACAGCAGTTGAGCGCATTTGCATAGTGATACACAAATGCAATGCCTCGGAAGTGCTCATGAATACGCTATTGACATTGCTTTCCGGTGGTGGTCTTTATGGCGAGATACACGAAAATGTAATTCGAATGGTCTTTGCTGTCGATTCGGACACCTTGTATGTCTTAGTGTCGGTTTTTATTTCTGAGACAGATTTTTTTTGCAAGTCACCGTACACTCCTCTCGCACCGGCATCGGAGGTCTTGTCTTCACATGAAAGCCCTCTTCTGCGTTGTGTGCATTGCAGTTCGCTCGATTGAGACCCGTCGGCAAACAAAAACTTGTAGTTCCCATTGCCGAGGCTATTTAGGTCACTAGCATCTGAGAAGCCGAAAATCACGCTATCTGGTGTGATCATAAAAGTTATCACCGCCGATCCACTAATCATGAAATGGCCGCCCGGAAACCCACCAACCATCGGTCCATTACTTGATCTTGGGACGTCTGCACATTCCTCCCTATCCGAAATGCGCATAGATACGGCCCGATCCAACCCTTCGTTGATCGCGGAAGATGTCTCAGCGAACGAAGTTGCTTTCGTTAATCTATCGTACAAATCTGGAAAATATTTTTTATAGTCCTCAATCCCCGCTAGATTTACGATAGTCTTGCGAATAGTAACCCTGTTCTCCTGGCTAAGGGGCGCAGTACTGATAGCTTCCATCAAGTTCTTAATGTCAGTCAGCGAAATTTCCAGCTTTTGCTGGTACTCGGCTGCATTCTCGCGGTCTCGCGCAGCTTCCTCCTCTACTCCTTTTTGCTTGTATGCAGCTTCATAGTCGGTCCACAACGTAAGACCGAATGAACATGCCAATGCCAGTCCAGCAAAGACAACCCCGCGATGCCCCCACACGGTTAGTTTCTTCCGTCCCGTGTCTTTGTCTGTGGTCGCATACTCAAAAAACCAACTTCCAACGAACGCCGTGCCCACCGTGAGCAGCCAGCTCAAATACTTGAGGAGCATTATCCACGTTATGTTCATGGCCATCTTCCTGTGGTACCGAACTATAAGTAGAGGACGGAAGTGGCGTAATGCTTTCCGTCAGTTGTGACTCATAACATTCCGTGTCCATGCATAATTCTATGAGCGGTTTGAGTGTCGTGCCAGCAGCAGTACATGAAGCGAGGCGTAAAAGTGACATTGTCTAGGAGGAGCTTAGAAGGCCTTTGGCAGCGTGTCCACGGCCCGCTTTTGGCCGAAAGCAGCCATCATTCTTATTTAAATCCACCCCTCATCCGAACCAATTGCCGCCTTTAATAAGAAGCATTACTATTCACTCCTCCCCACCCTCAGCACAGCGCAATGACCCCCAAGCCTCCCCGCCGACCAGGCTTTTTCGAGCACTACGAAGAGTTGATCGGCACCTGGACGCGTCGGCTGAAGAGCCGTTCGCAGGCGGAAGATCTGGCCCACGACACCTTTGTCCGGGTGCTGGAGTCGGATGCGGGGGCGGTGCAGCAGCCGCGGGCGTATCTGCACCAGACGGCGCGCAATATCGCGGTGGATGCTTACCGCCGCGAGGATCGGCGCGGCGCCATGGAGCTGGAGGCGGTGTATCCAGTTGCGTTGCCCGGCGGCGACCCGGAGCATTTCATGCATGCGATCCAGCTGGCTGACTCCATCGAACGGGCCCTTGGCGAGTTGCCGTTGAACTGCCGCAAGGTGTTTGTCTGGCAGAAGCTCGAAGGCCTGACCCAGGCCGAGATTGCCGAGCGCCTGGGGCTGTCAAAAAACATGGTGGAAAAGTATATGATCCGCACCCTGCGGCATCTGCGCGAGCGCGTGGACGGGCCGCGGTGATGAATGCCATGACTTTTTCACCCCCAGCCCAACAGGATGTTCCATGACGCAGACTCGTGGGTGCGCGTGCGGGCAGGCGACGGTTCGCGATGAGGCGGCGCTGTGGTTTGTGCGCCTGCAAGAACCGGCGATCGATGCCGAGGAGCGGCAGCGTTTCGACGTCTGGCTGGCGCAGCACGAGGCGCATCGGGATGAATTCCAGCTGCTGCAATCGCTGTGGGCGGCCACCGACCTGGTGCCCAAAGAGCGTTTGCAGGCGCTGTGCGCAACCCCGAGCCCGAGCATCAGGCGTCGCCCGCTATTGCGTTATGCGGTGGCGGCCAGTGTGCTGGTGGTGGCCGTGGGCCTGGGGTTGTTCAGCGGCCTGAACCAGCCTGCCGGGTACAGCGCCGAGTTCGCCACGGCCCCGGGCGAGCGCCGCCATGTGGCCTTGCCCGATGGTTCCCAGGTCGACCTGAACAGCCGCAGTCGCTTGCGGGTGCGTTATGAACAAGGCCTGCGCAGCGTCGAGTTGAGCGAAGGCGAGGCAATGTTCAGTGTCGAGCACGACAGCAGCCGGCCCTTCGTGGTGGCGGCCGGGCCCGGCAAGGTCACGGTCACCGGCACGCGCTTCGATGTGCGCCGCGACGCCAGCCAGACCCGGGTGGCGGTGGAGCAGGGCACGGTGCGGGTGCAGGGGCGCGATGCCGCCGACAGCGACTTCGTCAACCTGACCGCGGGCCTGGGCACCGCGGTCGATGCCCGGGGCCAGGTGGCCGCGGCCTACGCGGTCGATCCCCAGGCGCTGACCGCCTGGCGCAGTGGCAAGCTGGTGTTCAACAACGCCAGCCTCAACGAGGTGGCCGCCGAGGTGTCGCGTTATCGCGACCAGCCGCTGCGGGTCGGCAGCGAGGCGGTGGGCAGGCTGCGCCTGACCAGTGTGTTCAAGGCCGACGACACCGACGCGCTGCTCAAGGCCTTGCCGAGCATCCTGCCGGTGGCGGTGAAGACCCACGCCGACGGTAGCCAGGAAATAATTGCGCGATAGATTCAGGTTTTTTTCGAGCTCTTCGTCTTCTTGTCCAACTGCAACTGGTTTGCATTAACAGACGCATCTTCTTGCGATCAACAGGACTGCTCGAACTTGAAACGCCTCGACCTGAATAACAACAATCCTTGCTCGCCCTCCACCCGCTGGCTGCCGCTGGCCCTGGCCCTGGCGGTCAGTGCCGCGCTGCCCCAGGCCCATGCCGAGCAGGCGCCGAGCGCTATCCACATCCAGGCCCAGCCGTTGGGCCAGGCCCTGAGCCAGCTGGGGCTGCAAACCTCGCTGCAGGTGTTTTTCAGCCCTGAGCTGGTGGCCGGCAAGCAGGCCCCGGCGGTGGACGGCAAGCTGTCGCCGGAGCAGGCGCTGCGCCAGTTGCTGCAAGGCAGCGGCCTGCAATACCAGATCGACGGCGGCTCGGTGACCCTCAGCCCGGCGCCGTCGGCGGCGGGTGGCGGCCCTCTGGAGCTGGGCGCCACCAGCATCAGCGTGGTGGGTGACTGGCTGGGCGACGCCAACGCGGCGGTGGTGCAGAACCACCCAGGTGCGCGTACGGTGATCCGCCGTGAGGCCATGGTCGAGCAGGGCGCGATGAACGTCGGCGACGTGCTGCGTCGGGTCCCGGGGGTGCAGGTGCAGGACGCCAACGGCACCGGCGGCAGCGATATTTCCCTCAACGTTGGCGTGCGCGGCCTGACGTCGCGCCTGTCGCCGCGCTCCACGGTGCTGATCGACGGCGTGCCGGCGGCCTTCGCGCCTTATGGCCAGCCACAGTTGTCGATGGCACCGATCTCCTCGGGCAACCTCGACAGCATTGACGTGGTGCGTGGCGCCGGTTCCGTGCGTTATGGGCCGCAGAACGTCGGCGGGGTGATCAACTTCGTGACCCGGGCCATCCCGGAAAAAGCCACCGGGGAAATCGGCAGCACCCTGGAAACCTCCCAGCGCGGCGGCTGGAAGCATATCGACACGGCCTTTCTCGGTGGCACCGCGGACAACGGCATCGGCGCCGCGCTGCTGTACTCCGGGGTCAACGGCAACGGTTATCGCGCCAGCAACAACGGCAACGACATCGACGACGTGATCCTCAAGACCCATTGGGCGCCCACCGACCAGGACGATTTCAGCCTCAACTTCCACTACTACGACGCCAAGGCCGACATGCCCGGCGGCCTGACGCAGAAGCAGTACGACGCCGACCCCTACCAGTCGGACCGCGACTGGGACAACTTCAGCGGCCGCCGCAAGGATGTGTCGTTCAAGTACCTGCGCCAGATCGACGACCGCACCCAGTTCGAAGTGCTGACCTACTACTCCGACAGCTTCCGTGGCAGCACCATCGCCGCCCGCGACCAGAAGACCCTGGTGTCCTATCCGCGCACCTACTACACCTTCGGCATCGAGCCACGGGTGTCCCATGTGTTCGACCTCGGCCCGACCACCCAGGAAGCCAGCGTCGGCATGCGCTACCTGAAAGAAGGCATGCACGAACAGGCCAGCCGCCTGGCCCTGGTCAACAACCAGCCGGTGGTGCGCCCGGGCTCCGACGGCCATGTGTACCAGGACCGCACCGGCGGCACCGAGGCCACGGCCTTCTACATCGACGACAAGATCGACGTCGGCAACTGGACCATCACCCCGGGGATCCGCTTCGAGAACATTCGCACCGAATGGCACGACCGCCCGGTGGCCGGCACCAATGGCGTGCCGGTGCAGGAGAAGCGCCGCGAGATCAACAGTAACGAGCCGCTGCCGGCGCTGAGCCTGATGTACCACCTCTCCGATGCGTGGAAGCTGTTCGCCAACTACGAGACGTCGTTTGGCAGCCTGCAGTACTTCCAGCTGGGCCAGGGCGGGGTAGGCGACCAGACCGCCAACGGCCTGAACCCGGAGAAGGCCAAGACCTACGAGATCGGTACGCGCTACAACGATGAGGTGTGGGGCGGTGAGCTGACGGCGTTCTACATCGACTTCTCGGACGAGCTGCAATACATCAGCAACGATGTCGGCTGGACCAACCTCGGCGCGACCAAGCACCAGGGGATCGAGGCGTCGGTGAACTACGACCTGGCCGCGCTGGACCCGCGCCTCGACGGCCTGACCGCCAATGCCGGTTTCACCTACACCCGCGCGACCTATGAAGGTGGCAGCTCGGCGTTCAAGGATCGCGACCTGCCGTTCTACTCGCGCCAGGTGGCGACGCTCGGCCTGCGTTACGACATCAACCGCTGGACCTACAACATCGATGCCTTTGCCCAGTCCAAGCAGCGCTCGCCGGGCAGCATGGTCAACGCCGACGGCAGCTTCAACGACAACTACATCACCGAAGGCAGCGCCGACGGCCAGTACGGCGATATGCCGGGCTACGTCACCTGGAATGTGCGTGGCGGTTATGACTTCGGTTCGCAGCTGTCGAACCTCAAGCTCGGCGCCGGGGTGAAGAACCTCTTCGACAAGCAGTACTTCACCCGCTCCAGCGACAACAACTCCGGCATCTACGTCGGCGCGCCACGGACCTTCTTCGTCCAGGCCAGCGTCGGCTTCTGACCGACCGCGTCGCGCCCATCGCGGGCAAGCAGTAGCGAGGCTTACCCGCGATTTTTATGCCCGGCGCAAACCCCTGTAGCCGCTGCCGCAGGCTGCGATCGAGCGGCACGCTCGTGGGGATCTTGCGGGCGCTGGAGACCCTGCGGGTCTATCGCAGCCTCGCGGGCTCGGCAGCGGCTACAGGGATGGGGGACACCCTCGATACCTGGTGTGCCCGATGCTTGTGTAGCCGCTGCCGCAGGCTGCGCAAAGGCCCGCAGGGCCTTCCTGCGATCTCGAAAACGATTGCCCGCGAAGGGGCTCAGACCTTCAACACTTTCCCACTGGCCGCCACGCCAATCAGCATCACCGCGATCAGGCCGAAGGCGATGCTCAGGCTGCTGCCGTGGGCGATAAAGCCGATCAGCGCCGGGCCGGCGAGGATGCCGGCGTAACCCAGGGTGGTGATGGCCGGCACGGCGATGGCTTCGGGCATGACGGTCTGTTTGCCCACCGCGGTGTACAGCACCGGCACGATGTTCGAGCAGCCGACACCCACCAGCGCGTAACCCACCAGAGCGGCTTCCCAGGCCGGCGCCAGGGTCGCCAGCAGCAGGCCCGCGGCGGCCACCGAGCCGCCCATGACGATCACCCGCGTGGCCCCCAGCTTGTGCACGATGGCATCGCCGGTCAGGCGGCCGACGGTCATGGTCAGGGCGAAGGCCGCGTAACCCAGGCCGGCATAGGCGGCATCCACCTGGCGCTCGGCGCTGAGGAACACCGCGCTCCAGTCCAGCACCGCGCCTTCGGCGAGGAACACCACGAAGCACAGGCAGCCAATGAACAGCACCACGCCGTGGGGCACGGCAAAGGCCGGGCCCGAGCTCTGGCTGCCGTACGGCAACATGTGCGGCGCCGCCTTGAGCAGGGCGACGACCAGCAAGGCCACCACCACCAGGGTCGCGCCCAGCGGCGACAGGCCCAGGCCAAGCATGGCGCTGACCCCGGCCGCGCCGACGATGCCGCCGAGGCTGAACAGGCCATGGAAGCCCGACATCATCGGCCGGCCGCTGGCCCGTTCGACGATCACCGCCTGCAGGTTCACCGTGGAATCCACCGTGCCCAGCCCGGCGCCGAACATGAACAGCCCGGCGATCAGCAGCGGCACCGTGCTCACCGTGGCCAGCAACGGCAGGGCCAGGCAAATCAGCAGGCTGCCGGCGGCCATCACCCGCCGGCAACCGAAGCGCCCGGCCAGCACCCCGGCGATCGGCATCGCCAGGATCGAACCCACGCCCAGGCACAGCAGCAACAGGCCCAGGGTGCCTTCATCGAGCCCGGCCCGGGCCTTGGCGTAGGGCACCAGCGGCGCCCAGGCGGCGATGCCGAAACCGGCGATGAAAAAGGCGATGCGCGTGGCCATCTGTTCCAGGCGGCCGGGGCTGATCTGTTGCTCTGAGGTGTGGGTGTTGAGGGCTGTCATAAAAATCCTTGGCGGTCAGCTCCAGGCGCCTGTCGGGCAATCGGCGGTTGCCGCTGGAGGACCGGGCCGGCCGTTTCACCGACCCGTTGTTGATACACCGTCGGCGACGTGGCGCCTTCGGTGTTGATAAGCAGGACGCGCGAGTGGGTGTCGAGGTGCGCGACTGTGCGCCGCTCGCCATCCTTGCACATCAGGCTCGGTCCCGCGAGACCCGCGGCGGCGGATTCGCCGGCCAGCAGGGGAATGTCCCGGCTCGCAGCCCTGGAAATAATATTGCGTGGCTGGCGAATTTGTTTCGCATAATCGCCAGGCTTTGCACAATTTCATTCCATTGATTGCCCACCACTGATTGCCCGCCCATGGATTGCCCGCATGACCACCAGCCTGGATGCCTACGACCTGAAACTGCTCGCCGAACTGCAACGCGATGCGCGCACCCCGCAAAGCGAGTTGGGGTTGCGGGTGAACCTGTCCACCGCGGCGGTCAACCGGCGCCTCAAGCGCCTGAGCGATGAAGGGGTGATCGAACGCTACAGCGCGGTCATCGCTCCCGAGGCCCTGGGTTATGAGCTGAGCATTATTGTCGAGGTGGAGGTGGAGAGCGAACGCATCGATCAGCTCGATGCGCTCAAGCGCAGCTTCCAGGCCTGCCCGCAGGTGCAGCAGTGCTACTACGTGGCGGGCGAGTGCGATTTTGTGCTGATCTTCGCCGTGCGCAACATGGCCCAGTACAACGAACTGACTCGTGAGCTGTTCTTCGAGAACAACAACGTCAAGCGCTTCAAGACCCTGGTGGCCATGAGTCGGGTCAAGGTCGGGCTGGATGTGCCGACCCAGCCTTGATGAGTGATTGGCCCGGTTTGCCAAAAACAAAAGTTCGCTCCTACAGAAGCCAGGGTAGTTCTGGCTGGCTGGTAAAAACGACAACGCGGCGCCCTTGGGCGCCGCGTTGTCGTGGGAGAGGCCGATCAGCCCTGGCGACGGGCATCCAGGCTGAAGCGGCCGGCGCCGAAGGCCACCACTTGCAGCAGGCCGCCGGCCATGGCGATGTTCTTGAAGAAGTGGATGAACTGGTTCTGGTCGCCCAGGTTGTTGTGGAAGGCCAGGGCGGTGGCCACGCTGAACACGGCCAGGCCCAGGGCGACCAGGCGGGTGCGGTAGCCGGCGATCAGCAGCAGGCCGCCACCCAGTTCCACGGCGATGGCGATGCCCAGGGCCAGTTGCGGGAAGGGCAGGCCGACCGACTGGATGTAGCCGACCATGGCGGCCGGCGCGGCGATTTTCGAGAAGCCGGAAAGGATGAAAATGGCGCTGAGCAGGACGCGCCCGATCAGGCTGATGCTGGCGTTGCTGTTCGAGGTAGTGGACAGGCTGTTGGTCAGTGTGGACATGCTGGATTCTCTCAGTGGGTTCGGCCTCACCACCTTGGTGCGCCGCGATGGAGAGAAGTTTGCCACTGGCGTTATGAACGTAATAGCCGAATAATTTCGAGTGTCAGATTCGATTTTTTAGAACGTAGCCTTTGCGAGAACAGCCCCATGTCCAGCAACCCCGGTACGCCCACCCTCGATCAATTGCGCATCTTCCTCACCATCGTCGAGGTCGGCAGCTTTGCCGGCGCGGCGCGCAAGCTGCATCGCGCCACCTCGGTGATCAGCTATTCCATGGCCAACCTGGAGCTGCAACTGGGGGTCAGCCTGTTCGACCGCAAGACCACCCGCAAACCCCGGCTCACCGAGGCCGGGCGCACGGTGCTGGCCGAGGCGCGGAGCATCTATAACGGCATCGACGGCCTGCGGGCCAAGGTCAAGGGGCTGCTGCAAGGCCTGGAAGCAGAGGTTCACCTGGTGATCGACGTGATGTTCCCGGCGGCGCGCATCGTCGATGCGCTGAAAAACTTCCGCCGCGAGTTCCCCACGGTGCAGCTGCACTTGCACATGGAGGCCCTGGGCGCGGTGGCCGAGATGGTGCTGGCGGGACGCGCCGCGGTGGGTGTCAGCGGCATGGTGCACCGCGATCTGGGCGGTATCGAGCGGGTGCAGGTGGGGTTCGTCCAGCTGATTCCGGTGGCGGCTCCGGAGCATCCGTTGGCGCAAGCATCGGTCAACTTGCCGGGGGCGGGTCGCGAGCATGTGCAGTTGGTGTTGTCGGACCGTTCCGAACTGACGCGCAACCAGGATTTCGGCGTGGTCGGCACCCACAGCTGGCGCCTGGCGGACCTGGGCTCCAAGCATATGCTGCTCAGGGAAGGCATCGGCTGGGGCAACATGCCGGCGCCGATGGTCGAGGAGGACCTGGCCAGTGGGCGCCTGGTGCAACTCGATCTGCCGGGCAGCCAAAGCCTGCCTTACGGCTTCGACGCCATCTACCGTCTCGACACGCCACCGGGGCCGGCGGCGTCCTGGCTGATCGATTGGCTGGTGGCCCAGGCTCAGTCCGCCGGCTCGGGCGCGGCCTGATCGGCCTCCTGGAGCGGGCCGAGGGCCTGGGCCAGGAAGTCGACGAAGAAGCGGATTTTCTGCGACACATGGCGATTGCTGGCATACACCGCATAGATGGTCCGGCGTGGCATGGAATAGCAGGGCAGGACCCGCTGCAACTGGCCGCTGTCGAGCAACGGCTGGGCGATGAACGAGGGCAGGGCGCCAATGCCCAGCCCGGCCTGGAGCATGTCGCTGAGCATCAGGCTGTTGTCCACGGCAAAGCGCACCGGCAGTTCCAGGCGGCTGCTGCCTTGCGGGCCTTCCAGCTGCCAGTGGCCGGGGTGTTCCGCCAGGCGATAGGCCAGGCAGCTGTGCTCGCGCAGCTCATCGACCGTCTGTGGGCTGCCCTTGGCCTGCAGGTAGGCCGGGGCGGCGCAGATCACCTGTTCGATTTCCCCCAGGCGCCGGGCGATCAGCGACGAGTCGGTCAGTTGCCGGCGAATCCGCAGCGACACATCGAAGCCTTCGCTCACCACATCCAGCAGGCGGTCGTCGAGGGTCAGGTCGATGCGAAATTGCGGGTAGCGCCGCATGAAGTCGGCCAGGATCGGCGACAGCACCTTGAGGCCGAACGACAGCGGCGCGTTGACCCGCAAGCGGCCGCCGGGCTCGCGGGTGCCGGCGCGGGTCGCGCATTCCAGGGCCGTCAGTTCGTCGAGCAGGTGGCAGCATTCGCTGAAGTAGGCCTGGCCGGCGTCCGACAGGCTCATGCGGCGCGTGGTGCGCAGCAGCAACAGGCTGCCCAGGTGTTCCTCCAGCTGGCGCACCTGCTTGCTGACCGCGGCGGTGGATTGCCCCAGGTCGTTGGCCGCGAGGCTGAAGCTGGCGCGCTCCACCACGCGGCGAAAGGTGCGCATGGCTGCCAACACATCCATATTGTTTCTCCTGAGTTGAATATGTCTTAACGAAACGGCTGATTATCGCCGAATTGTTAATCCATACCATGGCCACTTCATTTCACAGGAGTGTCGTCATGGCTGTTTCCCGTTTGTTGCGTGTCATTCCCGGCCTGGCCGCCTTGTCGCTGTTCAGTGCGCTGTGCGGCGCCGCGTCCCAGGCCGAGGTCGGCGTCAGCCCCTGGGGGCCGAAGGATGAGATCGGCCGCCTGAACCTGATCACCGAGCAGTCGCGGGCGGCGATCATGGCCCGGGTCAGCGGCAGCCAGGCCTACGACCTGGCGGTCGAGTATTTCGTCGGCATGCCCAGCTGGCAGGCAGCGGGCGATCCGCCGTACCAGATGTGGATGACCCACACCCCCCACGGCAATGTGATCGCCGACCCGATGCAGGTCGGCGAGCCGATGAACCGGCATGTCAGCTACACCGGCTCGGCGGTGTCGATGTATGCCCACATGGGCACCCATATCGATGCGCTCAACCACTTCGGCCTCGACGGCAAGATCTGGAACGGCTTTCGCGCCGACCAGCACCTGGGCGACCGTGGCTGGAACGTCACCGGCGCGGAAAAACTGCCGCCGATCGTTGCCCGCGGGGTGCTGATCGATGTCGCCGCGGCCAAGGGCGTGGACATGCTGGCGGACAATTACCGGGTGACCCGGGCCGACCTGCAACAGGCGCTGAAGGCGCAACAGGTCAGCCTGGAAAAGGGCGACGTGGTGCTGATTCGCACCGGGCGCATGCGCGACTACGAAAAGGCCCAGGCTTATATGGCCAACCCGCCGGGCATGAGCCTGGACGCGGCGAAGTTCCTGGTGGAGGAGGGCGGTGCCATGGTGGTGGGCGCCGATAACCTGAGCTTCGAGACCTTCCCGTCGGAGGTGGAAGGCAACTACCTGCCGTTGCACACCTACCTGCTGGCGATGCAGGGCGCGCCGATCCTGGAACTGGTCAACCTCGAAGGCCTGTCGCGGGACCGGGTGTACCAGTTCGCCTTTATCGGCGCGTCGTTGAAGTTGCGCGGTGCCGATGCCGCGCCGATTCGGCCGATTGCCTTGCCGATTCGCTAGCCGCCAGCCGTCCCGTCAGCCCGATGCTTGTGTAGCCGCTGCCGCAGGCTGCGATCGAGCGGCACGCTCGCGGGGATCTTGCGGGCGCTGGAGACCCTACGGGTCTATCGCAGCCTCGCGGGCTCGGCAGCGGCTACAGGGAGCGGTGACGCCCTCGATATTCCGGTCAGCCCCGATGTTTGTGTAGCCGCTGCCGCAGGCTGCGATCGAGCGGCACGCTGGCGGGGATCTTGCGGGCGCTGGAGACCCTGCGGGTCTGTCGCAGCCTCGCAGGCTCGGCAGCGGCTACAGGGAGCGGTGACGCCCTCGATATTCCGGTCAGCCCCGATGTTTGTGTAGCCGCTGCCGCAGGCTGCGATCGAGCGGCACGCTCGCGGGGATCTTGCGGGCGCTGGAGACCCTGCGGGTCTATCGCAGCCTCGCGGGCTCGGCAGCGGCTACAGAGAGGGGGGACACCCTCGATATTCCGGTCAGGCCCGATGTTTGTGTAGCCGCTGCCGAAGGCTGCGATCGAGCGGCACGCTCGCGGGGATCTTGCGAGTGTTGGAGACCCTGCGGGTCTATCGCAGCCTCGCGGGCTCGGCAGCGGCTACAGGGGTTGTCGGCGTTAGTCTTGCTCGCATAACGCCCGCAGGGCCGGGTCGCGCACTTGCATCAGCTCGAACAGCCCCAGGGCCCTGAGCGCCGGCAGGGCTGCCAGCAGATCCTCCTCGGCCACGCGGCGCTGCTGCGCCGAGGTGTCCGGGTCGCTCCACAGCCGGGCATTGATCAGGAAGGCCCCCACCGTCCCCTTGCGTACCCGGGTGCCGTTGAAGTCGCCATGGTTGAGTTGATCGGGTAACAGGTCTTCGGCGCGCATGGAGCAATCCTCGTGTGAATGAGCGTTCAGTCTGCGGCCCGAGGATTGGCTAAACTGCTTGGTTCTTGCCGTTGAATAACGTGAAGCAGCCAATGTCCCAACCTTTGGTTTCCCCCTTGCTCGCTCAAGCCCAGGGCGACCCGCTGCTGTTCGCAGCATGGCAACACAGCCCGATCGAACGGCAGACCGCCGCCCACAGCCACGCCCGCGGCCAACTGCTCGGCGCCCGGCGCGGCCTGTTGTCGGTGACGGCGGCCGACAGCCAGTGGGTGGTGCCGGCGACCCATGCGGTGTGGGTGCCGCCCCGCTGCGAACACGCCTTGCGCTCCCATGGCCCGTTCGACGGCTGGAGCATCTATGTCGAGCCCGAGGCCTGCCACGAACTGCCGGCGCAACCACGGATCATTGCCACCTCCGGCCTGTTGCGGGAGGCGGTGATGCGTGCGGCGAGCTGGCCACAAGGCGCGCTGGATGAGCCGCAATTGCGCATCGCCCGGGTGATCCTCGATGAACTGGGCAGCCTGCCGGTGGAACCCTTTGGCCTGCCATTGCCTGTGGACCCGCGGTTGCGGCGGATCTGCCAGGCGCTGGCCGACGACCTGGCGGACAGCCGCGGCCTGGAGGCCTGGGCGCAGTGGGCGGGGATCTCGCCACGAACCCTGGCCCGGCGTTTTGTCGCCGAGACCGGCTTTGCCTTCAGTCAGTGGCGGCAGCGCGCGCGATTGCTGCGGGCCCTGGAGCGCCTGGCGGCGGGCGATGCGGTGACCCGGGTGGCGCTGGACCTGGGCTACGACAATGTCAGCGCCTTTATCGCCATGTTCCGCCGTCAGTTCGGGGTGACGCCGGGGCGCTATTTCGCCCGGCACGGAACAGGCTGAGCGTCGCTACCCCGGTAGAAGCGGGCGCATGCCCTCACCCCGCCGAAAACCGCTCCCGGCTGTTGCTCAGGTGGGTCCACATCGCCGCCCGCGCGGCATCCGGGTCCTGGCGGCGGATGGCGGCGTAGAGGGTTTCGTGTTCCTGGTTGGCCAGGGTCGCCAGTTGCGCCAGGTCGACATCGCCGCGCTCGGCGTCGCGCACCCGGGTCCGGGGGATCAGGGCGTTGCCCAGCGATTGCAGGATCTGCACGAAATAGGGGTTGCCGGTGGCTTCGGCGATCAGCAGGTGGAAACGCTGGTCGGCCTCCACGCAACTGTCGTTGTTGGCCAGCAGTTGCTGGTAGTCGTCCAGCGCCTGGCGCATCTGCGCCAGTTGCTCGGCGCTGCGCCGGCGGGCGGCGAGAGCCACTGCCTGGGTTTCCAGGCCCAGGCGCAATTCGAGGATGTCGCGCACGCTCAGGGCGGTATCGACGTTCAAGCGCAGGCCGTGGGTGTCCTGGCGCTCCAGGACAAAACTGCCGACGCCATGGTGGGTTTCCACCCAGCCGGCGGCCTGCAGTTTGGAGATGGCTTCGCGCACCACGGTGCGGCTGACGCCATGGGCGCGGACGATGGTGCTTTCCGACGGCAGCTTGTCACCGGGCTTGAGCAGGCCGCGCATGATCTGTTGAGTCAGGTCGCTGACCAGGTCATGGGCCAGGTTGGTGGAAGGGCGACGGCGGCCCGGGGCGATATCGGATTCGGTGCTCATGGCAAGGTCGCGCGGGGAGGAAGCAAAAAGCTTATCACCAAAGTGGCCGGGCAGGGCTCAACTTGTCTGACATGTATGACAAGTTATCGGATAAGTCACTTCAGGGTTCAGTGCAGGTTCTCAGCGCGAGTGCAGCCTGAAAAATATTTCTGTGCCTGTAGTTTTTATTTATATGAATTAAATCAATCAGTTAAGTTTACTTCTCAACATTCTCTTCGATCAACAAAGCCTCGCGTACCGACTTCTGCGACGAGTCTGCGCTTGTGACGCTATTTTTCTACTTGTATGATGACTGTCAACTAGGGCGCTCGCCCAGTCACCCGCACACAACAACAAACAAGTGGGAGAGGCATCGTGAATACCACCCTCAATCCGGCCGGCGACGATTCCCTGCTGGCCATCGCCGTGGCGAAGGTCAAGCGCCATGTGCTGCCGCTGTTCGTCATCATGTTCATCGTCAACTACATCGACCGGGTCAACATCGGCTTCGTCCGCACCCACCTGGAACATGACCTGGGCATCGGCGCCGCGGCCTACGGTTTTGGCGCCGGGCTGTTCTTCATCGGTTACGCGCTGTTCGAAGTGCCATCCAACATGCTGTTGCAGCGGGTCGGCGCGCGGATCTGGCTGACCCGCATCATGTTCACCTGGGGGCTGGTGGCCACGGCCATGGCCTTCGTGCAGAACGAAACCCAGTTCTATGTGCTGCGCTTCCTGCTGGGGGTGGCCGAGGCCGGGTTCTTCCCCGGGGTGATCTACTACTTCACCCGCTGGCTGCCCGGGGTGGAGCGGGGCAAGGCGATCGCCATTTTCCTAAGCGGTTCGGCCGTGGCTTCACTGGTCTCCGGCCCATTGTCCGGAGCGCTGTTGCAGATCGAGGGCCTGGGCTGGCACGGCTGGCAGTGGATGTTCATCGTCGAGGGCATGGCCTCGGTGCTGCTCTGCGGTTTTGTCTGGTTCTGGCTCGACTCCACGCCCCGCGACGCCAAGTGGTTGAGCCCCGGCGAGCAGGAGGCGCTGGTGCGGGCGATCGACAGCGAACAGCGCGAGCGCGAAGCGGCGATGCCGGTCAAGCCGTCGCTCTGGACCCTGCTCAAGGACCGGCAGATCCTGCTGTTCTGCCTGATCTACTTCTGCATCCAGCTGACCATCTATGCCGCGACCTTCTGGCTGCCGAGCATCATCAAGAAGATGGGCGACCTCAGTGACCTGCAGGTGGGTTTCTTCAATTCCATTCCCTGGCTGATCTCGATCATCGCCATGTATGCCTTCGCCGCGGCGTCCGGCAAATGGAAGTTCCAGCAGGCCTGGGTCGCCAGCGCCTTGCTGGTGGCGGCCGCGGGGATGTTCCTGTCCACCACCGGCGGGCCGGTGTTCGCCTTCGTCGCCGTGTGCTTCGCCGCTATCGGCTTCAAGTCGGCATCCGCGCTGTTCTGGCCGATTCCCCAGGCCTACCTGGATGCGCGCATCGCCGCCGCGGTGATCGCCCTGATCAACTCCATCGGCAACCTCGGCGGCTTCGTCGCCCCGGCCACCTTCGGCCTGCTGGAGCAGCGCACCGGGTCGATCCAGGGGGGCCTGTACGGCCTGGCGGCGACCTCGATCATCGCCGCGATCATCGTGTTTTTCGCCCGCACCCGGCCCAAGGCCCATGTCATGCCGACGCCCTTGGACGATGCCCGCCCGCTGCTGGACAAAACCCACTGACCTTTGCCGACAGGAACCGACCCATGACTTTTGAATCCACCCATCATCACCCTGGCCAGACACCGCTTGTCACCCGACTGCAAGTGGTACCGGTGGCCGGGCATGACAGCATGCTGCTCAACCTCAGCGGCGCCCATGGCCCGTTTTTCACCCGCAATATCGTGATCCTTACCGACAGCGCCGGTAACACCGGGGTCGGTGAAGTGCCGGGGGGCGAGCGGATTCGCGCGACCCTCGAGGAGGCCCGCGAACTGCTGGTCGGCCAGTCCATCGGCCATTACCAGAAGCTGCTCAACCAGGTGCGCCAGCGCTTTGCCGAGCGCGATGCCGGCGGGCGGGGCCAGCAGACTTTCGACCTGCGCATCGCCATCCATGCGGTGACCGCGCTGGAAGCGGCGCTGCTCGACCTGCTCGGCCAGTTTCTCGGGGTGCCGGTGGCGGCGCTGCTCGGCGAAGGCCAGCAACGCGAATCGGTGAAGATGCTCGGCTACCTGTTCTACATCGGCGACCGGCACCAGACCGACCTGGCCTACCGCAACGAAGCCGAGGCCGACGATGCCTGGCTGCGCCTGCGCCATGAACCGGCGCTGAACGCCGAGAGCATCGTGCGCCTGGCCGAGGCGGCCAAGGCGCGGTATGGCTTCAACGACTTCAAGCTCAAGGGCGGCGTGCTGCGCGGCGAAGAGGAAATGGAGGCCGTCACCGCCCTGGCCGAATGCTTTCCCAAGGCGCGCATCACCCTCGACCCCAACGGTGCCTGGTCGCTGAAACAGGCGATCGCCCTGTGTCGCGATCAACACCGGGTGCTGGCCTATGCCGAAGACCCCTGCGGCGCGGAAAACGGTTACTCCGGGCGCGAGGTGATGGCCGAATTCCGCCGCGCCACCGGGCTGCCCACGGCGACCAACATGATCGCCACCGACTGGCGGGAAATGGGCCACGCGATCCAGTTGCAAGCGGTGGACATTCCCCTGGCCGATCCGCATTTCTGGACGATGCAGGGTTCGGTGCGGGTGGCGCAGATGTGCCATGAATGGGGCCTGACCTGGGGCTCGCATTCCAACAACCACTTCGACATTTCCCTGGCCATGTTCACCCATGTGGCGGCCGCGGCGCCGGGCGAGATCACCGCCATCGACACCCACTGGATCTGGCAGGACGGCCAGCACCTGACCCGCAATCCGCTGCAGATCGTCGAGGGCTGCGTGGCGGTGCCGCAGACGCCGGGGCTGGGCGTCGAACTGGACCTGGACGCGCTGGCCCGCGCCCATGAGCTGTACAACAGCCGGGGCCTGGGCGCGCGGGACGACAGTGTGGCCATGCAGTTCCTGATCCCGGGCTGGCGCTTCGACAACAAGCAGCCGTGCCTGGTGCGCTGAGCCAGGCAGGAGGGGCTTGGCCGGGCCGCTGCATTCACAGTAATGTCAGCGGCTCGTCTGCTTTTGGAGCCCTGCAATGACTGCTTTCTACGATGCCCGCGGCAATCTTTACGGCGTGGTGGCGCCCGAGGCGGTACGCCGGTTGGGGATCGCCTTGCCGGCCAGCGCGGCCGAGGCGGCGCTGGCCCGGGCCAATTGGAGCGAGCAGGCCATCGAAGCCCTGTGCAGTTGGCCCTCCGGTACCCGGCCGGCAGGGGCCAAGGCCCATCGCAGCGACGGTTTGCTGGTCGGGCCGTTCCAGGACGCGCCGCCGTTCGACCTGCTGATCGTCAACACCGACGGCACCCTGGCCGAGCGCAGCGGCAACGGCCTGACCATCTTTTCCCAGGCCTTGACCGAGCAAGGGCTGCTGCCGGCCCAGGGGCCTGCGCAGCTGCGGGTGCATCACGACAAGCCGGACGGGGTGTCGCCGCTGGCGACCCTGGTCGAGCCGGCACAGGTCGCCGGGGTGTCCGGTTTCTGGCTGGACCTCGGGCAACCGGCGTTCGGCCCACACGCCGTGGGTGCGCAACACGGGGTCGAGAATGACGGTTCGAGCTGTGTCGAGCTGAGCCGGGTGCGCGGGCTGGCGCGGTTGCACCCGCAATGGAGCCGTAGCCAGTTCGTGCGTATCGGCAACCCCCATTGCGTGACCCTGGTCAGCGATGCCAGCGCCTTGCCGGGCAACCGGCAGATGAGCGAAGCGCCCCTGGCCGAGGCCCTGACCCGTATCGCCTACGCCCTGCCCACCGGCAGCGGTGAACCCTGTCCGGCCGGGGTGAACCTGCAATGGGCGTGGCTGGAGGGCCCGCAGCGCATCGCTGCACGGGTGTTCGAACGCGGCGAAGGCCCCACGGCATCCTCCGGCACCAGCGCCAGCGCGGTGGCCAGCGCGGCGTGGCGGGTCGGTTGGGTCAAGGCCGGCGAAGTCGCGGTGGTGATGCCCGGCGGCACCGCGCCGCTGCGCCTGGAGGAGCGGGGTGGGGAGCTGGTGCGGGTCAGCCTGTTCGGTACCGCCCGCGCCCTGTAGCCGCTGCCGCAGGCTGCGATCGACCGGCACGGTCGCAGCGATCTCAGGGACGCCGGAAGATCCTGCGGATCTTTGCGCAGCCTGCGGCAGCGGCTACAGGGAAGGGCTGGAGTGCGATGGATGCTGGTGGATCGCCTTCGCGGGCAAGCCTCGCTCCTACAGAGGAATATGCAACCTGCTTCTGTAGGCGCGAGGCTTGCCCGCGATGACGTCAGCGGCCATTACACAAACCCCGCATCACCCGGCAGCTCGACCTGGGCCATCTGCCGTTTCATCAGCACCTTGCCGTCGCGGATCGAGTACAGCGCCAAGCCTTGGCTGCGGATCATTTCGTAGTCGCTGTCGGCCGACAGGATCAGCAGGTTGGCCGGCCGGCCTTCTTCCAGGCCGTAACGCTCGCCCAGGGCCAGGGCCTTGGCGCTGTTGTCGGTGACCAGGTCGAGGGCGCTCTGCAGGTTGCGGTAGCCGAGCATGTGGCAGATGTGCAGGCCGGCTTCCAGCACCCGCAGGATGTTGCCGTTACCCAGCGGGTACCAGGGATCGACGATCGAGTCCTGGCCGAAACACACGTTCATCCCGGCTTCCAGCAGCTCGTTGACCCGCGTCACGCCGCGGCGTTTCGGGAAGCTGTCGAAGCGCCCCTGCAGGTGGATGCTTTCGGTGGGGCAGGAAACGAAGCTGATGCCCGAGTGGCCGAGCAGGCGGAACAGCTTGGCGCAGTACGCATTGTCGTAGGAGCCCATGGCGGTGGTATGGCTGGCGGTCACCCGCGAACCCATGTCGCGGCTGCGGGCCTCCTCGGCCAGCACTTCGAGAAAACGCGAGTGCGGGTCGTCGGTCTCGTCGCAATGCACGTCCACCAGGCAGCCGGTGCGTTCGGCCAGGTCCATGAGGAACTTCACCGAGCTGACGCCCTGGTCGCGGGTGTACTCGAAGTGCGGAATGCCGCCCACCACATCGGCGCCCAGGCGGATCGCCTCTTCCATCAGTTCGCGGCCGTTGCGGTAGCTTTCGATGCCTTCCTGGGGGAAGGCGACGATCTGCATGTCGACCAGGTGCGCGCTTTGCTCGCGCACTTCGAGCATGGCCTTGAGCGCGGTCAGCTCCGGGTCGGTGACATCGACATGAGTGCGCACGTGCTGGATGCCGTGGGCGGCGAGGGCGCGCAGGGTTTTGCGGGCGCGGGCCTTGGTGTCTTCCTGGGTGATGGTGACCTTGCGCTCGCCCCAGCATTCGATGCCTTCGAACAGGGTGCCGCTCATGTTCCAGCGCGGCTCGCCCGCGGTGAGAGTGGCGTCCAGGTGAATGTGCGGCTCGACGAAGGGCGGCACCACCAGGTTGCCGCCGGCGTCGAGGTCGTCGGGGCCCAGGGTCGGGGCTTCGGTCTGCCGGGCGATGCTGGCGATGCGACCGTTCTCCAGGTGCAGTTCGTGCAGGCCTTCGCGGTTGCGCAGGCGGGCGTTGATGATGAGCATCGGAGCGATTCCTTTTTCAATCCAGGCGGTCAGGGTACGGCGCTCGGGCCGGCGGCCGCAACGTCGCGTGGCCCGGGCTCATGCCTGGATGTCCGCGGCGGTGGTGGCGCGTGCGCCGAGCAGGCTGCTCAGCAGCATGTAGCTCAGGGCGGCGGCCGCGATGCCTACCAGTGGCGCGACCCAGGGCGAGCCGAAGGCCGCCACGGTGCCGATGGCATAGGCGCCCAGGCCGGCCCAGTTGAACGCCGGCAATTTGCTGTCGGCCAGGCGCGGGTACTGGCCGCGGTAGCGATAGAAGAAGTCGGCCATGATCACCCCGCCAATCGGCGGGATCACCGTGCCCAGCAGAATCAGGTAGGGCACCAGCATGTCGTACATGCCCAGCAGCGCCAGCAGGGTGCCGATCACCGCCCCGGCCAGGGTCACGGTCTTGCGTCGGCCAGTGCGCAGCAGGTTGCAGCCGGCGACGGCGAAGTTGTAGATGGTGTTGTCCTGGGTGCTCCAGATGTTCAGCAGGAGCATGGCCATGGCGGCCATGGCGAAGCCCTGCAACAGCAGCACTTCGACCACGTCCGGCTGCTGGTAGACGATGGCGCCGTAGGCCCCGATCAGCACCATCAGGCCGTTGCCGATGAAGAAGCCGATCAGGCTGGCCAGCACCGCGACCCTGGCCGAGCGGGAAAAGCGCGTCCAGTTGGTGGCCTGGGTGGCGCCGCTGACGAAGGTACCGAACACCAGGGTGATGGCCGTGGACAGGTCGAGGCTGGCGCTCGGCACCACGGCCAGCAACCCATCGAGGCCGCCGACCTTGACCGTGGCCACCCACATCGACAGCAACAGCAGCAGGGCCATGGCCGGCACCGCGATCCAGGAGAGGATTTCCAGCCCGCGATAACCGACGTAGGCGGTGGCGCAGAACATCAGGCCGAACAGCACCATCAGCCCCAGCACAGTGTCCTGGCCCAACTCGAAATACTTGCCCAGCACCACCGCGGCGGTGGCGGTGCCCCAGGCGTACCAGCCGATCTGGGTGAAGCCGAGGATCAGGTCGCTGAGCTTGCTGCCCACCTCGCCGAAACAGAAGCGCCCCATCAGCACCGAGTTCAGGCCGCTCTTGAAGGCGATATAGCCCAGGCCTGCCGCGTACAGGCCCAGCAGCAGATTGCCGAGGACGATCACCCCGAGCATCTGGCCAAAGCTGAAGGCCACGCCGAGCTTGCCGCCGGCGAACATGGTGGCGGTGAAAAAGGTGAAGCCCAGCAGCACCATGGCCGTGGAGGCCAGGCCCTTGCGCGCGTGCATCGGCACTTCGCTGAGCGGGTAGTCGTTGCCTGGATCGTTCTGCGTCATGTGCCTTCCCCTGATTGGCCCAGGCGTGGCCTGGTGCGTAAGCGACGCAGGCATCTGCTGCAGTCGCCGTGCCAACGCCCCCAGGGTCAGGGGCGCCCGGCTGGCGTTGTGCAACCTGCAGGAGATTTATAGACAAACAGGGGATTTTTGCTTTCCGGCGCGGCCGATTGGCCGGCTCAGGCGCGAAAGCGGTGCGCCGGTGAGACAAATTGGATCACGGACGCCCGATCAATCGAACAGGGTCAGGCGGGTTTCGCCGCGGTGGAAGGCAAAGGCGGCTTCGATATCGCTTTCCACGGTGCGGCCGCGGGACAGTTCGGGCAGGGCGTCGAGGGCGAAGAACCCGGCGTCGCTGACTTCCGAGCCGGCCACCGGGGCGCTGCGCTCACTGCGCTCGCAGAGAAAATACAGCTTGTAGAAATCCCGGGTGTCGGGAGTGAAGGGGCCCTTGGCCTTGTGCCGGACGCTGTAGAGGGCGCGGGCCGAGACGCTGAGCCCGGCCTCTTCGTGGATCTCCTTGACGATGTTTTCGGCGGCCGACAGGCCGATGTCGGCATACCCGCCGGGCATGGCCCAGCGGCCGTCGGTCTGTTCGCGGACCAGGAGGATGCGCTGGTCTTCGATCAAGGCGCCGCGCACATCCACTAGGGGTGTCGAGTAGCGTTTGGCGAAGTCCGACACCAGGCCGGCGATGCGTTCCAGGGGCACGTCGGCCAGTTGCGCGAGCATGCTGTGGGCGATGTCGGCGACTTCCTGGTAACGCTCGCGGTCGAACGGGTCCTTGCAAAAATGCAGCCCGGTGGAGGCCAAGGCCTGCAAGCGTTTGGCGTGGGTGAGCCAGGTGTTTTCCATGGTGCGTGTCCTCAGGTAATCGCTGGGGCCAAATCCGTCACTGTCGGAGCGGCGGTTGCTGGGCGAGGTAGGCGGCCAGGCGCGGCAGGGCTTCTTCGGCGCTGCGGCTGTGGCCGGCCCAGGTGCAGGCCAGCATCAGGTTGCGCGGCAGGTGGAAGTCCTCCACCAGGAAACCTTCGGCGTCGCGGCCGTCGGCGTCATGGGAGACTTGTTCGCGCAGGGTCGCGGGCGCCTCGAACCAGGCCCACACCGGTTTGCCCAGGGCGATGGCCATGCCCACCTCGAAGGCGGTGCCGGAGTCCGGCTCCAGGCCGCGAAAGTCGTTGAGGTTGGCCAGCACCGCGTCGCAGTCGCGGATCATCTGCATGTTCTGCTGGCAGATCAATTGGGCGGTCTGCTCCGGCGTCGGCTGGGCCGGCACCTGCTGGTCGAAGGGGTAGAGGCCTTGCAGGCCCTGGGCCTGGCACAGGTGCTTGAGGTATTCGCCGCGGGCGATGGCATCGCGGCGAAACAGATCGAAGCCGGCGAGGTAGATACGTGGGCTCATGCCTGGCTCCCGGCCTCGGGCAGAAAGCGCAGCAGCGCGGCGATGATGGCTTCCGGGGCGTCTTCCTGCAGCAGGTGGCCGGCGTTGGGCACCGCCTGGAACCGCGAGCCGGGGATCAGCCGGTGCAACTGGCGCCCGCGTTCGATGGGGATCCACTGATCGTCCTCGCCCCAGAGGATCTGGGTCGGGCAGCGAATGCCGGGATAAAGCCCGGCCACCTCCGCGGTATAGCGCTCGTCCATTTGCGCGATCTGCCGGTAGAAGGCGGCCTGGCCGCTGGCGCCAAGCCAGGGCTGGACATAGGGCGCCAGTTCCCGGTCGGGGATCTCGCGCTGGATTGCCCCACGAATGTAGGCCGGGACTATGGCGCGCTGGATATAGTCCGGCACCCCGCTGAAGGCCTGTTCATGCTGGCGCACGTGCTGCACGAACGGCGAACCCCAGGGCGACAGCGCCACCGGGTCGAGCAGGGTCAGGCTGCGATAGTCCTTGCCGTTGAGCAGGTGGGTGCGCAGGGCGGTGGCGCCACCGAAGTCGTGGGCCACCACGTCCGGGCGCTCCAGGCCCCAGTGCTCCAGCAGTTCGGCCAGCAGCTGGTTCTGCACGCCGAGGGACACATCCTGGCCGGCGGCCTGTTCCGATTGGCCGTAGCCCAGCAGGTCGAAATAGTGCACCCGGTGGCTGGCGCTGAAATGCGGGGCGATGCGGTGCCAGACGTAGGAAGAAAACGGCGTGCCATGCACGAACACCAGCGGCGGCCCGTCACCCTGAATGGCGTAGCGCACCTTTTGTCCGTTGAAGCTGTAGGTTCGATCCAGCGGCCAGTCACTCATGTTGTGGTCCTCTGTGGGTGATCGGTCCGGCGCCTTGCTCATGCAGGCCCGGCGCAGCCCATGCTTCTCGGCGCGCTGAGTCTCGGTGTCAGCGCGGCGCGAGCACAGGCGATGTTTTCGCTCATGGCTGGGTTGGTGTAAAGCCGGATGTGGCTATGAGCCGAGGGCCGAGCGGGCAAGCATAGGCATAAAAAAACCACCGCGGGCGGTGGTTTTTTTCAGGTGGACGACGGTTTATTCGCCGCGATAGATGCAGCCGCTGGTGCAGGTCTCGTGAATGCGGATCGCACTCAGCTCCGGCAGCAGGGGTTTGAGCTCGTTCCAGATCCACTTGGCCAGCACTTCGCTGGTGGGGTTTTCCAGGCCGGGGATGTCGTTCAGGTAGTTGTGGTCCAGGCGCTCGTAGAGCGGCTTGAAGATCTCCTTGATCTCGGAGAAGTCGCGAATCCAGCCGGTGTGCGGATCGAGGTCGCCGCTCAGGTGGATGGCTACCTTGAACGAGTGGCCGTGCAGGCGCCCGCACTTGTGGCCTGCAGGCACATGGGGCAGGCGGTGGGCGGATTCGAAGGTAAATTCTTTGAAGATTTCCACAGTGTTGGTCAGCTCGGTCAGGTGGCTATCGCCGCGGGCGATGTAAGGCAGGCGGCGAGTTTACCAGCTTGGTTATACGGTTGCGGGAAAACACTGACTAAAGGGTCAATAGCCGTTCGCCGAGACGACCACCTGCGGCCAGCTCGAGGAACTCGTCGCCCAGGCGCCGGCTTTCGTCCATCGCGCTGCGCCAGTATTTCTGGCGGCTGGCGTCGTCGCCCATGAAGCGCTTGAAGTCGTTGCGGTCCGGCAGTTTGCCGTAGGGCAGGCGCGCCAGGTATTCCTTCGACGGTGCCAGCAGTAATACGTCCTGCAAACGGCCCGGGTTGCCGCGGCGCCAGGGCAGGGTCTTGTCGAACCAGCCGGGAATCACCCGATCGGTGAAGTGCGGGTAGAGCACGATATCCTCGCCGCTGTAGGGCAGGTCGAGGTGGTAGTCCAGCAGGCCGCCGTCGCGGAAGGTGCCGGCCCCGGCCCCGGGCAGGTCGCGCACGCCTTGCATGACCATCGGGATTGAACCCGAGGCCAGCAGGGCCTGGCGCAGGTTGCCGGTGTCCAGCGGCACGAAGCGCGAGGGGAAGTCTTCGAGGGCATGCAGCGGCGGCGCCAGGCGCGGGTCATGCAGCACCAGGCGTTCGAAGTGCCGCGCCAGGCGCGCGCGACCACGCAGGTTGTCGGCGATCACCGAGGACAGCCCCAGGCCCAGCCGACCGCGATGGTCGTCGGCGAGCAGGCCGTGGCTTTTCACCACCATGATGTTCAGCCGGTAGTGCGGGTTGTCGAGAATGCTCGCGTCGCGGCCGTCGAGCAGCTCGTGCAGCATGCGCTGCGAGCTCTGGCTGATCTGCGCCATGGTCACGCCCTTGGCAAAGCTCTGGGCGTTGTACAGCTGGCCCAGGCGCCGGATGCCTTCGGCGGCGTCCGGCAGGCAGGCGCTGGCGAAGCGCCAGGAACCCACCGAGGCGCCAATCAGCGAACGTTTCCGTGGCGCCGCTGGCAGCCATTCGCCGAACAGCGCCAGGTCCAGCCCCTGGATGCCCAGGGCTTTCGGCCCGCCGGCAGCGCCGGGCAGGGTGCCGACCTCGGCCGCGCTCAGGCCGTTGGCGCGAATGCGCGCCAGGGCGCGTGGGCCGGCCTTGAGAGTCAGGGCAGGGAACTTGATGTGGATAGCGGTCATACCGGCCTCAATCTCGAGCGACAGCCGAGTATAAAAGCTCGGGCCCGCGGCGCCGAATGAAACCTGCGCGGCGCCGATGATGGCCATTCAGTTTCAATTAAGTTCGACCGGCTATCGTGAGCCCCGTAGCAACACATAACGAGAAAACCGGAGACACCCCATGAAAACCCTGACTGCCCTGTTCACCGCGACCCTCATCGGCATGACCGCCAGCCTGGCCCATGCCCGCGACCTGGGGCCCGACGAGGCCCTGAGACTGCGCGACGCTGGTACCATTGTGTCCTTTGAAAAACTCAATGCCACGGCATTGGCCAAGCACCCGGGCGCGACCATCACCGAAACCGAGCTGGAAGAGGAGTACGGCAAGTACATCTACCAGATCGAGATGCGCGACCCTCAAGGGGTTGAGTGGGACCTGGAATTGGACGCAGTGAGCGGCCAGGTGCTCAAGGATCATCAGGATACGTAATGAAGGTGAATCTACGCGCCGGCAGCAGGGTGGCCCTGGCGCTTCTGGCTTTTTGCTCGGTGGCGCTGGCCCGCGACCTGGACCAGGACGAAGCCCTGCGCCTGCGCCAGCAAGGGGTGATCCTGCCGCTGGAGCAATTGCTGCAGCAGGCCCTGGACCGTTACCCCGGAGCCAAGTTGCTGGAAGCCGAGCTGGAAGAAAAACACGACGTCTACATCTATGAAGTCGAGCTGCTGACCGCCGAGGGCGTGGTCCGCGAGCTGGACCTGGAGGCCACCACCGGCCGCTTACTGAAAGACAAGGAAGATGACTGATGCGCCTGCTCCTGGTGGAAGACCACGTCTCCCTGGCCGACGAACTGCTGGCCGGGCTCAACCGTCAGGGCTACGCCGTGGACTGGCTGGCCGACGGCCGTGACGCGCTGTATCAGGGCACCAGCGAGCCCTACGACCTGATCGTGCTCGACCTCGGCCTGCCCGGGGTGCCGGGCCTGGAAGTGCTGGCCAAATGGCGCGCCGGCGGCCTGGCAACCCCGGTGCTGATCCTCACCGCCCGCGGGTCCTGGGCCGAGCGCATCGAAGGCCTGAAGGCCGGTGCCGACGACTACCTGACCAAACCCTTCCACCCGGAAGAATTGCACCTGCGCATCCAGGCGCTGCTGCGCCGTTCCCACGGTCAGGCCAACCAACCGACATTGCAGGCCGCCGGGCTGCACCTCGACGAGGGCCGCCAGTGCGTGCTGCGCGACGGCGTGGACATCCAGCTGACCGCCGCCGAATTCCGCCTGCTGCGCTACTTTATGCTGCACCCGGAGCAGATCCTTTCGAAAAGCCATTTGGCCGAACACCTCTACGACGGTGAGACCGAGCGCGATTCCAACGTGCTGGAAGTCCACGTCAACCACCTGCGGCGCAAGCTTGGGCGCAGCGTGATCGAAACCCGCCGCGGCCAGGGCTACCTGTTTGGCGGGAACGCCCGGTGAGGTCGATCCAGCGCCGCCTGAGCCTGGGCCTGATCAGCGTGATGGTGATTGTCGGCCTGGTGCTGGCGCAGACCAGCCTGTGGCTGTTCGAGATGGGCTTGCAACGCTACCTGGAAGCCGGCCTGCGCAACGACAGCGAAAGCCTGCTGGTAGCACTGGTCCGGGGCCCCCAGGGTTTGCAGCTGGACGAGCGACGGTTGTCGCCGGCTTATCAGCGGCCGTTTTCCGGGCATTACTTCCGTATCGACTTCGATGACGTGCACTGGCGCTCTCGCTCACTGTGGGACCAGGATCTGCCTGCACTGGCACAGACCGGTCTGCACAGCAACCTGCAACTGGGACCGGAAGGCCAGCGCCTGCTGGTGCTGCGCACCGATTACCGGCGCCTCGGGCAGTCGATTTCCATCAGCGTGGCCCAGGACTACACCCCGGTGCGTGAGAGCTTCCTGCGCATGCAACAGGTGGGCCTGGGCCTGGGCCTGGCCGGCCTGCTGCTGATCCTGATCCTGCAGCGGGTCACCGTGCGCCGCGCCTTGCGCCCGCTGGAGCAGGCCCGCGAGCAGATCGCCCAATTGCAGCGCGGCCAGCGTTCGCAACTGGACGAACAGGTGCCGCTGGAGCTGGAACCGCTGGTGGCGCAGATCAACCATTTGCTGGCCCATACCGAAGACAGCCTGAAGCGTTCGCGCAATGCCCTGGGCAACCTCGGGCACGCGCTGAAGACCCCGCTGGCGGTGCTGCTGAGCCTGGCGTCCAACCCCAAGCTGCAGGCACACCCGGAGCTGCGCCAGTTGCTCGAGGAGCAGCTGGAGCAGGTGCAGCAGCGGCTCAACCGCGAGTTGAACCGCGCGCGCCTGGCCGGCGATGCGTTGCCCGGCGCGCTGTTCGATTGCGACGCCGAGCTGCCGGGGCTGCTGGCGACCCTGAGCATGATCCATGGCGAGCACCTGGACCTGAGCTATCAGGCAGCCCCCGGTCTGCAACTGCCCTGGGACCGGGAAGACCTGCTGGAACTGCTGGGCAACCTGCTGGATAACGCCTGCAAGTGGGCCGATGCCGAAGTGGCGCTGAGCGTGTGGCAGACCGCCGAGGGTTATGGCCTGGCGGTGGACGACGACGGGCCGGGGATTCCCGAGGAGCAGCGCAGCCAGGTGTTCAGCCGTGGCACGCGCCTGGACGAACAGACCGACGGCCACGGCCTGGGCCTGGGCATCGTGCGCGACATAGTCGAAAGCTGGGGCGGGGTGCTGCGCTTGCTGGAAAGCCCGCAGGGCGGGCTGCGGGTGTTGATCGAGTTGCCTGGGCGCTGATATTGCCGGTGCTGAATCCCTGAATCCCTGTAGCCGCTGCCGAGGCACGAGGCTGCGATCGGGTTGGGCGGCATTCCGACGAAGCGCCCGCCAACCCTATGCCTGCGGTGTATCTGATCGACCGAGTCGCCGGGTCTACGACTGCTGCGCAGCCGATCGCAGCCTCGTGCCTCGGCAGCGGCTACACCGAGGCGTTTTTGAAAGGGGAGGTCAGACCCGGAACTGGTCCATCAGGCTCTGCTGCTGGTTGGCCAGGCTGTTCAGCGACTGGCTGACCCGCGCCGATTCGTTGGCCTGCTCCGACAGCGATTCGGTGACGTCGCGGATGGTCGCCACGTTGTTGTTGATCTCCTCGGCCACCGCGCTTTGCTCTTCGGCGGCGCTGGCGATCTGCAGGTTCATGTCACTGATCACCGTCACCGCGTCGCCGATCTGCCGCAGGGCGGTGACCGCCTGGCCGACCTGCTCGACGCTGCCCTGGGCCTGGCGATGGCTGTTGCCCATCGAACCGACCACTTCCTGGGTGCCGCTTTGCAGCTCCTCGATGACCTGGCGGGTTTCCTCCACCGATTCCTGGGTGCGCCGGGCGAGGTTGCGCACTTCGTCGGCGACCACCGCGAAGCCACGCCCGGCCTCGCCGGCGCGGGCGGCCTCGATGGCGGCGTTGAGGGCCAGCAGGTTGGTCTGCTCGGCGATGGCGCGAATCACTTCCAGCACCGTACCGATCTTTTCACTGTTGGCGGCCAAGCCTTCGACCTGGGTCATGGCGGTGCTCATATCGGCCGCCAGGTGATCGATGCTCGCGGTGGTGCGGTCGATCACGCTCAGGCCCTGGCGCGTGGCCTGGTCGGCATCGCGGGCGGCCTGCGCGGCCTGGGCCGCGCTGCGGGCGACGTCCTGGGCGGTGGCGCTCATCTCATGGGACGCGGTGGCCACCTGGTCGACCTGGCGATACTGCTGCTCCATGCCGGCGCTGGTCTGGGTGGCGATGGCCGAGGACTGGTCGGCGGTGCCGCGGGCGTCCTGCACCGAGCGTTTCACCTCGGCGATGATCGGTTGCAGCTTGTCGAGGAAGCGGTTGAACCAGCCGGCCAGCTGGCCCAGTTCGTCTTTCTTGTCGTAGGCCAGGCGCCGGGTCAGGTCGCCTTCGCCGCTGGCGATGTCTTCCAGCATGTGCGCCACGCCGAGGATCGGCCGGGTCACGCTGCGCGCCATCAGCCACACCAATAGCAGGCCGAGCACCGCGGCCATTAGGCCCAGGCCCAGTTCGACCAGGGTGCCAGTCTGGTTGCTCTGGTCCAGTTGGTTCTTCAGGGCTTCGGCCGGGCCCACCAGGACCCGCTCCGGCACTTGCAGCAGCACGCCCCAGGGCTTGCCGTCGGGAATCGGGGTGAAGGGCGCGAGCACTTTCAGGGCGTTGTCGTTGTGCAGGCTCTGGGTCTGGGTGCTGGCCGACAGCAGGCGGATCAGTTCGCCACCGTTGGTTTTGTCCAGTTGGTCCAGGCGCTGGCTGAGCTTGCTGGCGTCGGCGCTGTAGCCGGCGAGCAGGCCGACCGGGCTGATGATGCTGACCATGGTCTGGCCGTCGTAGAGCTCTTTGCTCGCTTGCTGGCTGACCGATTGCAGGCTGTTGAGGTTGATGTCCACCGACAGCGAGGCGATGACTTTGCCGTTCACCAGCAGCGGGAACACGATGCTGGTCATCAGCACGTTCTGGCCGTCGATCACATAGAAGTAGGGCTCGATCACACAAGGCTTGAGGGTATTGCGCGGGCAGGTGAACCAGGCGTTGGCCGGCTGGCCGCTGGGGCCGGTGGTGGTGTCGCTCATGTCGCTTTCCGGCAGCGCCATGGAGGTCAGCTTGCCCGGGGTCGGCTGCGACCAGTAGAGGGCGAAGCGGCCCTTGTCGTTGCTGCCCAGTTCGCTCTGGCCGCTGAAGAGCTCGTCCTTGCCGTCCAGCGCGTTGGCTTCGAACACCAGCGACAGGCCGAGCAGGTCGGGGTTGGCCTGCAACGCCGACTTCACCTGGCGGGTCAGGTCCTCGCGCAGGTCGAAGGCATCGAGGAAGCGCTTCTCGGCCTGCTCGCGCAGGAACAGCACCTGGCGCGAGAAGCCGTGGCCGTATTGATAGGCGTCCATGAATTGCTGGCGGATGCCCAGCGCCTGGACCTCGCCCTGGGCCTCGATGCGGGCCTGGGCGGCTTCGTTGAGCATCTCCATGCTCGAGGCCTTCACCAGGGCGGAGCTGTGCTCCATGCGGTACAGCGAAAGCCCCACCAGCAGGGTCACTACAGCGGCCAGGCAGAGGCCGGCGAGCAGGGTGATTTTCCACTGGATGGAAAGTTGTCTGAGCGACATGGAGACGTCCTTATTCGATATTTATTTGAGACTTTGCAGCGTATCGGCCGCAGAACGGCCTTCTTTAAACGCTCGTTCGAATGCCGCTCCCTGTAGCCGCTGCCGCAGGCTGCGATCGAGTGCGCAGCACTCGCAAAGGCACGCAATGCGACTGGCCTGGAAGACTCGATCCTCAGACCCGGCGTCCGCTGCGCGGCCGATCGCAGGCTGCGCCAGCGGCTACAAGTGACGGCGGAGCTGCCGGCGCAGGCGGTAGTCGGTCGGGCAGCGAGTGCCCGCCGGTTTTGACAAGCGTTGCCCGCTGCTGCAAAGTGCGCGCCCTCTAATAAGACCCTCCTTTTTCAATCCGGCGTCGGCAATGGTTGCCCTCTGGCCGGACTCATTCCTTTTGCGGCGTTTTCCTGCCGCAGTGCCATGAGGTAACGATGATTAATGCAGTAATTGCGGCGGTTGGCGTCATGCTGGTCCTCAGCCTGTCCCGCGTGCATGTGGTGATCGCGCTGATCGTAGGCGCGCTGGTGGGAGGGCTGACCGGTGGCCTGGGCATCGAGGCGACCCTCAAGGCTTTCAATAATGGCCTCGGCGGCGGGGCGACGGTGGCCCTGTCCTACGCCTTGCTCGGCGCCTTTGCGGTGGCGATCGCCAAGTCCGGCCTGGCCCACGCCCTGGCGGACAAGATCCTGCTGCTGGTGGACCGCCAGGACGCCAACGGCGGCGGCAACGTCAAATGGCTGCTGATCGGCCTGTTGTGGGTGGTGGCGATCGCCTCGCAGAACATCCTGCCGATCCATATCGCTTTCATCCCGCTGCTGGTGCCGCCGCTGTTGTATGTGCTGAGCAAACTGCAGCTGGACCGACGGTTGATCGCCTGCGTCATCACCTTCGGCCTGATCACCCCGTACATGTTCCTGCCGGTGGGGTTCGGCAACATCTTCCTCAACGAGATCCTGCTGGCCAACGTCGCCCGCAGTGGCGTGGACATCAGCAATATCAATGTCACCCATGCCATGGGCATTCCGGCCCTGGGCATGGTCTTCGGCCTGCTACTGGCCTTTGTCAGCTACCGCAAGAAGCGTGTGTATGACCTGGAGCTGATCGAGAAAGTCGAGCAGGTGACGGTGCAATACAACCCGCGCACGCTGCTGGTGGCGGGCCTGGCGATTGTCGCGGCCTTTGTCATCCAGCTGTTGCTGGACTCGATGATTATCGGCGCGTTGTCCGGCTTCCTGATCTTCTCGGTGTCGGGCATCGTGCGCTGGCGCGAGACCGACGACCTGTTCACCGAAGGCATGAAGATGATGGCGATGATCGGCTTCATCATGATCGCCGCCGCCGGTTTCGCCGAAGTGATGAAGGCCACCGGCGAGGTGAAGAGCCTGGTGGAGTCCTCGGCCAGCTGGATCGGCCACAGCAAGGGCGTGGGCGCCTTGCTGATGCTGCTGGTGGGGCTGCTGGTGACCATGGGCATCGGCTCGTCGTTCTCCACCGTGCCGATCCTGGCGACCATCTTCGTGCCGCTGTGCGTGCAGCTGGGCTTCAGCCCGCTGGCCATCGTCTGCATCGTCGGCACCGCCGGCGCATTGGGCGACGCCGGCTCGCCAGCCTCGGACTCGACCCTGGGCCCGACCTCCGGCCTGAACATCGACGGCCAGCACCACCACATCTGGGACACCGTGGTCCCGACCTTCCTGCACTACAACCTGCCGCTGCTGGCGTTCGGCTGGGTGGCCGCCATGGTGCTCTGAGCCCGCGGGGGTTCAGTTGCACCGCGTTGTTCCTTTCGCGAGCAAGCTTCGCTCTTACAGAAGCGTGAAGCTTGCTCGCGAAAAATCTCCAGGACGCTGCGTATCCGCAGATTCCGCTCTTCATCCTGCGGGGCTCAACTTTTGTGGCGGCGTGCCGTTAAGGCTGTATCACGCCAACAACATCAAGAGTGAACCTCCTATGCGCTTAAGTCTGAAGGGCAAAGTCCTGTCCCTCGCGGTCCTCCCGGTCCTGTTGTTTGCGCTGGTGATCAGCCTGACCACGGTCGTCATGCTCAGGGAGCAGGCGCAGAACGAGGTGGACGAGACCCGGCAGCGCCTGCTCGGCGAGGCCAAGACCACGCTGCAAAGCTATGTGGAGGTGGCCCTGAGCACCGTCAAGCCGCTCTACGACACGGCGGCGCCCGGCGATACCGCTGCCCGCGCCGAGGTGGTGAAGCTGCTGTCGAACATCACCTACGGCAAGGACGGTTACTTCTTCGGCTACGACTCCGAGACGGTGCGCCTGTTCAAGGGCAACAGCCCGGACGGCGTCGGCAAGAGCTTCAAGGACAACCGCGACCCCAACGGCGTGTACGTCAACCGCGAGCTGGTCAAGGTCGGCAAGGACGGCACGCACTATGTGCAGTACAGCTCGACCCAGCCGGGCAGCGACGTGCTGGTGCCGAAACTGGGGTACACCGAATACCTGCCCAAGTGGGACCTGATTGTCGGCTCCTCGGTGAACCTGGACGGTATCGACGCCCAGGTGGCCGAGGTCGAGGCCAGCGTCAACCAGCGCATGCGGGGCATGGTCCTGAGCATCATCGGCATCGCCGTGGTGGTGCTGCTGGTGATCGCCGCCATCGGCCTGCTGGTGGCCAATACCATCCTGCGGCCGCTGAACCTGATGAAGCTCAACCTCGACGATATCGCCGCCGGCGAAGGCGACCTGACCCGCCGCCTGGCCATCACCAGCCAGGACGAGCTGGGCGACCTGGCCAGTTCCTTCAACCGTTTCGTCGACAAGATCCACGGCCTGGTGCGGCAGATCACCGAGATGACCGGCCAACTGACCGGCCTGGTGACCCAGGTGTCCGAACAGGCCCAGCGTTCCGAGCAGGCCATGGAGCGCCAGCGTCACGAGACCGATCAGGTGGCCACGGCGATCAATCAAATGTCGTCGGCGGCCCAGGAAGTGGCGCGCAGTGCCCAGGGCGCGGCCGTGGCGGCGCAGCAGACCGACGAGGAAGGCCAGGCGGCCAAGCGCGTGGTGGATGGCAGCATCCAGCAGATTCACGCGCTGGTCAGCGATATCCGCAGCAGCGGCACCTCCCTGGACAGCCTGCAGAAGGACGTAGCGTCGATTGTCAGCGTGCTCGACGTGATCCGTTCCATTGCCGAGCAGACCAATCTGCTGGCCCTCAACGCCGCCATCGAAGCGGCGCGGGCCGGTGAGGCCGGGCGTGGCTTCGCGGTGGTGGCCGACGAGGTCAGGGCGCTGGCCAGCCGCACCCAGCAGAGCACCCAGGAAATCCAGGGCATGATCGACCGCCTGCAACAGGGCACGCGCACCGCCGTGGAGGCCATGCGCCGCTCCAGCGATGCCGGCGACGGCACCTCGCACCAGGCCAACGAGGCGGGGGCTTCGCTGGATGCCATGGCGCAACTGATCGGCACCATCAACTCGATGAACGCGCAGATCGCCAGCGCCGCGGAAGAACAGACCGCGGTGGCCGAGGAGATCAACCGCAGCGTGCACCAGATCGCGGTGGCGGTGGACAGCGTCGCCGACGAAACCCAGCTCGGCGCCCAGACCTCACGCAGCCTGGCCGACCTCGGCCAGCGCCTGGGCAAGCTGGTGGGGCAGTTCCGTATTTGACGCTGGAGGCTCTCTTGTAGCCGCTGCCGCAGGCTGCGATAGGCCGGGGTCGCGCTCGACCCGCAGGACCTTCCTGCGATCTCAAGAGCACGGCTCCTTCGGAGCCGATCGCAGCCTGCGGCAGTGGCTACAGGGGCTGTCAGGCATTCACATCGAGCCAGCCCCTGTAGCCCGATAAAAACCGCCTCACGGCTTGCGCGGTTTGCCGCTGCCCGGGATATGCAGGTAGGACATCACGCTTTCGGTCAGCTCGGTCGCCAGCTTGACCGCTTCCTTGTTGCGCGCCATCACCCCGGCCACCAAGCCTTCGATCAGGGCCAGCACCGCGATGTTGGAGCTGGTCATCACCGGATGGTCGGCGGGGGCGAACAGCACATGTTCGGCAATGCTGGCCAGCGGCGAGGCAGGCGAGTCGGTGATGGCCAGCACTGAGGCGCCGCGTTCGTTGGCGAAACGGGCGAGTTGCAGGGTATCGAGGGAGTAGCGCGGCAGGGAGATGGCCAGCAATACGTCCTGATCGGTGATCGCGGCCAGGCGGTAGGCGGCATTTTCGTTGCCGCCCTCCATGCTGATGGCGGTGGCGTCGGCACAGAAAGGCATCAGGGTCGAGGCGGCGAGGCCGGCGAAGTAGACGCTGTTGCCAAAGCCCAGGATGTAGATCTTGCGCGCCTGGACCAGGCTGGTGACGAAGGCGTCGAAGGTCTGGGCATGATTGTTGGTCGCCGCCATGGCGAGGTTGCTGCTGGCGCTCTGGATCTGCTCGTGCAGGCCGAAGGCGCCACCGGGACGATGGGCCAGTTCGTTGCGCAGCTTGTCGACCGGCGAGACCATTTGCTGCAGCGTCGTCACCAACTCGGCCTTCATGCCGGTGTAGCCGCCGAGATCGAGGGTCTTGGCCAGCCGGTTGACCGCCGCCGGCGAGGTCGAGGTTGCGTGGGCCATCTCCTCGATGGTCAGCGTCGCGGCCTTCAACGGATGGCGCAGGATAAAGTCCGCGACCTTGCGCAGCGACGGCGGCAGGTCGGCAACGATTTGTGCCAGTTTGCGCATCACCGGCGCGGCATAGACCGTGGTGTCTTTCAGTGGGGTCGGCATATCCGGCTCACATGTCCTGAGGATGGGAGGAGGGGCACAAGGTTGGCGGAGTGTATCCGAAGCCGCCCCCTGGCGCGCAGCGCCAGGCCAGGGGGCGCCGCGTCGGGTTATTTCAGGCTGCCGGCGAGGAACTGCCGCAGGCGTTCGGACTGGGGCCTGGCCAGCACTTCGCGCGGCTCGCCGCGTTCTTCGACCAGGCCCTGGTGGAGGAATACCAGCTGGTTCGAAACCTCGCGGGCAAAGCCCATTTCGTGGGTCACCACGACCATGGTCCGGCCTTCCTGGGCGAGGTCCTGCATCACCTTGAGCACGTCGCCGACCAGTTCCGGGTCGAGTGCCGAAGTCGGCTCGTCGAACAGCATCACTTCCGGTTCCATGGCCAGCGCCCGGGCAATCGCCACGCGCTGCTGCTCGCCGCCCGACATATGGGCCGGCCAGGCGTCCATGCGGTGCGCCACGCCGACCTTGTCCAGGTAGTGCCCGGCCTTTTCCCGGGCCTCCTGCTTGCTCAGGCCCAGCACATGCACCGGTGCTTCCATGACGTTTTCCAGGGCGCTCATGTGCGACCACAGGTTGAAGTGCTGGAACACCATCGACAGCCGCGAACGCATGCGTTGCAACTGCCTGGGGTCGGCCGCCTTGAGGCTGCCGAGTTTACTGGCGCGCAGTTCGAGGGGTTCGCCATTGAGCACGATGCTGCCTGCGCTGGGCTGCTCCAGCAGGTTGATGCAGCGCAGGAAGGTGCTTTTGCCGGAACCGCTGGAGCCGATGAGGCTGATCACGTCGCCGGCTTTCGCCTGCAAGGACACACCCTTGAGCACCTGGTGCGCGCCGTAGCTTTTGTGCAGGTCCTGAATTTCAAGTTTGTACATGGTTGCGATTCTCTGGAGTCAGTCGCTGAGCAGGCGACCCTGGCGGATGGGGGTATTGCCGGCCACCTTGGCCAGCCACAGACCGGGTTGGGCAAAACGCAGGCGCTCGCGGGCATAAAGGATGCCGTTGGTCTCGGCGCGCACCAGGCTGTGGTGATCGGTCAGCGGGTCGATGACCTCGAACAGCGGGTCGCCGACCTTGACCCGGGCCCCCAGGGGTTGCAGAAAACTCACCACCCCCGGGTGCGGCGCATAGGCGTACTGCGCGCCGGCGAAGGGCGTCGCTTCGCAGAGGCACGGTGGCGGTGTCGGCCAGCCGCCGCTGATCAGGCCCTGGTCGGCGAGGTAGCCGAGAATGGCCTGGGCGCTGTCGGCGCAGGGCGCGCGCTCGGTGTCGGCCATGCCGCGCAACTCGATGGTAGTGGCCACGCACGCCAGCGGAATATCGGCCGCCGGAAAGCGCTCGGCCAACTGTAGCCAGGGGATGGCGCAGGCTTCATCGAAGGCGCTGCCGCCCGCGGCCTCGGCCAGCAGGGCGACCCCTGCGTACAGGCGCGCGGCCAGAGAGCGCAGGTGTGGCCAGTTCTGCGGCATGGCGTACAGCAGCATCACCGACTCGAAGTCGCAGTGCAGGTCCAGCACCACGTCGGCATCGCAGGCATGTTGCAACAACAGGCGGCGCAGGCCGTCGAGTTCCGAGTCTGGCGCCGGCATGTCCGCCAGGGCATCGAGCAGGGCGCGGCGGATCAGCGCGATGTTGGCGCTGGCGTCGTCGCCCAGCCGGCCTTCCAGCAACGGCGTCACGGCCTCGGTCAGCTCCGGGAAATCGCGATTGAAGTTCTTGCCGCTGCCGAACTCGAAGCGGCCTTGGTGGGTGGCCTGGAACATCTGGGCGATGCCGATCGGGTTGGCCATCGGCACCAGCTCTATCACCCCCGTCAGGCGGCCTTGTTCTTCCAGTTCGAGCAGGCGCCGCTTGAGTTCGACGGCCACCCGCATGCCCGGCAGCTCGTCGGCGTGCAGGGACGCCTGGATGTAGGCCTTGCGCGGCCCGCTGCCGAAACGAAACAGCGTCAGCTGGCGTTCGGTACCCGAAGCGCTCCAGGGCAAGCGGTATTGAATGTGTTCCATAACAGCTCCTCAGTGCTTGCGCGGTGCCAGGTACGCCAGCCAGCGGCGCTCGGCGAGCTTGAACAGGCGGACCAGGATGAAAGTCAGGACCAGGTAGATGAGCCCGGCGGTGATGAACGCCTCGAACGGCAGGTAGAAGCGCGAACTGACGGTGCGCGCGGCGCCGGTGATGTCGACGAGGGTGACGATGGAGGCCAGGCTGGTGGTTTGCAGCATCATCAGCACTTCGTTGCTGTACTGCGGCAGCGCCCGGCGCAAGGCCGAGGGCAGGAGAATGCGCCGGTACAGGGTCAGGCGCGACATGCCCATGGCCCTGGCGGCCTCGATCTCGCCGTGGGCCGTGGCCTTCAGGCTGCCGGCCAGCAGTTCGGCGCTATAGGCGCCGGTGTTGAGCGCGAAGGCCAGGCAGGCACAGAAGGTGGCGCTGGAGAGGTAAGGCCAGAGCAGGCTCTGGCGTACCGCTTCGAACTGGGCCAGGCCGTAGTAGATCAGGAACAGCTGCACCAGCATCGGCGTGCCGCGGATCACGTAGGTGTAGAGCCACGCCGGGAAGTTGATCAGCGGCGAGCGGGACACCCGCATCAGCGCCAATGGAACCGCCAGCAACAGGCCGCAGGCGAGGGAAATCAGCAGCACTTTGAGGGTCACCAGTACGCCACCGAAATACAGCGGCAGGTTCTCCCAGATCAGGTGGTAGTCGAGAATCATGGGGGCTCCCAATCACAGTTCGGCGGCTTTGAGGCCGACCGAGTAGTGTTTTTCCAGATAACGCAGCACCAGCAACGACAGGCTGGTCAGCAGCAGGTAAAGCGCCGCCACGGCGAGAAAGAAGGTGAAGGGTTCGTGGGTGGCGTCCGCCGCGTTCTTGGCCTTGAACATCATGTCCTGCAGGCCGATCACCGAAATCAGCGCGGTGGACTTGGTCAGTACCAGCCAGTTGTTGGTGAAGCCGGGAATGGCGAAGCGAATCATCTGCGGCACCAGAATCCGCCAGAACACTTGGGCGCCACTCATGCCATAAGCCGCGCCAGCCTCGGCCTGGCCCTTGGGGATCGCCATGAAGGCGCCGCGAAACGTCTCCGAGAGATAGGCGCCAAAAATGAAGCCCATGGTGCAGACGCCGGCGATAAACGGGTTGATGTCGAAATAGCGGGTGTAACCGAGCGCCAGGGCAAGGCGGTTCACCAGATCCTGGCCGCCGTAGAAGATCAGCAGGATCAACACCAGGTCGGGAATCCCGCGAATCAGGGTCGTATACCCTTCGCCCAGCATCGCCAGCCATTTCAGCGGCGACAGGCGAAAGGCCGCGCCGACCAGGCCCAGGGCAATGGCCAGGGTCATGGAGGTCAGCGCCAGGTTGATGGTCAGCCAGGCGCCATCGAGAATGCTCGATCCGTAGCCGTGGAGCATGATGAAGTTCCTCAAGCGAGCGCCGCGAGGCGCAAGGCGGGCGCGGCACCGGCAACGGGCCGGCGCCAGGGCCCTGGGTCAGGCTTATTCGCCGTAGATATCGAACGCGAAGTAACGGGCCATTACCTGCTGGTACTTGCCGTTGGCGCGGATGGCGTCGATGGCCGCATTGAGGCGCGCGGCATTGGCGCTATCGCCCTTGCGCACGGCGATCCCGGCGCCCCTGCCGAAATAGTTCGGGTCGCTGATGTCCGGCCCGACCAGAGCGAAACCCTTGCCTGCCGCGGTCTTGATAAAGCTCTCGTCGGTGTTGACGATGTCGGCGAGGGTGGCGTCCAGACGACCCGAGGCGAGGTCGAGGAAGGCTTCGTTCTGCGAGGCGTAGCGCACCACCTCGATCCCGGCGTTGGCCAGTTGCTCGGTGGCGAAGCGGTCGTAGGTCGAGGAGCGTTGCACGCCGACTTTCTTGCCCTTGAGGTCCTGCACCGGGTCGTTGATCACGTTGCCGGCCTTCATCGCGAACTTGCCCGGCGTGTGGTAGTACTTTTTGCTGAAGTCGACCGACTTCATCCGGTCCTCGGTGATCGACATCGACGACAGCACGGCATCGATCTTGCGCACCTTGAGCGACGGGATCATGCCGTCGAATTCCTGGATGACCCACTCGCATTTCACCTTCATCTCTGCGCACAAGGCGTTGCCGATGTCGTAGTCGAAACCACTGACGTTGCCCTCTGGCGTCTTGAAGGAAAAGGGCGGGTAGGCGGCTTCGATGCCGATACGCAGGCTGTCTTCGTCGGCATGGGCCAGGAAGCTTGCGGCGCACAGCGCCAGAGCACCTAGAAGTTCTGTCTTGTTCATATTGTTGACTCCTTGGAGGGGCGTTGGGGTGGTACGGGTACAAGCCGTCCGTTCTGGCGTGCTTCGGTCCTGGTGATTTTGGTGTGGCTATAAATGACATGTATTATTTCATAAATCAATATTGTGAAAATAATAATATCAGAATGGCCCGTGCGGATATCTGGCCGCACCGGTCGGCGCAGCCTGTTGGGATGGATTTGGGGGAGGGGGCGTACGTGATGCAGGTGCAGGGTTATTGCGGTGTAGAAGCGAGCGGGTGGCGATCCGGCTTGCCCGCGATGGCGTCATCAGCGACGCCACCTCAATCAGGATTACACCGCGTTGTTCGCCGTCACGTCGCGCATCAGCAAGGCAAAGCGCAGATCCACGGCGTCCGGGATCGGCAGGTACACCGTATGTCCGTCCCCCGGTGCGACCTCGATCGGCTCGCCGCGCACGTTGTGCAACTGGTGCAGGTCGAAGTGGAAGTTGCCCTTGGGGGTCATCAGTTCCATATGGTCGCCCAGGGCAAAGCGGTTCTTCACCTTGACTTCCGCCAGCCGGTCGCGGCGTTCGCCGGTGAGTTCGCCGACGAACTGCTGGCGTTCCGACACCGAGCTGCCGTTCTGGTAGTTCTGGTACTCGTCGTGCACGTGGCGGCGCAGGAAACCTTCGGTGTAGCCACGCTGGGCCAGGGACTCCAGGTCGTTCATCAGGCTGCGGTCGAACTCGCGGCCGGCGACCGCGTCGTCGATGGCCCGGCGATAGACCTGGGTGGTGCGGGCGCAATAGAAGTGCGACTTGGTGCGGCCCTCGATCTTCAATGAGTGCACGCCCATGCGCGTCAGGCGCTCGACGTGCTGCACCGCGCGCAGATCCTTGGCGTTCATGATGTAGGTGCCGTGCTCGTCCTCGAAGGCTGGCATCGCTTCGTCCGGGCGATTGGCCTCACGCAGCAGGAACACCTGGTCGGTCGGCGCGCCCAGGCCCAGGGTCGGCTCGGGCTGGAACGGCTGGACGATCTCGCCGAGGGTATTCTGCGTAGCCTCCTGGGCCTGGTATTTCCAGCGGCAGGCATTGGTGCAGGTGCCCTGGTTGGCGTCGCGCTTGTTCATGTACCCCGACAGCAGGCAGCGCCCGGAATAGGCCATGCACAGCGCGCCGTGGACGAATACCTCGAGCTCCATGGCCGGCACTTGCTGGCGGATTTCCTCGATCTCTTCCAGGGACAGCTCGCGGGACAGGATGATCCGGCTCAGGCCCTGTTGCTGCCAGAACTCGACGCTGGCCCAGTTCACCGTATTGGCCTGCACCGACAGGTGGATCGGCATCTGCGGGAAGTGCCGGCGCACCAGCATGATCAGCCCCGGGTCGGACATGATCAGCGCGTCCGGGGCCATGGCGATCACCGGCTCCAGGTCCTTGAGGAAGGTCTTGAGCTTGGCGTTGTGCGGGGCGATGTTGACCACCACATAGAAGCGCTTGCCCTGGGCCTGGGCCTCGCGAATGCCGAGGGCCAGGTTGGCGTGGTCGAATTCGTTGTTGCGTACCCGCAGGCTGTAGCGCGGCTGGCCGGCGTATACCGCGTCGGCGCCATAGGCGAAGGCGTAGCGCATGTTTTTCAGGGTGCCGGCGGGGGCGAGCAGTTCGGGACGGGTCAGGGGCGTCATGGCGATTGTCGATGGCAAAAGGTCGCGAGGGTACGGCCAGGGCCGGTTGGCGGCATTGATCTGGGTCTATGCTCGACGAATAAAACAGGGCACTTGGCCGAACGCCGGCGGACTAACGCTGTAGGAGCGCTTTGCGGCGTCCTGGACCTTATTGACGGGGAGCGGACATGAACCAGCACCTCATGCAACACAAAAGCCTGTTGCTTCTGCTGACCCTGGTGACCGTCGCCTTTATCTGGCTTCTGCTGCCCTTTTACGGCCCGGTGTTCTGGGCGGTGATTCTCGGCATCCTGTTCGACCCGCTGCAACGGCGCCTGCAACTCAAGTTCGGTTGGCCACGCAACCTGACCGCCTTGTGCACCCTGAGCATCTGCCTGGTCATCGCCATTCTGCCGGTGGCGATCATCAGCACCTTGCTGGTGCAGGAGGGCGCCAACCTCTACCAGAGCATCGAAAGCGGCAAGCTGGACATCGCCGGTCACCTGGACCAGTTCAAGCACAGCCTGCCGCCGTACTTCCAGCAACTGCTGGACCGTTTCGGCCTGGGTGAGCTGGAGAGCGTGCGCGAGAAAATCGTCAAGAATGCGCTGCAAGGCAGCCAGTTCTTCGCCACCCAGGCGTTCAGCGTCGGCCAGGGCACCTTCAAGTTCGTGGTGAGCTTTTTCGTGATGCTGTACCTGTTGTTCTTCTTTTTGCGCGATGGCCCCGAACTGGTACGCAAGGTGCGCATCGCGGTGCCGTTGGCCGAGCACCAGAAACGCCGCCTGCAGCTCAAGTTCAATCGGGTGGTGCGGGCCACGGTGAAGGGTAACGTGCTGGTGGCGATCAGCCAGGGGTTGCTGGGCGGGTTGATCTTCTGGTTTCTGGAGATTCCCAGCCCGCTGCTGTGGGCGGTGCTGATGGCCCTGCTGTCGTTGTTGCCGGCGGTGGGCGCGGCGATCGTCTGGGGCCCGGTGGCCCTGTACTTCCTGTTCAGCGGGGCGATCTGGCAAGGGGTGCTGCTGGGCTTGTACGGGGTGTTCGTGATCGGCCTGGTGGACAACGTGCTGCGCCCGATCCTGGTGGGCAAGGACACCAGGATGCCGGATTACCTGATTCTGATTTCGACCCTGGGGGGCCTGGCGATCTTCGGCCTGAACGGCTTTGTCATCGGGCCATTGATCGCCGCGCTGTTCATCTCCAGCTGGGGCCTGTTCGTCGACACCCGGCCGCGGCCACAGCTGCCGTTGCCTTAGGCATGCAGGACGCGCTGCTCGATCTTTTGCGACAGGGCCTGGGCGGCGGTCAGCGAAGTGAGCGGGCCGCTGACCGGCTCGCCGTCGCGCACCAGGTACCAACACGCCAGCAACCCCAGTTCCCTGAGCGAGGTGGGAACGGCGCTACCGATAACGGACATGATCTGAACCTTGGGCATAAGTACCTCCATCAATCTGTGGAGTTACCTTACGGACCGGCAGGTACTACGAAAAATCACCGCGCTCGATAGTGGACATCGATACCGGCGAAAAAAGCGCCAGCCCGATCAGTCCACGACCTGATCGAGCATGTAGACCACTTCCGGGTCGTGCAGCAGACCCTTGCGCACCAGGTGCTCGGCCAGCAAGGCCAGGAACTTGGCGCTGCGGTGGCCTTCCAGGTGCTTGAGTTCGGTCAGGGCGCTGTACACCTTGCTCGCGGTACCCAGGGTGGGGGAGTGATGGGGGTTCTGTGTCGGCATGGGAGTCGTCCTTGTTGTTATGGGGCTGTTTTGTGGACAGATCCGATCTTGCGGACCTGGCATGACATAAATATGACAGTCGTGGGCTCGCCTACACGGGCTGCCGTTGGGCAACACTATTGCCGGATTGAATCGCAAAAACTGTTCCAGCAACGACCTTTGCAAGATTTATTCAGACGTTTGGCAAAACGCAACAGGCCCCGCTGGTGAAGGCGGGGCCTGTAGGTGTGTGGTCGCCTGGCTTACCAGCGGCCGGGGCCATAGTAGTAATGGCGGGGCGGGCCGTAGTAGCCACGAGGTGGGCCGTAGTACACCGGGGCCGGGCGGTAATAGACCGGCGGGCCTTCCACGTACACCGGCTGTGGCTGGTAATAGACCGGTGGCGGCGCGGCATAGACCGGCTGCGGCTGGACGTAGACTGGCTGTTGCACGTAGACCGGGCGGCTGTGGCTGGCGATTACCGAACCCACTACCGCGGCGCCGACCACCGCACCGACTACCGCCGGGCCACCCCAACCACCGCCACCGTGGGCGGACGCTTGACCGGCGACAGCAAGTGCACCAATGAGCAAGGCTATCTTGGGGATTTTACGCATCATGGCTATTCCTCGGTTCCGACCCCGGCGCTCGGTCTGCAATAGACGCGAGGACTGTCGCGGGGATACTTCTAAGACCGCTTTTTTCTGAAAAACTGCACAGCCGCCGGGTAAATTTTGTGTAAGGTCTGTACCGGTTTATTGACCCTCGTCCGTGGGCGGCAGGCCCGTCTTTCAGGCACGTCGATATGATCGGGCAGAACCCGATGACTGGCTAATCCCGTCTATCCGAAAGTGCGTTCCAAGGAGATCAACATGCAGATGAACCCCAACAAAGACACCCAATTGTGTATGTCGCTGTCAGGGCGTCCGGGGAATTTCGGCTTGCGCTTTCACAATCACTTGTATGAACAGCTGGGCTTGAACTTCTACTACAAGGCCTTCAGCAGCCAGGACCTGCCAGGCGCCGTCGGCGGGATCCGCGCCCTGGGCATTCGTGGCTGTGGCGTGTCCATGCCGTTCAAGGAAGCCTGCATTGCCTTGGTGGACGAACTGGACGCCTCGGCCAGCGCCATCCAGTCGATCAACACCATCGTCAACACAAATGGCCACCTCAAGGCCTACAACACCGACTACATCGCCGTCGCCCAGTTGCTCGAGCGCCACCGGATTCCCAAGGACACCCGCTTTGCCCTGCGCGGCAGCGGCGGCATGGCCAAGGCGGTGGCCAGTGCCTTGCGCGATGGTGGCTACCGCGATGGCGTGATAGTTGCCCGCAATGCCCAAGCCGGGCAGGCCCTCGCCGACTCCCTGGGCTATGCCTGGCAGGCGGAGCTGGGCGAACTGCGCCCGCAGATGCTGATCAACGTCACCCCGATCGGCATGAGCGGCGGTCCCGAGGCCGACCAGCTGGCGTTCCCGGTCGAGGCGATCGAGGCTGCGCGCACGGTGTTCGACGTGGTGGCGGTTCCGGCGGAAACCCCGCTGATCCTGCGCGCCCGGATGGAGGGCAAGCAAGTGATCACCGGCCTGGAAGTGATCGCCATCCAGGCCCTGGAGCAGTTCGTGCTGTACACCGGTGTGCGCCCCAGCGCCGAGCAGTTCCAGCAGGCGGTGGCTTTCGCACGGGCCTGATCGACGGCGGGAGCGGGGCAGGTCCGTGGGGCGCAAAGCCCTGCCTATACTGGTCGCCAGCAAGCTCAGACTTGCCCCTGTTCCCTGCCACCGTGATCGAGGTCTGTATGCCACCTGCCATTCTCAATCTGGATCAGGCGGACCTTCAGCCGCTGCCTGAAGCCCTGAGCCCCACCGGCGACACCGCCGGCCGTTATGTCCAGCGCATCGCCCGCATCGGCCAGCAACTGGGCGCCCAGAAGCTCGGCTACCGGCTGATTGCCCTGGGCCCGGGGATGCGTGCCAGCCCCTTCCATAACCATCGCGTCAACGAAGAGATGTTCTACATAGTCGCCGGCGAGGGCGAGATCCGCCTCGGCGCCGAGCGTTTTGCCATCCGCGCCGGCGATGTGATCGCCTGCCCGCCGGGCGATATGGACAGCGCGCACCAGATCATCAACACCAGCCAGGGCGAGTTGCGCTACCTGGCGGTCAGTACCCAGGAAGCGCCGGACATCTGCGAATACCCGGACTCCGGCAAATATGTGGTGATGAAGGACTTCAAGATCGACGATGAGGGCAACGCCTCGGGATTCGTCGCGGTGGCGCGGCATGCGGATGGGGTGGATTACTGGGACGGGGAGTAGCGGTAAGTCTTCTGAGGCTTTACCCCGACTGCGTCGGCGATCGCAGCCTGCGGCAGCGTCTACAAGGCGCTGCCGCAGGAGCGGGGATCAGCCTTCGAGTTTCGCCAGGCGTTCTTCGAGGGCGGCGATGCGCGCTTCCAGCTCTTCGATGCGCTCGGCGGACACGCCGCTGGCCGAGCCGCGTTCCACCGGGTTCAGCCGGGCGGCGAGGATCGCTTCGATATCCGCCGGGTCGCCCAGGGCATGCATGTAGCGATCTTCGCGCTGCCCGGCCTGGCGCGGAATCAGTAGCGCCAGGCCACGGGAGATCAGGCGTTCCAGTTGGTGCACCACCTGTTCGCTGTCTTCGAAGTCGTGCATGCGGCCGCTGCGGGTCAGCAGTTCGTTGACGGTCTGCGGACCGCGTAAAAACAGCAGTCCGGCCAGGGCCACCTGTGCCGGTACCAGCTCCAGCGCCTTGTCCAGGCGATGCTCCCAGCGGTCGGCGCGGCTGCCCATCACCAGGCGGGCGAAGCCGCGGTTTTCCAGGGCGCGCAGGCTCTGGCCGACCTGGCCCTGGGTGAGGTTCATCACCGGTTCGCGGCTGGTTTTCTGGTTGCAGGCGATGACCAGGGCATTGAGGGTCAGCGGATAGGTTTCCGGGCTGGTGGCCTGCTTCTCGATCAGCGATCCGAGAATGCGCAGTTCGGTGCTGCTCAGTTGCAATTGCTCGCTGGAGGTTTCTTGCTCGATGCTCATCGCGCGTTCCCTATGCTGTCGAAGGCGACTAGCCTAATCCTTGCTGGATAAAAGACAAGCCGCCGGCGGCACCCAAGCAGGTCTATAATCGCGCCACCTTTGTTTGTGCTTTTTTCCGTCAGCCTGTCGAGATCACCATGACTATTTCCCTGTACGCCGCCTCCGTTCCTGTCTTCAAGCAAATGCTCAACGCCCTGAGTGATGTCCTGAACAAGGCCGAAGCCCACGCCACCGCCAAGAACATCGACCCGAATGCCTTCCTCCAGGCGCGCCTGTACCCGGACATGTTCCCGCTGATCCGCCAGGTGCAGATCGCCGTCGATTTCGCCAAGGGCGTTTCCGCTCGCCTGGCCGAAGTCGAACTGCCGAAGTACGACGACAGCGAAACCACCTTTGCCGAGCTGCAGGCGCTGCTGGCCAAGGTCCTGGCCTTTATCGACGGCATCCAGCCGGCGCAGATCGATGGCAAGGAAGGCATCGAGATCGTCACCCGTCCGGGCACCCCGAAAGAGAAGCGCTTCAGTGGCCAGTCCTACCTGCTGACCTACGGCCTGCCGCAGTTCTTCTTCCACGTCACCACCACCTACGCGATCCTGCGCCACAACGGCGTGGAAATCGGCAAGCGCGACTACATGGGCGCTTTCTGATGTAGTTGTGGGCCAGGCCCATAAAAAAGCCCGGCAAGGTGCGAGCCTTGCCGGGCTTTTTAGTGCGCGCTATTCGTGCAGGATCAGGCGGTCTGGCGGACCTTCTCTTCCTGGGCCATGCACGCGGCGGCGGTGAAGAGCACATCGGTGGAGGAGTTCAGCGCGGTTTCCGCCGAGTCCTGCAGCACGCCGATGATGAAGCCGACGGCGACCACCTGCATGGCGATTTCGCTGGGGATGCCGAACAGGCTGCAGGCCAGCGGAATCAACAGCAGCGAACCGCCGGCCACGCCGGAAGCGCCACAGGCACAGATGGCGGCGACTACGCTGAGCAGCACGGCGGTGGGCAGGTCGACGGCGATACCCAGGGTATGCACGGCCGCCAGGGTCAGCACAGTGATGGTGATGGCGGCACCGGCCATGTTGATGGTGGCGCCCAGCGGGATCGACACCGAATAGGTGTCTTCATGCAGGCCCAGGCGCTTGCTCAGCTCCAGGTTGACCGGAATGTTGGCCGCCGAGCTGCGGGTGAAGAAGGCGGTGATGCCGCTTTCGCGCAGGCACATGAGCACCAGCGGGAACGGGTTGCGGCGGATCTTCCAGAACACGATCAGCGGGTTCATCACCAGCGCGACGAACAGCATGCAGCCAATCAGTACCGCCAGCAGGTGCATATAACCGAGCAGGGCGCCGAAGCCGGAGGTGGCCAGGGTCGAGGCCACCAGGCCGAAGATGCCCAGCGGGGCGAAGCGGATCACCACTCGGACGATCAGGGTCACGCCGTTGGACAGGTCGTCCAGCACGGTGCGGGTGGTGTTGCCGGCATGGCGGATGGCCACGCCCATGCCGATGGCCCAGGCCAGGATGCCGATGAAGTTGGCGTTCATCAGCGCGCTGACCGGGTTGTCCACCACGCTCAGCAGCAGGCTTTGCAGGACTTCGCTGATGCCGCCGGGAGCGGAGATGGCGACATCATGGGTGCTCAGCACCAGGGAGGAGGGGAACAGGCTGCTGGCGATCACCGCCACCACCGCCGCGGCGAAAGTGCCCAGCAGGTAGAGCCAGAGGATCGGGCGGATATGGGTTTCCTGGCCGTGCTTGTGGTTGGCGATGGAGGCCATGACCAGCACGAATACCAGGATCGGCGCCACGGCTTTCAATGCCGAGACAAAGACCTTGCCGATAAAGGCGGTGGATTTCGCCAGTTCGGGGGCCAGCAGCGCCAGGGCGATACCGGCGATCAGGCCAATGACGATCTGCGTGACCAGGCTGGTGCGTTTGAGTTTTTCCAGGAGCGACGGGGGCGAAGCAGTCATAGCGGTATCTCTGATTTTTTTAATATGCCGTGCGTCGACGTGGGACGCCGTGCTGATGAGTTGCTGAAGGTACGGGGTGTTGCGGCAGGGGGCGGACTTTATCACACGGGGTTCGCCCACGGATGTGACGATCTGCCACCTGAGCCTTCCAGAGTAGCCTGCGGTTTTTTCGCCGCTGCCCCAGACATGGGCGGACACATTCTGTTAGGATTCGCCATCCTCTTCTCATCTCCAGTCAGCGGGCCACCAGGCCATCGCTGATGTCGTCGTTTCCGGAGTTTTCCATGCTGTTGCCCATTCTGCTGTTGTCAGCCGCCGGTTTTACCGTGCTGACGACGGAGTTCATCATTGTCGGCCTGCTGCCTTCGATTGCCCGGGACCTAGCGGTCAGCGTGCCCCAGGCCGGCCTGTTGGTGACCTTGTTCGCCTTCACCGTGGCGGCGTTCGGGCCGTTCCTCACGGCCTATTTCGCCCGCTTCCAGCGCAAGCGCCTGTTCATTTCGGTGCTGGTGATGTTCGGCCTGGCCAACACCCTGGCGGCGCTGGCACCGAATATCTGGGTGATGGCGGTGGCGCGGCTGATCCCGGCGCTGGGCTTGCCGGTGTTCTGGGCTTTGGCCAGCGAAACCGCGGTGGACATCGTCGGTCCTGACTACGCCGGACGGGCCATCGCCAAGATCGGCTTCGGCATCGTCTGTGCCACGGTGTTCGGCATTCCGGTGGGTACGCTGATTTCCGATGCCTTCGGCTGGCGCGCCGCGTTCGGCATCCTGGCGCTGGTGGCCTTTGCCAAGGCGCTGCTGCTGTATGTCTACCTGCCGCAGACCCGCGTGCACAACGAGCAGGCCAGCCTGCGCTCGCAGTTCGGCATCCTGCGCAGCCCCTTGATGCAGGGGCATGTGCTGCTGTCGATCCTGGTGTTCAGCGGCATGTTCACCGCCTACACCTACCTGGCGGATATCCTCGAGCGCCTGGCGGGTTTCAACGGCACGCTGGTGGGTTGGTGCCTGATGGGTTTCGGCGCGGTGGGGCTGATCGGCAACTCGTTGGGTGGCCGCGCGGTGGATCGCCATCCGTTGCTGGCCTCCATGGGCTTCTGCGCCTTGATGATCGGCGGCATGGTGGCGCTGGTGCCGAGCATTCACTCGCCGCTGGGCCTGGCCGCGGCCATGGGCATCTGGGGCGTGACCCAGGCGGCGCTGTTTCTGGTCAGCCATGTCCGCCTGATCAAGGCCGCGCCTCAGGCGCCGGCGTTTGCCGCTTCGCTGAACATCGCCGGAGCCAACCTGGGCATCGGCCTGGGCGCCATGGTCGGCGGCCGGGTGATCGACACCCTGGGGCTGGGCAGCCTGGGATTCGCCGCCGCCGGTTTTATCCTGGTGTCGATCCTGCTGGCCCTGCTGTTGATGACCTTCAAGCCACAGGCCAGCTGCGCCTGACTCTCCTCAAGCGCCCAGTGCGGTGAACAGCTCGCGGCGGGCGCCTTCGGTGATCGCCACGATGCCGGGGTGCTTGACCTTGCGTTCGACCGAAATGGCGTAGAACGACTCGCTGACCGCATCGGTCTGGCCGATCAGTTGCACGCCGTATTGGCGCCGCACTTCGTCGGCGATCACGCTGGGGCTGATAAAGATTCCGCTGCCTGATTGGCCGAATGCCTGCATCAAGGCACTGTCGTCGAACTCACCGATGATCCTGGGTTGTATCTGCTGCTCGGCCAGCCAGCGCAGCAGCCGGCTGCGCACCACGGTTTCCTGCCCGGGAATCAGCAGCGGAGCGCCATGCAGGCTATGGGGAAAGTTCGTTCCATAGCGCTCGGCCAGTTCTTCGGTGGCGAAAAAACTGATACCGCATTCGCCGAGTTTCTGGCTGTAGCCCTTGATGTCTAGGTGCGAAGGCATGGGGCTGTCGGAAATCACCAGGTCCAGGCGCTGGATGGCCAGGTCGGCCAGCAGGCGTTCGAGTTTGTCCTCGCGGCAGGTGATGCGGATCGGTTCGTTCAGCTCCATGGTCGGGGCGATCAGGCGGTAGACGATCGATTTGGGCACCACATCGGCCACGCCGACCCGAAACAGGATCTGCTGTTCGTTGGGCTGGGCCTGGAGCATGGCTTCCAGCTCGCCGCCGAGCTGGAACATCTGCTCGGCGTAAGGCAGGGTCTGGCGCCCGGCTTCGGTCAACTCCAATTGCCGGCCGACCCGGCGAAACAACTCGATGCCGTAGGTTTGTTCGAGCAGGGTGATCTGGCCGCTGATGGTTTGCGGGGTCAGGTTCAGTTGCTCGCAAGCCCGGACGATGCTGCCGGTCTTGGCGACGACCCAGAAGTAGTGCAGTTGGCGATAGTTGAGCATGGCTGGCTTTGATTCGTAAAAATCGAAGTATAGCTGTTAAAAATACGAATTTTCCTGAAGTGTTCGCCTCCATAGAATGCCTCGCTATTGACGGGCCATCGTCTCGGCCCGGTCCGTTCTAACGAGGAAAGCGCAATGACCTATAAATCCATCGCCGCATCGTTGCTGGCGTTGTCGTTGATCACCCTTGCCGGTTGCGAGCAGGCGGAAAAAAGCGCGCAACAGCTGTTGGGCAAGGCCGCGGAAAACGCCAAGCAGGCGATCGACGACACGCACAAGGCCGCCGAACAGGCGATCAGCGACGCGACCCAAGGCTTGATCAGCAAGCAGGAAAAGCCGGCTGATGAGGCCAAAGAAGCCACCTCGTCGTCCCAGGAAATCTGATCCCCCCATACCCCGACTCAGGACTGAGCCATGGAATACCTTTTACAACTCGCCGCCAGCCCCACCGCCTGGGTCGCCCTGGCAACCCTGGTGGTCATGGAAATCGTGCTCGGCATCGATAACCTGATCTTCATTTCGATCCTGACCAACAAGCTGCCCGAGCAGCACCGGGCCAAGGCCCGGCGGATCGGTATCGGCATGGCCCTGATCCTGCGTCTGGCACTGCTCAGCACCATCGCCTTCATCGTGCAACTGACCGAGCCAGTGATCGATGTCTTCGGCCAGGTCTTTTCCTGGAAGGACATGATCCTGATTGCCGGCGGCCTGTTCCTGCTGTGGAAGGCCACCACGGAGATCCATCACAGCATGGACCCGGAGCCGCAGGACAGCAAAAGCGAGACCGCGGGCGTGTCCTTGGGTTTTGCCGCAGCGATCGGCCAGATCCTGATGTTGGACATGGTGTTCTCCATCGACAGCATCATCACTGCGGTCGGCATGACCGAGCACTTGCCGATCATGATCATTGCGGTGGTGGTGTCGGTACTGGTGATGTTGCTGGCGGCCGAGCCTCTGGCCAAGTTCATCAATGACAACCCGACGGTGGTCATGCTGGCCCTGGGCTTCCTGATCATGATCGGCATGACCCTGATCGCCGAAGGTTTCGGTGCCCATGTGCCAAAAGGTTATGTGTACGCGGCCATGGCCTTCTCGGCGGCCATCGAGGGGCTGAACATGCTGGCTCGTCGTGCCCGGCAGAAGCGGGTGGCGGCGGAGGCGGAAGTCGAAGCCTGATTTGCGGCAACAACCGACGGCGGCCTGTGTTCAAGGACACAGGCCGCCGTTTTTTATTGGGCAGAAGAAAAAGTACCAGTCAGTGCGCGGTGGCGTGATGCCGGGCCGGTTTTGCGGTTTTCGCGGCGGGAGTCGGCAAACGCGGATGATGGTGTCGGCGAACGATCCGCAAGACACCCCAGAGCATGGCAGCGGCAACGGCCAGCCAGCCGCCGATCAGCATCAGGATTGTCGTTGTCAGGCTCATGCATGCCTCCTTGTTGCCCTGTCCAGGGCACACACTCTTCGCAATGGACAGTCTAGTCGCGGATGTGTTTCAAGCCATTGACCAATAGTCGAGTGTCATCGACCACTTTGCTCTATGGGGGGCGCAAATTACCGCGGCTTAACGCTATACCCCTGCATCGCGGCGCCCTATGATCAGCGTTTCGGCCGGGGCTCCTGGCTTGGCGTCTGCACAAGAGAGTCATGATGGAACGGATGTTTCTGCGATTTCGAACACTGTTGTTGGTGGGCGCTTGCGCCCTGACGCTGGCCGGTTGCGCCAGCAGCGTGCAGCCGGAGATTCAGCGCCTGCCCGAGCGGGTGGAACTCAACGGCGTGCCGTTTTTCCGCGGCGAAACCTATCAGAGCGGCCCAGGTACCCTGGCCAGCATGCTGTCCCAGCAAGGCATCGCGATCACCCCGGGTCTGCTGGACAAGCCGCTGCACCTGCCAGGCGCCGAGGCGAAGTTGCAGCAGAACATGCTGACCCTGGCGCGTGAGTATGGGATGGTGGTCTATCCGCTGGACGACAATTTATCGGCGCTGCTGACCCAGGTTGCCGCCGGATACCCGGTGATGGTGCGTTACACCGAAGGTTCGGCGTTCTGGGCCGAGCCTCGTTATGCCGTGCTGGCGGGCTATAACCGACACAAACAGACGGTGCTGCTGCGTGCGGGAATGAATCGTCGTCTGTTGATGGACTTTGCTGAGTTCGAGTCGGCCTGGAGCAGTGCGGGGCACTGGGCGGTGTTGATTCAGGGGCCGACCCAGGTGCCAGCCCAGGTCGATCGCCAGCGTTGGTTGAAGGCAGCCGATGAGTTGGCCCGGGCCGGGCAGGAGAACGCGGCGGCACGGGCGACCAAGGCGCTGAGCGCCAACTGAGGTTGCAGAAACGCTGACGGCGCCCTTGGGCGCCGTCCTTTGAACTGGCTGCGATCGACGGATCTGCAGCCTTTTTTGTGTCTGCCGGGTTCTATTCGGCAGTTTGGGCGACGCCGCTCTGACGGCTTTTCAGGTTTTTGCCGGCCTTGTAGCTCAAGGCGGCATTCGGTACCGAGCCGCTTTTACCGGTTTCCAGCCACTGGCGGATGCGGCTGGCATCGGCGAAGTGCGTGTATTTGCCAAAGGCGTCGAGAATTACCAGGGCGACCGGGCGGTTGCTCATGCTGGTCACCAGTACCAGGCAGTGGCCTGCTTCATCGGTAAAGCCGGTCTTGGTCAGCTTGATGTCCCAGTTGGCTCTGTTGACCAGGTGATCGGTATTACGAAAACCCAGGGTGTAGTTGGGTTTGCGGAACGCCACGGTCTTTTCCTTGGTGGTGCTCAGTTCGCTCAATAGTGGGTATTTGCGCGCCGCCAGCAACAGTTTGCTCAGGTCCCGTGCGGTGGACACGTTATGGACCGACAGGCCGGTCGGCTCGACATAGTGCGTGCTGGTCATACCCAGTGCCTTGGCTTTGGCATTCATGGCGGCGATAAAGGCTGCGTACCCGCCCGGGTAGTGGTGGGCGAGGCTGGCGGCGGCACGGTTTTCCGACGACATCAGGGCGATCAGCAGCATCTCTTTGCGCGGGAGTTCGCTCTTGAGCTTGACCCGGGAAAACACGCCTTTCATTTCCGGGGTGTTGCTGATGTCCACGGAAATGTACTCATCCAGTGATTGTTTGGCGTCGAGTACGATCAGACCGGTCATCAGCTTGGTCACCGAAGCGATGGGCACGACCACGTCGGGGTTGCTGGAATAGATGACCTTGTTGGTCTGCAGATCCAGCAGCATGGCGCTGCCGGAGGCAATGTGCAGTTGGGAAGGGTCGCGTGGCGCTTCGGTAGTTTCGCGAGCGACGGCGCTCTGCGTGATAAAGGTGCCTGTAAATGCAAAAAATAGGCTCAGGATAGAAAGACGGATTTTCACGCGGGCGGACTCATGAAGTGGATATGCCGTTCTGCAACGGGCTGCTTTCAGAAAAACGTTACATTTTATGAGTATGTGCCAGGAAAGAGCTACACGCCCGTAGGTAAAGGGCTTCAGGTAAATTAAATTTCATCCTGTATCAGTTTTGTATCAGTTCGGTTCCCTCCTTTCTGATGAGTTGATCGTCACTGCAAGCGGGGGCTACTCGCTTCGGGCTTTCGGCGAGCAGAAACAAAGAACCCCGCCAGTGGCGGGGTTCTTTTATCCGGGCTATTTCCCAGCGTCAGTCGTGCAGCGTTTCTGCCGCGTACAACGTATTTTCCAGCAGGCAGGCGCGAGTCATCGGGCCAACACCGCCCGGTACGGGGGTGATCCAGCCGGCGCGGGGCAGGGCGGTCTCGTAGACCACGTCACCCACCAGCTTGCCGTCTTCCTGGCGGTTGATGCCGACGTCGATGACGATGGCGCCTTCCTTGATCCACTCACCCTTGACCAGACCCGGCTTGCCGGCGGCCACGACCACCAGGTCGGCACGCCCGACATGGCCGGCCAGATCCTTGGTGAAGCGGTGGGTAACGGTAACGGTGCAGCCAGCGAGTAGCAGCTCCATCGCCATCGGGCGCCCGACGATGTTGGACGCACCGACCACTACCGCATCCATGCCGTACAGATCGGCACCGGTGCTTTCCAGCAGGGTCATGATGCCTTTCGGCGTGCATGGGCGTAGCAGAGGGATACGTTGGGCCAGGCGGCCGACGTTATAAGGATGGAAACCATCCACGTCTTTATCCGGGCGGATGCGCTCCAGCAGCTTGGAGGCATCGAGGTGTTCGGGCAGTGGCAGTTGCAGCAGGACGCCATCGATGTTCGGGTCATCGTTGAGGCGGTCGATCAGGCCGGCCAGTGCTTCTTGAGTGGTGTCAGAAGGTAAGTCATAGGCTTGTGAAAGAAAGCCGACCTCTTCGCAGTCTTTACGCTTGTGCGAGACATAAACCTGAGAGGCCGGGTCGCTGCCGACCAGGATCACCGCGAGGCCTGGAGTACGCAGGCCTTGCTGGCTACGCTCGGCGACACGTTTGGCGATCTGCTGGCGCAGGCTAGCGGCGATCGCTTTGCCGTCGATTAGTTGTGCAGTCATGACGCGTGATTAACCATCGAGAGGGAGAGAAAAAGAGAACACATTCTCGCATGCCAGGACGTGAGGGCAAAGGCGCTTGGTCTGCAAATTCCCCTAACTCCTTTAATTAAATGAATTTTTTTCAAAAAAGAGTTGACGACCTAACGGCTCGTCTATAACATTCGTCGCACTTGTCGGGCACAGCCTAGCACTGGTTAAGAAGGTCGGGCAGAGTTGATGTTTAACTCGTAACGACTGAAAGCACTTAGTTTGTAATCATTAAAGAATACAGATTAATAAGGCGCCCGTAGCTCAGCTGGATAGAGCATCCGCCTTCTAAGCGGATGGTCGCAGGTTCGAGTCCTGCCGGGTGCGCCATTAGGCAGCTTTGGCACAAGTAACGCAACAACGCAACAACGCAATATGGTGGGCGTAGCTCAGTTGGTAGAGCACAGGATTGTGACTCCTGTTGTCGTGGGTTCGATCCCCATCGTCCACCCCATATTCCGAAAGGCGCCAGATTAATAGTCTGGCGCCTTTGCTTTAAAAGCTTGATACGCGGACGTGGTGGAATTGGTAGACACACTGGATTTAGGTTCCAGCGCCGCAAGGTGTAAGAGTTCGAGTCTCTTCGTCCGCACCAATTAAGTAGCTATTTATATAGCAGAAAACGGCGCAGCACCTGAAAAGGGCTGCGCCGTTTTCGTTTCAGAAGTCTGTATTTCCAGCAGGTCGCAGGTGGTGGGCCGGGGAGGCGACGAAACACTCGTCCTTTTGTCGCTGGAATGCTGAAGGTTTACCGGTCGGGCTGTGGTTTGGTCCGGTCATCCGGGGTGTGACGCGCCGTTCCTTCTATATATAGAAGCACGGGTGCAGAGGCCCTGGTTTGATTCGCTGTATTTGCTCTCAGGGCGCGGCTCAACCGTTGGTCCCCGCCTTTAAATCGCCAGCTGTTTTTTTACCCGTTTTCAGTAGGGTGACTTCTTGAGTTTGACCCACTAGAATGCATGCCCTTGATTCTGGGGTCGGAAACGGCCGGCTAACGTCTGTGCAACGAGGAATATCCATGCAAGTTTCTGTTGAAAATACTTCTGCTCTTGAGCGCCGCATGAGCATCACCGTGCCGGCTGAGCGCATCGAGACACAGGTCAACAAGCGTCTGCAGCAGACTGCCCAAAAGGCCAAGATTCCGGGCTTCCGTCCTGGCAAAGTCCCAATGAGCGTGATCCGTCAGCGTTATGAAGCTGATGCGCGTCAAGAAGCTGTGGGCGACGTGATCCAGGCTTCCTTCTACGAAGCCGTTGTCGAGCAGAAGCTGAACCCGGCTGGCGCTCCTTCGGTTGAGCCAAAGGTTCTGGAGAAGGGCAAGGATCTGGAATACGTTGCAACCTTCGAAGTGTTCCCTGAGTTCACCGTTGCCGGTTTCGAGTCCATCGCCGTTGAGCGCCTGAGCGCTGACGTGGCTGATGCCGATCTGGACAACATGCTGGAAATCCTGCGCAAGCAGAACATTCGCTTCGAAGTGGCCGACCGCGCCGCTCAAAACGAAGACCAACTGAACATCGATTTCGTCGGCAAGGTCGACGGTGAAGTGTTCGCTGGCGGTTCCGCCAAGGGTACTCAGCTGGTGCTGGGTTCCGGCCGCATGATCCCAGGCTTCGAAGAAGGCCTGGTTGGCGCCAAAGCGGGTGAAGAGCGTGTTCTGAACCTGACTTTCCCAGAGAACTACCAGAACCTGGACCTGGCTAACAAAGCCGCCGAGTTCACTGTCACCGTCAACACCGTTTCCGAGCCTAAGCTGCCAGAGCTGACCGAAGAGTTCTTCGCTCAATTTGGTATCAAAGAAGCCGGTCTGGAAGGTTTCCGCGCCGAAGTTCGCAAGAACATGGAACGCGAACTGCGTCAGGCCATCAAGTCCAAGGTCAAGAACCAGGTAATGGACGGCCTGCTGGCTGCCAACCCGATCGAAGTGCCTAAGGCTCTGCTGGACAACGAAGTGAACCGTCTGCGCGTTCAAGCCGTTCAGCAGTTCGGTGGCAACATCAAGCCTGATCAACTGCCGGCCGAGCTGTTCGAAGAGCAAGCCAAGCGTCGCGTTGTACTGGGTCTGATCGTGGCCGAAGTGGTCAAGCAATTCGACCTCAAGCCTGACGAAACCCGCGTGCGTGAGCTGATTCAGGAAATGGCTTCTGCTTACCAAGAGCCAGAGCAGGTCGTGTCCTGGTACTACAAGAACGAGCAGCAACTGAACGAAGTCCGTTCGGTTGTGCTGGAAGAACAAGTTGTGGATACTGTTCTGCAGAAAGCTAGCGTGACCGACAAATCGGTCTCTTACGAAGAAGCGGTCAAGCCGGTAGAAGCACCACAAGCCGACTGATTTTTTACTCGTTCGAAAATACACACCATAAGCCAGCCTTCGTGCTGGCTTATGCGTATTCAAGACATGACTATTTGGGAGTGACTGCAGGACATGTCCCGCAATTCTTATTATCAGCAGAGCTCTGACATCCAGGCCGCAGGCGGCCTGGTCCCGATGGTTATCGAGCAGTCCGCCCGTGGCGAACGCGCCTATGACATCTACTCGCGCCTCCTCAAGGAGCGGGTGATCTTCCTGATTGGCCCGGTAGAAGACTACATGGCCAACCTGGTCGCGGCACAATTGCTCTTCCTTGAAGCGGAAAACCCGGACAAGGACATCCATCTCTACATCAACTCGCCAGGCGGTTCGGTGACAGCAGGCATGTCGATCTACGACACCATGCAATTCATCAAACCGGACGTTTCCACCATCTGCATTGGCCAGGCCTGCAGCATGGGGGCCTTCCTGCTCGCCGGTGGCGCAGCGGGCAAGCGTCATTGCCTGCCTAACTCGCGGATGATGATTCACCAGCCATTGGGCGGTTTCCAGGGCCAGGCGTCGGATATCGACATCCATGCCAAGGAAATCCTGCACATCCGTTCGCGTCTGAACTCGCTGCTGGCTCATCACACCGGTCAGAGCCTCGAGACCATCGAGCGCGATACCGAGCGCGACAACTTCATGAGCGCAGAGCGCGCGGCTGAATACGGCCTGATTGACTCTGTGATCACCAAGCGTCAAATGCCTGCCTAAGCAACTCAAATGTAGGTGGTTGGTTTAACCGGCCACCTGTGGGCTTGAAAAAGCCCGCAATTGCCTTCATCTTGTGTTGCAAGCCTATCGGATTTGGATCGATCGAATGACTGACACCCGCAACGGCGAGGACAACGGCAAACTGCTTTATTGCTCCTTCTGTGGCAAAAGCCAGCATGAAGTACGCAAATTGATTGCCGGCCCCTCGGTCTTTATCTGCGACGAGTGCGTCGACCTGTGCAACGACATCATCCGTGAGGAGGTGCAGGAAGCACAGGCCGAAAGCAGCGCGCATAAATTGCCTTCGCCTAAAGAAATCAGCGGCATCCTTGATCAGTATGTGATTGGTCAGGAGCGTGCGAAAAAGGTTCTGGCAGTAGCGGTATACAACCACTACAAGCGCCTCAACCAGCGTGACAAGAAGAATGACGAGGTCGAACTGGGCAAGAGCAACATCTTGCTGATTGGCCCTACAGGTTCGGGCAAGACTCTGCTGGCAGAGACCCTGGCGCGCCTGTTGAATGTACCGTTCACCATTGCCGACGCCACCACCCTGACCGAAGCCGGTTATGTGGGTGAGGACGTCGAGAACATCATTCAGAAACTGCTGCAGAAGTGCGATTACGATGTAGAGAAAGCTCAAATGGGCATCGTCTATATCGATGAAATCGACAAGATTTCCCGCAAGTCTGACAACCCTTCGATTACCCGTGACGTTTCGGGTGAGGGCGTTCAGCAGGCCCTGTTGAAACTGATCGAAGGTACTGTGGCTTCCGTTCCGCCTCAAGGTGGTCGCAAGCATCCGCAGCAAGAGTTCCTGCAGGTCGATACGCGCAACATCCTGTTCATCTGCGGTGGTGCGTTCTCGGGTCTGGAAAAGGTTATTCAGAACCGTTCGACTCGCGGCGGCATCGGCTTCAATGCCGAAGTACGCAGCAAGGAAGAGGGCAAGAAGGTCGGCGAATCCCTGCGTGAAGTCGAACCGGACGATCTGGTCAAGTTCGGCCTGATTCCGGAGTTCGTGGGGCGTCTGCCGGTTCTGGCAACCCTGGACGAGTTGGATGAAGCAGCGCTGATCCAGATCCTCACCGAGCCGAAGAACGCCTTGACCAAGCAGTATGCCAAGCTGTTCGAGATGGAAGGCGTCGATCTGGAGTTCCGTACCGATGCCCTCAAGTCGGTCGCCAAGCGTGCGCTTGAGCGCAAGACCGGTGCTCGCGGATTGCGTTCTATTCTCGAAGGCGTGTTGCTCGACACTATGTATGAGATCCCCTCGCAGTCCGAGGTGAGTAAAGTAGTGATCGATGAAAGCGTTATAGAGGGTAAGTCCAAGCCACTGTATATCTATGAAAACAGTGAGCCGACTGCCAAGGCAGCCCCGGACGCTTAAGCGCCGGACTGCTGGTTTGACAGAAGGGGCCTTCGGGCCCCTTTGCTTTTACTGCCTTTAAAGTACTGTCTTTGAGCTTGTTTTTTTTCGAGGCAGCCCCCATCTTGGTTTCAAGCTTACTTCCATCTGTTTACGGCCTTATGGCCGCCGTAGAGGCGAAATCATGAAGACAACCATCGAATTGCCTCTCCTGCCATTGCGTGATGTCGTGGTTTATCCGCACATGGTTATCCCGCTGTTCGTGGGGCGCGAGAAGTCTATCGAAGCCCTCGAGGCCGCGATGACGGGCGACAAGCAGATTCTTCTGTTGGCTCAGAAAAATCCTGCTGATGATGATCCCGGTGAAGATGCACTCTATCGCGTAGGTACCATTGCCACTGTTCTGCAATTGCTCAAGTTGCCCGATGGCACCGTCAAAGTACTGGTCGAGGGCGAGCAGCGGGGCGCTGTGGAGCGTTTCAGCGAAGTGGATGGCCACTGCCGTGCCGAAGTCTCCCTGATTGACGAGGTGGATGCTCCTGAGCGCGAGTCGGAAGTCTTTGTCCGCAGTCTGCTGTCCCAGTTCGAGCAGTACGTGCAGTTGGGCAAGAAAGTCCCCGCCGAAGTGCTGTCGTCCCTCAACAGCATCGATGAGCCGAGCCGCCTGGTAGACACCATGGCCGCCCATATGGCGCTGAAAATCGAGCAGAAGCAGGAAATTCTCGAAATCATCGACCTGTCGGCGCGTGTCGAACACGTGCTGGCGTTGCTGGATGCGGAAATCGATCTGTTGCAGGTCGAGAAGCGCATTCGCGGTCGCGTGAAGAAGCAAATGGAGCGCAGCCAGCGCGAGTACTACCTGAATGAGCAGATGAAGGCCATTCAGAAAGAGCTGGGCGACGGTGACGAAGGTCACAACGAAGTCGAAGAGCTGAAAAAGCGCATCGACGCCGCCGGCTTGCCAAAGGACGCCCTGGCCAAGGCCCAGGCCGAGCTGAACAAGCTCAAGCAGATGTCGCCGATGTCGGCTGAAGCCACAGTGGTGCGTTCGTACATCGACTGGCTGGTTCAGGTGCCGTGGAAGGCCCAAAGCAAGGTTCGTCTGGACCTGGCGCGTGCCGAAGATATCCTCGACGCCGACCACTATGGCCTGGAAGAAGTCAAAGAGCGGATTCTCGAATACCTCGCCGTGCAAAAGCGCGTGAAGAAGATTCGTGGTCCGGTACTGTGCCTGGTCGGACCTCCAGGGGTCGGTAAAACCTCCCTGGCAGAGTCGATTGCTCACGCCACTAACCGTAAATTCGTACGCATGGCCCTTGGCGGCGTGCGCGATGAAGCGGAAATTCGCGGCCATCGTCGTACCTATATTGGTTCGATGCCGGGAAGATTGATTCAAAAGATGACAAAGGTGGGCGTTCGCAACCCACTGTTCCTGCTCGATGAAATCGACAAGATGGGCAGCGACATGCGCGGCGATCCGGCTTCGGCATTGCTCGAAGTGCTCGATCCCGAGCAGAACCACAACTTCAACGACCACTATCTGGAAGTCGATTACGACCTCTCCGATGTGATGTTCCTTTGCACCTCCAACTCGATGAATATTCCGCCAGCGTTGCTGGACCGGATGGAGGTGATTCGTCTGCCGGGTTACACCGAGGACGAGAAGATCAACATCGCGGTCAAATACCTGTCGCCGAAGCAGATCCAGGCCAACGGCCTGAAGAAAGGCGAGCTGGAGTTCGACGAAGAAGCCATTCGCGACATCATCCGCTACTACACCCGCGAAGCCGGTGTACGTGGGCTGGAACGCCAGATCGCCAAGGTTTGCCGCAAGGCGGTGAAGGAGCATGCGCTGGAAAAACGCTTCTCGGTGAAGGTCACTTCCGACCTGCTGGAGCACTTCCTCGGCGTGCGCAAATTCCGCTACGGCCTGGCCGAGCAACAGGATCAGATCGGTCAGGTAACGGGCCTGGCCTGGACCCAGGTCGGTGGCGAGCTACTGACCATCGAAGCCGCCGTGGTACCTGGCAAAGGTCAGTTGATCAAGACCGGTTCGCTGGGCGACGTGATGGTCGAATCGATCACCGCGGCACTGACGGTAGTGCGTAGCCGTGCGAAGAGCCTGGGAATCCCCCTGGACTTCCACGAGAAGCGCGACACCCATATCCATATGCCGGAAGGGGCGACCCCGAAAGACGGCCCTAGCGCTGGCGTAGGCATGTGCACTGCTCTGGTTTCTGCACTGACCGGTATTCCGGTGCGGGCTGATGTGGCCATGACCGGGGAAATCACCCTGCGTGGTCAGGTGTTGGCTATCGGTGGTTTGAAAGAGAAACTTCTTGCAGCACATCGTGGTGGAATCAAGACCGTCATCATTCCAGAAGAGAATGTGCGCGATTTGAAGGAAATTCCTGACAATATCAAGCAGGATCTGCAAATTAAGCCAGTTAAATGGATTGACGAAGTCCTCCAAATTGCGCTGCAATACGCGCCGGAGCCCTTGCCGGATGTGGCTCCAGAGATAGTTGCAAAGGATGAAAAACGCGAGTCTGACTCTAAGGAAAGAATTAGCACGCATTAGTACGCATTAGCCTGGGGGGCTTCCTTGACAGCTTTTTAGAGCCCTTGTTATAAAGCGGCTCTTAAGTGTCTGTAGGCCATTCAGCACTGGTTTTTGCTTTCACCAAAAAACTTAGAATCATACTCAAATAGATATATAAGGGGACTTAGAGTGAACAAGTCGGAACTGATTGATGCTATCGCTGCATCTGCTGATATCCCGAAAGCTGCTGCTGGCCGTGCGCTGGATGCAGTAATCGAATCCGTCACTGGCGCTCTTAAGGCTGGCGACTCCGTTGTACTGGTTGGTTTCGGTACTTTCTCTGTTACCGATCGTCCTGCTCGCATTGGTCGTAACCCACAGACCGGTAAGACGCTGGAAATCGCTGCAGCCAAAAAACCAGGTTTCAAAGCCGGTAAAGCACTGAAAGAAGCCGTTAACTAAGCCTCCTTCAAGCCTTTGCCTACCCGGGTCGGGGTCTTTCCCGACCTGGCAGCGGAGCGGTAGGGCAGCCGGTTAGAAATCCGGTTTGTCACATCGGGGATCGAAGGTTCGAACCCCAGTCCGCTCCGCCAGTTACGAGAAAGGCGCATCCTCGGATGCGCCTTTCTTCTATCCGGACTCTACCCACGCTCCACGGTTGCTTAATTTGAAGTACAACCGTTTCTGGGGGACGCATGCTGCAGAATATCAGGGACAATTCACAAGGCTGGATTGCCAAGACCATTATCGGGGTCATCGTCGCACTGATGGCGCTGACCGGTTTCGATGCCATTTTTCAAGCCACTTCCACCAGTCAGGACGCGGCCAAGGTCAATGGCGAAGAAATCACCCAGAATGAGCTGAGCCAGGCGGTTGATATGCAACGCCGCCAGCTCATGCAACAACTGGGCAAGGATTTCGACGCTTCCTTGCTCGACGAGAAGCTGCTGCGTGAAGCCGCTCTCAAAGGTCTGATCGACCGCAAGCTGCTGCTGCAAGGCGCGGAAAACTCTAAGTTCGCTTTCTCTGACGCCGCTCTGGATCAGGTGATCCTGCAAACGCCGGAATTCCTGGTGGACGGCAAGTTCAGCCCTGAGCGTTTCGACCAGGTGATCCGTCAGCTGGGTTATAGCCGGATGCAGTTCCGTCAGATGCTGGCTCAGGAAATGCTGATCGGCCAGGTACGCGCCGGTCTGGCTGGCAGCGGTTTCGTGACCGATGCCCAGGTGCTGGCATTCGCTCGTCTGGAAAAGCAGACCCGCGATTACGCTTCCCTGACCATCAAGGCCGACCCCGCGGCAGTCAAGCTGACCGACGATGAGGTCAAGGCTTACTACGACGAACACGCCAAGGAATTCATGTCGCCGGACCAGGTGGTTATCGACTATCTGGAGTTGAAGAAGGCTTCCTTCTTCGATCAGGTCAGCGTCAAGGACGAAGAGCTGCAGGCGTTGTATCAGAAAGAAACCGCCAACCTGTCCGAGCAGCGTCGTGCCGCGCACATCCTGATCGAAGTGAACGACAAGGTGAACGAAGCGCAGGCCAAGGCCAAGATCGAAGAGATCCAGGCGCGCCTGGCCAAGGGCGAAAGCTTCGAGGCGCTGGCCAAGGAGTTCTCCCAGGATCCGGGTTCGGCGAACAACGGTGGTGACCTCGGTTATGCCGGCCCTGGCGTCTATGACCCGGCCTTCGAGGAAGCGCTGTACGCCTTGAACAAGGACCAGGTATCGGCACCGGTACGCACCGGTTTCGGTTTCCACCTGATCAAGCTGCTGGGCGTCGAGGCACCTGAAGTGCCAAGTTTCGCCAGCCTGAAAGACAAGCTGACCCGCGAGCTGAAAACCCAGCAGGTCGAGCAACGTTTTGTCGAGGCGACCAAGCAGCTGGAAGACTCCTCGTTCGAAGCTTCGGATCTGGCCCAGCCGGCTCAAGAGCTGAAACTGACCGTACACACTTCCGCACCGTTCGGGCGTGAAGGGGGCGAGGGCATCGCCGCCAACCGCGCCGTGATTCAGGCTGCTTTCAGCCCTGAAGTGCTGGATGAGGGTGCCAACAGCACCGCTATCGAGCTGGACCCGGAAACGGTAGTGGTCTTGCGCGCCAAAGAGCACCGCAAGCCAGAGCAGCTGCCGCTGGAAAGCGTCGCCAGCAGCATCCGCGCGCAATTGGCCAAGGAGCACGCCAGTGCTGCCGCCAAGGCCAAGGCCGACGCCTTGATCGCCAGCCTGCGTGAAGGCAAGACTGCGCTGAAGGCGCCTGTCGACGGTCAGAGCTGGAAGGTTTCCGAAGCGGTGACCCGCGGCCAGGAAGGCGTCGAGCCTATCGTGCTGCAGGCCCTGTTCCGCATGGCCAAGCCAGCGGCCAAGGACAAGCCGACCTTCAGCAGCGTGACGCTGCCGAACGGCAGCCTGGTGGTCTTGCAACTGAGTGGTGTGAACGAAGCCGCTGCTCCAACCGATGAAGAGAAGGCTCAGTACCGTCGCTTCCTCGCGTCGCGTGTGGGTCAGCAAGACTTCGCCGCGTACCGCAAACAGTTGGAAAACCAGGCTGACATCAAGCGCTTCTGATGCCCGACTGAAGTAACAAACAGGAACCCCGGCCAGCGCGCCGGGGTTTTTGTTTTCAGCGTATGGCGGGAAACCCATGGCGTCGGGCGTTCACGGCCACCAGCAGGCAAACCAGCAACAGGCCGATGATCACCCAGGGAAACGACAATACGCCCGGGCCTTCCAGCAGCACGCCACCCACCAGCCCGCCCCCGGCGATCGCCAGGTTCCAGGCGGTCACCAGCATCGACTGCGCGGCATCGGCAGCGCTCCCGGCAGCCTTGGCCAGCGCGGTTTGCAGCAACGTGGCCAGGCCTCCGAACGACAATCCCCAGAGGGCTATCGAGGCATAGACCGCCATCGGCGTATCGGCCTGGAACGCCAGCAGCAGCGCCGAAAGAGCGAACAGGACGCAACTGACCAGTACCAGTTGACGCAACCAGCGATCGATCAACAGGCCGACGATCCAGATGCTCAGCAGTGCGCTCAGGCCGAACGTCAGCAGTACCCGGTCAATTTGCCCGCCGATGCCGGCCGGCTCCAGAAACGGTGCGATATAGGTGTACAGGATGTTGTGGCCCAGGACATAAGCGAAGGTCACGAACAACACCGGCTTGACTCCGGGCAAAGCGAACACGCCCGTGAGCGGCAAGCGTTTGTCGGCGCGCTGGCCGGGAAAGTCCGGCACCTGCCAGCGCACCCAGCCGAGCAACAACAGCGTCAGCAGAGTCATCAGGGCAAAGCTCACCCGCCAGCCCACCAGCGTGCCGAGCAGTGTGCCCGCGGGGATCCCCAGGGACAGTGCCAGTGGTGCGCCAAGCATGGCCACGGCGATGGCCCGCCCCTGCAGGTGCGGCGCGACCATGCGGCTTGCGTAGCCGGCCAGCAGGGCCCAGAGCAGCCCGGCAAATACCCCGGCGAACAAGCGGGCGACCAGGGTCAGGCTGTAGTTGGTGGAGATCGCGGTGACACTGTTGACCAGGGCAAAGCCGCCGATTGCGATCATCAGCAAAGGGCGGCGGCGCCAGCCTTGGGTGAGGATCACCAACGGGATCGCCGCCAGCAGTGAGCCAATGGCGTACAGGGTGACCAGTTGGCCGACCAGCGCCGGGGACACCGCCAGGTCCTGGCTCATCTGCGGCAGCAGGCCCGCGGGCATGGCCTCGGTAAGAATGGTGATGAAGCCGGCGGTCGCCAGCGCCAGCAGGCCACCCAGTGGAAGTCGGTCGCGACGCCTGGACTCGATGTCCAGCAGGTCGGCGGTGCCAAGAGGTTTGGTCATGGTGTCAGGCTCGCTACAGGTTTCAGGAAGTAGGGAGGCTGAGGGTAGGGCGCTGTGGTAAAGAGAAAAATAGGCTAAGGTTCCGAACTTATCGGACATCTGTATCCGTAATGGTGAGGTCGGCGATGGACTGGTTGAGCAATATCTCGGTCTTCCTGCATGTGGCGAAAACCCGCAGTTTCACCGAGGCGGGGCGGTTGTTGGGGGTATCCTCGTCGGCTGTCGGCAAGAGTATCGCGCGTCTCGAGGAGCGCCTGGAGACCCGGCTGTTCCATCGCAGTACCCGCAGCATCACCCTGACCGCCGAAGGCGCGAGTTTTCTCGAGCGCTGCCGCAGAATTGTCGCCGAGGCCGAGGCGGCCGAATTCGATCTGTGCAAGTCCTCCAATGCCCCGCGGGGCAAGTTGCGAGTCAGCCTGCCGCAGGTTCACGGCCTGGTGATGCCGGTATTGGTGGAGTTTATGCAGCGTTATCCGCAGATCGAACTGGATATCGAGCTGACGGACCGCATAGTGGATGTCGTGGAGGAGGGCTTCGATGCCGTGATACGGACCGGCAGCCCCGGCGACTCGCGGCTGGTGGCCCGGTCGCTGGGCCAGTTCCGCCTGGTGCTGGTGGGCACGCCTGGGTACTTTCGCGAGCGCGGCGTTCCGCAGGCCCCCGCGGACCTGGCTAACCATGGGTGCTTGCGGCATACCTTCCATAACACCGGCAAATTCGAGCATTGGCCGCTGCGACGAGCGGTCGATGCCCCGGAGCCGCTGTTGCCGACGCGTTTTGTCAGTACCTCTATCGAAGCGGTGGACCACGCCGTGCGCAGTGGGCTGGGGATCGCCTGCCTGCCCGATTTCATGGTGCGCGAGGCGGTTGCACGGGGCGAGTTGCAGCAGGTGCTCGATGAGCATCTGGAGCACAGCGGCACCTTCTGGCTGCTCTGGCCTGCGAGCCGACACACCGCCGCCAAGCTGCGGGTGTTCATCGATCATCTGTGTGCGCGACTTTTTCCGGCAAACCGTGGTCAGTAACCATGTATTAATTTTAAGACACTAATCCGTGCGCCCAGTGGCGTCGAACTGTTGCACAATACGCCCCGGACCGTTTTCCTCAGGATTTTCGATGCATAGATCATTTCACCTGCGTGCTGCCGGGTTGACGCTGCTGCTGGCGGCCGTCGCCGGTTGTTCGTCGCAGAAGACCGCCATTTACGAGCATGAAAACTTCGATGACTCCGGCACTTTTTCGCGCAATTACCCGGTGAATGAGACGGCGTCCTGCGAGGCCGCCCGTCGCGCCTTGCTCAGCCAGGGCTACATCATCACCAGCAGCGATCCGAAGCTGGTCAGTGGTCACAAGAGCTTCCAGCAGACCGGCGAAACCCACATGGAGATCAGCTTCAGCGTGGTGTGCGCCCAGGATGGCAACAGCGGCCACCGTTCCACGGTGTTCGCCAACGCCCTGCAAGACCGTTATGCCCTGAAGAAGGTCAACAACTCGGCAAGCCTGGGGGTGGGTGTGCTGGGCTCGGTATCGATGCCGATCGGCTCGACCGACGACTCGATGGTCAAGGTCGCCAGCGAGACGGTTTCCTCGGCGAAGTTCTACGAGCGTTATTTCGCCCTGGTGGAGCTGTTCCTGCCGCAGGAAGCGAAAAAGGCCGCGCACATCATCGAGAAACCCAAGACCGATCTGGGCGTGCCCGAACCCAAGCCCGCCGAGCCTGCCGCAGCGCCGGCCCCGGCGCCAGTGACGCCACAACCGGCGCCTGTTGCACCGGCCGCCGAGCCGGCCCCGGCCACCCCTCCGGTTGTGCCAGCCGAATCGAACCTCTCGCAACCGCTGGCGCCACCGGCGGAAGCGGCGCCCATTGCGCCGGGCGCACCTGCCGAGCCGACGCCGTCCACCGAGATCGTTACCCCGCCTCCCGCCAGCACCTTGCCGGCCCCGACAGAGCCGATTCCGGCGCTGCCACAGTAAGCATCTGCAGATAGCTGCGAGATCGACCCAGGTGTCGATCCCGCGGTTGCCGAGCTTCTCTGAAAATTTCTTTGCCAGCTCGCGGGTAAATCCGTTGCCAGCTGCTACGTTCCATTTGAGGGACGCAGATTGCGCACGGTATTTTTTCTGTCATACCGGCACTTTATGCTGGTGGCCAAGGTCAGTAAGAAGACTACTCAGCGAGCAGATTACCTACACCCCACACACAAGGAGTCCGCCATGGACGATTACCAAGAAGAACTGCTGGAATTCCAGGCTTTCGAACTGGACCCGCTGGAACCCGCAGAAGACGCCACCGAGCTGTAACGCCGGTGGCGTTTTTTTTAGGCGGACTGCCGGTGGCTGCGACGAAATTCACCCGGTGTCTGGCCGCTCCAGCGCTTGAAGGCGCGTTGAAAGGCCTCGGCTGAGGCAAACCCCAACAGATAGGCAATTTCCCCGAAGGCCAGTTCGGTATCGCGAATGTAGGTCATGGCCAGGTCGCGACGGGTGTCGTTGAGAATGGCGCGAAACTGCGTGCCTTCCTCGGCCAGTTTGCGGCGCAAGGTCCAGGTTGGCAGCTTCAGGCGTGCCGCCACTTCTTCCAGGTCGGGCTCCCGGCCACCATTGAGCAAAGGCCCCAGCAACTGAGTGATGCGTTCACGCAGGCTGCGGGTACGGGTCAGTTGCTCCAGTTCCCGTTCACACAGTTGCAGCAGATGGCGCCAGGTACTGGGGCAGTGCTCGACATTGCGCTGGGCCAGGGTGGCCTGGCTCAGGCGCAGCTGATTGTGCTCGGCGCCGAACTGGATCGGGCAATCCCCCAGGCTGGTGTAGCGTTCGCGGTAATCGGTCTGGGCAAACTCGATCTCGATGCGTTCGGCCTTGACAGGTAAACCGAGGCTGCCCAGTTGCTGGAGCCAGCCGGCCAGGATCGAATCCACCACAAAGCGGTTGTAGGCGTTATAGGGGCTGATGGAGTAGAAGCGCAGCCAGGCGCCGTCGGCGTCTTCGTGGAAGCTCGACTGGCCGCGATAGTTCGAGCCATACAGAGCCTCGAAGCGGGTCAGGCAGCGCGCAGCTTCACGTACGGTCGGCGCCTGGGCGGCGGTGACGCCCGCCAGCCCGGCCTGGCTCAGGCGGCTGAGCTGGCCCATGCGCAGCCCCAGCGCCGGATCGCCGGTCAGTTGAATCGCCGCGTGGCCCAGGCGCATGTAACGGGGAATCGACAGCCGCGCCCCGGCCTCGGCCAGGCGTGCGGTATCCAGTCCGTATTGTTCCAGCAGCGGCTGCGGGTCGAGGCCATGGCTGCGCACGGCATCGGCCAGGCTATGGACGAAACCCACCGACAGGTCTCCGAGGCGCATCGGCTGGGGCTTCATGGATTTACAACCAGATATTCAGCAAGCGCGCGCCACGGGCATCGCCATCGGCGAAGTGCTCGCCGTTGCTGTTGATGAAGCTTTGTCCGGCGCTGCCCTGATCCCAGAACTGGCCGCGCAGAAACACGCTGACACCGGCGCTGGCCAGGCTGCTGGGCGCGCGGCTGGTCAGGGTCAGGCGGCGCCAGGCTTCGCCTTCGCTGACTTCTTCCGGCTTGAGGCTGACCTCGCTCGGGGTCGAGAGATTCTTGTAGCCGCGCCATGGCCGGTCCCAGGCGCCGCGGCCCATGACGAAGGCAGGGACCGCCACCAGTTGCGCGCCCTGGGCGTTGAGCTTGCGGTAGTTGTCCGGGTACCAGCTGTCGCTGCCGATCAGCACGCCCAGGCGGCCGGCCGGAGTGTCGACCACCTGGACAGCCTGGTCGGTGCTGGCCTGGATAAAACCGCGTTCGTCGAAGGTCGGGTACAGCTGGCGTTGCGGCTGGCCGATCGGCAGGCCGTCGCTGCCGAAGACCAGGGTGGTGTTGTACAGCGCGCCGCTGCCGATGCGCAGGTTGCTGCCTTCGATCACCGGCTCGGGCAGGACAATGGAGCCGGCCACCAGGGTGATGCCAAATTCCTTGGCCAGGCCGCCGAACAGCCGCTGGTATTGATCGGCCATGCTCCTGGCCTTCATCCGCAGGTGCGCGTCGTCCAGGCGATTGTCACCTTTGGCGGTGATCAGCGCGCGCAGGAAGGGCAGTGGGTTGCTCACCGCCAGCCAGTTCATCGCCTCTTTCAGGCTGGCGGCCTGGTACAGCTCGTTTTTCTCGCCGCTGACCATCAGCCAGGTGCCAATGTGCTCCGGCAGCACCACCACGGTCTTTTCATTCAGCAGCCCCTGGTCCCGGGCTTGCTGCAGGTAGGCCGCAAGCTTGCGGTGCAGGCGCTCGGGGCTCTGGTAATCGGTGGGGAACAGCTCGGGCTGGATGCCCAGCAGATTGCCGTGATCGGCGGGAGTGCCCTGGTCCACCGCGAGCTGGATGCGCAGGTCGGAAAGGTAGTGACCGATCGGCCGCTCGCGGGTCCACAGGGCGTAGCTGGTGATGGCGGCAATCAGGGCCAGGGTGAAGGTGAAATACAGAAGTTTGCGCATGGGAAGACAGTCGGCAGCCGTGTGCGGGATTCGCTGACTAGGGTAGGGCCCATGTCCGCGATTGCCAAGGCCGGGCTGCGCATTTGGATCAATAAGTTGTCAGTTACGGTCATTGAGCGCCTTGGGGGCTGCTCTTAGTCTGTCGAACATGACCGATGGAGGCCGCAGAGCTTCCGCATTTTTTCCGTGATCGTTCGATGTGGAGTTACCGATGGCCGCCGCTCACTACCCGCATTTGCTGGCCCCGCTGGACCTGGGCTTTACCACCCTGCGCAACCGTACCCTGATGGGCTCGATGCACACCGGCCTGGAAGAAAAGCCCGGTGGCTTCGAGCGCATGGCCGCCTACTTCGCCGAGCGCGCCCGCGGCGGCGTCGGCCTGATGGTCACCGGCGGCATCGGCCCCAACGACGAAGGCGGCGTGTACTCCGGCGCGGCCAAGCTGACCACTGAAGAAGAAGCGCTCAAGCACCGCGTCGTCACCCGTGCGGTCCACGAGGCGGGCGGCAAGATCTGCATGCAGATCCTCCACGCCGGGCGTTATGCCTACAGCCCGAAACAGGTGGCACCGAGCGCGATCCAGGCACCGATCAACCCGTTCAAGCCCAAGGAGCTGGATGAAGAGGGCATCGAGAAACAGATCCGCGACTTCGTCACCTGCTCCAGCCTGGCGCAGCAGGCCGAGTACGACGGCGTCGAGATCATGGGTTCCGAGGGCTACTTCATTAACCAGTTTCTCGCCGCGCACACCAACCACCGGACCGACCGCTGGGGCGGCAGCTACGAAAACCGCATGCGCCTGCCGGTGGAAATCGTCCGCCGCGTGCGCGAAGCGGTAGGCCCGAACTTCATCATCATCTTCCGCCTGTCGATGCTCGACCTGGTGGAAGGCGGCAGTACCTGGGAAGAAATCGTGCAACTGGCCCAGGCCATCGAGCAGGCCGGCGCGACCCTCATCAACACCGGGATCGGCTGGCACGAAGCGCGGATCCCGACCATCGCCACCAAGGTGCCGCGTGCCGCCTTCAGCAAGGTCACGGCCAAGCTGCGCGGTTCGGTATCGATCCCGCTGATCACCACCAACCGCATCAACACCCCGGAAGTGGCCGAGCAGATCCTTGCCGAAGGCGACGCCGACATGGTTTCCATGGCGCGGCCGTTCCTCGCCGACCCGGAGTTCGTCAACAAGGCGGCCGCGGGGCGGGGCGACGAAATCAATACCTGCATCGGCTGCAACCAGGCCTGCCTGGACCACACCTTCGGTGGCAAGCTCACCAGCTGCCTGGTCAACCCGCGGGCCTGCCACGAGACCGAGCTCAACTATTTGCCAGTGCAGCAGATCAAGAAGATCGCTGTGGTCGGCGCCGGCCCTGCCGGGCTGTCCGCCGCGACCGTGGCGGCCGAGCGTGGCCATCAGGTGACGCTGTTCGATTCGGCCAGTGAAATCGGCGGCCAGTTCAATGTCGCCAAGCGCGTGCCGGGCAAGGAAGAGTTCTTCGAAACCCTGCGCTACTTCAAGCGCAAACTGCAGACCACCAACGTCGAGCTGTGCCTGAACCGCCGGGTCGATGTCGAGCAACTGGTGGCCGGCGGCTATGACGAAATCATCCTGGCCACCGGTATCGCCCCGCGCACACCGGCAATCCCGGGCGTCGACAACGCCAAGGTCCTGAGCTACCTGGACGTGCTCTTGCAGCGCAAGCCGGTGGGCCAGAAAGTGGCGGTGATCGGGGCCGGCGGCATCGGCTTCGACGTCTCCGAGTTCCTCGTGCATCAGGGCGTGGCCACCAGCCAGGACCGTGAAGCGTTCTGGAAGGAGTGGGGCATCGACACGCACCTGGAGGCCCGTGGTGGCGTCGCCGGTATCAAGCCCGAGCGTCATGCCCCGGCGCGCCAGGTGTTCCTGTTGCAGCGCAAGACCTCCAAGGTCGGCGACGGCCTGGGCAAGACCACCGGCTGGATCCACCGCACCGGCCTGAAGAACAAGCAGGTGCAGATGCTCAACAGCGTCGAATACCTGAAGATCGACGACGCCGGCCTGCACATCCGCATCGGCGAGAGTGGCGAACCGCAGGTCTTGCCGGTGGACAACATTGTGATCTGCGCCGGCCAGGACCCGCTGCGCGAACTGCACGAAGACCTGGTGGCCGCCGGGCAGAACGTGCACCTGATCGGTGGCGCCGACGTGGCCGCCGAGCTGGACGCCAAGCGCGCGATCAACCAGGGCTCGCGCCTGGCCGCCGAACTCTGATCCAGCGGTAATCATGGCCACTGCGATTCCGGATCGCGGTGGCCTTGTTGCGCCCGCTGCGTGGCCGATCGCAGTCTGCGATCGGGGCCGTAGGACCCGCTATCAGGGACTCCGCGGTTTTGCTGATAGACTCCCGCCTCACTCCTTCCAAACCTCCCCATCCATGGCGTTTCCTGTTTCCTTCGACTGGCTGCCCAGCGCACCCTTGCAACCCCTGGACCTCGACTGGCTGACCGAGGCCGGGGTCGAGGTGGCGGTCTTGCGCCTGGACCAGATCGACCCGCTGATCTCCGGCAACAAGTGGTTCAAGCTCGCTCCGCATCTGGCGGCGGCTCGCCAAGCCGGCGCCGAGGGCATCATCAGCCTGGGCGGCGCGCACTCCAATCACCTGCATGCACTGGCGGCCGCCGGCAAGCGTTTTGGTTTCGCCACCGTGGGGCTGCTGCGCGGCCATCCGCAGGACACGCCCACCGTGCTCGACCTGCAAGGCTTTGGCATGCAGCTGCACTGGCTCGGTTACGCCGGCTACCGGGCGCGGCATGAGCCTGATTTCTGGCAGCCCTGGCAGGCGCAGTACCCCGGGCTGTTCCCGGTGGCGGAGGGTGGCGGTGGCTTGCTCGGGGCGACCGGCTGCATGCCGCTGGTGAAGCAGCTGCGCAGCCAGCTGGATGCCCTGGGTTGGGACGACTATCACGGCTGGTGGCTGGCCGCCGGCACCGGCACCACCCTGGCCGGACTGGTGTTGGGGGAGGCCGGTGCCCACCCGGTGTATGGCGCCCTGGCGGTGCCGGACGATCATGGCGTCGCGCAACAGGTGGCGGCGATTGTGCGGGAGGCGGGGCTGCAGGCTGCAGGCTATGAACTGCTCGATAGCAGTCGTGGCGGTTTCGCCAAGGTCGACCCGCTGCTGCTGGAATTTATCGAGGAGAGCGAACGGCACAGCGGCATCTCCCTGGAGCCGCTGTACACCGGCAAGGCCTTGCTGGCCCTCAAGCAACAGGTCGAGGCCGGGCGGTTTGCCGCCGGCAGCCGTCTGGTCTTCGTCCATACCGGCGGCTTGCAGGGCCGCCGGGGGTTCGCCGCGCCGGCGCAGCCTTAGCCGCGCTTGGGCAGCATGCGTTGCAGGGTGTTGTCGCGCATAAAGTAGTGGTGATAGAGCCCGGCCACCGCATGCAACCCGATCAGCCAGTAGCCGACGGTGCCTAGCAGCCCGTGCCAGCCTTCGACCTGCTTGGCGAACTGTTTGTCTTCAGCCACCAGCAGCGGCAGGTCGATGCCGTAGAACATCACCTGATGGCCTTCGGCGCTGGTGATCAGCCAGCCGAGGATCGGCATGGCGATCATGAACAGGTACAGGGCCCAGTGCATCAGCTTGGCCAGGACCGTCTGCCAGCTCGGCGGGGTCGGCAGGATCTTCGGCGCCACCCCCAGGCTGCGGGCGAACAGGCGTAGCCAGACCAGCACGAACACGGTCAGGCCGAGCATGAAATGCGCTTCCTTGATCAGCGTCCGACCACCGCTGCCCTTGGGGAAAATGCCGCGCAGTTCGATGCAGGCGTACACCGCGATCAACAACACCAGCATCAGCCAATGCAATGCAATCGACACCGTACTGTAACGGCTGTCGGAGTTCTTCCAGGGCATAGATCCTTCCTCGTTCATCAGGTCAGTTATCTCCGTTCTTAACGACGGAGTGCTGTAACTGTAATCCTGTTTCCGAGGCTCTGCCCGGGGCAAATGCGCGGTTTGAGCGGGTAGCGGAAAAAAACGGCAGCCGCGGATCGGGGCTGCCGTTGGGGGCAAGTGGCCGATCAGCTGCTTTGCGGCATCTCGCCGTTGGCCAGGCGCTGGTTGATGTCGGCGATCACCTGCGGCAGGTCGCTGATGGTGTCGATCATGTAGTGCGGGCGCGAACCTTCGAACAACGCGTGGATGCGCTGGCGCTCGCTGGCCAGGGTGTCGCTGCCCAGGGCGCGATAACCTTCGTAGGTCAGCCCCAGGGCATTGCCGGAGCAGATCAGGGCCACGGTCCACATGCCGGCGCGACGGCCTTCGAGCATGCCCGGCACGGTGTCGTCGATCTTCACGCAGGCGGCGACATCGTCGATCCCCAGGGCGATCACGTTGGCCAGGGCCTGGGCCGGCCATGGGCGGCCGTTCGGCACTTCATCGGTGGCCACCACATGGTCGGCGACGTAGCCATGGGTCGCGGCCAGTTCCACCACCTTGTCCATGACCTGCTTCGGGTAGCCGGAGCAGGAGCCGATCTTTATGCCTTGCTGGCGCAGGTTGGCGATGGTCTCCAGGGCGCCGGGAATCAGCGCCGAATGTTCGGCGATCTTTTCGATCTGCAGCGGCATGAAGCGCTGGTAGATGGCGGTGACATCCTCATCGGTCGGGGTGCGGCCGAACACCTGGCGATAACGCTCGGCAACCTGCGGCAGGTCGCACAGGGTGCGGATATGGTCCCACTTGCCCATGCCCATCGGGCCGCGGGCTTCTTCGATGGAGACCTGTACATCGAACTCGGCGAAGGCTTCGACGAAGATCTGGGTCGGCGCGAAGGAGCCGAAATCGACCACGGTGCCGGCCCAGTCGAGGATGGCGGCTTGCAGCTGGTTGGGGGTGTTGTAGTTCATGTGTCGAAGACCTGTGTGGGGGCGAGGCTTGCCCGCGATGAACGATGATGAGGTTGACCTGAAAGAGCGCGGTGCCCGCAATCGCGGGCAAGCCTCGCTCCTACAGGTTGTGTGTCGGGGTCAGATATCCAGCACTTGCATTTCCCGCAGCACGTCGGCGATAGCCTGGACCGCGGCGCGCATCCCGGCCGGGTCGACATGGCCGATGCAGCCGACGCGGAAGGTTTCGACCTGGGTCAGCTTGCCGGGATAGAGGATGAAACCCTTGGCCTTGACCCGTTCGTAGAACTCCTTGAACTGGTAGCGCGGATCCTTCGGCGCGTGGAAGGTGACGATGATCGGCGCCTGGATCGCCGCCGGCAGAAAGCTGCGCAGGCCCAGTCGCGCCATGCCGTCGAGCAGCGCCTGGCAGTTGGCGGCATAACGCTGGTGGCGCGCCGGCAGGCCGCCTTCTTCGTGGTATTGCAGCAGCGCTTCGTGCAGCGCCGCGACCACATGGGTCGGCGGTGTGAAGCGCCATTGCCCGGTCTTGACCATGTAGCTGTGCTGGTCGTGCAGGTCCATGGCCAGCGAGTGCGAGTTGCCGGCGGCCGCGGCCAGGGCTTCCTTGCGGGCGAAGACGAAGCCCATGCCGGGGACGCCTTCCAGGCATTTGCCGGACGCGGCGATCAGCGCGTCGAACGGCACCTGCCGGGCATCGATCGGCAGCGCGCCGAAGGAACTCATGGCGTCGATGATCAGGCGCTTGCCATGCCCGGCCACGACCTGGGCGATCTCCGGCAGCGGGTTGAGGATGCCGGTGCTGGTTTCGCAGTGGATCAGCGCCACATGGCTGATGGTGGCATCGGCTCGCAGCAGGCGATCGACGTCGGCGGCGCTGGTCGGCTGGTCCTCGGCGGTTTCGAAGGTGCTGAGGTCGCGCCCCAGCACTTCGCAGATCTTCGCCAGGCGCTTGCCGTAGGCACCGTTGATCAGCACCAGCACCTTGCCGCCCCGTGGCACCAGGGTGCCGATGGCGGCTTCCACGGCGAAGGTGCCGCTGCCTTGCAGGGGCACGCAGTGGTGGCTGGCGGCGCCGTTGACGATGGCCAGCAGCTGTTCGCAGAGGCTGGCGGTCAGCTGGTTGAAACGGTCATCCCAGGAACCCCAGTCCACCAACATCGCCTGGCGGGTGCGGGCCGAGGTGGTCAGGGGGCCGGGGGTGAGCAGGATGGGCTCGGCAGTACTCAATTCGGGTGTCCTCGCAGAAACGCTGTGGGATGCGCTTGGGATAAAAACTACGGGGCCTAAATTGCAGTTTGGCTCTTTATCAATCAAATTGTTTGTCGTTATGCCAGCCATAAGTGAGGCCGATAGATATGAACCTGTTCCAACTGCGCGCATTCGATGCCGTGGCCCGTGAAGGCAGCTTCACCCGCGCCGCGGCGCGGCTGTTCATCAGCCAGCCGGCGGTCACCGGGCATATCAAGGCGCTGGAGGAGCACTACCAGATCACCCTGCTGCGCCGCACCGCGCGCCGGGTCGAACTGACGGAAGAGGGCACCAAGCTGGCGGCGATCACCCGCGCCATGTTCGGCCTGGCCGAAGAGGCCCAGGCCATGCTCGAAGCCAACCGGCAACTGCTCACCGGGCGCCTGGAAGTGGCGGCGGACGGCCCGCACCTGGTGATGCCGATGCTCGCCAGCCTGCGCGAGCGCTATCCGGGGATTACCGTCAACCTGCGCCTGGGTAATGCCCGGGAAACCCTCGCGGCGCTGCTTTCGGAGCACGCCGATGTGGCGGTGCTGACCGAGGTCGAACCGCGCAAGGGCCTGCATCTGCAGAGCCTTGGCGAGTCGCGGATCTGCGCGCTGGTGCCGCAGGGCCATCCATGGCTGGCCGAGCCCGAGGGCGTGCGGCTGGAGCGACTGGACCAGGTGATCATGGTCCTGCGCGAACCCAGCTCGATCACCCGCCGCACCTTCGACCAGGCCTGCGTCCAGGCCGGGGTCAACCCCAAGGTGCTGCTGGAGCTGGACAGCCGCGAGGCGGTGACCGAGGCGGTGGCGGCGCAACTGGGGTTGGGCGTGGTGTCGTCGCTGGAACTCAGCCCCGACCCGCGGGTGCGGGCGGTGCCGATCATCGGCGAAGGGCTGCTGAACCGGCACATGCTCGGCTGCATGGAGCGGCGCCGGGACTTGCGCTTGATCCAGGCGTTTCTGCAGCTGGCGCCGACGAACTGACGCGCGGATTGCCCTGAACCTGTCGCCGCTGCCGCAGGTTGCGATTGATCTGGGCGGCATTCCGACAACGCGGGCGCACGATCTTGAGACCGCTGAAGGCCTTCGGCCTCATCGCAGCCTGCGGCAGCGGCTACAGGGGCACCCGGCTTTCGCGACCACGATTCAGGAAAGGTCGCCACGGGCTCCGATGCGGGACAGGTGGTCGTGGATCTGACTTTTTGGTCGATTGGTGCCTTCAGGCCGTATAAACTTGCCCATCGCGTCGGCCACATCCAACTCGACGCCACAGATCAAAGAGAGTGAGTAATGGGCGCACAGTGGAAGGTTAAACACAAAGAAGCAGCAGCCAACGCCAAGGGCAAGATCTTCGGCAAGCTGGTCAAAGAGATCACCATTGCTGCCCGCAACGGCGCTGACGTCGCCACCAACGCACACCTGCGTCTGGTGGTGGAGCAGGCGAAAAAGGCCTCGATGCCCCGCGAGACCCTGGAGCGTGCGATCAAGAAAGGTTCGGGCCAGCTCGGCGAGACCGTGCAGTACCACCGCGTGACCTACGAAGGTTTCGCGCCGCACCAGGTGCCGCTGATCGTCGAATGCGTGACGGACAACATCAACCGCACCGTGGCGGAAATCCGCGTGGCCTTCCGCAAGGGCCAGCTGGGCGCTTCGGGTTCGGTGTCCTGGGACTTCAACCATGTCGGCATGATCGAAGCCGCGCCGGACAGCCCGGACGCCGATCCGGAACTGGCGGCCATCGAAGCCGGGGCCCAGGATTTCGAGCCTGGGGACGAGGGCGCGACCCTGTTCCTGACCGAGCCTGCCGACCTCGACGCGGTGCAGAAAGCCCTGCCCGAGCAAGGCTTCACCGTGCTCTCGGCCAAGCTCGGCTACCAGCCGAAGAACCCGGTCAGCGGCCTGTCCGACGAGCAGATGGCAGAAGTCGAAGCCTTCCTCGAAGGCCTGGACAACCATGACGACGTGCAGGACATGTTCGTCGGCCTGGCGGGTTGAACCCGGCCCGGTGAATCGCGCTACCTGAGCGATTCTTGCGCCAGCCGGCAAGCTCCAGCAGGGGCGAGTTGGCTGGCGATGCTCTTCAAATCCCCCGCAACACGTCCCCGACTTCGGCAAATCCCGGTCGCGCCAGCACCTGCGGCTGACAGCAGTCGTTGACCAGCGCCGCCAGGCGTTCATGCTGCCGCGGGCTCAGGCCCGACTCGATCCTTGCCAGCAACTCTTCCAGCAGAATGCCGAAGGCACGTACTTCGATGCGTTGCAGGGCCCGGGTTTCCTCGGTGTCGGCCAGCGCATGGAAGGACGCCGCGCCAAAATCCCCCAGCAGGCACTCGCCCTGTGGGTTCCACAGAATGTTATGGCCGTACAGGTCGCCGTGGGTGATGCCCTGGTGGTGCAGGTGCGCGCCGACCGAAGCGATGCCGCGGGCCATGCGCAAGGCCGCGTCGACGCTGAAACGGGTGCACTCGTCGTAGATGTCCCGGGTGCAGGAGGCCAGGCTCGGCAAGGCCGCCAGGTTGCGGTAGCTCGGCTCGATCAACTGCATCACCAGGCCGTTCTGCCCTTCGGGATGATCGCTGATCCGGCCTTCGACCCGGATCAGGTTCGGGTGCCGGCCGGCGCTGATGCAGGCGTTCATTTCATGCAGCGGCGAGCCGTCGCTGGTCATGCTGCCCTTGTACAGCTTGACCGCCACCTCGCTTGGCGCTTGCCCGGGGGGCTGCCAGCGGGCCTGGTGAATCACTCCGGACGCGCCTTCGCCCAGGCGCTGCTGCACTTCCAGCTCGGCCCAGGGAATGCGTGCCACCGATTCCAGCGCCGCGGCGTCGGCCTCGGATTCCAGCGGGTTGCCGGCATAGGCCAGCCAGGTCAGGCGCGGCAGGCCAAGCAGGAAGGCCGGCAGTGCGCTGAGCCGGTTGGCGGCGATGCGGATCAGCTCCAACTGCTGGCATTGGCCGAGGCTCTGGGGCAACCGGGTCAGGCGGTTGCCGGAGAGCATCAACTTTTGCAGGTGCGGGCGCTGGCCCAGCTCGTCCGGCAGTTCCTCGATGCGGTTGTCAGTGAGGATCAGCCAGCGCAACAGCGGCGGCAGGGCGGTGGCGGGCACCCGCTCGATGCGGTTGGCCTTGAAGCCGACCATGCTCAGTTGCGTGCACTGGCCGACACAGGCCGGCATCTCGGTGAAGAGGTTATCGGAGCAGAACAGCACCCGCAGGCGGGTCAGGCGGTGCAAGTCGTCCGGCAGGCTGCTCAGGGCATTGCCGCTGAGGTTGAGGACTTCCAGCGAGTCCGCCAGGTCGAAGATTTCCCGGGGGAATTCGCTCAGCCCGCAAGACAGGTCCAGACGCTTGAGTCCGGTCAATTGGCCGGCTCGCAGTTGGGCAAGGGTATCCATGAACAGGTTCGACACTCAGGCAGGAGGAGGGCGCGTGGCCCTGGAAATGGCCGCCATGATAGCGGCGTGGAGCGGTGGGTGGCGACCGCCGGTTCAGCCCGGCGGCGTATCCGCGCTGATTTCCTGCAGCTGGCCCAGGCGGCTGCGGGTGCGCGCCAGGTCGATGGCGTTACCGCCCAGGCTCTCGCGCAGGGAGTGTTCGCCGATCAGGGTCAGGTTCTTGTCCTGGTCGTACAGCACGTCGACCAGGTTGATAAAGCGTTGCTGCACGGCAATCGGGCATTCGCCCAGCTCGGGCAGCTCGTCGATGATCCAGTGGTCGAAACGCCGGCTCAGCTCCAGGTAGTCCATGACCGCGGTCGGCTGTTCGCACAGGTCACTGAAGGCAAAACCCACGCTGTGTTGTTCGCACAACCGTACCTGGAGCTGACGCGCGCCGACCATCAGCGCCGAAGTCGGGCCGTTGCGCCGCGGCAGGCCCAGGCTCAGGCGTTGCTGCTCGCTGCCGGGCCAGAGGTAACGGCCCTGGGTGAACACCTGCTGCGAATGGCTGCGGGGCTGGCTGCGGTAGTCGTGGGGGCCGCCGACCTCCATCACCTGCATGCGGCTGGCGATCAGGTCGATCACCGGTTTGAAGCGCGCATGGTAGAGCGGGTTGGGTAGCAAGCCCTGGGGCGCGTAGTTGGAGGTCACCAGCAGCAGGATGCCGCGCTGGAACAGGGCCTTGAACAGCCGCGTGATCAGCATCGCATCGCCGATGTCGTGGACATGGAACTCGTCGAAGCACAATACGCGGCAGTCGTTGAGCAGTTCGTCGAGGGTGGCCTCAAGGGCGTCGGGCTGCTCGCGGTGGCGGAACATGCCCTGATGCAATTGGGCGAAGAAATCGTGGAAGTGCAGGCGCTGCTTTTCCGCCAGCGGGATGGCGCGGAAGAAACCGTCCAGCAGCCAGCTCTTGCCCCGTCCCACCGCGCCATAAAGGTACAGGCTGCGGCTGGCATTTGGCTTGGCGTCTGGCTGGAGCAGGGCGTTGGCCTGCTGGGCCATGTAGTCGATCACCCGCTGCTGGCTGTGGCTCAGGGTGTAGCCCTGGTCGTGGGCCTTGTGCCGGAAATACTCGTGAATCACTCGGCCGTGGCTGGTGCTGGCGGCGGGCCGGGCGAAGGCCTTGCCGAAGAACGCGCGCAGCCTGGGCCAGCGCGATGGGCGTAGCGAGCGGTTTGGCGGTAAAGCGGCCAATGGTGTCACCCCGATGGTTCCAGGCCCGCTCCCCCCCTGGAACCGGCGCGGTAATTTAACCAATCCCCGGCCCGGCATCCAGCGCTGTCTGAAGGCGCTGATTTATTCTACGAAAAGTTCTGGTCGGTACAGTTTTTTGCCCGTGTCACTGTGTTCGACCCTGGTGCATCGGGCACCCAAGGGGTTGTTTCATTGGCGGGCGGCTTGCCCCCGGCGCTGGCGATTTCCCCGGCGCTGACTAACCTGAGCTGTACCTATCGTTCCTCAAAAGGATTGAGGCGTTGAATGGCAAGCCGGTTTTTTGCAGTCATGAGCATGCTGCTCGCCGCAACAGCATCGGCCGTGGAACTCCAGGTGGAGGTCCGGGTCGACGTGCAGCGTGGCTGCCAGCTGGTGGGACAGCAGCGCGACGCCGGCGTCGAGCAACTGGGCGTGCTGGATTTCGGCAGCAGCCCGCGTCTCGACAACCCCGCCGGCCCCCTCAGCGCGGCGTTGCTCGACACTCGCCTGCCCAGGCTCGAGTGCAACCCGGACACCCCTTATCAAGTGCGCGTCGATGGCGGGCAGCACGGGGGCGTCGGCGAAGTGCGCTACCTGGCCGGCAGTGCCGCACACAGCAAACCCATTCCCTATCGCCTGTACCAGGACGCGGCCCGGCGCATTCCGCTGCCGGTGAATGTGCCGGTGAGCGGCCGGGTTCCGGACTCGGGTTCGGTGGACCTGCCGTTGTACGGGCGGATCGAGCCGCTGGCCGAGATCCCGCGGGTCAGCCGTTATTCCGATCTGCTGAAAGTGACGGTCACCTGGTAGTGGCGGCGCGGGAGCTGCCCGGTGGATCCGGGCAGCGCAGGGAGACCGCGCACCAAGGGCGGTCAAGGTGAGAGAACCCATGGCTCCAGGAGGGCGGCGATGATGATCAGAAGCTGGGCGCTGGCTGCCCTGGGTTCGTTGCTCCTGCCGGCTGGCGACGCGCAAGCGGCGATCAGCGGGCAGATACACGCGCGGCTGACCATCATCGCCGGCTGTGAAGTGACCAATGGTGCGACCCGCACGCCCGAGAATCCGGTCGACGACTTCGGCCTGCTGGATTTCGGCCAGCATGGCCCGACCTGGAGTGCGCCCCTGAGAGCCAATGTCAGCGGTAGCGGCAGCGGGCGCCTGGAGGTGGCCTGCAACCCGTCGGTGACCGGTTTCACCGTGACGATTGACGGCGGCCGCAATGGCGACGGCAACACCCGGCGCCTGAGCAATGGTCGCCAGACCATTGCCTATCGGCTGTTCCTCGATGCCTCCGGCAGCGACAGCTACAGCATCGGTCAGCAACGCAATTTCGCCGTTACCAGTGGGGCCCAGGTACCGATCCCGGTGTTTGGCTCGGTGGTTGCGAATAGCCATGCGCTGCCGGCGGGGGTCTACACCGACACCTTGACGGTGACGCTGGATTGGTAAACCCAAAGAGGACGAATGTCATGCACATGCTTGTATCCCGGATTGTCCTGTCGCTGTTTGGAACGGCCATGTTTTCCGTGGCCCAGGCCGCGACGGTCACCGGCCAGATCACGTCCAGCCTGATTCTCACCAGCAGTTGCCAGGTCAATGGCGCGGGCGGCAGCAGCGGCCTGAACTTCGGCGCCCTGAACTTCGGCACCACCGACAGCCTGTTCACCCAGGCCACGGCCCAGGTGCTCGGTGGCGGCGGCGGGGCCTTGTCGATCCTCTGCTCCAGTGGCACCAGCCCGGTGGTGACGGTCCGCGCGGGCGCCCATGACGGCCAGTCCGCCGGCGGCACCCGGGCCCTGGCCGATGGCAGCGGCAACTTCGTGCCTTACGACTTGTACACCGACTCCGGGCACACGCAGCTCCTGGCCATCGACGATGCCATCAACCTGGCCACCAGCACCGGCGTGGCGCAGACCGTCAATATCTACGGCAAGGCGCTCGGCAAGGCTGGCCTGCCGGCGGGCACCTACACCGATACCGTCGCTGTCGAACTGACTTTCTGACGCCATGACCCGTCACGCGTGCGCAGCGCTGGTACTGCTCGGTGCCAGCAGCCTGCCGCTGCCCCTGGTGGCGGTGACCAGCCAGAGCTTCCAGGTCAGCGCCACGGTGGTCGCCGGGTGCCTGGTGGTGGGTGGCGTGAGCAATTACGGCAACCTGAACTTCGGCAGCCAGTCGGCGTTGTCCACCAGCACGCTGCAGGTCGCCCTGGCGAACAGCGTGCAATTGCAATGCACGCCGGGGGTGACCCTGAACATGAGCGTCGACGGCGGCCAGTACAACAGCAGCGGACGGCACATGCAGCTCGATGGCGGCAGTGCGCGGGTGGCTTATCAGCTGTTTCGCGACGCGGCATTCAGCCAGAGCCTGGGCATCGGCCAGAGCGTGGCGGTGGCCTATAGCGACGCGAACAACATCAGCCTGCCGATCTACGGCCAGGTGCAATTACCGGGTAATCAGCCTGGGGGGACGTACAGCGATGTGCTGCAGGTGCAGCTGTCGTGGTGATGGGGCAAGACCATAAGGAGTAGCGGTATGTGTTCGACTTCCCGGCGGTTGCAGGTCGTTGGTTGTGCCGTGCTGGCCATGGCGTTGCTGGGGGCGGTTCAGGCAAGGGCCGCCAGTTCGGTGCTGATCTGGCCGATCGACCCGGTGCTGGAGGCCGACCAGCAGGCCAGCGCGCTGTGGCTGGAAAACCGCGGCACGGAAACCGCGAACCTGCAGATCCGGGTCTTTGCCTGGAGCCAGAGCGGCTTCGAGGACCAGTACCATAACCAGCGGGAGGTGATCGGCAGCCCGCCGGTGGCGAAGATCGCGCCCGGGCAGAGGCAACTGGTCCGCCTGACCCGGACCCGCGAAGTCCCGCCCGGCCAGGAGCTGGCCTACCGGATCATCATCGATGAAATCCCCTTGGCGCAGCCGCCGATCCCCGAAGGCGAGGGCAAGACGGCGGCGGCCATCCGTTTCCAGATGCGTTATTCGGTGCCGCTGTTCGCCTACGGTGCCGGGCTCTGGAGCAAGGAAGACAGCACTCGCCAGCGTGATCCGAAAAGCGCCGGCGTGCCCGAGCTGAGCTGGCGCAAGGTGGCGGTGGATGGCCGCAATTACGTCGAGGTACGCAACCAGGGCGCGGTGCATGCGCGCCTGACCGACGTGGCGCTCAAGCAGGCGGGGCAGACCTGGCCGCTGGTGGAAGGGCTGCTGGGCTACGTGCTGCCGGGGGCGATCATGCGTTGGCCGGTGCCCGCCGCGCCAACCGCGGACTCGGCGTTGCAGGTGCGGGTCAATGGCGCGCCGCAGGTGCAGAACGTTGCGCCGGCCCGCTGAGGCCATCTACCGCTGCGGGCAGACAAGGTTGCGGGGCTGTCCGGCGATCGGCGATTCAAGCTGACCGGTAGCGGCAGTCACTGCAAGCCATGGAAGAAAGGTGTCCATCGATGGGCGTAACGCTTCAATGAACCTCGGCGCGGCTCGTCGTTTCTGGCGCCCGGGGTGGGCGGTGAGCGGGCTGTGTTGCTGGGTGTTCGCCTCCGGCAGCCTGGGTGGCGAACTGCCGCCGCCGCCCAGCGGCATGGAAGCGATCAGCGATGCCCAACTGTTTCTGGAACTGGTGGTCAATCAGATGAATACCGGGCGAGTGATCGCCGTCGAGCAACGTGCCGGACGCCTGTTCGTACCGGCCCAGGCCCTGCGGGAAAGCAGGATGAAATTGCCCGAAGGGCTCGACGCCCAGGTCGCCCTCGACAGCCTGCAAGGGCTGCACAGCGACTACGACAGCCAGGGCCAGCGGCTGTTGCTGGAGGTGCCGCCGGACTGGCTGCCGGAGCAATTGATCGGCAGCCGCCAGGTCTATCCACGAACCCCGGCGCTGAGCAGTTTCGGCGCCTTGCTCAATTACGATCTGTACCTCAACGACACCGACGATGCCGGCACTTACCTGGCGGCCTGGAACGAGGTGCGGCTGTTCGACGGCTGGGGCACCCTGTCCAATACCGGCCAGTACCGGCGGACCTTTTCCGGCCTGGGCGAGGGCGCGCTGAACAACGGCTACCGGCGCTATGACACCACCTGGCGTTACTCCGACGACGAGCGTTTGCTGACCTACGAGGCCGGCGACCTGGTCAGTGGCGCCTTGCCCTGGAGCAACTCGGTGCGCCTGGGCGGTGTGCAACTGTCGCGCGATTTTGCCGTGCGCCCGGACCTGGTGACCTACCCCTTGCCGCAGTTCGCCGGGGAGGCGGCGGTGCCGTCCTCGGTGGACCTGTTTATCAACGGCTACAAGTCCAGCAGCGCCGACCTGCAGCCGGGGCCCTACACCCTGACCAATATCCCGTTCATCAACGGTGCCGGCGAAGCGGTGGTGGTGACCACCGATGCCCTGGGGCGACAGGTGTCCACCACCGTGCCGTTCTATGTCACCAGCAGCCTGCTGCAAAAAGGCCTGAGCGATTTCTCGGTGGCCGCCGGGACCCTGCGCCGCGACTATACGCTGCGGGATTTCAGCTACGGCCCCGGCGTCACTTCCGGCAGCCTGCGCTACGGCCTGAGCGACAACCTGACCCTGGAAGGCCACGCCGAGGCGGCGCAGTCCCTGACCCTCGGCGGTTTCGGCGGCAACCTGCGCCTGGGCAACTTCGGCGTGCTCAACAGCGCCATCAGCCAGAGCCGCTTCGACGGCCAGGGTGGGCAGCAGGTCAGCCTCGGTTACCAGTACAGCAGCCAGCGCTACAGCCTGTCCTACCAGCGGATGCAGCGCCGCGACGGCTACGCCGACCTGACGGTGGTGGACAGCCCCTACGCCAGCCTCAGCCAGCGCAGCGAACAGCTGACCCTGAGCCTCAACCTCGAGCGCTACGGCAGCCTCGGCGCCGGCTATTTCGATGTGCGCGCCGCGGACGACTCGCGCACCCGCCTGCTCAACCTGACCTGGAGCAAGCCGCTGTGGCGCAGCAGCAGTTTCTACCTGTCGGCCAACCGCGAGATCGGCGACAGCAACTGGGCGGTCCAGGCCCAACTGGTGATTCCGTTCGACGTTCACGGCAGCCTGAGCCTGAGCAGCGAGCGCAGCAAGGACGGGCAGGACCGGCAGCGGGTCAACTACAGCCGGGCGGTGCCCAGCGAAGGGGGCGTCGGCTTCAATCTCGGTTATGCCCAGGGCGATGCGCCGGCCTACCGCCAGGCCGACCTGACCTGGCGTTTGCAGTCGGTGCAATTGCAGGCCGGGGTCTATGGTTCCAGCGAGGCCGAAACCCGCTGGGCCGACGCCAGTGGTTCGCTGGTGTGGATGGACCATCAGGTGTTTGCCGCCAACCGCATCGACGACGCTTTCGTGGTGGTCAGCACCGACGGCTACCGGGATATTCCGGTGCGCTATGAAAACCAGCTGGTGGGACGCACCGATAAGAACGGCCATCTGTTGGTGCCCTGGAGCAGCGCCTATTACCGCGGCAAATACGAGATCGACCCGCTGAACCTGCCGGCCAACGTGCAGAGCCCGCTGGTCGAACAGCGGGTCGCGGTGCGTCGCGGCAGTGGCTACCTGGTGGCGTTCCCCTTGACCCGCATCGTCGCCGCCAGCGTGGTCCTGGTGGACGCCCGGCACCAGGAGCTGCCCCTGGGCAGCCTGGTGACCCACGAGCAGAGCGGCGCCCAGGCAGTGGTGGGTTGGGATGGCCTGGTGTACCTGGAAAACCTGGCGCCGAACAACAGCCTGCGGGTCAGCCTGGCCGACGGCAGCAGTTGCCAGGTGAGCTTTACCCTGGAGCCGGAGCAGGAACAGGTGCCGTTGATCGGGCCTTTGGTGTGTCAGTGAGGATTCATGAACGGAATCGGGAGGCGGTGAGCATGGACAGGTTGCGTCGCTATTGGGGCCAGGGGCTGTTGCTGATGGCGCTGCTGTCGCCGGGGGCGACCCAGGCCCTGTGTTCGGTGGTCAGTACCTCGCCGGCGAGTTTCGGCACCCTCAGCTCGATCCTGGTGCGCACCACCTCGCAGTCCGCTTCCAGCACCAACGCCGGCCTGGCCTGTACCGGCTCGTTGGCGACCCTGATGGCCAGCAACGACCATTTCTACGCCACCATCACCTCCTCGCAGAGCGGGCTGTTGGGCCCCACCGGCGATGTCATCGGCTATACCATCTACGGCGACAACAGCACCAACTACCCCATCAACCGCGGCGTGCAGTTCGACTTCGCGCGCAACTCCATCGTCGATGCCCTGGGGTTGCTGGGCAGCCCGACCGTGGCCAAGGCCATTCCGGTCTACCTGGGCAGCATCACCGGCAGCAACGTCGCCGCCGGCATCTACACCGAGACCCTGAGCATCGCCTGGAGCTGGAACTACTGCGCGGGGATCGGTGCGCTGGGCGCATGCCTGGGGCGCGATATCGGCAGCGGCGTCGCCAGCCTGACGGTCAACCTGACGGTGGCCAACGATTGCGTGATCACCGCGCCCAATATCAGTTTCGGCAGTGCGCCGGTGATCAGCGCCTTCGCCACCGTCAGCGGACAGACCATCAACCTTGCCTGTACCAAGGGCAGTGCCTACACCGTGGGCCTGGACGATGGCCAGCATGCCGTCAGCGTCGGCGGGCGGCGGCGGATGATCTCGGGGAGCAATTACCTGGCCTACGACATCTTCAAGAGTGCCGGCACCACCCGCTGGGGCAGCGTGGGCGCGGCGCGGCGGGCCAGTTCCGATGCCGAGGTGAACCCGGGCAACGGCCTGGGCACCGGCAGCCAGGTGTTCAACTACAACGCCCGGATCTACACCGACCAGGCCACGCCGCCGGCGGGGACCTATATCGACAATGTGGTGCTGGATGTGGGGTTTTAGGCGGGGAGAGACAAACTATGGGGGGGCAGGGTTACGGCTCATAGTGTGCCGGTCTCAGGCCCCGGCGGTGTTCTGGATATCCTGCGGCCGCTGCGCTGCCGATCGCAGGCTGCGCCAGCGGCTACAGGAGGGGTAACGGCGCTCGGGAAAGGTGTAGCCGCTGCCGCAGGCTGCGATCGGCCGGGGTCGCGCTCGACACGAAGGACCTCTGGCTGTCTCAAGGCCGGTCCACGGGGTGCGGCTGTCGTGGCTCAGAACTTCTGGGTGTCCTGCAGCCGCTGCGCCACCGCCGAACCACTGGGGCTGACCATGGCGTAGTTGTAGCCGCTGTCGGACCAGTAGTCGGCCTGCAGTTCGCCATCGCTGCGGCTGCCCCGGGGCAGCAGGTAGTGCTTCGGTCCCGGCGGGCGGATATAGAAACTGATCCTGTGCCCGCCCTGGTCCTCGTACAGCACCATCGCCGCCGGCCCTTGATCGGTGCTCAGCAGGCGCCCACTGACTGCCTGGAAGCCGGACTCGCGCAGGTCCGGCAGGCGCTCGGCCTGGGTGAAGTAACGGTCGAGCCAGGCCTGCATGGCGCCATTGCCCTGGACCTTGAGGTCGGCCGGGAGGACGCCTTGCTGGGCAAACAGGCGGTAGGCCTGCAGGGCGTCGGTCATCGGCAGCGGGGCGTTGGCCAGGGTCATTTCCCGCGCCTGCCAGCCACTCAGGCCGCCGATGCCGAGGGCGATCAACAGCAGCGCGGCACTGGCCAGCTGGCGGCGCGACTGGCGCTTGAGGCGTTGGCGAATCAGCGCCGGGTCGAGGCCGGGGTTGGCCGGTTGTTGCAGGGCGCCGCCGAGGGCCGCGCGCAACTGCTGGGCGTCCTGTTGCCAGGCCTGGACCTGGGCGGCGAGCTGCGGGTGGTTGCTCAGGTAGGTTTCCAGCAGGCGCCGGTCACTCTCGTTGAGCCGATGATCGACGTAGGCGTGCAGGTCGCGTTCGCTGGGGGGCAGGCTGATCATTTGAGTATCCGCAAAGAAGGGCTGCTGATTTCGCCGTCGCTGAGCTGGCGCAGGGCCTGGCGCGCCCGGGACAAGCGAGACATCACGGTGCCGGTGGGCACCTCGAGGATGGTGGCGACTTCCTTGTAGCTCAGGCCTTCCACCGAGACCCAGAGCAGCAGCGCGCGCTGCTCGGCGGGCAGGCGGTCGAAGGCTTCCAGGGTCGATTGCGCGACCACGCTGCGTTCCACCGAAGGCTGGGCGTCGTCGCGCCCGGTGAAGAATTCCAGCATGCGCGCATAACGCCGTGAGCGGCGGTGCGCGTCGAGAAACTGCCGGTAGAGAATGGCGAACAGCCAGGCCCGCAGATCGCCCTCGGGGCGTTTTTCGCTCCAGCTCGACAGCGCCCGTTCCAGGCTCGCCTGCACCAGGTCGTCGGCGCTGCTGGGCTGACGGCTCAGGGACAGGGCGAAGCGCCGTAGCCGGGGGATGATTTCACGCAGCTGTTCGTCGATATCGTTCATGGGTTCCTGCGGGTCGTTGGCCAGTCGCTACGCTTGCAACAGCACACTTGCGCCAGACGCCCGGCAACGCAGGTTATTCCCGTGTCGGAAAAATAAATAGCGGGCCAGGGAATAACCGCTGCCGGGGTTCGTCTGACCTGTCCTTTCCACCTGTGGCCCGCGGCCCTGGAGATATTCATGGTAGATCGCCCATCACCCCCTGATCGTCCGCCCTTGAGTGCGGCCAGCCTGAGCCTGCGTCTGGCCGGGATCGCCCTGGTGGTCGCGGCCCTGGCCGGCGCCATGGCTTATGTAAACGGCACTTTCGATCCGCAGCGCCTGACCCCCAAGGCCCTGGTGGATGTGCTGGAGAAAAACAACGGCGTGCATCCGGGCTTTCGCCGCAACCATGCCAAGGGCGTGTGCGTGGCCGGTTATTTCGAGAGCAGCGGCGAGGCCCGCAGTTATTCCAGCGCCCAGGTGTTCAACGAAGCGCGGACCCCGGTGGTCGGGCGTTTCGCCTTGCCCCCCGGCAATCCCTATGCGCCTGACAGCAGCGTGCCGATCCGCAGCCTGGCCCTGCGTTTCACCCAGGCCAACGGCCAGCAGTGGCGCACCGGGATGAACAGCATGCCGGTGTTCCCGGTGGGCACCCCCGAGGCGTTTTACCAGTTGCAGCAAGCCAGTGCGCCCGACCCGGCGACCGGCAAGCCGAACCCGGCCAGCGTGCCGGCGTTTTTCGCCGCCCACCCCGAAGCCATGCCGTTCCTGCAATGGATCAAGGGCGCCAAGCCTTCGGCCAGCTATGCCACCGAGACCTACAACGGCATCAACGCGTTTTACCTGGTGAGCGCCAGCGGGCAACGCCAGGCCGTGCGCTGGGGTGTGGTGCCGCTGACCCAGGACGCACCCGGCGCGATAGCGCCAGAGGGTAACGACTTCCTGGAAAAAGACCTGGTGCAGCGCCTGGCGGCGGGGCCGTTGCGCTGGCGCTTGAACATCACCCTGGCCAACCCGGGCGACCCGACCGACGACGCCAGCAAGGCCTGGCCCAGCGAGCGCAAGGTGCTGAATGCCGGGACCCTGGTGCTGGAGCGCAGCCAACCGCAGAACAATGGCGAATGCCGCGACATCAACTACGACCCGCTGGTGCTGCCGAGCGGCATTGCCGCCTCCGACGACCCGCTGCTGGCGGCCCGTTCGGCGGCCTACGCCAGTTCCTATCTGCGCCGCACCAGTGAAGTCGACCAATTGCCCCGCGCTGCCCAGGAGTCCCGCCCATGAGCGCCCAACCGAACCACTTCGCGCCACTGGCGCGCCTGCTGCACTGGCTGATGGCGCTGATGATCATTGCCATGCTGTTTATCGGCGCCGGCATGGTGGCCTCGGTGTCCGAGCGTCACCAATGGCTGATCCACCTGCACAAGCCGCTGGGCATTGCCATTCTGCTGCTGGTGATCGTGCGTCTGGTCGTGCGCTTTTCCACCCGGCAACCGCCGTTGCCGACGGATCTGCCGGGCTGGCAGGCGTTGGCGGCCAAGGCCTCCCATGTGCTGCTGTACGCGCTGATGCTGATCCTGCCGCTGCTGGGCTGGGCGATGCTTTCGGCGGCGGGCGACCCGGTGATGCTTGGCAGTTCGCTGCAGTTGCCGGCGATCCTGCCGGCCAATGCCCAGCTGTTCGCCTTGCTGCGCAAGACTCACGGCTTTCTTGCCTACCTGCTGTTTTTGACGGTGCTGCTGCATCTGGCGGCGGCGCTGTTCCATGGCTGGGTGCGCCGCGACGGGGTGCTGGAAAGCATGCTGCGCGGCAAGGAGTGAGGGGGGGGCGGTGCGGTCGAGAAGGACCGCACGGGCCCCGTCTCAACCGCACACACCAGGGCTTTGCGCGGGTTCAGGCTCCACAGCCAGTACAGCAGCGCCACGCCATTGATCGCGGCGCCCAGCAAGCACACCCCGGTCCAGCCCGCCCAGGCGTACATGGCCGTGGCGCCGATCGAGCCGCTGGCGCTGCCGATCGAATAGAACAGCATGTAGCCCGCGGCCAGGCGGCTCTGGGCCTCGGGGCGGGTGCTGTAGATCAGGCTCTGGCTGGTGACATGCACCGCCTGCAAGCCCAGGTCGAAGACGATCACCCCCAGCAGCAGGGCCCAGAGTGACCACTGGGTGTAGGCGATGGGTAACCAGGAGGCCAGCATCAGGCTCAGTGCCAGGCCGCTGGTCCATTGGCCCAGGCCACGGTCGGCCAGGCGTCCGGCGCGCGAAGCACCCAGGGCCCCGGCCGCCCCGGCGAGGCCGAACAGGCCGATCTCGGTATGGGACAACGACAGCGGCGGGGCGCTCAGGGGCAGCACCAGCGGGGTCCACAACACGGTGCCGGCGCCGAAGATCAGCATCGCCAGCACCGCTCGGTCGCGCAGGATTTTTTCTTCGCGAAACAGACCGAACAGCGAGCGGATCAGCTGGCCGTAGCTGTGCATTGCCGCCGGTTGCTCGACCTTGGGCAGTACCCGCCACAACAGCAGCGCCATGACCAGGGTCAGCCCGGCCGACAGCAGGTACACCGAACGCCAGCCGGCCAGGTCGGCCATGGTGCCCGAGACTGTGCGCGCCAGCAGGATCCCGAGCACGATGCCGCTGGTCACGCTGCCCACCACCCGGCCACGTTCGCCCGGCGCGGCCAGATTGGCGGCATAGGCCACCAGCACCTGGGTCACCACCGCGAGCAGCCCGGTCAGGGCCATGCCCAGCAACAGCCAGGTGCTGTCCGCAGCCAGCGCCACCATCAATAGCGCAGCGACCGACAAGCTCGTCTGGCCGACGATCAGCCGCCGCCGGTTCAGCAGATCGCCCAGCGGCACCAGGAACAGCAGGCCGAGGCCGTAGCCGACCTGGGTCAGGGTAATGACCAGGCCGATGGTCGCCGGCGGCATGCCCAGGCTGTGGGCCATGGCATCGAGCAGGGGTTGGGCGTAATAGACATTGCCCACCGCCAGCCCGCAGGCAATGGCAAAGAGCAGCACCACCGACGCCGGAATGGTGGCGGATGGCAGAGGGGCAATTGCGGCTGTCATGCTCGGCTCCGTGAGTTATGGTTGCGTTATGAAACCAGTTGTACGGTAGAGAGGCTGGTTTTATATTGCAACCACTTTCCTGTCGCGAGTCTGCATTATGGTCAAACGCACAAGCCTGGAGGGCGCCGAATGCCCGGTGGCCCGTTCGCTGGACGCTATCGGCGACTGGTGGTCGCTGCTGATCATTCGCGATGCCTTCGACGGCATCCGCCGCTTCAGCGAGTTCCAGCGCAACCTGGGGATGGCCAAGAACATCCTCGCCGCCCGCCTGCGCACCCTGGTGGCCCATGGCATCTTCGAGGTGCTACCGGCGTCGGATGGCAGTGCCTATCAGGAGTACGTGCTGACGCAGAAGGGCAACGGCCTGTTCAACCTGATCATCGGTCTGCGGCAGTGGGGCGAGGCGTATTTCTATGAGGCGGGGGAGGCGCATTCGCTGATGGTCGACCGCGAGCAGGGGCAGCCGCTGCGACCGCTGGAATTGCGCTCGGCGGACGGGCGCCTGCTCGGGCCCGAGGATTGCCGACGGGTGCCGGTGCAATAGGCACTGGCCGCGGTTCGAGCCGCGGCCAGTGCAGCAGGATCAGCGCAGGATACCGACCATGTCGGCCACGGTGCTGAGGACGTCCTTGCCCAGCTGCATCGAGCGTTTGCCCGACCAGCCGGTGAGCGGGTTGGGGTTGTCGTCGTGGTCCTTGAACGGCATTTCCAGGGTCAGCGACAGGCAGTCGAACTTCTCGCCGACGCTGTTGCAGGCCAGGGTCATGTTGGCTTCGCCGGGCTTGTCCCTGGTGTAGCCGTGGGTGGTCTGGAAGTCCCGGGTCTTGTGTTTCAGGTGGCTGCGGAAATGCTCCTCGAGCTTGGCCAGGCGCGGCGTGTAGCCCGGGTTGCCTTCGCAGCCGGCGGTGAACACATGGGGGATTTCTTCGTCGCCGTGCACGTCGAGGAACAGGTCGACACCGTACTGCTCCATCTGCTGCTGGACGAACAGCACTTCCGGGCTGAGCTCCTGGCTGGCGCTCTGCCAGGCGCGGTTCAGGTCCTGGCCCATGGCGTTGGTGCGCAAATGGCCGTGGAAAGCGCCGTCGGGGTTCATGTTCGGCACCAGGTACAGGTCGGCGCTGGCCAGCAGCCTGTTCAGCTCGGCATCGTCACGGTGCTGCAGGCGCTCGATCACGCCCTCCATGAACCATTCGGCCATGTGCTCGCCAGGGTGCTGCTGGGCGATGATCCAGACCTTGCGCCGGCCTTCGCCGCCGTTGCCTTTGCGCAGCAGCTGGATGTCACGGCCCTCGACACTTTTGCCGGTGGCCAGCAGTTCGGCGCCGGCCTTGGTCAGTGCCTGATCGATCAGCCAGTCGTGCCGACCGCGGCTGTAGGGTTCGAAGTAGGCGAACCAGGCGTGGGTCTGGGTGGCCTCCAGGCAGAAGCGCAGGGTGTCGCCTTCAAAAATCGTCGGCACGCGGAACCAGTTGACGTGATCGTAGGAGGCCACTGCCTGGTAGCCGCTCCAGGCCTTGTTGTACGAGGATTTGCTGGCATTGCTCAGGCGGAACCAGTGTTCCTGGCCGACATGCAGGCCGCTGGCCTTGAAGTGGAACCACTGGAAATGCGCGCTGCGGGTGTCGGGCTTGATGGCCAGCAGGACTTGCGAGGGGTTGCTGGCATCCAGTACTTCGATATTGCCGCTGTCGAAATTGGCAGAGATTTGAAACGAGCTTTGGGCCACGGTCATGATTCCTGAGCAGGATTTTTATGGCCGTTACTTTAGCAAGGCGGGGGAGTTACAGGGGGGCAATTTCGGCGGGAGAGGGGGGGCGTCGTCCTTGACGCGAAAGCAGCTTAGAAGCTATGCGATTGATTCTCAAGCGCTGTTTTTGCATTTGCGAGCCGTTGCGGCGGGCGTCGGCTTGCAATGAGGCATTCTTTTGCTATCATCGCCGCCAATTTAGCGGTACCCAGTCTTCATTAGCCTGAAGCCAAGCCAGAAAAACTGGCAGAAAAAAAAGACCCGGCAATAAAGCCGGGTCAAAAACCGTGATTAGCCTGATGAGGAGATAATCCAGGAGTCCGACCTAAGGTCTCTTGGGTTATCGACTGATCTCGCGACCAGTTGCTTGCAATAATAATCATTATCATTTGCAAGTCAAATGTTTTTCCCCCCCTTTTAGAAAATAATTTCCTGCCCCTGTTGCCAGCCCTGTTCAACGGCCGGATCGGCCGCGGGCGATCCGGCCGTGGCGCTCATTCCGGGCGATGGCTGTCCAGCGAGCGATCCACCAGCGCCTTGGCCATGTCGATCATGTGCACCACGGAAAACGCCAGGTCCCGCCGGGTACCCCGCAGGTGGTCGGCAGCCTCGTAGGCACTGGCCGCGGCGCAGCGCAGCAGGTCGGAAGCGTGGATCATCGCTTCCTCGCTGCTGATGCTGTGTTTGACCTCGAAGAACTTCTCGTCGATCGACGATTCTGCAATAGCCGGTTTCAAGTAGTAGTCCATGGCCCGGCGGGCGGCCTCGCTGTCCTTGAGGGCGTTGAAGCCGACATCGGTTTCCAGTTCCGGTGCATCTTTGCTGGTTGTGCTCATGAGCGGTTCCATCCTTTGACGTGGAATAAGAGGGTCTGAGGAATGGTAATACTTAATGTATTTGTGACTAGGTTTCAAATACTACAACTTGTGTGTTGAGGGCCGAAATACACAACGTATTGTTCCGCTCCATGGACAAATGGATCGAGTTGGTTAAATCCAACATGAAGGACCGCAAGGTCACACAAGAAAAGCTCGCGGAACGCCTGGGCATGTCCCAGGGCGGCATCGGCCACTGGCTGAGCAAACGGCGCCAGCCGAAGATCGAAGACATGAACCGGGTGCTGGAAGAAATCGGCCTGGGTTTTCTCGAAGTCGCGCTGGTGATCCGCGAAAAACCACAGGTGGATGACGAGGGCCAACTGCTGCTGGAAGGGCCGTCGTTGGTGCAGAAGTACAACCCGTACTTCCGCTATCCGGTCAGCGACTGGCGGGGCGTTGGCGAGGTGCGCGAGGCTGGTGGCGCGGGCTACGCCAGCGAGCGTTACGAGCTCTCCGACTACCAGGCCGAAGGCTCGGCTTTCTGGCTGGTCGTGGTGGGCGACGCGATGATTGCCCCGAGCGGCCTGAGCATCGCCCAGGACATGTTGATCCTGGTGGACCCGGCGGTGGAGGCGGTTCCCGGCAAGCTGGTGATCGTGCAATGCCCGGGCAGCACCGAAGCGATTTTCCGCAAGCTGGTGGAGGAGGGTGGGCAACGTTATCTGGTGCCGCTGAATCCGACTTACCCGAAGGTGCTTTACAGCGATGACTGTCGGATTATTGGTGTCGTGGTGCAGGCTACCGCTAAATTCTGACGTAAAAATACGATCGTTCCCGCAAGGCTGCGGGAACGATCTTCTGCCTCAGGAGCTTATTCCAGCTCCACCAGGGCACTTCCCTCACTGACCATTTCACCTTCCTGGCAATACAGCGCCTTGACCACCCCGGCTTGCGGTGCGCGGATGCTGTGTTCCATCTTCATCGCTTCCAGAACCACCAGTTGCGCGCCAGCTTCGACGCTCTGCCCGGCTTGCACCAGAACCCGCACGATGCTGCCGTTCATGGGCGCGGTCAGGCCGCCATGATGGCCGTGGCTGGCCTCCACCGCGGCAATCGGGTCATAGGCCGTGACCCGGTGCATCTCGCCCTGCCACTTCAGGTACAGGCTGTCGCCCTGGCGAATCGCCCGGTGCTGCTGGCGCAGCCCCTTGTGTTCGATCGACAGCTGCTCGCCGTGCAAGGCCATGGCCGTGTTGTGGGTGTCCAGCGTGATCGCCCGGTCCTGGCCCTCGCAGTCGAGGTGCAGCACTGTTTCCCGCGGCAGGCCGATGCGCAGGCCGCTGGCCTTGGCCCAGGGCGAGTGACGGTCGTCGATGCGCGTCTGGTCCGGCTGGCTCTGGGCGAACGCCTGGGCGGCGGCTTGCCAGAACTCGTCGCTCAAGGCGCTGGCCGGTGGCAGCAACTGGTCCTGATAGCGCGGGATAAAGCCGGTATCCAGCTCGGCGGCGGCGAAGGCCGGATGGGCGATGATGCGCCGCAGGAACGCCAGGTTGGTCTTCAGCCCGCCAATGGCGAACTCGTCGAGCATGCCCAGCAGGCGCAAACGCGCCTGCTCGCGGTTTTCGCCCCAGGCAATCAGTTTGCCGAGCATCGGGTCGTAGAACGGCGACACGCTGTCGCCTTGCTCGACGCCGCTGTCCACCCGACGTCCAGGACCCGACGCCGATTCGCGGTACAGCGCTAGGCGCCCGGTGGCCGGGAGGAAGTCATTGCCCGGGTCCTCGGCGTACAGCCGCACTTCGATCGCATGCCCGATCAGCGGCACCTGATCCTGGGTGATTGGCAGCGCTTCGCCCTGGGCCACGCGGATTTGCCAGGCCACCAGGTCCAGCCCGGTGATGGCTTCGGTGACCGGGTGCTCCACTTGCAGGCGGGTGTTCATTTCCATGAAGAAGAATTCGCCGCGCGAATCCAGCAGGAACTCCACGGTACCGGCGCCGACGTAACCGATGGCCTGCGCTGCGCGCACCGCGGCTTCGCCCATGGCCTTGCGCTGCTCGACGCTCAGGCCGGGGGCCGGGGCTTCTTCGACGACTTTCTGGTGGCGCCGCTGGATCGAGCAGTCGCGCTCGTTGAGGTACAGGCAGTTGCCGTGCTGGTCGGCGAACACCTGGATCTCCACGTGACGCGGCTTGAGCACGTACTTTTCCACCAGCATCCGCGAATCGCCGAAGGACGACTGCGCCTCACGCTGGGCCGAGGCCAGGGCTTCGGCCAGCTGGCTGACGTCCACCACCACTTTCATGCCCTTGCCGCCACCGCCAGCGGTGGCCTTGAGCAGTACCGGGTAGCCGATGCGTTCGGCGGCGACGCGGAAGGTTTCCAGGTCCTGGGCTTCGCCGTGGTAACCGGGGACCAGGGGCACGCCAGCGGTTTCCATCAGTGCCTTGGCCGCCGATTTGCTGCCCATGGCGTCGATGGCCGACGCCGGCGGGCCGAGGAAGATCAGGCCAGCGGCTTCGATGGCGCGGGCGAAGCCGGCGTTCTCCGACAGAAAACCGTAGCCCGGGTGAATCGCCTGGGCGCCGCTGGCCTTGGCGGCGGCAATCAGTTTGTCGATCTGCAGGTAGCTGTCGGCGGCCTTGCTGCCGCCCAGGTCGATGCGCAGGTCGGCTTCGCGGCTGTGGCGGGCGTCACGGTCGGTGGCGCTGTGCACGGCCACGGTGGTCAGGCCCAGGGCCTTGGCGGTGCGCATCACGCGGCAGGCGATCTCGCCGCGGTTGGCCACCAGCAGGGTGGTCAGGACAGGGGCGCTCATTAACGCGACTCCTTGGTGATCTGGTCGGGCTGCCAGCTGGGCGAGCGCTTTTGCAGAAAGGCGCGCAGGCCTTCCTGGCCTTCGGGGCTGACGCGGATGCGGGCAATGGCGTTTTCGCAGTAACGGCGCAGGGCCGGGGTCAGGGCGCCGTTGCCGACTTCGCGCAGCAGGTCCTTGCTGGCGCGCATGGCGCACGGGCTGTTGAGCAGCAGGTTGTCGATCCACGACGCCACTTGTTGTTCCAGCTCGGTCGTCGGGTAGCTTTCCGCCAGCAGGCCGATTTCCCGGGCCCGCTGGCCGCTGAAGCGCTCGGCGGTCAGGGCGTAGCGGCGCGCCGCGCGTTCGCCGATAGCCTGCACCACGAACGGGCTGATCACCGCCGGGGCCAGGCCGATGCGTACTTCCGAGAGGCAGAACTGCGCGTCGTCGGCACCGATGGCCATGTCGCAGCAACTGATCAGGCCCAGGGCGCCGCCAAAGGCCGCGCCTTGCACCACGGCCAGGGTCGGGATCTTCAGCTTGGCCAGGTTGTACATCAGTTCGGCCAGCTCGCGGGCGTCGTCGAGGTTGGTGTGGTAGTCGAGTTCGGCCGACTGCTGCATCCAGGCCAGGTCGGCGCCGGCGCTGAAATGCTTGCCGCGGCCGCGCACCAGCAGGAAACGCAGGGCCGGATCGCTTTGCACCTGATCCAGGGCGAGGATCAGCTCGCGGATCATTTCGGCGTTGAAGGCGTTGTTCTTTTCCTCACGGCTGAGCCACAGGGTAGCGAAGCCACGCGGGTCCTTCAGCAGTTCCAGGGTGTTGAAGTCGTTCATGTCGGTTTCGCTCCGGGTCACATGCGGAACACGCCGAAGCGGCTCTGTTCGATAGGGGCGTTGAGGGACGCGGACAGGGCCAGCGCCAGGACATCGCGGGTCTGCGCCGGGTCGATGACGCCGTCGTCCCACAGCCGGGCGCTGGAGTAATACGGATGGCCCTGGTGTTCGTACTGGTCGAGGATCGGCTGCTTGATCTCGGCTTCCTGGGCGGCGCTGAATGGCTGCCCGCCGCGTTCGGCCTGCTCGCGCTTGACCTGCACCAGCACCCCGGCGGCCTGCTCGGCGCCCATCACGCCGATCCTCGCGTTGGGCCACATCCACAGGAAACGTGGGTCGTAGGCGCGGCCGCACATGCCGTAGTTACCGGCGCCGAAGCTGCCGCCGATGATCACCGTGAACTTCGGCACCTTGGCGCAGGCCACCGCGGTCACCAGCTTGGCGCCGTGCTTGGCGATGCCGCCGGCTTCGTATTTCTGCCCGACCATGAAGCCGGTGATGTTCTGCAGGAACAGCAGCGGGATGCCGCGCTGGCAGGCCAGTTCGATGAAGTGCGCGCCTTTCTGCGCGGCCTCGGCGAAGAGGATGCCGTTGTTGGCGAGGATGGCGATCGGGTAACCGTGCAGGTGGGCGAAGCCGCACACCAGGGTGGTGCCGAACAGCGCCTTGAACTCATCGAAGACCGAAGCGTCCACCAGCCGCGCAATGACTTCGCGCACATCGAAAGGTTGTTTGGCGTCCGCCGGGATCACTCCGTATAGCTCGTCGCTGGCATACAGCGGGGCGATCGGCGTGCGTTGCTGCAACTCGCCCTGTTTGCGCCAGTTGAGGTTGGCGATGCTGCGCCGGGCCAGGGCCAGGGCGTGTTCGTCGCTGTCGGCGTAGTGGTCGGCGACACCGGAGATCTTGCAGTGCACATCGGCGCCGCCGAGGTCTTCGGCGCTGACCACTTCACCGGTGGCGGCTTTCACCAGCGGCGGGCCGGCGAGGAAGATGGTGGCCTGTTCGCGGACCATGATCGCTTCGTCGGCCATGGCCGGCACGTAGGCGCCACCGGCGGTGCAGGAGCCCATGACCACGGCGATCTGCGGGATGCCCAGGGCGCTCATGTTGGCCTGGTTGAAGAAGATCCGCCCGAAGTGCTCGCGGTCGGGGAACACCTCGTCCTGGCGCGGCAGGTTGGCGCCGCCCGAATCCACCAGGTAGATGCAGGGCAGGCGGTTCTGCTGGGCGATGGTCTGGGCGCGCAGGTGCTTTTTCACGGTCAGCGGGTAATAGGAGCCGCCTTTCACCGTGGCGTCGTTGGCCACGATCATGCATTCGACGCCTTCGACCCGGCCGATGCCGGCAATCACCCCGGCGGCCGGCACGTCTTCGCCATACACCTGATACGCCGCCAGCTGGCTGACTTCGAGGAAGGGCGAGCCCGGGTCGAGCAGGCGGTTGATGCGCTCGCGCGGCAGCAGTTTGCCACGCGAGGTGTGTCGTTCCTGGGCCTTGGCGCCACCGCCTTGCTGGACTTGGGCGAGCAGGGTGTGCAGGGCGTCGACCTGTTTGAGCATCGCTTCGCTGTTGGCGACGAACTCCGCCGAACGGGGATTGAGCTGGGTATGCAGGATAGCCATGGACAGCTCCGTTAGCGGGTTTCGTTGAACAGTTCGCGACCGATCAGCATGCGGCGGATTTCGCTGGTGCCGGCGCCGATTTCATACAACTTGGCGTCACGCAGCAGGCGGCCGGCGGGGAACTCGTTGATGTAGCCGTTGCCGCCGAGGATCTGGATCGCGTCCAGGGCCATCTGGGTGGCGCGTTCGGCGCTGTAGAGGATCACCCCGGCGGCGTCCTTGCGCGTGGTCTCGCCGCGCTCGCAGGCCTGGGCCACGGCATACAGGTAGGCGCGGCTGGCGTTGAGCTGGGTGTACATGTCGGCGACCTTGCCCTGGATCAGCTGGAACTCGCCGATGCTCTGGCCGAACTGCTTGCGGTCGTGGATGTAGGGCACCACCAGGTCCATGCAGGCCTGCATGATCCCGGTCGGGCCGCCGGAGAGCACCACGCGCTCGTAGTCCAGGCCGCTCATCAGCACCTTAACGCCGCCATTGAGCACGCCGAGGATGTTCTCTTCCGGGACTTCCACGTCGTCGAAGAACAGCTCGCAGGTGTTGGAGCCGCGCATGCCCAGCTTGTCGAACTTGTTGCTGCGGCTGAAGCCTTTCCAGTCGCGCTCGACGATAAACGCGGTGATGCCGTGCGGGCCCTTTTCCAGGTCGGTCTTGGCGTAGATCACATAGGTGTTGGCGTCGGGGCCGTTGGTGATCCAGGTCTTGCTGCCGTTGAGCACGTAGCGATCGCCACGCTTGTCGGCGCGCAGCTTCATCGAGACCACGTCGGAGCCGGCGTTGGGTTCGCTCATGGCCAGGGCGCCGATGTGTTCGCCGCTGATCAGCTTGGGCAGGTAGTGGCTTTTCTGTTGGTGGTTGCCGTTGCGGTTGATCTGGTTGACGCAGAGGTTGGAGTGGGCGCCGTAGGAGAGGGCGACCGAGGCCGAGCCGCGGCTGATTTCTTCCATGGCCACCACGTGGGCCAGGTAGCCCAGGCCGGCGCCGCCGTATTCTTCCGGCACGGTGATGCCCAGCAGGCCCATGTCGCCGAACTTGCGCCACATGTCGGCGGGGAACAGGTTGTCGATGTCGATCTGTGCCGCCCGTGGCGCCAGCTCGGCCTTGACGAAGGCCTGCACCTGGTCGCGGAGCATGTCGATGGTTTCGCCGAGGGCAAAGTTCAGGGTCGGATAGCTCATGGGGGCACCTTCAAACTTGTTTTTATGTAAGGGAGTCGGGCTGTGGGGAGCGGCTGATTCGGCTCTCACCTTTACGTTAACGTAAGCCTGCGACGGGTGGCTGTCAATCACCCTTTACGTAAACGTCAACTTGCGCCAGAGTAGGGGCGTTTTCGCTGGGGGCCAGGCTCCTTCGCTACATGCCTGGCTCATGCTTACCCACTAATAAAGACAATAGGGGTCATCATGGATCAACCCGCATCCGCGCCGGGGCGCAGTTACACTCGCGGCACGCAGGACAAGGCCTTGCTGGCGCTGACCATCGGTCAGGCGTTCGATCGCACGGTGGCGTCATACCCTCGGGGCGAAGCCCTGGTGGTGCGTCATCAGCAGCTGCGCTACAGCTGGCAGCAACTGGCCGAAACCGTCGATCTGCATGCCCGGGCGCTGCTGGCCCTGGGGCTCAAGACCGGCGACCGGCTGGGCATCTGGGCCCCCAACTGTGCCCAGTGGTGCATCAGCCAGTTCGCCAGCGCCAAGATCGGCGCGATCCTGGTGAACATCAATCCGGCCTATCGCAGCTCCGAACTGGAATACGTGCTCAAGCAGTCCGGCTGCCAGTGGCTGGTGTGCGCCGGCGCGTTCAAGACCTCCGACTACCACGCCATGCTCCAGGGCCTGGCGCCCGAACTGGCGCAGCAGTCCATCGGCCAGCTGCAAAGCGAGCGCCTGCCGGATTTGCGCGGCGTGATCAGCCTCGACGCCCAGCCGCCGTCGGGCTTTCTGCCCTGGTCGCAGCTGGCCGACCTGGGGGCCGGCGTCAGCGTCGAAGCGCTGCGCGAACGCCAGGACAGCCTGGACCCCGACCAGGCGGTGAATATCCAGTACACCTCCGGCACCACCGGGTTCCCCAAGGGCGCGACCCTCAGTCACTACAACATCCTCAACAACGGTTACATGGTCGGCGAGAGCCTGGGCCTGGGCCACGAGGACCGCCTGGTGATCCCGGTGCCGCTGTACCACTGCTTCGGCATGGTCATGGGCAACCTGGGCTGCGTGACCCACGGCACGACCATGATCTACCCCAACGATGCCTTCGATCCGCTGCTGACCCTGGGCGCCGTGGCCGAGGAAAAGGCCACTGGGCTGTACGGCGTGCCGACCATGTTCATTGCCATGCTCGACCAGCCACGGCGGGCCGAGTTCGACCTGTCGAGCCTGCGCACCGGGATCATGGCCGGGGCCACCTGTCCGATCGAGGTGATGCGGCGGGTGATCAGCGAGATGCACATGAGCGAAGTGCAGATCGCCTACGGCATGACCGAAACCAGCCCGGTGTCGTTGCAGACCGGCCCGGCGGACGAGCTTGAGCTGCGCGTGACCACGGTCGGCCGCACCCAGCCGCAGCTGGAAAGCAAGATCATCGACGAGGCGGGCAATATCGTGCCGCGCGGCACTATCGGCGAGCTCTGTACCCGCGGTTACAGCGTGATGCTGGGCTACTGGAACAACCTCCAGGGCACGGCCGAAGCCATCGACCAGGCCGGCTGGATGCACACCGGCGACCTGGCGACCATGAACGAGCAGGGTTACGTGTGCATCGCCGGGCGTAACAAGGACATGATCATCCGCGGCGGCGAGAACATTTATCCGCGCGAGCTGGAGGAGTTTTTCTTCACCCACCCGGCGGTGGCCGACGTGCAGGTGATCGGCATCCCGTGCTCGAAATATGGCGAAGAGATCGTCGCCTGGATCAAGTTCCACCCCGGCCATAGCGCCAGCGAGGAGGAGCTGCAGGCCTGGTGCAAGGCGCGTATCGCTCACTTCAAGACGCCGCGTTACTTCAAGTTCGTCGAGGAATTCCCGATGACCGTGACCGGCAAGATCCAGAAGTTCAGGATGCGCGAGATCAGCATCGAGGAGTTGCGCGTGCGTTCCTGAGCCATTCGAGCTGGCTCCCGCGAATATGTGCGGGAGCGGCTCGCGAGCCGTTTTTTGGGGGGGGGCGCAGCCGAGTCAGGAGAGGGGAGGGAAACTGGAAGGCCGGAAAGCACAAAGGGGAGCCGAAGCTCCCCTTTAATTTTTGTCGTTGCGTGCTCTTTTTTTATTATTGAGGGGCGGTCTGTTGTTGTTTTTGGCAACCGTTACCCTTTACCGCTGTTTTTGGCGATCCCCATCCGGGATCAAGAGCAAACGTATTTTTTTGAGCGCTGATCTATTTTCTCGCTTGAGCGACCAACCAGTTCGGGAGCTACCTTGGGGTAGTTTTATTGTTCTCTGCCCGGTTGCGGGTGGCTCTTATTGTTAAAGACACCCTGGAAAACACATCCTCTCCAAAAAAATCTGTTAGCTGCGTCTCTGCCGTGTTGTTTTTGTTATGTCAGAGTCGTTTCGTCTTATTTTTATTAGCTTTGCTGCTTTTTATTCTTGTTATGCCAGAGATATAGCAGAAGCCATGCCAACTTTTTAAAGTCCTTTAAAATCAATTGCTTGATAAAAATGGCCTTTCATCTGTACCGCTAGAAAATCGACAAACTGTTTCCGTGTTACCCGTTTCGAGCGTGCGCCAGAGCGGCCGGTAACACCCCGAAACAGGCGTGCCCCTCAACCTGGGTAACGGGCCTTGGCGACGCGCGAGCCGGTGGGCCGCCCCAGCACGGAGCAGATCTGCTGGCCGGCGAGGATCAGGCGCTCCATGTCGATACCGGTTTCGATGCCCAGCCCGTTGAGCAGGTACAGCACGTCCTCGCTGGCGACGTTGCCGCTGGCGCCCTTGGCATAGGGGCAGCCGCCGAGCCCGGCGATCGAGCTGTCGAACACCGCGATGCCTTCCAGCAGGCTGGCGTAGATATTGGCCAGGGCCTGGCCATAAGTGTCGTGGAAGTGCCCGGCGAGCTTGTCCCGCGGAACATGGGCGGCCACCACCTCGAACATGCGGCGGGTAGCGCCGGCGGTGCCAGTGCCGATGGTGTCGCCCAGGGACACTTCGTAGCAGCCCATGCTGTACAGCTCGCGGGCGACCACGGCGACCTGTTCCGGCGCTACCTCGCCTTCGTAAGGGCAGCCCAGCACACAGGACACGTAACCGCGCACGGTAACGCCGTGCTGTTTCGCTGCTTCCATGATCGGCACGAAGCGTTCCAGGCTCTCGCTGATGGAGCAGTTGATGTTGCGCTGGGAAAACGCCTCGGAGGCGGCGGCGAACACCGCGACTTCCTTGACCCCGGCGGCCAGGGCGTCTTCGAAACCGCGCAGGTTCGGGGCGAGGGCGCCGTAGGTCACCCCCGGCTTGCGCTGGATCTGCGCGAACACCTCGGCGGACCCGGCCATCTGCGGCACCCATTTGGGCGAGACGAAACTGCCGACTTCTATATAGCCGAGCCCGGCCGCGCTCAGGGCATCCACCAGTTGCACCTTGTCGGCGACGCTGATGGGCTGGGCTTCGTTCTGCAAACCGTCGCGAGGACCGACTTCGACCAGGCGGACATGGGTGGGGAGGGACATGAGAGCTTTACCTATATTAAGTGGGCACTAATGTAGCCGCTGCCGCAGGCTGCGCTCGGCGACGAAGTCGACGCAAAACCAGGCGCTAAGGTCTGTCTGGCAGATTGTCTGTGTTGCTGGCGCGGCCGCTTTGCGGGCGATCGCAGCCTGGGGCGGTTACTGCACGGCGCTTTTCTGATTCTGGATGGTCTGCTCCAGCGCCTGGGTGCAGCGCTCTTCCGCGGTGTCCAGCTCCAGCTTCATCTGTTCGATGTCCAGCAACTGTTGCTCCAGCTGCTCACGGCGCTCGGCGATTTTCGCCAGCATGCTGTGCAGCTGCTTCAGGTTGCCGCTGCTGGGGTCGTAGAGTTCGATCAGTTCGCGGCATTCGGCCAGGGAGAAGCCGATGCGCTTGCCGCGCAGGATCAGCTTCAGGCTGACCTTGTCCCGTGGCGAGTAGATGCGTTCCTGGCCACGGCGTTCGGGGGCGAGCAGGCCTTGTTCTTCATAGAAACGGATGGCCCGGGTGGTGATGTCGAGCTCGCGGGCAAGGTCGGAAATGCTGTAGGTCTGGCTGCTCATGGGGGCACTCGAAAAAGGTCTTGGCGTTAAGCTAATTCGAGGTTGACGTATACGTCAAGCAGGATGCCGCCCTATCTGTAGAAGCGAGGCTTGCCCGCGATGGGTACGCTGAGGTTTCCCTGAACCACCACGTTCTCCCTTATCGCGGGCAAGCGTTGCGCCTGCACATCACTTTTCGAGTTTTTTCTCGTGGGCCGTCACCTGCTGGCACAGCTCGATCATCTGCTCGCGCATCCAGCGGTTGGCCGGGTCCTGGTCGGTGCTTTCGTGCCAATAGAGGTGGGTTTCCAGCGGCGGCACGTCGTTGACCGGCAGGTTGAACGCCTGCAGGTCATGGCGCCGGGCGAAGCGCTCGGGCACGGTCATGACCATGTCGGTCTGCTGCAGCACTTGCGAGGCCATCAGGTAATGCTGGGAACGCAGGGCGATCTTGCGCTGGATGCCCATCTTACCCAGGGCCAGGTCGACGTAACCCAGGCCGCTGCGACGGCTGGAAATATGGATGTGGGTCAGCGACAGGTAGTCGTCGAGGCTGAGTTTTTCCTTGTTCGCCAGCGGGTGGCTCTTGCGCATGGCGCACACATAGCGGTCTTCCATCAGCTTGACGTGACGGACCTGCGGGTCGGTGTTGAGCGGGGCATCGACGGCGAAATCCAGGCGGCCGGCGGCCAGTTCCTTGGTGGTTTCCCGGCGTTTGGACAGGAAACTCTCGATGATCACCGTGGGCGCCAGGCGCCGCAGGCGCTGGAACAGCGGCGGCAGGATCACCGCCTCGGTCAGGTCGGTCATGCTGATGCGGTAGGTCTTGACCGCCTGCAAGGGGTTGAAGATGCGGCTTTCCTGCACCGACACCCGCAGCAGCGAAAGGGCGTTGCGCACCGGGCCGATGATGTTCTGCGCCATGGGCGTGGGCACCATGCCCTGGGCGGTCCGCACGAACAGCGGGTCGTTGAAGGTCTCGCGCAGGCGGGCCAGGGCATTGGAGACAGCGGGCTGAGTGATGCCGACGATTTGTCCGGCGCGGGTCAGGTTGGCTTCGGTGTAGATCGCGTCGAAGACGATGAAAAGGTTGAGGTCGACCTTGCTCAGATTCATTGCGCTGCACTCTTATTGTTAGGGGCCGGTATTGTTAGGGCCGGAGGCTGGACTGATTGGCCTGCCGAATCAGTCAATCATATATCGGTGATGAATGTTAATACACGCCGAGAATAGGCTAGGTAAATTTTCGTAAGCTGTTCTAGCATCGGTTCCATGCCCTCAACCACCTCGCCAAGAAGGTAGCTGCCCATGGATTTCGCCTATTCACCCAAGGTTCAGGAACTGCGTGAGCGCGTGACCGCGTTCATGGACACCTATGTCTATCCGGCTGAAGCGGTGTTCGAACGCCAGGTCGCCGAAGGCGATCGCTGGCAGCCGACGGCGATCATGGAAGAGCTCAAACTCAAGGCCAAGGCCGAGGGCTTGTGGAACCTGTTTCTGCCCGAGTCGGAACTCGGCGCCGGCCTGACCAACCTGGAATACGCGCCGCTGGCGGAAATCATGGGCCGCTCCCTGCTGGGGCCGGAACCCTTCAACTGCTCGGCACCGGACACCGGCAACATGGAAGTGCTGGTGCGTTACGCCAATGAAGAGCAGAAGCAACGCTGGCTGGAGCCGCTGCTGCGCGGCGAGATCCGCTCCGCCTTCGCCATGACCGAGCCGGACGTGGCGTCGTCCGACGCCACCAACATGGCCGCCCGCGCCGTGCGCGATGGCGATGAATGGGTGATCAACGGCAAGAAGTGGTGGACCTCGGGGGCCTGCGACCCGCGTTGCAAGATCCTGATCTTCATGGGGCTGAGTAACCCCGATGCGCCGCGCCACCAGCAGCACTCGATGATCCTGGTGCCGGTCGACACCCCCGGGGTGAAGATTGTCCGGCCGCTGCCGGTGTTCGGTTACGACGACGCTCCCCACGGCCATGCCGAAGTGCTGTTCGACAATGTGCGGGTGCCGTACGAGAACGTGCTGCTGGGCGAAGGCCGTGGTTTCGAGATCGCCCAGGGCCGCCTTGGCCCGGGCCGGATTCACCACTGCATGCGTTCGATCGGCGTGGCCGAGCGCGCGCTGGAACTGATGTGCAAGCGTTCGGTAAGTCGTACCGCATTCGGCAAGCCGCTGGCGCGCCTGGGCGGCAATATCGACAAGATCGCCGACTCGCGGATGGAGATCGACATGGCACGCCTGCTGACCCTGAAGGCGGCATACATGATGGACACCGTCGGCAACAAGGTGGCGAAAAGCGAGATTGCCCAGATCAAGGTGGTGGCGCCGAACGTGGCCTTGAAGGTGATCGACCGGGCCATCCAGATTCATGGCGGGGCCGGGGTCTCCAACGATTTCCCGCTGGCCTACATGTACGCCATGCAGCGTACGCTGCGCCTGGCCGACGGCCCGGACGAAGTACACCGTGCGGCCATCGGCAAGTTCGAAATCGGCAAGTACGTGCCCAAGGAAATGCTGCGCAGCGGGCATTAAAGCGATCGCGGGCAAGCCTCGCTCCTATGGAAGAATCTGTAGGAGCGAGGCTTGCCCGCGATGGCGTCCTCGATTACACCGCTGGTTTCTCTCTCAATACACCCAGACTTCCACCCGCCGATTCTTGATCCGCCCCTCGTCCGCGGTATTGGCCGCGACCGGCATCTGCGCGCCAAAACCGCGGATCTCGCGCAACACCACACCGTTTCTCACCAGTTCCCGGCGCACGGTCATGGCTCTGAGCTTGGACAGCAGCGCCGCGCGTGCCTGATCGTTCTTGGCATCGCCGAAGCCGACCAGGGTCACGCGCTTGGCCAGCTTGTCGTGCCGCTTGAGAAAGTCCAGGACCCGTGGCAGGTCCTGGCGCGCCTTGTTGTCGAGGGTGGCGCTGCCTTCCTCGAAGCGAAAATTCACGGTCAGGCGCTGCGCCTGCCGGGCGATGGCCTGGTAACCCTCGGGCATCTGCGGGGCGGGGGCGACACTCATGGCCAGCACCGTCTGGGCAATAAAACCGTTGGCCGCGACTATGGCCTGGCCCCTGGCGCTCTGGGCGAAACGCACCAGGGCCCTGGCCCAGGGGTTTTGCTCATCGGGCGGCAGGTAGAAGTACAGGCGCCGTGACAGTGGGTAGTCCTCGGTGGCGATCAGGCTGTCGAGGGGCAGCATCGGTTGCGAGCCGCCGTCGACAATCGCCACGGTCTTGGCCTGGCGCACATAAGGCAGGCCGATAAAACCGATGCCCTGGGGATCGCGGCTGACCGCGTCGGAGAGTCGTTCGCTGGACTCGAAGCGTTTCGCTGTGGCGCTCAGGTTCTTGTTGCGGCGTGCCAGCACCAGTTCCTTGAAGGTGTCGTAGGTGCCGGAGCGGTCATCGCGGGCGTACAGGTGAATGGCGCCGCCGACGCCACCCAGTTCTTCCCAGGTTTTCACCTCGCCGCTGAACACCCGCGCCAGTTGTTCGGTGTCCAGCCGCGCCAGCGGGTTGTGCGGGTGGAGGATGATGGCCAGGCCGTCGATGGCGATCACCTGTTCGGCGTCGGGGTCTTTCAGGTCGCCGAGGGCTTCCAACTCCACCAGTTCGCTGTCCTTGATCGGCCGCGACGCGGCGGCGAGGTCGGCGCTGGCGTTCTTCAACGCGGCAAAGCCGGTACTGGAGCCATGCGCGGCGATCTCGACGACAACGCGCTGGCCCTGGGCATTCTGGCCGGTCACCCGACGTTCGTTGTCTTTGCCCGTCGCCTCGATCCGTATGTCGAGCAAACCCTGTTCTTGCATCAGGCCCTTGACCAGGGCCGGGCCCAGCGCGGCACCGATAGTGTTGGAGCCCTGGATGCGCAGCACCGGCTGGTTGTCGCCAGCCAGGGGCAGGGCGGCGAACACCGACCAGGGCAGGGCGTAGCAGACGAAGCCGACCAGCAGCAGGCAGAGGGTTCGGCACCAGAGGTCCGGTTCACTGACGGTACAAACGCGTGACATGCGGCAATGGCCTTCTATGGCGGGAGCGAGTGCGGCGAGATTAAGTCAGGGAGGTGACGGGGATGTGACGGTTGATGGGGGGAATCGGAGCGTTCCCCTGGCTTTTCAGAATGCTCTTAAAGACCCGGCACGGCAGGCTCAGTAGAGTTGAAAACTTTGTCTGGAGGGGAATTGGCGCACGCCGACTCTCGTCGTCACCAGGCGTCGATGCAGCCCTGGCTGCAATTTGCTTGTGTCAAAGGAGTATGAAATGAGTGGCTGGTTCGAGCTGAAGCAATATGGCAGCGGTGGTTTCAGGTTCTTGCTGAAGTCCAAGGACGCGCAGACCATGCTTCAAAGCGACCGTTACCCTTGTCGTGAGAGTGTCGAGGCAGCCATTGCGCTGCTCCGCAAGCACTGCACGTCCCCGGGTAGTTACGAAAAGAAGATCGCCCCTGGTGGCAAACCTTACTTCAATCTCAAGGCCGGCAAGGAGGTGATCCTGGTCAGCCACTTGTATGACTCGGAGCCGACCCGTGAGTCCGCCATCGAGGCCATCATGCAGGCTGGCACCAGCACCCGGATCGAGCTGTGCTGAGACGCTGAAGCATTAAAAAAGCCCATCTCAGGATGGGCTTTTTTGTGCCGGGCGATCAGCTCAGTTCGAGCCAGATCGGGGCGTGGTCGGAAGGTTTCTCCATGCCGCGCAGGTCGTAGTCGACCCCGGCATCCTTGATCCGTGGCAGCAGGCCGCGAGAGGCCATGATCAGGTCGATGCGCAGGCCGCGCTTGGGCTCGTCCTCGAAACCGCGGCTGCGGTAGTCGAACCAGCTGAAACGATCGGCCACCTCGGGGTTGAGGTGGCGGAAACTGTCCACCAGGCCCCAGTTCTTCAGGCGGGCCATCCACTCGCGCTCTTCCGGCAGGAAGCTGCACTTGCCGGTTTTCAGCCAGCGTTTCATGTTGTCCGGGCCGATGCCGATGTCGCAGTCTTCTGGGGAAATGTTCACGTCGCCCATGACCACCAGCGGCTGCTCATTGCTGAAGCGGGTTTCCAGCAGGTGCTGCAGGTCGCTGTAGAAACGTTGCTTGGCCGGGAACTTGGTGGGGTGGTCGCGGCTTTCGCCCTGGGGGAAGTAGCCGTTCATGATGGTCACCGGGGTGCCATCGACATCGGCGAAGGTGCCCCAGATAAAACGCCGCTGGGCATCTTCATCGTCGCCATCGAAGCCTTTGTACAGGTCCAGCGGCGCCTGGCGCGAGAGCAGGGCGACGCCGTAGTGGCCTTTCTGCCCGTGGTAATGCACGTGATAACCCAGCGCCTGGACTTCGGCCAGGGGGAACTGGTCGTCCGACACCTTGGTTTCCTGCAGGCCGATGACGTCCGGTTGATGCTTTTCGATCAGCGCCGCCAACTGATGGGGGCGGGCGCGCAGCCCGTTGATGTTGAACGAGACGATCTTCATGGTCGGCAGTCCTGGCAAAACTGCGATGCTAGCCGACAAGTCGCGCGGCGGCCAGCGTGGCGGCAGGGCAGATGCGCTGCTAAGGTCCATGGGCGGTGGAGCGATCATGAGCCTGAAAGGTTCGTAGCTATAACAACCGCGCAGAAGAACGCCGCCACCCAGCGCGGCCACTTCAAGCCGGGCCCAGGGGGAGACCAATCGCCATGCCTGAAACCTCGACTGCCATCGCCGACATTCACATGCTCGACAGCGGCTATGCCCGCGAAGCCCGTTCCCTGCTGTATCAGGCTTATCGCCACGAGCCGACCTTCGCTTATCTGTTCGAGTCCGAACGCCCGGGTTACGAACAACGGGTGCGGGCCACGGTGCGGGAGCTGGTCAAGCAGCACTTCATTCAGGACCTGCCGGCCATCGGCCTGTTGGTCAATGACCGGCTGATCGGTATCGCCCTGATCGCGCCGCCCCAGCGTCGCCTGGGCATTACCGAGAGTTGGGCCTGGCGCCTGCGCATGGTGCTCAGTACCGGTTTCCGTTGCACCCGGCGTTACCTGGACTATCACGCCGCGGTGCTGGGTTGCCTGCCCAGCGATTCAGTGCACGTCCTGCCCTTGCTGGGGATTCATCCGCAATTCCAGGGCAAGCATTTCGGTGAGCAGTTGCTGCAGGCGGTGCACAACTGGTGCGCGGTGGACGAGCACTCCCAGGGTGTGGTGCTGGACACCGGCAACCCGCGTTACCTGGCGTTCTATGAGCGCCAGGGTTATGAAGAGATTGGCGAGATCGCCGTCGGTCCGGTCCGCGAGCACGTTTTCTTTCACGCCAACCCGCAGGTTCTGCAAAGCGCGACCGGCTGAACAGAACTTTCCTCACATTTGTGCGCTCTATCGGGCTCCCAGCTCGTGATAGCATTCGCGCCTATGAAGTTTTCAGGAAGATTCACCAGCGGCTTGTTGCTGCTGTTCACAAGCTGTGCGGCACTGGCGCAAAGCGAATTGGACGTCAGGGTCAAACCCTCCAACGATGAACTCAAGGCCAATGTGGAAGGCTACATCGGCGGGGTGGGCGATCGCGACGAGGAAGCCCTGCTGCGTTTCAGCCGTGGCGCCGAGGAGCAGGCCCGCAAGGCCGCCCAGGCCCTGGGCTACTACCAGCCGCAGATCAGCAGCGAAGTCAAAGGCGGCGAAAAGCCGCGTTTGGTGCTGAATATCGATCCTGGCGAGCCGGTGCACCTGCGCAACGTCACCATCCGGGTCGACGGCCCGGCGGCCTCCCTCAAGGGCTTTCGTGTGCCCAGGAGCGACCAGCTGAAAAGCGGCGCGGTCCTCAATCACGGTCATTACGAAGACGCCAAGCGGCTGATCCAGAACCAGGCGTCGCGCTACGGCTTTTTCAGCGGGCGCTTCACCCGGCAGAAGCTGGCGGTGGACCCCCAGGCCGGGGTGGCGAATATCGAGCTGGTCTACGAAAGCGGCCCGCGTTACGCCCTGGGCAAGGTCAGTTTTGCCGGCGATACGCCGTTCGACGAAGACCTGCTGCAACGCATGGTGCCGTTCAAGGCCGGTACTCCCTACGATTCCGAGCTGATCGCCGAGCTTAACCAGGCGCTGCAATCGAGCGGTTATTTCGAGGGCGTGCGGGTCGACGCGGCGCCGACCGCGGCCGCCGCCGAGGTGATTCCGGTGGCGGTCCAACTGGAAACCCGCAAGCCGCGCACCATGGGCCTGGGCCTGGGCTTTTCCACCGACGTCGGGCCGCGGGCCAAGGCCAACTGGACCCGGCACTGGGTCAACGCCCAAGGCCACAGCTACGGCTGGGAGGCGGAAGTCTCCGCGCCGCGACAGAACGTTGGCCTGTTCTACGACATACCGCTGGACCCGCCGCTGACCGACAAGCTGCGTTTTGCCGGCGGCTACCAGAACGAAGAAATCGCCAATACCGACACCCTGAGTAAACTGCTCACCCTCGGTCCCGAGTGGCACAGCAAGTTGCCCAGCGGCTGGCAGCGAGTCATCTCGTTGAAGTGGCAACGCGAGGAATACCGCCTTGGCGACGACTCGGGCTTGAGTACCCTGTTGATGCCCGGCATCAGCTATTCCTACTTGCGTAGCGATAACCGCATCGACCCGCACAACGGTTATCGCCTGCAATTCGACAGCAAGGTGGCCAAGGAAGGGCTGGGCTCGGACACCAACCTGTTATATGGCACCGTGCTGCTCAAGGGCCTGACCACGGTGTGGGACAACCATCGCTTCCTCGGCCGGGTGCAGTTCGGTGGCAGCGCCACCAACGGTTACAAGAAGATCCCGCCGTCGCTGCGCTTTTTCGCCGGTGGCGATCAGAGCGTGCGCGGTTACGACTACCAGAGCCTGTCGCCGGAGAACTCCGACGGCGACCGGATCGGCGGGCGCTACATGGTGGCCGGCAGCGTCGAGTATCAGTACTCCATCGCGGAAAAATGGCGCCTGGCGACCTTTGTCGACCAGGGCAACTCCTTCGACAAACTTGAACTGCCGAACCTCAAGACCGGGGTCGGTGTCGGCGTGCGCTGGGTGTCCCCGGTGGGGCCGATCCGCCTCGACCTGGCCCATGCGCTGGACGATGACGGCGGCATTCGCTTGCACTTTTCCATGGGGCCTGAGCTGTGAAGCGTGGTTTGAAGATCGCGGCGCTGGCGCTGCTTGTGCTGGTGGCGGTGCTGGTACTGGCGCTGGCTTCTATACTCGGCACCCAGGCCGGCAGTCGCTGGGCCCTGGGCCTGGTGCCGGGCTTGAGCGTGGAAAACTTCGCCGGCCGCTTGGGCGGACAGTGGAGCGCCGATCACCTGTTGTGGCAGCAGGACAGCAGCCGGGTCGAACTCCAGGCGCCGAAATTCGCCTGGTCGCCGGCGTGCCTGATGCGCATGACCCTGTGCATCGAGCAACTGGACGTGGAGCAGGTCAGCCTGCAATTCCCGCCAGGCGCGGAAGAACAAAGCAGCGGCCCGATCAGCCTGCCGGATCTGCGGTTGCCTGTGGCTATCGAGCTGGGGCAGGTTCGGGTCGGCAGCCTGCAGTTCAATGGCAGCGAGGAACTCAAGGGCCTGCAGCTGGCGGCGCAGTGGACGGCCAAGGGCCTGCAGATCGACTCGGTGAGCCTGCAACGCGACGACCTCAGCCTGAATCTTTCGGGGTTGCTGTCGCCCAGCGGCGACTGGCCACTGAGTGCCACCGGTACCCTCACCCTGCCGGCGCCGGGCAGTGAACCCTGGGCGTTGGCGCTGAAGGTCGATGGCGACCTGCTGAAGACCCTCAAGCTTGCGGCCGACAGCAGCGGTTACCTGCAAGGCCAATTGAGCGGTGAGCTGCAACCGTTGGTGGAGAACCTGCCGGCCCAGGTGCGGATCACTGCCGATGGCTTCAAGGCCAGCGCCGAGCTGCCCGATACCCTGATGCTCAACCAGCTGGAACTGACCGGCAAAGGCGACCTCAAGGCGGGTTACCAACTGCTGGGCAAGGCCACTCTGCCGGCCGAGCAGGGGCCGGTGGCCCTGGCGCTGCAAGGCAAGGTCGACGCCAAGGGCGCGCAGATCGCCGCGCTGGACCTGAGCGCCAACGACAAGCAGAACCTCAAGCTGACAGGCCAGTTGGACTGGAGCCAGGGCCTGAACGCCGAAGCCAGGCTCGACTGGCTGGATTTCCCCTGGCATCGCCTGTACCCGCTGATCGAAGAGCCCGCGGTGGCGGTGCGCCGCTTCACTGCCGAGGTCGCCTACCGCGATGGCAACTACCTGGGCAACTTCAAGGGTGACCTCGATGGCCCGGCGGGGGCGTTCAGCCTCAGCAGCCCGTTCAGCGGCGACCTGACGAAAATCTTCCTGCCCCAGTTCAAGCTGGCCGCTGGCCAGGGCAAGGCCGAAGGCCACCTGAACCTGCAATTCGCCGACGGCATCGCCTGGGATACCGCCCTGGACCTGTCGGCGATCAACCCGGCGTACTGGGTCGCCGAGCTGCCGGGCACTTTGGCCGGGCCGCTGCGCAGCCAGGGCGAAATGAAGAACGAGCAACTCAAGCTCAACGCCGACCTCGACCTCAAGGGCAAGCTGCGCGGCCAGCCCGCGGTGCTGCAGGCCAAGGCCGATGGCGCTGGCGAGCAGTGGAACCTGAGCACCCTGGACATCCGCCTGGGCGACAACCGCATCAACGGTTCCGGCCGCCTGCAACAGCGTTTGGCCGGGCAACTCGATATCAAGCTGTCGCGTCTCGGCCAGCTGTGGCCCGAGCTGCGTGGCCAGCTCAACGGCCGCCTCGATGTGGCGGGCACCCTGAAGACGCCGCAGGGCAAGCTCGACCTGCAAGGCCAGCAACTGGTGTTCGCCGACAATCGCCTGCAGAGCCTCAAGCTCGATGCCAACCTGGACAGCGCACAACGGGCGCAAATCGACCTCAAGGGGGCCGGCATCCAGGTCGGTGAAACCGCGCTGGGCACGCTGACGGCCAGCGGCCAGGGCGATATCAAGAGCCAGAAGCTGCAACTGGACCTGCAAGGTCCGCAGCTCAAGCTGGCACTGGGCCTGGACGGCAAGCTGGACCAGGGCAACTGGCGCGGGCGCCTGGCCAGCGGCGATATCCAGACCGGTGGCCAGGACTGGAGGCTGCAAGCCCCGGCCAAGCTCGAATACCTGGCCGACGGCAAGCTCAACTTCGGGGCCCATTGCTGGGCCAGCGGCGATGCCAGCCTGTGTGGCGAGGATCAGCGGCTGATGCCCGAGCCCAAGTTGCGCTACCACCTCAAGCAGTTCCCGATCGACAGCCTCGCGCAGTGGTTGCCCAAGGACTTCGCCTGGAAGGGCCGGCTCAATGCCGATATCAAGCTGGACGTACCGGCCGGTGGCCCGCAGGGGCGGATCCTGCTGGACGCCAGCGGCGGCACCTTGCGGGTCAAGGAAAAACAGCAGTGGCTGGACTTCCCATACCAGACGCTGAAACTCGACACCACCCTCAACCCCAAGCGTATCGACACCCAGCTGGCGTTCAGTGGCGGCAAGCTCGGTGAGCTGATGCTGCAGGCGCAGATCAATCCGCTGCCGAAAAACAAGCCGCTGTCCGGCGAGTTCCGCCTCAGCGGCCTGGACCTGGCGGTGGCGCGGCCGTTCGTGCCAATGGTCGAAAAGCTCACCGGCACCCTCGATGGCAGCGGGCGCATCTCCGGCGGTCTGCTGGCGCCGCAGGTCAATGGCAACCTGGCCCTTAGTGGTGGCGAAGTTTCTGGCCCTGAATTGCCCATCAGCCTCCAGGACCTGCAATTGCAGGCGCTGATCGCCGGTGAAAGCGTGCAGTTGAGCGGTGGCTGGAAGAGTGGCAAGGCCGGGCAGGGTAGCCTGAACGGCAATATCGCCTGGGGCCAGGCGCTGGTGGTGGACCTGAGCCTGAAAGGCTCGCAGCTGCCGGTCACCGTCGAACCCTATGCGGTGCTGGACGTGGCGCCGGACCTGAAGATCTCGATGAAGGACGACAAGCTGGCGATCGCCGGCAAGGTCCATGTGCCCAAGGGTGAAATCACCATCCGTGAATTGCCGCCATCGACGGTCAAGGTGTCGGACGACACGGTGATCATCGGCCACCAGACCGAGGAGGGCAAAGCGCCGATGGCCATGGCGATGGACATCGATGTGGTGGTCGGCGAGGACAAGCTCAGCTTCACCGGCTTCGGCCTGACCGCCAACCTGCAAGGCCACGTGCACATCGGCGACAACATGGACACCCGTGGCGAACTGTGGCTCAACGACGGCCGCTACCGCGCCTACGGCCAGCGCCTGACCGTACGCCGGGCGCGCCTGCTGTTCGCCGGGCCGATCGACCAGCCGTACCTGGACATCGAGGCGATCCGCCAGACCGATGACGTGATCGCCGGCATCCGCCTCAGTGGCAGCGCCGAACAGCCGACCACGCAGATCTTCTCGGAGCCGGCCATGAGCCAGGAGCAGGCGCTGTCCTATCTGGTGCTCGGGCGTCCCTTGAGCACCACCGGCGAGGACAACAACATGCTGGCGCAAGCTGCCCTGGGCCTGGGCCTGATGGGCAGCTCGAACATCACCGGCGGGCTGGCCAAGGACCTGGGGATCGACGACTTCCAGCTCGACACCCAGGGCAGCGGCAACACCACCAGCGTGGTGGCCAGCGGCAATATCTCCGAGCGGCTCAGCCTGCGTTACGGGGTGGGGGTCTTCGAGCCGGCCAACACCATCGCCCTGCGCTACAAGCTGAGCAAAAAGGTCTACCTGGAAGCGGCCAGCGGCGTCGCCAGCTCGCTGGATATCTTCTACAAACGCGACTTCTAGCTCGTCGGCAATCCAGTCCCCTTTGGCGAGGGGGCTGGTGTTCACCACGCCGCCCCTCCAGCCGGTATTTCTCCCGCCGATTTTCGACTTCAAGGCTTTCCCATTAATTAGCTTAATAGTAAGCATGCTAATTATTGTTTGGATATTGGCTGCCTAGGCAGTAACATCTCGACATACTTTCGCTGCCTAGGCAGCTAACAGGTGGTCAGATGAAACACTTCACCCCAGACGGTTTCCAAAATTGCCACCTCGGGCTCTTGCTGGGCCGCGCGGCCCTGCTCAAGGACCGGATCATCGACACCCATATGGAACCCCACGGCATCACCGCCGCGCAGTTCAAGGTGCTGATCATCATGGCCCAGTTCGGCGTCGACACCCCGGCCGAGCTGTGCCGCCACCTGTCCCTCGACAGCGGTTCCATGACCCGCATGCTCGATCGCCTGGAGCAGAAGGACTTCCTCGCCCGCCAACGCTCGGAGCACGACCGCCGTCAGGTGCGCCTGGTGCTCACCGACGAGGGCCAGAAGCTCGCCGACCGTCTGCCGCACATCGGTGCCGACGCCATGAATGAATTGGCCGGCGCCATTACCCCCGAAGAGTTGAAAACCCTGGAACAGCTCCTCAAGAAAATTTTGCTGGCGGCCGGTGACCCGATCACTGTGTTGCGGGTAGGTGATAAGTAAATGAGCAGTAAAACCTTGCGTGCCCGTTTGAGCCTGGTGCTGCTGGCCATGAGCCTGGCGGGATGTGCCAACTACAGCGGCCTGACAACCGAAGGGGTGAGCCTCGATGCCAAATCCCTCAAGGCCGGACAATCCCTGAATGGCGTGACCTTGTCGCCGGCGGCCTGGCCGAAGAGTGACTGGTGGAAGAGCCTGGGCGATCCACAGCTCGATGGCCTGATCCGCGAAGCCCTGCACGACAGTCCCGACATGCAGATCGCCAGCGCCCGGGCCCACCAGGCCAGCGCGGCGGCCTATGCCGCGGACGCGGCACGCATGCCGACCCTGGACGCCAGCGGCAGTGTCAGCCGCTCGCGGCTGTCCCGTTCGCAGGACCCGAGCGGGCAGGGCGACAACTACAGCACGATGCGCAGCCTGACAGGCAACTTCAGTTACACCTTCGACCTCTGGGGCGGCCAGCGCGATACCTGGGAAGCCGCCCTGGGCCAGGCCCGCGCCGCCGAGATCGATCGCCAGGCCGCGCAACTGACCCTCGCCGCCGACGTGGCCCGGGCCTACAGCGACCTGGGCCAGGCGCATATCGTCCATGACCTGGCCACTGAAGACCTCAAGCGCACCCGGCAGATGCTCGACCTGAGCCAGAAACGCCTGAGCTCGGGCATTGACAGTCAGTATCAGTACCAGCAGACCGAAAGCCTGGAGGCCAGCTCCGAAGCCAGCCTGATCGATGCCGAGAAAAACCTGCAGAGCGCCAAGATCGCCCTCGCGGTATTGCTCGGCAAAGGCCCGGACCGGGGCAACGAAATCGCCCGGCCGAAAGTCCTGCAGGCCAGCGCGGTGGCACTGCCGTCGGTGCTGCCGGCGGAACTGCTGGGCCGCCGTCCGGATCTGGTGGCCGCGCGCTGGCGGGTCGAGGCGGCGAGCAAGAGCATCGACGCCGGCAAGACCAACTTCTATCCCAACCTCAACCTGAGCGCCGCTGCCGGCACTCAAGCGTTGCTGGGGGACGCGATGTTCGGATCGGCCAGCCGCTTCTTCAACATCGCCCCGACCGTGTCGCTGCCGATCTTCGACGGTGGCCGCCTGCGCGCCGACCTGGATGCCCGGGACGCCGACTACGATCTGGCCGTGGCGCAGTACAACAAGAGCCTGGTGAATGCCCTGGGGGATGTTAGCGACACCATTTCCCAGCTGCGTGACATCGGTCGGCAGATCGCCGCCCAGCAACACGCCACCGACATCGCCCAGGACTCCTACGACACCGTGGTCCAGCGCTACGGCTCGGGGATCGGCAATTACCTGGACGTGCTCAGCATCGAGCAGCAGTTGCTGCAGGCCCAGCGTCAGCTGGCGACCCTGAATGCCCAGCAGATCGACCTGTCGATCCAACTGATGCAGGCCCTGGGCGGTGGTTTCCAGACTGACAATCTGGCCGCGGCCACCCCGACCCCAGCCTCGCGCACTCAATAATTCAAGGTACTCATCATGGCCACTGCCGCAACCAACAACGCTCCCGAAAACACCCCAGACACTGCCAACCCACGCAAGCGCAAGGTCATGCTGCTGGGCCTGGTGGCGCTGATCGTCCTGGGCGGGTTGGGGGTCTTTGCCTGGTACGAACTCTACGGACGCTGGAACGAAGGCACCGACGACGCCTATGTGAACGGCAACGTGGTGGAAATCACCCCGCTGGTCACCGGTACGGTGGTCAGCATCGGCGCCGACGATGGCGACCTGGTCCACGAAGGCCAGGTGCTGATCAACTTCGACCCCAACGATGCCGAGGTCGGCCTGCAAAGCGCCGAGGCCAACCTGGCCCGTACCGTGCGCCAGGTGCGCGGGCTGTACAGCAATGTCGACGGCATGCGCGCCCAGGTGGCGGCGCAGAAGGCCGAAGTGCAAAAGGCCCAGGACAACTTCAGCCGCCGCCGGACCCTCGCCAGCAGCGGGGCGATTTCCCAGGAAGAACTGTCCCATGCCCGTGACGACCTGACCTCGGCGCAGAACGCCCTGGCCAATGCCCAGCAGCAGCTCAACACCACCAACGCTCTGGTGGACGACACCGTGGTATCGAACCATCCGGACGTGCAGGCGGCCGCCGCGCAACTGCGCCAGGCCTACCTGACCAACGCCCGCAGCACCCTGATCGCCCCGGTGACCGGTTATGTCGCCAAGCGCACCGTGCAACTGGGCCAGCGGGTACAGCCGGGTACCGCATTGATGGCGGTGATCCCGCTCGACCAGCTGTGGATCGACGCCAACTTCAAGGAAACCCAGCTGCGTGACATGCGCATCGGCCAGCCGGTGGACATCGAAGCCGATATCTACGGCAGCGACGTCAAGTACAGCGGCACCATCGACAGCCTGGGCGCCGGTACTGGCAGTGCCTTCGCCCTGTTGCCGGCGCAAAACGCCACCGGCAACTGGATCAAGATCGTGCAGCGGGTACCGGTGCGCATCCATGTGAATGCCGAAGAACTGGCCAGGCACCCGCTGCGGGTCGGCCTGTCGACGGTGGTCAACGTCGACCTGCATGACCAGAGCGGTCCCGTGCTGGCCCAGCAGCCGCCACAAAAGGCATCGTTCAGCACCAACGTCTACGACCGCCAGCTGGGCGAGGCCGATGCCCTGATCGCCCGCCTGATCCACGACAACAGCGCCGCCATCGGCAAGACCGCGCAGCGCTGATTCGCCGATCCCTCTGCTGCGGCCGTTAGCGGCCGCGGCACCTGCCTCGCTTCATAGGATTCGCGATGAGCAATAACGCCTCTTTCACGCCGCCCAGCCTGTTGCTCAGCACCATCGGCCTGTCGCTGGCGACCTTCATGCAGGTGCTCGACACCACCATCGCCAACGTGGCCCTGCCGACCATATCGGGTAACCTCGGGGTGAGTTCGGAGCAGGGCACCTGGGTGATCACCTCGTTTGCCGTGAGCAACGCCATCGCCTTGCCGCTGACCGGCTGGCTGAGCCGGCGCTTCGGCGAGGTGAAGCTGTTTATCTGGGCCACCCTGCTGTTCGTGCTGGCCTCCTTCCTCTGCGGGATTTCCACCTCCATGCCCGAGCTGGTGGGCTTTCGTGTGCTGCAAGGGGTGGTGGCCGGGCCGTTGTACCCGATGACCCAGACCCTGCTGATTGCAGTCTACCCACCGGCGAAAAGGGGCATGGCCTTGGCGCTGCTGGCGATGGTCACGGTGGTGGCGCCGATTGCCGGGCCGATTCTCGGCGGCTGGATCACCGACAGTTACAGCTGGCCGTGGATCTTCTTCATCAACGTGCCGATCGGCCTGTTCGCCGCCTGGGTGGTCAGGCAGCAGCTGAAGGCGCGGCCGGTGGTGACCAGTCGCCAGCCGATGGACTACATCGGCCTGCTGAGCCTGATCGTCGGCGTCGGGGCCTTGCAGATCGTGCTCGACAAGGGCAACGACCTGGACTGGTTCGAATCCAACTTCATTATCATCGGTACGCTGATTTCGCTGATTGCCCTGGCGGTGTTCGTGATCTGGGAAATGACCGACCGCCATCCGGTGGTCAACCTGCGGTTGTTCGCCCACCGCAACTTCCGCATCGGCACCATCGTGCTGGTGGGCGGTTATGCCGGTTTCTTCGGCATCAACCTGATCCTGCCGCAATGGGTGCAGACCCAGATGGGCTATACCGCGACCTGGGCCGGCCTGTCGGTGGCGCCGATGGGCATCCTGCCGGTGCTGATGTCGCCTTTCGTCGGCAAGTACGCGCACAAGTTCGACCTGCGCTTGCTGGCCGGTCTGGCGTTCCTGGCGATCGGCCTGAGCTGCTTTATGCGCGCCGGGTTCACCAACGAGGTGGACTTCCAGCACATCGCCCTGGTGCAGCTGTTCATGGGTATCGGCGTGGCGCTGTTCTTCATGCCGACCCTGAGCATCCTGATGTCGGACCTGCCGCCGCACCAGATTGCCGATGGCGCCGGCCTGGCCACCTTCCTGAGGACCCTGGGTGGCAGTTTCGCCGCCTCGCTGACCACCTGGATCTGGATCCGCCGGGCGAACGAGCATCATGCCTACATGGGCGAACACATCAGCACCTTCGAGCCGGCCACCCGCGATGCCCTGAACTCCTTGGGCGGTGCCAGCAACCAGGCCTACGCGCAGCTGGACCAGGTGCTGACCGGGCAGGCATACATGATGTCCACCGTGGACTACTTCACGCTGCTGGGCTGGAGCTTCATGGCGCTGATCCTGTTGGTATGGCTGGCCAAGCCGCCGTTCACCGCCAAGGCCGGGCCGGCGTCGGCGGGGCATTGATGGTGCGGTAGGGCAGAGGAATTATCGCGAGCAAGATCGCTCCTACAGGGGAGGTACTTTTTTGTAGGAGCGAGCTTGTTTGCGATAGAGCGCGCAGCGTTCGCCTGGAAGGCCTCGCAAGGCCCTTCGGGCCTTATCGCAGCCTGCGGCAGCGGCTACAGGCGGGGCAATGCCTGCTGCGACGGCACGAAGTCGAAAGCCGCCAGCTGGAAGCCCTGTTCATCCACCTGCAAGGCCCAGCCCTGACGGTCCCAGTCCCCCAGCACGATGCGCTTGGCGGCCTGGTCGCCGATCTGCAACTTGTGGATGGCCGGGCGGTGGGTGTGGCCGTGGACCAGGGTCCGCACCTTGAACGCCTGCATGATCCGCGGCACTTCGTCCGGGGTCACGTCGACGATGTCGTTGGCCTTCATGCGGGTTTGCGCGCGGCTTTCATTGCGCAGCTTGCGCGCCAGCTTGTGCCGGGTGCGCAGCGGCAGGTGCCTGAGGATCCACAACGAAACCGGGTTGCGCAGGTAGCGGCGCATGCGCATGTAGGCTTCGTCGCGGGTGCACAGGCTGTCGCCGTGCATCAGCAGCACCGGCTCGCCGTAGAAGTCGACCACGCTCGGGTCCTTGAGCAGGGTCGCGCCCGCGGCTTTGCAGAAGGCCTTGCCGAGCATGAAGTCGCGATTGCCATGCATCAGGAAAACCTGCGTGCCGCTGTCGCTGAGCTCGCGCAGTGCCTGGCAAATGGAAAGCTGGTAGGGGGTCATGGCGTCGTCGCCGATCCAGACCTCGAAGAAATCTCCCAGGATATACAGCGCTTGCGCCGAGCGGGCACGTCCGCCCAGTAAATCCAGAAACGCCCGGGTAATGTCCGGGCGCGCATCGATCAGATGCAAATCTGAAATCAGCAGTATCACTCAACGATCTCGGCTTTCTCGATGATCACGTCTTCTGCCGGTACGTCCTGGTGGCCGGCCTTCATGGTGGTGGCCACGCCTTTGATCTTGTCGACCACTTCGGTGCCGGCAACCACTTTGCCGAATACCGCGTAGCCCCAGCCCTGCACGGTCTTGCCGCTGTGGTTGAGGAAGCTGTTGTCAGCAACGTTGATGAAGAACTGCGCGGAAGCCGAATGCGGCTCCATGGTGCGGGCCATGGCGACGGTGTACTTGTCGTTGGAAAGACCGTTGTCGGCTTCGTTCTGGATGCTTGGACGCTTGTCTTTCTTTTCTTTCATACCTGGCTCGAAACCGCCGCCCTGGATCATGAAGTTACCGATGACGCGGTGGAATACGGTGTTTTCGTAATGACCGGCTTTAACGTATTCGACGAAGTTGGCCACGGTGACCGGGGCTTTCTCGGCGTTCAGTTCCAGCACGATGTCGCCGTGGTTGGTGGTCAGTTTGACTTGGGTCATGATCGGTACTCTTTATAAGGAGGAGCGTTTTCAAGGAATTCCCGGGTTCCGGGAGGCAGGCCTGGGGCCCGCGGGCCGGAACCGCGCTGGCAAAAATCCGCCAAGGTGCGCAGTTTAGCGTGACGGGCGTGAAATTCGAGGCTGTTTTTTCATTTGCGACGGATTAATCACGGCAGATTTAAAGCCCGCTCTGTCAGGGGCTTGACCGCATCGGCTATGATATCCGTTTTGATTTATCAGGCCGCACCGGCCGCGCACTTGTACGTTCAAGGATCCTATGAGCAAGCCCACTGTCGACCCTACCTCGAATTCCAAGACCGGACCGGCCGTTCCGGTCAACTTCCTGCGCCCGATCATCCAGGCGGACCTGGACTCGGGTAAGCACACACAGATCGTGACCCGCTTCCCGCCGGAACCCAACGGCTACCTGCACATCGGTCACGCCAAGTCGATCTGCGTGAACTTCGGGCTGGCCCAGGAATTCGGCGGCGTCACCCACCTGCGTTTCGACGACACCAACCCGGCCAAGGAAGACCAGGAATACATCGACGCCATCGAAAGCGACGTCAAGTGGCTGGGCTTCGAGTGGTCCGGTGAAGTGCGCTACGCCTCGCAATACTTCGACCAGCTGCACGACTGGGCGGTGGAGCTGATCAAGGCGGGCAAGGCCTATGTCGACGACCTGACCCCCGAGCAGGCCAAGGAATACCGTGGCAGCCTGACCGAGCCGGGCAAGAACAGCCCGTTCCGCGATCGCAGCGTCGAAGAGAACCTGGACCTGTTTGCCCGCATGCGCGCTGGTGAGTTCCCGGACGGTGCACGCGTGCTGCGGGCCAAGATCGACATGGCCTCGCCGAACATGAACCTGCGCGACCCGATCATGTATCGCATCCGCCATGCGCATCACCACCAGACCGGCGACAAGTGGTGCATCTACCCGAACTACGACTTCACCCACGGCCAGTCGGACGCCATCGAAGGCATCACCCATTCGATCTGCACCCTGGAGTTCGAAAGCCATCGCCCGTTGTACGAATGGTTCCTGGAAAACCTGCCGGTGCCGGCGCAGCCGCGCCAGTACGAGTTCAGCCGCCTGAACTTGAACTACACCATCACCAGCAAGCGCAAGCTCAAGCAACTGGTGGACGAGAAGCACGTCAACGGTTGGGACGACCCGCGCATGTCGACCCTGTCGGGCTTCCGCCGTCGTGGCTACACGCCGAAATCCATCCGCAATTTCTGCGAAATGGTTGGCACCAACCGTTCCGACGGCGTGGTGGACTTCGGCATGCTGGAATTCAGCATCCGTGACGACCTCGACCACAGCGCCCCGCGCGCCATGTGCGTGCTGCGTCCGCTGAAGGTGGTGATCACCAACTATCCGCAAGGCCAGGTCGAGAACCTCGAATTGCCGCGTCACCCGAAAGAAGACATGGGGGTGCGGGTGCTGCCGTTCGCCCGTGAAATCTACATCGATCGCGACGACTTCATGGAAGAGCCGCCAAAGGGCTACAAGCGCCTGGAACCGGCCGGCGAAGTGCGCCTGCGCGGCAGCTACGTGATCCGCGCCGACGAGGCGATCAAGGACGCCGATGGCAACATCGTCGAGCTGCGTTGCTCGTACGACCCGGACACCCTGGGCAAGAACCCGGAAGGGCGCAAGGTCAAGGGCGTGATCCACTGGGTGCCGGCCGCCGCCAGCGTCGAGTGCGAAGTACGCCTGTACGATCGCCTGTTCCGTTCGCCGAACCCGGAGAAGGCCGAAGACAGCGCAAGTTTCCTGGACAACATCAACCCTGACTCCCTGCAGGTCCTCACTGGTTGTCGTGCCGAACCCTCGCTGGGCAACGCACAGCCGGAAGACCGTTTCCAGTTCGAGCGCGAAGGTTACTTCTGCGCGGATATCAAGGACTCGAAACCGGGCGCACCGGTATTCAACCGTACCGTGACCCTGCGCGACTCCTGGGGTCAGTGATCAGTTAAGGAACTCCTTGTGCTAACGATCTACAACACGCTCACCAAGAGCAAAGAAGTCTTCAAACCGCTCGATGGCAACAAGGTGCGCATGTACGTGTGCGGCATGACCGTGTACGACTATTGCCACCTGGGCCACGGCCGCAGCATGGTCGCCTTTGACCTGGTGACCCGCTGGCTGCGCTTCAGCGGCTACGACCTGACCTATGTGCGCAACATCACCGACATCGACGACAAGATCATCAATCGGGCCAACGAGAACGGCGAATCGTTCGAGGCGTTGACCGAGCGCATGATCGCGGCGATGCACGAAGACGAAGCGCGCCTGAACATCAAGAAGCCGGACATGGAACCGCGTGCCACCGACCATATCGCCGGCATGCACGCGATGATCCAGACCCTGATCGACAAGGGCTACGCCTACGCGCCGGGCAACGGCGACGTGTACTACCGGGTCGGCAAGTTCCTCGGTTACGGCAAGCTGTCGCGCAAGAAGATCGAAGACCTGCGCATCGGCGCGCGGATCGAAGTCGACGAGTCGAAACAGGACCCGCTGGACTTCGTGCTGTGGAAAGCCGCCAAGCCGGGCGAGCCGAGCTGGGAATCGCCATGGGGCGCCGGGCGTCCGGGCTGGCACATCGAATGCTCGGTGATGTCGACCTGCTGCCTGGGCGAGACCTTCGACATTCATGGCGGCGGCAGCGACCTCGAGTTCCCGCACCATGAAAACGAGATCGCCCAGAGCGAGGCGGCCACCGGCAAGACCTACGCCAATGCCTGGATGCATTGCGGCATGATCCGCATCAATGGCGAGAAGATGTCCAAGTCCTTGAACAACTTCTTCACCATCCGCGACGTGCTCGACAAATACCATCCGGAAGTGGTGCGTTACCTGCTGGTGTCGAGCCACTACCGCAGCGCGATCAACTACTCGGAAGACAACCTCAAGGACGCCAAGGGCGCCCTGGAGCGTTTCTACCACGCCCTCAAAGGCCTGCCGACTGTACCGGCCGCCGGTGGCGAAGCCTTCGTCGAGCGTTTCACCGAGGTGATGAACGACGACTTCGGCACGCCGGAAGCCTGTGCGGTGCTGTTCGAGATGGTGCGCGAGATCAACCGTCTGCGCGAGAGCGATCTCAATGCGGCGGCCGGTCTGGCGGCGCGCCTGCGGGAACTGGCGGACGTGCTGGGTGTGCTGCAGCTGGACGCCGACGACTTCCTGCAGGCCGGTGCCGAAGGCCGGGTCGACGCGGCGCAGGTCGAAGCGTTGATCCAGGCGCGCCTGGCGGCCCGGGCCAACAAGGACTGGGCCGAGTCCGACCGCATCCGCGACCAGATCACCGCCATGGGCGTGGTGCTGGAAGACGGCAAGGGCGGGACTACCTGGCGCCTGGCTGACTGATTGCTGTACTGGCGACAAACAGAAACCCGCCTTGCGCGGGTTTTTGTTTGCCTGCGATCTATCTGTGCGGGATCAAACCAGAATGGCCAGGGAGCTGTACTTGGCGACTAGCGGGTCGGCGGTCAGCAGCTTCATAGGTTCGCTGATCGCGGTGGCCACAATCAGCCGGTCAAAGGGATCGCGGTGGTGATGTTCAAGGTCTTTGACCGCAATGGCGTGTTCCGAGGTGATGGCCAGTTCGATGAAACCGCTCGCCAGGCAATATTCGCGAATCTCTTCCAGGTCCACATCAAGCTTGCCCAGGCCAACCTTGATGGCCATCTCCCAGAAAGAGGCGGCGCTGATATAGATTTCGGCAGCGCTTTCAATCAGCTTTCGGGCCTTGGCCGACAACTTCGGATCGTCGCTGAGGGTCCAGAGCAGAATGTGTGTGTCGAGCAGGACTCTCACTCCCGGGTACCTTCGAAGGCGTCGAGCATGTCGTCCGGCAGCGGGGCGTCAAAGTCGTCGGGCAGCACCAGTTTGCCTTTCATTGCACCAATGCGCTGCCCCGACGGTTTGCCGACGGGAACCAGGCGGGCGAGGGCACGGCCGTGTTTGGCGATGGTAATGACCTGTCCTGCCGCGGCATCGTCGACCAGTTTGGACAGGTTGTTTTTGGCTTCTGCCAGCGGGACAGTGATCATGAGGCTTCTCCAATATTCTGGACAAATATAGCCAGAATATTCGAGCCCGGCCAAGCCGAGGCAGACGGCAGGTCAGGTTTTATGTATCCAGCTGTCGCAAGCGCTTGTACAGGGTATTGCGACTCACCCCCAGGCGCCGGGCCAGCAGGGAGATGTTGCCGCCCACGGCCTTGAGCTGGCGGTGCAGGTCGGGGGTGTCTTGCAGGTCGATGTCGCCGGGCGGTTCGTGGCTGGTGGCTGGCTCCATGTCCAGGTCGACAAAAAAGTCGTCCGGCAGGTGCTCGGCGCGGATCGGCTGTTCTTCGGCCATGGCCAGCGCTACCTGCATCACGCTGCTGACCTGGCGCAGGTTGCCCGGCCAGGGATGGCGCTCGAACAGTTCCTGGACATCGCGGCTGAGCCCGGCCCATTGGCCGGACTCGCGGTGTTGCTCCCAGATGCGCTTGAACAGCGCCTGTTTGTCGCTGCGTTCGCGCAGGGGCGGCAACTCCAGGGTCAGGCCGCCGATGCGGTAATACAGGTCCTCGCGGAAACGCCCGAGTTGCACCTGTTCGCGCAGGGAGCGGTTGGTCGCCGAGATGATGCGGATGTCCACCGGGAACAGCTCGCTGCTGCCCACCGGTTGCACGCAACGCTCTTGCAGCACACGCAACAGGCGGGCCTGGGTCGGCAAGGGCATGTCGCCGATTTCGTCGAGGAACAGCGTGCCTTTGTCGGCCTTGCGGATCAGGCCGATGCTGCCTTTCTGGCTGGCGCCGGTGAAGGCGCCTTTCTCATAGCCGAACAACTCGGACTCCACCAGTTCGGCGGGGATCGCCGCGCAGTTGACGGCAATGAACGCCTGTTTGCTCCGCGAGCTGGCTTGGTGCAGGGCCTTGACGAAAACTTCCTTGCCGACGCCGGTTTCGCCGTGGATCAGCAGCGGAATGTCCTTTTCCAGCAGGCGTTCGGCCTGGCGCACGGCCTTCTCCACCCGGCTGTCGCCGAAGTGCAGGGTGTTCAGGCTGACAGCATCGGCGCTGGCGGGGGCTGGGCGGGCAGGCGCCTCAGCAAAGATCCGGGCCTGGATCGGCACCTGCCTTGGACGCTTGAGCAGGCAATGGAAGCGGTTGCGACCGGCGGCCTGCAGGGCGAAGGGCAGGCCTTCGGGCTGGTTGAGCAACTCCAGCAGGGACACCTTGAACAGGCTTTCGATGCCGACCCGCGACAGGCTGATGCCCAGCAGGTTGTCGGCGCGGCGGTTGGCAGAAAGCACCTGGCCGCTGTCATCGAAGATCAGCAAACCGGCCCACTGGCTGTCGAGGTTGTTCAGGCCGGTGTTGAAGGTCAGCTGGAAATGCCGGCCTTCAAACAGGTTGAGGATCAGCCGGTTCTCCACGGTCTGGCTCATCATCTTGACCATGCCCAGGGTGTGGGAGGGCGGCAGGTAGCTGTCGCTGGAAACGTCCAGCACCGCGATCACCCGGCGCTCGGCATCGAAGATCGGCGCGGCCGAGCCGGTCATGAAGCGGTTGGCCTTGAGAAAGTGTTCATCGTGCTCGATATGCACCGCCTGTTCGCAAGCCAGGGCGGTGCCGATGGCGTTGGTCCCGCTGCAGTGTTCCAGCCAGCTGGCGCCGGCGCTGAAACCACGGGCCAGGCTCGGCTGGATAAAACGCTGGGTGCCCCAGGACGTCAGCACCTGGCCCTGGTTGTCGGCGAGCATGATCAGGCAATTGGAGTTGCTGAGGATGTTCTCGTAGTAGGGCAGGACTTCCTGGTGGGTGGTCTGCACCAGGGCATGCTGGCTCTCCAGCAACTGGGCGATGCGCTCGGCGGGCAGTTGGTCGAAGGCGGGCGCGCTCTGGTGGCTGAGGCCAAAGGCCCGGCAGCGACTCCAGGAGTCCTTGATGATGGTCTCGTGAGACAGCGGTGAGGCAGGTGCGCTCATGGCGGTAGGTCTCTGAAAACGCTTTTATTGTTGTTATTGGCCTAGGCCCGGAACTGTGGCGTTTACGGGCAAAAGCGTCCATCCAGTGTTGTTCACTCTTGTTCATTGTCAACCGCCAGACTGTTCAGTTGTTCAGTGCGGGTTGTTCATTTCTGTTCAGCTGTGAACCTTCCAATAGCCTGTCTTTTAATAAATATCAGACTTATCAGTGGCTTGGTTTGCTGCCGCGGTTCTGGCACGAAAGTCGCTCTGCTGCTCCGGTCGCTTGATTCCAATAATAAAAAAGGCCGAGCCATGTCATTAACGCTGGAGCACGTCAGCCGTGTCGTCGAGGGCCAGACCTGGATCGATGACATCTCGCTGCGCTTTGAACCCGGTTCCTTCAATGTCCTGCTGGGGCGCACGCTGTCCGGCAAGACCAGCCTGATGCGCCTGATCGCCGGGCTCGACAAGCCCGCCAGTGGGCGCATCCTGATGAACGGCGTAGACGTCACCGGGCACCCGGTGCGCCTGCGCAACGTGTCGATGGTCTATCAGCAGTTCATCAACTACCCGACCATGACCGTGTTCGAGAACATCGCCTCGCCGCTGCGCCAGGCCGGTGTTTCGGCGCAACTGATCGAGAGCAAGGTGCTGGAGACGGCGAAGATGCTGCGGATCGAGAAGTTCCTGCAGCGCCATCCGCTGGAGCTGTCCGGCGGCCAGCAGCAGCGCACGGCGATGGCCCGGGCGCTGGTCAAGGATGCCGAGCTGATCCTGTTCGACGAGCCGCTGGTCAACCTCGACTACAAGCTGCGCGAAGAGTTGCGCCAGGAGATGCGCGAGCTGTTCCAGGCCCGCCACACCATCGCCATCTACGCCACCACCGAGCCCAACGAGGCGCTGGCCCTGGGCGGCACCACCACCATCCTTCACGAGGGGCGCCTGGTGCAGAGCGGCAAGACCGCCGAGGTCTATCACCAGCCCCAGACGGTGCTGGCCGCCGAACTGTTCTCCGAGCCGCCGATCAACCTGATGCCGGGGCGCATCGCCGGCAATGAAGTGAGCTTCGCCAATTTCGTGCACTTTCCGCTGAACGTCGATCTGCGCCCGGTCGGCGAGGGCGAGTTTCGCTTCGGTGTGCGGCCCAGCCATATCTCCCTGGTACCGAGCAACGACGACGACCTGGAGCTGGCGGTGACCGTCGAGGTGGCGGAAATCAGCGGCTCGGAAACCTTCCTGCATGTGCGCAACGAACAATTCCTGTTGGTGCTGCACCTGCCCGGCGTGCACGAATACGACGTCGACGCGCCGATCCGTATCTATATCCCCACCCACAAACTGTTTGTCTTCGATGCCCAGGGCCGTCTGGTCCAGGCGCCGGGGCGGCGCGTCGCGAGGGTTGCCTGATGGCCGAAATCCGTTTGCACAACCTCGCCCACAGTTACACCAGTACCCCGGCCGGTCCCGAGGACTATGCGATCCGCGAGATGAACCACGTCTGGGAACAGGGCGGCGCCTATGCCTTGCTCGGGCCGTCCGGCTGCGGCAAGTCGACCTTGCTCAACATCATTTCCGGGCTGCTCAGCCCTTCCCAGGGGCAGGTGCTGTTCGATACCCGGGTGGTCAACGAGCTGACTCCCGAGAAGCGCAACATCGCCCAGGTTTTCCAGTTCCCGGTGGTCTACGACACCATGACGGTGTTCGACAACCTGGCCTTCCCGCTGCGCAACCAGGGCCTGGCCGAGGCCAGGGTGCACAGCAAGGTGCAGGAGATCGCCGAGGTCCTCGACTTGCAGGCGCTGCTGAACAAGAAGGCGCGCAACCTCAGCGCCGACGAAAAGCAGAAGGTTTCCATGGGCCGCGGCCTGGTGCGCGACGACGTATCGGCGATCCTGTTCGACGAGCCGCTGACGGTGATTGACCCGCACTTGAAGTGGAAGCTGCGGCGCAAGCTCAAGCAGATCCACGAGCAGTTCAACATCACCATGGTCTACGTCACCCACGACCAGCTCGAAGCCTCGACCTTCGCCGACAAGATCGCGGTGATGTACGGTGGGCAGATCGTCCAGTTCGGTACCCCGCGGGAGCTGTTCGAGCGGCCGAGCCACACCTTTGTCGGCTACTTCATCGGCAGCCCGGGGATGAACCTGATCGAGGTCCGGGCAGAGGCCGGCGGTGTCAGGTTCGCCGGCACCCATCTGGCCTTGCCCGAAGCCTTGCAGCAGCGGATCGCCGAGATCGATTACCAGAGCCTGAAAGTTGGCATCCGCCCGGAGTTCATCCATGTCTGGGACGAGCCTTATGAGGAGGCGCTGCAGGCCGACGTGGTCCACATCGAGGACCTGGGTACCTACAAGATCATGACCCTGAACCTCGACGGCGCGGTCTTGAAAGTGCGGCTGGCCGAAGACAAACCGGTGCCGCAGGGCAGGGCCTGCATCAGCTTCCCCGCGCAGTGGCTGATGGTCTACGCCGACGAATACCTGCTGGAGGCCCACGCCACGAACGAGGTTCAGCCATGAACAAAGTGCAGAACAACAAAGCCTGGTGGCTGGTATTGCCGGTGTTCCTGCTGGTGGCCTTCAGTGCGGTGATCCCGATGATGACCGTGGTCAACTATTCGGTGCAGGACATTTTCGACCAGTCCAGCCGCTATTTCGTCGGCGCCGACTGGTACCGCCAGGTGCTGCTCGACCCGCGCCTGCACGACTCGCTGCTGCGCCAGTTCATCTATTCGGCCTGCGTGCTGTTGATCGAAATTCCCTTGGGCATCGCCATCGCCCTGACCATGCCGAGCAAGGGGCGCTGGTCGTCGGTGGTGCTGATCATCCTCGCCATTCCGCTGCTGATCCCATGGAACGTGGTGGGCACCATCTGGCAGATCTTCGGCCGCGCCGACATCGGCCTGATGGGCTCGGCGCTGAATGCCCTGGGCATCGATTACAACTACGCGGCCAATACCATGGATGCCTGGGTCACGGTGCTGGTGATGGACGTGTGGCACTGGACCTCGCTGGTGGCGCTGCTCTGCTTTTCGGGACTGCGGGCGATCCCGGACGTGTATTACCAGGCGGCGCGCATCGACCGGGCGTCGAACTGGGCGGTGTTCCGCCATATCCAGTTGCCGAAGATGAAAAGCGTGCTGCTGATCGCGGTGATGCTGCGCTTCATGGACAGCTTCATGATCTACACCGAGCCGTTCGTGCTCACCGGCGGCGGGCCGGGCAACGCCACGACCTTCCTTAGCCAGACCCTGACCCAGATGGCGATCGGGCAGTTCGACCTGGGCCCGGCCGCAGCGTTCTCCCTGGTGTACTTCCTGATCATCCTGCTGGTGTCCTGGCTGTTCTACACCGCCATGACCCACTCCGACGCCAATCGCTGAGGACGGCCGCCATGACCAAGCGCAAGCTGATACCGCTGCTGATCTACATCCTGTTCCTGCTGGTGCCGATCTACTGGTTGCTGAACATGTCGTTCAAGAGCAACAACGAGATTCTCGGCAGCCTGACCCTGTGGCCCCAGGACTTCACCTGGCACAACTACAAGGTGATCTTCACCGACCCCAGCTGGTACACCGGCTACCTCAACTCGCTGTATTACGTCAGCCTGAACACGGTGATTTCCCTGAGCGTGGCGCTGCCGGCGGCCTACGCCTTTTCGCGCTACCGCTTCCTCGGCGACAAGCACCTGTTCTTCTGGCTGCTGACCAACCGCATGGCGCCGCCGGCGGTATTCCTGCTGCCGTTCTTCCAGCTGTATTCGTCCATCGGCCTGTTCGATACGCACATTGCCGTGGCCCTGGCCCACTGCCTGTTCAACGTGCCGCTGGCGGTATGGATTCTCGAAGGCTTCATGTCCGGGGTGCCGAAGGAAATCGACGAGACCGCCTACATCGACGGCTACAGCTTTCCCAAGTTCTTCGTGAAGATCTTCGTCCCGCTGATTGGTTCGGGGATCGGCGTGACGGCGTTCTTCTGCTTCATGTTTTCCTGGGTCGAGCTGCTGCTGGCGCGGACTTTGACCTCGGTGAACGCCAAGCCGATCGCCGCGGTGATGACCCGCACCGTGTCCGCCTCCGGTATCGACTGGGGCGTGCTGGCGGCCGCCGGGGTGCTGACCATTCTGCCGGGCATGCTGGTGATCTGGTTTGTTCGCAACCATGTGGCCAAGGGCTTTGCCCTGGGCCGGGTATGAGGAACCGTTGATGGAATGGATGAACTGGACCGCCCCGACGGCGGCATTCTTCGGTGTCATTGCCTTGATCCTGCTGGGCATGACCACTTGGGAGCTGCGTTCGCCGAGCATCCCTCGGCGCGGCTTCCTGCCGATTGCCACCACCCGTGGCGATCGTCTGTTTATCGGTCTTCTCGGCAGCGCCTACCTGCATCTGCTGGTAATCGGCGCCACCGACTGGAGCATCTGGGTGGCGTTCGTGCTGTCCCTGGTGTGGCTGTTGGCTGTGATGCGTTGGGGCTAGCCGGGCGCGTGCGCGGCGGTCCTGCTTCGAAATTCAACCGGGAGGTCTCTATGTTCGACAAAAACAATAAGCTGCGACATAGCGTTTCATTGGCGGCCATGCTGGCATTGAGCGGCCTGAGCGCGACGGCCTGGGCCGACGCCTATGAGGACGCCGCGAAAAAATGGATCGGCAGCGAGTTCAAGCCATCCACCCTGACCGCGGAGCAACAGCTGGAAGAGCTGAAGTGGTTCATCAAGGCGTCCGAGCCGTTTCGCGGGATGAAGATCAACGTGGTCTCGGAAACCATCGCCACCCATGAATACGAGTCCAAGGTGCTGGCCAAGGCTTTCAGTGAAATCACCGGGATCAAGCTGACCCACGACCTGCTGCAGGAAGGCGACGTGGTGGAGAAGCTGCAGACCCAGATGCAGTCGGACAAGAATATCTATGACGGCTGGGTCAACGACTCCGACCTGATCGGCACGCACTTTCGTTATGGCAAGACTGAATCCATCACCGACCTGATGGCCAATGAAGGCAAGGACTACACCTCGCCGACCCTGGACATCAAGGACTTCATCGGCATCTCCTTCACCACCGCGCCGGACGGCAAGATCTATCAGTTGCCCGACCAGCAGTTCGCCAACCTGTACTGGTTCCGCGCCGACTGGTTCGAGCGGGCCGACCTGAAAGCCAAGTTCAAGGAGAAGTACGGCTACGAGCTGGGTGTGCCGGTGAACTGGTCGGCCTATGAGGACATCGCCAAGTTCTTCAGCGAGGACGTCAAGGAGATCGACGGCAAGCGGGTCTACGGGCATATGGACTACGGCAAGAAGGACCCGTCCCTGGGCTGGCGCTTCACCGATGCCTGGTTCTCCATGGCCGGCGGTGGCGACAAGGGCTTGCCCAACGGTTTGCCGGTGGACGAGTGGGGGATTCGCGTCGAGGATTGCCATCCGGTGGGCTCCAGCGTGACCCGCGGCGGCGACACCAACGGCCCGGCGGCGGTGTTCGCCACCACCAAATACGTCGACTGGATGAAAAAGTACGCGCCACCGGAAGCGGCGGGCATGACCTTCTCCGAGTCCGGGCCGGTGCCGTCCCAGGGCAATATCGCCCAGCAGATCTTCTGGTACACCGCCTTCACCGCCGACATGACCAAGCCGGGCCTGGCGGTGATGAACGCCGACGGCACGCCGAAATGGCGCATGGCGCCGTCGCCGCGTGGACCGTACTGGGAGGAGGGCATGAAGCTGGGCTATCAGGACGTGGGGTCCTGGACCTTCATGAAGTCCACCCCGGAGAAGCAGAAACTCGCGGCCTGGCTCTATGCCCAGTTCGTGACCTCGAAAACCGTGTCGCTGAAGAAAACCATCGTCGGCCTGACACCGATCCGTGAGTCGGACATCAACTCCCAGGCGATGACTGACCTGGCGCCGAAGCTCGGCGGCCTGGTGGAGTTCTATCGCAGCCCAGCCCGGGTGCAGTGGACGCCGACCGGCACCAACGTGCCGGACTATCCACGCCTGGCGCAGTTGTGGTGGAGCCATATCGCCGAAGCCGCCAGCGGCGAGAAAACCCCGCAACAGGCGCTCGATGGCCTGGCCAAGGACCAGGACGCGATCATGACCCGGCTCGAGCGCTCGAAAGCCCAGGCCACCTGCGCGCCGAAAATGAACCCCGAGCGCGACGCGCAATACTGGTTCGACCAGCCGGGCGCGCCGAAACCGAAACTGGCCAACGAGAAACCCAAGGGGGAAACCGTGAGCTACAACGAACTGCTCAAGTCGTGGGAGGCAGCGCGCAAATAAGGTTGTGGATCGGTAATACGCAACGGCACCTTCGGGTGCCGTTTTTTCGAGGCGCGCGATGATTGCGTTGTCGCTTTCGCGAGCAAGCCTACCCTAGCTGTTTCGTGGCGCAGGTGCCGGCGGTCTTCAGTTCTGTAGGTGTAGAGGGTTGCCGCTCGATTGCTCGCGACAGCGTCCTGGTGGGTAGTGTGATCTTGCCGTGACGTTCATCTGCCAGCGCTTCAAGGCCTTCGACCAACTCGGAAAAGATGTCTCGTCTCATCGTTCTTCCTTGCCTCTATTTGAGTGTGACGTGTGGAGTTCACTTTAAAGCCAGGCACAGTTCGGGTATGTCAGGCATCACGGATTTGCTTGAAGGGCAATTCGCAGGGCAGGGGAGGGCCGTTCCCATAAATGCAAAACGGCGCCCGAAGGCGCCGTCTTGTTTTACCGCGGATCGTGCTTGAGCGATCAGCCCGCCAGACCGGATTGCTGGACCAGGATCAGCAGCGGTTGTGGGTAGACGCCGAGGAAGAACGCCAGGACCGCGATGGCCAGCAGCATTACGCCGCCGGCTTTCTGTTCCCAGTGCAGCTGGGCATCGACGCGGCGCAGGTTTGGCTCGATCAGGTACAGGGTGACCATGACGCGCAGGTAGTAGAACACGCCGATGGCGCTACCCAGGACCAGGGAGCCGACCAGCCACCATTGGTGCGCTTCGACACCGGTGGCGATGATGTAGAACTTGCCGATGAAGCCCGCGGTCAGCGGGATGCCGGCCAGGGACAGCATCATCACGGTCAGTACGGCGGTCAGGTACGGACGGCGCCAGAACAGGCCGCGGTACTCGTACAGGGCATCCGCGTCGCGACCCTTGTAGGGCGAGGACATCAGGGTGATCACGCCGAAGGCGCCGAGGCTGGTGATCACGTAGGTGACCAGGTAGACGCCGATGGCTTCCATCGCCAGGCCCTTGCTCGCCACCAGGGCGATCAGCAGGTAACCGAAGTGGGCGATGGACGAGTAACCCAGCAGACGCTTGAGGTTGCTCTGGGTCAGCGCCAGCAGGTTGCCGAACAGGATCGAGGCAATCGCGATCAGGGTCAGCACGGTGTTCAGGACACCGCTGCTGGCCACCGGCGAGATCTGGAACAGACGCACCATCACCGCGAATACCGCCACCTTGCTCGCGGTGGCCAGGAAGGCCGCCACAGGCGCCGGGGCCCCTTCGTAGACGTCCGGGGTCCACAGGTGGAAGGGTACCAGCGACAGCTTGAACGCCAGGCCGATCAGCATCATGCCCAGGCCCAGTTGGGCCAGCGGGCTAGGCAGGCCGGTCGCGGCCAGGGCCTGACCGATGCCGTTGAAGCTCAGGCTGCCGGCTTCGGCGTAGAGCAGGGCCATGCCGAACAGCAGGAACGCGGAACCGGCGGCCGACAGCACCATGTACTTGATGCCGGCTTCCAGCGAGCGCTTGTTGAAGAAGGCATAAGCCACCAGGCCGTAGACCGGTACCGAGAGCAGCTCCAGGCCGATGAACAAGCCGGCCAGGTGCTGCGCGCTGACCAGAACCAGGCCACCGGCGGCGGCCATCAGGATCAGCAGGTACAGTTCTTCGCGGTTGCCCGGGTAACCGGTGCCGCCGTCGCCCAGGTAGGCATGGGCGAGGGTGACGCAGGCCAGGGTGGCCACCAGGATCAGCGCCATGTACAGGCAGGCGAACTGGTCGATCTGCAGCAATGGAGTCACCGCCAGAGGGGTGACTTTCAGGGCCGGGAGGATCGACAGCAACGCCAGGTTCAGACCGGCGACCGACAGCAGGAAGGTTTGCGAATGGTTGCGACGCCAGGCGATAGCCAGCATCACCACAATGATGGTGAGGCTGGTGATCAACAGCGGCGCAAGCGCGATAAAGTGTTGAATCGTAAAGTCCATAGCGCTCTTACCGGGCCGAAGCGAGTTGAGTGAAGGCGGTGCCGAGCCATTGCTGCACGCCACTCATGGTGGCGGCAGAGGTATCGAGGAACGGTTGCGGGTAGATGCCGATGTAGATCAGCAGCGCCGCCAGTCCGACCACCATGATCAGTTCGCGAGCGTCCATGCCGTGCAGGACCGCGTCCGACTTGGCCGGGCCGAAGTAGGCGCGGTGAATCATGATCAGCGAATAGACCGAACCGAACACCAGGCCGGACGTCGCGAGCACAGTGACCCATGGGGCACGGGCGAAGGTGCCGATCAGGATCAGGAATTCGCCGACGAAGTTACCGGTCGCCGGCAAGCCCAGCGAGGCCGCGGCGAAGAACAGGCTGATGGCTGGCAGGTAGGCGATCTTCGACCACAGGCCACCCATTTCACGCATATCGCGGGTGTGGGTGCGTTCGTACAACTGGCCGCACAGGATAAAGAGTGCCGCCGCCGACAGGCCGTGCGCCAGCATCTGGATCACCGCGCCCTGCAGGGCCAGCTGGCTGCCGGAGTAGATACCGATCAGCACGAAGCCCATGTGCGAAACGCTGGAGAATGCCACCAGGCGCTTGATGTCGGTTTGGGCGAAGGCCAGGAAGGCACCGTAGAAGATCCCGATCAGACCCAGGGTCATGGCGATCGGCGCGAACTCGGCCGAGGCATTCGGGAACAGCGGCAGGGCGAAACGCAGCAGGCCGTAGGCCGCGGTCTTCAGCAAGATACCGGCGAGGTCCACGGAACCCGCGGTCGGTGCCTGGGCGTGGGCATCGGGCAGCCAGGAGTGGAACGGCACCACCGGCAGTTTCACCGCGAAGGCGATGAAGAAGCCGAGCATCAGCACGTACTCGGTGGTGGTCGACATCTTGGTCTTCAACAGGTCGGCGTAGTTGAAGGTGATCACCCCGGTGTCGTTGAAGTTGACCAGCACCAGACCGAGGATCGCCACCAGCATGATCAGGCCGGAAGCCTGAGTGAAGATGAAGAACTTGGTCGCGGCGTAGATCCGGGTTTTCTTGCCGTCCGAAGAACTGTGACCCCAGAGCGCGATGAGGAAGTACATCGGCACCAGCATCATTTCCCAGAAGAAGAAGAACATGAACAGGTCGAGGGCGAGGAACACGCCGACGACACCGCCCAGGATCCACATCAGGTTCAGGTGGAAGAAGCCCACGTGACGCTGGATCTCTTTCCAGGAGCAGAGGACGGACAGCACGCCCAGGAGGCCGGTCAGCAGGATCATCAACAGCGACAGGCCATCGAGGGCCAGATGCACGTTGATGCCGAAGCGCTCGATCCAGACGTGCTTGAACTCCAGGGTCCAGGTCGGATCGGCGCCAGGTGCCGGAGCGAATGAATAGTCGCCATGGGCCCACAGCCAGAGGCCGAGAGCGAGTTCCAGGGACATGGTCAGCAGCGCAATCCAGCGGGGGAGGGTGGCGCCGAAGCGCTCACCCATCCAGCACAGCAGGCCGCCGATGAAGGGGATCAGGATTAGCCAAGGCAGAATCATGACGGGCTCAATTCCTTTCGCAAGTTCGCAAGGTTCATATCAGACCGCTACCAGCACGACGGCGCCGATAACCAGCACGGCACCAGCAGCCATCGAGGCGGCGTACCAACGCAGTTGACCGGTTTCCGTACGGCTCAGGGAGTTGTGGCCCCCTTTGGCCAGGCGCGGGATCAGACCGATGGTCTGGTCGAGCGGGTCTTTGCGCAGTACATGGCTGATCGCCAGATATGGCTTGACGAACAGTTTGTCGTAGATCCAGTCGAAGCCCCAGGCAGCGAACCACCAGGCTGAGAGGATGCGGCCGATGCCGCTGTTGGCGACGGCGGTAACGAAGCGACGCTTGCCGAGGAACAGCAGCGCGGCCAGCAGGATACCGGCGATGGCGATGGCGCCCGACGCCAGTTCCAGGCTGTGCTTGGCTTCGCCGCCGGCATGGCCGACGCTTTGCGGCAGCACACCGTGCAGCGGTGGGGTGATCATGGCGCCGACGGCGGTCGACAGAATGATCAGCACCGACAGCGGCAGCCAGTGGCTGATACCGTGGCCGGCGTGGGCTTCGGTCTTGGCTTCACCGTGGAAGGTGATGAAGATCAGGCGGAAGGTGTACAGCGAGGTCATGAAGGCCCCGACCAGACCGGCATACAGCAGGCCGTGGTTACCGCTGGCGAAGGCTTCCCAGAGGATCTCGTCCTTGGAGTAGAAACCGGCGGTGACCAGTGGCAAGGCCGCCAGGGCCGCGCCGCCGACGATGAAGCTGGCGTAGGCCAGTGGCAGTTTCTTCCACAGGCCGCCCATCTTGAAGATGTTCTGCTCGTGGTGGCAGGCAACGATCACCGCACCGGAGGCAAGGAACAGCAGGGCCTTGAAGAAGGCGTGGGTCATCAGGTGGAAGATCGCGCCATCCCAGGCGCCAACGCCCAGGGCCAGGAACATGTAGCCGATCTGGCTCATGGTCGAGTAGGCGAGGATCCGCTTGATGTCGGTCTGGACCAGCGCGGCGAAGCCGGCCAGGACCAGGGTCACGCCACCGACGACGCCCACCAGGTGCAGGATATCCGGCGCCAGGGCGAACAGACCGTGGGTACGGGCGATCAGGTAGACACCGGCGGTCACCATGGTTGCGGCGTGGATCAGTGCCGAAACCGGAGTAGGACCGGCCATCGCGTCCGCCAGCCAGGTCTGCAGCGGCAGCTGGGCGGATTTACCGACCGCGCCGCCCAGCAGCATCAGGGTCGCCAGGACGATCCAGAAGTCGCCGGCCTGGAACTTCGCAGGTGCCGCGACCAGCAGTTGCTGGATATTCAGGGTGCCCAGCTGCTGGAACAGGATGAACAGGCCGATGGCCATGAACACGTCGCCGATGCGGGTGACGATAAAGGCCTTGAGTGCCGCGTTACCGTTGTTGCGGTTGCTGTAGTAGAAACCGATCAGCAGGTACGAGCACAGGCCCACGCCTTCCCAGCCGAAGTACAGGAACAACAGGTCATCGCCGAGCACCAGGAACAGCATGCTGGCGATGAACAGGTTGGTGTAGGCGAAGAAGCGCGAGTAACCGTCTTCACCGCGCATGTACCAGGACGCGAACAGGTGGATCAGGAAGCCCACGCCCACCACCACGCCGAGCATGGTCACGGACAGGCCATCCAGATACAGGGCGAAGGTCGGCTTGAAGTCGCCTACGGTCATCCACTGCCACAGCACCTGGGTGTAGTGGCCGCCTTCCGGCGGGGCGACGTTGAATTGCCAGATCACATAAGCCGCGACAATCGCCGACAGGCCAACGGAGCCGACACCGATCAGGGCGGCGAGGTTTTCCGAGAGGCGTCCACGGGAGAACGACAGCAGCAGGAAACCGATCAGGGGGAACAGGAAAGTCAGATAGAGAAGGTTCATCCGCGCATCTCGCTGGCAGCGTCGATATCGAGAGTGTGGAAGCGGCGATACAGCTGCAACAGGATCGCCAGGCCAATGCTGGCCTCAGCGGCTGCCAGGCTGATCACCAGGATGAACATGATCTGTCCATCCGGCTGCGCCCATCTGGCACCTGCGACGATGAAGGCCAGGGCGGAGGCGTTCATCATCACTTCCAGGCTCATCAGCACGAAGAGAATGTTGCGGCGCACCATCAGGCCGACCAGGCCAAGGCAGAACAGGATGCCGGCAACGGCCAGGCCATGCTCCAGAGGGATAGTTCCGATCGTAGGCATGTTCTTACTCCTTCGCCTCGTTGCGGCCCAGGTGGAACGCCGTGACGGCTGCGGCGAGCAGCAGCATCGAGGCGAGTTCGACCACCAGCAGATAAGGACCGAACAGGCTGATGCCCACGGCCTTGGCGTCCACGGTGGTGTGGCCGACACCGGTACCGCTCTGGTGGCTGAACAGCACGTACAGCAGTTCCACCAGCAGCAGGGCGGCGAGCACCACCGGCCCCAGCCAGATTCCCGGCTTGAGCCAGATGCGTTCCTGCTGAACCGAGGCAGGCCCCAGGTTCAGCATCATCACCACGAACACGAACAGCACCATGATGGCGCCGGCATAGGCGATCACTTCCAGCACGCCGGCGAACGGCGCGCCGAGGCTGAAGAAGGTCATCGCCACGGCGATCAGCGAAATGATCAGGTAGAGCAGGGCGTGCACAGGGTTGGTGTTGGTCACCACGCGGAGCGTGGAGACAACGGCGACACCTGACGCGAAATAGAAAGCGAATTCCATCTTTCTTCCTTAAGGCAGCAAGCTCTTCACGTTGATCGGCTCGGCTTCGTTTTGCGCGGAGCCTTTTGGCTTACCGGCAATGGCCATACCTGCAACACGATAGAAGTTGTAATCAGGGTTCTTTCCGGGGCCGGAGATCAGCAGATCTTCTTTCTCGTAAACCAGGTCCTGACGTTTGAACTCGGCCATCTCGAAATCCGGGGTCAGCTGGATCGCGGTGGTCGGGCAGGCTTCCTCGCAGAGGCCGCAGAAGATGCAACGCGAGAAGTTGATGCGGAAGAAGTCCGGGTACCAGCGACCGTCTTCGGTTTCAGCTTTCTGCAGCGAGATGCAACCCACCGGGCATGCCACGGCGCAAAGGTTGCAGGCTACGCAACGCTCTTCGCCATCGGGGTCGCGGGTCAGCACGATGCGGCCGCGGTAGCGGGGCGGCAGGTAGACCGGCTCTTCCGGGTATTGCAGGGTGTCGCGCTTGCGAAAGCCATGGCCGAAGACCATCACCAGGCTGCGCAGTTGGGTACCAGTACCCTTAACGATGTCGCCAATATATTTGAACATGGGTCAAATCCTCACTGAACCGCGCCCGCTGGCGTGTTCAACAACACAAGCGCAGCAGTCACCAGCAAATTGATCAGGGTCAGCGGCAGGCAGAATTTCCAGCTGAAGTCCATCACCTGGTCATAACGCGGACGCGGGATGGAAGCGCGCAGCAGGATGAACAGCATGATGAAGAACGCGGTCTTCAGGGCGAACCAGACGAAGGACAGTTGCGGCAGGATGCCGAACGGACCGTGCCAGCCACCGAAGAACAGGGTGACCAGCAGTGCCGAGATCAGGATGATGCCGATGTACTCGCCAACGAAGAACATGCCCCATTTCATGCCGGCGTATTCAATGTGGTAACCGTCGGCCAGTTCCTGTTCCGCTTCCGGCTGGTCGAACGGGTGACGGTGAGTCACGGCCACGCCAGCGATGAAGAAGGTACAGAAACCGAAGAACTGCGGAATGATGAACCACAGGTTCTGCGCCTGGTAGTCGACGATGTCGCGCATGTTGAACGAGCCGACCTGGGCCACGATGCCCATCAGCGCTAGGCCCATGAACACTTCATAGGACACGGTCTGGGCCGAGGCGCGCAGGCTGCCGAGCAGGGCGAACTTGTTGTTGCTCGACCAGCCGGCGAACAGCACCGCGTAGACCGACAGGCCGGCCATGGCGAAGAAGAACAGCAGGCCGATGTTCAGGTCCGCCACGCCCCAGGTCGGGGTGATCGGGATGATCGCGAAAGCGATCAGCAAGGCGCTCATGGCCACGACCGGTGCCAGGGTGAAGATCACCTTGTCGGCAAACGGCGGGGTCCAGTCTTCCTTGAAGAACATCTTCAGCATGTCGGCGGCGATCTGGAACATGCCGAACGGGCCAACGCGGTTCGGACCGTAACGGTCCTGCCACCAGCCCAGCAGGCGACGTTCGACAAAGCTGAGCAAGGCACCTGCGACCACCACGGCCAGCATGATGACCAGGGCTTTGACGACCGCCAGGATCACGTCGATCACTTCAGGGGTGAACCAGGTCATTGCGCTGCCTCCTGCAGACCGTCAACGGATTTGCCAAAGAACGCCGGTGGAATGCCCGCCAGGCCTGCTGGCAGGGCCACCAGGCCAGCGCCCAGCTCTTCGTTGATGCGCAGCGGCAGACGCAGGGTCTGGCCCGCCACGCTCACGGCGAGCAGCGCGCCATCGTTGACGCCCAGGCGGTCGGCTTCGGACTTGGCCAGGGAGACGTAGGCGGCCGGGATGCGTTCCTGGACCGGAGCGGCTTTCGAAGAGTTCTCCTCGCTGCCGAACAGGTGGTAGAACGGCACCGCCTGCCAGGTGCCCTGGGCAGGGGAGAAGGCGCGCGGCACGCTGGCGAACCAGCCGAGGCTGTCGCCCTGGCTTTCGATCAGGCGGGTGCCCGGATCGCCGGCACGCAGGTGACCACCGACTTCGTCCTGGAACTTGTTCCAGGCTTGCGGCGAGTTCCAGCCCGGCGACCAGGCGAACGGCACCTGGGAGCGTGGTTCCACGGAGCCCGAGTAACCTTCCATGGAGAAGGAAAACGCGGTGTCCTGGTCTTGCGGGGTACGTGGCTCGTGCACGCTGATATCGGCGCGCATGGCGGTACGGCCGCTGTAACGCAGCGGTTCGCGAGCCAGCTTCAGGCCCTTGATGCGGAACGACGCCGATGGCGCGGCATCGACGATGTGCGCCAGTTGCGGGTTGCTCTGGGCGCAGGCGGCGGTCACGTGGTCCAGCTGGGTCCAGTCCACCGGCTTGTTCAGCAGGGTAGAGCGCAGGGCATGCAGCCAGCGCCAGCCTTCGTGAACCAGGATGCTGGCATCCATATAGGTTGGATCGAACACCTGGAAGAAGCGCTGGGCACGGCCTTCCTGGCTGACCAGGGTGCCGTCGCCCTCGGCGAAGCTGGCCGCTGGCAGGACCAGGTGCGCGCGATCGCTGGTGGCGGTCTTCTGATGGTCGGCGACGATCAGCACTTTCGCGGCGTTCAGCGCGGCATCGACCTTGGCGGCGTCGGTGCGGGTGTACAGATCGTTTTCCAGCACGACCAGGGCGTCGGCCTGGCCGTCGATGACCGCTTGCAGCGCGGCGTCCACCGATTCGCCACCGAGCATGGCCAGGCCGAGGCTGTTGGCCTCGGGCACGATCAGGCTGATGGAACCGTTCTTCTCGCGCAGCTTGAGGGCCTTGGCGATGTTCGCCGCAGCTTCGATCAGCACCTTGGAGCCCAGGGAGGTGCCAGCGATGATCAGTGGGCGCTTGGCGGCGAGGAGGGCGTCGGCGATGCGCTTGGCCAGCTCAAAGGCTTCGCTGTCCAGGCCTTCGACGGCCGGGGCGCTGGCATCCAGGGCGTGGGCTACGGCGAAACCGATGCGCGCCAGGTCGTCGGGAGCGGCGTGTACACACTCTTCGGCGACGTCGTCGAGCTTGGTTTCAGCGATGCTTGCAATGAACAGCGGGTTCAGCGCGTGCTGGCCGATGTTTTTCACCGCGGCGTCGAGCCATGGCTGGACGCGCATGGCGTCGGCCATCTCTTCGGCCTTGCCCTTGACCGACTGGCGCAGGGCCAGGGCCATGCGGGCGGCGGTCTGGGTCAGGTCCTCGCCGAGGACGAACACCGCATCGTGGTCTTCGATGTCGCGCATGGTCGGCACGGGCAGCGGGCTGTTTCTCAGCACTTGCAGGACCAGGCGGATGCGCTCCAGTTCGGCGGCTTCGATACCGCTGTAGAAGTGCTCGGCGCCTACCAGTTCACGCAGGGCGTAGTTGCTTTCCAGGCTGGCGCGAGGCGAACCGATACCGACGATATTGCGCCCGCGCAGCAGGTCGGCGGCCTTGTCCAGCGCCTGGTCCAGGTTCAGCTTGGTACCGTCGTTCAGCAGCGGCTGGCGTGGACGGTCTTCGCGGTTGACGTAGCCGTAGCCGAAACGGCCACGGTCGCACAGGAAGTACTGGTTCACCGAACCGTTGTAGCGGTTCTCGATGCGCCGCAGTTCGCCGTAGCGCTCGCCGGGGGAAATGTTGCAACCGCTGGAGCAGCCATGGCAGATGCTCGGCGAGAACTGCATGTCCCATTTGCGGTTGTAGCGCTCGGAGTGAGTCTTGTCGGTGAACACACCGGTCGGGCAGACCTCGGTGAGGTTGCCGGAGAACTCGCTTTCCAGGGTGCCGTCTTCAACGCGACCGAAGTACACGTTGTCGTGGGCGCCGAACACACCGAGGTCGGTGCCGCCGGCATAGTCCTTGTAGAAACGCACGCAACGGTAGCAGGCGATGCAGCGGTTCATCTCGTGGGCGATGAACGGGCCGAGTTCCTGGTTCTGGTGGGTACGCTTGGTGAAGCGATAACGGCGCTCGTTGTGGCCGGTCATCACGGTCATGTCTTGCAGGTGGCAGTGACCGCCTTCCTCACAGACCGGGCAGTCGTGCGGGTGGTTGGTCATCAGCCATTCGACGACACTGGCGCGGAAGGCCTTGGATTCTTCATCGTCGATGGAGATCCAGGTGTTGTCGGTGGCGGGCGTCATGCAGGACATGACGATGCGACCACGGGTGTCGTTCTCGTCGGTGTACTGCTTGACCGCGCATTGGCGACAGGCACCGACGCTACCGAGAGCGGGGTGCCAGCAGAAATAAGGGATGTCGAGGCCTAGTGACAGACATGCCTGTAACAGGTTGTCCGCCCCATCGACTTCGAGCGCTTTGCCGTCTACGTGGATAGTGGCCATGGTTCAAAGTTCTTCGTTGGCCCGGTGTCAGCGGGCGTGGCTAATGGAATCTTGGTGCTCGCCTGGCGCGTCGCGGCGTCTTCAGGCGATACGAGGGCGGCACGGACCACCCTCGTTCGATACGTTTACGCGCCGACTACGATCGGCCGGGCCAGGGGCGGGACGGCGGCAGCACTGGTGGCTGCGATGCCGGCCTCGAACTCTGGACGGAAATACTTGATGGCACTGCCCAATGGCTCCACGGCGCCCGGTGCGTGAGCACAGAAGGTCTTGCCTGGGCCGAGGAAGCCGACCAGACCCAGCAGGGTCTCGATATCACCGGCTTGCCCTTCGCCTTTCTCGAGGGCGCGCAGCAGCTTGACGCTCCACGGCAGGCCATCGCGGCAAGGGGTGCAGAAGCCGCAGGATTCGCGGGCAAAGAACTCTTCCATGTTGCGCAGCAGCGACACCATGTTGATGCTGTCGTCGACCGCCATGGCCAGGCCGGTACCCATGCGGGTGCCTACCTTGGCGATGCCGCCGGCGTACATTTGCGCATCCAGGTGTTCAGGCAACAGGAAACCGGTACCGGCGCCGCCTGGCTGCCAGCACTTGAGCTTGAAGCCATCGCGCATGCCGCCGGCGTAGTCTTCGAACAGCTCGCGCGCGGTCACGCCGAACGGCAGCTCCCACAGCCCAGGGTTCTTCACTTTGCCGGAGAAGCCCATCAGCTTGGTGCCGTGGTCTTCACTGCCTTCGCGAGCGAGGGATTTGTACCACTCCACGCCGTCGCCGATGATCGCTGGCACGTTGCACAGGGTTTCGACGTTGTTCACGCAGGTCGGCTTGCCCCACACGCCGACGGCGGCAGGGAAGGGCGGCTTGGAGCGTGGGTTGGCACGGCGGCCTTCGAGGGAGTTGATCAGTGCGGTTTCTTCACCGCAGATGTAACGCCCGGCGCCGGTGTGGACGAACAGCTCGAAGTCGAAGCCCGAGCCGAGGATGTTCTTGCCCAGCAGGCCCGCGGCCTTGGCTTCTTCCACGGCACGGTTGAGGTGCTTGGCGGCGGTGGTGTACTCGCCCCGCAGGAAGATGTAGCCGCGGTAGGTTTTCAGCGCACGGGCGCTGATCAGCATGCCTTCGATCAGCAGATGGGGCAGTTGCTCCATCAGCATGCGGTCTTTCCAGGTGTTGGGTTCCATTTCATCCGCGTTGCACAGCAGGTAGCGGATGTTCATGGATTCGTCTTTGGGCATCAGGCCCCACTTCACGCCAGTGGGGAAGCCCGCGCCGCCGCGGCCCTTGAGGCCGGCGTCCTTGACGGTCTGGACGATGTCGTCCTGGGACAGGTCGGCGAAGGCCTTGCGCGCCGCGGCGTAGCCGTTCTTGGCCTGGTACTCGTCGAGCCATACCGGCTCGCCGTCGTCGCGCAGGCGCCAGGTCAGCGGATGAGTTTCCGGGCTGCGCTGGATGCGGTTGGCGGGGCCGAAGGATGTCAGGGTCATACGTAGCCCTCCAACAGTTTGGCCACGCCAGCAGGCTGCAGGTCGCCGAAAGTGTCGTCGTCGATCATCAGCGCCGGGGCCTTGTCGCAGTTGCCCAGGCAGCATACCGGCAGCAGGGTGAAGCGGCCGTCTGCGGTGGTCTGGCCGAGGCCGATGCCCAGCTCGCTCTGGATCTGGCTGACCACGGACTCGTGGCCGCCGATGTAGCAGACCATGCTGTCGCAGACACGGATGATGTGACGGCCGACCGGTTGACGGAAGATCTGGCTGTAGAACGTCGCCACGCCTTCTACGTCGCTGGCCGGGATGCCGAGGATCTCGCCGATGGCGTAGAGCGCGCCATCAGGCACCCAGCCACGTTCCTTCTGGACGATCTTCAGGGCTTCGATAGACGCCGCGCGCGGGTCTTCGTAGTGATGCAGCTCGTGCTCGATGGCCGAGCGCTCGGTTTCGCTCAGGGCGAAACGGTCTGTCTGGATAAGCGGGCTGTTCATGCTTAGCGGTCCACGTCGGCCATAACGAAGTCGATACTACCCAGGTACGCGATCAAGTCCGCGACCATGCTGCCGCGGATCACCGAAGGGATCTGCTGCAGGTGGGCGAAGCTCGGGGTGCGGATCCGGGTGCGGTAGCTCATGGTGCCGCCATCGCTCGTCAGGTAATAACTGTTGATGCCCTTGGTCGCTTCGATCATCTGGAAGGACTCGTTGGCCGGCATGACCGGGCCCCAAGAAACCTGCAGGAAGTGCGTGATCAGGGTCTCGATGTGCTGCAGCGTGCGCTCTTTCGGTGGCGGCGTGGTCAGCGGGTGGTCCGCCTTGTACGGGCCTTCCGGCATGTTGCGCAGGCACTGGTCGATGATCTTGATGCTCTGGCGCATCTCTTCGACGCGGACCATGCAGCGGTCGTAGGCATCGCCGTTGGCCGCCAGCGGTACTTCGAATTCGAAGTTCTCGTAGCCGGAGTAGGGGCGCGCTTTACGCAGGTCGAAATCGCAACCGGTGGAACGCAGGCCGGCACCGGTGACGCCCCATTCCAGGGCTTCCTTGGTGTTGTAGGCGGCGACGCCGATGGTACGACCCTTGAGGATGCTGTTCTGCAGGGCGGCCTTGGTGTATTCGTCGAGGCGCTTGGGCAGCCAGTCGACGAAGTCTTTCACCAGTTTTTCCCAGCCGCGCGGCAGGTCGTGGGCGACGCCGCCGATGCGGTACCAGGCCGGGTGCAGGCGGAAACCGGTGATCGCTTCGATCACGGTGTAGGCGCGCTGACGGTCGGTGAAGGTGAAGAACACCGGGGTCATGGCGCCGACGTCCTGGATGTAGGTGCCCAGGAACAGCAGGTGGCTGGTGATCCGGAAGAACTCGGCCATCATGATGCGGATGACGTCGACCTTCTCCGGCACCTTGATTCCGGCCAGTTTCTCGACCGAGAGCACGTACGGCAGGTTGTTCATCACGCCGCCGAGGTAGTCGATACGGTCGGTGTACGGGATGAAGCTGTGCCAGGACTGACGCTCGGCCATCTTCTCGGCGCCACGGTGGTGGTAGCCGATGTCCGGCACGCAGTCGACGATCTCTTCGCCGTCCAGCTGCAGGATGATGCGGAAGGCACCGTGGGCCGAAGGGTGGTTCGGGCCCAAGTTGAGGAACATGTAGTCCTCGTTGGCGCCGGAACGCTTCATGCCCCAGTCTTCCGGCTTGAAGCGCGCGGCTTCTTCTTCCAGTTGTTGCTTGGCCAGGGTCAGGCTGAACGGATCGAACTCGGTGGCGCGCGCCGGGAAGTCCTTGCGCAGCGGGTGACCTTCCCAGGTCGGCGGCATCATGATGCGCGACAGGTGAGGATGGCCGGCGAAGTCGATGCCGAACATGTCCCAGACTTCACGCTCGTACCAGTTGGCGTTCGGCCAGATACCGGTCACGGTCGGCAAGCTGAGGTCGCTCTCGGACAAGGCGACCTTGATCATTACGTCACTATTACGTTCGATCGACAGCAGGTGGTAGAACACGCTGAAGTCGGCACCTGGCAGCCCTTGACGCTTGGTGCGCAGACGCTCGTCCACGCCATGCAGGTCATAGAGCATGACGTACGGCTTGGGCAGGTTGCGCAGGAAGGTCAGGACTTCGACGAGTTTGGCGCGGGTAACCCACAGCACCGGCATGCCGGTGCGGGTGGCCTGGGCGGTGAACGCCTCAGGGCCAAAACGGTTATTGAGTTCGACGACCACATCCTGGTCGTCTGCCTTATAAGGCGGGATGTACAGAGCACTGCCTGTAGTCATGGTTTTTTATCGCTTTCGGTCAACGTAAAGAATGAAGCCAGTTTTTCGTTCTTTGTAAGAAGCGTTCTGGAATCAGACTTCGTCGGGGCTGCGCAGGTTGGTTACCTGAATACGCTGTTCGCGGCGCTGTTCCTTTTGCGACGGCATTTCGGCGCGATACACGCCTTGGTCACCGACGACCCAGGAAAGTGGGCGACGCTCCTGGCCAATCGACTCCTGCAAGAGCATCAGGCCTTGCAGAAAAGCTTCAGGGCGGGGCGGGCAGCCAGGCACGTAGACGTCCACGGGCAGGAACTTGTCCACCCCTTGAACGACGGAATAGATGTCGTACATGCCACCGGAGTTGGCGCACGAACCCATGGAGATGACCCACTTCGGCTCGAGCATTTGCTCGTAGAGACGCTGAATGATCGGCGCCATCTTGATGAAGCAGGTTCCGGCAATAACCATGAAATCCGCCTGGCGCGGTGATGCCCGGATAACTTCGGCGCCGAAGCGCGCGATGTCGTGGGGCGCCGTGAAGGCGGTGGTCATTTCCACGTAGCAGCAGGACAGGCCGAAGTTGTACGGCCACAGGGAGTTCTTACGCCCCCAGTTGACCGCGCCGCTCAGCACGTCTTCCAGCTTGCCCATGAAGATGTTTTTGTGGACTTGATCTTCTAACGGATCGGAAACGGTTTCCCGTTCGCCGATCGGATACTGCTCGTTAGGAGCATCGGGGTCGATCCTGGTGAGATTGTATTGCATCGCCAAAGCCTCATTGTTTTAGCTTCGCCTGCCGCTTACGGCGACCTTCCGGAGCCCAATCAAGAGCCCCCACCCGCCAAAGGTAGACAAGACCTGCCAACAGAATTGCTATGAAAACGAGAGCTTCGACGAATCCGGTCCAGCCGCTTTCGCGGACGGACACAGACCAGGCAAAGAGAAAGAGGGCTTCGATATCGAAGATCACGAAGAGCATCGCGACCAGATAGAATTTGGCTGAGAGCCGCAAGCGGGCGCCACCGGTAGGTAGCATGCCGGACTCGAACGGTTCGTTTTTGCTGCGGCCCCAGGCTTTTGACCCGAGGAGGCTGGAGACGCCGAGCATGAAGGCGCAGAGGCCGCCTACACCCAGAAGGAAAATGGCAAAGCCCCAGTTGTGGGCCATGAGTCCTGTCGCTTCGGGCATGCTGGTAATCCTTAACAGAGAGCAAAGGTCTCTGAGCTTGATAAAGAAATAAAGCAGTGACGATATGTCGCAGTGCAATCAATCGCCGTGATTTTATGGCTAAACACCGGGCAAGTAAATTTTCATGGCGAAATTATTTAGCGGAATAAGGACATAGCTCCCCTTGCAAGCCCCGTAAGCCACGGCCTGTGGGCATTAGCGGGGGTTTTGTTAATTATGTTTTGTCCTCGCTGTAACGAACATTATTGCCTCTAAATGATAATCAATATTATTTGGCGCTGCTTTTAAACAATGGCTCCCATGAAGAGCCGCTAAGTTGTCTTTTATATGCTCGTTACTGCAAGTTGCGAGCGAGCCCCTTTTACCCGCTTTTTTCTTCACGCATACCGCTCTGGATCAATGTTTTGCCTGATTGGCAGGGTGTCCGGGCCGACGTCGTCGCGAGCAGGCTCGTTGCTGTCACCGCTTGGGGGGGCGGTGATGCCTGCAAAAGCTGCAGGCAAAAAAAACGCCCCGAACCAGTCGGGGCGTCAGATGTGCAGCACTGCAGTTAGCTTTTACCGGGTCTGCAATGGCCGTTTTTCAGCGCGAAGTCGAATCAGTGGAATTGTTCTTCTTCGGTGGAGCCGGTCAGTGCGGTTACCGAAGACGAGCCGCCCTGGATCACGGTGGTCATGTCGTCGAAGTAGCCGGTGCCCACTTCCTGCTGGTGAGCCACGAAGGTGTAACCCTTGGCGGCGTCAGCGAATTCCTGCTCCTGCAGCTTCACGTAGGCGGTCATGTCGTTGCGGGCGTAGTCGTGCGCCAGGTTGAACATGCTGTGCCACATGTTGTGAATGCCGGCCAGGGTGATGAACTGGTGCTTGTAGCCCATGGCGGACAGTTCGCGCTGGAACTTGGCGATGGTCGCGTCGTCCAGGTTCTTCTTCCAGTTGAAGGAAGGCGAGCAGTTGTACGACAGGATCTGGTCCGGGTATTCCTTCTTGATCGCTTCGGCGAAGCGACGGGCTTCGTCCAGGTCCGGCTTGGCGGTTTCGCACCAGATCAGGTCGGCATACGGCGCGTAGGCCAGGCCGCGAGCGATGGCCTGGTCGAGGCCGGCGCGCACTTTATAGAAGCCTTCCTGGGTGCGGGTGCCGGTCACGAACGGCTGGTCGTACGGGTCGCAGTCGGAGGTCAGCAGGTCGGCGGCGTTAGCGTCGGTGCGGGCCAGGATGATGGTCGGTACGCCGGCAACGTCGGCCGCCAGACGGGCAGCGGTCAGCTTCTGCACGGCTTCCTGGGTCGGAACCAGTACCTTGCCGCCCATGTGGCCGCATTTCTTCACGGAAGCCAGTTGGTCTTCGAAGTGAACGCCAGCGGCGCCTGCTTCGATCATGCTCTTCATCAGCTCGTAGGCGTTCAGCACGCCGCCGAAACCGGCTTCGGCGTCAGCCACGATCGGTGCGAAGTAGTCGATGTAGCCTTCGTCGCCCGGGTTCTTGCCGGATTTCCACTGGATCTGGTCGGCGCGACGGAACGAGTTGTTGATGCGCTTGACCACGGTTGGCACGGAGTCCACCGGGTACAGCGACTGGTCCGGGTACATCGATTCGGCGGAGTTGTTGTCCGCGGCAACCTGCCAGCCCGACAGGTAGATCGCCTGGATGCCGGCTTTGACTTGCTGCACTGCCTGGCCGCCGGTCAGGGCGCCCATGCAGTTGACGAAATCTTTCTCAGGACGGAAGGACGGTTTGGCACCCTGGGTCACCAGGTTCCAGAGCTTCTCGGCGCCCATGCGTGCCAGGGTGTGCTCAGGTTGAACCGAGCCACGCAGACGGACAACGTCGGCAGCGGAATAAGTGCGAGTCACGCCTTTCCAGCGCGGGTTTTCAGCCCAGTCTTTTTCAAGGGCTGCAATTTGCTGTTCGCGTGTCAGTGCCATGGAGATAAACCTCGTCGCGTCTTGTGTGAAAAGTCGTTCTTGGGCGGAAAATTCCGACTCGCCAGATACGCAGGGTCAAAGGGTGCGTAGTTGGCTGCTCGCTGACCAGAAGCTTAGGCGGTCAAGTCGGGTATGGCGCGATGGCGACGGTTGAACGATGGGCTCAAGGGGGAAGTGAGCAGGTGAGGGCCAGCTGTCGGGCGCATTCGGGCGTCGTGGGCCTTCATACGAACCATCAGTGTGTTGCCGATCTACCTAGTTAGCTTCCGTCCCTCGGGACAACCTCGTTCCAGTCGCAATCTCGTCAAACACACCTTGTGGGCGGTACAGACACGAATCGGCTCAGGTGGGTAGGTTAGAGCGGCGATCCGAAGGCCCTTGCCAGGGCCCCTGATTAGCGGGAGCGAGGCCATCATGCCTTCGGTTTTTTGCCTCGTCAAACGTTTTGTAGTGCTTTTTTTATACCACTACATCTTTGGTCTAATACGACTAATCAGTCAGTTTCCGGTGCTTTAGTCCAAGGCGTCGACTTTCACTCGCAAGGTCATGTCATCCCGGCCCTGAGTCGAGTAGCTGCGGGTTGTAGCCTGTTTGTCGGCCTGGTTCTGGCGATTGACGCCGGCCAGGGTGATCCACTCGCCAAGACGACCGCTGACAGTTGTGTCGGTACTTTGCACATTCACTACATCGGGACGTTCCTGGCTCATGCGGTCACGGTTGGTACTGATGCTCAGGTGGACGGTTTCGCCGGTGACGCTGGCCGTGACGTAGAAACCCTGGGTGACGTTGCGATACTGGGTCTGGTTCTGCAGGCGGCCGTAAGGATCGGTCTGGGTGGTGGTCAGCGGCACGCTCTGGCCGACCTGGATCAGGGCCGGTATGCCTTCGCTGGCCTGGATCTGCTGGATGCCGCCATCGCGGCTGACGGTGCTGCGGCTGATGATGCGGGTTTGCGGCGCGCCGTTGAGCGAATAAGCCTGGTTGTTCTGGGTGTTGTTTTCGTTGGTGTCGACCGTGATCAGCAGGCGTTTGGCGGCGGTATCCAGTTGCGCGATGAAGGCGCGCAGTTCCTCGATCTTCTCAGGTTCCGCATTGACGATCAGCTGGTTGCCGTAGGCGCTGACCCGGCCTTCCTTGCCGAGGAAGTTCTGTGCGACGGGCAGCAGGTCGGCGCTGGTGCGGTTGTTCAGGGGCACGATCTCGGTCGCGGCTGTGACTGAAAAGCTTGCAGTCAGCAGCAGCGTCGTGAGTAGGGTGCGTAGGGACATGTCCGTTATCTCCGCTAGGGGTGGAAGCCTTGAGTTTGACAGTTTGTCGGCCCGCGGTGGGGCAAGTTGAATCGCCGATGGCAAAACGCCCCGGCCTCCAAGGAGCCAGCTTAGCTTGCTGGATCCGGGGAGGCTGGGGCGTTTTGTGATGCCTGGCAGGACATCGTCAGCAGGTTCGCTGCTGTGCGGGGCTTGCTCAGGCGTTGCCGCGAACCATGTCGACGTGAGGAATGCCCGCTTCCAGGAATTCCTCGCTGACGATGCTGAAACCCAGGCGCTCATAGAAGGCGGTAGCCTGGACCTGGGCGCTGAGCATCAGCTGCTTGAGGCCGCGCTTCTCGGCTTCGCCGATCACTGCCTGCATCAGCGCATCGCCGACCTTCAGGCCGCGCCAGTCCTTGAGCACCGATACCCGGCCGATCTGCCCATCGGGCAGCAGGCGTGCGGTGCCGATCGGAAAGTCGCCTTCGAGCGCGAGGAAATGCACCGCGCTGTCGTCGTCGGCGTCCCACTCCAGCTCAGGGGGGACGGATTGCTCGATGATGAACACCGCTTCACGAATGCGCCGGATCTCGGCGTTATCCTTTTGCCAGTCTGCGACACGTACGCGAATCTTATTCATCGGCAAATCCCAGGCTTCCTTGCTTGACCAGTTCGCACAGCAGGCTGCGTCCATCCTCGTCCGCCAGCCATGGGCCGAGGTTGTCGAGGTGCAGCGCGTCGGCGGCGCAAATCATCTTCAGCAGTTCGCGCAGCTTGCCCGGCAGGTAGCGGCTCTGGCCGCTGGCGAACAGCAGCAGGTCGTCGTCGACTTCGGACCAGGCCAGGCGCGCGCTCGGGTTGCGGATCAGGATGGCGCCCTGTTCGAGGCTGCCGAGCAGGTCTTCTTCTTCCAGCTCGGGGCCGACCACCAGTTCCGGGTAGCGCGGCTCGGTCATGAACTGGCCGAACCAGGTCAGCAGCATGCGCTCGTCGCTCATGTGCTCGGCCAGCAGGCCCTTGAGGCGATCGAGGGCGTCGTGCTGGATCTGGTGCGGATCGCTGACAGGTTGCACGTCGGCGTCGGTATAGCGCTCTTCATCCGGCAGGTACTGGCTGAGGAAGTCGGTGAAGTGGGTCAGCACTTCGGCGGCGCTCGGCGCGCGGAAGCCCACCGAGTAGGTCATGCAGTCGTTCACCGCTACGCCGTAGTGGGCCAGGCGCGGTGGCAGGTAAAGCATGTCGCCGGGTTCCAGGATCCAGCTTTCGGTTTCTTCGAACTCGGCGAGGATGCGCAGGTCCGCGTGCTGCAGCAGCGGGCTTTCGGCGTCGCACATCTGGCCGATCTTCCAGTTGCGCTTGCCGTGGCCTTGCAGCAGGAACACGTCGTAGTTATCGAAGTGCGGGCCGACGTTACCGCCGGGAGCGGCGAAGCTGATCATCACATCGTCGATACGCCAGCTCGGCAAGAAACGGAAATGCTCCAGCAATTCGGCGACTTCCGGCACGAACTGGTCGACGGCCTGGACCAGCAGGGTCCAGTCGCGCTCTGGCAGCTTGCTGAATTCGTCTTCGGCGAACGGGCCGCGGCGCAGTTCCCAGGGGCGTTCGCCGTGCTCGATGACCAGGCGCGATTCGACCTCTTCTTCCAGCGCCAGGCCGGCCAGTTCGTCGGCGTCGATCGGGCTTTCGAAGTCGGGCAGGGCCTGACGGATCAGCAGGGGCTTTTTCTGCCAGTAGTCACGCAGGAATTCCCGTGCGCTGATGCCGCCCAGAAGTTGAAGAGGAATATCAGGATTCATGTGTAACCTATTGAAAAAATGCACTTTTCATACGGGAATAAAAACGCCCGGCGCTGCCGGGCGTCAAAGGTCTTGCCATCGATCAGATGCGTTTGGCTTGCGCCGCGGCATTGCCGATGTAGCTGGCCGGGGTGAGCTTTTTCAGCTCGGCCTTGGCCGCTTCGGGCATTTCCAACGCGTCGATGAAGGTCTGCAGTGCTTCAGGGCTGATGCCCTTGCCGCGCGTCAGTTCCTTGAGTTTTTCGTACGGATTTTCGATGTTGTAGCGGCGCATCACGGTCTGGATCGGCTCGGCCAGGACTTCCCAGCAGGCGTCCAGGTCTTCGGCGATTTTCTGGGCGTTGAGCTCCAGCTTGCTGATGCCTTTGAGGCTGGCTTCGTAAGCGATCACGCTGTGGGCGAAACCGACGCCCAGGTTACGCAGGACGGTGGAGTCGGTCAGGTCGCGCTGCCAGCGGGAGATCGGCAGTTTGCTCGCCAGGTGCTGGAACAGCGCGTTGGCGATACCCAGGTTGCCTTCGGAGTTTTCGAAGTCGATCGGGTTGACCTTGTGCGGCATGGTCGAGGAACCGATTTCGCCGGCGATGGTGCGCTGCTTGAAGTAGCCCAGGGAGATGTAACCCCAGATATCGCGATCGAAGTCGATCAGGATGGTGTTGAAGCGCGCGATGGCGTCGAACAACTCGGCGATGTAGTCGTGCGGCTCGATCTGCGTGGTGTACGGGTTGAAGCTCAGGCCCAGCTCGTCTTCGATGAAGGCGCGGGCGTTGGCTTCCCAGTCGATTTCCGGGTAGGCCGACAGGTGTGCGTTGTAGTTGCCCACGGCACCGTTGATCTTGCCCAGCAGTGGCACGGCGGCGACCTGGGCGATCTGGCGCTCCAGGCGGTACACCACGTTCGCCAGTTCTTTGCCCAGGGTGGTCGGCGAGGCCGGCTGGCCGTGGGTACGTGACAGCATCGGCACGTCGGCGAAGCGCAGTGCCAGTTCGCGGATAGCCCCGGCGGTCTGGCGCATCAGCGGCAGCATCACTTCGTCGCGGCCTTCGCGCAGCATCAGGGCGTGGGACAGGTTGTTGATGTCCTCGCTGGTGCAGGCGAAGTGGATGAATTCGCTGACGTTGGCCAGTTCAGGCAGCTTGGCGGCCTGTTCCTTGAGCAGATACTCGATGGCCTTGACGTCGTGGTTGGTGGTGCGTTCGATCTCTTTGACACGCTCGGCGTGCTCCAGAGAGAAGTTTTCCGCCAGGGTGTTCAGCACGGCGTTGGCTTCGGCGGAGAACGCCGGCACTTCGCTGATGGCGGAATGGGCGGCCAGGCGCTGGAGCCAGCGCACCTCGACCAGGACGCGAGCACGGATCAGGCCGTATTCGCTGAAAATGGGGCGCAGGGCCTGGGTTTTGCCGGCGTAGCGGCCGTCAACAGGGGAAACCGCAGTGAGCGAAGAGAGCTGCATGGGGTGTTCTCGGACAGTCGGGCAACGAAATGGGGCGCGTATCATACATGAAAATATCCGCCGGTCCGTTGCCAACTGACCAGCGTCTTACGCGTTACTGACTACAAAAGGTCTTGCGGGCGCAGTTCAGCTGCTGCGCATCAGCGGATAAAGCTCTTTGAGCAGTTTGCGGCGGCTGATCACCAGCTGCCAGCGATGGCCGCCCAGTTGGCGCCACAGCCGCGCCGAACGAATGCCGGCCAGCAGCAGGGCGCGGATCTTCGAGGCATTGCTCGGTTGCTGCAGGTTGCGCATGTCGCCATGCACCTGGATCCGCTGGCGCAAGGTGCTCAGGGTGTCCTGATACAGCGAACCGCAAGCGGCAACCACGTTTTCGTGGGCCGGGCCGAAATGTTCGACCTGGGACTGAATCTGCGGCAGGCGCTTGCCGATGATTTCCAGCAGGTCGTCGCGCTTGGCCAGCTGGCGTTCCAGGCCGAGCATCGACAGGGCGTAGCGCAATGGTTCGCGCTGCAGGGTGCTGGGGTCGCGTTCCAGGGCGCCGATCAGGGCGCGATAACCTTCACGCAGGTTGATGTCGTCGCCACCGTAGACTTCCAAGGTGTCTTTCGGGTCGCGGATCAGCAGGCTGCCAAGCATGCAACTCAAGGCTGCTTCGGTGACCTGGCCGGTCTTGGCGATCTTGTCCACCAGCACGGCGGCGAGAAACACGCCGCCCAATGCCGTCAGTTGCTCCTGGGTCGGGCTCATGCCTTGCTGCTCCAGGGCTCTGCGACTTCGATCACGCCGCCGCCCAGACAGATTTCGCCGTCATAGAAGACTACGGATTGGCCGGGGGTGACCGCGCGTTGCGGGTCATCGAAGGTGGCACGGTAGCCGCTGGCGGTCTTTTCCAGAGTGCAAGGCTGGTCGCTCTGGCGGTAGCGCACTTTCGCGGTGAGGCGGCGCGGCTGGCTCAGGTCGATCGGGTTGACCCAATAGATGTCGGAGGCGAGCAGGGCGCGGGAGAACAGCCACGGGTGGTCGTTGCCCTGGCCAACGATCAGCTCGTTGTGTTCCAGGTCCTTGATCAGCACGTACCACGGCTCATCGCCGGCGTCCTTGAGGCCACCGATGCCCAGGCCCTGGCGCTGGCCGATGGTGTGGTACATCAGGCCGTGGTGGCGGCCGATCACTTCACCTTCGGTGGTCTTGATCTCGCCGGGCTGGGCCGGCAGGTATTGCTTGAGGAAGTCGCTGAAGCGTCGTTCACCGATAAAGCAGATACCGGTGGAGTCCTTCTTCTTGGCGGTGGCCAGGTCGTGTTTCTCGGCGATCGCGCGGACTTCGGGCTTTTCCAGCTCGCCGACCGGGAACAGGGTCTTGGCGATCTGTTCGCCGCCGACGGCGTGCAGGAAGTAACTCTGATCCTTGTTCGGATCCAGGCCCTTGAGCAGTTCGGTGCGCCCGTCGATGTCGCGGCGGCGCACATAGTGGCCGGTGGCGATCAGGTCGGCGCCGAGCATCATGGCGTAGTCGAGGAACGCCTTGAACTTGATTTCACGGTTGCACAGGATGTCCGGGTTTGGCGTGCGGCCGGCCTTGTATTCGGCCAGGAAGTGCTCGAACACATTGTCCCAGTACTCGGCGGCGAAGTTGGCGGTGTGCAGCTTGATGCCGATCTTGTCGCACACGGCCTGGGCGTCCGCGAGGTCGTCCATGGCGGTGCAGTACTCGGTTCCGTCGTCTTCCTCCCAGTTCTTCATGAACAGGCCTTCCACCTGGTAACCCTGCTCCATCAGCAGGAGGGCGGAAACGGAAGAGTCCACGCCGCCGGACATGCCGACGATGACGCGCTTCTTTTGGGTGTCAGAAGGGGCTGGATCACGCATAGGAATTCAACGGGTGTCTTGAAAAAGGACGCGATTCTAACAGGCTGAGGCCTGCAAGGCTAAAACTGCGGTTAAAGCGACGGACGGATCAGTTCGAGGCTGTGCAGTTGCCCGGCCAGATAGTCGTCGACACAGCGGATAATCAGCTCGCTGCGCCATTGCGGGCGCAAGGCCAGCAGTTCATCGCGGCTCAGCCAGCGCGGGCCGATGATGCCGTCGTCCAATTGATAGTCAGGGTGGTGCCTGAGCGGTTTGCCGGCAAAGCAGACGCGTTGGTAGGTCACGCCATTGCTGGGGGCGGTGTACAGGTAGATGCCGACCACGCCGGTCAGCTCGATGTCCCAGCCGGTTTCTTCCAGGGTTTCGCGAATGGCCGCCTGGAGCAGGCTTTCGTCCGGGTCCAGATGCCCGGCGGGCTGGTTGAACACCGCCTGCTCGCCCTGGAACTCCTCGACGAACAGGAAGCGCCCCTGATCCTCAACGATGGTGGCGACGGTGATGTGGGGTTGCCATTCCATATATAAAGCTCCGTCTTGAGTGGGTGGACATCATAAGGCGAACGCCAGTCCTACAGGTGTTGTCCAAAAAGCACAAACCCCGGCACCTGGCCGGGGTTTGTATGACAGCGGTGTTGCTTAAACCAGCGCAGCAATAGCCGCGTTGAGGGTGGCGCTTGGGCGCATGGCCTTGCTCACCAGCTCAGGGTTGGCGCTGTAGTAGCCACCGATGTCCACTGGCTTGCCTTGAACGCCGTTGAGTTCGGCGACGATGGTCGCCTCGTTCTCGGTCAGGGTCTTGGCCAGGGGGCTGAACTGCGCTTGCAGGGCGGTATCTTCAGTCTGGGCGGCCAGGGCCTGGGCCCAGTACAGCGCCAGGTAGAAGTGGCTGCCGCGGTTGTCGATGTTGCCGACTTTGCGCGATGGCGACTTGTTGTTGTCCAGGAACTGACCGGTTGCCTGGTCGAGGGTCTTGGCCAGTACCAGTGCTTTCGGGTTGTTGTAAGTGTTGCCCAGGTGCTCCAGGGAAGCGGCCAGGGCCAGGAACTCACCCAGGGAATCCCAGCGCAGGAAGTTCTCTTCCAGCAGCTGTTGTACATGCTTCGGAGCCGAACCGCCGGCGCCGGTTTCGAACAGGCCGCCACCGTTCATCAGCGGCACGATCGACAGCATCTTGGCGCTGGTGCCCAGTTCCATGATCGGGAACAGGTCGGTCAGGTAGTCGCGCAGCACGTTGCCGGTGACGGAGATGGTGTCCTTGCCTTCGCGGGTGCGGGCCAGGGTGAACTTCATGGCATCGACTGGCGACATCACGCGGATGTCCAGGCCGGCGGTGTCGTGATCCTTCAGGTAAGCCTGGACCTTCTCGATCATCACGCCGTCGTGGGCGCGCATCGGGTCCAGCCAGAAAATCGCTGGCGTGCTGCTGGCGCGGGCGCGGTTGACGGCCAGTTTGACCCAATCCTGGATCGGCGCGTCCTTGGTCTGGCACATGCGGAAGATGTCGCCGGCTTCGACGGCCTGTTCCAGCAGCAGGTTGCCCTTGCTGTCGGTAACGCGAACGACGCCGTCAGCCTTGATCTGGAAGGTCTTGTCGTGGGAGCCGTACTCTTCGGCTTTCTTCGCCATCAGGCCAACGTTCGGCACGCTGCCCATGGTGGTCGGGTCGAAGGCGCCGTTGGCCTTGCAGTCTTCGATCACGGCCTGGTAGATGGTGGCGTAGCAGCGATCCGGGATCAGTGCCTTGGTGTCGTGCAACTGGCCGTCGGTGCCCCACATCTTGCCGGAGTCACGGATCATGGCTGGCATCGAGGCGTCGACGATCACGTCGCTCGGCACGTGCAGGTTGGTGATGCCTTTGTCGGAGTTGACCATGGCCAGGGCAGGGCGCACGGCGTAGACGGCCTGGATGTCGGCTTCGATCTGCGCTTGCTGCTCCGCGGGCAGGGCCTTGATGCGGGCGTACAGGTCGCCGATGCCGTTGTTCAGGTTGAAGCCGATCTGGCTCAGCACATCAGCGTGCTTGCTCAGGGCGTCCTGATAGAACTCGGCAACGATCTGGCCGAACATGATCGGGTCGGAAACCTTCATCATGGTGGCTTTCAGGTGCACCGACAGCAGTACGCCTTGCTTCTTGGCGTCTTCGATCTCGGCGGCAACGAAAGCCCGCAGGGCCTTTTTGCTCATGACTGCGCAATCGAGGATCTCGCCGGCTTGTACGGCGGTTTTTTCCTTCAGGACGGTAGCGCTACCGTCTTGAGCGATCAGCTCGATCTTCACGGTGTCCTGGGCGTCGATCAGGGCGGCTTTTTCGCTGCCGTAGAAATCGCCCTGGCTCATGTGAGCAACGTGGGACTTGGAGTCTTTGGCCCAGGCGCCCATTTTGTGCGGGTGCTTGCGCGCGTAGTTCTTGACCGACAGCGGAGCGCGGCGGTCGGAGTTGCCTTCACGCAGGACCGGGTTCACGGCGCTGCCCTTGACCTTGTCGTAGCGCGCCTTGGTGTCTTTGTCGGCGTCGCTGGTCACGGTTTCCGGGTAGTCCGGCAGGGCGTAGCCCTTGGCTTGCAGTTCTTTGATCGCGGCTTGAAGCTGCGGTGCCGAAGCACTGATGTTCGGCAGCTTGATGATGTTGGCTTCAGGCGTTACGGCCAGGTCGCCCAGCTCGGCCAGGTGGTCCGGTACGGCTTTGTCGCCCAGCAGCTCCGGGAAGCTGGCAAGAATACGCCCTGCGAGAGAGATGTCGCGGGTTTCCACGGCAATATCAGCGGAAGCGGTGAAGGCTTCGACGATAGGGAGCAGCGAGTAGGTGGCGAGGGCGGGGGCTTCGTCGGTGAAGGTATAGATGATCTTCGAGCGGGTGGGCATATTCGGATTAACTCTCTTCTTTGCTAAAGCGTGCGCAGAAACTCGAGGGGGCGCCGGGTAAGCGCGTTCGTTCAAAGTCATCCGTGAACCGAATGTCGAGGTTTCTTCGCGGTGATGTTGGGTGCATCAGTCGAGCGTCAAGCGGGTGGGCTGCGGTAACAACCCGGCTTTGGGCGGAAAGTCTCGGCTCCTTTTTTCCAGTAGCAGAGCGCTCAGCCGTCGTGACTCTGTGGTCAGCGGCGGCATTATACATAGGTAGCTGGCAAAACGCCGACGGTTCATATGCAACCGATCTCGTCCATTGGTCTAAAGGTCGCAGGCGGGGTGGCGGCGTAGAGTCCTCCACCGTGCTCAAGTTTGGCGCTTTTCCCTTTGCTTTCAGGCTTGTAGGCCACGAACTGCGCAGCCTTCACGGTAGATGAGCGGAACATGAGGTTCCCGTCCAGATTCAACTGGGGTACGCTCGAACGCAGCCAGATGTTCAATCCACACAACGGAGTTCAGCATGGGATACAAGAAGATTCAGGTTCCAGCAGTCGGCGACAAAATCACCGTCAACGCAGACCATTCTCTCAATGTTCCTAACAACCCGATTATCCCTTTCATCGAAGGCGATGGTATTGGCGTTGATATCAGCCCGGTCATGATCAAGGTTGTCGATGCTGCTGTTAAGAAGGCCTACGGCGGCGAGCGCAAAATCTCCTGGATGGAAGTCTATGCCGGCGAGAAAGCAACTCAAGTGTACGACCAGGACACCTGGCTCCCTCAGGAAACCCTGGACGCAGTCAAGGATTACGTGGTTTCCATCAAGGGCCCGCTGACCACTCCGGTAGGTGGTGGTATCCGTTCCCTGAACGTGGCCCTGCGTCAACAGCTTGACCTGTATGTGTGCCTGCGCCCAGTGCGCTGGTTCGAAGGCGTGCCGAGCCCGGTGAAGAAGCCTGGCGATGTCGACATGACCATTTTCCGTGAGAACTCGGAAGACATTTACGCCGGTATCGAATGGAAGGCCGGCTCCGCCGAAGCCACCAAGGTCATCAAGTTCCTCAAAGAAGAAATGGGCGTCACCAAGATCCGTTTCGACGAAAACTGCGGTATCGGCGTCAAGCCGGTTTCCCTGCAGGGCACCAAGCGTCTGGCGCGCAAAGCGCTGCAATATGTGGTCGACAACGACCGCGATTCGCTGACCATCGTGCATAAAGGCAACATCATGAAGTTCACCGAAGGTGCCTTCAAAGAGTGGGCCTATGAAGTGGCGGCGCAAGAGTTCGGAGCGACGCTGCTCGATGGCGGCCCGTGGATGCAGTTCAAGAACCCGAAAACCGGCAAGAACGTGATCGTCAAGGACGCCATCGCCGATGCGATGCTCCAGCAGATCCTGCTGCGTCCGGCCGAATATGACGTGATCGCGACCCTCAACCTGAATGGTGACTACCTGTCCGACGCTCTGGCGGCTGAAGTGGGCGGGATCGGCATCGCTCCGGGCGCCAACCTGTCCGACACCGTGGCCATGTTCGAGGCGACCCACGGTACGGCGCCGAAGTACGCGGGCAAGGACCAGGTGAACCCGGGTTCGCTGATCCTGTCCGCGGAAATGATGCTGCGTCACATGGGCTGGACTGAAGCGGCCGACCTGATCATCAAGGGCACCAACGGCGCCATTGGTGCCAAGACCGTGACCTATGACTTCGAGCGCCTGATGGAAGGCGCCACGCTGTTGTCGTCTTCGGCGTTCGGCGATGCGCTGATTTCTCACATGTAAATTGACACGCTCCAAATGAAACGGCCGGCTCAATCGATTGAGTCGGCCGTTTTTTTATGACTGTTTTTTATGACTGGATGCTGAAGATTTTCAGCTCAGGGCCGTTTCCTGGTAGGAGGGGGCTGCGGCGGGGGTGTTCTGGGTCTTGATGGATTGGATTTTCACGGCGTGCAGGCCCTTGGGTCCTTGAGTGATCTCAAAGCTCACGGCCTGGCCGGCTTTCAAGGTTTTGTAGCCTTCCATCTCGATGGCCGAGTAGTGGGCGAAAAGGTCGTCGCTTTTACCCTCCTCATTAATGAAGCCATAACCCTTGGCGTTGTTGAACCACTTGACCTTGCCGCTTGCCATGCTCATATCCCTCTGCAACAGACTCCATCACTGGAGTATCATCCAGTTCATCCGTACCGGAATCCGAAAATATAGGATTGACGGTACGGACCTTTATTACCCAATGTGGGCTCTATTGGTTGTAACACCGTTTTGCCGATAGTCAAGGTGACCCGGCGGTCGGAGTTGAAATCCCCCTGGAGTGCCCCCACCACTGTATTTGCTCAACTAACGAACCTTTCTTTCCATGCATGCAATCAGCCAGATTCGACTAACATTCAATCAGGATCGCCCGGATTTCCAAGACGACGATTCCGCTGGCTTGGCTGTACAGGAAGCTAAGCCGACGTTGCAGGCTCCGCCGATGTACAAGGTGGTTTTGTTCAATGATGACTACACACCGATGGATTTCGTCGTCGAAGTGCTCGAGGTGTTTTTTAACCTGAATCGCGAGCTGGCGACCAAGGTAATGCTGGCCGTTCATACAGAAGGACGGGCAGTATGTGGATTGTTTACCCGCGACATCGCCGAGACCAAGGCCATGCAGGTCAACCAGTACGCCAGGGAAAGCCAGCATCCGCTACTCTGTGAAATCGAGAAGGACGGTTAACGCCGACCACTTGGGTATGAGGTGAAGCTATGTTAAACCGCGAGCTCGAAGTCACCCTCAATCTCGCCTTCAAAGAGGCTCGTTCGAAGCGTCATGAGTTCATGACCGTCGAGCACCTCTTGTTGGCTCTTTTGGATAATGAGGCCGCCGCCACCGTTTTGCGTGCCTGCGGAGCAAACCTCGACAAACTCAAGCACGACCTGCAGGAGTTCATCGACTCCACCACGCCGCTGATTCCTGTGCACGACGAGGATCGCGAAACCCAGCCAACCCTGGGCTTCCAGCGTGTGCTGCAACGTGCTGTCTTTCATGTGCAGAGCTCGGGCAAGCGCGAAGTGACCGGCGCCAATGTGCTGGTTGCGATCTTCAGTGAGCAAGAGAGTCAGGCGGTGTTCCTGCTGAAACAGCAGAGCGTTGCCCGCATCGATGTCGTCAACTACATCGCCCATGGCATCTCCAAAGTGCCGGGGCATGGCGATCATTCCGAAGGTGAGCAGGATATGCAGGACGATGAAGGCGGTGAGTCTTCCTCTTCAGGTAATCCGCTGGATGCTTATGCCAGCAATCTCAATGAGCTGGCGCGCCAGGGGCGTATCGACCCGTTGGTCGGGCGTGAGCAGGAAGTCGAGCGTGTGGCGCAGATTCTTGCGCGCCGGCGCAAGAACAATCCGCTGCTGGTGGGCGAGGCCGGAGTCGGTAAAACGGCCATCGCCGAAGGTCTGGCCAAGCGCATCGTCGACAGTCAGGTGCCTGACCTGTTGGCCAGTAGCGTGGTGTACTCCCTGGATCTCGGCGCGTTGCTGGCGGGTACCAAATACCGCGGTGATTTCGAGAAGCGCTTCAAGGCGTTGCTGGGCGAGTTGAAGAAACGTCCGCAGGCGATCCTGTTCATCGACGAGATTCACACCATCATTGGCGCCGGTGCGGCGTCCGGTGGGGTGATGGATGCCTCGAACCTGCTCAAGCCGCTGCTTTCTTCGGGTGACATCCGTTGCATCGGTTCGACCACCTTCCAGGAATTCCGTGGGATTTTCGAGAAGGACCGGGCCTTGGCTCGCCGTTTCCAGAAGGTCGATGTATCCGAGCCTTCGGTAGAGGACACCATCGGTATCCTGCGCGGCCTCAAGGGGCGTTTCGAGCTGCACCACAGCATCGAATACAGCGATGAGGCATTGCGCGCCGCCGCCGAACTGGCGTCGCGTTATATCAATGACCGGCATATGCCCGACAAGGCGATCGACGTGATCGACGAGGCGGGCGCCTATCAGCGTCTGCAGCCTGTCGACAAGCGCGTAAAACGCATAGAGGTCGCTCAGGTCGAGGATATCGTGGCGAAAATCGCGCGGATTCCACCGAAACACGTCACCAGTTCCGACAAGGAGCTGCTGCGTAACCTCGAGCGCGACCTGAAGTTGACGGTGTTCGGCCAGGATGCGGCGATCGACTCGCTGTCGACCGCGATCAAACTGTCCCGTGCCGGCCTGAAATCGCCAGACAAGCCCGTCGGTTCGTTCCTGTTCGCCGGGCCTACCGGTGTCGGTAAGACCGAAGCTGCGCGGCAGTTGGCCAAGGCGCTGGGTATCGAACTGGTGCGTTTCGACATGTCCGAGTACATGGAGCGTCACACCGTATCGCGCCTGATCGGTGCGCCTCCAGGTTATGTCGGTTTCGACCAGGGCGGTTTGCTGACCGAAGCGATTACCAAGCAGCCTCACTGCGTATTGCTGCTCGATGAAATCGAAAAGGCCCACCCGGAAGTCTTCAACCTGCTGCTGCAGGTGATGGACCACGGTACCTTGACCGATAACAACGGGCGTAAGGCGGATTTCCGCAACGTGATCGTGATCATGACCACCAACGCAGGTGCCGAGACCGCGGCGCGGGCTTCCATCGGGTTCACTCATCAGGATCACTCTTCCGATGCCATGGAAGTGATCAAGAAGAGCTTCACGCCGGAATTCCGTAACCGTCTGGACACCATTATCCAATTTGGTCGCCTCAGTCATGAGGTTATCAAGAGCGTGGTGGACAAGTTCCTTACCGAACTGCAGGCGCAGCTGGAGGACAAGCGCGTTCAGTTGGAAGTCACCGATGCGGCCCGCAGCTGGCTGGCGGCTGGTGGTTACGATGTGACCATGGGCGCTCGCCCGATGGCGCGCCTGATCCAGGACAAGATCAAGCGTCCGCTGGCGGAGGAGATACTCTTTGGCGAACTGGCCGAACATGGCGGTGTGGTACACATCGACATCAAGGATGGCGAGCTGACCTTCGAGTTCGAGACCACCGCAGAAATGGCCTGACCGGCCGCAATAAAAAAAGGCGCCGCAAGGCGCCTTTTTTATATCTGTTCTGTAGGCAGGCAGAGTAAATCGCAGGCAAACAAAAACGCCCGGCATGGGCCGGGCGTCTTGTATTGACTTGCTTAGCGAGCGCGGTAAGTGATGCGCCCTTTGCTCAAGTCATAGGGCGTCAGTTCGACGCGCACTTTGTCACCGGTAAGAATACGAATGTAGTTCTTGCGCATCTTGCCGGAGATATGCGCGGTTACGACGTGCCCATTTTCCAACTCCACACGAAACATGGTGTTGGGCAGGGTGTCGACGACAGTGCCTTCCATTTCGAAGCTGTCTTCTTTCGACATGCAGTAAAGCCCTCGGTGTCCAATGAATGGCCCGGTGCAACTGCGCCAGGCAAAAGCGGCGTGCATTGTGCCCGAAAAGTGGGGTTCAAGCCAAGGGCTTCTAGTTCAGGATGACCCATCTCTGGTTAATCAGCAGCTCAATGGGCCGATATTGGGTCTTGTAGTTCATCTTTTTGCAGTTCTTGATCCAGTATCCGAGGTAGACCGCGTCCAGGCCCAGGCGCAAGGCTTCGCCGATCTGCCACAGAATGGCGTAGCGGCCGAGGCTGCGGCGCTCTTCATCGGGTTCGTAGAAGGTGTAGACCGCGGAAAGGCCATTGGGCAGCAGATCGGTGACGGCCACGGCGAGCAGGCGCCCATCGAGGCGGAACTCGTAGAACCTGGAGAAGGGCAGGTCGCGAACCAGAAAGGTCGAGAACTGATCGCGGCTGGGTGGGTACATGTCGCCATCGGCGTGGCGTTGCTCGATATAACGCTGATAAAGGTCGAAATACTCTTCGCTGAACCCCGGTTTGACAGGCTGGACTTTCAGGTCGGCATTGCGTTTGAGAATACGTTTTTGCTGACGATTGGGTACAAACTGCGCGGCAGGAATGCGTGCCGGAACACAGGCATTGCAGTTTTGGCAATGCGGCCGGTACAGGTGGTCGCCACTGCGGCGAAAGCCCATTTCCGACAGATCTGCGTAGACATGCACATCCATGGGCTGACTAGGATCGAGGAACAGCGTGGTCGCCTGTTCTTCGGGCAGGTAGCTGCAAGAGTGGGGCTGAGTGGCATAAAACTTCAAACGCGCCAACTCGGTCATGAATCAACCCTCGGGATTAGCTTTGAATTAAGTGTAAGCCACACCGGCAAAACCCGCCTAGGAAACCCATATGGCGCGGCTGGGCTGGTCCAGATGGCGCCGCAGATAGCCGGCGAACTCCTGGCGGGGGATGGCGCGGGCGCCCAGGCTGTGCAAGTGGTCGGTGGGCATCTGGCAGTCGATCAGGGCGAAGCCCCATGCCCGTAAATGTTGGACCAGCGTGACGAAGCCGAATTTCGACGCATTGTCGGCCCGACTGAACATCGATTCGCCGAAAAACAGCTGGCCCATTGCTAGCCCATACAGCCCGCCCACCAGCAAACCCTGATCCCAGACTTCGACCGAATGGGCATAACCGCGCTTGTGCAGTTCAAGGTAGGCATCCTGCATCGATTCGGTGATCCAGGTGCCGTCGGCATAAGGGCGTGGCGCCGCGCAGGCGCTGATGACCGCGGCAAAATCCTGATCGAAGGTGACCTGGTAGCGTTGCTGGCGCAGCAGCTTGCCCAGGCTGCGGGATACATGCAGTTCGTCTGGAAATAACACTGTGCGTGGGTCGGGTGACCACCAGAGGATGGGCTGGCCTTCGGAAAACCAGGGAAAGCATCCGTGGCGATAGGCCTGGATCAGCCGGTCGGCCGACAGGTCGCCGCCGGCGGCCAACAGGCCGTTGGGATCGCGCAGGGCCTTTTCCAGTGGGGGAAAGTCGAAGGTGTTGCGTTGTAACCAGGTCAGCATGGCATTCAGACTTGCGGAAGGGGAGGGCGGTGGCGGGCCTGCAAGGCCCGCCGCAAGCGTAGGTCGGGAGGTTAGTTGTCGTCGAGGAATTTCTCTGCATCCAGAGCCGCCATGCAGCCCGCGCCCGCGGAAGTGACGGCCTGGCGGTACACATGGTCGGCCACATCGCCCGCGGCGAACACGCCCGGGATGCCGGTGGCCGTGGCGTCGCCTTCGCTGCCACCCTTGACCAGCAGATAGCCATCGCGCATTTCCAACTGGCCCTTGAACAGATCCGTATTGGGCTTGTGACCGATGGCGATGAATACGCCGGCCAGTGCGAGTTCCTGGGTTTCTCCGGTCAGGCTGTCACGCAGTCGGGCGCCGGTGACGCCGCTGGCATCGCCCAGCACCTCATCGAGATTCTGGTTCCAGTGCAGGCGGATATTGCCCTTGGCGGCTTTGTCGAACAGCTTGTCCTGGAGGATTTTCTCCGCGCGCAGCTTGTCGCGCCGGTGCACCAGGTGAACCTCTTTGGCGATGTTGGAGAGGTACAGGGCTTCCTCCACGGCGGTGTTGCCGCCACCGATTACGGCAACTACTTGATTGCGATAGAAAAAGCCGTCACAGGTAGCGCAGGCGGATACACCCTTGCCGGCGAAGGCTTCTTCGGAGGGCAGGCCCAGGTACTGAGCCGATGCACCCGTGGCGATGATCAGTGCGTCGCAGCTGTAGGTGCCGCTGTCGCCCTTGAGGATAAAGGGTTGCTGCTGCAACTCCGCGGTATGGATGTGGTCGTAGACGATCTCGGTGTCAAAGCGTTCAGCGTGTTTTTGCATGCGCTCCATCAGCACCGGGCCGGTCAGGCCTTCGACATCGCCAGGCCAATTGTCGACCTCGACGGTGGTGGTCAGTTGACCGCCCGCTTGCAGGCCGGTGATGACGGTCGGTTTGAGGTTGGCGCGGGCGGCATAAACGGCAGCGCTGTAACCGGCAGGGCCGGAGCCCAGAATGATCAGGCGTGAATGCTTCGCTTCGGTCATAAAAACACCTCATAAGCCTTTGTCACAAAAGAGAATGCATGCTCAAATTGAATACTGCGTAAAGTGTTCCTGACTTATGCTACACCCAGTACTGAGCAGCGTGGCACGGCGCTTACAAACCCGTACAATGCGGGTTTGTATCCTTATATGGAATACATCGGCATTGCACGCGGCAGCTCTTACAGTTTCGCAATGCGTGGGCAGAATGTTAAAAGTAGCCCCAGTTACGCTCGTCAACTTTTTTACCTGCCTGGATTGGGCAGTATTTTTAGTCGATCAACAGTTGGACGCGCCCATGGCGCAGGAAAAGACGCGTTTTGAAGAAATCCACCGCAGCACCTAAAACAGTAGTCCCACTCTGGCGCCAGCAATTGCACTACCGGCTCAAGGAAGGTGCGTTGATCGCCATTGGGGCCTTGTGCCTGTTCCTGATGATGGCATTGCTGACATATGGCAAGGACGATCCGGGCTGGAGTCATAACAGCAAGATCGAAGATGTACAGAACTTCGGTGGTCCTGCTGGCTCTTACAGCGCCGATATCCTGTTTATGGTGTTGGGTTACTTCGCCTATATCTTCCCGTTGTTATTGGCGATCAAGACTTATCAGATCTTCCGTCAGCGCCATGAGCCGTGGCAGTGGAGCGGCTGGCTGTTTTCCTGGCGTTTGATCGGCCTGGTGTTCCTGGTGCTGTCCGGTGCCGCGTTGGCGCATATCCATTTCCACGCGGCGACTGGCCTGCCGGCTGGCGCGGGCGGGGCGCTGGGTGAAAGCCTGGGCGACCTGGCCAAGAACGCGCTGAATATCCAGGGCAGTACCCTGATGTTTATCGCGCTGTTCCTGTTCGGCCTGACCGTTTTTACCGATCTTTCCTGGTTCAAGGTCATGGATGTGACCGGCAAGATCACCCTCGACCTGTTCGAACTGTTCCAGGGCGCCGCCAACCGCTGGTGGGCAGCCCGGACCGAGCGTAAGCAACTGGTCGCCCAGTTGCGGGAAGTGGATGCCCGGGTCGATGAAGTGGTCGCTCCGACCGTGACCGACAAGCGTGAGCAGGCCAAGGTCAAGGAGCGCCTGATCGAGCGCGAGCAGGCCCTGAGCAAGCACATGTCCGACCGTGAGAAACAGGTCCCGCCGGTGATTGCCCCGGCCCCGGTCAAAGCGCCCGAGCCAAGCAAACGCGTGCAGAAAGAGAAACAGGTCCCGCTGTTCATCGACAGCGCGGTTGAAGGCACCTTGCCGCCTATCTCTATTCTCGATCCGGCGGAAAAGAAACAACTCAACTACTCCCCCGAGTCGCTGGCCGCTGTCGGCCATCTGCTGGAAATCAAGCTCAAGGAGTTCGGGGTCGAGGTGTCGGTGGACTCCATCCATCCGGGCCCGGTGATTACCCGTTACGAAATCCAGCCGGCCGCCGGTGTGAAAGTCAGCCGTATCGCCAACCTGGCCAAGGACCTGGCGCGTTCGTTGGCGGTGACCAGCGTGCGGGTAGTGGAAGTGATTCCCGGCAAGACCACCGTGGGTATCGAGATTCCCAACGAAGACCGGCAGATCGTGCGCTTCTCCGAAGTGCTGTCGACCCCGGAATACGACAACTTCAAATCCCCGGTCACTCTGGCCCTGGGCCACGATATCGGCGGCAAGCCGATCATCACCGACCTGGCCAAGATGCCTCACCTGCTGGTGGCCGGTACCACCGGTTCCGGTAAGTCGGTGGGTGTGAACGCGATGATCCTGTCGATCCTGTTCAAGTCCGGCCCGGAAGACGCCAAGCTGATCATGATCGACCCGAAAATGCTCGAGCTGTCGATCTACGAAGGCATCCCGCACCTGCTGTGCCCGGTGGTGACCGACATGAAGGACGCCGCCAACGCCCTGCGCTGGAGCGTGGCCGAGATGGAGCGGCGCTACAAGCTGATGGCGAAGATGGGCGTGCGTAACCTGTCGGGCTTCAACGCCAAGGTTAAAGAGGCGATCGAAGCCGGTACGCCGCTGACCGACCCACTGTACAACCGCGAAAGCATTCACGACGAAGCGCCGCTGCTGACCAAGCTGCCGACCATCGTCGTGGTGGTCGATGAATTCGCCGACATGATGATGATCGTCGGCAAGAAGGTCGAAGAACTGATCGCGCGGATCGCCCAGAAAGCCCGTGCCGCGGGGATCCACCTGATCCTGGCGACCCAGCGTCCGTCGGTGGACGTGATCACCGGCCTGATCAAGGCCAACATCCCGACCCGCATGGCGTTCCAGGTATCGAGCAAGATCGACTCGCGGACCATCATCGACCAGGGCGGCGCCGAACAGCTGCTGGGTCACGGTGACATGCTCTATATGCCGCCGGGCACCAGCCTGCCGATCCGTGTCCATGGCGCCTTCGTCTCCGACGATGAGGTGCACCGTGTGGTGGAGGCCTGGAAACTGCGTGGCGCGCCGGAGTACAACGACGACATCCTCAACGGTGTCGAAGAAGCCGGTAGCGGCTTCGACGGCGGCAGCGGCGGTGGTGACGGTGACGACGCCGAGACCGACGCGCTGTACGACGAAGCGGTGCAGTTCGTCCTCGAGAGCCGCCGGGCATCGATCTCCGCGGTTCAGCGCAAGCTCAAGATCGGCTACAACCGTGCGGCCCGCATGATCGAAGCCATGGAAATGGCCGGTGTGGTGACCGCCATGAACACCAACGGCTCGCGCGAAGTGATAGCGCCGGGTCCGATGCGCGACTAATGACCCGACACGGGCGGCGCGCCCCAGCGCCGCCGGTTTTTTCCACGAATCTAATGAGGACTCCCATGCGTCTTATCCGCATGTTGCTGGTACCGGTACTGGCTTTAACGACGCTGTCGGCCCATGCCGATCAGAAAGACGTGGCGCGCCTGACCCAGTTGCTCGAAAAGTCCCAGACCCTGACTGCGCGTTTCTCGCAACTGACCCTCGACGGCAGCGGCACCCAGCTGCAGGAAACCGCTGGCGACATGGCGCTGAAGCGCCCGGGCCTGTTCTACTGGCACACCGATGCGCCGCAGGAGCAACTGATGGTCTCCGACGGCAAGAAGGTTTCCCTGTGGGACCCGGACCTGGAGCAGGTCACCATCAAGACCCTGGACCAGCGCCTGACCCAGACCCCAGCCTTGTTGTTGTCGGGCGATGTGTCGAAAATCAGCGAAAGCTTCGACATCAGCGCCAAGGAGGCCGGTGGTGTGGTGGACTTCATTCTCAAGCCGAAAACCAAGGACACCCTGTTCGACAGCCTGCGCCTGTCGTTCCGTAACGGCCTGGTGAATGACATGCAACTGATCGACAGCGTTGGCCAGCGCACCAATATCCTGTTCACCGGGGTCAAGGCCAACGAACCGATCGCTGCTTCCAAGTTCAAGTTCGACATCCCCAAGGGTGCCGACGTGATCCAAGAATAAGTCGCCGCCAAGAGGTTTCAATCGTCCGCCATGGATCTGTTTCGCAGTGACCCGATCGCCCAACCCCTGGCCGCGCGCCTGCGCCCGGCCAACCTGGACGAGTACGTCGGTCAGGAACATGTGCTCGCCCGCGGCAAGCCTCTGCGCGAAGCGCTGGAGCAGGGTGCCTTGCACTCGATGATCTTCTGGGGGCCGCCGGGCGTGGGCAAGACCACCCTGGCGCGGCTCCTGGCGAAAGTCTCGGATGCGCACTTCGAAACGGTCTCAGCGGTACTGGCCGGGGTCAAGGAGATCCGCCAGGCGGTGGAAATCGCCAAGCAGCAGGCGGCCCAGTACGGGCGCCGGACCATCCTGTTCGTCGACGAAGTGCACCGTTTCAACAAGTCGCAGCAGGATGCCTTCCTGCCCTATGTCGAAGACGGCACCCTGATTTTCATCGGTGCGACCACCGAGAACCCGTCCTTCGAGCTGAACAACGCCCTGTTGTCCCGGGCCCGGGTGTATGTGCTCAAGAGCCTCGACGAGGCGGCGCTGCACAAGCTGGTACAGCGGGCCTTGACTGAGGAACGCGGGCTGGGCAAGCGCCAGCTGAGCCTCAGCGACGAAGGCTTCCAGATGCTCCTGGCGGCGGCGGACGGCGATGGCCGGCGCCTGCTCAACCTGCTGGAGAACGCCTCCGATCTCGCCGAAGACGGCACGCAAATCGGTGTCGAGTTGCTGCAAAGCCTGCTGGGCGATACCCGCCGGCGTTTCGACAAGGGCGGCGAAGCCTTCTATGACCAGATATCGGCGCTGCACAAGTCGGTCCGTGGTTCCAACCCGGACGGTGCCCTGTACTGGTTCGCGCGGATGCTCGACGGTGGTTGCGACCCGCTGTACCTGGCGCGGCGCGTGGTGCGCATGGCCAGCGAAGACATCGGCAACGCCGATCCACGGGCATTGAGCCTGTGCCTGGCGGCCTGGGACGTGCAGGAGCGCCTTGGCAGCCCCGAAGGCGAGCTGGCGGTGGCCCAGGCCATCACCTACCTGGCCTGCGCGCCGAAAAGCAACGCCGTGTACATGGGCTTCAAGGCCGCCATGCGCAGCGCTGCCGAACATGGGTCGCTGGAAGTGCCGCTGCACCTGCGCAATGCGCCGACCAAGCTGATGAAGCAACTGGGCTACGGCGACGAATATCGTTATGCCCATGATGAGCCGGATGCCTACGCGGCCGGCGAAGACTACTTTCCCGAGGCGCTGGAGCCGCAACCCTTCTATCAACCCGTGCCCCGTGGCCTGGAGCTGAAGATCGGCGAGAAGCTCAAGCACCTGGCGGAGCTTGACCGGGCCAGCCCCAAGCAGCGGAGAAAACCGTGATCCCGTTGATCCTTGCCGTCTCGGTGGGTGGTATTGCCGGAACCCTGTTGCGCTTTGCCACCGGTAACTGGATCAGCGCCAATTGGCCGCGGCACTTCTATACCGCGACGCTGGCCGTTAATATCGTGGGCTGCCTGCTGATCGGCGTGCTGTACGGCCTGTTTCTGATACGCCCGGAGGTGCCCATCGAGGTGCGCGCCGGGTTGATGGTGGGCTTCCTTGGCGGCCTGACGACTTTTTCATCCTTTTCACTGGATACGGTGCGTCTGCTGGAAAGTGGACAGATTCCGCTGGCCCTGGGCTATGCGGCCATCAGCGTATTCGGCGGGCTGCTCGCGACCTGGGCCGGCCTGTCCCTGACCAAACTTTGATAAACGAGAGACCGACATGCTCGATTCCAAACTGTTACGTAGCAACCTTCAGGACGTAGCGGACCGCCTGGCATCCCGTGGCTTTGCCCTGGATGTAGCACGCATCGAAGCGCTGGAAGAACAGCGCAAGACCGTCCAGACCCGCACCGAACAACTGCAGGCCGAACGTAACGCGCGCTCCAAGTCCATCGGTCAGGCCAAGCAGCGCGGCGAAGACATCGCGCCGCTGATGGCCGACGTCGAGCGCATGGCGGGCGAGTTGGCAGTCGGCAAGGTTGAGCTGGACGCCATTCAAACCGAGCTGGACTCGATCCTGCAGGGCATCCCGAACCTGCCCCACGAATCGGTACCGGTTGGCGACGACGAAGAGGGCAACGTCGAAGTGCGCCGCTGGGGCACGCCGACGGCGTTCGACTTCCCGATCCTGGACCACGTCGCCCTGGGCGAAAAACACGGCTGGCTGGACTTCGAGACCGCGGCCAAGCTGTCGGGCGCGCGTTTTGCCCTGCTGCGCGGGCCGATCGCCCGTCTGCACCGCGCCCTGGCGCAGTTCATGATCAACCTGCACACCAGCGAACACGGTTACGAAGAGGCCTACACCCCTTACCTGGTGCAGGCACCGGCATTGGTGGGTACCGGCCAGTTGCCGAAGTTCGAAGAAGACCTGTTCAAGATCAGTCGTGAAAACGAAGCCGATCTGTACCTGATCCCGACCGCCGAAGTGTCGCTGACCAATATCGTGGCCGGCGAGATCCTCGATCCGAAGCAACTGCCGATCAAGTTCGTCGCCCACACCCCGTGCTTCCGCAGCGAAGCCGGTTCGTCGGGCCGCGACACCCGCGGCATGATCCGCCAGCACCAGTTCGACAAGGTCGAGATGGTCCAGATCGTCGAGCCATCGACTTCCATGGAAGCCCTGGAAGGCCTGACCGCCAACGCCGAGAAAGTCCTGCAACTGCTGGAGCTGCCTTACCGCACCCTGGCGCTGTGCACCGGCGACATGGGCTTCAGCGCGGTCAAGACCTATGACCTGGAGGTGTGGATCCCGAGCCAGGACAAGTACCGCGAGATTTCGTCGTGCTCCAACTGCGGCGACTTCCAGGCCCGTCGCATGCAGGCGCGCTTCCGCAATCCGGAAACCGGCAAGCCGGAACTGGTGCATACCCTGAACGGTTCCGGCCTGGCGGTCGGTCGTACCCTGGTGGCGGTGCTGGAGAACTACCAGCAGGCCGACGGTTCGATCCGTGTGCCTGAGGTGCTCAAGCCTTACATGGGCGGCCTCGAGGTCATCGGCTAAATGGAATTTCTGCCGCTGTTTCATAACCTGCGCGGCAGTCGTGTGTTGGTGGTCGGCGGCGGGGAGATTGCCTTGCGCAAATCCCGCCTGCTGGCCGACGCCGGTGCGCTGCTGCGGGTAGTTGCACCTGAAGTGGAACCCCAGTTGCGCGAGCTGGTCACGGCCAGCGGCGGCGAATGCCTGTCGCGCGGTTATGTCGAGGCGGACCTGGACGGCTGCGGGCTGATCATCGCCGCCACCGACGACGAACCGCTCAATGCCCAGGTCTCCGCCGATGCTCATCGGCGCTGCGTGCCGGTCAATGTGGTGGACGCGCCGGCCCTGTGCAGCGTGATCTTCCCGGCGATCGTCGACCGTTCGCCACTGGTGATCGCCGTCTCCAGTGGCGGCGATGCACCGGTGCTGGCGCGCCTGATCCGGGCCAAGCTGGAAACCTGGATTCCCTCGACCTACGGTCAGCTGGCCGGCCTGGCCGCGCGTTTTCGCAATCAGGTCAAAGGCCTGTTTCCGGACGTGCAGCAGCGTCGTGCTTTCTGGGAAGACGTGTTCCAGGGACCGATCGCCGACCGGCAGCTGGCCGGGCAGGGCGAGGAGGCCGAGCGCTTGCTGCAGGCCAAGATCGCCGGCGAAGCGCCCCATGCGCCGGGCGAGGTGTATCTGGTGGGGGCAGGGCCGGGCGATCCGGATCTGCTGACCTTCCGCGCCTTGCGCCTGATGCAGCAAGCCGATGTGGTGCTCTACGATCGCCTCGTAGCTCCGGCGATTCTCGAGCTGTGCCGGCGCGATGCCGAGCGGGTGTATGTCGGCAAGCGCCGCGCTGATCACGCCTTGCCCCAGGAACAGATCAACCAGCAATTGGTGGACCTGGCCAAACAGGGCAAGCGCGTGCTGCGTCTGAAGGGTGGCGATCCGTTCATCTTCGGCCGTGGCGGCGAAGAGATCGAAGAGCTGGCGGCCCATGGCATTCCGTTCCAGGTGGTGCCGGGGATTACCGCGGCCAGTGGCTGCGCGGCCTATGCCGGCATTCCTTTGACCCACCGTGACTATGCGCAGTCCGTGCGTTTCGTCACCGGGCATCTGAAGGATGGCACCACCGATCTGCCCTGGGCCGACCTGGTCGCGCCTGCACAGACCCTGGTGTTCTATATGGGCCTGGTGGGCTTGCCGGTGATCTGCGAGCAACTGATCCAGCATGGCCGTTCGGCGGATACGCCGGCCGCCTTGATCCAGCAGGGCACGACCGCCAACCAGCGAGTGTTCACCGGCACCCTGGCGGATCTGCCGAAGCTGGTGGCGGAGCATGAAGTGCATGCGCCGACCCTGGTGATCGTCGGCGAAGTGGTGCAGCTTCGCGAGAAGCTCGCCTGGTTCGAAGGCGCGCAGTCGCAGGTCTGAAAAAGCATCGCTGGCAATCTCACTCCTACACAGAAAATCTCTTCTGTAGGAGCGAGGCTTGCCCGCGATAGCGATCTCAAGAACGATCGCTCTCCTGAGTTATTTCTTGTTGCCTTGCCAAACCCCACGCCCGCTCAAACGCTCGCGATCATGCGCCGCATCGAAGTCCTGCGCCGGCCCTTTCGGCACGATGCCGGTCGGGTTGATGGTGCGATGACTGGCGTAGTAGTGCCCCTTGATATGGGCAAAGTCCACGGTTTCGCCGATCCCCGGCCATTGGTACAGCTCGCGCAGCCAGCTCGACAGGTTCGGATAGTCGGCGATCCGCCGCAGGTTGCACTTGAAGTGACCGTAATACACCGCGTCGAAGCGAATCAGCGTGGTGAACAGGCGGATGTCCGCTTCCGTCAGGTATTCGCCGGCCAGGTAGCGTTGGCCGCCCAGGCGCCGTTCCAGCCAGTCGAGTTCGGCGAACAGATCGTCGAAGGCTGCTTCGTAGGCTTGCTGCGAAGTGGCGAAGCCGGCGCGATACACACCATTGTTCACCGCGGGGTAGATACGCGCGTTCAGTTCGTCGATTTCACCGCGTAGCGGCTCCGGATAGAAGTCCAGGCCGTTACCGCTCAGGTCATCGAAGGCGCTGTTGAACATGCGGATGATTTCCGCCGACTCGTTGCTGACGATGCGTTTCTGCTGCTTGTCCCAGAGCACGGGCACGGTGACGCGGCCGGTGTAGTCGCGGGTATCGGCGGTGTAGCGTTGGTGGAGGAAATCCAGGTGGTCCAACTGGTCGCCGCTGGAGCCCAGGGCCCGGTCGAAAGTCCAGCCCTGTTCCAGCATCAGCCAGCTGACCACCGACACGTCGACTAGGCTTTCCAAACCCTTGAGCTTGCGCAGGATCAGCGTGCGGTGCGCCCAGGGGCAGGCCAGGGATACGTACAGATGATAACGGCCGGCTTCCGCGCGAAAACCGCCTTCGCCGCTAGGGCCTGGTTTGCCGTCAGCGGTCACCCAGTTGCGGCGTTGCGCCTGTTCGCGCTGGAAGGCGCCGTCTTTGCTGCTTTCGTACCACTGGTCGTGCCAGCGTCCTTCAATCAGCAGGCCCATAAAAAACTCCTCGGTCAGTGTGCATTGGAGTGCAGTCTAATCCGAGGGGTTCGAACGAATTACGCAAAAGTCCGGCAGTTATGATCGGTTAAATCGATCTTTCGCGCGCGTCCCAGTAGTGCTGAGCTTGCTCGAAAGCCTGTTCCCGGGGCATGCCGAGCCCGCGCAGGGCCAGGGCCATGGTGGCGATCAGCGCCAGTTGCGGGTAGCTGTCCTGCACATCGCCGCGCCAGACGGCTTTCAGGTGCTCGGGGTCGAGGCTGGCCGGTTTGACATGGCGCTGCTTGGACTGGGCCGGCCATTCCTCATCCCAACTGATACCGCCAGTGGTGCCGTACAAGTGGCTGGCGCTGTCCGGGTTGATCTCGATTTCGCCGCCGTCGCCCTTGATCACAATGACGTTGTCCCCCAGCAGGCCGCTGGCATCGCGATGCACGCCCTGATAGCCGGGGTGGAAGATGCTTTGCAGGCCGCAGCGCGCGCCCAACGGGTTGAGGATGCGCGCCAGGGAGTGGATCGGCGAGCGCAGGCCCAGAGTATTGCGCAGGTCGATCATGCGTTGCAGCTGTGGCGCCCAGTCGCCCAGGGGGATGAAGGCCAGGTTGCCCTGGGCCAGCGCGGTATCGACCGCCTGCCAGTCGCGGCACAGCGGGATGTGCAGCTGCTCCAGCAATTGCTCGGTGTACAGCCGGCCGGCGGTATGGGCGCCGCCGCCGTGCAGCAGGATGCGCACGCCGTTTTGCGCCAGGCACTTGGCGGCCAGCAGGAACCAGGGCAGGTGGCGCTTTTTGCCGGCGTAGCTGGGCCAGTCCAGATCGACCTTGATCGGCGGCGCCTGCAGGCGCTGGCGCAGGGCTTCGGTAAAGCCCGCCAGCTCCTCGGGGCTTTCTTCCTTGTGCCGCAATAGCATCAGGAAGGCGCCGAGCTGGGTGTCCTCGACCTTGTCGTCGAGCAGCATGCCCATGGCTTCCCGGGCTTCTTCACGGGTGAGGCTGCGAGCGCCGCGTTTGCCTTTGCCGAGAATGCGCACGAACTGCGCGAAAGGATGCTCGGCGGGCGTCTCGATGGTCAGCGGGGTGTAATCGGTCATAAGCAATTGGTCGGCTTGGGCAGGCCCGCCAGCTTGGCGGCAAGTTTGGCGGGAGTGCCTTTGAACAGTCGGTTCAGGTGCAGGCTGTTGCCCTTGTCCGGGCCCAGCTTCAAGGCGGTGTATTTGATCAGTGGGCGGGTCGCGGGCGACAGCTGGAACTCCTGGTAGAAGCCGCGCAGCAGCTCGAGGACTTCCCAGTGCTCGGGGGTCAGTTCGATCTGTTCCGCCGCGGCCAGGGCCGCGGCCACTTCGCTGGACCAGTCGCCCAGTTCCACCAGGTAGCCGTCCTTGTCCAGGGCGATGGCGCGTTCGCCGACAGTCAGTGCGTTCATAACCAGCTGTTGACCTTGTCGTACTGGATCGACAGCGCGACGAACGCCGGGTAATCGACACTTGTGGCCCAGGCCGGAACCTCCAGGCCTCGGGCCTGGTGGTCTTCCGCCAAAACGTAAAGCGACAGCGTCTCGCCGCGTGCCTGCAGGGCCGCCAGCGGCGCGCTGCCGGGCTGCAGGGCGTATACCGCATCGCCGCACAGGAGGATGGCATCCTGCGGGCCGAGCAGGCGCAGGCAACTGGTCAGCCGGGAGTCGGTGAAAGGCGAGTGGGACAGCACGTGCAAGGTCGACATCAGAGGGTGATCACCTGGTCAAAACGGTCAATGAGTGCGCCGAGTTCGGCCGGGGCCAGGACCTGCACCTCGTCCAGGTTCAGCGCGGCCGGGTCCAGGCCGCGTTCCGCCACGCTGGCGCCGCAGGCGAACAGCTGCTCCACACCAAACAGCGGCAGGGCCTGCAGATTGGCGCTGAGGTCCTTTTGCTGCACGGCAGCGGCTTTTTGCCTGGGGGCCAGCTGAAACACACCATCGTCAAGAAACAGCAGGCCGATCGGCAAGTCGAAGGCGCCGCCCGCCAGCACGATATCCAGGGCTTCGCGGGCGCCGGGGCCGGACCAGGGTGCCTGGCGGCTGATGATCAACAGGGATTGCGCCATGTTTCATGGCCCTCCGAAACAGATCAGGCGGTCGGCCGCCTGTATGGCGTCGTGCAACTGGCCGAGCCCGGAAAGCTCCCAGGGCGCGCTCAGGTTGACGGCCGGGCGCTGGTAGCGCGCGGCTTCCTCCTGGTTCAACACCCCGCGGCGCAGGGCCGCGGCAATGCACACCACGCCATCGAGCTGGTGCTCGCTGACGAAGGTTCGCCATTGCGCGGGCAGGTCCGGTTCGTCCTGCGGGGTGACGATGTTGTCCGATGCGTTGTGCACGCCATCCTGATAGAAAAACAGCCGCACGATCTCGTGGCCGCCAGCCAGCGCTGCCTGGGCGAATGCCAGGGCGCGGCGCGAGGAGGGCGCGTGAGCGGCGGAAAAAAGGGCAATGGCGAACTTCATGTAGAACTCTGTCTGCAAACCTGGGGCCATGATAAAGCTTTATGCCGGGCCCGGCGAAGTGGCTTTAGCGCGGCATATAGCCCAGCTGCCAGCGATGGGGGATCTTCAGCGACAACAGCCCCAGCAGCGCCGACAGCAGGCCGCTGACGAACAGGGCCGTGAGGCCCAGATGCTGCTCCAGAACGGCGCCCAGCACGGCGCCGGCGAACATGCCGCTCCAGGGCACCAGCTGGATGCGCCAGCCATTGCGCCGCTCGCCGAGCATCCAGCGACCCAGGCCGCGGCCAAAGCGCGACAGGGCGCCGGTGACATAGGTCAGGCCCACGGGCAGCCCGTTCACTTCCTCGACGGCAGCATTGAGCATGCCCATGGCGATGATCGCCGCCAGCACCGCTGGTAGCCGTTGTTCAAACGGCCAGGCGGCTGCCGCGCACAGCAGCGTGGCAATGCACAACAGCAGCGGCAAGGCCCGGCGGCCGCCCAAGCGGCTGACGACGATGCCCAGGGCGTTGCCGGCGATGAAGGTGACGACCAGCAGCACCAGATGCAGGGTCAGGGCCAGGTCGGCATCGCTGATGGCGACGGCCAGGCGCGTGGTGTTGCCGCTCATGAAGGAGACGAAGTCCCCGGTGGCCATGAAGCCGATGGCGTCGGTCATGCCGGCCAGCACCGACAGGCTGGCGACCAGGCACAGGCCTATGCGGCCGCGCCATTTCTGGCGCCGCAGCAGGCCCGGGTTACTACGAAGGCTGGTGGAAGAGGGCAGCATCAGCGTTGACTCATGGTGACAATGATCCTTTATCGAAGGCCCGAGCTGTGCTCAATCGCGTGGCAGGCCGTGTAGCTCGCAATACTCGCTCCAGGGCATGCCGGCCATTTCCGCCACTTCCCGGTGCACTTCGAGCCGCCGCGCGGCAAATTCCTCCGCGCTCTGCACGGTCAACTGCAGGCTCAGTTCCCAGGCAAACAGACCCTGGCGTTCCGCCTCGGCCTCGAAGGCTTCGTGCAGTCGCTCGGCGCGGTATTGCTCCTGGGTTTCGCCCCTGGCCTGGGCAGCCAAGGGATTGAGGTGATCGAGTGCTTCACGAAGCTCCGGGCGCGCTGCGAGAAACTTTTGCAGGGCCACTTCATGCGGGTGTTCGGGGGCGGCCATCGGCGATCCTGGATGGGGTTGGAGGAAGGCGTTTCGGATTTGGGAGGTGCGAAAGCCCAGCGACCATAACGCCTGGCCGGTCCAGCGTCAAAATGCTCCCGGGTGGAGTTGCCGCGACGGAAGGTCAGGGCCGTGCTCGCACCGTGCCACTGAGCGGATTGGCCAGGTAAAAATGCGTGCTGGGTAACACTTCCAGTGAATGCCTGGGTATGAGCCCCGTTCTTGTGACCTATTCTCAACGGGCACTCTCTCCAAATGGCGCCGCCAAGGAGGAATTTCTCATGCTCTCGATGGACGAGCTTCGCCAGATCCTGGAGTCCGGTTTCCTGCCGCTTTCCTGCACCTGCACCGTCAACCCCGACGGCTCCCTGGCAATCAAGGTTTTCGAGCCGCAAAGCGGACGGATCGATCTGTTCATTACCGGGGTATCGACCGAGCATCTCACCAGTGTTCGCGCGGCGGCCAATTTCGTTGGTGAGTTGCGGACTGAGATCAGGGCGGGGCGTCGGGCATTTGCCGGCGGTTTCTAGTCGTTGTGCAGGTGGATCATCGGGCAGGTTGAGCGCTTCCTTGCGCCAGTGTCGGACGTCTGAGTTGTGCGGGGAGGGCTAGTTTTCAGACAACTCTCTCCAGTTCGCCAGCGTGACGCCGCTGCGCTCGGCGAATATCTGCATGGTGCGGTAGGTCCCGCCGCAGGGGGTGTCGTGGGTAATCAGGCACCCGGAATGCAGAAAGGCCAGATACCAGGTGTCGCTGTCGCTCAATCGCGCGCCCTGGTAAGTGAAGGTCCTTTGCGAACCTGCGAAACAGTAGCGAATTTCGAAAGTCTTGATGCTGTTCATCGCCGCGTCCTTTGGGCTGTGTTAGGTGGTGGCGATTCAAGATTATTCCCAAAAGGACGTGTTGACTTGCACCACTCATCCGAACTGCATGGACAGCCGCCGTTCGCATCCTCAAATGCCTCGCAGCATTCTCCTGTACCCCAAACGCCCCTGGCTGAAACCGCCCTCAATGGGTGTCATGTTGCGCCAGGCAGCGGGCGTTTTCCGTCAATCGGGGCTGCCGCGGACAAACTGTCATTTACCTTTCGGGGACGTGATGGGATTAACGTTTTTTTGACCGATATCAGGTGATGATCGCAGGGCGGGAATACCGTTCGGCGAAAGAAGCAGGTGTTTCTAACGATAAGCCCGGGCAAGTGATACATTTCTCGATTTTTTAGGGATGAGGAAGACATATGCGAGTTTGGCTAGGCGCGTCGCTGATGGGACTGTTGGCCGGGTGTTCGTTACCCACGGCTTTGGCACCGGGCAAGCCGAATGTCAGTGAGCTGACTGGCAAAACGCCGAAAGATTACGCGCAGTGTGTTCTGCCGGCCTGGCAGCGCGAGACGCCCAGGAGCACCCAGTCCGATATCTCCAACGGCTATCGGATCACCGCTCCTGGCAGCCTGGCATCGGATGAGGTCGTGGAAGTGGTGAAATCGAAGAACGGCAGCCTGGTCTCGCTCTACCAGGGAACACCCTGGGCCAAGTCCGCGGTGCTGAAAAAGGCCGTGCATGATTGCCTGTAGGCCGCTTCATGCCTTCTGTGAAGGGCTTGTCAAAGTGACAGCCCGTTGCTGTTGAATCGCGCGTTCCTGCCCACAAAAAAAGCCCTGACTAATCAGGGCTTTTTTTGTGCCGGGTATTCGCCGGGTCTTGTCCGGGCCTCACCTTGCTCGCATCCAGGAGAACTCTTGAATCATCAAGGTCCTTTTCTGCATAAAAACAGGACAAATCTGACAGTTTTTTTGACGGCTTTATCCGTCCAGTAGACAATGGCGCGTTAGCCACCACCCATGATGGCCATTATGTCCGTTTTCAGCAGGAGGGCTGCCAGGGTTGGGGGCGATCCCTGTATGCGATACCCGTGGCCTTGCCGCTGTCAGGCGGTGATCGAGGGCGTTGGCAGCAGGCCGATCGTAGTACCGGGTGTTGTTGACTCACTCCTTTGGTTACACCCGACTAGTCTCTCTATGGGAATGTGGTTTTAGCGGGCGTTTCGGACCGTCGATCGACGCTGTCCGAAGGCGCCCCAACAAAATAGTGTCACTCAAGTAGCTGAAGCCAATAGCGAATAAGAAGTCAGCGCAGGAGCGACATATAAACTGAGGTCGATGGTGTCATGTCGGCCTTGTGTGCCCACCCTTCAGTTCTTCTGAGTGCGGGAACCCATGGCGGTGCCGGGGCGACTGATGATCGAGAATGGGGGGGCGGATGGCGTTCTATCGTAGGAACTACTGTATGTTGAAAAAAGTGAACACGGCCCTGCTGGGCTTGGCGATGACGATGGGGCTCAGCTCCGCGTACGCCGCCGAGACCAAGAAAGTGGATGTGCTGCTCATCGGTGGCGGCATCATGAGTTCGACCCTGGGTGTCTGGCTCAATGAGCTGGAGCCGGGCTGGTCGATGGAAATGGTCGAGCGTCTCGACGGCGTTGCCGAAGAAAGCTCGAACGGCTGGAACAACGCCGGTACCGGTCACTCTGCCCTGGCGGAGCTGAACTACACCCCGGAAAACAAGGACGGCAAGGTCGAGATCGCCAAGGCCATCGAGATCAACGAAGCGTTCCAGATTTCCCGCCAGTTCTGGTCGTGGCAAGTCAAGAACAATGTCCTGAAGGACCCGCGTTCGTTCATCAACTCCACTCCGCACATGAGCTTCGTGTGGGGCGATGACAACATCAAGTTCCTGAAGAAACGCTACGAAGCGCTGCAGGCGAGCCCGCTGTTCGCTGGCATGCAGTACTCCGAAGACCCGGAGCAGATCAAGCAGTGGGTCCCGCTGATGATGCAAGGGCGCGATCCGAAGCAGAAGATCGCCGCCACCTGGTCGCCGCTCGGCACCGACGTGAACTTCGGCGAGATCACCCGCCAGTTCGTCGGCCACCTGAAAGCCCAGCCGAACTTCTCGCTCAAGCTGTCGAGCGAAGTGGAAGACATCAAGCGTAACGAAGATGGCTCCTGGCGCGTGGTGTACAAGAACCTGAAAGACGGTACCGAAACCCAGACCGACGCCAAGTTCGTGTTCATCGGCGCCGGCGGCGGTGCCCTACACCTGCTGCAGAAGTCGGGCATTCCTGAAGCCCAGGAATATGCCGGTTTCCCGGTGGGCGGCTCGTTCCTGGTGACCGAGAACCCGGCGATCGCCGAGCAGCACCTGGCGAAGGCCTACGGCAAGGCGTCGGTTGGCGCTCCACCGATGTCGGTTCCGCACCTGGACACCCGCGTGCTGGACGGCAAGCGCGTGATCCTGTTTGGCCCGTTCGCGACCTTCTCCACCAAGTTCCTCAAGGAAGGTTCGTACCTCGACCTGCTGACCACTACCACCACTCACAACATCTGGCCCATGACCAAGGTCGGCATCAAGGAGTACCCGCTGGTCGAGTACCTCGCCGGCCAACTGATGCTGTCGGATGAAGATCGCTTGAATGCCCTGAAAGAGTACTTCCCTAACGCCAAGGCTGAAGACTGGCGTCTGTGGCAGGCCGGCCAGCGCGTGCAGATCATCAAGCGCGACGAGCAGCTGGGTGGCGTGCTGAAACTGGGCACCGAGATCGTCAGCGCCAAGGACGGCAGCATTGCCGGCCTGCTGGGTGCTTCGCCAGGTGCTTCGACCGCCGCGCCGATCATGCTCAGCGTGCTGGAGAAGGTCTTCAAGGACAAGGTCGCGACTCCGGCCTGGCAGGCGAAGCTGCACCAGATCGTGCCGAGCTACGGTACCCAGCTCAACGGCAGTCCTGAGCGTGTCGCTCAAGAGTGGGCCTACACCAGCGAAGTGCTGCAATTGACTCCGCCACCGGCCATCGGCCAGATGGCTGCACCTGCGCAACCTGCGGCTGAAAAGCCAAAGGCGCCAGTGAGCAACCCGTCGGCTGACATGGCCCTGTAATACCGGCCGCGCCCGACCTGTCGGGTGAACCGGAACCTGGGGCGGATATCCGCTCCAGGCTAAAAAAACGCCGCTCCCAGGAGCGGCGTTTTTTGTTTGTGCGGCGCATTCAAGAGCCTTTGCCCTCGCGTCCTGCAACCCTGCCTTGCGCCCATGGCGCATTTTTAACCGAAACATCCAAGTCACGCCTGCCCGGGAACTATTGCCGGGAAATCCCTTTCCATAAGCTCGACGCAATGATGCCTGGAGAAGGCGATGTTCAGAGCTTGCTCTTTAATCTCGATCATCTCGATTCTGCTGTCGATCCCGCTGGATGCCGGCGCGGATTCCGGCACGCAGACAAATGCCCGGTACTCCAACGATCATGCGAATTGGGAGCGCCTTCCCGTGGTCAATGACTACCAGGTGAGAGCGCTGTTGCAGGCTTCGAAACGGGACTGGAACCCGGCCGCGGCGCTGCCGGCCGATGCCAGGCAGAGCCTGCGCCGGGGCAGGACGTTACCCAGGCAGCAGTCGCGACGCTTGAACCCCAGGCTGGTCCAGCAGTTGCCGCGTTACGACGGCTACCAATGGTGGCGCGCGGGCTCCGATCTGCTGCTGGTCAGGACCTCGAACCGGATGATCTTTGACGTCCTGGTCGATGCCTTCCAGTAGGACTGGCCCCGATCAGAAGTTGATCGAGGCGCTCAACCGCGCGGTCAGGGGCGCGCCCTGGAACAGGTAGCCATCGCCCATGTATTCACCGGCGTCACGCCAGTAGCGCTTGTCGAACAGGTTGTCCACGGTCAGCCGGAACACGGTGTCGTAACCGTCGATGCGGGTGCTGTAGCGGCTGCCGATGTTGAACACGGCGTAGCTGCCAGTCTGCACCTCACCCTCGCGGTTGGCGTACTTGCGACCGCTGTACTGCACGCCGCCGAGCAGCGCCAGGCCGTCGAACCAGGGCAGGGCGTAGTCGCCGTAGAGGCTGGCGCGCAGGGTCGGCACGTTGAGCGCCTGGTGACCTTCGTACGCCGGGGTGTCGCTGCCGGTGACCCGCGCGCGGATCGCCGCGACACTGCCCGAGACCTGCAGGCGTTGGCTGGCCCAGCCATTGGCCGAGAGTTCCAGGCCGGTGTTCTTCTGTTCGCCCTGCTGGGTGAAGGTGAAGGTGCCGTCGCCATTCGGCCGGGAGTATTGGTAGGCCTGGCGGATCTGGAACAGCGCCGCGGCCAGGCTGATGCGCTGCCAGTCATACTTGATGCCGGCCTCGATCTGCCGCGACACGGTAGGCGCGAGGATTTCAAAGGCATTGCTGGCGAACCACGGCGCCTCGCCACCCAGGGACAGGCCCTTGCTGTAGCGGGTGTACAGCGCCAGGTTCTGCACCGGCTTGTAGATCAGCGCGGCCTGGGGCAGGAACACATAACGCTGGGTGTGGCGGGTGGTATCGCCCTGGCTGTCGAAGGTTTCCTCGTCCAGGCGTACCTCGCGCCCGCCGAGCACGGTCTGCCAATGTTCGTTGAAACTGATGCGGTCGTTGAAGAACAGGCCGTACTGGCGGCTGTCCAGGCGGCGGTAGGAGTCGTTGAGCGGTCCGTCGTAGCGGGCGAAATCCGCTGGCTCGCCGTCGATGTTGGCGCTACCGATCATCTGGTTGATCGGGTCTCGTTTGTCCACCACGCGGCGGAATGCGCTGGTGCCGATACTGAGTTCGTGGCCCAGGCCGCCGGTGTCGAAGTTGCCGCTGAGGACGGCCTGGACCTCGTCGTTGCGCCGGGTATCGTCCGGGCTGCGGAAATCGTAGATGTCGTAGTCGCCCTCGGGGCTGAAGTGATTGGGCACCGCCGCGCCGGCGCAACTGGCGGCACCGTAGCAGCCCCAGGCGAACGAGCTGTAGTCATCGATCACCACCTGGCTGCGCGAGGCGCTGAGGTTGCCTTTCCACTGGTCGTTGAAGCGGTACTCGAAGTTGCCGTTGAGGTTCAGCGCGTCAGTGCCGACCGGCTTCGAGCCGCTCTGGTGCGCCAGGAGCTTTTTCGGCGAGGCGTGGTGCGGCAGGCTGGAGCCGCCGAGCAATTGATAACCCGGGGCCGAGCGCTGTTCCTTGGTCTGGTACTCGATGTCCAGTTGCAGCAGGGCGTCGGGGCTGATGTTCCAGTCGAAGGACAGGGAGGCGAAGTCGCGCTGGCCATTGGTGTGTTCGACATAGGAGTGGATGTCCTCGTGGGCCAGGTTGGCGCGCAGCCCGAACTGCTGCTCGCTGCCGAACCAGCCACCGACATCGGTGGCCACATAGCCGCTGCCGCGATCGTCGGTAGAGACTGTGACCGAGCGCACGTCGGTGGGGCGCTTGGTCACGTAGTTGATCAGCCCGCCGGGCTCGCTGACGCCGCTCTGCAGGCCGTTCAGCCCCTTGAGCAATTCCACCTGCTGCTTGTTTTCCAGGCCGACGTTCTGCTCGCCGGTGATGCTGCGGCCGTTGATCCGATAGCTGTTGGCGGCATTCAGGGAGAAGCCGCGCACCGTGAAATTCTCGTAGTAGCCGACCGGCGCATAACTTTCGCCGACCGAGGCGTCGTTCTTCAGCACCTCGCTGAGCAGGCGGGCCTGCTGGTCCTTGATCAAGTCTTCATTGATCACCGCGATCGAGGCGGGGGCATCGAGCAGGGGAGCTGCCTCGAAACCGCCAACCGCGGCGCTGCTGGCCTGATAACCGGAGCGGTCTTCGCCGGTCACGGTCAGGGCCGGCAGTTCGGTCTCGGCGGCCTGGGCCACGGGCGCGGCACCGGCCAGCAGCAGGCTCAGCAGATTGCGCGCGAACCGCGGGGCGGGCAGCCCCTGGCGGGAGGCCCGGTAAAGCATATCCATGAAAACTCCTCGACGATGGCGATCCCGGCCCCGGCGAATACCAGGCACAAAGGGCCAGGCGCGCTCGGGAAAGCGTCGTGCTGTTTAAGACGGGGGAAGCGTGTGTGCCCTGAAGGCGTCAGGCCGGATGTACTCCGGTGGTCATTGGCAAGACGAAATCGGCGACCCATTCTTGAGGCGCGCCATCATACAAGAGATCGGGCCTGCGGCATGCCCCGGCGTGCCGCGTCGCTTGGATCGCCGGCAAGCCTGGCTCCTACAGAAGCAGCAGTGGTGTCGAGCCTGTGGCTGGAGTGCGGGGGCGTTCAGCCGGCCTTTCTGCTCTGATGCACGGGAAGCTCGACGCGGAAGGTGGTGCCGACACCGACCTCGCTGCGCACCGAGATGTCGCCGCGGTGTTTCTTGACGATGCCGTAGGACAGCGACAGCCCCAGCCCCGTGCCCTGGCCCACGGGTTTGGTGGTGAAAAACGGGTCGAAGATTTTCTGCAGGCTGTCCGGCGGGATGCCCGAGCCATTGTCGGCCACTTCGATCCACACGTTCTCGCCCTCGACGCCGTTGCGCAGGGTGATGGTGCCCCGTTCGTTGCCCATGGCCTGGGCGGCGTTGACGATCAGGTTCATCACCACCTGGTTGATCTGCGAAGGCAGGCACTCGACCTCCGGCAGCTCGGCGTACTCCTTGATCACGTCGGCCTTGTACTTGATCTCGGCGGCGACGATGTTCAGGGTCGAGTCGATGCCCTGTTGCAGGTTCGCCCATTGCCATTCCTGGGTCGAATCGACCCGGGAAAAGTCCTTGAGATCCTTGACGATCTGGCTGACCCGGCCGATGCCGTCCTTGGATTCCTTGATCAGCAGCGGAATGTCCTCGAGGAGGAAATCCAGCTCGATATCCGTGCGCAACTGTTTCAGCCGATCGCGCAGCTCGCTGGCGCCGATCCCGGTTTCGGCATTGCCGTAAGCCTCGAGCATCTCCTGCAGGCGCTTGAAGTAGTTGTCCAGGGCGCCGAGGTTGGAGGAAATGAAGCCGACCGGGTTGTTGATTTCATGGGCGACCCCGGCGGCCAGCTGGCCCAGGGAGGCGAGCTTTTCCGATTGCACCAGTTGGCTTTCCAGCAACTTGCGCTCGTCGATTTCCCGTCGCAGCGCGGCGCTGGCCTGCTTGAACGCCAGGGTACGTTGCTCCACCCGTTCTTCCAGCTCGCTCATCTGCAGCTGCGCGCGCATGGTCATTTCCCATTTGGTGGTGAGGGTATTGGCCATCTGCTGGACTTCGATATTGTCGAAGGGCTTTTTCAGGATCAGCAGCCGGTCGTGGCCGTTCAGGCGATCGAGCAACTCGTCCCAGGAATAGTCGGAGTAGGCGGTGCACACCACCACTTGCAGCAGTGGGTCGTGCTTCCACAACTCTTCGATGGTTTGCGCGCCGTCCCAGCCATCGGGCATGCGCATGTCGACGAAGGCCAGGGCATAGGGCTGCCCCTTGCCCGCCGCCTCCAGCAGTTTGCCCAGGCCTTCCTGGCCACCGTAGGCCGAATCCAGTTCGAACACCGTGGCGGCGGTTTTTGGCGCGCTGCCGAACAGCGCGCTTTCCATCGCATCGAGGTCGGCGCTGTCGCCGGTCTTGGGCGTGAGGATCTTGCGGAAGTCGTCGTGGATCGCCGGGGTGTCGTCAATCAGCAGGATGCGCCGGTTTATCGGGTTGTTCATGCCTCAACCTCGGCGGTGATCAGGGGGATCTGCAGGACGAACAGCGCGCCTTTGCCCGGGCCGTCGCTGTGGGCGGTCAGGTGGCCATTCATCTCGATGGCCGCCAGGGCGCAACTGTGCAGGCCGAACCCATGGCCTTCCTTGCGGGTGGTGAAGCCGTGGGCAAAGATGCGGGTCATGTTTTCCGGAGCGATGCCTTCGCCTTCGTCGCGCACGCTGATCTGCAAGGTCTCGCCGTCGACCACCGCTGCCGCCAGGGTCATGTTGCGCGTCTGGTTGGACAGGTCGGACATGGCGTACTTGGCGTTGCTGATCAGGTTGATCAGGATCAGCAGCAGGCGATGCTTGTCGCCCATGATCAGTGGTACGTCGGCGTATTCCTTGCGCACGGTCACATGATGGCGGGTGAGGGCGCCGGAGTTCATGCGCAGCGCATCTTCGAGCAGTTCGCTGACCGACAGCGGTTCCAGCAGGCTGCTGGCGCCCGCATAGGATTGCTGGGTAGCGACGATGTCCTTGATGTGATCGACGCTTTTGCTCAGTTGGCTCAGCTCCTCGGTCATGCCTTGCTGTTCCAGGTCGATGGCCTCGACCAACTGGTTCAGGTAGCCGGGCAGCAATTTGCCCTTTTCGTCCTCGGTGAGATAGCTGCCCAGGTCCTGCTTGTGTTGGTTGATCAACTGCATCGCCTTGCCCAGCCCCTGGGCCTTGCTGTTGCGCAGCTTGCGGCTGACCAGGTCGGCGGAGATGTTCACGCTGTTGAGCACGTTGCCGACGTTGTGCAGGACATTGGTGGCGATTTCCGCCATGCCCGCCTGGCGGGCGGTGTCGAGCAGTTCGCTCTGGGTGTCCTTGAGCTGGCGCGTGCGCTCTTCGACCCGTTGTTCGAGTTCGTCGTTGGCGGCCACCAGGGCGCGGTTCATCTGGTTGATCTCGGCAAAACTGCGGATCAGGCGAATGCCCAGCCAGATCAACAGCAGCACCAGCAGCGCGGAAAACAGCAGCAGGTAGAAATGGTATCGCTGGTCGACGGCCTCGGCCTGTTGCTGGTCGCGGTTGAGCAGGACGGTGATGTCGTCCAGGCGCTCGTCGACCGGCACCACTTCGATTTCCTCGAGCAGGCGGTTGACCTTGGGTTGCTCGCGCAGGATCAGCCCGACGTGGTTGCTGAGGGTATCGATCAGGCCATGGAAGTCCGTGGGCAAGCGCTCCTTGTTGACCGTCAGCTTGTTCAGGCCCACCAGGATATCCGCGGCCCTGTCGTCGGAGGTGACCTGGGCGAACTCCAGGCTGCTGAGCAACAGGTCGTAGGTATCGGTGGCGATGTTCTGCAGTTGCAGTTTGTCCGCGTCGTGCAGTTGGGCGAGCTCTTGCTGGATATCGTCCTCGGCGGTCGGCAGGAAGGCCAGGGAGTTGCGCAGCACGGAGTTGTGCGACTTGAACTGTTCCACCAGCCGGGTCTTTTCCTTTATCGCGTTCAGGTAGCCGTCATGGGCATTGCGCCACAGCGGCGAATCGTTGCGCTGGTTCTGCGCCTCCATCGAGTCGAATTTCTGCCACAGGCGTGTCATTTCCCCCAGGGGTGAAACCAGCGGATCGTAGTTGTGGGTGATGGCCACCCTGGCCTTGAGTATTTCGTTTTCCCACAGCGAGTCCTGCTGCTTGATCTGGCGGATCAGGTCGCGCGATTCGGTGTAGGTCACGGTCTGGTCGGACCTGGACTTGAGGTAGAGAAAGAGCAGGATCGAAGCCATCAATACCGCCAGGGCGGCGAGCAACAGGATGCTTACGCGACGGGATACTTTCATAAAGGTTTGCCTTCCCATTCGCCGGTCAGGGTCTTGAGGAATTTGACGATCAGGCGTTTGTCTTCCTCGGACGGCGTACGTCCCAGCTGGTACTTGAACATCACCGCCACGGCGCCTTCGAGGGTGGCTTGCGAACCGTCGTGGAAGTACGGCGCCGTGACCGCGACGTTACGCAGGCTCGGCACCTTGAACACATTGCGGTCGTCTTCTTCGCCCGTGACGTTGAAGCGCCCCAGGTCGGCCTCGGTAGGGTTGCCCCGGGCCGCGAAGTAGTCGCCGAGCACGCCGAACTTCTGGAACATGTTGCCGCCGATATTCACCCCCTGGTGACAGGCGATGCAGCCGTATTCCTGGAAGCGCTGGTAGCCGTACTTTTCCTCGATGTCGAGGATCTCGGTGTTGCCCGCCAGGTATCGGTCGAAGCGCGAGTTGGCGCTGAGCAGGGTGCGTTCGTAATCGGCCAGGGCGCCCTGGATGTTGGCCTGGGACACACCACCGGGGTAGGCATCGGCGAAGGTGGTGCGATAGGCCGGGTCGTCGGCGATGCGCTGTACCACGACTTTCCAGTCGCTGCCCATTTCGCTGGGGCTCTGCACCACGATGTGCACCTGGTCTTCCAGGGTTTCGGCCCGACCGTCCCAGAACTGGTGGAAATTCAGGCTGGCGTTGAACACGCTCGGGGTATTGACCGCCACGGGCTTGCCATCGAAACCCAGGGAGTGCGGAACGGTATCGGCACCGCCTCGATCAAGGCGATGACAACTGGCGCACGACAGGCTGTTGTTCACCGACAGGCGCGGGTCGTTGAACAGGCGTCGTCCCAGTTCGACCCGCTTGCTGTCCAGCGCCGGTGCTGCGGGGAGGGGGTTGAGCGGTCCTTCCAATGGCGCGGCCTCGGCGCCTGGAGCGAGCAGCAGGTTGGCCGAAAGGAGTAATGCAAGTGACGACATGGTCGGTATCCTTACCAGGCACAACTTCATGGATGGGGCAGGTGAGGTCGCTGGGATTCGGTCAGGAAGCGGGCGAATGCCTCGGGCTCCACGGCCTTGCTGAAGTAGAAACCCTGGCCTTCCTCGCAGTGGTGACGCTTGAGAAAGTCCAGTTGTTCGGCGGTCTCCACGCCTTCGGCGATGATGCTCAGGTTGAGGCTTTTACCCAGGTCGATGATGCTGCTGACCAGTTTCGCGTCGTTGCTGTCGGTGCCCAGGTCACGCACGAACGACTGGTCGATCTTCAACACGTCGACCGGGAATTTCTGCAGGTAGCTCAAGCTCGAGTAGCCGGTGCCAAAGTCGTCGATGGCCAGGCGCACCCCCAGCTGCTTGATGGCATGGAGCGTGGCGATGGTGGCGTCGACGTTCTGCATCAGCACGCTTTCGGTGATTTCCAGTTCCAGCAACGTCGGGTCGAGCCCGGTCTCGGCCAGCGTGCGGGTGAGGCGTTCGACATAGTCGTGCTGACGGAAGTCGATGGCCGACACATTCACCGACATGCAGATGGGCGGCAGGCCCTGCGCTTGCCAGGCCTGCGATTGCAGGCAGGCACGGCGCAATACCCATTGGCTGAGGGGGACGATCAGCCCGCTGTCTTCGGCCACCGGGATGAAGTCCGAGGGGAACACCCAGCCATACCCGGGCCGGTTCCAGCGCACCAGCGCCTCGGCACCGACCACCGTGCCCCGCGCCAGGTCCAGCTTGGGCTGGTAGTGCAGGACGAACTCCTCACGCTGCAACGCCAGGCGCAGGCCGGTTTCCAGGGTCTGCTGCTGGCGCGCGCGCAGGTTCATGTCTTCGATGAAAAAGCTGAAGTTGTTGGGGCCGCAGTCCTTGACGTTGCGCATGGCCGTCTCGGCGTTCTTGATCAGCGTTACGGCATCGGCGCCATCGTAGGGATAGATGCTGATGCCCAGACTGGCGGTGACCGTCAGGTCGTGGCCCGCCACGGAATGAGGGGTATTGATGGCGGCCAGGAGTTTTTCGGCCACCCCTCGGGTCTGCTGTGGGTGCAGGATGTCGCCGATAATCACCACGAACTCGTCCGAACCGTAGCGAAATACCGAGTCGGTTTCGCGCACCGTGGTCGCCAGGCTGCGGGCGACGAGCTTGAGCATCTCGTCTCCCGCCGGGTGCCCGAGTGCGTTGTTGATGCGCTTGAAACGGTCCAGGCCGATGAACATCACCGCCAACTGGCGGTCATGGCGGCGGGACTGGGACAGATGCTGGGTCAGGCGATCACCGAGCAAGGTACTGTTGGGCAGTCCGGTGAGCACATCGTAGTGCAGCAGGTGCGACACGCTCAGCAGTTCCTGGACCCGTTCCTCGATGGTCTGTTCCAGGTTGCGCATCTTGCTTGCCGCGTCCTGCGCCAGCTGCCATTTCCAGGTCAGGGCGCTGGCCATCTGGCGAATTTCGAGGCTGTCGAACGGCTTTTTCAGGATCAGCAGCTGGTCGCCGAACTCGATACGTTCGGCCATGGCTTCCCATGAGTAATCGGAGAACGCAGTACATAGGGCGATCTGCAACTGCGGATCGGTTTTCCACAGATGCTCGATGGTCTGCAGGCCATCCCAGCCGGGTGGCATGCGCATGTCGATAAAGGCCAGGGCATACGGCCGGCCTTCGGCCTGGGCGCGCTTGACCAGTTCCACGGCTTCCTCGCCCTGGTAGGCCGAATCAAGCTCGAAGTGCTGATGGGGTCTGCGGCTGGCGCCCAGCAGCAAGGCTTCGGTGTTGCCCAGAGGCCCTTCGTCTTCGGGGCTGAGAATCTTGCGAAAGTCCTGATGGATCGCCGGTGTGTCGTCGATGATCAGAATTCGCCGATTGGGCACCACGGATAACGGGCTCACCTGAAATTCTCCGACGTCGGATCCGCCGACCTGGTGCTGCCATCCACAGCAGCAGACCTGGCCTTGAGCAGTTCGCCAGCCTGGTCGCTGTCGACCGCCGCACCGAGCGAGTGCCCCAGTGACGTGCCGCTGGATATCAAGGTCGTACGCTGCTCCTGGGTTTCCACCCCTTCAGCGGTGACCCCGATGCCCACCTCGCGGGCGAAGTTGAGGATGGCCCGGAGCGTCATGGCGTTGTCCGGGTCGCTGCTGGCGCTGTCGAGAAAGCGCTGGGCAAGCTTGAGGTGGTTGACCCTGTAGGTCTTGAGGTAGTCGAACGAGGAATATTCGGTGCCGAAATCGTCGATGGCGATCTTCACGCCCAGCTCGCACAGCCTGGGCAGGATGTCGTTGTGGGTCCACTTGGTCTGGGCCAGGGTGCCCTCGGTCACGTCGAATCTCAGGTCCCACGGGCACAGGTCCCAGCGCGCGGTGGTGCGCAATACGTCGTAGATCAGTTCTGGCCCGGTCTTGAGCTGGACCAGGGACAAATGGATCGCAATCAATGGCGGTGCCACGTTCTGGTCGCGCCAGGCGCGCATCTGCCGGCAGGCCTGGTCCAGCAGCCAATGACCGAGGGCGATGACGATGCCGGTCTTCTCGGCCGCGGGCATGAAGTCCTCGGCCTCGAGCCAGCCGCGCAGGGGGTGGAGCCAACGAACCTGGGTCGCCATGCCGAGGATCCTGCCGGTACCGAGATCGACTTCCGGCAGGTAATGCAGGTGCAGTTCGTCGCGTTCCAGGGCCAGCTTCAGGTCGTTGGCCAGGGTCACCCGCTCCGTGACCTCCTGGTTGATTTCCTCGCTGTGGAAATGGAACTGGTTGCGGCCCTTGTCCTTGGAGCGATACAGCGCCATGTCCGACTGCGCCATCAGGCTGTCGGCACTCAGGGTCTGCGGGCTGTAGAGGCTGATGCCGATGCTCACCGAGATGCGCACCTCGTTGCCTTCCAAGGAGTAGGGGAGCAGCAGGGTGTCGCGGATTTTCGTCGCCAGCGCGGCACAATGCGTGGCCTCGTCGACGTCCAGTTGCAGGATCGCGAACTCGTCGCCGCCCAGGCGCGCCACCACATCGTTTTCCCGGGTGCAGGCCTTGATGCGCCGGGCCACTTCCTGCAGCAGCAAGTCACCAATGGGGTGGCCGAGGGTGTCGTTGATGCGCTTGAAGTGGTCCAGGTCCAGGTAAAACATCGCGAAGGGCGCGGCTCCCCGTCGGGCCGCGGCGAATGCCTGATGCAGGCGCTCGATCAGGGTGGCGCGGTTGGCCAGCCCGGTCAGGCTGTCGGTGCGGGCCATCAGGGCCATTTTTTCTTCGGCCAGCCTGCGTTCGGTAATGTCGAGGATGATCCCTTCCACCTCGACCAATTGGCTCTGGTCGTTGCGTACCGGAATATAGCGGTTTTCCACCCAGCGAAAGGCACCATCGCCGGTGCGCATGCGGAACTCGATGGAGGCTCCCGCCACATCCCGATCGAGGATCCGCAGCATGGCGTTCTTGACCTTGGCCTGGTCGTCGGGGTGGATCAGGGTCTGGGCCCAGTCGGCCGAGGCCACCAGTTGCGCCGCCACATGGCCGAACTTGGTGATGTTGTGGGAGATGTACATCAGCGTGAACGATGGCTCGCCCCGCAGGCGATAGAGGATGGTGGGGCTGTTCTGCACGATGATGTTGGCGTCGGCCAACTCGCGGGTGCGTTCCTCGACCGCTTGCTCCAGCTGGTCCATTTTCAGTTCGGCGTCTTCGGTCATCTGCCATTTGACGGTCAAGGCGCTGGCCATCTGGCGGATCTCGATGGCGTCGAAGGGCTTTTTCAGGATCAGCAGGCGGTCGCCCAGTTGCAGGCGCTCGGCGATGTCTTCCCAAGAATAGTCGGAGTAGGCGGTGCACAGGGCGATTTGCAGCTTGGGGTCGACCTGCCACAGCCGCTCGATGGTTTCCAGGCCGTCCCAGCCGGGCGGCATGCGCATGTCGATGAACGCCATGGCATAAGGCGCATCGTGATCCAGCGCTGCCTGCACCTTGTCCAGCGCCTCCCGGCCCTGAAACGCTGAGTCGAGGAAAAAATGCTCCAGCGAGGCACTGACGGGCGTACCGAACAGGGCGGCTTCGGCGTCGCTGAGGCTGTCCCCGGGGGCATCCGTGCAGGCGAGGATCTTGCGAAAATCCTCATGGATCGACGTCGTGTCGTCGACGATCAGAATTCGCCGGTTGGTCCGGTCTGCCGACGCCATCATCGGCGTGCCCCAACTCGGTGCGGACACCTTGTATATAAGCTCATCGGGCTTCCCTTCCTGCTTCCTGAACATGCAGTCCATTTTGGCCTTGAGCATAGTCAGGCTCCCCCGTATGCGCTAATCGGCCGGCGTCGAATTCATGCCGAAACACTACAAGTCATCTAGCCTGTCCCAGAAGGCGGGTCTGATCGCAGTCAAAGGGGAGGGGGAACCATGGAAGAACATACAGCGGGCACAGCCCAGGACAGACCGACGGTACTGCTGGTCGACGATGAGGAATCGATTCTCAATAGCCTTCGTCGGCTGTTACGCAGCCAGCCTTACGACATCCTGTTGGCCGACAGCGGTGCCAAGGCCCTGGAGATCCTCGAACAACGGCCGGTCGACGTGGTCATGAGTGACGCCCGCATGCCGAGCATGGACGGTGCGACCTTGCTGGCCCATATCCATCAGCGTTATCCATCGACGCTGCGGATCCTGCTCACTGGTTATGCCGACATGACCTTGATTGCCAAGGCCATCAACGAAGGGCAGATCCATCGGTATATCAGCAAGCCCTGGAACGACGAGGACATGCTGGTGACGCTGCGCCAGGCCCTGGCCCATCACAATTCCGAAAGCGAGCGCCAGCGTCTGGAAACCCTGACCCGGCAACAGAACGAGCAATTGAAAACCCTCAACTCGACCCTGGAAAAGCATGTGGCGGCGCGCACCGCCGAACTGCAACAGACCGCCGACATGCTCGATCTGGCGTATGAAGAGCTCAAGCGCAGCTACGTGACCGGTACCGAGGTGTTTTCGCTGCTGGCCAACCTGCGCCTGCCCAAGGCCAAGCAGACCAACCGGCAGATCATTGAGCTGATTCGCGTCTATTGCATCACCCATGGCCTGGACGAAGCCGACAGCCGCAACATGACTATGGCCGCCGCGCTGTACAACATCGGCAAGCTGAGCTGGACCGACAGCATGATGACCGCGCCCGCGGACCTGCTGCACCACAACGAGCGCGACCTGTACCGGGCCTACCCGAAGCAGAGCGAGTCGCTGCTGATGACCCTGGAGCCGATGAAGGACGCGGCGCGCATCATCCTGCATCACCAGGAACGCTGGGATGGCAGTGGTTTTCCCGATCATCTCAAGGGCGAGGCCATTCCGCTGGGCTCGCGCTGGCTCAAGCTGGCCGTGGACTTCATCGAGCTGCAACGCGGGCTGATACTCGAACGGCAGATGAACAGCGATGAGGCGCTGCTGTTCATTCGCAAATACGCCGGCAAACTCTACGACCCCGACCTGGTGGAGGATTTCGTCGGCGTCTGCGCGGCTTATCAGAGCGATGTCACCCTGGCCGATCCGACGGTCAGGGTCCTGACGACGCGCGACCTGGCCCCGGGCATGACCCTGGCGCGCAACCTGAATGCCGACAATGGCATGCTGTTGCTCAATGCCGGCAAGGTGCTGAGCGGCCCGCTGGTGGACAAGCTCATCGCCTTCGAAGCGATGGAAGGGGCGAAGTACAGCATCTTCGTCAAAATACCCGAAGAGCCGGAAACGGCGGCCTCGGCCGCCGGTTAAGGAGCGAACGGGTTAACCGCCGCTGGCGGCGACAATGCTGGCCACCTGGCGTGGCTGGCAGTTGAGGTAGGGCGAGGATTTCAGCCAACGCTGGTCGGGGTACCAGGAAAACATGAACTGACCGTCCTTGAGGCGGTCGATCACCTGGCGCGCCACTTGCGGACGCACGGCCGGGCAACCCAGGCTGCGGCCGATGCGCCCTTGGCGTCGGCTCCACAGAGGGCTCACATAGTCGGCCGCGTGAATCACGATATCCCGATCGCGGGCGAGGTCATTGAAACCTGGCTCCAGGCCGTCCATGCGCAGCGAATAACCGTGGCTGCCTTCATAACTTTCCTGGGTGCGGAACAGGCCGAGGCTGGACTGGAAACTGCCCATGCGATTGGAAAACTGGGTGGCGAAGTTCTCCCCGGATTTCTGCCCGTGGGCGACCAGGTCGCGCAGCACCAGGGTTCTTTTATTCAAGTCGAAGATCCACAGGCGGCGGGCGGTGGAAGGTTGCGAATAGTCGATGACCGCCAGGTGCCGGGCTTGCCTGGCGCCGCTGTTGACTGCGCATTGCATGGCGCTCAAGGCACTTTTCAACACTTGGGGATTGAGTTCTGGAGCGGCGTGGGCGAGGCTGTTGTAAAGCAGCGGAGTCGTGTTGTTGGCGGCGAGCGCGGGGCTGCAGATCGCGCCTAGGGTGGTCATTGCCAGACAGAGCCGGCGCAAGAAGGTCAGCATTCTAGAGTGTCCCCACAGTCACTTTGGCTCCTGACGTCCTGTCGCTCTCCTGGCAGTTCTGGTTACAGGTGGTTGGATGATTTTTCGCAGCCACTGCCGAGGTTGACCATCACAATGATGGCCATGATTGGAGTAAAGCAGTTGTTCAAAAAACACGCATGTTACTTGAGCCTTTTCCTGCTCGCTGCGCCGTTGGTCGCGACTGCTCAGGATGTACCGGTCGATCATGAGAACCCTGTGCAACAGGTATTCACTCGATTGTCCGCCGCCTGTCCGGGGTTGGCGGTGCACCTGGACATTCCCGCCCAGAGCCTGTTACAGGCTTTTTACCAACAGCAGGGTGACCAGCCGGTCTGGTCGTCCAGCGCACGTTTGGAGGCGTTGCAGGCACAGTTGCAGCAACTGGCCGACGATGGCCTGGACCCGGCCGACTACCGGTCACCGGCCAGTGCGCTCGCGGGCGACGCGCTGTGCGCTGACCTGAGCTTCAGCCAGCATTACCTGCAAGCCCTGCATGACCTGCATTACGGCCGTCTGTCGCAGGCCCGTTTCGAGCCGATGTGGCACGCCCATCCCTCACAGCTGGATCGCCAGGCGCAGGTGCTTGCCATCGCCGGGCCCGGCCTGCAGGACATCCCGGCGGCCTTCGCGCTGGCGCGGCCGAGCCTCGAGCAATATCAGAACCTGCGCCAGCTGTATGCCCAGCAGCGCCAGCTGGCGTTGCCCCATTGGCAGCCCCTTCCCAACGGGCCGCTATTGCGTCCGCAGATGCAGGACGCGCGAGTGCCGGAACTGGCGCAACGGCTGTTCAAGGAGGGGTACCTGGGCACCCTCGCCAACGAAGGCGACACCCTTTACAGCAGCGACCTGGTGAGTGCGGTGAAAAGCTTCCAGCTCAGCCATTCGCTGCAAGCCGATGGGGTGATCGGCGCGGGGACCTTGAATGAACTGAACATCAGCCCGCAGATGCGCCGCGAACAGCTGCGCATCAACCTCGAACGCTTTCGCTGGCTGGCGCAGGACATGGAGCCCGACAGCCTGCTGGTCAACCTGGCCGCGGCGCAGTTGATCGTCTATCAGGGCGGCGTGCCGGTCTGGCAGACCCGGACCCAGGTGGGGCGTGCCGAGCGCCAGACGCCACTGTTGAAATCCCAGGTCACGCGCCTGACCCTGAACCCGACCTGGACGGTGCCGCCGACCATTTTCCGCGAAGACAAGCTGCCGGAAATTCGCCGCGACCAGTCCTTCCTCAATCGGCAGAACCTGCAGGTGCTCGACAGCGAAGGGCATCCCCTGGCGGTGGAGGATATCGACTGGGACAACCCCGGCAATATTCTCCTGCGCCAGGAAGCCGGACCGAGAAACCCGCTGGGGCAGATGGCGATCCGCTTCCCCAACCCGTTCTCGGTGTACCTGCACGACACGCCCAGCCAGGCGCTGTTCAACAAGGGGCCAAGGGCCTTCAGTTCGGGCTGCGTGCGGGTCGAGCATGCGTTGCAGCTGCGCGATCTGCTGGTGAGCCCGGCGGAACGGGTGCGCACAGACGAATTGCTGAGCACCGGGCTCACTCATGAGTTCAGGCTATCGACGCCGGTACCGATCCTGCTCACGTACTGGACGGCGCAAGCCGACAGCCATGGCCAGCTGTCCTATGCCCCGGACATCTACGGACGGGACGCGGCCTTGCTGGTGGCGCTGGACAGCAAGCTTTGAGGGCTTGGCCACTGGCATGGCACGCTGTGCCTTTGGTCAGGAACCGCTGAACATCTGTCGGCGCGTGACGATCTGAATAAGTAAGAGGGCCATGAAGGAGAATCGGAAATGGTTCAGCGTCGCCGTCATCACATTTCGCAGTTGTCCCTTCGTATCGAAGGCCTGCGGGCCAATGTCCTGCAATTCAAGCAGGATGAGTTCCAGATCCAGCAAGCCCTGTGCGGCGCTTCGGCGACAGCGAAGGTGCGCGATCTGGAGGATGCCTTCGATGAGATCCGGGAATCGATCAATCACACCGAGGCCTTGCTGGAAGCCCTGGTCCAGGTCGCAGGTGGAGCCGGGGAAGAGGGTGCAGGAGCTAGCCAGGCCGCTGGACGTTAAGGAAGGCCCGGCGCTGGGGCCGCCTACGGGCACCGTTAAACGATTGATGAAAACCCGGCCGCTGCGCCGGGTTTTTTATGGCGACACGAATGGCTATCATCGCTCGGTAATTTTTCAGCGTAGGGCGCCATGGCCTTTTTCGAGTTATTCGACCAATTCATGAGAAGCATGCTGGCGGCCTGGCTCTTTGTCGGTATCTGCCAGTTGGCCCGGTTCGTCTTCTCGCAGACTCCGTCCAGGTTGTCCGGATGGATCACCCTCGCCGGGCTGGCCTTCTTGATGGTCTACCCCTGCGGTTGGGACTGGGCTTCCGGCTTCATGGAGAACGCCTGGGTGGCGATGTGCAGGGTCTACCAGCATTCGGCTTCGCAACTGGCGCTGTTTCTGGCGGATGCGGCGGGCGCGGGGTTGGGCGGGCTGGTGGCTTACCTGATGTCTCGTTATGTCATGGCCGCCCCGGCACCACTGAAACCTGCCGGCTGAAGCGCTGACAGATAGAGGATTGGCCTCGCCACTGTGCGGGGCTTTTTATTGCCTTCGCAAAATCGGACCTGTCGTCTCTAACCCTTGATGGGGGGCCATAGACTGGCGTGAATCAATGGGCTGTGCCTTACTCGAACTTCATTTACTGAGGGATGCGGCCATGACTGAGCGTCATTTGAATCACAGTGAAACGCTTTCGAATGGATGCAAGATCAAGGTGCGATCAGAGATCCTCAGAGATGGCTCGCTCAAGATGTTCATCGGCATCTACAAGCCGGATGGTAGCGTTATCGTCGAAGACAATGACCTGGCCCCGGATGGCCTGGACATGGAAGATGCGTTTGAGTGGGGGATCGACCGGGCCAAGAAGATTGGCAGCGGGCAGAAGGTTCAATGACCAGTAATGCCGAGTGCTAAATAAGCCGGCAATGACAGAGATCCAGGGTAGATTGGCCGGCCAAGGAACTGAATGGATACAAGAACATGTTCAAGTTGAACGCCCTGGTGCCGGAACTGATCGTTTCGGACTTGCAGCAGAGTCTGTATTTCTACTGTGATGTGTTGGGTTTCAGGGTTGAGTACGACCGGCCCGAGGACCAGTTTGCCTTTCTCTCCTTTGGCAACAGCCAGATCATGCTGGAGCAGGACTGGCATGACGATTCGCCCTGGCGTGTGGGGCCCCTGGAGCCTCCCTATGGCCGAGGCATGAACCTTTCCATCGAGTGTCCGGATGCGTCGGCCCTGGTTTCCGCGCTTGAGGCCGCCGGTTGCCCGATCAGGAGACCTGTCGAAGAGCATTGGTACCGCAGCCATGATCGACAGTTCGGGCAGAGGAATTTCCTGGTCCTGGATCCCGATGGCTATCTGCTTCGTTTTGCGCAGGATATTGGCGTGAAATAGCTGCCAGGCGGCGCCGGAAACCTGTGCAGTCCAATTGGCTCCACACCGTTTGCCGGCTATCCGCTAGCGCGGGGGCTGTTGGCGATTGAGGCGTAAAATGACGGTGCTACCTCGTCAAAAGGAGCCCCTATATGATCGCCGACCAAGTAAGCAAACAGGCGTCGGAGCAAAGAGTCTGGGATCAATACTTCTGCGCTGCGTTGATTGCCGAAAGCAATCTGACGGCACCGGTCGTAGGAGAGGCCACTCATGAAGACAGGCAGAACCTGTTGATCGAAAGAGCCAAAACTCTCGCCGACAAGATGATGGCATGTAGAAAATAATCGAAGCCCAGCCAGAGTGCTGGGCTTTTTGCATCCTCCTCCTTGCACATGACCAAGGTTTGCAGACCGTTATACCCGTAACGATGACGGTGCTATGTAGTACGCACTGCCTTACTTGCATGTGATGGGGGTCTTTGCCGTGTTCACGTTGTTTGCCTGTGTCGTGGCGCTGATAGTCGCCAATACAGCGGGCGCTATGGATGATCAGTGGTCACGCACTGGCAGCAAGTGGAGCATTGTGCTGCGAGTGCCATATAGCGTGCTGTAGATGCTCTGGGTCTTCGGCGTACCCAATGTAACCAGCGTCAATTAGCCAGTTCATGGTTGCATTTGTGCTTTCCATCAGAACTATCGCTGAGCGTAATGGCATCTGGGGCATTGAAGCTGAAGTAAACTCCGGCGAATTTGACCGGAGGGACGCGATCATGAATTGGCAAATCAGACAGGCCGTCTTGAGCGATATCGAATGGTTGGTGCGTGTGGATCCTATCGCGGCAAAAGACCACGGCCGCCGAGCACAAATAGAAAGGGTAGTAGGCACGGGTGAATGCTGGGTTGCTTGTGAGACGAGCGACCCCAGTGTCCCGATCGGTTACGGCTGTTTGGACAAAAGTTTTTTCGGGGAGTGGTTCATCCCGCTTGTAGTCGTCTCAAACACCCATAGACGTTCTGGTGTAGGTCGGCAAATCGTTGCTCACTTAGAGCATTGTTCCACTGCCAGAAAGATCTTCACTTCGACCAACATGTCCAATGCACCTATGCGGCAATTGTTGGTACAGCTTGGATATCAATACAGCGGGACTGTGGAGAATCTTGACCCTGGTGATCCAGAGCTGATTTTTGTGAAGTTTTTGAATTAACTCCGCACAACAACGGCGGCAAGGTCTTCACCATCCATGTTGCGCTGTAGACGCTGGTTAGCTGTCACCGATGACGGGCAGCTATCGGCCAAAAGCTGCAATTTGTAATGGCTAGCTATCCAGCAACATTAGGCGTTCAAATCATCCACTAAAGACCGTGCGCGGCGATGAACATGGCGACGGCCGACCGGCAATAGGATTCGATTTCGTTATCGTCCTCGGCTCTCGCCTCATCGAAGCGCGCGATAATCAGAAGATCGGACCCTTTGAAAAGCGCGGCAAATAAGCGGGCGGACCGTAGAGGATCAGGCACGTTCAGAACCGCCTTCGCGTGCAACTGACGCAACAGGGCCTCGATTTGGGCGATGACATAGGCGGGGCCGGCTTCGTATTGGCGCTTGCTTAACGACTTTTGATTGGTCTTGTCGGCCATGATCATGGCTTCGACACTGCGCACGTCCGGGCTCAACAGCGTGCGAAGCAGGGTTGATCCCACCGCCATGAGCTGGTCTTCGGCCGAACCGTCGACGCCTTCAAAAAGGGCCTGAGGTGCAAACTGCTGGCAGTGGGCCGCGATGGCCGCGCTGAACAGCGCCTCCTTGTTCTCGAAGTGCCGATAGATGCTTAGCTTGGATATCTTCGCCCGCTGGGCGACCTTGTCCATGGTCGTCGCTTGAAAACCCAATTCCACAAAAAGTTCGCCCGCGGCGTCGACTATCGTTTGGCCAAGCGCCTCGTTGGCGGGCCGGCCGCGCCGGCCCTGGTTGTTTTCGGTCATAAAAATTCCAGTACTTGACAGTATTCTAATTCTTGAATTAGGGTACTCTGAAGTATCTTAAGTGTGCAAGCCGATTCCCTTCATCCACAGCCCGGAGCCCATCACCATGAATGACGTCATCATCATCGGCGGCAGTTTTGCCGGTCTTGCCGCAGCCTTGCAGCTCGGCCGTGCCCGCCGCAAGGTCACCGTTCTCGATACCGGCCTGCCGCGCAATCGCTTCGCCGACCACTCGCATGGCCTGCTCGGCCACGACCACAAGCCACCGCTGGAGATCCTGGCCGAGGCGCGGCAGCAGCTGGCTCGCTATCCCACGGTCAGGCTGGTCACTGCCCGGGCCGAGAGCATCTCCGGCGTCATCGACGATTTCTCCGTCCTCACTGGCGATGGCGAAAGCCTCAAGGCGCGCCGCCTGATCCTGAGCTATGGCGTCGCCGACCAGATGCCTGAAGTTCCCGGCTTTGCCGAAGGCTGGGGCTCCTCCATCGTGCCTTGCCCCTATTGCGACGGCTTTGAAGTTGCCGGCCGGCATTGGGGCCTCGTCTGGTCTGGCCCGCCGTCGCACAACTACGTCAGGCTGTACCACGACTGGACCGACACATTGACGGTCTTCGCCAATGGTCACGACATTCCACCCGACATCCGGGCCGATCTGGCGCGCCGCGGCATCCCTATCGTCGATGGCCGGATCACCGAAATCGACCATGACGAGAGCCATAACGCCACCGTCAGGCTCGACGCCGGCCCCTCTGTCGCGGTCGACATCCTGTTTGCGCATCCGCGCAACAAGCCGTCTGCACGCCTGCATGAATCGCTGGGTCTCGCCACGGTCGATACGCCCCTGGGCATCGCCCTCAAGGTCGACGAGCGCCGCGAAACCAGCATACCTGGCATCTACGCCGCCGGCGACCTGGCAAACCCCCTCATGGCATCGGTCACCACGGCATCATGGCAAGGCGCGATGGCGGGTATCTTCGCCCAGCAGTCGATGCTGGTTTGAGATCAAGCAGCATCGATCACGCCAGTTTCAAATTTCACAATAGACGGGAGTGCCACCATGGAAGTCCTAAAGAAGTTCAAGCCGCTAGACGAAAAATTCCCGCTTGAGCGCCAACTCGGCATCTCGGCCGCGCCAATCGTACTTATCAACATGTTCACGGTCGGTTCCGCCGACGAAGCGGGCTTCCTGGACGCCTTCAAGGCGGCTGGCGAAACCCTGAAGAAGCAGCCGGGCTTCATCTCCACCCAACTGCACCGAGCGATCGGTGATAGCCCGATCTTCCTGAACTATGTGGTGTGGGAGTCCACCGAGACGCTGCGCGATGCCTTCGCCCGTCCCGAATTTGTCGCGAAGGTTTCGGCCTATCCGTCATCCGTCGTAGCCACCCCGCACCTTTTCCAGAAGGTCGCCGTCTCTGGCTTTTGCACGGCCTGACTCCGGAAATATGGCAAGACAAGATGGCGGGTATCTTCGCCCCGCAGTCGATGCCGGCTTGAGAGCACAGATTGGAGATGAGCATGGAGGCGCACATGTCCAAGACCAGAAACACCGAAGCCAGCATCAGCATTTCTCGCCCGACCACTTTTGAAAAAGGCTGACACACATGGAGTTCGAACATGTCACTTTCGACCTGCCACACGGCACCTTTCATGCGCTGAAGGGGGGGGATCCTGATGGTCAACCGACGGTCGTCTTGCACGGCTTCCCGGATCATCCGCCGACCGCGAAGCCCTTCCTTGCCGAGCTCGGCCGCCGTGGCCGCCACGTCGTCGCACCCTGGCTTCGCGGTTACGCGCCGTCCCCGACCGCGGGGCCGTTTGACTTCGCAGCCCTCACCAGCGACGTGCTCACGCTGATCGATCGCTGGTCTCCGGGGCGTCCCGTGGAGTTGATTGGCCACGACTGGGGCGCCCTGATCACCTATGATGCCTGCGTCACCGCGCCGGAGCGGATCGAACGCGCGGTCGCGCTCGCAATCCCTCACCCACTCACGTTCATGAGCCGGCTGACGCACCCCGCTCAACTGCGCCGGAGCTCGTACATGGGGCTCTTTCAACTGCCTGGAAGCGGCTGGATCGCCACCGCCCGCGATCTCGCCTTCATCGACCGCCTCTGGCGTCAGTGGTCGCCCGGCTTCTCGCTCGATCCCGCTCTCAAGGCGGAGCTACACGAGCATCTGCGCAAGAGTATGCCCGCGCCCCTAAAGTATTACCGGGCGATGCTGCGCCCCGGCATGATTGGTGCGACGCGCCGCATGTCTCAGCCGATCACGGTGCCCCTGTTGCAGCTTCACGGTGCCAACGACGGCTGCATCCTCCCCGCGCAGGTCGACGACCGACATCGGTTCGCCGCCCCGCATGCGATGGAGGTCGTCCCCGGCGTCGGTCACTTCCTGCACATCGAGGCCCCTGAGGCGATCGCGGAACGGATCGTGGCATGGGCCAGGTAGCGTCCTTTCCCCCTTGCCTCGATCAAAGGGTAGCTGGTTAAGAACGAATCAAAACGAGGAGATGTCATGACAGAGCAAAATACCTATCAGGTCGCCGACTGGAATGGCCAAAGCGGAGAGTACTGGGCCGCCAATCAAGCCCGGCTCGACGCCATGTTTGCGGTGTTCGGTCAGGCCGCGATAGAAGCCGCCGCGCCCGAGACGGGTGAGCGCGTGCTGGACATCGGCTGCGGCGCGGGCGCGTCGAGTCTGGCTCTGGCCGCCCGTGTCGGCTCGGGCGGCCAAGTGCTGGGTGTGGACATATCTGAACCGCTGATCGGCCGAGCGTGCGCGCTGGCGCCACAGGATACGCCGGCCCAGTTCCGGGTAGCCGACGCCAGCAGCGCTGAGCTGCCCGAGGGCGCGTTCGACATCCTGTTCTCGCGTTTCGGAGTGATGTTCTTCGACGATCCGACAGGGGCGTTCAGCCATATGCGACGCGCGCTCCGGCCGGGCGGGCGGGTCGCTTTCGTCTGCTGGCGCGGCGTGGCCGAGAACGATTGGGTGCGCCTGCCGATGGGCGCGATCAAGGGCATCGTCCCACTGATCGCACCGCCCGATCCCGAAGCGCCCGGCCCATTCTCGTTCGGCGACCGGGGACGCGTGACACGTATCCTGACAGCGGCCGGCTTCACTGATATCGCTATCGCGCCCTTCGATGCATCCATCCCGTTCGGCGAGGGCAGGACACGGGAGGCTGCGATCGACGACGCGGTGAAAATGGCGTTCGAGGGCGGCCCGCTGTCACTTATGCTCGCTAATCAGTCCGACGACATCCGCGCCCACGCCTCGGCCGCGGTTCGCGCCGCCTTCGCGGGCCTCCCCGGCGAGCGGTCGGTGATGATCGACGGCGCGGCGTGGATCGTCATGGCACGCAATCCGGCAGCTAGCAGCTGTTAACAGGGATGACGCCCCTCGCTTGGTGGAGTGGGGCAACTTTGGCTAATCAGATTGATGTCCCTTTTGGCTTGGTGATCCGTCCCTGGCAAAAGCGAGCACTCGCTAATGGCCCAAATCGGCCAAAAGCGGACTCAGAGGTTCGTCTACTTGTAGTGCCCAAAACCCTTCTCGCGTGCATATGGCGCATTATGCGAGTCGCTTGGCACCATCCGCTAGTGATGCAGGCCGGCAGGGCAGGCAATCTACTGGTAAATCTGAGCCAGGAGCCTGATATGCACATCGACAAAACCCAACCTGTAATGGTCACTGGCGCCACAGGCTATGTGGCCGGTTGGCTGGTCAGCCGCCTGCTGCAAGAAGGTTTGACGGTGCATGCTGCCGTCCGTGACCCGGATGATGCATCGAAACTGCACCACCTGACTGCGCTGGCTGAAAGCATGTCGGGCACTATCCATTTCTTCGCGGCAGACCTGCTGACACCGGGCTCTTACCTGGAGGCGATGCAAGGCTGCGAAGTCGTGTTCCATACCGCCTCGCCCTTCACCCTGGATATACAGGACCCGGTCAAAGAGCTGATAGAGCCGGCTCAACTTGGCACGCGCAATGTTCTGGAGTCTGCCAATGCGACGCCTTCGGTAAAGCGTGTTGTGGTGACTAGCAGCTGCGCCGCCATCTATGGCGACAATGCCGACCTGGCCAAGATCCCAGAAGGGCAGTTCACCGAAGAAGTCTGGAACACCAGCTCTTCGGTCGAGCATCAGGCCTATTCCTATTCGAAGCTACTGGCGGAAAAGGAGGCCTGGTCCATTGCAGAGAAACAGGATCACTGGCGCCTGGTAACTATCAACCCTTCGCTGGTTATCGGCCCAGGAGTCAACCCCAACGGTACCTCCGAAAGCTTCAACATCATTCGTCAGATGGGCGACGGCACCCTGAAGATGGGCGTGCCTGACATTGGCTTCGGTGTCGTCGATGTCAGGGATCTTGCGGAGGCTCACTTCCGTGGCGGTTTTGTCGCAGAGGCCAAAGGGCGCTTCATCGTATCAGGTCACAACACCAGCTTCCTGAAAATGGCTGAGACGCTGCTGGAACGCTATGGTGCGCGCTACCCAATCCCTCGTCGCAAGCTGCCCAAGTGGCTGGTCTGGACGGTCGGGCCACTTCTGAATAAGGGAGTCACGCGCAAAATGATCAGCCTGAATGTTGACCTGCCATGGCGAGCGGACAATCGCCGCAGCCGTGAGATATTGGGTGTGAGCTATCGTCCGATGCAGGACTCCATGAATGATTTCTTCGCGCAGCTGATAGAAAGCGGCCGCATAAAGGTACGTTGATCACCTTATGGAGCGATTCTCCGTCTCGTCAGGCTGGAAGGTACTGCTCGCGGACCTGGGCGTCCCGGTCGGCGAGTTTTTGGCTATGGCGCAACTGCCTAAAGACCTGCTTGAGCGACGCGACGCCAGCCTGGCGAGCTCGGATTACTTTCGGCTCTGGGAAACGCTGACAACACTGGTCGGTGATGCGCAGTTGCCGCTGCGCATACTGCGTAATCTTTCAGCAGAAATGTTCGACCCAGCGACATTCGCGGCATTTTGCAGCCCCAACCTGATTGTCGCAGCCCAGCGTATTCAGCAATTCAAACCACTGATCGGTCCAATGCATCTGGACATCGAGGTACACACGGAGGGGCTGCGCCTGGGCATCCACTTCGGCGCGACCAGTGAGCAGCCCCCCACCGCGTTGATCGCTGCGGAACTGGGTTATTTCGTCCAGATTGCACGCATGGCGACGCGACAAATTATCGTGCCGCTGCGTGTCATTTCCCCCATGGCGCTGGAGCCGAAACTGGCATACGAAGAGTTCTTTGGTCGTACCCTGGAGTTAGGTGACAGCATAGGTCTGGAGTTTTCCCGCGCCGACTCCGAGCGTCCGTTTATCACAGAAAACCAAGCCATGTGGGCGCTATTCGAACCGAAGGTGCAGGAGCGGCTGGCGGAGCTAACCAGAGACTCATCCATAGCCAGCCAAGTGCGTAGTGTTCTGCTTGAACTGGTGCCAAGTGGGATTACAGGTGCTGATGAGGTCGCACGCAAACTTGCAGTCAGCCGGCGCACCTTGCAACGACGACTAGCCCAGGAGAAAACAAGCTTTTCGGAAGTCCTGCACGGACTACGTGAAGAGTTGGCCCGCCATTACATCCGCAACTCAGATCTGCCTTACACGCAGATTTCATTCCTGCTGGGTTACGACGACCCCAACTCCTTCTTTCGTGCCTTTCACGGCTGGACCGGGACAACACCAGAACGCTTGCGCCATGAGAACAAGAATTGATCCATGAGCAATTAGCTAATTCGACTCTGTAAGACTGCGCTGTCCGCTTTTGGTTGTGGATTCAACCGGTTGAATCCACAGACAAAAACTGCCAGTAATGAAAGTGGGCTATTTGGGGATTTGGGTTCCAAGGCAACAGATACTCCGCCCTGAGGAAACGAATAGAACCGCATCAGCCGTATGCAGCCCATTAAACTTTCACGCAGGGCGGCGAACTCGGTTGGTATCTCTAGATGGCGGACACCCGAACTGGCGACTGTACTCTCGGCTGAATTGCGATGGGCTTTCGTAGCCCACTCGATAGCAGGCACTCGCCACATCCAGTCCTTCGCCGAGTAACAGACGGCGTGCTTCCTGTAGACGGAGTTGTTTCTGATACTGCAGCGGACTCATGGCCGTCACTGCCTTGAAACGATGATGCAACGTAGAACTGCCCAAATTGGCTACTCGTGCAAGTTCTTCGATGCGTAAGGGTTGGGCGTAGTGGTTGTTCAACCAATCGATTGCCCGCGTTACCCGTCGCGTTTGCGAATCCCCGAGAGCAAGCTCATACAGACGACGTCCATGTACGCCTCTCAGGAGGCGGTAATACAGCTCCCGCAGGGCGAGCGGGGCCAGCATGCCGATATCTTTCGGTGTTTCCAGCAGCCGTACCAGCCGAAGCATTGTTTCCAGCAGGGGTACATCGACTTTCTCAAGGAAAAGGCCAAGCTCCGGCTCGCCCGGGACGCCCGTTGGGGGGGCATCGGCGATGACCTGAGCGATTTCCGTGGCCTCGAAATCAAAACGGATACACAGGTAGGGCGCATCCGGGCTGGCCATCAGGACGCGCCCGGAAACGGGAAGTGTCACCGATACCACCAGGTAACTGAGCGGGTCGTACAGATAACGGTCGTCACCCAGACCGATCTCTTTTTGTCCTTGCACGATCAGGCAAAGTGCCGGTTTGTGGACGGTATGGATAAGCTGCGAAGGCGCGTCAAAACGAATGACATGTAGGGGCGCTATCGCGGTCTCATATATCCCGGGTGTGGTAAACCGTTGCGTCAGCAAGCGAACCAGTTCGTCACGGTAGATGGCTGTGTTCTGAAGGATGAAAGCATTGCTCTGTTCCATTTCAAGGCTCTCACAAGTGTTCATGAGCGTCTGCCTGGGGCTTTCCAGGCAGACGATATTCACCCGATATCTTTAAACTGCTCATTGCCGATAAAGAATCATGCCGGCGTGATACAGCACATCGTCATGAAAGTGCCCATCGGCGGTGAAGCCGCTATCGTCCCAGTACTGGATGTAGTCCCCCACCATTTTGTAGCGGCCTTGATAGGCGCTCTTGTTTTTACCACGGGCCTCGTCGTAACGCCCAGTCGCGAGAAGCTCGTGACGGATGAATCCATCGGCGGTGACCCACATGCCTGCATAACGAAGATCAGGAGTGGCTTGTTTGGCATTTTTCATTGTTCAGTCCTCATTGACGTTGTCATCTGAGTGGCCTGCCGTGGCCTGTGTCTGCATCCGTTGCGTACTTTCAGATTACGTAGCCGAGCGGAGCGGTGTTAGGACGAAACTGCCGCAGATTTGCCTGATCCTCTTGGGCTTGCCGAGCATGTCCGGCGGCTCCTTCCAGCAGTGGCTCACCCGGCCGTGACGGTCATGCCGCCGTCTGCCATAACCACCGAACCGACCATGAAGCTGGCACGATCCGAGGAGATGAACGCGACCAGTTCGGCGATTTCTTCCGGTTGTGCGGCGCGGCCGATCGGTGCGGCTTCGCCATGTTGGGCGAGAAATGCTGGGCCATCGTTGACCACATTGTTGAGGATGTTGGTCACCACATCCCCCACGCCCACGGCATTGACGCGGATGCCGTGGCCAATGACCTCAAGCGCCAGGGTGCGCGTCAGTTGGGCAAGCGCGCCTTTAGAGGCGGTATAGGCGGCAATGGTGGGGAAGGCGAAGTAGGAGGCGTAGGACGCGATGTTGACGATCGAGCCGGATTTGTTGGGCATCATCGCTTTGACCGCTTCGCGACTATGCAGGAATGCCGCCGTAGCATTGACCGCCTGAATGCGTTCCCAGTCTTCGCGGGTCATGTCGATGACCAGCTTGTTGATGATGATGCCGGCGTTATTGACCAGAATGTCCAGCCGGCCGAATTGCTCGACGGCCAAAGCGACCGCGCGCTCGGCGACGCCGTCCTGAGTGATGTCAGCCACCAGTGGTACCAGGCCAGGGCGGGCCAGCGCTTCCACCTCAGGGTTTATATCTTCGGCGATCACCTTGGCGCCGCGGGCATGCAGCAGCAGTGCGATGGCCTTGCCGATGCCACTGGCTGCGCCAGTGACCAGAGCGACTTTACCTGCCACTTCGTTTGGCGTGCTGTTCTTGATATCGGTCATGATGTTCTCCAGCGTTGTGATCGAGTAGGGGATAAGCCGTGTCGGCGCCCGCAAGGCGCTTGTCATCGGCGACGGGCCTACTGTCTCGCAGCGAGGCGAAGTCAGCTTTCGTGAGATTGCCCACGATGTCGGGGTTTTGCGCCGAATATCAGTGAGGACGGTTCGGTGCTCGGTTCAGCCAGCGGGCAAAGCCCGATATCATCGATCCGGTCTCCAGCGTGCGGAGTTCGGGCAGCGTCTGGAGACCTGTCTGGCTTTGCACAGCCGAATATGAAAAGGACGTGTTCATGGCAAACACCGGGCGAACGTCCCTGGAACAACGGTCGACATCCAGCCAGGACTTGCGCATCACAGGGCAGTCCATGCGTGAATACCTGCCAGGCGAGCCGCAGGATTTACCGCCGCGCCAGGAAATCAAGGACATTGTGATTCAGCTGTTTACCCATCGCAGCGTCATTGAACCCATTCTCGTACCTGCGGTGGTGGAGCCGCTGCTCGTGTTGGTTCTGGCGGGGGCGGCGAGGGTGGAGGAGCGCATACTGGGCGGGGAGTGGACTGCGGCAGAGGTCAGCGCCGGCGATTTTTTCCTCACAAGTTCCGATGAGCCGTATGAAATGCGCTGGCAGACTCATGGGGGCGATACCTTCGAAGTCATGCACCTTTATCTGGGGCTGCCGCTGATTGAGCTAGCGTCGCGAGAGCTGTGGGGTGAGCACGCCGGGCCTGTGCGTTTGCGCGATATTTCAGGGGCACGTGACGGGTGCGTCGCGTTTGTCATGGAGCAGTTGCGCACTGAACTGGTTCTGGAACGCTCGCCCAGCGCTCTTTTCGCCCGTTCTCTGGCACAGGCGCTGGCCGTACATCTGGTGCGCAGCTATCGCGCCGAGGCCTGGCCCGGACGTCGGGTCAACGCCTTGCAAGCCTACAAGCTGCGCAAAGTCACTGACGCCATGAGTGCGGATCTGGGCGCTGAATTCAGCCTGGCAAAACTGGCCAGGCTGGCCGAACTGAGCGAGTACCACTTCAGCCGCCTGTTCAAGCGTGCGACGGGACTGTCGCCTTCGCAGTACTTCATTCGCTTGCGCATGGTTCGTGCGCGGCACTTGTTGCTGGAAACCCGGCTTAGCGTCATCGACGTCGGGCTGGAGGTCGGCTATTCAAGTCCCAGTCACTTCTCCCAGGTGTTTCGTCGTGAGGTGGGTGTAACGCCCAGCGAGTTCCGTGGCGGTTGAGTGCCGTTGTGTCACACGTTTTGCGGGCGATGCACACAGACACGAATAGGCAAAAGCTGCGCAGGTTTTGGCACACGTCGAGCAGGCCTGTGCCCTTAATCTTTTCGACGTACCCCGCAGCAACGCCCGCGTCTTCAGCGGTCGGTGCTGAACTTCAATGCTTACAGCAGGAGCTACGGATATGTCGAACATTCAAAACAAAGTCGTCCTGATTACCGGTGCAAGCAGTGGTATTGGCGAAGCGGCGGCCAGGCTGATCGCCGCCAAAGGTGCCCATGTGGTACTCGGTGCCCGCCGTACCGAGCGTCTGGACAAACTTGTCAGCGAGATCCAGGCCGAAGGAGGCTCGGCAAGTGCCTGCGCTCTGGACGTTACGGATCTGGAGTCCATGCAGGCGTTCGTCGCGTTCGCCAAGGTGCAACACGGCAAGGTCGATGTGATCATCAACAACGCAGGCGTGATGCCCCTGTCACCCTTGACCTCGTTGAAGGTCAATGAGTGGAACCAGATGCTCGATGTCAATGTACGCGGCGTGCTGCACGGTATTGCCGCCGTCTTGCCGGACATGGAGGCACAAGGGTTCGGCCAGATCATCAATATTTCCTCAATCGGCGGCCTCGCGGTTTCTCCGACAGCCGCGGTGTACTGTGCGACCAAATTTGCGGTCAGGGCTATCTCCGATGGTCTGCGGCAGGAAACGGACAAGATCCGGGTCACGGTAGTGTGCCCGGGCGTCGTCGAGTCCGAACTGGCCGATACGATTTCCGATGAGGTGGCACGCGAGGAAATGAAAGCCTTCCGGCGTGTCGCGCTCAACGCAGACGCCATTGCGCGGGCGCTCGCCTATGCCATCGAACAGCCCGACGATGTGGATGTGAGTGAGATTGTGGTTCGTCCGACTGCTAGTCCACACTGAGCAGTCGGGGAGGAAGGCATGCTTTGGTTCGGAGGCAGTCGTTCATGAACAACCGCTCTGTTCGATTGCTGCACGTCACGAATGGCAACTAATGGCTGTGGATTCAACCGGTCGACGAAACACCTGAAGACATGTTGGTCGCGAGTAATTTGATTTGAGTAGAACGCGCTTGTCAGAAGGGAAGGGTTGCGGAAATGGCTGAAAAGATGTGGAAACGATCCAGAAAGGGCGGGGCAAAAATCGCAGACCCCAGAAACGAAAAAGCCCCGAATAATCGGGGCTTTAGCGTGACGAATATGGCGGAGGCGATGGGATTCGAACTCATGGACCTGTTACAGTCGACGGTTTTCAAGACCGTTGCCTTAAACCACTCGGCCACACCTCCGTTTTTGTTGCGGGCGCCATAATACCTGAATGAAACACACTGTCAAACTCTGTACATAGCTTGTTGCAGAGCGTCTGTTATGATCTTTGCCACTGAACGTTTCAAACCAACAGGAGTGTCGCCATGCGCGAACAGGATTACGCAGTTAATAACAGCGTGCAGGCCGAGCAGCTAGAAGTTAGCCGCGTCCTGCGCAACACCTACGGCCTACTCGCTCTCACTCTCGCCTTCAGCGGCGTGATGGCTTACGTGGCCCAGCAGATGCGGGTCGGTTACCCGAACATTTTCGTGGTGCTGATCGGTTTCTACGGTCTGTTCTTCCTCACCAACAAACTCCGTGATTCGGCCTGGGGCCTGGTGTCGGCGTTTGCCCTGACCGGTTTCATGGGCTTCCTGCTCGGCCCGATCCTCAACCGTTACCTGGGCATGCAGGGCGGCGCTGAAGTGGTCAGCTCGGCCTTTGCGATGACCGCGCTGGTATTCGGTGGCCTGTCGGCCTACGTGCTGATCTCCCGCAAGGACATGAGCTTCCTCGGTGGTTTCATCACCGCCGGTTTCTTCGTCCTGCTGGGCGCGACGCTGGCCAGCCTGTTCTTCCAGATCAGCGGTCTGCAACTGGCGATCAGCGCGGGCTTCGTGCTGTTCTCCTCGGTGTGCATCCTGTACCAGACCAGCGCCATCATTCATGGCGGCGAGCGTAACTACATCATGGCGACCATCAGCCTGTATGTATCGATCTACAACCTGTTCGTCAGCCTGTTGCAGCTGTTCGGCATCATGGGCCGCGACGACTGATCGTCAGCCTTGAAACAGAAAAGCCCGCTTCGGCGGGCTTTTTGTTGTCTGCGATCTGAACGTCCGGGGCACTATTCGGCAATGATCAGGCTGCCATCGGTTTGTTGCTGATAGATGGTGTAGGGCAGCAGCAAGGTGTCGAGCACACCTGAAACGGCCATGTCGAGCAGCATGGCCTGGTTCGAGGCCGGGCCGGTATGAGTTGTGCCGTTCTCTGGCTCAGGGGCGTGCAGGCTGCAGAAATCGTAAGTCACGCCACTGTAGATACGCGGGACGCCACCGCAGTACGATTTTCGCTCCTTGAGTTTCTCGCTGGCCACCGCATCCTCCCTGAAGACGGTATCGATGGTTCCACAACCTGGGAGCATCAATGCCGCCAGCAACAGAAAAGAGGTTTTCACAGTGCGAATCCTTCGTCGATGAGGTCCTGAGTCTAGCCAGTTTTTGGGTGCCGGGGGCAAACGCCGTGTGTGAGCCCAGGCATTACGCCATCGGCGGTAACCGCCGTTTCACCGGGCTTTTCTTGACGATCGCGGTGTTGGTTTCCGCGCAGCTGTTGAGATGGTCGAGCAGACTGTCCAGTTGCTCCATGTCGCGTACATGCAGGCGGGCGATAAAGCAGTCCTCGCCTGTGACCTTGTCGCATTCGGTGAACTCGGGGATGGCCAGGATCTGTCGTTCGACTTCCTGGAGTTTCCCCGGCAGCGGCCGGATGCGCACGATGGCCTGCAATTGATAGCCGAAGAACTTCGGGTCGACTTCGACGGTATAGGCCTTGAGCACGCCGCGCTCTTCCAGGCGTCGCAAGCGTTCGGCGACGCTGGGCGAGGACAGTCCGCTGATCTGCGCCAGGGCCTTGAGCGAACGGCGTGAATCTTCCATCAGGGCGCTGATCAGCGCCTGGTCAATTTCGTCGATCATGCCAACCTCATTAGGTAAAACCTAAGAAATACCTTGATAAAAAAGGTGTAAGCCGATTTTAGCCTACCGTTGAGTCTTGAGCGGGGCAGGAGCCGATTGTCATACTTTTGGCTCTTGTTGAGGAGAATGATCATGGACAAATTGTTACGCCGCGGCTCACTAGAAATGACCGCCGCCATGTTGATTTCCGGCACCATCGGCTGGTTCGTGCTGGTGTCCGGGCAGCCAGTGCTGGACGTGGTGTTCTGGCGCTGCGTGTTCGGCGCGGCGACCCTGCTGCTGATCTGTGCCGGCTTCGGCTTTCTGCGCCCCGGCATCCTGACGCGCACCACCTTTCTCCTTGCCGTGCTCAGCGGTGTCGCCATCGTCGGCAACTGGGTGCTGCTGTTCGCCTCCTATTCCCGGGCCTCGATCGCCATCGGCACCGCGGTCTACAACGTCCAGCCGTTCATGCTGGTGGGGCTGGCGGCGCTGTTCCTCGGCGAGAAAATTACCGCGCAGAAATTGTTCTGGCTGAGCATTTCCTTCGCCGGGATGCTGGCGATCGTCAGCGCCCATGGCGAGCAGGGCGCGGCGGGCAATGACTATCTGCTGGGAATCGCCCTGGCGCTGGGGGCGGCCCTGCTGTATGCCTTCGCCGCGCTCTTGATCAAGCACCTGACCGGCACGCCGCCGCACCTGATCGCGTTGATCCAGGTCTGCACCGGGGTGTTGCTGCTGGCGCCCTGGGCCAACTTCTCCGCGCTGCCCACGGCACCGGAGGCCTGGGCCAGCCTGCTGACCCTGGGCATCGTCCACACCGGGGTGATGTACGTGCTGCTGTACGGCGCGATCCAGAAACTGCCGACCGCACTGACCGGCGCACTGTCGTTCATCTACCCGATCGCGGCGATCTTCGTCGACTGGTTCGCCTTCGGCCATCGCCTGGAGCTGCTGCAATGGATCGGCGTGATCGCCATCCTGCTGGCGGCCGCTGGCATGCAGCAGGGCTGGAGCCTGGGCTTGCGCCGTCGGGTGGCGGCGCAGTGAGCGTTGGGTTCCGGTGAGTGACTGGTCGCCGAATTAATACGAATGATAAGTAACTACCCGATTTACCAGCTATTTATTGCCTTGACAGGCGGGGACGCACCACTAAGGTTTTAACTCAGGTTGAAAGATTCAAGCGCAACCCTTCGTCGTTGATTCAAAGGTTTCAAGTCCTCAAACCCGGTTCTGGGTTGCGTGTCTTTTTTGCTGTTCAGGTGTGACATCTACCGCCCCCCGATTCGGGTCGGTAGGTCGTTACCGAATGCCGCCATGGCGGCGGATCCCAGGCAACCAATGCTTCTTGTCTACAGGGCAGGGGGCGTATGGGGAGCGATCATGACGACTCGACGCAAGGTACCCGGTGTTCGTAACTACGACGGCCCCGCTGGCGGCTGGGGGGCGCTCAAGGCCACCGCGACAGCGGTTCGAGAGCAGATGGATACGCTGAAGGCGCCCATCACCCTGATGCGCACCAACCAGCCTGATGGCTTCGACTGCCCAGGCTGCGCCTGGCCTGACAAGGAGCACAAATCCACCTTCCAGTTCTGTGAAAACGGCGCCAAGGCGGTGACCTGGGAGGCGACCAACAAGCGGGTCACCCCGGACTTCTTCGCCAATCATCCGGTCGCCTCGTTATTGCACCGCAGCGATTACGAGCTGGAGGACCTGGGACGTATCACCCATCCCCTGGTATATGACCGTGCCAGCGACACCTACCAGCCGGTCGAATGGGAGGCGGCGTTCGCGCGAATAGGCGAGATACTCCGGGGGCTGCAACCGGAGCAGGTCGAGTTCTATACCTCTGGCAGGGCCTCCAATGAAGCGGCCTATCTGTACCAGCTGTTCATCCGGGAATACGGCAGCAACAACTTTCCCGATTGTTCCAACATGTGCCACGAACCGACCAGCGTCGGGCTGCCGCGATCCATCGGTATCGGCAAAGGCACGGTGTCGCTGGACGACTTCGATACCTGCGAACTGATCATCTCCATCGGCCACAACCCCGGCACCAACCACCCACGCATGATGGGCACGCTGCACGAGGCCTCGCGGCGCAAGGTGCCGATCATGGTCTTCAACCCCCTGCGCGAACGCGCGCTCGAGCGCTTTGCCGATCCGCAGAACATGGTTGAAATGGCGACTTACGGCTCCACCCGGATCGCCTCGTCCTACTTCCAGGTAAAAGCCGGAGGCGACGCGGCGGCGATCAAGGGGATCATGAAGGCGCTGCTGGAACTGGAGCGGACGGTGGGCGAAGTCCTCGACCATGACTTCATCGCCCAGCACACCCAGGGTTTCGACGAGCTGGTCGCCGATCTGCACGCCACGGCCTGGCCCGATATAGAACAGGCCAGCGGCCTGCAGCAGGCCGAGCTGGAAAAGGTCGCCGCCGCTTACGCAAAATCCAACGCCACCATCGTCACCTACGGCATGGGCATCACCCAGCACAACGAAGGCACGGCCAATGTCCGGCTGATCTGTGACCTGCTGATGTTGCGCGGTAACTTTGGCAAGCCTGGCGCGGGTATTTGCCCGTTGCGCGGCCATTCCAATGTCCAGGGCAACCGGACCGTGGGCATTACCGAGAAACCGTCGAAGGCATTTCTCGACAGGCTGGAGAAAGTATTCGGCTTCAAGCCGCCAGCGGCCCACGGCCACGATTCGGTAAAAGCCATGCAGGCCATGATCGCGGGCACGGCCAAGGCGCTGATTTGCCTGGGAGGCAATTTCGCCGTCGCCTTGCCCGATCCGGGCCAGTGTTTTCCGGCCATGGGCAAGCTCGACCTGAGCGTGCATATCGGCACCAAGCTCAATCGCTCCCATCTGCTGGTCGCCAAGGAGTCCTATCTGTTTCCCTGCCTGGGTCGCACCGAATTGGACGTACAGGACGGGATGCGCCAGTCGATCACCGTCGAGGATTCGATGTCGATGGTCCACGCATCGGCCGGCAAGCTGACCCCGGCATCCGAGTTCCTGCGCTCGGAACCGGCGATAGTGGCCGGCATTGCCCGGGCCACGCTGCCAGGCAGCAAGGTGCCCTGGCAGGAACTGGTCGCCGACTACGACAAGATCCGCGACCTGATCGAGAAAACGGTGCCCGGCTTCGAGGCGTTCAACCAGCGCATCCGCGTGCCGGGCGGGTTCCGCATGCCGCTGCCGCCCACCGAGCGCATATGGCTCACGCCCTCGGGCAAGGCCGAATTCTTTGTCTTTCCCGGGCTGCATGAAGACAAGGTGGTCGATGGCGCGGACGTCCTGCGCCTGATCACCATTCGCAGCCATGACCAGTACAACACCACCATCTATGCCATGGACGATCGTTATCGCGGGGTCTTCGGCCGGCGCGACGTGCTGTTCATCAATCAGGCGGACCTGGATACCCGTGGCCTGGCCCATGGCGACCTGGTGGATATCGAGACGGTCACCCAGGGGCGCAAGCTGCGCTACGAGAAAATCACCGCGATCGAATACAAGATTTCCCCGGGCTCGGTCGCGGCCTATTACCCCGAAGCCAACCAGCTGGTGCCGCTGGATTACATCGACGTGGATAGCGGGACGCCGTCCTACAAATCGGTTCCGGTACGGATTGTGCGTTCGACGCTGAACTGACCCTGGCGATCCAGGGAAGGGGGCGCATGGGGCGCCCCTTTTTTCATCGGTGGGCTTTCATGAGCGCGAGGCTCGCTGCCGGACTGCAGCGCCGCGATTATTTGCTACTCTGCGGTCTTTCCCGTTCCGCCGAGTGCTCATGCCCATGTCCAACGATATTCCTGAACCGCAATCCGTCTGTAACCCGATTACCAGCAGCGCGATCTTTATCGTCGCCACCCTGGCCCCCGGCCGTGACGCCGCCGCCAAGGTGCGGGGCTGGTGCGAGGATGTGGCGGGCCTCACCCGTTCGGTCGGCAAGCGGGTGCCCGCGGGTAACCTGTCGTGCGTCTGCGGTTTTGCTTCGGCGGCCTGGGACCGGCTGTTTGGCGGGCCGCGCCCAGCCTCGCTGCACGCCTTTCGCGAGTTCGGCCCGCAAGAGCGCCGGGCCGTGGCAACCCCCGGCGACATCCTGCTGCACATTCGCGCGGACCAGATGGACCTGTGCTTCGAACTGGCGACGCAACTGATCGGGGCATTGGGCGATGCGATCTCGGTGGTCGATGAGGTACAGGGTTTCCGCTACTTCGACATGCGCAGCATCATCGGTTTTGTCGATGGCACGGAAAACCCGGTCGGGCGCAAGGCAGTCGAGTTCACCCTGGTCGGCGATGAAGACCCGGCGTTCAGCGGCGGCAGTTATGTGCTGGTGCAGAAGTACCTGCACAACATGAACGCCTGGAACGAGCTGTCGGTCGAGGCGCAGGAACGTATCATCGGGCGCAAGAAGCTGTCCGATATCGAACTCGACGATGCCGTCAAGCCGACCTCTTCCCACAGTGCCTTGACCACCATCACCAAGGACGGCGAGGAGGTGAAGATCCTGCGCGACAACATGCCGTTCGGCCGGCCGGGGGCGGGGGAGTTCGGCACCTATTTCATCGGTTACGCGCGCTCGCCGGAGCCTATCGAGCAGATGCTGGAAAACATGTTTGTCGGCCGGCCGGCGGGCAACTATGACCGCTTGCTGGATTTCAGCACGGCGGTGACCGGCGGCCTGTTCTTCGTGCCTTCCGCCGATCTGCTGGAAGCGTTGGCCGAACGCCAGCCCTGATCCGAATGCAAAGAGCCCGCGAGGTGAGGGCCTCGCGGGCTCGTTGCATCTGGCGGATGCTATTCAATGGTTGCCGGGACCGCGCACCGGGAAAGGCGCCGGGCCTTTACCGATGCGATCAGCAATCAGTGAGTGCTCATGCCGGCCATGTGCATCATCAGCCGCAACAGGCCGGCCACCGCACCCAGGGCCAGCACACTGCCCAGCCAGATGCTCACCAGCCATGCCAGCCGCCGATACCAGGGGGCGCTCGGGCTGCCCGTGGTCGATACCTCAGAGCGTTCCATAAGCCAACTCCATCATCAGTGCGGTGGCGGCGGCCAGCATCACCAGCCCGCCGAGGAACAGCAGGCTCAGCTGTGCCACCTGCTGGTAGAAAGGCCTCTGCCTGGTATTGGTTCGAAGGGTTTCGCTGTCAATGGTAACCATCGCCGATCCTCACTTTGCCGCGGAACACATAGTAGCTCCAGCAGGTGTACATCAGGATGATCGGCAGGATGAACAGGGTGCCGATCAGGATGAACAGCTGGCTGGACGGGGGCGATGCGGCCTGCCACAGGCTGATGGAAGGCGGCACGATGTTCGGCCAGATGCTGAAGGCCAGGCCGATGTAGCCCAGGAACACCAGCGCCAGGGTGAACACGAACGGCCAGTGCGAGTGATGCTGGCGCAAGGTGCGCAGCAGCCCGAACAGCGCCAGCAGCGCGAGAACCACAAGAGCGCCGAAGACCACGATATGCGCGTGGGTGAACCAGCGGCTGGCGATCTCCGGGTGCAGCATGGGCGTCCACACACAGAGCACCGCGACCACCGCCATCAGCACGAACGCCAGCGGCCGGGTGTAGTGGCGCATGCGCGATTCGAGCATGCCTTCGGTCTTGACCAGCAGCCAGGTGCTGCCCAGCAGTGCGTAGGCGACAATCAGGCCCAGGCCGCAGAACAGCGGGAACGGCGCCAGCCAGTCCAGGTTGCCGCCGGCGAACTGGCGATCGACCACCGGGATCCCGGCGATATAGCTGCCAATCACGATGCCCTGGCAGAAGGTCGCCAGCAGCGAGCCGCCGATGAACGCCATGTCCCAGATATGGCGTTTTTCCGGGCTGGCCTTGAAGCGGAACTCAAAGGCCACGCCGCGGAAGATCAAGCCGGCCAGCATGAAGATCAGCGGCAGGTACAGGGCCTCCAGAATCACCGAATAGGCCAGCGGGAAGGCCCCGTACAGCGCCGCGCCACCGAGGATCAGCCAGGTTTCGTTACCGTCCCAGACCGGCGCCACGGTGTTCATCATCACATCGCGCTCCTGCGCGTCCGGGATGAGCGGGAAGAGGATCCCCAGTCCCAGGTCGAAGCCATCCATGATGACGTACATCATCACCCCGAAAGCGATGATCACGCCCCAGATCAACGACAGATCTATACCTTGAATGCCCATGGGCAAGCTCCTTGTTCAGTTGGCGGGGTTGCCGGACGCGAAGGTTTCGGTGACCGCAGACAGCGGCCGGCGCGGCGTGCGGTCCTGGCCGGGGCCGCCTTGTGGCGGATGATCGTGATGCGGCTGCGGGCCTTTGCGGACCAGCTTCATCATGTAGGCGATGCCCACGGTGAACACCGAGAAGTAGATCAGCACGAACAGCGCGAGCGAGATGCTCAACTGGCTGACCGAGTGGTTCGACGCCGCATCGGCGGTGCGCTGCAAGCCGTACACCACCCACGGCTGGCGGCCGACCTCGGTGGTGATCCAGCCGGCCAGCATGGCGATCAGGCCGGTCGGGCCCATGCACAGCACCAGGCGCAGGAACAGCCGGTTGCGGTACAGCGCGCCGTTGCGGCGCAAGGCCAGGCCGAGCAGGCCGGTGAGGATCATCAACATGCCCAGCCCGGCCATGATCCGGAAGCTGAAGAAGATGATGGTCGCGTTCGGCCGGTCCTCTTTCGGGAAGCTCTTGAGCGCCGGGATCTGCTTGTCCAGGCTGTGGGTCAGGATCAGGCTGCCCAGGTAAGGCACTTCGAGCGCATAACCGGTCTTCTCGGCGTCCATGTCGGGGATGCCGAACAGCACCAGCGGCGTCGGTTCATTGCCGATGTTTTCCCAGTGGCCTTCGATGGCGGCGATTTTCGCCGGCTGATGTTCCAGGGTGTTCAAGCCATGGGCATCGCCGACCACTGCCTGGATCGGCGCCACGATCAAGGCCATCCACATCGCCATCGACAGCATTTTGCGCACTTGTGGCGTGTCGTTCTTGCGCAGCAGGTGCCAGGCCGCGGACGAGCCGACAAAAAACGCGGTGGCGACGAACGCGGCGATCGCCATGTGCGCCAGGCGGAACGGGAACGACGGGTTGAACACGATGGCCAGCCAGTCCATCGGCACGATCCGCCCATCGACGATGGAGAAGCCCTGTGGCGTCTGCATCCAGCTGTTGGAGGCGAGGATCCAGAAGGTCGAGATCAGCGTGCCGATCGCCACCATGACCGTGGAGAAGAAGTGCAGCCCACGACCGACCCGGTTCCAGCCGAACAGCATCACCCCGAGGAAACCGGCCTCGAGGAAAAACGCGGTCAGCACTTCATAGGTCAGCAGGGGCCCGGTAATGCTCCCGGCGAAGTCCGAGAAGCGGCTCCAATTGGTGCCGAACTCATAGGCCATGACCAGCCCGGAGACCACCCCCATGCCGAAGTTGACGGCAAAGATTTTCGACCAGAAGTGATACAAGTCCTTGTAGACCGAGTTATTGCTTTTCAGCCAGAGGCCTTCGAGCACTGCCAGGAAGCTGGCCAGGCCGATGGTGATGGCGGGAAATATGATGTGGAACGAGACCGTGAACGCGAATTGAATTCGCGCGAGGTCAAGCGCTTCCAGGTTTGACATGACGATACCCTCAGAGTGGTTCGATACCTGTGCACAGCCCGGCCGACCGCGTGAGCCTCGCGGCTCGCGGTCAACGGCAATGCAGGCTTCGAAAGGGCCGGGGCGACGCTCGTCGCCCCGGGCAGGTTCAATCGACGGAGGACTGGATCAGGTTGCTGACCGGCGCCGGTTCAAGGCGAATCGCGATGAACTTCGAGGTCGGGGTGAAGGTGCGGTCGCCGTAGCTTTCCAGCGGCACCAGAGGGTTGGTTTCCGGGTAGTAGGCGGCGGCCTGGCCGGCGGGAATGTCGTAGGCGATCAGGGTGAAGCCGCTCACCCGGCGCTCGCGACCGTCGCCCCACAGCGAGATCATGTCGACCTTCTGTCCCGGCTCGTAACCCAGCTTGCGAATGTCCTGCTCGTTGACGAAGACCACGTCGCGCATGCCGTAGACCCCGCGATAACGATCGTCCAGGCCATACAGGGTGGTGTTGTACTGATCGTGGGAACGCATGGTCTGCAGGATCAGCTCCGGCTTCACGCCCAGGTCGCGCACGCCCTGGCTCACCAGGTGTTCCGGCAATACGCCGGGGGTGAACTGGGCCTTGCCGGTGGCGGTTTTCCAGATGCGCTGGGCGGCGTCGTTACCCAGGTGGAAACCGCCCGGGTGCAGCAGCTTCTGGTTGAAGTCCTTGAAGCCGGGAATGGTGTCGGCGATCAGGTTGCGGATGCGGCTGTAGTCCTCGATCACCCAGAGCCAGTCGATGGGGTGGCTGCCGAGGGTGGCGTTGGCGATCCCGGCGATGATCGCCGGTTCCGAACGCATCAGCGGCGACTTGGGTTTCAGCTGGCCGTGGGAGATGTGCACCATGCTGAAGGTGTCTTCCACGGTGACGCCTTGCGGGCCCTGGGCTTGCAGGTCGATATCGGTGCGCCCCAGGCACGGCAGGATCAGCGCCTCGCGGCCGGTGACCAGGTGGCTGCGGTTGAGCTTGGTGGCGATGTGCACGGTCAGCTCGCAGTTGCGCAGCGCGGCGTGGGTGCGCGGGCTGTCGGGGGTGGCCTGGGCGAAGTTGCCCCCCAGGCCGATGAACACCTTGGCCCGACCTTCTTCCATGGCGGCGATCGCCATCACCGTGTTGTGCCCGTGCTTGCGCGGCGCCTTGAAGGCAAAACGCGCTTCCAGGGCATCGAGCAACTCGGTGGGAGCCAGTTCGTTGATGCCCATGGTGCGGTCGCCCTGCACGTTACTGTGGCCGCGCACTGGCGACAGCCCGGCGCCCGGACGGCCGATATTGCCGCGCAGCAGTTGCACGTTGACCACTTCCTGCACGGTCAGCACCGAGTGGGTGTGCTGGGTTACGCCCATGGCCCAGCACATGATCACCCGCTTGGCCTTGCGATACATGCGCGCGGCCAGCTCGATGTCCTCCAGGGACAGCCCGGACTGTTCGAGGATGTGCTCCCAACTGGTGGCGTCGACTTCGGCCAGGTAGGCGTCCAGGCCCGAGGTGTGCTCGGCGATGAAGGCGCGGTCGAACACCGCCTCGCCGTTGTTGGCCAGGGCTTCGCGTTCCCACTGCCAGAGGAACTTGGCGATGCCGCGCATGGCTGCCATGTCGCCGCCCAGGGCCGGGCGGAAGTAGGCGGAGGAGGTGGGCTCGGAGCCGTTGGTGAGCATCTCCAGCGGATGCTGTGGGTGCTGGAAGCGTTCCAGGCCACGCTCTTTCAGCGGGTTGAAACAGATCACCTGGGCACCGCGTTTCACCGCTTCACGCAGCGGTTCGAGCATCCGCGGATGGTTGGTGCCAGGGTTCTGGCCGATGACAAAAATCGCGTCGGCTTCCCCCAGGTCCTCGAAGGTCACCGTGCCCTTGCCCACGCCGACGCTGTCGTCCATGCCCAGGCCGCTGGCCTCGTGGCACATGTTCGAGCAGTCGGGGAAGTTGTTGGTGCCGTAGGCACGCACGAACAGCTGGTAGAGGTAGGCAGCTTCGTTGCTGGCCCGGCCCGAGGTGTAGAACTCGGCCTGGTCGGGCGACTCCAGCCCGTTCAGGTGCCTGGCGATCAGGGCGAAGGCATCGTCCCAGCTGGTTTCGACGTAGCGATCCAGGCTGGCGTCGTAACGCATCGGGTGGGTCAGGCGGCCCTGGTATTCGAGCCAGTAGTCGCTTTGCGCCGCCAGTGCCGACACCGTGTATTTGTTGAAGAAGGCCGGGTTGACCAGGCGCCCGGTGGCTTCCCAGTTGACCGCCTTGGCGCCGTTCTCGCAGAACTTGACCATGCCGTTTTCCGGCGACTCGCCCCAGGCGCAGCCCGGGCAGTCGAAGCCGCCGTTCTGGTTGGTCTTGAGCATGGTGCGAATATTCTTGAAAGCGTTTTCGCTGCCCAACCAGTTCCTGGTCACGGCAATCAATGCGCCCCAACCGGCCGCCGCCCCCTTGTACGGTTTATAGCGTTCAACTTCGCTCATGATACTTCTCCAGGACATTGCACGTAGGCTGCGCCTAATGCCGAGTCATTGTTAATGACTGTTTTCTTGTGTGCATAAATAACCAAATTTAAGTGGCCGTTAATTACAGGCTGCACGGTTTTATGCACTTCGCGGATTGTTTCAGGACTGCAGGGTCAAGCCTAAGCCGCTTATAAAGTGCCTGTCTAATCGCAAATAATGACCGGATGATCGAAATGCTCTATCAAGGAAAAAATCGATATTAATCAATAAAATAAATACTTAATTTGGGGCGGAATGGGATGATTTTTCTTCTGATAAATCCTATCGATCAACCGGTTGTTAATAGCAATTAGACGGTGGTTTGAAATGTCCTTAGTCTTGCCTCAAACAAGGCCCTCTATAACGGTGGCCTTCCAATAACAGCATTCGGGTCGATACACCTGAAGTGCTGACGGAGGCGGTAATGTCAGATCGAATCCTGCAGGATGGTTTTTCCAGGCGAGTCGACTATCTGCGAATGTCGGTGACCGATCGCTGCGACTTTCGCTGTGTGTATTGCATGGCCGAAGACATGCAGTTCCTGCCGCGGCAACGCATCCTGACCCTGGAGGAGCTCTATCAACTGGCGCAAAGTTTCGTCGCCCTGGGCACCCGGAAAATTCGCCTGACCGGGGGCGAACCCTTGATCCGCCCGGGCGTCGTCGAACTGTGCCGGCGCATCGCCGCGCTGCCGGGGCTGCGCGAGCTGTGCATGACCACCAATGGCTCGCAGCTGGGCAAGCTGGCGGCGCCCTTGTTCGAGGCCGGGCTCAAGCGCCTGAACATCAGCATCGACAGCCTCGATGCCACGCGTTTTCGCGAGCTGACCCGCACCGGTGACCTGGCCCAGGTGATTGCCGGCATCGATGCGGCGAACGCCGCCGGTTTCCAGCACACCAAGCTCAACTGCGTGGTAATGAAAGGGCGCAACGATCATGAGATCAACGACCTGGTGGGCTTTGCCATCGACCGTGGGCTGGACATCTCCTTTATCGAAGAGATGCCCCTGGGGGTGATCAGCGAACACAGCCGCGCCGATGCGTTCTTTTCCAGCGCCCAGGTGCGCGAGCGCATCGCCGAGCGCTACACCCTGATCGACTCCACCGAATCGACCCAGGGGCCGTCGCGTTACTGGCGCCTGGCCGAGGCACCGGAGATTCGCCTGGGGTTCATCTCGCCCCACAGCCACAACTTCTGCGCCACCTGCAACCGGGTGCGGCTGACCGTCGAAGGCCGGCTCTTGCTGTGCCTGGGCAACGAGCATTCGGTCGATTTGAAGCAGGTGCTGCGCAGCCATCCGGGCGAGCCGCAGCGCCTGGAGCGGGCAATCCTCGAGGCGATGAAAATCAAGCCGTACCGCCACAACTTCGCACTCAATGACGAGGTGCAAGTGGTGCGGTTCATGAACATGACCGGCGGCTAGCCCGCGCGGTTTTCCCCTCTGCCAAAAGGCTGTCTTGCGATGATCGTCAGATCCAAACCCAACCTGATCAATGTGCTGATCTCCCTCAAGGGCTCGATTGCCAAGCGCATCGCCCTGCGCAGCCTGCTGGTGACCCTGCTGGCCTCGGCCATCGTATTTATCGAGACCCTGTACCCGACCTATTTCTCCAGGGTCAATGCCACGCCGTTCACCCTGTTGGGCCTGTCGCTGTCGATCTTCATGAGCTTTCGCAACAACGCCTGCTACGACCGCTGGTATGAAGCGCGCAAAGCCCTGGGCACGCTGGTGACGGAGGTGCGTTCGATGATCCGCGAAACCCAGGCGATCAAGGACTCGCGGCAGCGCGGCAGGATCCTGCGCGACCTCTGTGGCTTCGCTCATGCGCTCAACGCCAGGCTGCGCCAGGAAGACCCGCTGAGCGCGGCGGGCACCTGGCTGAGCCAACTGCCGTCGGCCCAGGCGCCCAACGTGCCGGACAGCATCCTGCGCCATGTCGGCCAACAGTGTTCGACCCTGGCCGAATCCGGGGCGATCAGCGAATGGCGCTACACGCTGATGGCCAATCACCTGAGCAGCCTGACCAACGCCCAGACCGTCTGCGAGCGGATCAAGAGCACGCCATTGCCTTTTCCCTACACGCTGTTGCTGCACCGCACCAGCTACATGTTCTGCATCCTGCTGCCCTTTGCCATGGCCGAGCCCCTGGGCTGGCTGACGCCGATCTTCACGGCCATCGTCAGTTACACGTTTTTCGGCCTGGACGCCATTGGCGACGAGCTGGAAGACCCCTTCGGCCGAGACGAGAACGACCTGCCGACCAATGCCCTGGTGCGCACCATCGAGCGGGAGGTGCTCGATGCCCTGGGGGCGACCCGGCTGCCGCCGGTGCTGCAACCGGTGGACTTCGTGCTGAGCTGACCGGCACCCATGCATTCGCCCCGGTTTCCCCCGGGCCACATCACTCAACCCAGCCAACAGGCTGCGAGGATAACCATGAACCACGATTCCACGATCCTGACTCACCTGGACGCCGAAGGCCGGGCCAACATGGTCGATGTCAGCGACAAGCCGCCCACCGACCGCGAAGCCCAGGCCCAGGCCTGGGTGCGCATGCAGCCCGCCACCTTGCAACTGATCCAGCGCAACGGCCACCCCAAGGGCGACGTGTTCGCGGTCGCGCGCCTCGCGGGCATCATGGCGGCGAAGAAAACCCATGAACTCATCCCGCTGTGCCACCCGTTGCTGCTCAGCTCGATTCACCTCGACCTGAAGGCGGTCGAGCCCGACAGCGTCAGGATTGTCGCCACCTGCCGGCTCAACGGCCGCACCGGTGTCGAGCTCGAAGCCCTCACCGCGGCCAGCGTCGCCGCGCTGACTATCTACGACATGTGCAAGGCGGTCGATCGCGGGATGGTCATCGACAGCATCCAGCTGCTGAAGAAGCAGGGCGGGCGATCGGGCAGCTTTGACGCGGGAGTCACAGCATGATTCTGATTAACTACTTTGCCCGTTATCGCGAGCAGCTCGGTATCGGCGGCGAGAAGATCGCGCTGGATGATTCGTTGCGCAGCGTCGGCGACGTGAGGACGTTTCTGATGGCCAGGGGCGAGGCCTGGCAGGCGGTGCTCGGCGAAACCAGCCTGATGTGCGCGCTGAACCAGGACCTGTGCAACCTTGACGCGCCCATCGAGGACTTCGACGAGATCGCGTTTTTTCCGCAAGTCACCGGGGGCTGAGCCATGACCGTGCACGTCCAGGCCGAGGCCTTCGACCTCGATCGACTGCACCGCGAGGTGCACGGCGAGGACCCCGGCGTTGGCGCGCTGGTGACTTTCGTCGGCTATGTGCGTGACCTGAACCTGGGGGAACAGGTCGGCAGCCTGTTCCTCGAACATTACCCGGGCATGACCGAGCGTTCATTGCAGCGCATCGTCGATGAGGCCCATGAGCGCTGGCCATTGCAACGGGTAAGGGTCGTGCATCGGGTGGGGGAGTTGCAGGTGGCCGAGCCGATCGTGTTTGTCGGCGTCGCCAGCGCCCATCGGCAGGCGGCCTTCGAGGCTTGCGCCTTCCTGATGGACTACCTGAAAACCCGCGCGCCGTTCTGGAAGCGCGAACAGACCTCGTCCGGCGAGCGTTGGGTGCAGGGCAGGGAGAGCGACCAACTGGCCGCCAGTCGCTGGTAGGGCAGGAATGCGCCCTGCGGCGCAGCACCTTCAGTCGGCCGTGGGCGCTTGCCCGGCAAACAGTTTCCTGGCTTCGGCGAAGCACTTTTCGGCAATGGCCGAGCGCGGTTCGGTCTTGCGCATCACCAGGCCCAGGGGCGCGAGCACGCTGGCATCCGGCAGGTTGATGAAGGCCAGGTTCTCGATCGGGTTTTCCAGGCCGCTGGACAGCGGCATGATCGAGCAGCAGAAGCCTTCGTGAATCGCCTGGAACAGCTGATAGGTCGAATCGCTTTCGAGGATCGGCTGCGGGTCGAGGCCGCGGCTGCGGAAACTCAGGTCGATGGATTTGCGGTAGTGCATGCCATTGCTGATCATCCCCAGGGGCAGCTCGGCGGCCTCTTCCCAGCTCATTTCGCTGCTTTCGAAATGGAAGTGGCGGGTGTCGTACAGCAGGCCGACGCGGGTTTCGCCGATCTCGAAAAACTCGAAATAGTTCGGGTTCACGTGGTCCAGGTAACACACGCCCAGGTCCAGCTGGTTGTTGCCCAGGCCTTCGATGATCTGGTCCGAGCTCATGGACGACAGGGCGAACTTGAGCTCCGGGAAACTCTTGGAAAGACCCTGGACGTAGCCGATCGGGTTGAAGCTGCTCAGCGGCACCAGGCCCAGGCGCAGGCTACCGACCAGTTGGCCACGGCACGCGGCGGCCTCGGCGAACAGCCCGTCATGGGCGGCGAGCAGGGTCCGCGCCCAGGCCAGCACCCGTTCGCCGGCCTCGGTGAAACCTTCGAAGCGCTGGCCGCGCTTGACCAGCACCAGGTCCAGCTCGTCCTCCAGGTTGCGCAAGCGCATGGACAGGGTCGGCTGGGTGATGTGGCAGCGCGCCGCGGCCTGGCCGAAGTGTCGGGTCTGGTCCAGGGCGATAAGGAACTTGAGTTGTTTGATGTCCACGATGGCACCTGTTGAAGAAGAGGGTTGATGTCAGGGGTAAGTCCAGGATGCACGAAGCGTTTGGAAATCCCGATCCGACCTTTGGAGGAAAAGACTGTGCGTCCGTTCGGTGGCACGCGGAGCTGTTAAAAAAACGCTGTTAAAAAAGCCGTTAAAAAAGTAGCTCAGGGGTGTTGAAGTTGCTCAGGCGCGGGTCGTCCTCGGCGCAGACCAGGGCCTGCGGCCGGTGCTTCGACAAGGCGCGCTGCAGGCTGCGTTCGCCGGCGTCCCAGTCGCGTTGCAGGTTCGCCAGCAAGGCCGTGGGGATCAGGCTGAACATGGGCTGCCAGTGGCCGGCCTGTTGCACCATCAGCACCGAGTCCGGGGCGGGGCGCGCCGCCAGCATGGCGCCGATCAGCGCGCCGTCGATTTTCGGCGCGTCGCAGGCGAACACCAGCAGCCACGGATGACGCGCCACGGCCAGGCCGGCGAGCACACCCGCCAGGGGCCCCGGGAAGTCCCTCTGCGAGTCTTCGACCAGTTGGTCGGCATAGGCCCGATACTGCTCGGCGTTGCGGTTGCAGGAGATGATCAGGTCGTCGGTGAAAGGTCGGACCGCCGCCTGCACATGGGCGATCAGCGGCTTGCCCTGCCAGGGCAGCAGGCCCTTGTCCCGCCCACCCATGCGCGCGCCACGGCCGCCGGCCAGCAGCAGCACCGAGCAGGGGATGGACGAAGGGGCGGCGGGGCAGGTCGGGGTCATTGTTCGAGGCACGCTGGTTGGGGGCTCAGACGATCTCATTGTCGCCCCTTCGAGTCCAATCGGAAGTATCGAATGGGCGATCAAAAGGCTCTATCGGCCGCGGATTTCACCGGCGCGGGCCGGCACGTCAGGGGGAAAAATTCCTTGATAGATGGGCTCGATAAAGTGGTCGGCCAGAGTGATTAGACACTGACGGTTTCAGCGCTTTAGCCTCTGGCCATGGTTTTTATGACTGCCCGCCGGAGAAAGACATGAGTGTGAAATCGGATGCATTGTTTGTCCCCCTGAATATCGCCGTGCTGACCGTCAGCGATACCCGCGAATACGCCACCGACACCTCCGGGCAATTGCTCGTCAGCCGCCTGCTGGAAGCCGGCCACACCCTGAGCGAGCGCAACCTGCTCAGGGATGACCTGTACAAGATCCGCGCCCAGGTCGCACTGTGGATCGCCGATGAGACTATCCAGGTGGTGCTGATTACCGGCGGCACCGGCTTCACCGGGCGCGACAGCACGCCCGAGGCAGTGAGCTGTTTGCTGGACAAGCGGATCGACGGTTTCGGCGAGCTGTTCCGGGCGATCTCCATCCTCGATATCGGCACCTCCACCGTGCAGAGCCGGGCCCTGGCCGGGCTGTCCAACGGCACCCTGGTGTGCTGCCTGCCGGGCTCCACGGGCGCTTGCCGGACCGCGTGGGAAGGCATCCTCGCCGAGCAGCTCGACGCCCGCCACCGGCCGTGCAATTTCGTGCCGCACCTCAAGCAGGTGCAAGCCTGCGGGACCCGCGGATGAGCGCCTCACCGCTGATGCCGGTGGAGGAGGCCATCGCCCGCTTGCTGGCCATGGCCGAGGCGCAACGCTTGCAGGACAGCGAGCCGGTGGCGCTGGGCGAGGCGCGGCAACGGGTGTTGGCCAGCGACCTGGTGGCGACCCTCGACCTGCCGCCCTGGCCGAACAGCGCCATGGACGGTTATGCCTTGAACCTCGATGCCTGGGACGGCCAGCCGCTGGCGGTGTCGCAACGCATTTTCGCCGGCCAGGCCCCCGAGCCGTTGCTGCCGGGCACCTGCGCGCGAATCTTCACCGGCGCGCCGCTGCCCGAGGGCGCCAACAGCATCGAGATGCAAGAGAACGTCGAGCTGCTTGACGACGGTAGCGTGCGCTTCAAGCAGCCGCTCAAGGCCGGCCAGAATATTCGCCCGCAAGGCCAGGAGAACCGCGCCGGGCAAGTGCTGCTGCGCGCCGGCAAACGCCTGGGGCCTTTCGAACTGGCCATCGCCGCGGCCCAGGGCTGTACCCATCTGCCGCTGGTGCGGCGGCCGCGGGTGGCGTTGCTGTCGACGGGCGATGAACTGGCCGAACCGGGCACCGCCTTGCGCCCCGGCTGCATCTACAACAGCAATCGCACCCTGCTCAGCCACTGGTTGAATGCCCTGGGCTGCGAGGTGATCGATGCCGGGGTTCTCCCCGACCAGCCGCAGCAGACCCGGCTGCGCCTGGAACAATTGCAGTGCGCCGCGGACCTGATCCTGACCACCGGCGGCGTGTCCGCCGGCGACGCCGATTGCCTCGGCCAGGTACTGCGCGAGTGCGCCACCCCGGTGTTCTGGAAGCTCGCGATAAAACCCGGCAAGCCGCTGACCGTGGGGCGCTTCGGCACCGTGCCGGTGATCGGCCTGCCCGGCAACCCGACCTCGGCCCTGGTGACCTTTGGCCTGCTGGCCCGGCCGTATCTGTTGCGCATCCAGGGCGTCGAAGAGGTCATGCCCTTGAGCTTCCCGGTCAGCGTCGGTTTCGACTGGCCGAAAGCGGGAGGCCGCCGCGAATACCTGCGGGCCAGGCTGGAGGAGGGCCGCGCCGTGCTTTATCCGAACCAGAGTTCCGGTGTGTTGCTGGGCGCTTCGTGGGCCGATGGGCTGGTGGAAATTCTCGAGGGCAGCACCTTGCGGGCCGGCGAGCCGGCGCGCTTCATTCCGTTCAGCGAGTTGTTCTAGCCGGCGCGGTCTGGCGGCAGGCGCGGCGCACTCAGATCTTCCAGTGCTCCGCACTTTTGGCCAGGCGCTGGCGCATCTCGTTGAGGTTGGCCACCAGTTGCCGGGTCAGCAGGCGGTAGCCGTCCAGCGCGCTGTAGACCGAGGTGTCGAGGGTCGAGGAGGACGGGCCATCCAGGGGCCGCCCCAGGCGTCTGGTGGCGCCGGATTGCAGGGCGCGGGCCATGCCCACCAGCTGTATGCGCACCTGCCGGTGCTCATGCTTCATGAGCTGTTGCAACTGTTCGCGGGCTTGCGGGTCGCTGAGGTCCGGCCGGGTATTGCCGAGAATTTCCAGGGTGCTGAAGCACATGCGCAGGTTGCGCTGGATGGCGTCCAGTTCGGTCATGGAGATCCGCACTTCCTTGGACACCGAGGGCATCAGCGAGCGCAGTTGCAGCAAGGTGCTATTGAGGCGCCCGAGCAACTTCAGGTGTTCGTCGTCGGTTACCGACTGGCCGCCGATGATGCGTCCGTACAGGGTGGCGCAGTCGCGCAAGGCGCTGGCCAGGTTGTAGCGCCAGGAATAGACCGCGTACAACGGAATGGCGAAGGAGAAGGCCAGGGCCAGGGCGATACCGATGAGGATATCCACGGTGCGCCACAGGCCATCGCTGACGTGGTTGTCGCCGTGGCCGGCGACGATGAACACGGTGATCGCCGCCAGCAGCGCGGTGTAGCCGCCCTTGCCGATGGCGTGATAGGAGAAATACCCGCACACCACCGACATCCCCAGGTAGGTCAGCCAGGACAGGCCCAGGTAAGCCTGCTGCACCACCAGCACCAGGCCGACGCCCGCGCCGATCAAGGTGCCGATGGCCCGTTCCGCGGCCTTCTTGCCTATGTTGCCGTGGTGCTGCAAGCCGCCGATCACCACCAGCATGGTCACCGACGCCCATTCGCCGTGGGGCAGATTGAGGCCGGTGGTCAGCGCGATGGTGGCCAGCAACCCCAGGGCCACGCGCACCGCATGGATCAGCTTGGCGTAGCGGTAGCGCCGATACGGGTCCAGTACCGGGAGCAGGAAGCGGCGCAACAGCGGTGGCAGGCGGAAGGTCTGGCCCAGGGGAAGTTCTCCGTTTTAGGCTCTGTACGAAAAGTGGCTGCGCTCGGTCATGCTGCGTTAAAAACAGGCTCGGAATGCTCATGTAGGTCCCTACACTCCGCTTCCTCGCCTGTTTTTGCCTTGCCTGACCTTCGCTCGCCGACTTTTCGTAAAGACCCTAGAAAATGTAATCGGTGGTCAGGAAGCTCGACTCGCGGTTACGGATGATGTCGCTGATCAGCTCCTTGTTGCTCTCCTGGAACTTGGTGGCCACCAGGGTGCGGATCGAGAAGGTGCGCAACGCGTCATGCACCGACAACGTACCTTCGGCGGAGTTCTTGCGCCCATTGAACGGGTAGGTGTCCGGGCCGCGCTGGCACTGGGCGTTGAGGTTGATCCGCCCGACCTGGTTGGCGAAGGTGTCCACCAGATGCCCGACTTGTGCCGGCTCGGTGCCGAAGATACTCAGCTGCTGGCCGAAGTCCGATTCCAGGACATAGTCGATCACCGTTTCCAGGTCGCGATACGGCACGATCGGCACCACCGGCCCGAACTGTTCTTCCTGGTACACGCGCATCTGGCTGTTCACCGGGTACAGCACCGCCGGGTAGAAGAACGAGGCCCGCGTTTCGCCGCCGCCGGGGTTGACCACTGTGGCGCCCTTGTCGATGGCGTCGGCCACCAGGGCATGCAGGTAATCGACCTTGCCCGACTCCGGCAGCGGCGTCAGCGCCACCCCCGGTTCCCACGGCATGCCGGGTTTGAGGCTGAGCAGCTTGGCGTTGAATTTCTCGATAAAGGCATCGACCACGCTTTCATGGACGAAGAGGATTTTCAGCGCGGTGCAGCGTTGGCCGTTGAACGACAGCGAGCCGGTGACCGCCTCGTTGACCGCGTTATCCAGGTCGACTTGCGGCAGCACGATGCCGGGGTTTTTCGCGTCCAGGCCCAGGGCGGCGCGCAGGCGGTGCGGCTTGGGGTGCAGTTTCTTCAGGTCGCTGGCGGCCTTGTTGGTGCCGATGAAGGCGAAGATATCGATCTTGCCGCTGGCCATCAGCGCGCTGACGGTTTCCCGGCCGCTGCCGTAGATCACGTTGATCACCCCGGCCGGGAAGCTGTCGCGGAAGGCTTCCAGCAGCGGGCGGATCAGCAGCACGCCGAACTTGGCCGGCTTGAACACCACGGTGTTGCCCATGATCAGTGCCGGGATCAGGGTGGTGAAGGTTTCGTTCAGCGGGTAGTTGTACGGGCCCATGCACAGGGCCACGCCCAGGGGCACGCGGCGGATCTGGCCGAGGGTGTCCTGTTCCAGCTCGAAGCGGCTGGAACGGCGGTCGAGTTCCTTGAGGGCGTTGATGGTGTCGACGATGTAGTCGCAGGTGCGGTCGAACTCTTTTTCCGAGTCCTTGAGGTTCTTGCCGATTTCCCACATCAGCAGCTTGACCACCGCCGAGCGCTGTTCGCGCATGCGCCCGAGGAAGGCTTCGACGTGCTGGATGCGTTCGGCCACGCGCATCGTCGGCCACGCGCCCTGGCCACGGTCGTAGGCGCGCACGGCGGCGTCGAGGGCGGTCAGCGCGGTGTCGGCGTCGAGCAGCGGGGTGCTGCCGAGAATCACTTGTTCGTCGCCATGGGCGGTGGCCAGGTACACCGGGCTGCGCACCAGGGCCAGGGGCCCGTTCCAGGTCTGCAACTGACCGTCGACCAGGTACTCGCGTTGTTCGACCTGGCCGTCCAGGCGGTACTGCTCGGGGATGTCGGCGGCGACGGGAAACAGCGTGTTCAACAGATGGGCTGTGGTCATGACTCTATTCCGTAATGGCAATGGGCAATGCACCGGCGGGCTGGAGCGCGCCGGCGCTGACGAGCAAGACAGGTCTCCAGGAGTTTGTTTCTACGGGTATACGCCCTGGTGTCTCGGGTCTTTAGCAAAAAGCTGGGCCAAAATGGCGGAAAGTCGTGCAGCAGAGGTGTGATGGTGTGGTTCTTTGGGCCAAGAGTAGCCGTTTTTTCCCATGGAAAAACAGCCTTTGTTTCAACCGGCGCTGAACAATTGGCGGATCAGCCTGGGGGTGCTGCCAGTCCAGCGCTTGAACGAGCGGCGGAAATTCGCCGCATCGTTGAAGCTCAGGTACTCGGCGACTTCCTCGTTGCTCAGGCCCTTGATCCGGTACAGGTACAGCGCCACATGCTTGCGCACCAGGTCCGCCTGTTGCTGGAAACCGCTGTCGTGCTTGTGCAGCTTGCGCTTGAGGGTGGCCGGGCTCATGCCGAAGGCCTGGGCCGTCTGTTCCAGGCTTGGGGCCTGGCGCACCTGGGCTTGCAGGTAGCGGTAGACGCAGTCGAGAAAGCTTGAGGCAAAGCCCAGTTGCTCGAGCTGGCCCTGGGCTTCCTGGCGCGCCACCTGGCCGGCGGTGGCCGAGGCGTTGGGCCAGGGCTGAGTGAGGAATTCCCGGGGGATGCGCATCAGGTCCATCGGGCGCTTGAACTGGGTGTGCTCGCCCAGGTGCACCCAGTACTGCTCGACATAACGCGGCTCGGCATGGCTGAAGCTGCATTCCCAGGGCAGGCGCTGGCCGCTCAGCCACTGACTCATGGCCACCAGCGAGGTCATGCTGGCCTCCAGCAAAAAGCGCCATTGTTCGCCGGCGCCACAGCTGTCCAGCCAGTAGAAATAGGCGTGCTGGTCATCCAGCAGCAAGCGCGGGCTGGCCAGCGGGCTGAGCAGCGCCTGTTGCTGCACCAGGGTGTCGAGGGCCTGGTGCAGGTTCTGCGCGTGGCGCAGGGCGTGGCTGGCGGCGCCGTAGTGCCCGGGCAGCAGGCGCTGGCCGAACAGGAAGCTGCTGTCGTCGGCGTCCAGCAGCCGTCGGCTGTTGCCGATCAGGCCGAGAAACTGCTGCGGGCTGAGGCGGGTCTGGCCGGCCAGGATGTCCTCGTGGAACAGCCCGGTGCCGCGCAGCAGGCGATGGCTGTCGATGTCCCGCGACAGCGCCAGGTCGATCAGGCTGGCCGGCTGGTAATGCCCGGGAATGAACCGGCTGTCGTTTTCGTACCAACGGGTCTTCAGGGTCATGGCCGGGCCTCAGGCGCTTTTCGCCAGCGGTTGCTTGGCTCGGGCCAGGGCCAGGTTGAGGCGTTTAAGCAGGCCGTCCGGCGTCTCGTCGAGGGCCATCACCACTGCGGTGCAGGCTGACAGCTGCAAGCGTTCGCCGTGCTGGCGGCTCTTGTGCGCCAGGCTCCGTACCGCCTGTTGCAGCTCCTGGGCCAGCAGCCGCGCCTGGCTCTCGCCGGTGTTCGGCAGCAGCACCACGAAGCGGTCGCCGGCCAGCCGGCAGAGCAGGTCCTGGCGACGCAGGTTGAGCAGCAGCAGATGGCTCAGCGCCTGCAGCACCGCGTCGCCCTCGGCGTGGCCGAAGTCCTGGTTGATCGCAGCGAAGTTGTCCAGGTCCAGGGCCAGCAGCGACAGCGGCTGCTGCTGGCGCTGGCTGTCCTGCAGGCTGTCGGCCAGCTGGCGCTTGAGGTAGTCGGCGCCGCCCAGCGGGGTGAGCTTGTCGAACAGCCGGTGCTCGCGGAACAGCCGTTCGCGTTTCTCCATCTGTGCGCTGATCGCCAGCTGTTCGCGGTGCCAGTGGTAGATGCCGATGGTCAGCAGGACCATGCCCACCGGCATCGGCGCGGATTCCAGCCAGTGGTCCCAGGCGATGCTGTCGGGCAGGCGGATGAACTCGTCGAGGCTGTCGATCCACCAGGAGAAGAAGATGCAGCTCAGGCCCAGGGCCAGGTAGTTGGTGACCCGTCCCGCCGGGCGGCTTTTCAGCACCAGGCCGAGCCAGATCAGGGCCAGCAGCGCGGTGCCGCCTTCGCCGATTATGTCCAGCCAGACCCATTCGCTGACCGCCTTCAACTCGCCACAGGCCAGGTGCAGGAGCAGGCCGAGATTGGCCGCCAGTAGCAGGGTGGCGAGTTTCCATCGGTGGGGTTTGAGCACTGAGAACATGGCCGCGATCCTTTGGCGAAGAAGCAATGCGCGCCAGCACAGCAGATGTGTGTGACAGCCGGGTGACGGCGGCGAAGCGGGTGGGGGAGGTCGAATCAGCTCATCGTGACGGTGTGTTTTTTTTGCGATCTGGGGGCGGTGTGGCCGCTGACGTTACGCGGTGTAGGAGCGAGGCTTGCCCGCGAAAGCGTCAGACCAGTCACCGCCAACCCCCGGGAAAAGGTCATTTCAGCTCACTTTGCCCCTCGAACCCGGCCCAAACCCCGGTTCGCCGGCCTTCCTGCCAACCCCTGTCACGGAACCGTCATTCGCCGACCCTAGCTTGCCCTCCCAGTTGCCGGGCCCCTTGCCTGGCGTCACCGGACTCTTGGGGGAGGACCATCATGTACAAGCGCAGCAGCACCGCCGGCCTGCTCGGCTTCACGCTCACCGCCCTGGCCATGGCGATCGCCAGCGAACGCCTGAGCGCCGCCGACGCCGACTCGAGTAAAACCACCGAACACTTGGAAGTGGTCGGCCAGGCCGCGAGCATCGACCAGGCGCTCAAGGAGCAGCGCAGCGCCGACAGCATCAAGAGCGTGGTGCACGCCGACGGCGTGGCCCAATTGCCGGACGAGAACGTCGCCGAAGCGGCGCAGCGCCTGCCGGGCATCAGCGTCGAGCGCGACCAGGGCGAAGGGCGTTTTGTCAGCGTGCGTGGCCTGGGCCCGGACCTCAACAGCGTGACCATCAACGGCACCCTGGTGCCGGCCCCGGAAAGCGAACGCCGCGCCGTGGCCCTGGACGTGCTGCCCTCGGAGCTGGTGCAGTCGCTGTCGGTGATCAAGACCCTGACCCCGGACATGGACGCCAACTCCCTGGGCGGCACCGTCGATGTGCAGAGCCTTTCGGCCTTCGATCACAAGGGCCTGTTCTACACCGGCAGCAGTGAAGCCAGCTACGATCGGAACACTCACCAGACCAGCCCGAAATTCTCCGGCGCGGTCAGCGACCGCTTCAGCCTCGGCGACGGCATCGACAACTTCGGTGTGGCCGCGGCCCTGAGCTGGCAGAAACGCGACTTCGGCTCGGACAACGTCGAGACCGGCGGCGCCTGGGACTTCGAACAGGGCGCGAAACTGCAGGAGTTCGAACTGCGCGACTACGACATCAGCCGCGAGCGCGCCGGCGGCGGCCTGAACTTCGACTACAAGCCGGACAACCTCAGCAGCTACTACCTGCGCACCCTGTACAGCCGCTACAAGGACAGCGAGACGCGTAACGCCGCCAGCCTGGAATTCGCCGAGCCCCAGGCGGCCGGCGAGCTGGGCGACGCCGAAGGTAAACGCAAGCTCAAGCAGCGCGAGGAAACCCAGGAGATCCAGTCCTACGTGTTCGGCGGCGAACGTATGTTCGGTCTCTGGACCCTCAGCGGCCAGGCCGGCTACAGCCGCTCCAGCGAAGACAGCCCGGGGCACATCGCCAACGCGGTGTTCGAAGGCAACGACGACTTCGCCGACAGCGGTTTCTACGACAAGGACAAGCCGCGGCCGATCGTCGGCCAGGGTTTCTACGACCCGGCCAACTTCAGCCTGGACAAGGTCGAGTGGGAAAAGCAGCGCACCACCGACACCGAGAAAAACCTGCGTCTGGACCTGGCCCGCGACTACGACCTCAGCGGCTATGCGTCCCAGGTCAAGTTCGGCGGCAAGGTCAGCCGGCGCAACAAGGACAACGACCTCGACGCCTGGGTCTACAAGGACTTCGACGAACTGGGTTTCAGCGACGAGCAGCTCAACCTCGACCGCTTCCGCAAAGGCAGCGTCGACTATCGCCTCGGCCGCTTCGGCCCGGGCATCAGCGGCGGCTCGATCAAGCAGTTGATCGGCGGCCTGGACCGCGATGCGTTCTTCGACGAAACCGAATCCCGGGTCAACGACTTCAAGATCCGCGAAGACATCAACGCCGGCTACCTGATGAACACCGTCGATATCGACGACTGGCGCTTTATCGCCGGCCTGCGCTACGAAGGCACCGAGTTCGAAGCCAAGGGCACCGGCGCCACCGACGGCGAGTTCCAGTCCACCGAAACCAAGCGTCGTTACCACCACTGGCTGCCGGGCCTGCACGCGCGTTACCAGCTGGACAAGAACACCCAGGTGCGCGCGGCCTGGACCAAGGCGGTGGTGCGCCCGACCTTCGGCCAGCTGGCGCCGGGTTTTGTCATCGACGATGACGAAGCCAGCTTCGGCAACCCGGACCTCAAGCCGCTGGAGTCGAGCAACCTGGACCTTGGCATCGAGCACTTCATGGGTCGCGCCGGCACCGTCTCGGCCTTCGTGTTCTACAAGGACATCAAGAACTTCGTCTACAACACCGACCTGGCCGGCACCGGCGCCTGGACCGACTTCGCCGAGGCGCACACCTTCGCCAACGGCGACAGCGCCAAGCTGTACGGCCTGGAACTGGCCTACTCGCAGAAATTCGACTGGCTGCCGGCGCCGTGGAACGGCCTGCTGCTGGGGGCCAACGCCACCTTCAGCCGCTCCGACGCCGAGATCAAGGGCTTCGATGCCGCCAGCGGGGTCAACCGCAAGCGCAGCATTGACCTGCCGAACCAGTCGGACACCGTCGGCAACCTGATACTCGGCTGGGAAAACGACAAGCTCAGCCTGCGTCTGTCGGCCAACTACAAGTCGGACTACCTCTATGAGCTGGCCTCGATCAACGACAAGGCCCACGACCTGCACGTCGATGCCCAGACCTTCGTCGATTTCAGCGCCCGCTACTCGCTGACCAAGAGCCTGCAACTGAGCTTTGAGGCGCAGAACCTCACCGACGAGCCGTACTTCGTCTACACCGGCCACCGCTCCTACAACGGCCAGTACGAGGAGTACGGCCCGACCTACAAGCTCGGCCTGACCTTCACCCACTTCTGATCCCGAGGCGGCGGCGCCTTAGTGCTGCCGCCGTGCCGAATGAACAATAAGGACCTGATCCATTCATGAGTATTTCGTTGTCACCCGCGCGCTGCCTGCTGGTCGCGCTGATCTGCCTGGGTAGCGGCGCGGCCGTTGCTGGCTCCTCATCGGCGCCCACCCTGACCCTGAAACCCTGGCTGCCCAAGCAGGACTTGGCCATCGAGGCCATCGGCTTCATGCCCGGCGGCAGCGAGCGCCTGGCCGCCAGCGAACGTGACGGCCTGTTGCTGCTCGACGCCCAGGGCGAGCAACTGGCGCGCTTGCAAGGCGCCTTCAATGGACTGGACAGCCGCGCCGCCGGCCAGCAGGTGCTGGTCGCCACGCTCGACAGCCAGCGCCAGCAGGCACTGCTGGTCAGCCTCGATCCACAGAGCCGCCAGTGGGGCCAGCCGCTGTACCTGCCGGCGCGGGACTTCCCGGTCAACGGCCTGTGCCTGTACCGCGACGAGGCCAGCAACCTGTTCCTGTTCCTGGTGGGCGAGGAGGGCAAGGGCGAGCAATGGCTGGTGGGCACCGGCGCCCGGCTGAGCGCCACGGCGCAACGGGTGCGCGGCGTACCGCTGCCGCCGGCGGCGCAGTTCTGCCAAGTGGACGATGGCGCCAATCAATTGCTGGTCAACGAAGAGAACGTCGGCTGGTGGGCCTACCCGGCGCACCCCGAAGCCGAGGTCGAGCGGCGGCCGGTGGCCATGCGCGCGCCCTTCGGCGACATCGCCAAGGCCGCCGGCGCCATGGCCCTGGTACCGGGGGGCGTGCTGGCGCTCGACCCCAAGGCGGCGCGCCTGCACCTTTATCAGCAGGGCGACCAACAACAGGGCGAAGGCTGGTCGCCCAGGGCCAACCTGAGCTTGCCCGGCCTGAAGGAGCCGGAAAACCTCGCCGTGCAGGCCAGCGCCAAGGGCCTGCAAATACTGCTGCGCGACGATGACGACGGGCGGATCTACCAGGGCCGGCTGGACTGGCAGGCCACCCCGGTGCCGCCGGCGCCGGTGCTGCCGAATGTGTCGGCCCTGAGCCAGAGCGAGCCGGTAGGGCGCCAGGGCGATGCGGCGGACGACCCGGCGATCTGGATTCACCCTCGGCAGCCGGAGCTGAGCCGGGTGCTGGGCACCAACAAGAAGCAGGGGCTGCTGGCCTACGACCTGCAAGGCAAATTGCTCCAGGAGTTGCCGGTGGGGCGGTTGAACAACGTCGACCTGCGGGCGAACTTCAAGCTGGGCACCCAGGTGGTCGATCTGGCGGTGGCGAGCAACCGCGATCACAACAGCCTCAGCCTGTTCAGCATCGATCGCGCCAGCGGCGAGCTGCGCGAAGCCGGGGAGATCCCCACGCCGCTCAAGGAAATCTACGGTATCTGCCTGTTCCAGCCGGCCAGCGGCGAGCTGTATGCCTTTGCCAACGGCAAGGACGGCCGCTTCCTGCAATACCGCCTGAGTGCCGCCGATGGCCGGGTCCAGGGCGAGCTGGTGCGCCAGTTCAAGGTCGACAGCCAGCCGGAAGGCTGTGTCGCCGACGACCAGCGCCAGCGCCTGTTCCTCGGCGAGGAAGACGTCGGCGTGTGGGCGGTGGATGCCCGCGCCGACCAGCCGGCCAACCTCACCAGCGTGATCAAGGTCGGCCCGCAGCTGCATGCCGATGTCGAGGGCCTGGCGCTGTACCAGAGCGAGACGCATGACTACCTGATGATTTCCAGCCAGGGCAACGACAGCTATGTGCTGCTCGATGCCGAGCCGCCGTTCGCCTCCCGCGGGGCCTTCCGGGTCGGCCTGAATGCCGCCGCGGGCATCGACGGGGCGTCGGAAACCGATGGCCTGGAAGTCACCTCGGCCAACCTCGGCGGGCCCTGGAGCCAGGGCTTGCTGGTGGTCCAGGACGGCCGCAAGCGCATGCCCGAGCAGACCCAGAACTTCAAGTTCGTGCCCTGGGCCGAGGTGGCCAGGGCGCTGCAACTGCCCTGAGCTGTCATTAACCGTTCATCAACATGTCATCGAATAGCCCCGGGGCCGCCGCGCATTGACGGCCCGGGCGCACAGGCAAAGGAGTTTCACCATGCAGGCGACACTGGAACACATGACCATCTGGGGGCTTATCAGCGATGCCAGCCTGTTGGTCAAGGCGGTCATGCTCACCCTGTTGCTGGCGTCGCTGCTCAGCTGGTACCTGATCATCCAGCGCAGCAGCGTGCTCAAGCGCACCGAACGCCAGCTCGACGCCTTCGTCCAGCGCTTTCGCGGCAGCGCCGAACTGACCCCGCTGTACCGCGAAAGCCTGCAACGGGCGGACGGCGAGGGCGGTGTCGAGCCGATCTTCCAGGCCGGTTTCCAGGCCTACAGCCAACTGCGCCAGCAGGGCGGCAACCCGGCCGGGGTGGTGCTCGAAGGGGTCGAGCGTTCGCTGTACGTGGCCATCAGCGAGCAGGAAATCCGCCTGGAAAAAGGCCTGCAGTTCCTCGCCACGGTGGGTTCGGTCAGCCCCTATATCGGCCTGTTCGGCACCGTGTGGGGGATCATGAATTCCTTCCTCGGCCTGTCCCAGGTGCAGCAGGCGACCCTGTCCACCGTGGCCCCAGGCATCGCCGAAGCGCTGATCGCCACCGCCATCGGCCTGTTCGCGGCGATCCCCGCGGTGATTGCCTACAACCGTTTCGCCGCCCGTGGCCAGACCCTGCTGACCCGCTACTACGCCTTCGGCAACGAACTGCAGGCGCGCCTGCATCGCCAGCTGCACGGCGCGTCGTCGAACCTGGCCGTCGCGGCCTGAGAGGAGAGTGCAGATGCTAGTCAGGCCGCAACACAAGCACGGGCCCAAGGCCGAAATGAACGTGGTGCCCTACATCGACGTAATGCTGGTGCTGCTGGTGATCTTCATGGTCACCGCGCCGATGCTGACCCAGGGGGTGAAGATCGAGTTGCCCAAGGTCGCCAGCGAGGCCCTGGCCACCGATACCCGGCAGCAGATCCTGACCCTGTCGGTGAAGGCCGAGGGCGGCTACTACTGGAACCTCGGCGGCGAGCTGGATACGCGCCAGCAGACCGACAGCGCGGTGGACCTCGACGAGATGCGCGCCAAGGTGGCGCAAATCGTCGCCGCGCGCAGCGATACCCAGGTCTACATCCGCGCCGACCAGGACGCCGGCTACGGCCTGGTGGTAGCGGCCATGGCGGCGTTGCAGCAGGGCGGGGTGAGCAACCTGGGGCTGGTGACCGAGGCCCCGCAATGACGGCGATGATCATGCACAGTCCACGGCAGGCTTTCGACGAATTCTCCCTGCAACCCTCGCCCAGGCACTGGCGGTCCCATGCGCTGGCCGGGACCCTGGCAGTGGCGCTGCACGCCGGGGTGCTGGCGCTGCTGGTGGCGGGCTGGTCGGTAGAGCCGCCGGCCGCCGAACAGCCGGCGGTGTTGCGTACCCAACTGGTGATGCTGCCGCCAGCGCCACAAGCGCCCGAGCCCGCGCCGGCTTTAGTCGAGCCCGTACCGACACCGGCACCGCCGGAGCCGGTGCTCGCGGCTCCGGTCGAGCCGGTCAAGCCTGCTGTCGATCCGCAGCTCCAGGCGCGCAAGCTCGAACAGGCGGCCCTGGCGCGCAAACGGGTCGAGGACAAGAAGCGCGAGCAACTGGCCGAGCAGCAGCGCGAGCGCCAGGAAAACCAACAGCGCAGCCGCGAAGCCGAGCAGCAGCGCCTGGCCCAGGAGCAAGCGCAACAGCAGCAGCGTGCCGAACAGGCCCGCTTGGCCGCCGAGCGCGCCCGGCAACAAGCTGCCGCCCAGGCCGCGGCCGACAGCCGCCAATACCTGCCCCTGAGCAAGGAGGCCCCGGACTACCCGCAACGCGCCCTGGACAAGCACATTGAAGGCGACTGCACCGTGGAATACAGCGTCAACCCGCAAGGCAAGGTGGAGCACCCCAAGGTGCTCGATGGCTGCCACCAGCTGTTTATCCGCCCCTCGCTGGCGGCGGCCAACACCTTCCGCTACCAACCGCGCATCGTCGACGGCCAGGCGGTGTCGGTGCCCGCGGTGCGCAACACCTTTCACTACCGCATCAAATAGTCCCGGCTGTTGTTCTCCAGCAGCAGCGGCCGGCTGTCGCTCGATTGCCCGCGTAGCGGCGGTCCCCAGGCCCCCGCGTTATCGTTAACGGTTTTTCGCGGGCAAGCCTCGCTCCTACAGAAGCCCGCGCAATCCAGTAGGAGCGAGCGGGCGGCGATCCGACTTGCGCGCGATGAACGATAACGCGGTCCACCGGTAAACCGCGGCGCCCCCATCGTGGGCAAGCGTCTGCCCCTGGCCGCAGATGCCCCCCTCGCTGGCCCGCAATGCCCTCAGGCCGTGGCCGCGCCTGGCTTAGTGTTGGTTCTGGGTCGATCCCGACCGTCACCCGAGAGGAACACCATGCCGGCACCGACTGCCTCGCTGCGGTTTTCATCCGTCGTCACGCCGTATCGCCTGGGGCGCGTCGCCCTGTGGCTGGCACTGGGCGGGCTGCTGGTTGCCTGCGGCGACAAGCCCGCGCCGCCATCGGCGGCCACCCTGCAACAGCTGCCCGACGACTCGGCGCTGGCGCGGATCTATGACAGCAGCTGCAAACTCTGCCACGCCAACCCGGCGTCCGGCGCGCCGCTGACCGGCGATATCCAGGCCTGGCGCCCGCGCATCGCCCAGGGCGCCGACACCCTGCTGGACCACAGCATCAACGGCTACCACGGCATGCCGCCGATGGGCCTGTGCATGCAGTGTTCCGAGGAGCAGTTCCTCGGCCTGATCCGCTTCATGTCCGCACAAGACCTCCAATAATCTGGCACAAGGACACTGGCATGAGCATGCCCCTCACACGACGTCAGCTATTGCAACGCGCCGCAGTGGCCGGGACCTTCAGTGCGCTGGCCAGCAACCCGCTGCTGGCCGAGCTGGCGCGGGCGCCCCGGCTGATTCCCTGGCGCAACTGGTCCGGCGCGCAAAGCTGCCTGCCCCTGGCGCGGCTGGCGCCCAAGGACCTGGACGAGCTGGTGCAGGTGATTCGCCAGACCCCGGGCAAGATCCGTCCGGTGGGTTCGGGGCACTCCTTCAGCGCCCTGGTGCCCACCGACGGCACGCTGCTGTCGCTGAGTTTTTTCAGCGGCCTGCTCAGCCACGATGCCGCCACCTTGCAGGCCGAGTTCGCCGCCGGCACGCCGATGTCGCGCATGGGCGCGCCGCTCAAGGCGATCGGCCAGGCCCTGCCGAACATGGCCGACATCGACTACCAGACCCTGGCCGGGGCCATCGCCACCTCGACCCACGGCACCGGCGTCGGCTTCACGTCCTATTCGGCCCAGGTGTGCGGCCTGCAACTGGTGACCGCCAGCGGCGAGGTGCTGGACTGCGACAGCCGCCGTAACGCCGAAATCTTCAACACAGCGCGGGTCTCCCTCGGTGCGTTGGGCGTGGCCACCCGGGTGCGTCTGCAGAATCGCCCGGCCTATCGCCTGCGGGAAAAACAGTGGATCGCCAAGACCGAGGAACTGCTCGAAGACCTGGCGAAAAACACCCGCGAGAACCAGCACTGGGAAATGCTGGTGGTCACCCATTCCGACTACGCGCTGTCGATTGCCCTGAATGAAACCGAAGACCCGGCGACCCTGCCCGTGGACCCGGCACAAGAGGGCGGCAACGAGTTCGTCAGCCTGATCGAGAACCTCGATAAATACCTCAGCGACTTTCCCGAAACCCGCCGCACCCTGCTCAACAGCCTGCGGCATTTCGCCCGTTTCGACGACCGGGTCGGCGACTCCTACGAGGTCTACGCCAACGTGCGCAACGTGCGCTTCAACGAAATGGAGTACTCGGTGCCGGCCGAGCACGGCCCGGCCTGCCTGCGGGAAATCCTCAAGCTGATCCGCGACAAGGACCTGCGCACCTGGTTTCCCATCGAGTACCGCTATGTCCAGGCCGACGACATTGCCCTGAGCATGTTCGAGGGCCGCGACAGCTGTTCGATCTCGGTGCACCAGCACTACGCCATGGACCACCACAACTTCTTCGCCGCCATTGAACCGATCTTCTGGAAGTACGCCGGCCGCCCGCACTGGGGCAAGTTGCACAGCCTCAACGCCCGACAGTTGCAGGCGTTGTACCCGCGCTGGCGGGAATTCACCCGGGTGCGCGAAGCGCTGGACCCCGGCGGCAAGTTCCTCAATGCACACCTGTCGTCCATCCTGGGCGTGGTCTGAAGGGAGATAAAAAGCATGAATCGACGCAACTTCCTGCTCGGTACCGCGGGTGTCGGCGCCTTGTTGGCAGGCGTGGGTGCCTGGCTGCGGCCCGCCGACCGGGGCGGGCCCTACAGCGACTATTTCCGCGCGCTGAACCAGGAACTCAAGGCCCACGGCCCGATGCGCCCGGTGCTGCTGATCGACCTCGATCGCCTGGACCACAACATCGATGTGGTGCTGCAGTCGGTCAAGCGCGGCGGCAAGCAGCTGCGGCTGGTGGAGAAATCCCTGCCGTCGCCGGGGCTGCTGGCGTACATCGGCCAGCGTGCCGGCACCCAGCGCCTGATGTCGTTCCACCAGCCGTTCCTCAATCACGATGCCCTGCGTTTTCCCGAGGCCGATATCCTGCTGGGCAAGCCGCTGCCGGTGCGCTCGGCGCAGCTGTTCTACCAGGGCCACAAAGGCCGGTTCGACCCGGCCCGGCAGTTGCAATGGCTGATCGATACCCCGGAACGTTTGCAGCAATACCTGGCCCTGGCTCGCGGCCTGGGCACCCGGTTGCGGATCAATATCGAGCTGGACGTCGGCCTGCACCGCGGTGGGGTGAAGGACAGCAGCGGCCTGGGGCCGCTGCTGACCCTGATCGCGGCCAACCCCCAGCACCTGGAGTTCGCCGGTTTCATGGGCTACGACCCCTTTGTCGGCATGGGCGTGCCGGGCATTCTCGGCTCGTCCGAAGCGCTGTTCGCCAAGGTCATGCAGCGCTACCAGAGCGCCGTGGACTTCACCCGGCAACGCCATCCGGCGCTCTGGCAGCCGGGGCTGACCCTCAATACCGCCGGCAGCCCCAGCTACCGCATGCATGAGCAGGAACAGTTGAGCAGCGAGGTGTCGGTGGGCACGGCGATGCTCAAGCCGACCCATTACGACCTGCCATCCCTCAGCGAACATCGGCCCGCGGCCTACATCGCTACCCCGGTGCTGAAAAACACTGGCCCGGTGCGCATCCCGGCGCTGGACGACAAGTCGAAGCTGTTGGCCTGGTGGGACCCGAACCAGCGCGAGACATTCTTCATCTATGGCGGCAACTGGCAGGCCGAGTTCGAGTCGCCGGCGGGGCTGCAAAGCAACGGTCTGTTCGGCCGCAGTTCCAACCAGGAGATGGTCAACGGCTCGCCCGCCGTGGGCCTGGGACCGGACGACCAGGTGTTCCTGCGGCCGATGCAGAGCGAAGCGCTGCTGCTGCAATTCGGCGACCTGCTGGCGGTGCGCAGCGGGCGGATCGTCGAGCGCTGGCCGGTCTACAGCTAGGTTTTTGCGCTGTCCTCGAGGCCTTTCGCGGGCAAGCCTCGCTCCTACGGCGTGCGCGTCCTGCTTCTGTAGGAGCGCAGCTTGCGCGCGATGAGCGATAACGCGGTCCGCCAGGCATTCCGCGGCGCAGCCATCGCGGGCAAGTCGGATCGCCGCCCGCTCGCTCCTACATCACAGGCTGAACGGAATCGTCAGCTTGGCCCACAGCATCTCGCCCTCGGGCCGGTTCTCCACGTCGAACTCCTTGGCCCAGCGGATCTCCGCGCTGGCGTACTTGAGGAAGGTCAGGTACAGCGCCGGGCCGATGGCGAACACCTGGCCGCGCACGCCGTCGTCCACGTCCTCGCCGAGAAACTGCACGGTGCGGCCGTACTGTTTGTCGTCGCTGGTCTGCTTCAGGTAGTAGCCGTTGAGCCCCAGGCTCAGGTTGTCGGTCACCTTGTAGCTGGCGCAATAGTCGAAGTGGAAAATCTGCCCGGACTTGTAGTCGGTGGCGTGGTTTTCCTCGTTGAAGCTGTAGGTGGTCTTCAGCGACAGCTCGGTACGCGGGGTCGGCAGCCAGGTCACCGAAACCAGCGGCTTGTAGGTGTAGAAGTTGTTGCTGGTATTGGCCAGGCGCGTCGCGTCGTACTTGCCGGTGGGAATGGTGATTTCCACGGCGGCGCCCAGGGTCAAGTTCTTGCCCAGGTCCCACAGGATGATCGGCGCGATGGTGGTGTCGCCCATGCTTTCGCGCTGGTCCTTGAGGCCGAAGACCCCCACCTGCTGACGCAGATAGGGCTGCGCCACGTAGCCGCCGAGTCGCCCACCGAATACCCGCAGCGGGCTCAGGTAGTCGAGGCGGGGAATGATCGCGTCGGAGACGATCCGCACGTCCGGCACCTTGCCGCCCAGGGAGCTGATATTCAGCTTCCGCGCTTCGTAGTGGTTGTAATACAGGTTGAAGGCGAACATGTGGTCCGGCAGGCCGTTGACATCCAGCGGCAGGATGAAAAAACCGTCGGTGCCGGGGCCGATATTGTCGACCCCGGATTCGCTGGCCGGGGCCAGGGCGGGCAGGGCGGCGAGGCAGGCCAGGCTGGCGGCGAGGCGCCGGGAGAGATGGGTGCGGGTCGAATTCATGTTCGGGCTCTTATTATTGTCAGTGGGCGCGCAGTGGGCCGGTTTCCGGCCGCCCCATAGGAATAAGCCTTCGGCGCCCGGGCAGGCAGGGTATTGGCGGCCACTGAGGGGGACTTTCGCGGCCAGCCTGCAATGACTTGTTACATCCTTCCGTGAACGCGAGCGGAAAACGCTATGCTGAGCGGGCGCTCGCCTCGCCCTGGCGGTGATGGGAGCGGGGCGCATAACCAGAATAAGCATTGCAGCCGAACCGGCTCGGGACCCGATGCCCATGCAGATGAAAGCCGTCGATCCACAGTACCAACTGGCCCTGGTTTCGCCCTTTTTGTTGCAGACCCTGGCCGAAGTCGCCGGCAGCCACGGCGTCGACCCGCACACCCTGTGCCGCGGCCTGGGCTTCACCCTCGACGACCTGCAGGACCCTGCGCAACGCATCTCCTACCGCCAGGCCGTGGCGATGATCCAGCGCGCGCTCAAGGCCTTGCCCCGGCAGGGCCTGGGCCTGTGGGTCGGGCACCAGAACGTGCTCGGCACCCTGGGCCTGCTGGGGCATGTGCTGTCGCTGTGCAAGACCCTGCGCGATGCCTTCGACATCGGCATCCGCCACCAGCACACCTCGGGCGGCATCGTCAGCTGCACGGTACGGCAGCAGGGCGACGAATTTTTCGTCGAGGTCGAATGCCGGCTGCCCTACAGCGACGTACAGATCTTTGCCGTCGAAGAGTTCTTCGCCAGCCTGCCGGTCTATGGCCGCGCCCTGGTCGGCGCCGATTTCCAGGCGCTGCGGGTAGAGTTCATGCACGCCGCCCCGGCCTACCAGGACGAGTACCTGCGCCTGCTGGGGCCGGACGTGCACTTCGGCTGCCTGCACAACCGCATGGTCATCGCCGGCGAATGGCTTGATACGCGCCTGCCCAACCACCACGCCGTGGCCCTGCGCCAGGCGCTCAAGCTGCTGGAACTGGAAAGCGCCCAGGTGCACCGCAAGCTGGACCTGATCCAGGCGGTGGAGCGGGCCATCTCCCGCGACCTGACCCAGGGCAGCCATATCGACCAGGTCGCCAGCGACCTGAACATGAGCGGGCGCACCCTGCGCCGGCGCCTGAGCGAGCACGACCTGACCTTCGACGCGTTGCTGGAGCAGGTGCGCCGGGCGCGCACCCTGAGCCTGCTGGCCAACCCGCAGCTGTCCATCGAGCGCATCACCGAGGCGGTGGGCTACAGCGACGTGCGCAGTTTTCGCCGGGCGTTCAAGCGCTGGACCGGCCTCAGCCCCAGTGCCTATCGGGAAGAGGGCGGTCAGGCGTAGGACAGGGGCGTGGCCATTCACCGCATCACTTCATGGGTGTCTAAACCCCCACAAATTGTGGTGCTCCGGGTAAACTCCGGGCTTTCTTCAAGGAGTCGCTATGAGTTACTACCAGCCGGGCATTCTTGCCACCCCCGTTCCGAGCCAGGCTCGTCACCTGTTTTTCGCCCTCGAATCCATCGAGGCGCTGCCGGCGGCGATCGATCGTCTGCTGACGCTGGTGGACGGGAAAACGGCGGTAGCAGGGTTTGGCGCGTCGCTGGTCAAGGCGCTGGGCGCCCGCGTGCAGGGGCTCAAGGCCTTCCCGGCGCTGACCGGCGTCGGCGTCGACAACCCTTCGACCCAGCATGCGCTGTGGGTCTGGCTGCATGGCGAAGACCGCGGCGAGCTGCTGCACCGCGGCAACGCCCTGGCGGCCGCCCTGGCCCCGGCGCTGCGCCTGGTGCAGATGAACGAAACCTTCCGCCACAAGACCGGCCACGACCTGACCGGTTACGAGGACGGCACCGAAAACCCCCACGATGAAGAGGCAGTTTCCGCGGCCCTGGCCGATGGCAGTGACGGCCTGCGCGGTGGCAGCTTCGCCGCGATCCAGCAATGGCAGCACGACTTCAAGGGCTTTGCCGCGATGCATCAGGAGGAGCGCGACAACATCATCGGCCGCCGCCTGAGCGACAACGAAGAGCTGGACGACGCGCCGGCCTCGGCCCACGTCAAGCGCACCGCCCAGGAGAGCTTCACCCCCGAGGCCTTTATGGTGCGCCGTTCGATGCCATGGATCGAAGGCGACAAGGGCGGCCTGATGTTCCTCGCCTTCGGCCACAGCCTCCAGGCCTTCGAAGTCCAGCTGCGACGCATGAGCGGCCTGGAAGACGGCATCGTCGACGGCCTGTACCGCATGAGCCGGCCGATCACCGGCGGCTACTACTGGTGCCCGCCGCTGCTGGACGGCCGCCTAGACCTGCGCGCCCTGCAAGCGGTCTGACCGGCCCATGGGCACCGCAGGAGAGGGCATGCCGCCTGTGCGCTGGGGCATGATCGGTTGTGGCAGCGTCACCGAGCGCAAGAGCGGCCCGGCCTTCTACAAGGCACCGGGTTCGGCCCTGGTGGCGGTGATGGGCCGGCGCCTGGAAGCGGTGCGGGACTATGCGGCGCGCCACGGCATCGCGCGTTTCTACACCGATGCCCAGGCGCTGATCGACGACCCCGAGGTGGACGCGGTGTACATCGCCACGCCGCCCGACAGTCACCACGCCTACAGCTTGCGGGTGGCCGCCGCCGGCAAGCACTGCTGCGTGGAAAAGCCGATGGCGTTGAACGCCGCGCAAAGCCTGGAGATGCAGCAGGTTTTCCAGCGGGCCGGATTGCACCTGTTCGTGTCCTACTACCGCCGTTCCCTGCCGCGCTTCCAGCACGTGCGGCAATGGCTGCGGGACGGGCGCATCGGTGAGGTCCGCCACCTGAGCTGGACCTTGACCAAGGCGCCGTCCGAGGCCGATCGCAATGGCGGCCGCAATTGGCGTACCGACCCCCAGATCGCCGGCGGCGGTTACTTCGCCGACCTGGCGAGCCACGGCCTGGACCTGTTCCAGTACCTGCTGGGGGACATCACCGAGGTCGCCGGTTTCACCGCGCGGCAGGCCGGGCTGTACAGCGCCGAGGACGCGGTGAGCGCCAGCTGGCGCTTCGCCTGCGGCGCCCTGGGCACGGGGGCCTGGAACTTCGTCGCGGACCGTCGGGTGGATCGGGTGGAGATCATCGGCAGCCAGGGGCGTATCGCTTTCTCGGTGTTCGACGAGCATCCGCTGCACTTGGACGCCGATGAACGGCTGAGCCTGTTCATCGACAACCCCGAGCACATCCAGTGGCACCACGTGCTGGGCATGAACGCCCATATCCGTGGCCAAGCGCAGCATCCTGCCCTGGCCGCCGAGGCGGTGAAAACCGACCGGGTCATGGACCTGATCCTCAAGCGCGGTTAGACCCTACGGAACGTGCGCGATCTTCTTCTGTAGGAGCGCAGCTTGCTCGCGAAGGCCGCGACGCGGGGTATCTGACACACCGCGTTATCGTTCATCGCGAGCAAGTCGGATCGCCGCCCGTTCGCTCCTACAGAAGCCAAGCGCTATCCAGCGGCGCTAGTGTGCCGCGGTCATGTTCGGCCGGCATGAATGGAAGATGTCCAGCTGCGGCTGGTACAGGCTGGTCTTGATCTCGAACAGCCCGAGCACCGAGTGGAACAGGTTGTCGTGGCTCAGGTCCGGCTCGCCGCTCTTGCCTTGCAGGCAGTCGCGCTGGATGCCCAGGTCATTCAGGGCCTGCTGGCCGAACCACATCAGCATCGGCACATGGGTCTGCGCCTGCGGCGCCAGGGCGTAGGGCGCGGCGTGCAGGTACAGGCCGTTTTCGCCGAGGGACTCGCCATGGTCGGAGACGTACAGCATCGAGGTGTCGAAGCGTTGCTGGTTGTGCTTGAGCAGCTCGATGACCCGGGCCAGGAAGTGGTCGGTGTAGAGGATGGTGTTGTCGTAGACGTTCACCAGTTCCTCGCTGCTGCAACTGCCCAGCTGGTTGGTGTGGCAGATCGGGGTGAAGCGCTCCAGGCTCTTCGGATAGCGCTCGTAGTACTCCGGGCCGTGGCTGCCGTCGGCGTGCAGGACGATGATCGCGTTGTCGCCGAGGTGGTCGATGTACTGCTGCAGGTCCACCAGCAGGGCTTCGTCCAGGCAGTTCTTGCCGTCGCAGAAGGGGCTCGGCTGGGTCTTGGGAATGTCGCGGTTCGGCACCCGCAGGCAGGTGCCCTTGCAGTCGCTGTTGTTGTCCAGCCACAGCACCTGCACGCCGGCCCGTTGCAGCACATCCAGCAGGCCTTCGTAGGTCTTGCCCTTCTTGTCGCTGTAGTCCCCGCGGGGAAACATCGAGAACATGCACGGCACCGAGACCGCGGTCGAGGTGCCGCAGGAGTGCACCTGGGTGAAATTGAGGATGTCCAGCCTGGCCAGCTCCGGGTTGGTGTCGCGGGCATAGCCGTTGAGGGAGAAGTGATCGGCGCGGGCGGTTTCGCCGACCACCAGGATCATCAGCGACTTCTTCTCCCGGGCGCTGGCCTGGGCGCTCATCGCCGCGTCCTGACCGATCGGCTGGACCACCAGGTGTTGCTTGACCCCCAGGCTCTGCTTGGCGTATTTGCCGAGGGCGTAGATGTAGTTGGTCGGGTTGATGAAGTGGGTCAGCTTGTCTTCTTCGCGAAAGATCGGCGCGTAGGTGGAATAGAAGGCGCCGACCGAGACCGCGATCACCAGCACACAGCCGGCGATCACCAGCAGCTTGTTCAGCAGGCCGCGAAAGAACGGCCGGTAGCGCACCGGGGTGCGCCAGATCAGCACCACCGGCAACAGGCCCAGCACCAGCAGGTAGCCCAGCAGCTTGAAATTGAACAGCGCGGCGGCTTCGTCCGGGTTGGTCTCGAACACGTTCTGCACCATCACCGTGTCGATGGTGATGCCGTACTGGTTCATGAAATACGCGGCGGCGGCTGAGGTCAGGGCCACCAGGCTCAGCGCTGGCTTGAGGGTCCAGCGGAAGGACACCAGGGTCAGCAGCAGGGTGATGGCGGCCCACAGGAACAGCCCGAAGGAAGCGAAGAACGCCAGCTTGTGCAGGCCTTGCAGGCTGATCAGGTTGCCCAGGGCGTGCCAGGTGGCGAAGTTGTAGAGCAGCACCAGCGCCAGGGAAAACAGCAGCACCAGGCGGGTCGATGTGAGTGACGCGAATCGCAGTCCTTTGCCCAAGACCATTTCAGTTCGTTCCTCTACCTGTGATGAAGACGCCAGCAGTTGCACTGCCGACTATAGAGAGGGATTGGTAAAAAAAATGTCGAAAGGGCGCTGCTTTTCGTATCGGTTCACGCCGACCAGCGCCCGCGGGATTCAGAAGGTCTTCCTGGCACTGGCGACCCAGCTCGCGCCACACAGGTCGCTGAACCCGTAATTGCCGGTGCACTGGCTTTTCGACAGGTCGGTATCGATATAGCTCAGGCCCAGCACCACGCCCGCCACTTCGCGGGTCAGTCTGGCCTCCCATTCGTGGTAGGCATCCTCGCCCTGGCCCGAGGCCGAGATCAGCCGGGGGTCCTTGAAGTCCATCTCGCCGTAACGCAGCTTCAAGCCCAGGCCCAGGGGCAGCTCGGTTTCGTAGCCGAGGTAGCGGTACAGGGTGTTCTGCTGGCTGTCGATGCCCGGTGCATCGTTGGAGTAATAGGCCGCCAGGCTGAACCCGTAGGCGCTGAAAATCCCGTAGACCTCGCTCTGGTTGAATTGCCCTTCCCGGGGGTAGCTGTACTTGAGGTAGCCCAGGTCGAGGCTGACCGCGTCGCTGGCCTGCCACAGCCAGCCGGCGTAGTAGTCGACTTCCTGGCGGGTCTTCAGGCCGCCGCCGAAATCGACGTTGGAGGTCCAGGCGCCCAGGTACAGGCCGCTGCTGTGCAGCAGGGTCGCCGCGGCCTGGGCGGCGGGGTCGTTCTGGGTCTGGGAAATGCCGCGGGTGCGGTAGTCGCTGGCCAGGGTCAGTTCCAGTTCCACGGCAAAGTCATCGTTCAAGGGCAGGGCCTGGCTGCCCAGGGGCAACAGGCTCAAGGCACCGATGGCGAACAGGCTGAGGGTCTTCATGTGGGCGTCCCGTATTGTTGTGATTGTTATGGGCAGGTTTCGGGCAAGGCTGCGCCGGCCCACACGCAAGGACGTGGGGCGGGGCAGTGGATCAGCTGGTTTTCAGACGGATCGGATTAGAGAGGCCGGGCGTAGACTTCGCGGCCGGCGAACCAGGTCTGCAGCACCTGGGTTTCGTGCAGGGCCTTTTCGTCGACCTTGAACACGTCGCGGTCCAGCACGATGAAATCGGCCTGTTTGCCGGCGCTCAGCGAGCCGATCCGTTGCTCCAGGCCGATGGCGCGGGCGGCATTGAGGGTGTAGGCGTAGAACATGGTTTCGCGGTCCAGGCGCTCGTCGGCGTTGAGCACCCCCAGCGGCCCCTTGCGGGTGATGGCCTGGGCGATGGCGTTCCACGGGTTGGGCGAGGACACCGGCCAGTCGCTGGCCCCGGCGAGGGTCGCGCCCTGCTTGAGCAGGGAATGCGCCGGGTACTGGTAACGGAAGGCCAGGGCGCTGACGTAGGGCTTGATCATGTCCAGGGTGTAGTCGTCCGCCGAGGCCCACAGCAGTTGCATCGAGGCGATGACCCCCAGCGGCTTGAAGCGGGCGAACTCTTTCGGGTTGACCATCTGCAGGTGCGTGATGGAGTGGGCGATGCCGCTCTGGCGGTCCTTGCGCGCCTGGGCGATGCCGTTGAGGGATTCGCGCACCGCGCGGTCGCCGATCGCATGGATGTGCACCCGCCAGCCGCGCTGGTCGATGGCGCTGACCAGCTCACCGAAATGCTCGGGATCGATCAGCAGTTCGCCCTGTTTGTGCGAGTTGCTGTAGGGATCGATCATCGCCGCGCTCTGGGCCGGGTACTCGATCACCCCGTCGGCGAAGATCTTGACCCCGGGCAGGGTCAGGTTGGGGATGCCCTGGAATTGCTGGCGCACCTGCTCCAGGACGTCGAGGTCGGCAGGAAGGCTTTTCGGGTTGGCCACCAGCAGCGCGGCGACATGGGCGCTCATGCCGCCGCTCTCGGCCAGCGCCTTGTAGGCCGGCAGCACACCGACGGTCTGGGCGGTGGGCTTGAGGGCGAATACCGCCTCGCCGGGAGCCGCGTTGGCCGCCGGGTCCATCCAGGCGGTGATGCCCAGGCTGTTGTTGTAGCGCACCGCCGATTGCGCCGCGTTGAGCAGGGCGGCGGCGCTGGGCACCGGCATTTTCGCCGCGACCCGGTCCCAGCCGGCATCCACCAGGAAGCCGTTGGGGCGGCCGTCGGCGAGCTTGCCGATGGTGTCGCGCTCGGCCTGCGGCAGGTTCTTGAGCAGAGCGGCGTCGATGCCGGCGCGCTCGAGCATCGCATTGTTGGCCCAGGCGGTATGGTGATCGCTACCGGTGAACACCACCGGCACCCTGGCCCATTCGCCGGCGTTGAAGCGCTGGCCCAGGGCTTCGGCCTGGGCCCAGTAGGCCGAGCTCATGCCGGCGATGCCGAGGACATCGCCATGCCTGGCCTTGCCGTCGTCGCGCCAGGCACGCAGCTTTTTCTCCAGCTCGTCGAGACCGACCACCTCGTCCTGCATGTTGGCCGAGGTCATTTCCAGGCCGCCGAAGATCGCGTGGGAATGGCTGTCGATCAGGCCGGGCATCAGGGTCTTGCCGCCCAGGTCGATGACCCGGGTGCCGGTTTCGATCAGGGCCTTGATCTGCGCGTCGCTGCCCACCTGCAGCACCTTGCCGTCGGCCACCGCCAGGGCCTGGGCCTTGGGTTGGGCGCGGTCGGCGGTGAACACCTGGCCGTTGAACAGCACCAGATCGGTGGCGGCCATGGCTTCCATTGAGGCAAAACTCACTGCAATCGTCAGCAGATTCGGGATGAATCTTTTCATTGAGTATTTCCTTGTTATTGCGTCTGATGGCCAGCTTATTGGCTTGCCAGAGCCGACAGAACGCCTCGCTGACGAAAAACGTTTTTGCCTGAATGGAAAAAGCATGGACAAGTTGAGTGCACTGAAAATGTTCGTGGTCACCGCGCAGATGGGCAGTTTCAGCCGCGCCGCCGAGCAGTTGGGCAAGACCCCCTCGGCCCTGACCAAGGCGGTCAATCACCTGGAGGTCGAGCTGGGCGCGCGCTTGTTCGAGCGCAGCACCCGGCGGATCTTGCTGACGGAAGTGGGGCGGCTCTACCTGGACACCGCGCGCCAGGTCCTGCAGCGGCTGGAGGAGGCCGGCGAGGAAATCGAGCAGTTGCAGCATGGCCTGCGCGGCAACCTGAAGATCACCGCGCCGCTGGCCTATGGGCAGGCCTTTCTCGACCAGGTGTGTGGCGGTTTCCTCGAGCAGTATCCGCAGATCGACCTGCAGATGGACCTGTGCGATGAGTTCGTCAACCTGCTGGAAAGCGGCTACGACCTGGCCCTGCGCGAAGGCCATGACGACCTGCCGGGGTTGATCGCCCGGGTGGTCGGCAGCAATTGCCTGGCCTTGTGCGCCAGCCCGGCCTACCTGGCGCGCAAGGGAGTGGCGGTGACGCCGCAGACCCTCGACGACCACGAATGGCTGCTCTATCGCCATCCCTTGCTCAGCCGCGAGTTCTGGTGGGTCGAGCGGGACGGGCAGCGCCTGAGCCTGGCGCAACCCCGGGCGCCGCGGCTGCGCAGCGACAATTACGACCTGCTGCTGGCCAATGCCCTGGCCGGGCGCGGGCTGCTGCACACCCCGTTGTGGAGCGCCGCGCCTTACCTGGCCGACGGCCGCCTGGTGCGGGTGATGGCCGACTACGCCATCGACCCGGACTGCTTCGGGCCGCATATCCTCGCGGTCTACCCCAGCCATCGGCGGGCCACGGCCAAGGTGCTGGCGTTCATCGATTACATCAGCGCGTTCCTGGCGAGCCGGGGCCTGGGCTGACTGGTGGTTCTTGTCAGGAAAACCCGGTAGGAGTACAAATGTACTCCATGACCACTTTATCTCCCCGCCGCAGTGCCATCCTGACCTTTATCCGCGAGCGCATCGCCGAACATGGCCAGCCCCCGAGCCTCGCTGAAATCAGCGAGGCCTTCGGCTTCGCCTCGCGCAGCGTGGCGCGCAAGCATGTGGTGGCCCTGACCGAAGCCGGCTTCATCGAGGTCAACCCCAACCAGGCCCGGGGCATCCGCCTGCTCAACCAGCCGCCGCGCCCCGAACTGCTCGACATCCCGGTGCTCGGCCGGGTCGCCGCCGGCCTGCCGATCGGCGCCGATGCCGAGGTGCACAGCCGCTTGCTGCTCGACCCGGCGCTGTTTTCCCGCACCCCCGACTACCTGCTGCGGGTCCAGGGCGACTCGATGATCGAGGACGGCATCCTCGACGGCGACCTGGTGGCGGTGCGCCGCGATAGCGAGGTGCGCAACGGCCAGATCGTGGTGGCGCGGCTGGACGGCGAGGTCACCATCAAGCGTTTCGAACGCCTGGCCGAGGGCGTGCGCCTGCTGCCGCGCAACCCGGCCTATGCGCCGATCCTGATCGGCGAGGACCGCGACCTGGCCATCGAAGGGGTGTTCTGTGGCCTGGTGAGGCAAGGCTGATGGGCGCCGTCGTGGCACTGGAGACGCTGTTCAATGCCGGCCGGGTGTGGAAGGGCCGCCCGACGGCGCCCGCCGCCAGCCCGCAACCCACCGGCCACGCCATGCTGGACGCGGCCTTGCCCGGCGGCGGCTGGCCGGAAGCGGCGCTGACGGAAATCCTCATCGCCGCCCAGGGTGTCGGTGAGCTGCAACTGCTGTGGCCGACCCTGGCCCGGCTCTCGGCCGCCGGCGAACGCATCGTGCTGGTGGCGCCGCCCCATGTGCCGTACCCCCTGGCCTGGCAGAACGCCGGGGTCGACCTGCGCCAGTTGGCGGTGATCCAGGCCGGCGAACGGGATGCCCTGTGGGCCGCCGAGCAATGCCTGCGTTCGGGCAGTTGCGGGGCCGTGCTGTGCTGGCCGCAACAGGCCGACGACCGCGCCTTGCGGCGTTTGCAGGTGGCGGCCGAGACCGGCCAGACCCTGGCCTTTGCCTACCGCTCCCTCAAGGAAGCCATCAACCCTTCGCCGGCGGCCCTGCGGCTTGCCGTGGAGGCGCGGCCGGCGCAGCTGCGGGTGCTCAAATGCCGCGGCGGCCTGGCCCATTCGGCGCCGATCGCCTTCGCCCCGGGGCCCTGAGGTTGCCATGCGCTGGGTCTGTATTCTGTTCCCGCAATTGGCGCTGGACGCGGCGCTGCGCCAGCGCCCCGAACCGGAGGCCGCGCTGGCGCTGCTCAGCGGGACGCCGCAGCGCCGGGTGATCCAGGCGGTGAATGCCGCGGGCCGCGAGCTGGGGTTGCGCCCCGGACAGTCGTTGACCGCCGCCCAGGCCCTGAGCAAGGACTTCGCCAGCGCCGAATACGACGCCGAGGAAATCGCCCGTTGGCAGCAGTTTCTCGCGGCCTGGGCCTACCGCTTCAGTTCCCAGGTCAGCGTGCATTACCCGCGCACCCTGGTGTTCGAGATCGAGTCGAGCCTGGGCCTGTTCGGCCCCTGGCCACAGCTGGAGGCGCGCCTGCGCCAGGAACTGACAGCGCTGGGTTTTCGCCACCGCATCGTCAGCGCGCCGAATCCGGCGGCGGCCCGGGTGCTGGCCAATGCCTACGACGGGCTGGCGGTGACCGACCTGGAACCGTTGCGCCAGGCCCTGGGGCGCATGCCCGTGGAGCGTCTCGGCCTGCCGCTGGGCACGGCCACAGCCTTGTCGCGCATGGGCCTGCGCACCTTCGCCCAGGTGCGTGGGCTGCCGCGGGACACCCTGGCCCGGCGTTTCGACGCGGGCCTGCTCAAGCACCTGGACACTCTTTTGGGCGAGCGCTCCCTGGCGCTGGCGTTCTATCAGCCGCCGGACCGTTTCGACTTGCGCATCGAATTGAATTTCGACGTGCTGTCCCATCAGGCCCTGCTGTTTCCCCTGCGCCGCTTGACCAGCGATCTGGCGGCGTTTCTCTGTGGCCGTGACAGCGGGGTGCAGCGCTTCGAGCTGCACCTGGAGCATGTCGAGCTGCCCGACACCCTGGTCAAGGTTGGCCTGCTCAGCGCCGAGCGCGAGCCGGGGATGCTGTTCGAACTGGCGCGCGGGCGCCTGGAGCAGGTCCAGGTGCCGGCGCCGGTGCGTGGCGTGCGCCTGGTGGCCGAGGATTTGCCGCGCTTCGTGCCGCAGCACCGCGAACTGTTCGACGAGCGCCCGCAGCAATCCCTGCCCTGGGAGCAACTGCGCGAGCGCCTGCGCGCCCGCCTGGGGGACGAGGCGGTGCATGGCTTGCGCTTCCACTCGGACCACCGCCCCGAATGCAGCTGGCAGCCGGTCGGCGACAGCCAGGCCTGCCCGCTGCTGCCCGGGCCCCGGCGCCCGGGCTGGCTGCTGCGCGAGCCGCTGGTGCTGGCGGAGGGGGCGGCGCGCATTCTCATGGGGCCGGAGCGCATCGAGTCCGGCTGGTGGGACGGCGGCGACGTGCGCCGCGACTATTACCTGATCGAAACCCGCGGCGGCCAGCAGGGCTGGGCATATCGCCCGGTGGGCGAGGCGGGGCCCTTGCTGTTGCAGGGCTGGTTCGCATGAAGGGCTACGCCGAACTGCACTGCCTGTCGAACTTCAGTTTCCAGCGCGGTGCCTCCAGTGCCCGCGAGCTGTTCGAGCGGGCGGCGGCCCAGGGCTACCAGGCCCTGGCGATTACCGACGAGTGCAGCCTGGCCGGCATCGTCCGGGCCTGGCAGGCCTCGAAGGACTGTAATCTACCGCTGATCGTCGGCAGCGAAATGCGCCTCGACGACGGCCCGAGGCTGGTGTTGCTGGTGGAGAACCTGGAGGGTTACCAGGGCCTGTGCCGGCTGATCACCCGTGGCCGGCGCCGGGCGCAGAAGGGCCAGTACCAGCTGCTGCGCGAAGACTTCGAACAACCCTTGCCGGGGCTGCTGGCCCTGTGGCTGGCGGACGGTCAACCAGAGGGTGAGCAGCAAGAAGCGGGGCGCTGGTTGCAGCAGGTGTTCGCCGACCGGCTATGGCTGGCCGTGGAGCTGCACTGCGGCCAGGACGATCAGCGGCGCCTGGACGAGTCGCTGGCGCTGGCTCGCGGGCTGGGCATTGCCGCCGTGGCCTGCGGCGATGTGCATATGCATGTGCGTGGGCGGCGGGCCTTGCAGGACACCATGACCGCGATCCGCCATCACGTGCGGGTGGCCGAGGCCGGCCAGCGCCTGCACCCCAATGGCGAACGGCATTTGCGCAGCCTCGAGGCCTTGCGCGGGCTGTATCCGTCGGCCCTGCTGGAGGAGTCGCTGAGGATCGCCGAGCGCTGCCATTTCGACCTCGGGCAACTGCATTACCAGTATCCCCGGGAACTGGTGCCCCAAGGGCAGACGCCCGCCAGCTGGCTGCGCGAGCTGACCGAACGCGGCATCGTCAAGCGCTGGCCGGGGGGCGCCAAGCCCAAGGTGCTCAAGCAGATCGACGATGAGCTGGAGCTGATCACCGAGCTGGGGTACGAGAGCTATTTCCTCACGGTGCACGACATCGTCAACTTTGCCCGCGGCCAGTCGATCCTCTGCCAGGGCCGGGGCTCGGCGGCCAACTCGGTGGTGTGTTTCGCCCTGGGCATCACCGAGATCGACCCGGACCGCTCGACCCTGCTGTTCGAGCGTTTTCTCTCCCGAGAGCGCAACGAGCCGCCGGATATCGACGTGGACTTCGAGCACGAGCGCCGCGAGGAAGTCCTGCAGTACGTGTTCCAGCGTTACGGCCGCCACCGCGCCGCGCTGACCGCGGTGGTCAGCACCTACCACGGCGCCGGCGCGGTGCGCGATGTGGCCAAGGCCCTGGGCCTGCCGCCGGACCAGGTCAACGCCCTGGCCGATTGCTGCGGCCACTGGAGCGATACGCCGCCGGCCGTCGAGCGCCTGCGGGAGGCCGGCTTCGACCCGGACAGCCCGGTGCTGCGCCGGGTCCTGAGCCTGACCGGGCAACTGATCGGCTTTCCCCGGCACCTGTCCCAGCACCCCGGCGGCTTCGTGATTTCCGAACAGCCGCTGGACACCCTGGTGCCGGTGGAAAACGCGGCCATGGCCGAGCGCACCATCATCCAGTGGGACAAGGACGACCTGGACGCGGTCGGGCTGCTCAAGGTGGACGTGCTGGCGCTGGGCATGCTCAGCGCGATTCGCCGCTGTTTCGATCTGATCCATGGCTATCGGGACCAGCGGCTAAGCCTGGCCAGCATCCCCGCCGAGGACCCGGCCACCTACGAGATGATCGGCCGTGCCGACACCATCGGTGTGTTCCAGATCGAGTCGCGGGCGCAGATGTCGATGCTGCCCCGGCTCAAGCCGAAGGATTTCTACGACCTGGTGATCGAGGTGGCCATCGTCCGGCCGGGGCCGATCCAGGGCGGCATGGTCCATCCGTACCTGCGCCGGCGTGACAAAAAGGAGAAGGTGACCTATCCCTCGGCGGAGCTCAAAGAGGTGTTGGAGCGAACCCTGGGCGTGCCGCTGTTCCAGGAGCAGGTGATGCAGATCGCCATTGTCGCCGCCGACTACACCCCCGGCGAGGCCGACCAGTTGCGCCGCTCCATGGCCGCCTGGAAACGCCACGGCGGCCTGGAACCCCATCGCCTGCGCCTGCGCGACGGCATGCGCGCCAATGGCTACAGCGACGAGTTCGCCGCGCAGATCTTCGAGCAGATCAAGGGCTTTGGCAGCTACGGTTTCCCCGAGTCCCACGCCGCCAGTTTCGCCTTGCTGACCTATGCCAGCTGCTGGCTCAAATGCCACGAGCCGGCGGCCTTCGCCTGCGCCCTGATCAACAGCTGGCCCATGGGGTTCTACAGCCCCGACCAGATCCTCCAGGACGCGCGCCGGCACCATCTGGTGATTCGTCCGGTGGACGTGCGCGCCAGCACCTGGGATTGCAGCCTGGAGCCGCTGGCCGGCGCGCAGCCGGCGTTGCGCCTGGGGCTGCGGATGATCAAGGGCTTTCGCGAAGACGACGCGCGGCGGATCGAGGCGGCGCGTGGGCATGGCCCGTTTGTCGACATCGCCGACCTCGGGCAACGGGCGCGCCTGGACAGCCGCGCCCAGGAGCTGCTGGCCGATGCCGGCGCCCTGCGCGGGCTGGCCGGGCACCGGCATCGGGCGCGCTGGGAAGTGGCGGGGGTGCAGCAACAGCTAGGGCTGTTCGCCGGCCTGCCGCGCCAGGAGGAAGCGCCGGTGGTCTTGCCGCGACCGACGGTCGGCGAAGACCTGCAGGCCGATTACCTGAGCGTCGGCACCACCCTGGGGCCGCATCCGCTGGCCTTGTTGCGGGGCGAGCTCAAGGCCCGGCGCTGCCGCAGTTCCCGCGAGCTGCTGGAGGTCGAGCACGGGCGCCCGGTGAGCATCGCCGGGCTGGTCACCGGGCGCCAGCGACCGGGCACCGCCAGTGGCGTGACCTTCGTCACCCTGGAAGACGAGTTCGGCAACGTCAACGTGGTGGTCTGGCGTGACCTGGCCGAGCGCCAGCGCAAGGTCCTGATGGGCGCGCAATTGCTCAAGGTCGACGGCACCCTGGAAACCGAAGGCGAGGTCCGCCACCTGATCGCCGGGCGCCTGAGCGACCTCAGCGACCTGCTGAGCGGTATCAGCGTGCGCAGCCGCGATTTCCGCTGATGTAGCCACTGCCGCAGGTTGCGACAAGGCCGCAGGCCTTCAGCGATCTTGAGACTTTTACGGCCGTTCCGGCCGATCGCAGCCTGCGGCAGCGGCTACAGGCCGGGGTTGTCTGACCGGCGTCATGGCGACTGGTCCGACAATCGCGAAAATGCGGTGAAACCATCCGCGTGGCCCGTGCTCCAAACTTGAGTACCTGTCCGTGGCGTTCGGGGCGCGGCCGGGAATGCCGTCATTCAATCGTGTTCACTGGGTCAAGCGATGTCGTTCTTATCCGATCCTCATGGTTGCCAGGGCTGGAGAGGCGAGATGGCCGGGCGCATCCAGGCGTTCGACTGGTCCGTCACCGAGCTGGGCGCGCTGGAACAGTGGTCGTCGAGCCTGTGCAGCGCCGTGCAACTGTTGCTGGCCTCGCCGGTGCCGCTGGTCATGCTCTGGGGCCGCTCGGGCTACATGATCTACAACGATGCCTACGCCGAATTCGCCGGCGGCCGGCATCCGTACCTGCTCGGCCGCCAGGTGGAGCTGGGCTGGCCGGAAGTGGCGGATTTCAACCGCCATGTGCTGGACACCTGCCTGGCGGGCGGGACCCTGTCGTACCGCAACAAAGAGCTGGTCCTGCTGCGCAACGGCCAGCCGGAACATGTCTGGATGGACCTCTACTACAGCCCGGTGGCCGGCGACGACCAGGCCCCGGCCGGGGTCATGGCGATCGTGGTCGAGACCACCGCCCACGTGCTGTCCGAGCAGCGCCGCCAGGAAGTCGAAAACGCCTACCGCGCGGAAAACGAACGGGTGCAGCTGGCGCTCAATGCCGGGGCGCTGCTGGGTTCCTTTGTCTGGGACATCAAGGCCGATCGGCTGTCGGGCGACGAGCGTTTTGCCCGGACCTTCTCCTACCCGCTGGAGCAGCCGCTGGACGACCTGTCGATGGCGGTCGCCGATGGCCGGGTGCACCCCGAGGATCTGCCGCGGATCAAGGAACAGGCCGCCTACAGCGTGAAAAAGGGCGTGCCCTACAACACCGAATACCGGATCCGCCGGGAGGACGGCAGTTACCTGTGGGTCATGGGTTGTGGCCGTTGCGAGTTCGACGACGCAGGACAGGCCTTGCGCTTTCCCGGCGTGCTGATCGATATCCACGAACGCAAGATGGCCGAAGAGTCGCTGCTGCAACTGACGCGCAACCTCGAGCAGCGGGTGGCCGAGGAGGTCAACGCGCGGGTCTCGGCCGAGGAGCAGTTGCGCCAGGTGCAGAAGCTCGAAGCCATTGGCGGCATGACCGGTGGCGTGGCCCACGACTTCAACAACCTGCTGCAAGTGATCGCCGGCAACCTGCACCTGCTGGCGCGCCATGAGCCGGACAATGCCAATGTGCAGCGCCGGGTCGGCGCGGCCATTACCGCGGTCGAGCGCGGCGCCAAGCTGTCCGCGCAATTGCTCGCGTTCGCCCGGCGCCAGCCGCTGTCGCCCGAGGTCTACAACCCCCGCCGGATCCCCGACAGCCTGAGTGAGCTGCTGCAACGGGCCCTCGGCGAAACCATCGACATCGATGTGCAACTGCCGGCGAAGCCCTGGTGTATCAAGGTCGATCGCAGCCAGCTGGAAAACGCCTTGCTCAACCTGGCGATCAACGCCCGCGACGCCATGAAGGGCGAGGGCACCATCGGCATCCGCGGCGAAAATGTGGTGCTCGACCGCGGTTTCTGCGCCGGCAAGGGCATCAGTCCCGGCGACTACCTGTGCCTGTCGGTGGCCGATACCGGCGATGGCATGCCCCCCGAGGTGCTCAAGCAGGCGTTCGAGCCGTTCTTCACCACCAAGCGCGACGGCCAGGGCACCGGGCTGGGACTGAGCATGGTGTTCGGTTTCGTCAAGCAGAGCGGCGGCCATATCGAGATGCTCAGCACGCCGGGGCAGGGCACCACGGTGCGCATGTATTTCGTGCGCAGCACCGAACCGGAACCGGGCGCGGTGCCCCGGCGCGGGCAGCGGCCTGGTCACGGCCAGGAAACCATCCTGGTGGTGGAGGACAACGAGGACGTCCGCGCGGCGGCGGTCGAGCTGCTGGAGAGCGCCGGCTACAAGGTGCTGGTGGCGGCCAATGGCGATGCGGCCATGCAACTGCTGCTGAGCGGCGCCCGGGTCGAGCTGATCTTCACCGATGTGGTAATGCCCGGCCTGATCAAAAGCACCGACCTGGCGCTCTGGGCCAAGACCCAGTCGCCGGCCGTGGCGGTGCTGTTCACCTCGGGGCATACCCGCGACATCATTTCCTGCAATCACCAGCTCAGCCCGGACACCCACCTGTTGAGCAAGCCCTACAGCCCGGATGCCCTGACCGCCATGGTCAGGTCGGTGCTGGAGGCGTAAGGCCATAAGCGGGAAAAAGTCCGCCGAACGTTCGACATCCGCGGTTGCTCAAAACCCCAGGCCCATGCACCCTGCACCTCGGTCGGGTGGCTGCCGGTCGCCGGTGCTGGCGCCGTGGGGCTTTCTGACTTGACCTCTGTTCCGACACCTCTGATACAAGGCTGTCCCATGACTTCAGCGCGCAATACGCCTTCGCCCCAGGTTTTGTCTTCCTTGCCCGCGAACAGCTCGGGTTTTGTCAGGGTGCGCGGCGCCCGCGAACACAACCTGCGCAACGTCGACGTGGATATTCCCCGCGATGCGCTGGTGGTGTTCACCGGGGTCTCCGGCTCCGGCAAATCGTCCCTGGCGTTCTCGACCCTGTATGCCGAGGCCCAGCGCCGCTACTTCGAATCGGTGGCGCCTTACGCCCGGCGCCTGATCGATCAGGTCGGGGTGCCGGATGTCGACGCCATCGAAGGCCTGCCGCCGGCGGTGGCCCTGCAACAGCAGCGCGGCACGCCGAGCACCCGCTCTTCGGTGGGCAGCGTCACCACCTTGTCCAGCCTGATCCGCATGCTCTATTCCCGGGCCGGCAGCTACCCGCCGGGGCAGCCGATGCTCTACGCCGAAGACTTCTCGCCCAACACCCCGCAAGGGGCCTGCCCCAACTGTCATGGCCTGGGCCGGGTCTACGAGGTCAGCGAGGCGTCCATGGTCCCGGACCCTTCGCTGACCATCCGCCAGCGCGCGGTGGCGTCCTGGCCGCTGGCCTGGCAGGGGCAGAACCAGCGCGACATCCTCGTGACCCTGGGCTACGACGTCGATATTCCCTGGCGCGACCTGCCGCAAGAACAGCGCGACTGGATCCTGTTTACCGAAGAAACCCCGACCGTACCGGTGTACGCCGGGCTGACCCCGGAGCAGACCCGCGAGGCCCTCAAGCGCAAGCAGGAGCCGAGCTACATGGGCACCTTCAGCGGGGCCCGGCGCTACGTGCTGCACACCTTCACCCATTCGCAAAGCGCGCTGATGAAAAAGCGCGTGTCGCAGTTCATGCTCGGCAGCCCGTGCCCGCTGTGTGAGGGCAAGCGCCTGAAGCGCGAGGCGCTGTCGGTGACCTTCGCCGGCCTCGACATCGGCGAGCTGTCGCAGATGCCCCTGCTGCAACTGGCCGAGGTGCTCAAGCCGGTGGCCGCCCAGGCTTACCTGGAACAGGCCGAGGAGGCCGGCGAGGTCTGGAGCCACGAACAGACCCAGGCCGCGCGCCAACAACGGATCGCCCAGGGCGCGCCGGGGCATGTCGGAGGGCCGGATGTGCGGCACACGCCGAACCTGTCCCTGGAAAAGCGCCTGGCCGCGCAACGCATCGCCCAGGATCTGCTGGAGCGGGTCAGCTCCTTGACTGGCCTGGGCCTGGGTTACCTGGCCCTGGAGCGCAGCACGCCGACCCTGTCGTCCGGCGAGTTGCAGCGTCTGCGCCTGGCGACTCAATTGGGTTCGCAGCTGTTCGGGGTGATCTATGTGCTCGACGAGCCTTCGGCCGGCCTGCACCCGGCGGACGCCGAGGCGTTGTTCGAGGCCCTGCAGCAGCTCAAGGCTTCGGGCAATTCGCTGTTCGTGGTCGAGCATGACCTGCAGACCATGCGCCGCGCCGACTGGCTGATCGACGTCGGCCCGGCGGCGGGCGAGCAGGGCGGCCAGGTGCTGTACAGCGGCCCGCCGGCGGGGCTGGCCCAGGTCGCGCAGTCGCAGACCCGCGCCTACCTGTTCGCCGAACAGGCGCCGGCCCGCCGCACCGCGCGCCAGGCCCAGGGCTGGTTGCGCCTGGAGGGCATCAGCCGCAATAACCTGAAGGACCTGAGCGCGCAGTTCCCCCTCGGCTGTTTTACCGCGGTGACCGGAGTGTCGGGTTCCGGCAAGTCGAGCCTGGTCAGCCAGGCCTTGCTGGAACTGGTGGGCGCGCACCTCGGGCGGCCGCAGAGTAACGAAGAGCCGGAGGAACTGAATCTGGAAGACGACGCCCCGCAGGCCAGCAGCGGCGAAGTCACCGCCGGGCTGGAGCGGATCAAGCGCCTGGTGCAGGTGGACCAGAAACCCATCGGCCGCACCCCGCGCTCGAACCTGGCGACCTACACCGGGCTGTTCGACCATGTGCGCAAGCTGTTCGCCGCCACCCCCGAGGCGCGCGCGCTGGGCTACGACGCCGGGCAGTTCTCCTTCAACGTCGCCAAGGGCCGCTGCCCGGCCTGCGAAGGCGAAGGTTTTGTCAGCGTCGAGCTGCTGTTCATGCCCAGCGTCTATGCGCCGTGCCCGACCTGCCACGGCGCGCGTTACAACCCGCAGACCCTGGCTATCCAGTGGCAGGGCCTGGACATCGCCCAGGTCCTGCAACTGACGGTGCAGGAGGCGGTCGAGGTGTTCGCCGGACAGGCGAGCATCCGCCGTTCCCTGGAAGTCTTGCGCGATATCGGCCTGGGTTACCTGCGCCTCGGCCAGCCGGCCACCGAACTGTCCGGCGGCGAAGCGCAGCGGATCAAGCTGGCCACCGAGCTGCAGCGCAACCCCCGCGGCGCCACCCTGTATGTGCTGGACGAGCCGACCACCGGCCTGCATCCGCGGGATGTCGATCGCCTGCTGGAGCAACTGGACAACCTGGTGCGGGCCGGCCACAGCGTGGTGGTGGTCGAGCATGAAATGCGCGTGGTGGCCCAGGCCGACTGGGTGATCGATATCGGCCCGGGCGCCGGCGCCCAGGGCGGCAAAGTGGTAGTCAGCGGGACGCCACAACAGGTGGCCAGGCACCGCAAGAGCCGCACCGCGCCGTTTCTGGCCCAGGCGCTGGGGTGAATCGCGGCACCCTCCGCGGGGCTTCGCTCGTGGCGGGTTGTGAGGCGGGCGGTGGGGCGCGGGAAATGTCGCTGCAGGCGACGAACGGTTAGCGCTGTGGTCTGATTGACGGTCGACAGACAGCGGTGGTGGAGGTCATTCTGGTAACTGGCGAGTGCCTGTAAGTGCGCTTGCTACCGATCAACAAACGGAGGTGTTTCATGCCGGTGCCCCACGACCTGTACCAGGACCTGAGCTACAGCAAAGAAGACATTCAACAGCGCCGGGCCAGTGACCCGCACTTGAATGCCTTGTTCGATAAATACTCCAGCATTGATGATCAGGTGCTCAAAGCGGAGGCCGCGGCGGCCGCTGACGAGGAGCTGAAACGACTCAAGGAAAAGCGGCTGCTGATCAAGGACGAAATCTCCGAGAAGCTGACCGCCCGCTTCTGACCCCGACCCTGTCCTGAGCGAGATGTCCCGAGGCTTCGGGCGTCTCGCCAGGTTCTGCGCAATCCAGAGCATTGGCTGTTCTTTCCGCTATTTGCCCGTTTACTCCCCTGTATCGACCCGCACCCTTGGCGAGACGCGCCCGAGTCGGGCGCGCCTGTTTCAGCGTCTGCCTGCCTCAAGGGCACTCGCAGGTGCTCGGGCCGAATACCGGGCCTGCGCAGGGATCTTCGGACGGTCCGAACACCGGGCACGCGGCCAGCGCCGACAGGGATGAAGTGAGCAGCAGGGAAGCCAGGAGGATTTTGATTTTCATGGGGGATCCACTCTCAATGTGATGGGAATCAATCGGATTCGATTGTTTGTCTTTCCTTGGTGGGCGCCTGTGACGGCGCCGCGCGGGACAGCTTAGATCAGAATCTGGCGAGCATGCCGGTGCCCATGCCGTTATCGCATCAAGGCGTCTTTGACAGCGCGACGCTCAGCGGCAGGCGTGCCATATGCGTGGCCTTGATCGAGCCGAAGTACAGCGCGTCGCCGTATTCGCGCACCGTGGTGATCGGCGCGTAGTTGCCGGCGCTGGCGTCCTGCAGGTTGGCGATGACCTGGCCCTGGGTATCCAGGCCGAGGACGAAGCCGCGTTTTTCCACCGGCTTGGGAAGCAGGGTCATGGCCCGCACGATCATCTTGCGCACCCGCGGGTAGGGCGCGGTGCCGTCCAGCAGGACATTGCGCGGGGCGTAGAGCGCCACCCAGAAACGCCCCTGGCCGTTGAAACTGAGGTTGTCCGGCAGCCCCGGCAGGTTGTCGATGAACAGGTCGTGGGTGCCGGCCTTGGCGCCGCTGAGCCAGTAGCGGCTGATCCGGTAGGCGCCGGTTTCGTTGACCAGCACATAGGCTTCCTGGGGCCCGAGGGCGACGCCGTTGGCGAACTCCAGGCCGTCCAGCAACTGTTCGGTCTGGCCGGTCTGGAAGTCATAGCGCAGCAGACGACCGTCGCCACCGTGCTCGATCACCGCCTCGCCATCCTGGCCGTAGCCCCAGCGGCTGGTGGCGTCGCTGAAGTAGGCATAACGCCCGGCGGCGTCCACCGCCACATCGTCGGTAAAACCGAAGGGCAGGCCGTTGGCGGAGGTGGTGAGGGTGCTCAGCTGGCCCTTGGCGTCCAGCGCCAGCAGGCCCTTGACCGCGTCGGCGATGATCAGCCGGCCATCCGGATGCCGGGCCAGGCCCAGGGGGCGTCCGCCGGTATTGGCCAGTACCTGCAGGGTGCTGCCGTCCAGGGCAGTGCGGATCACCCGCCCGTCATGCAGACCGCTGATCAGCGAGCCGTCTTCCAGCAACAGGGCTTCCGGCCCGTCGATATTCAGCGCGCCTACCGTCTGCACGCCCTTGAGCTTCTGGTTCTCGGCGTACAGGCCGCTCTTCAGCGAAGGCGCCACCGGCGGGGTCCAGGCCAATGGCTGGACCTTGGTCGGCATCAGCAGCAGAAAGGCGCCGATGGCGATGACCATAACCAACAGCAGATGGCGAAACTTGATCCGACGGGGTGCGGCGGGCTTCATCGAGGGCGGCTCCTGGGTGATGGGTTCAGGTCGCGCTCTGCGGCGCGACGTCGGCGCCCCGGGGAATCGCCCGTTGCGCCATCTCGCACAAGGCTAGCAGGGAGTCGGCGGACTCCCGTTCTATCCGCCTTCTGAATAGCAGGCGATTGCCCAGGCGCATCAGCAGGCCGTCGAAGCGGTATTCCAGGGTGCGGATAAAGCGTGTGCGGTGGGCGTCCAGCGCCTGGCATTCGTAGGTCACCACCAACTCCAGGCCATGATCGCCCTTGGCCGCGGCGCTCCAGCGATGCCCGGGCAGGTACTCGTCGACCCGCCAGCTCAGGTGCCCGCTGCGCCCGCCGGCGTGGATGTCTTCCTCGAAGCGCGCGCCGGCGGGCAGGGCCCCGGCCGGACCCTGGACCTTCAGCGACGAGGGGTGCCACTCCGGCCAGCGGCTGGAGGCACAGGCGTAGTCGAGCAGGGCCACCGGGTTGCGCGGAATATCGATCTGATGCTGCATGCGGGTCATGGACGAGGACCTTGTCGATAGAGAGGAGGTGGCGGGTTCCGGCTCCCAGTACAGGGTGCCGAACAGGTAATCCATCAGCGGCAGGACGATGTTGAAATTGCGCTCCTGCATCAGCTCGCGACGGTGATGCAGCTCATGCAGGCGGCGCATCTGGCGGATCCACGGCAGCCGCGCTAGCGGGTGCTCGGGCGGCAGGTGTTCGCATGCATGGAACACCTCGTAGGCCAGGTAACCGATCAGGGTGCAGCTGGCGAACAGCGCCGCGACATTGGCATTCCAGAACTTCAGCAGCCACCACAGCGGCAGGGCGAACAGCAGGCTGTGGACCACGATCAGCCAGGCTGGAAACAGGATCACCCGCCAGTCCCGGGGGCCGTCGTAGGTCATGTGTCCGGGCACGAAGAAACTGTGGTGATCGCCGCTGTGGCGGGCGTAGAACATCCGCGCGAAGGCCTGCTTGTGGTGGCCCAGCCAACGGTGCACGACGTAGATGCACAGGTTGAAGAACAGCAGCGCCACCGGCACCGCCAGCCACTCCAGGGGCTGTACCTGGTGCAGGGTGCTCCACAGCAGGGCGATGCATGCAATGCCATAGGCCAGCACGAAACCGCCGTGCAGCCACGGGTTGTAGCGCGGATGAACCGCGGCGCGGTAACGCTCGCGAAATGCCAGGGTGGTTTGCCTCAAGGCCGTTCTCCTGTGGGTTTTATTGTTCTTGTTGACAGAAGATTAGTCCTGCTCGAATTATCCAGCTAATGGATATTCGGAATGGGCATTATTCATGAAGCTGAATTTGCGCCACCTGGACCTCAACCTGCTCTTGGTGTTCGACGCGCTGATGCAGGAGCAGAACCTGTCCCGCGCGGCGGTGCGCCTGAACCTCAGCCAGCCGGCCGTGAGCAACGCCCTGGCGCGCCTGCGCAGCCAGCTCGACGAGCCGCTGTTCATCCGCACCGCCCGGGGCATGCAGCCCACGCCGCGGGCCCATGTGCTGCACGGCTCGGTGCGCCAGGCCCTGCGCCTGCTGCAGGAAGGCCTGGACCCGGGCAGCGAGTTCGACCCGGCGGCGGCCGACCAGACCTTTACCCTGTCGATGAACGACTACGCCCAGGCGCGCCTGTTGCCGGCGCTGTCGCGGCGCCTGCAAAGCGCCGCGCCCAAGGTGCGCCTGGCGGTGCGCAGCGATGCCGCCGACTCCCTGCCGGTCTGGCTGACCACCGGGATGCTCGACCTGGCGGTGGACTACCTGTATTTCGACGACCCCGACCTCTGCTACCAGCCGCTGCTGGAAGAACAGCTGGTGGTGATCGGCCGTATCGACCACCCGGCCTTCGAGCCGCAGCTCGGCCTCAAGGCCTATGAGCAGAGCCGGCACGTGGCGATTCCGGACCGGGGCGGGCGCGGCTCGCCGCTGGAGATCGTCCTCGGTTCGGCCAAGGTCCAGCGCCATGTGCAGCTGTTCGTCCCGCATTACCTGAGCATTCCCTTGATCGTCGCCCAGTCGGATTTGCTGGGCACGGTGCCGCGGCGCCTGGCGGAGCACTTCTGCGCGCTGATGCCGATCCGCATCGCCGAGCTGCCCTTGGTGGCGCCGCCGGTGCAGGTCAGCCTGATCTGGCATCGCCAGCAGGAGCGGGTGCCGGGGCATCGCTGGCTGCGCGAGGAGATCATCGCCCTGGCCGCCCGGTTCGCGCAGCAGCCGGAGCTGTCCGGGCGTTGATGACAAAAAACCAACAAAAGATTGGGACTGGTCCGATTGGCACCGCGGACACCGCCTGTATCCTTTGGGGCCCGCTTGACGAGCAGCCGTGCTGACTCAGAGGCGTCAACCCATTGGAGATTGCATGCGTCACTCGATTCTGAACATTGCCCTGGCAGCCAGCTGCCTCTTTGGCCTGGCCGGGCAGACCGCCATGGCGGCGGTGGATGCCAGCCAGTACGTGGAACTCAAGGATGCCGTGCCGCAGGTCGTGCCCGGCAAGATCGAAGTGGTGGAACTGTTTTCCTACGGCTGCGGCCACTGCTACAACCTCGAAGCCTCGATCAACCCCTGGGCCGCCCAGCTTCCCGAAGACGTGAACTTCGTCAAGCTGCCGGCCATGTTCGGCGGGGTCTGGGATGTCTACGGCCAGCTGTACCTGACCCTGGCGACCATGGACGCCAAGCCCGAAGCGCACCACGCGGTATTCGAGGCGATCCACCGCGGCAACCGCCTGAAAACCCCCGAGGCCATGGCCGAGCTGCTCAAAGGCCAGGGCATCGAGCCGGCGAAGTTCCTCGCCACCTACAACTCCTTCGCCGTGCAGGCCAAGGTGATGGACGCGAAAAAACGCACCGCGGCCTACCAGGCCACCGGCGTGCCGTCGCTGGTGGTGGACGGCAAGTACCGCTTCGGCATGACCAACGACGGCGCCAAAGGCCTGTTCGCGGTGGCGGACCAGTTGATCGCCCAGGTGCGGGCGGCAAAATAAGCCCTCGATCCCCTGGCCGCTGTCCAGCCGGCGAGGCTCGGCAGCGGCCCAAGGGCATCGAGCGGCAGTCAAAAAGGGCATCGCTAGCAATGCCCCTCATTAGCGCTGTCAGTCCTTGATCCGCGGCGCCTGCGGATGCGGGCTCGGGAACGCCTGCTCATAGGCCCGGCACAGGCGCAGCACCTGATCATCGGCAAACCGCGCCCCCACCACCTGCAGGCCCACCGGCAAGCCGTCCTCGGCGAAGCCGCACGGCACCGAGGCGGCCGGTTGCTGGGTAAGGTTGAAGGGGTAGCTGAAGGGCGTCCATTCCATCCATTCGCCCAGGCCGGAACCCGGCGGCACGTTGTGCCCGGCGGCGAAGGCGGTGAGCGGCAGCATGGGCGAGACCAGCAGGTCGTAGCGCCTGTGGAACCCGGCCATGTGCGCCACCAGCGCCGCGCGGGCTTCCAGGGCCAGGGTGTAGTCGTGAAGGCTGATGCCCTGGCCCTGCCGGGCAATGCGCAGCAGGCCCGGGTCGAGCTGCTGGCGTTGCTCCTGGCTCAGTTGCCCGGCCAGCCGCGCGGCGCCGGCGAACCACAGGGTATTGAACAACTCCAGCGGGTCGCTGAACCCCGGGTCGACCTGCTCGACGTCGGCGCCCAGTTGCGCCAGGCGTTCCACCGCCCGGGCCACCACCCGTGCTACCTGTGGCTGCACCTTCACGTAGCCGAAATCGGCGCTGTAGGCGATACGCAGGCCTTTGAGGTCAGTGCTCTGCGGCAGCCAGGGCGTGCTGCGTGGGGCCCCGGCAAGGCCGTCGCGGGCATCCGGGTGGGCGACGGTTTGTAGCATCAGCAGCGCATCGTCGACGGTGCGGGTCATCGGCCCCAGGTGCGAGAGAATGGTCATGGCGCTGGCCGGCCACTGCGGCACGTAGCCGAAGGTCGGCTTGATCCCGAAGGTGCCGGTGAAGGCGCAGGGAATGCGGATCGAACCACCGGCATCGCTGCCCTGGTGCAGCACGCCGAGGTTCAGCGCGGCCGCGGCGGCCGCGCCACCGGAGGAGCCACCGGCGGTGGTGCGGGTGTCCCAGGGGTTGCGGGTGATGCCGTACAGCGGGTTGTCGGTCACACCTTTCCAGCCGAACTCCGGGGTGGTGGTCTTGCCCAGCAGCACCGCGCCGGCGTTGCGCATAAAGGCCGGGAAGGGCGCGTCGACGTCCCAGGGGCCGCTGGCGGAGGTGGTTTTCGAGCCCTTGCGGGTGGGCATGCCACGGGTCAGGGTCAGGTCCTTGATCGAGGCCGGCACGCCGTCCAGCGCACCGCAGGGCTGGCCCTTGAACCAGCGCTGCTCGGAGGCTTTTGCCGCGTCCAGCGCGCCTTGCGGGTCGACATGGCAATAGGCGTTGACCTGCGGGTTGAAGCGTTCGATGCGCGCCAGGGCGTCCTCGGTCGCTTCCACCGGCGACAGGCGCTTGTCACGGTAATGGGCGAGCAGTTCGACGCCGCTCATCTCGGCGATTTCGCGGTGTCGGGTCATGCTGTCGCTCCTGCTTGCGCCGCGTTGACCATGGCCCGCAGCAACACGGCGCAACCGTCGGCCAGGTCCTGGGGCGCGGCGTTTTCGATTTCGTTGTGGCTGATGCCCCCTTCGCAGGGCACGAAGATCATTCCGGCCGGGCCCAGCTCGGCGATGAAGATCGCGTCGTGCCCGGCGCCGCTGACGATGTCCATATGGCTCAGGCCCAGCTGTTCGGCGCCCTGGCGTACCGCGGCGACGCAGGCGGGGTCGAAGTCCAGTGGCGGGAAGTCAGCGGTGGGGGTCAGTTCGAAGCCCAGGCCGTGCTGCTGGCAGGTGTCCTCGATCACCTGGCGCACCTCGTCGACCATGGCTTGCAGTTTGTCGGCATGCAGGTGGCGCAGGTCGAGGGTCATCTGCACCTGGCCGGGAATCACATTGCGCGAGCCCGGGTGCAGGCTCAGGCAGCCGACCGTGCCACAGGCGTGAGGCTGTTGCTCGTGGGCGATGCGGTTGACCGCGCCGATCACCTGGGCGGCGCCCACCAGGGCATCCTTGCGCAGGTGCATCGGCGTCGGCCCGGCATGGGCCTCGACCCCGGTCAGGGTCAGGTCGAACCACTTCTGGCCGAGGCAGCCCATGACCACGCCTATGGTGGTCTGGCGGTCTTCCAGCACCGGGCCCTGTTCGATGTGTGCCTCGAAATATGCGCCCACCGGATGGCCGAGTACCGCCCGCGGGCCGGCATAACCGATGCGCCGCAACTCGCTGCCTACCGACAGCCCCTGTTCGTCCTGCTTGCGCAGGGTGTCGTCGAGGTCGAACTTACCGGCGAACACCCCGGAGCCCATCATGCACGGCGGGAAGCGCGAGCCTTCTTCGTTGGTCCAGACCACCACCTCGAGCGGCGCCTCGGTCTGCAGGCCGAGGTCGTTGAGGGTGCGGATCACCTCCAGGCCGGCCATCACCCCGTAGCAACCGTCGAACTTGCCGCCGGTGGGCTGGGTGTCGATATGGCTGCCGGTCATCACCGGCGGCAACTGCGGGTTACGCCCGGCGCGGCGGGCGAAGATATTGCCGATGCCGTCGATGCTGACGCTGCACCCGGCCTCTTCGCACCAGCGCACGAACAGGTCGCGGGCCTGGCGGTCGAGGTCGGTCAGGGCCAGGCGGCACACGCCGCCCTTGGCGGTGGCGCCCAGCCGCGCGAGGTCCATCAGCGATTGCCAGAGGCGTTCGCGGTTGACCAGCGGGGTGCTGTCTTGCAACGGAGGTACGGACACAATCGGATGGTTCATTTCATCTCTCCCCTCAGGCGCTCAGGGCCAGGTAGCGGTTCTTGATGCTCGGGTCGGCGCGGAAGTCGGCGGCGCTGCCCTGGTAGACCACGCGACCCTGTTCGAGGACGTAATGGCGGTCGGCGAGCTTGTCGCAGACCATCAGGTTCTGTTCCACCAGCAGCACTGGCAGGCCGTCGTCCTTGATCTTGCGCAGGATCTTCACCAGCTCGTCGACGATCACCGGGGCCAGGCCTTCGGTGGGTTCGTCGAGAATCAGCAGCTTGGGATCGTTGAGCAGGGCACGGGCGATGGCGAGCATCTGCTGCTCGCCGCCGGACAGCGCGTGGCCGGCGTTTTTGCGCCGCTCCTTGAGGCGCGGGAACATGCCGTAGACATCCTCCAGCTGCCAGCGACTGCTCTTGCGCTGGGCGATGCGCAGGTTTTCCTCGACGCTGAGCAGGCGGAAGATGCCGCGGTGTTCCGGCACCAGCGCCAGGCCCTGGCGGGCGATCTCGAAGATCTTCTTGCCCACCAGCTCCTGGCCGTTGAAGCGGATCTGCCCCTGGCGCGGGCAGATGATCCCGAGGATGCTGCGCAGGGTCGTGGTCTTGCCCGCGCCGTTGCGCCCCAGCAGGGTCACCAGCTCGCCGGCGTCGACCTGCAGCGAGACGCCTTCGAGGACGTGGCTCTTGTCGTAGTAGGAATGGATATTCTCGACGGTCAGCATCAGGCGGCTTCTCCCAGGTAGGCGATGCGCACGCGCTCGTCGGCGCGGACGAATTGCGGTGTGCCCTCGACCAGGATCTGGCCGTGGCTCATGACGGTGATGCGTTGGCTGATGGACATGACGATGCTCATGTTGTGTTCGATCAGCAGCACCGTGTGGTCGCGGCCCAGGTCGCTGATCAACTGGGTCATGATCGGGATGTCGTCGATGCCCATGCCGGAGGTCGGCTCGTCGAGCATCAGCAGTTTCGGCCTGGAGCAGATCGACATGCCGACTTCCAGCACCCGCTGCTGGCCGTGGGACAGCTCGCCGGCGAGGGTGTCGGCGCGTGCCGTCAACTGCAGGCGTTCGAGCACCTGGTCGGCCATCTCCAGGTGTTCGCGGCGGCTGTCGACGTGGCGCCAGAAGTTCAGCGCCGCCAGGCCATCGCGGCCCTGGGCGGCCAGGCGCAGGTTTTCCCGCACGCTGAGGTTCTGGAACAGGCTGGTGAGCTGGAACGAACGGGCCATGCCCAGGCCGACCCGGCCATGGGCCGGTTTCTTGATGATGTTCTTGCCGTTGAACAGGATCGCCCCGGCGGTGGCCTGGCGTTCGCCGGTCAGGCAGTGGAACAGGCTGGTCTTGCCGGCGCCGTTGGGGCCGATGATGGTGTGGATGGTGCCGGCCTCGACCTTCAGGTTGACGCCGTTGACCGCGTGGAAGGCGCCATAGGCCAGCTCCAGGTCCTGGGTTTGCAGCAGGTACTGCGTCATGACAGTTTCTCCTCGGTCGGCAGGGCCGCCTTGCGTGGCCCCCGGATGCGTTCGAACAGGCTCGACAAGCCGCCCCACAAACCGCCGCGCATGAACACCACCACCAGGATCAGGATGATCCCCAGCAGCATCAGCCAGCGAGGCCAGAGGTCGGACAGGAACTCGCCGAGCAGCACGATGGAACCGGCGCCCAGCAGGGAGCCGAACAGCGAGCCGGTGCCGCCGACTATGGTCATGATCAGGATGTTTTCCGACATCGCCAGGTCGATGTTCGACAGCGGCACGAAATGCAGGAGCATGGCGTACAGCGCCCCGGCGATCCCGGTGACCGCGCCGGACAGCATGAACACCAGGATCTTGAAGTGCCGGGTGTCGTAGCCGATGGCGGCGGCGCGGGTTTCGTTCTCGCGGATCGCCATCAGCGTGCTGCCGAACGGCGAGGCGATCACCCGGCGCGCGCCGATGAAGATCAGCAGGAACAGCACCGCGACAAAGGCGTAGAAGTAGCGCGCATCGCCCAGCGACAGCAGCACGGTGTCGCCGAGGCGGATCTCCGGGCGCGGCACGCTGAGCAGGCCGTTGTCGCCGCCGGTCCAGTCGCTCAGGGTGTAGGCGATGAAGTAGGCCATCTGGCTGAAGGCCAGGGTCAGCATCACGAAGTAGATGCCGGTGCGCCGGATCGCCAGGGCGCCCACCAGCAACGCCAGCAGCGCGCCCACCAGGGCCGCGCCGAACAGGGCGCTGAACAGGCCCAGCTGCAGGTGGATCATCAGCAGCGCGGCGCAGTAGGCCCCGGCGCCGAAGAAGATGCCCTGGCCGAACGACAGCAGGCCGGTGTAGCCCAGCAGCAGGTTACAGGCCAGCGCCGCGAGGGCGAAGATCAGGATCTCGGTGGCCAGGGTCGCCGACGGCAGCACCAGCGGCAGGCCGATCAGTACCGCGACCACCAGCCACGGCAGGGCGCGCGACTGGGTCTTGGCGAACGGCAGGGGATTTTTCTCGCTCATGTTCATGCTCTCCCGAACAGGCCGTAGGGACGGACCAGAATCACCGCCGCCATGGCGCCGTAGATCATCAGGCTGGCGCCTTGCGGCCAGAGGGTGGTCATCAGGCTCTGCACCACGCCCACCAGCAGGCCACCCACCAGCGCGCCGCTGAACGAACCCATGCCGCCGATCACCACCACCACGAAGGCCACCCCGAGGATTTCCGGGCCGACAAAGGGCTGGGCGCCACGCAATGGGGCGAATAGCACCCCGGCGATCCCGGCCAGGGCCACGCCGAGGGCGAAGGTCATGGAGAACAGGCGAAAGATGTTGGTGCCCAGCAGCGACACGGTCTCGGTGCTTTCGCTGCCGGCGCGCACCAGGGCGCCGAAGCGCGTGCGCTCCAGCAGCAGCCACAGCGCCAGCCCGACCAGCGCTGAGAAGACGATGAGGAACAGGCGGTAGTAGGGGTAGACGAAGTCGCCGACGATCAGCACGCCGCGCAGCAGTTCCGGCACCGCGACGCTTTTGCCGACGGGGCCCCAGATCAGCACGCTGGCTTCCTGGATGATCAGCGCGATACCCAGGGTCACCAGGATCTGGAAGGTGTGGGGCAGGTGGTAGATGCGCTGGATCAATAATCGCTCGATGGCCCAGGCCAGGGCCGCGACCACCAGCGGCGCGACCAGCAGCGCCAGCCAGAAGCTGCCGGTGAGGCTGACGGCGGTGTAGCAGATGTAGGCCCCGAGCAGGAAGAACGCGCCGTGGGCGAAGTTGACGAAGTTCAGCAGGCCGAAAATGATCGTCAGGCCGACCGCGATCAGGAAGTAGATCATCCCCAGGCCGAGGCCGTTGAGGATCTGGAACAGGTAAAGATTGAGCATGCGGGTACCCTCGACAGGGGGCCGGCGACTGTCGTCGGGCGGCCCGCTGCCTCTAGCCAGCGATGAAAAGGTCGGTCGGGGTCAGGCCAGGTTGCAGCCGGTGGCGCCGACATCCGGGAACGAGCGCCCGGAGCTGAGCACTTCGGCCAGGTCGTCCTTGTCGCGCATGCTGGCCGTGGCCTTGCCCTGTAGCAGGTAGTAATCCTTGATCACCTGATGGTCGCCGGCGCGGATGCTTTCCTCGCCGGTTGGGCCCTGGTACGTCAGGCCTTGCATGGCCTTGGCCACGGTCGCGCCGTCGAAGCTGCCGGTGGCGACTATGGTGTCGAGCATGATTTTGGTGCCGATGTAGTCGGCGGCTAGCGGGTAGGTGGGGTTGATGCCGTACTTGGCCTGGGTCAGCTTGACCAGTTCGCGGTTGAGCGGGGTGTCGACCTGGTGCCAGTACTGCGCGCCGAGGTAGATGCCTTCGAGCACGTCGCTGCCCAGTTCCTGGAACTGGTCGAGCCCGGCGGACCACACCAGCAGCACTTTCATGCGTTCCTTGATGCCGAAGTTGACCGCCTGGCGCAGGGCGTTGGAGGACTGGCTGCCGAAGTTGAGCAGCACCAGCACGTCGGGCTGGGCGGCGATGGCGTTGGTCAGGTAGCCGGAGAATTCCTGCTCCTGCAACGAGTGATAGCTGTTGCCGACGTGCTCGATGCCATGTTCGGCGCAGACCTGTCTGGCGCCTTCCAGCAGTGCTTCGCCGAATACGTATTGCGGGGTGATGGTGTACCAGCGCTTGGCCTCGGGCAGGCGCTTGATCAGCGGCACCATGGTTTCGCGAATGGCGCCGTAGGTCGGCACTGACCAGCGAAAGGTCGAGGCGTTGCAGTCCTTGCCGGTGACTTCGTCGGCGCCCACCGGGGTCATGAACACGCCGTTGACCTTGCCCACCTCCTTGGCCACCGCCAGCGCCGAAGACGACAGGGTGCAGCCCTGGAAGAATCGCGCGCCGTCCTGGGCAATCGCCTCCTGGACCTTGCGCACCGCCTTGCCGGCGTTGCCTTCGGTGTCGATCACCTTGTAGTTCAGCGGGCGGCCGAGCAGGGTCGGGTACTGCTCCACCGCCAGGCGCGAGCCCATGTCGGCGAACTTGCCGTAGCTGGCGAAGGCGCCGGACATCGACTTGAGCCCGTAGAAGGTAAAGGGTTCGGCGGCAAAGGCGTTGCGCACCCCCAGCGGAAGGCTGAGGCCTGCGGCAACGGTCAGACTGGCTTTCAACAACGTACGACGCTGCATGGGGTAACTCCCTGGTTTAGTTATTGGCAGGAGTGGCAATGGCAAAACGGCGCAGCAGCCTGTGTTCAGGCTTTGTTATTGGCGAAGCGGCGTGTGGCGGGTACGGCGGTTATCAATGGTGGTGGTCGAACTCCAGCAGGAAGTGTTGGGTGACCTCGCCCTCGAGGGCGCTCATATGGTGTTCGGCGTCGCACATGTGCTCGTGCATCAGCTGGCGTACCGCGGTTTCGTCCTCGGCTTTGAAGGCCAGCAACAGGCGCTTGTGGTAATCGAGGTTGGCGGCGTCGAACTGCTTGCGCTTGGGCTTGTAGGCCTTCTTCAGCACCACCAGGTCGCGCAGCAGGTCGTTGAGGAACTGCGCCATGAAACTCAGCAGTGGGTTGGGGCAGGCGCGGCCCAGCAGGTTGTGGAATTCCAGCTCGGCGATGCGCTGTTCGCGCTGGCCGGCCTCGCTGTCTTCCGGGGCGCTGCAGAAGTCGATATTGGCCTGCAGCGCCGCAAAATCGTCAGCGCCCAGGCGGCCGATCACCGACACCGCCAGTTCCACCTCGATGACCTTGCGCAGCTGGTACACCTGCTCGCCATCCATCTGCTGGAAGTGCAGGTAATTGCGCAGGGCGCGGCTCGCCGGTTCGGTGCCGGCCTGGTTCAGGTAGGCGCCGCCGCTGGGGCCGGTGCGGGTGTTGACCAGCCCTTCGACCTCCAGCGCCTTGAGCGCTTCGCGGGCCGAACCCTTGGAACACTGGAAGCTTTCCATCAGCTCGCGCTCGGTCGGCAAACGATCGCCGGGACGCAGGGCGTTGATCACAATGGAACGCTTGACCGACTCGACAATCACGTCGGAAAGCTTCTGGCGTTTGCGGCGAACAGGTCGTTTGAGCATGTTTTCGATTTATCGTATTAATGCGGATAAATAGTACTTAATAGGGCTGCGCCCGCTGCGTCAATCGTCCGGGAGGCGAGCTGTCGTTTTCAATGTGGGAGGGTCGTAATCAGAACCAGGGTGAGTGGCGGCGAGGCACTTGTCGAAGGTCCTCCATCCTGTGTCCAGCCACTAAGCTGATGGCAGGCCATGCGCTGCCATAGACGGGAGGAAATCATGATTCTGTGCAAACGCGCCTACGAGCCGGCAAGCCCCGACGACGGCTATCGGGTGCTGGTGGACCGGCTGTGGCCGCGCAACTGTCGCAAGGACCGGTTGCCGCTGGACGAGTGGTTGAAAGAGCTGGCGCCGTCTACCGGATTGCGTCGCGCCTTCAAGTCCGGCGAGCTGGATTTCGCCACCTTCCGCAACCGTTACCGCCAGGAACTGGCGGCCCGCCCCGAGTATTGGTGGGCGTTGCTGGAACGCGCGCAAAAGGGCCGCCTGACCCTGGTGTACTCGGCCCACGATGAAGCGCACAACAATGCCCGGGTGCTGGCCGAGTGGCTGGAAGACGAACTGGACCGGCAGGGCGAGGGCAGTTCGCCGGTGTGCTATGCGCACCTGTCGCCGCCTGAGTGAAGGCGCTGGGTTTCAGGGGTGCTTCAACATCACATAGGCCTCGCCACCACGCCGGTCGTGCATCAGCAGGAAGGTCTGCTGGTCGAGGGTGATTTTCGCCGGCAGGTGCTGCGCCACCGGGGTGCTGGAGAACTGCTCGGCCAGCTTGAGAAATTGCGCGGTCAGGGTCTTGTCCCGCTGCGACGGCGTGGTCACCGCGCATTGCTTGCCTTTCTGCACCTGGACCCCAAGGCTGTGGTCCGGCCTGAGCCCCATCCGCGCGTACCCGGCATTGTCCAGCCTGGCGATGCCATAGGCCTTGGCCGCGCTGTCGGCCCCGGCGAAGGAGGGCGCGGACTTCAGGCAGATATCGCGAAAGGCCAGCACGCCTTCGGCGATGGCCGCCGCTTCCTTGTCGATGACTTCGGGCGGGCTGGCGCAGCCGGCCAACAGGGCCAGGACCAGGCTCAAAGGGCTCAGGATCGCGCGGTTCATCGGACCTCCCAGGCATTCACGGGGCATGCTTATAGCCTAGCCAAGCTTCAGCCTGCGGGGGACCTGGGTGATGGGCGCCTTATGACAGGCGCCGAAAAAAGCGGCTCAGTTGAACCCGACCGACCATCGGTTCATCGTTTCCGGCTCATGGCGCTGGCTCGGGTCGGTTTCGTAATTGCACTGGGGGCCGCTGCAGGTGTGCTCCAGGGTGATCGGCGCCTTGAACTCCAGGTGGAACTTGCTGGGTTCCGGCTCCGCTGCCGGGCCGGCCGATGCCTCTGCCAGGGCGGGCATCGGGTAGCTCAGGTCCAGGCCTTCGGCCTGTGCCGGCAGGGCCAATACACAGAGCACAAGGCTCGCCAGGAGGGTGTTGTCGCTGAACATCGTGGGTACCGCGTTTGCACAAAAGGGTTGCCGAGTATAACGAGCGTCTTGCCGGAAATTTAAGCCAAAGGCTCTATCACGGGCTTTGTGCGACAACGGGTCGCTGTTGGCGCCTCGCACCATGAAACATTTGTCATGGGCCGCCGGCGCCACCAGCCCCTACACTGGCTTTCACCTCCATGGCTCACGGACACCCCCATGACGGCAGCAGCGGCGGCAAGCATCCTCGAAACGGTCGAAGGCCAGCGCCTCAATGGCGAGGCCTGCGAACCCTGGCGCGAGTGGGGGCCGTACCTGAGCGAGCGGCAGTGGGGCACGGTGCGCGAGGACTACAGCGCCGATGGCGATGCCTGGGCCTACTTGCCCCACGACCATGCGCGCAGCCGTGCCTACCGCTGGGGCGAGGACGGGTTGGCGGGGTTCTCCGACAAGGCCCAGCACTGGTGCCTGGGGCTGGCCCTGTGGAACGAGCGCGACAGCATTCTCAAGGAGCGCCTGTTCGGCCTGAACAACGCCGAAGGCAATCACGGCGAAGACGTCAAGGAGCTGTATTTCTACCTCGATGGCGTGCCCAGCCATGCCTATATGCGCATGCTCTACAAATACCCGCAGGCGGCCTTTCCCTATGAGGACCTGCTGCGGGAAAACGCCCGGCGCGGCCTGGACGACACCGAGTACGAGATCCTCGACACCGGGGTATTCGAGGACGATCGCTACTTCGACGTGACTGTGGAATACGCCAAGCACGCGGTCGACGACATCTTCATGCGGGTCACGGTGCACAACCGTTTTCATCAGCCGGCGCGTTTGCGGGTCTTGCCCCAGGTCTGGGCGCGCAATACCTGGAGCTGGGGCGGCGACTCGCGCAAGCCGAGCTTGCGCCTGGAGGGCGAGCAATTGCTGGCCCGGCATCCGCGGTGCTCGCCGATGCAGGTCAGCGCCTGGGGGCCGGAGCCTTGCGAGTGGCTGTTCTGCAACAATGAAACCAACTTCCCGAAGCTCGATGGCCTCGCCGCGCCCGGTCCGTTCAAGGACGGGATCAACGACTACCTGTTGGGAGGTTCCGCCAGCGCCATTGCCCGCGACGGCGGAACCCGCGCCGCCGCCCACTTCACCCTGGAGCTGGCCGGGCTGGAGAGCAAAAGCGTATACCTGCGTTTTGCTCCGGCTGGCTCGCCCCAGGTCAGCGCCCGGCGCCTGTTCGAACAACGGCGGGCCGAGGCCGACGCGTTCTACGCCGCGCTGCAACAGGGCATCGCCGATGCCGACGCACGCAATGTGCAGCGCCAGGCCCTGGCCGGGCTGCTGTGGTCCAAGCAACTCTACGATTTCGACGTCAACCGCTGGCTCGATGGCGACCCCGGCCAGCCCGCGCCGCCGGCGTCACACGCCCATCTGCGCAACAGCCATTGGCGGCACCTGGCGAACTTCGACATAGTGGCCATGCCCGACACCTGGGAATACCCCTGGTACGCCTCGTGGGACCTGGGTTTCCAGGCGGTGGCCCTGGCCTTGATCGATCCGGGCTTCGCCAAGCACCAGCTGTTGCTGCTGGTCAAAGACCGCTTCATGCATCCCAACGGGCAGTTGCCGGCCTACGAGTGGCGCTTCGACGACGCCAACCCGCCGGTGCATGCCTGGGCCAGCTGGCGGGTGTACCAGCGGGAAAAAGCCCTGACCGGCCAGGGCGACATGGACTTTCTCGAACGGATCTTCCACAAGCTGCTGCTGAACTTCTCCTGGTGGGTCAACCGCAAGGACGCCGAAGGGCGCAACCTGTTCCAGGGTGGTTTCCTCGGCCTCGACAATATCGGGCTGTTCGACCGCTCGGCGCCCTTGCCGCCGGGCTACACCCTGGACCAGGCCGACGGCACCGCCTGGGTCGCGGCCTATGCCCTGGACCTGATGCGCATTGCCCTGGAACTGGCCAGGCGCAACCCGGTGTACGTGGACATCGCGGTGAAGTTCTTCGAGCACTTCCTGTACATCGCCGGCGCCATCAACCGGCTGGACAACGGCGACACAGGGCTGTGGGATGAGCAGGACCGGTTCTTCTACGACGTGCTGCATCGCCCCGACGGTGGCAACGAACCGCTGCGCCTGCGCTCCATCGTCGGCCTGATGCCGCTGTTCGCCGTGCAGGTGCTGGAGCAGCATGAACACGAATGCCTGCCGGGGCTGCGTGAGCGTTTGCTGGAGTTCATGCACCATCGGCCGGACCTGGCCAGCCTGGTGTCGCGCTGGAACGAGCCGGGGCAGGGCAATCGCCTGTTGCTCGCACTGCTGCGCGGCGAGCGCACCAAGGACTTGCTCAAGCGCATGCTCGACGAGGCGGAGTTTCTTTCCGAGTTCGGTATCCGCTCGCTGTCCAGGGTCTTCGCCGAACACCCCTTCGCCCTGCAGGTCGACGGTCATCAGTTGCGCGCCCGTTACGCGCCGGCCGATTCCGACTCACGGCTGTATGGCGGCAACTCCAACTGGCGCGGGCCGCTGTGGATGCCGATCAACTACATGCTGATCGAGTCGCTGCGCGAGTTTCATCGCTACTACGCCGACAACTTCTCGGTGGAATACCCCAGCGGTTCCGGCTACCTGGCGTCCCTGGAGGAAGTCGCCGACAGCCTGAGCCAGCGCCTGACCCGCCTGTTCCTGCGCGACGAGGACGGGCGCCGCCCATCGATGTGCGCCTACGCGCAGTTGCAGGCCGATCCCCGGGACCGGGATCTGCTGCTGTTCCACGAGTACTTCCACGGCGACACCGGCCGCGGCCTGGGGGCCAGCCACCAGACCGGCTGGACGGCGCTGGTGGCGTTGTTGTTGCAGCCTGTAGCCGCTGCCTAGCCTGCGAGGCTGCGACAAGGCCCGCAGGGCCTTCAGCGATATTGAAAACGCCGCGCCCCTGCGGGTCGATCGCAGGCTGCGCCAGCGGCTACAGGGGCGGGGGGATCAGGCGCTCAAGGTATCCGGCTGCGGCACGGCCCAATCCTCGATCAACCGCTGCGGGGTGCAGCAGGTCTTGCGCTTGTAGACGAAGCCGGCGCATTTCTCGGCGAAGCCGTGGCGGTTCTGCACCATGTCCTGGTGCATCTGTTCCAGCTCGGCGTTGCGGCAGTGCTGCATCAGTTGCGGGTCGGCGTTGGCCTTGCGCTCGCGCAGGGCCTGGTATTTCGGTTCGGTCAGCACGGCGTTGGCCCGCTGCAGCAGCCACAGGCCGAACTCGTCGGGGCAGCGCGGGCCGACTTCCTGGACCATGCCCATCTGCAGGGCCTGGAAAGCGTTGATCGGCAGGCATTCGTCGGTGAGTTTGTGCGCCATGGCGTGGCCGACGGCGCGGGGCAGGCTGTAGGTCCAGTATTCCGAGCCATACAGGCCCATGCTCTTGTAGTGCGGGTTGTAGACGGTATTGGCCCGGGCCAGCACCACGTCGGCCGCCAGCGCCAGCATCAGGCCGCCGGCCCCGGCATTGCCGGTGAGGCCGCTGACCACCAGCTGGCGAGCGCTGAGCAGCTCCTTGCAGACGTCGTCGATGGCCTGGATGTTGTTCCAGGCTTCCAGGCCCGGCACCGGCGCGGCCTGGATTACGTTGAGGTGCACGCCGTTGCAGAACGCGCCACGCCCGCCCTTGATCAGCAGCACCTGGGTGTCCCGGGCCTTGGCCCATTGCAGCGCGCTGACCAGGCGCTGGCAGTGTTCGGTGCTCATGGCGCCGTTGTAGAACTCGAAGGTCAGCTCGCCGACGTGGCCCGACTCGCGGTAGCGGATCGGCTGGTAGGCCTCGTCGCTGAACGGCTCGCTGGCGACCGACCAGTGCAGATGAGGCACGCCGTCCAGTTGACCGGCCAGCACATGGCGGGCCGGTAGCTTGAAGTGTTCGGTGCCCGGCCGGGCCTTGCGCTTGAGGGAGCCGATCCACAGGCTGCGGTCGCCGCAGGCCACCAGCACCGCATCGTCGTGCACCGCCAGCAGTTCGCCGGGGATGCCGCTGCGGCTATCCAGGTGCGCGTCATACAGGTAGTACTGCCCGCCGGCGAGGCTGGCCAGGACCCCGGGCTGGCCGTCGGCGGCGTCGATGCAGCGCTTGATGAAGGCGGCGCTGTCGTGCCAGCTGAAGCTGCGGTCGTCCTGTTTCATGTTCGGTTGCAGGCGGCCGCGCACCTGCGGCTGGCTGTAGTCCAGGGGTACAGGGACGAAGTCGCTGCCGAATTTTTCCACCACATCGCGGATGCAGTAGATCGCCGCGTCGGCCACCGGCCCGTTGTACAGCTCGGACTTGCGCACCTGCGCCGGCACCTTGAATTCCCAGGTGGACCAGACCGGCCCGGCGTCCATTTCTTCCACCGCCTGCAGGGCGGTGACGCCCCAGCGCTCGAGGTTGTTGCTGATGGCCCAGTCCAGGGCGCTGGCGCCGCGGTCGCCGACGATGCCCGGGTGGATGATGATCACCGGGCGGGTCGGGTGGCGCCACAGCTGCTCGGGCACCCGGTCCTTGAGGAAGGGGCAGATCACCAGGTCGGCGTCCGCGTGTTCGATCTGCCGGCAAACGTCTTCTTCGTTGGTGAACAGCACCACGCTGGGACGATGGCCGGACTGGCGCAGGTCCAGCCAGGCACGCTGGGTGAGACCGTTGAAGGCGGTGGACAGCAGAATGATCTTCAGCGATTGCATAGCGACTCTTCCTTGAGGATGAAGCGGGGCCGGCCGTTCCGAAAGCCGTCCCTGGCCGATGGAGGCGCCAGAGTAGAGAGGACCTTTGGGCGTCCTGCTGACCGAGATCAATCAAGTGCGTCGGGCGGCGCGGCGAGGCGCCGGATTACATATATTCGTTAGTTAGCCTGGGTAAATTTTTAATTACTTCCAAATAGATTCAGCCCTGTTGCACAGTCGCTCCCCTAATCCTGGGTCGGCAATGTCCCGAACCAGCCAGACGATTTCGAGAGGGGGAGCTGTCTTGTGAGGGAGCCAGGCATGGGTGCGAATCGGAACCCTCATTACTCACTGATCGGGCAGATGTTCAAACGCGACTATCAGTGGCTGTGTGCCTCGGTGGGTCGCGTCCTGGGCTGCCATCACAGCGCCCAGGACATCGCCTCGGAAACCTTCGTGCGGGTGCTGGCCCTGCCGGACCCGGCGGCCATCCGCGAGCCCCGGGCGCTGCTGACCACCATCGCCCGGCGCCTGGTCTACGAAGGCTGGCGGCGCCAGGACCTGGAGCGCGCCTACCTGGAAAGCCTGGCCCTGGCGCCGACGCCGGTGCACCCGTCACCCGAGGAGCGGGCGCTGGTGATCGAAGCGCTGCTGGCCGTGGACCGCTTGCTCAACGGTTTGTCCGCCAAGGCCAAGGCGGCCTTTCTCTACCATCAGCTCGACGGCCTGACCTACGCCGAAATCGGCCAGCAGCTGGGGGTGTCCACCAGTCGCGTGCAGCAGTACATGGCCGAGGCGTTCAAGCGCTGTTATCAGGCGATGGTCGACGCATGAGTCGTCCGCGCGCGAACGAGGCGCTGGTGGATGAAGCGGCGCAATGGATGGCCCTCCTGCAATCGGGGCAGATGAACGCCCAGGAACGCCAGGCATTCCACGACTGGCGCGCCGCCGACCCGCAGCACGAGCAGATCATCGTGCTAATGGGCGGCGGCCTGGGGGCGCTGCGCAGCCAGGCGTTGCGCAACCTGTCCCGGGACAGCCTGCTGCACAGCCTGAATGCGCCGTCGAGCCGCCGGCGTTTTATCGGCGGCAGCCTGAGTGTGATGGCCCTGGCCTTGGCCGCGACCTTGCTCGGCCGACGCTACAACCTGCTGCCCGAGGCGGGCGCCCTGTACACCGGCACTGGTGAACGCCGCGACTTCACCCTGGCCGACGGCAGCGCCCTGACCCTCAATGCCCGCAGCCAGGTCGTGAGCTGTTTCGATGCCCGGCAGCGGCTGTTGCAGTTGCGCAACGGCCAACTGCTGGTGGATGTGGCCAGGGACCCGCAGCGGCCCTTCGTGGTGGAAACCGAACACGGGCGCATGCGGGCTTTGGGCACGAAGTTCCTGGTGGAGCGCGGCGAGGATTGGACGCGCCTGGTGATGCTGCATTCGCAGGTCGAGGTGCTCACCGCCAGTGGCGCGCGGCAGGTGGTCGAGGCCGGCGAAAGCCTGCGTTTCGACAGTCGGCAACTGTTGCTGCTGGAGCGTGCCAAGGGCCATGAAAGCGCCTGGACCTCGGGGGTATTCGAGGCCCGCGACCGGCCCCTGAGCGAGGTGATCGACAGCTTGCGCGGCTACCGGCGCGGCATCATCCGCCTCAGCCCCCAGGTGGCCGACCTGCGCCTGAGCGGCATCTATCCCCTGGACGACAGCGACCGCAGCCTGCAGTTGCTCGAGCGTTCGCTGCCGATCCGCGTCAGCTACCACAGCCCATATTGGGTCAGCATCGAGCCGCGCTGAAGGGCGCGGTTATAACCCCATAACCCCTTGGCCTAACCGCCACCCTATAAAAACCCGTCAGTCGCTGCTCATTCCCTGCAACCGCATTCAACAGGGAATCGCTCCATGCACTCATCGATCCTTTTCCACCCGCCGCGCCTGTCACTGGCATTGGCCCTGGCGTTCGGCGCTTGTGGCAGCGTCGCCTGGGCCCAGCAGGCAGAAGCCAGGCAGCTAGAGGCCAGGCAGATCACCTTCGACATTGCCGCCGGCCCGCTGGACGAGGTGCTGCTGGATATCTCGCGGCAGAGCGGGGTGCCGATTTCCTTCCGCCAGGACCTGGTGCAGGGCAAGCGCAGCCCGGCCATTCGTGGTGCCCTGGGCGGCCAGCAGGCGGTGGACAGGGCCCTGCAAGGCAGCGGCCTGGAGGCCCAGCACAGTGAGCAGGGGCTGACCATTCGCAATGCCCCGGCCAGTGCCAAGGCCAGCCCTGAAGTCAGCGCCGTGGCGCCGGTGCGCGCACCGGACCCGCAGTTGGAAAAGGTCACGGTGACCGGCTCGCGCATCGCCCGCGCCCAGTCCGACGGCGCCACTCCGGTGAACGTGATTACCCATGAAGAGATGGAGGCCCGCGGTTACCGCAATGTCTACGACGCCCTGGCGACCCAGACGCAGAACACCGGCATGACCCAGGGCGAGGACTACGGCAACACTTTCCAGCCCGCCGCCAGCGCCCTCAACCTGCGGGGGCTGGGCCCCAACCATACGCTGGTGCTGATCAACGGCCGGCGAGTGTCGGACTATCCGACGGCCTATGGCGGCCAGGTCAACTTCACCAACCTGGCCAACATTCCTTCGGCGATCATCGACCGTATCGAGGTTCTCAGCAGCGGCGCCTCGGCCATCTACGGCTCCGATGCGATCGCCGGGGTGGTCAACATCATCCTCAAGGAGAAGGCCAGCGGCATCGACGTCAACCTGCGTGGCGGCACCACCGAACGTGGAGGCGGCGATAACCAGCGCCTGCAGATCAGCGGCGGTGGCAGTTGGGGGGATTTCGATGGCCTGTTCGGCCTGGAGCTGACCCATCGCCAGCCGATCTGGGCCGACGATCGCGGCTTCATGGATCGCGGGCCGGCCCTGGACGTCGGTTACCGGCGCAACCTCGACAGCGGCAAATACATCGGCCCCGGCTGCGGCGCCTACTCCGGGGTGTTTGCCAACCACCTCAGTGGCAGCGGCGGGCGCTGCACCACCGACCAGGTCTACAACGATTACTGGACCTTGCAGACGCAGAAGGAAAACTACGACGGCTACACCCGCGGCACCTGGCATTTCAGCGACAGCGGCAAGGTCTTCGCCGACCTGATGTATGGCCTGGACCATATCCAGAACAACACCCGCGGGCCGAGCTTCACCTCGCCCGACTTCATCAACCGGAACACGGGCAACCTGGAGCGCTGGTTCCGGCGTTTCTCCGAGGAGGAAATCGGCGGCCGCACCAGCAACAACAGCAAGTGGCGCGACACCTCCTGGACCGGCACCCTGGGCCTGTCCGACCGGATCGCCGACACGGCCTGGAGCTACGAGCTGGCGGCCAACCGCTCGGAGTACCGCAGCGTGCGCACCACCCGCTATACGCCGTCGGCCACTATTCGCGATTTCTACCTGGGGCCGCAGCTGGGCGAGCAGGGCGGGTATCCGCTGTTCGCCCCGGATGCCTCACGGCTTGACCGGCCGCTGACCGAGGAGGAGTGGCGGCAGTTTCGCCGCAACCTGACCCAGACCAGCAAGTCGGTGTCGCAGAGCTACAACGCCTCGCTCAACGGCGAGCTGTTCGACTTGCCGGCCGGGCCGGTGGGCTTCGCCGGCATCCTTGAGCTGGGCAAGCAGGAATACCGCGTCGATCCGGACGATGGGCTCAACGACGGCAGCTTCTACGGCACCACCCCGGCGCAGAGTTCCGGTGGCTCGCGCAAGCGTTATGCCGCCGGCGGCGAGTTCAGTGTGCCGATCAGCGACAGCCTGCTGGCGTCGCTGGCGGGGCGCTGGGACCAGTACAAATTCAGCGGTCGCACCGAGCAACAAAAGACCTACAACCTGGGCCTGGAATGGCGTCCGCTGAACAGCCTGCTGTTGCGCGGCAGCTACGGCACCAGCTTCCGCGCCCCGGACCTGAACTACATCTACCAGGCCGACACCAACGGCTATGTGCCGGACCAGATCGACTACTACGGGTGCAGCCAGGGTGTCGAGGGCGCCTGCGATCGCGGGCGGGTGGACTACACCCAGAGCGGCACCGCCGACCTCAAGTCCGAGCGGGGCAAATCCTGGACCTACGGGTTCGTCTGGTCGCCGTCGCGCAATTTCGATGTGTCGGTGGATTACTGGCGCGTGCAGATCGAAGACCTGCTGACCACCGTCGACCAGAACCGCCTGTTGCAAGAGGAAAACGCCTGCCGCAGTGGCGCCATGGACATCAATTCGGCCAGCTGCCAGGCGACCCTGGCGCGCATCCAGCGCAACCCAGGCACTGCCGCGGTGGACCCGAACCGCTTGCAGCGGGTGCAGATCAATGCGATCAACGCCGCCAGCGAACGGGTCAGCGGGCTCGACCTGAAAAGCAATATCCGCTGGGGCGCCGGGGAGTACGGGGCCTTCAGTTCGACCCTGGGCTACACCCTGGTGCTCTCGCATTTCTACAAGGAATCGGACGACGCGCCGACCCAGGACTGGCGCGTGGACCGCAGCAATCACGACTGGCGCAGCAAGGTCAACGCCAGCCTGACCTGGGATTACCAGCACTACACCGCGACCCTGCTGGGCATCCGCTATGGCAGCGTGACCAACGGCAACTCGGACGGGCGCCTGTCGCCCTGGACCGTGTTCAACGCCAGCGCCCGCTACAAGGTCAACGACCGCGCCAGCGTCGGCCTGACCGTCAACAACCTGCTGAACCAGGTCAAGCGCGACGACTCCGGCGGCTGGCCGTATTACTCCACCGGCAACTACGACCCCTACGGCCGCCAGTGGTGGCTGGATGTGAGTTATCACTTTGGCGGCTGAACCCTCCCTATGGCTGATGGTGTCTGGCCTGATGCACCGCGGCGCCTGCATCGCGAGCAAGCTTCGCTCCTACAGGTTTTGTTGCGCCTGCAAAATAGAGGCCTTTGCGTGATTCCTCTGTAGGAGTGAAGCTTGCTCGCGATGGCGTCGTATCTGACCCGCCGCTATCGCGAGCAAGCTGCGCTCCTACGGGGCAAATGAACAGGCATAAGCTCATCACCCAACGGTCTAGATCGGCCTCTATAAAAACCTCCGGGCCGTTGCACATCCCTGCATACACCTAATGCAGGGATGGTTGTCCATGAGTCTGTTCGTACCCCGTAGATCCCCTTTGAGCCTGGCCTTGCTGGCGTCGCTGAATGTATTGCCGGCCTGGGCCGCGACCACTCCGTTCAACCTGCCCGCGGGTCCGCTGGACCAGACCCTGCTGCAGATTTCCCGGCAGACCGGCCTGCCGATTTCCTTCGAGCAGAAGCTGGTGAGCGGCCGTTATGCGCCGGCGATCCAGGGCCAGCTCGACCAGCACCAGGCGCTGACCCTGGCCTTGCAGGACAGCGGCCTGAAGGAGCAGCAGGACACCCAGGGCGTGACCCTCGTGGCGGACACCAGCACCGCCAGCAGCGCCCCGGCATTTGCTGAGCCCACCACCCAGTTGCAGCGGGTGGAAGTGACCGGCACCGCGATCCGCCGGGTCGATGCCGAGACCGCGGTGCCGGTCACCGTGCTGCGGGTCGAGAAGCTGCGCGAGCAGGGCGTGACCACCACCGAAGAGCTGATCAACCGGATTTCCGCCAACCAGTCCTCGGTCGGTTCCGGGCGTTCGGTGGGCTCCAGTAGCGGCGGCGCGGCCTATGCCGACCTGCGCGGCATAGGCCCGAACAAGACCCTGGTGCTGCTCAATGGCCGGCGCCTGAGCAACAACGCGACCAATGCCATCAACGGCTCCGGGGTCGACCTCAACACCATTCCGTTTGCCGCCATCGACCGGGTCGAGGTGCTGCGCGACGGCGCGTCCGCGCTGTACGGCACCGACGCCATCGGCGGGGTGATCAACTTCATCACCAAGAAGAGCCTGACCCGTGGCCAGATCAGTACCGGCTATGACACCCCGAGCCATTCCGGCGGTGGCCAGAGCAGGAACTTCAGCGGCAGCTGGGGCATCGGCGACCTGGAGGAAGATCGCTTCAACGTGTTTGGCGTGGTCAGCTACGACAAACAAGAACGCCTGGCCGCCAAGGATCGCGGCTACACCTACAACTACCAGCCGGGCCGGGGCCTGGACTACACCTCCGGCACCGCTTCGCCGGCCAACTGGAGCCAGGGCGCCAATGCCACCAACCCGCTGGCCGGCTCCGGCTGCAACGCACCGGGCTTGCTGTCGCGCAACGGCATTTGCCGCCAGAGCCTGTGGAGTTACCTGGACCTGGTGCCGGAAACCGAAAAGACCTCGGCCTTCGCCAAGGCCACCGGCAAACTCAGCGACGATCACAACGTCAGCCTCGAATACTTCTGGGCGCGCAACGAGAACCGCACCCAGATCGGCCCCGGCACCCTGATGGGCAATCAGGTCAACCCGGGCACCGCGTTCTATCCGGGCAATGGCATCACCCCGGGGCCGAGCGGCTTTGCCCTCGACCCGACGCAACCGGTGGCGGCCAACTGGCGGGAAACCGATGTCGGCGCCCGCCGCCATGAAGACGACAACACCGGCCAGCGCCTGCTGCTGAGTTTCGATGGCAGCGCGGCGGGCTGGGACTACAACATCGGCGCCTCGTACAACCAGAACAAGGTGGTCAGCACCATCCGCAGCGGCTACGTGAACGATGTGGCAGTGTCCGAGGGCATCGCCAATGGCGTGATCAACCCCTTCGGCCCGCAGACCGCGGCAGGCAGCGCGCTGCTGGCGGCCAATACGGTGGACGGCGATTACGCCACGGCGGTCGGGCGGGTCAAGGCCATCGACGGGCGGGTCAGCCGCGAGATCGGCGACTGGTTCGGCTCCGGCCCCGCGGCCCTGGCCCTGGGCGGCGAGTACCGCAAGGAAGACTTCCACCAGGATTTCGCCCAGTTCGCCGGCAATGTGCAGAGCCTGGGCATCGACCCCAACGGCAGTGTGTCGGGCGACCGCAGCGTGCAGGCGCAGTACGCCGAACTCAACGTGCCGGTGCTCGACAGCCTGGAGCTGACGGCGGCGATCCGGCATGACAAATACAGCGACTTCGGCAGTACCACCAACCCCAAGTATTCGTTCCGCTTCCAGCCCTTCAAGGAACTGGTGCTGCGCGGCGCCTACAGTGAAGGCTTCCGCGCGCCGTCGCTGTACGAGCTGTACAACCCGACCTTTACCACCTTCACCAACGCCAACTACAACGACCCGCGGCTATGCCCCGGCGGCACCCCGGCCAATGGCGGGATCGGCAACCGCGACTGCGCCCAGCAGTTCAACCGCAGCACCGGCGGCAACACCGAGCTGAAGCCGGAAACCGCGCGCAACGTGACATTCGGCTTCGTCTACCAGCCGTTCGACCGGCTCAATGCCGGGCTGGATTTCTGGTGGATCAAGGTCGCCAACCAGATCGCCGAGTTTCCCGAGTCGGCGCCGTTCGACAATCCCGACCTGTACGCCGACCGGCTGGTGCGCAAGGCCGACGGTTCCATCGATCATGTGGTCACGGGCATGGCCAACCTGGGCAAGCTCAAGACCAGCGGGGTCGATGTCAGCCTCGACTATCGCCTGCCAGCCACTGCCTGGGGCGAGTTCGGCCTGGGGCTGCAAGGCACCTACGTCACCCGTTACGACTACCAGCAACAGCTCAAGGGCGAGTACATCGACAAGCTCGGGGATTTTCGCGGCGGCGACTTCGCCTCGGCCGGCGCAGTGGCGCGCTGGCGCCACAGCCTGACCGCGACCTGGAACCAGGGGCCGCTGGGCGCGACCCTGACCAACCGCTACACCAGCGGTTACCACGACTCCGACCGCGACAGCCATAACCGCGTCGGCTCCTACAACGTCTGGGACCTGGCCGGCACCTACACCTGGCGCCAGGCCCTGGGCGTGACCCTCGGGGTGAAGAACCTGTTCGACCGCGAGCCGCCGTTCAGCAACCAGACCTACACCTTCCAGAGCGGCTACGACCCACGCTACTCGGACCCGTTCGGACGGACCCTGTATACGCGGCTCAGTTACAACTTCTGAGTCGACCGGCAATAAAAGGTCCGGACGCTTTTTAGTAACCAAAGGTTCTAAAACCCGCTCTATAAAAATGCCCGGTCAGTTGCACATGACAGGCAGGAGCGGGGTGTTTCGGGTGGAGAGATAAGGCTGGGAGTCGAGTGGCGGCTGGGCGATCTTTCGCGAGCAAGCTCGCTCCTACAGAAGCGCACAGGCCCTCTGTAGGAGCGAGCTTGCTCGCGATGACGCCGGTACGAACACCGTCATCCTGGCCCCTGTTCAAAGAGGCATCATTCCATGCTGTTGCAACGCGCTGTGCTGTTCTGGCTCTGCCTGCTGCCGAGTCCCGTGCTGCTGGCCGCCGTGCAACCGTCGCTGACGGTCTACGGCGAAGCTCCGAAATACCCCGCCGGCTTCCAGCACTTCGACTATGTCAACCCGGACGCTCCCAAGGGCGGCAGCCTGCGCCGTTCCTCCCTGGAAAGCGGGCCCTTCGATCATCTGATTCCGTACATCGACAAAGGCACCGGCGTGGCCGACATCGACGGCTGGCTGTACGCGCCGCTGGCCTATCGCTCCAAGGATGAGCCCTACACCGTGTACGGCCTGGTGGCCGAAGACCTGGAGCTGGCCGCGGACCGTTCCTGGCTGCGCTTTTACCTCAACCCCCGGGCGCGCTTCGACGATGGCAGCCCGATCACCGCCGAGGACGTGCGCTACACCTTCGAGCTGCTGATGACCCAGGGCAGCTTCGTCTACCGCCAGCAGTTCGCCGACGTCGCCGAGGTGCAGGTGGAATCGCCGACCCGGGTGCGTTTTGTGTTCAAGAACACTGAGAGCCGGACCTTGCCCCTGGACCTGGCATCGCTGCCGGTGTTGCCCGAGCACTGGTGGCGCGGCCGCAATTTCGCCGACGGTGGCGGCTTCGAAGCGCCGCTGGGCAGCGGGCCATACCGGGTGAGCGCGGTGGACGCCGGGCGCAGCGTCGACTTCGAGCGGGTCAAGGACTGGTGGGGGCAGGACCTGCCGGTGGCCCGCGGACGCTACAACTTCGACCGGCTGCGGGTGGAGTTCTTCGCCGACACCGATGTGTCGCGGCAGATCCTCAAGGCCGGCGGCTACGACTACAACCGCGAGTTCTCCGCCACCGGCTACACCATCGGTTATGCCGGCACCGCGCTGGAGCAGGGGCGGCTGGTGCGCGAACACCTGGCGCCGGGTTCGGCCCTGGGCGCCCAGGGTTTTATTTTCAACCTGCAGAAACCGCAGTTCCGGGACCGCCGGGTGCGCCAGGCGATCGCCATGCTCTGGGACTTCGAGTGGAGCAACCGGCAGATGATGCGCAGCCTGTATCTGCGCCAGCAGAGCTTCTTTTCCCACAGCGAATTGGCGGCAGCGGCGCTGCCGGACGCGCAAGAATTGAAGATCCTCGAACCCTGGCGCGGGCAGGTCCCGGACGAGGTCTTTACCCAGGTGTTCCAGGCGCCGCGCACCGACGGCAGCGGGATCATCCGCCCGCAGCAGTTGCAGGCCTTGAAGCTGCTGGAACAGGCGGGCTGGAAACCCCAGGGCGATCAGTTGCGCAACGCCGCCGGCGAGCCCCTGCATTTCACCTTTCTCAACGGCCAGAAAGGCCTGGAGCGTTTGCTCCTGCCGTTCAAGCGCAACCTGGCGCAGATCGGCATCGGCTTCGATATTCGCCAGGTCGACACCGCGCAATACACCAACCGCGTGCGCAGCCGCGACTACGACATGATCATCGCCGCCTACCCGGTGTCCCAGGCGCCGGGGCGCGAGCTGTTCAACTACTTCGGTTCGGTGAGCGCCGACGACCCGGGCTCGAACAACTACATGGCGCTGCGCGACCCGGCGGTGGACGGGCTGATCAGCGCCCTGGTGCAGGCCGACAGCCGCGCCAGCATGCTGGCCCACGCCCGGGCGCTGGACCGGGTGTTGCAGTGGGGCTATTACTGGATTCCCAACTACTACCCGCCGGGCATTTCCTCGGTGTGGTGGAACCGCTTTGGCCGGCCGGCCATCGCCCCCCTGTACGACGCCGGGCTCGACACCTGGTGGGAGGTCAGCGCCGAGGCACTGACCTTGAGCCAGATGCGCCAACGTAGCGGGGAGGTGGTCCATGCTGGCTTATAGCGCGCGGCGCCTGCTGCTGATCGTGCCCACCTTGCTGTGCATCCTGCTGGTGAACTTCGTCATCGTCCAGGCGGCGCCCGGCGGCCCGGTGGAGCAGGCCATCGCCCGCCTGCAAGGCATCGGCGCCGCAGCGGCGGTGGGCGGCGGGCATGTCGAGACGGTGGGCGGCGAGTCCCGCGCCACCCGTGGCCTGGACCCCAAGCTGCTGGCCGATATCGAGCGCCAGTACGGCTTCGACAAACCCGCCGGCGAGCGTTTGTGGCTGATGCTCAAGCACTATGCGCGGCTGGATTTCGGCGACAGTTTCTTTCGTGGCGCCAAGGTCACCGAGCTGATCGCACAGAAGCTGCCGGTGACCTTGTCGCTGGGCCTGTGGGCGACGCTGATCACCTACCTGGTGTCGATCCCGCTGGGGATTCGCAAGGCCATTCATGACGGCTCAGCCTTCGATGTCTGGAGCAGCGCGGCGATCGTCATCGGTTATGCGATGCCGGGGTTCCTGTTCGCCCTGCTGCTGATCGTGGTGTTCGGCGGCGGCACCTTGCTCGACTGGTTCCCGGTGCGGGGGCTGGTGTCGGAGAACTTCGCCCAGCTCTCGGCCTGGGGCAAGGTCGTCGATTATTTCTGGCACCTGGTGCTGCCGGTCAGCGCCCTGGTGATCGGCGGTTTCGCCACCTTGACCCTGCTGACCAAGAACAGCTTTCTCAACGAGATTTCCCGCCTGTATGTGGTCACCGCCCGGGCCAAGGGCCTGAGCGAGCGGCAGGTGCTGTACGGCCATGTGTTTCGCAACGCCATGCTGCTGGTGGTCGCCGGCTTGCCCCAGGCCCTGGTCAATGTGTTCTTCGGCGGCTCGCTGCTGATCGAGGTGATCTTCTCCCTAGACGGCCTCGGGCACCTGAGCTACGACGCCGCGGTGTCGCGGGATTACCCGGTGGTGTTCGGCTCGCTGTTCATCTTCACCCTGTTCGGTCTGCTGATAAAACTGCTCGGCGACCTGTGCTACACCCTGGTCGATCCGCGCATCGACTTCAGTGCAAGGAGCGCCTGATGTTGACCTTGTCTCCCATAGGCCAGCGGCGCTGGCAGCGCTTCAAGTCCCACCGGCGCGGCTGGTGGTCGTTGTGGCTGTTCGTCGCGCTGTTCGCTTTGACCCTCGGCGGTGAGCTGATCGCCAACGACAAGCCTTTGCTGGTGGCTTACCAGGGCCAGTGGTATTTCCCGGCGTTCAAGCGTTACACCGAGCAGCAGTTCGGCGGCGAGCTGCCGTTCCAGCCGGATTACCGCAGCGCCTCGGTGCGCCAGTTGATCGAAGGGCAGGGCGGCTGGTTGCTGTTCGCGCCGATTCCTTTCGCTTTCGACACGGTCAACTACGACCTGACGCAACCGGCGCCCAGTCCGCCCTCGGCGCAGAACTGGCTGGGCACCGACGACCAGGCCCGGGACGTGCTGGCGCGGGTGATCTTCGGCACCCGGGTGTCGCTGCTGTTCGCCCTGGCGCTGACCGCCGCCAGCGCGCTGATCGGCATCGCCGCCGGCGCCCTGCAGGGCTATTACGGCGGCTGGATCGACCTGTTGGGGCAGCGCCTGCAGGAGGTCTGGTCGGGGCTGCCGGTGCTGTATCTGCTGATCATTCTCTCGGGGTTCGTCGAGCCGGGTTTCTGGTGGCTGCTGGGGATCATGGCGCTGTTTTCCTGGCTGGCCCTGGTGGATGTGGTGCGTGCCGAGTTCCTGCGCAGCCGCGGCCTGGAGTACGTCAAGGCGGCGCGGGCCCTGGGTGTCGGCGATACCCAGGTGATGCTGCGGCACATCCTGCCCAACGCCATGAGCGCCACCCTGACGTACCTGCCGTTCATCCTCACGGGGGCCATCGCCACCCTGTCGGCCCTGGATTTCCTGGGTTTCGGCATGCCGGCCGGCAGCGCGTCCCTGGGCGAGTTGATCGGCCAGGGCAAAAGCAATCTGCAGGCGCCCTGGCTGGGGCTGACGGCGTTTTTCGCCCTGGCGCTGATTCTGTCGTTGCTGGTGTTTATCGGCGAAGCCTGCCGCGACGCCTTCGATCCGAGGCATTGAGATGAGTGAACGACTGATTGAACTGCGCGGCCTGCGGGTGGCGTTCAAGGCCACTGAGGTGGTGCATGGCATCGACCTGGAAATCTATCCCGGCGAATGCCTGGCGCTGGTGGGCGAGTCCGGCTCCGGCAAGTCGGTGATGGCCCACAGCCTCCTGCAATTGCTCGACCCGGGCAGCACGCGCATCGCGGGCAGCATCCGTTATCGCGGCGAAGAGTTGCTCGGCGCCAGCCCGGCGCGCTTGCGCCAGCTGCGCGGCAACCGTATCGCGATGATCTTCCAGGAGCCCATGAGTTCGCTGAACCCCCTGCATAGCCTGGAGCGACAGCTGGGGGAAACCCTGCGCCTGCACAAAGGCATGGCCGGCAGCCAGGCCCGCGAACGGATCCTGGAACTGCTGCGTCTGGTGGGCATCCAGCAGCCGGAGCAGCGCTTGCAGGCCTATCCTCATCAGCTCTCCGGCGGGCAACGCCAGCGGGTGATGATCGCCATGGCCCTGGCCTGCGAACCGGAGCTGCTGATCGCCGACGAGCCGACCACCGCCCTCGACGTGACGGTGCAGCGCAAGATCCTGCTACTGCTCAAGGACCTGCAGCAGCGCCTGGGCATGGCCTTGCTGCTGATCAGCCACGACCTCAACCTGGTGCGCAGCATCGCCCAGCGGGTGGCGGTGATGCGTGCCGGGGAGATAGTCGAAACGGCGGGCTGCGCGCAGCTGTTCGCCGATCCCCGGCATCCCTACAGTGTCCAGCTGCTGAATGCCGAGCCCGGCGGCCAGGCGCTGCGCCGCGGGCCCAGCGCGACCCTGCTGGCGGTGGAGGGGCTGAAGGTCTGGTTCCGCCAGGGCGGTGGCTGGCTGCGGCCCAGGCGTTACCTGAAGGCGGTGAACGGCATCGACCTGCAACTGCAACGGGGCAAGACCCTGGGCATTGTCGGTGAATCCGGCTCGGGCAAGTCGACCCTGGGCCAGGCGATCCTGCGGTTGATCGAGTCCGAAGGCCGCATCCGCTTCAAGGGGCAGGACCTGCACAGCCTCGACGGCAAGCAACTGCGGCCGTTGCGTCGGCAACTGCAAGTGGTGTTCCAGGACCCCTTCGGCAGCCTCAGCCCGCGCCTCAGCGTGCAGCAGATCATTGCCGAAGGCTTGCTGGTGCATAGCGAGCTGAATGCGTGGCAACGCGAGCAGGCGGTGATCGAAGCCTTGCAGGAGGTCGGCCTCGACCCGGCCAGCCGCCATCGCTATCCCCATGAGTTTTCCGGCGGCCAGCGCCAGCGCATCGCCATTGCCCGCGCCCTGGTGCTCAAGCCGGAACTGATCCTGCTCGACGAACCGACTTCGGCCCTCGACCGCACGGTGCAGAAACAGGTGGTGGCGCTGCTACGCCGCTTGCAACAGGAGCATGGTCTGACCTACCTGTTCATCAGCCACGACCTGGCGGTGGTGCGGGCGCTGGCCCATGACCTGATCGTGATGAAGGATGGCGAAGTGGTGGAGCGCGGCGAGACCGAGCACCTGTTCGGCACGGCGCGCCATCCCTATACCCGGGAGCTGCTGGCGGCGTCCTCGGTGATGGCGGCTCCCGTCACCGGTTTGCCGCTGGCCGAGCCCCTTGGCGCCGACTGAAAACGTGGGCCTGAAACGACGAATCCCGCCGGAAGCGGGATTCGTGGGCAAGACAAGGGCTTCCCTGGGGAAGCGCTTACTTAGGCCGGGAACAGTTCGCTCAGCTTCATCGCCAGCATCATGTCGCCTTCGGCGCGCAGTTTGCCGCCCATGAAGGCCTGCATGCCGTCGGTTTCGCCGCTGACGATGCCTTGCAGGGTTTCGCCGTCCATTACCAGCGTGACCTGGGCGTCCGGGTTCTCGCCTTCCTTGAGCTCGCAAGTGCTGTCTTTGACGATCAGCGAGAAGTTCTTGGTGTCATCGATACGGAAACCGAAAACCAGGTCCAGGCCGGCAGCGGCAGCTGGGTTGAACTTGGCTTTCATGGCTTGTACGGCGTCGGCTACGGAGGTCATGGTTCGATCCTTTTATGGGTTGTTACAGCAAGGGTCACAGTGATCCGGACTCAGCGGAAAGTGATGAGTTCCGGGGCCTTCAGCAGTTGCAGGTGGGCATGGCTGTTGAAGGAAGCCAGGGCAACCTCGCGACCGCGAAACTTCAGCTTGTTGAGCGAGGTATTGACGATTTGCCAATTCAGTTCGAAGGCCTGGGCGGCAGGCATCCGGGTAATCAGGTGGAGCAGGGCGGTGATGGTGCCGCCGGAGGTGAACACGGCGATTTTCTGGGTGTTGTCGGCCTGTTCCAGAATGCGCTGCAGGCCGGCCTGCACCCGTTCGACAAACCCCAGCCAGCTTTCCAGCCCCGGTGGATCGTAGGTGCCGGCCAGCCAGCGCTCGATGATCAGGGCGAAGATGCGCTGGAATTCGGCGCGGTTCTGCGCGGCGTTGCGCAGGATGTCCAGGGCATCGGGTTCTTCGGACAACAAGTCGGGCAGCAGGGCGCGGATCACCGCGTCGGCATCGAATTCGTTGAACGCCGAATCGGTTTCCAGGATCGGCGTGGGCAGGCCAGCGGCGCTGAACTGTTGCAGGGTGGAGTTGGCGGTGTGTTGCTGGCGACGCAGGTCGCCCGCCAGGCAGCGATCGAAGTTCACGCCCAGTTCGACCAGGTGTTGACCGAGCACTTCGGCCTGGCGCACACCCGTGGTCGACAGGACGTCGTAGTCGTCCGCACCGAAGGAGGCCTGGCCATGTCGAATCAGATAGATGCTGCCCACGTCCGCGTCATCCCGGTACGTTGAAAGTTTTGCGAGGTTATGAGGATGCCGGTGAGCTGTCAATGAAAAAACATACGCTTGTTTGAAATGCCCGTTAGAGCACGGTAACAGGAGGTTTCGCGACTGGCCGGCGCCTGGCTGCGCCGGTATGCTGGAGCCATTCCGCCACGTGTTGGCAGTGATGCACGTCTTTAAGGAGTCCCTGTGGAGTTTCTCTCCGAGTACGCCAGTTTCCTGGCCAAAACCGTCACCCTGGTCATCGCCATCCTGGTGGTGCTGATCACCGCTGCCTCGCTGCGCAGCAAAGGCCGGCGCAAGGGCGCCGGGCAGTTGCATGTGAGCAAGCTCAACGATTTCTACAAGGGCCTGCGCGAGCGTCTGGAGCAGAGCCTGCTCGACAAGGACCAGCTCAAGGCACTGCGCAAGTCCGAGGCCAAGGCCGAGAAAAAACACAAGAAGCAGCACGAGGAAAAAACGCGGGTGTTCGTGCTGGATTTCAGCGGCGACATCAAGGCCTCGGCCACCGAGGGGCTGCGCCACGAAATCACCGCGCTGCTGAGCCTGGCCACGCCCAAGGATGAAGTGGTGCTGCGCCTGGAAAGCGCCGGCGGCATGGTGCACAGCTATGGGCTGGCCTCGTCGCAACTGGCGCGGATTCGCCAGGCCGGTGTGCCGTTGACGGTGTGCATCGACAAGGTCGCGGCCAGCGGCGGCTACATGATGGCGTGCATTGGCGAGAAGATCATCAGCGCGCCGTTCGCCATCCTCGGCTCGATCGGCGTGGTGGCGCAGTTGCCCAACGTCAACCGCCTGCTGAAAAAACACGACATCGACTTCGAAGTGCTGACTGCCGGTGAGTACAAGCGCACCCTGACCGTGTTTGGCGAAAACACCGAGAAGGGTCGGGAGAAATTCCAGGAAGACCTGGATGTCACCCATCAGTTGTTCAAGAACTTCGTCTCCCGTTATCGGCCGCAACTGGTCATCGACGAGGTGGCCACCGGTGAAGTCTGGCTGGGTGTCGCGGCATTGGAAAAGCACCTGATCGACGAGCTGAAAACCAGCGACGAGTACCTGGCCGAGCGCGCCAAGAGCGCCGAGCTGTTCCACCTGCACTACGCCGAGCGCAAGAGCTTGCAGGAGCGGGTAGGGCTGGCGGCCAGCGGTTCCATCGACCGTGTGCTGCTGACCTGGTGGAGTCGCCTGACCCAGCAGCGTTTCTGGTAAGGGGCACCACGGGAACGTGTTTCTTTTGTAGGAGCGAGGCTTGCCCGCGATCGCGGTTACCGCGTTAAAGATGCTGCGTTTAAAGATGCCGCGTTTAAAGATGACAGACACAAAAAAGCCCTGAACCGGTTTCCCGGTCCAGGGCTTTTTGTTGGCGCGGGCTTTAGCGGCGACGGAACAGCGGCAGCGGTTCGTCGGTGGCGGCCTGATAGGTCACGGAGAAGTCCTTGAGGCTTTCCAGGGCTTCGTACGGGTCCTTGTCGGCGCGCAGGGCGTAAGCGTCGAACCCGCAGCGGCGCAGGTAGAACAGCTGGTCGCGCAAGATGTCGCCGATTGCCCGCAGCTCGCCCTTGAAGCCGTAGCGGTCACGCAGCAGGCGGGCGTTGGAGTAGTTGCGGCCGTCGGTGAAGGCCGGGAAGTTCAGGGCGATGACCTGGAAGTGCTGCACGTCATCACCGATTTCTTCGGCTTCTTCATCGGCGTCCAGCCACACGCCCAGGCCGCCGTCGCGGGCCTTGAGGGCGTGAGCGTGCTCGCGCCACAGGGCCAGCGGTACGATCAGGTCGTCGCAGTTGGAAATGCCGTCGAGGGTCGCGTCCTTGGGCAGCAGGTGCCAGGTTTCGTCGATGACCTCGTTGTTCTTAATGATTCGCTGCATAGACGCGCTCCTTGAAGAGGTCGATGCCAATACGTTGGTAGGTGTCGATGAAGCGCTCGTCTTCGGTACGTTGTTCCACGTACACGTCGATCAGCTTCGAGATCACATCGGGCATGTCGTCCTGGGCGAAGGACGGGCCGAGGATCTTGCCCAGGCTGGCGTCGCGGCTGGCGCTGCCACCCAGGGAAACCTGATAGAACTCTTCGCCTTTCTTGTCCACCCCGAGGATGCCGATATGGCCCACGTGGTGGTGGCCGCAAGCGTTCATGCAACCGGAGATGTTCAGGTCCAGCTCGCCGATGTCGAACAGGTAGTCCAGGTCGTCGAAACGGCGCTGGATGGATTCGGCGATCGGGATCGACTTGGCGTTGGCCAAGGAGCAGAAGTCACCGCCCGGGCAGCAGATGATGTCGGTCAGCAGGCCGATGTTCGGCGTGGCGAAACCTTGTTCGCGCAGCTCGCCCCACAGGGTGAACAGTTGGCTCTGCTCGACGTCGGCGAGAATCACGTTCTGCTCGTGGGAGGTGCGCAGCTGGCCGAAGCTGTAGCGATCGGCCAGGTCGGCGATGCCGTCCAGCTGCTTGTCGGTGACGTCGCCCGGGGCTACGCCCGTGGGTTTCAGCGACAGGGTCACGGCGACATAGCCCGGCTTCTTGTGGGCCAGGGTGTTGCGCGTGCGCCAGCGGGCGAAGCCCGGATATTGTTTGTCGAGCTCGGCCAGCTCGGCGTCCTGGTTGGCCAGGGCCTTGTAGTCCGGATCGACGAAGTGCTTGGCCACGCGATGCACTTCGGCTTCGGTCAGGGTGGTCTGGCCGCCGCGCAGGTGAGCCATTTCCGCTTCGACCTTCTCGGCGAACACCTCTGGGGTCAGGGCCTTGACCAGGATCTTGATCCGCGCCTTGTACTTGTTGTCACGCCGGCCGTAGCGGTTGTAGACCCGCAGGATGGCGTCGAGGTAGCTCAACAGGTCCTGCCACGGCAGGAACTCGTTGATGAAGGCGCCAACCACCGGGGTCCGGCCCAGGCCGCCACCGACCAGGACCCGGAAGCCCAGTTCGCCGGCGGTGTTGTGCACCGGCTCCAGGCCGATGTCGTGGACTTCGATGGCCGCGCGGTCCGCGGTCGAACCATTGATGGCGATCTTGAACTTGCGCGGCAGGTAGGCGAATTCAGGGTGGAAGGTGGTCCACTGACGGACGATTTCACACCAGGGGCGCGGGTCGATCAGCTCATCGGCGGCGACGCCGGCGAACTGGTCGGTGGTGACGTTGCGCAGGCAGTTGCCGCTGGTCTGGATGGCGTGCATCTGCACGGTCGCCAGCTCAGCCAGGATGTCCGGGATGTCTTCCAGCGCCGGCCAGTTGAACTGCACATTCTGCCGGGTACTGATGTGGGCATAGCCCTTGTCGTAGTCGCGAGCGATCCTGGCCATCATCCGTGCTTGGCGCGAAGTCAGCTGGCCATAAGGCACCGCCACCCGCAGCATCGGGGCAAAACGTTGGATATAGAGGCCATTCTGCAGGCGCAGAGGGCGGAATTCTTCTTCGCTCAGCTCGCCTGCCAGATAGCGCCGGGTCTGATCACGGAACTGCTTGACGCGGTCCTCGATGATCCGCTGATCGTACTCGTCGTATACGTACATATAGATCCTGTTCTCAGGCTTATCAGGTGACGCAGAGGCGGATGTCACCCAAGAAATTCTGCGCGCACGGCCGCGCACTCCCAACGGAGCCGGGCGAAGATACCAGTTTGCAGTTATGCGCAAAAGTGATGTTTGAGTATATGCAAAGAACCAAAACGACTAACGGTATCCGACCGGCTCAAACCCACATTTGTGGTGAGGGCAATCCTCGACTTAACTGTGCTCGAGTCTTTGTGCAGTCACCGATAAAACCGACAAGAGGCGATGCTATGAGCAATCCAACCAAGGCAAGGAAAAGCGACAGCGCTGTCGATGCTTGGGCCATTCTCTTTCTGATCATTCTGGTCGTGGGAACGGCGGTGTTCTGGGTCAGTCATCAATAGTTGCGGTCAAGCGATGAGCAGAGTCCGAATTGTCTGTGGGAAATGACGATTTGCCGACATAGGCCAGTATTTTGCCAGTTATACTGCGGGCAATATTCCGGGACTCTGATCGCAATGTTCAAGGCGTTTGGTAAGTGTCTGCTGCTGGTGCTGCTTGTACTGAGTCCAACGTTCTGGGCCATGGCCCATGCCACCTCGGTAGTGTTTTTGAATCCGGGCCACTCCACTGAAACCTTCTGGGTCGGGTATTCCCAATTCATGCAGGCCGCGGCCAATGACCTCGGCCTGGATTTGCGCGTGCGTTATTCGCAGCGCGATTCGCAAACCACCATCCGCCAGGCCCGGGAAGCCCTGCAGGGCCCGGACCGGCCGGATTACCTGGTGGTGGTCAACGAGCAATATGTTGCGCCGGAGATCCTGCGCCTGTCCCAGGGCAGCGGGGTGAAGCTGTTCGTCGTCAACAACGCGCTGACCGCCGATCAGCAACGCTTGCTGGACGAGCACCAGAGCCGTTATCCCGACTGGATCGGCAGCATGATCGCCAACGACGAAGAAGCCGGCTACCTGATGCTCAAGGAGCTGATTCGCCGTCATGGCCCGCTCGCTCCCGGGCAGTACATCGACCTGCTGGCGTTCTCGGGCGTGAAGAACACTCCGGTGGCGCAATCACGCGAACAAGGCTTGCGGCGGGCATTGGTGGAGCATCCCGAGGTGCGCCTGCGGCAGCTGGTGTATGGCGAGTGGAATCGCCAGCGCGCCTTTGAGCAGGCCCAGCAGTTGCTCAAGCGCTATCCGCAGACGCAGTTGATCTGGTCGGCCAACGACGAGATGGCCCTGGGAGCGATGGAGGCGCTGGAGCAGCAAGGGCGGCGACCGGGCAAGGATGTGCTGTTCAGCGCTCTGAACAGCTCGCCGCAGGCCTTGCAGGCATTGATCGACGGACGCCTGACGGCGCTGATCGCCGGGCACTTCACCCTGGGGGCTGGGCAATGGTGGTCCTCAACGACGATGCCCGGGGGCTGAAGCCTGCGACCCATGGCGGCCCGGACTGGCAACTGGGTGTGTTCCAGTTCCTGGACAAGGTCCAGGCGCAGCGTCTGCTGGAGTTGCAGGGGACACAGCAATACGGCGTGGACTTTCGCGGGCTGTCGGCCGAGGGCAAGCCGGCCGGCTACCGTTATCCCTTCTCGCTGGATCTGTTGCTGCGCTGACAGGCGTTCAAAGCCCCGTCAAATGCAGCACCAACTTGACGATACCGAACAGGGTCAAGGCGAACACCGCCGTGAACAGAATGCCCAGGATCACGAAATGGCTGGGTTTGCCGTGGGTGAAGTCGCGCTTGCGGTTTTTGCCGCTCTGCACGCCAAAGGCAGCAGCGGCGACGCTTTGCAGCATCTGCCAGAAGGTCGGCGGCTTGTCGTTGGTGGGGTCGTCCATAAATCCCTCGACACAAGTGGGTGTGGGGAAAGCATAGACAATACCGCTTGTTCCAGCTTGCGGGAGCGCCGACTGGCGGCTCCCGCAAGTGAAGCGAGCTGGGCTTTTAGTTGTCGTAGCCCAGGTTCGGTGCCAGCCAGCGCTCGGTCACGGCCAGGTCCTGGCCTTTGCGCGCGCTGTAGCTGCTGACCTGGTCCTTGTCGATCTTACCCACGGCGAAGTACTGCGCCTGCGGATGGGCGAAGTACCAGCCGCTGACCGCCGCCGCCGGGAACATGGCGAAGTGTTCGGTGAGGAACACGCCGCTGCGCCCGGCCTTGCCTTCGGATGCCTCGGGGTCGAGCAGGGCGAACAGGGTGCTCTTCTCGGTGTGGTCCGGGCAAGCCGGATAACCCGGGGCAGGGCGGATACCGCTGTACTGCTCCTTGATCAGCGCCTCGTTGTCCAGCTCTTCGTCCTTGGCATAGCCCCAGTAGTTTTTACGCACTTGTTGGTGCAGCCACTCGGCGCAGGCCTCGGCCAGGCGGTCGGCCAGGGCCTTGACCATGATCGAGTTGTAGTCGTCGCCCTTGTCCTGATAGGCCTTGGCCACTTCTTCGGCGCCGATGCCGGCGGTGGTGATGAAACCACCGACGTAGTCGGTCACGCCGCTGTCCTTGGGGGCGACGAAGTCGGCCAGGGAGAAGTTCGGCTTGCCGTCGGTCTTGATGATCTGCTGGCGCAGGTGGTGCAGCCTGGCCAAGGCCTTGCCGTCGTCGCCATAGACTTCCAGGTCGTCGTCCTGCACCTGGTTGGCCGGCCAGAAGCCGAACACCGCGCGGGCGCTGATCAGCTTCTCGTCGATCAGCTTGTCGAGCATTTCCCGGGCGTCCTTGTACAACGCGGTGGCGGCTTCACCCACCACTTCGTCCTCGAGGATGCGCGGGAACTTGCCGGCCAGGTCCCAGGAGATGAAGAACGGCGTCCAGTCGATGTATTCGGCCAGGACCCGCAGGTCGATATTGTCCAGCACCTTGGCGCCGGTGAAGGTTGGCACGGTCGGCTGGTAGCTGCTCCAGTCGAACTGTGGCTTCTTGGCCACGGCCGCCGGGTAGCTCAGGCGCTCGGTGCGGGCGCTGCGGTTGGCGGTGCGCTCACGGACTTCCACGTACTCTTCGCGGGTGCGCTGGACGAAACCGGCCTTGAGTTCCTTGGACAGCAGCTGGGTGGCCACGCCCACGGCGCGCGAGGCGTCGGTGACGTAGACCACCGCGTCATTGCTGTACTTGGGCTCGATTTTCACCGCCGTGTGCGCCTTGGAAGTGGTGGCGCCACCGATCATCAGCGGCAGGTGGAAGTCCTGGCGCTGCATTTCCCGAGCGACGTGGACCATCTCGTCGAGCGACGGAGTGATCAGGCCGGACAGGCCGATGATGTCGCACTTCTGTTCCTTGGCCACCTGCAGGATTTTCTCCGCCGGCACCATCACACCGAGGTCGACGATGTCGTAGCCGTTACAGCCCAGGACCACGCCGACGATGTTCTTGCCGATGTCGTGCACGTCGCCCTTGACCGTGGCCATGAGGATCTTGCCCTTGGCTTGCGGCTTGTCGCCTTTTTCCAGCTCGATGAACGGGATCAGGTGGGCCACGGCCTGCTTCATCACCCGGGCGGACTTGACCACCTGGGGCAGGAACATTTTGCCGGCGCCGAACAGGTCGCCGACGATGTTCATGCCAGCCATCAGCGGGCCTTCGATCACTTCGATCGGGCGGGCGAAGGACAGCCGCGACTCTTCGGTGTCTTCGACGATATGGGTGGTGATGCCCTTGACCAGGGCGTGCTCCAGGCGCTTGTTGACGTCCCAGTTGCGCCATTCTTCGGTCTCGGCTTCCTTGACGCTGCCGTCGCCCTTGTACTTGTCGGCGATGGCGAGGAGGGCATCGGTGCCTTCCGGGGTGCGGTTGAGGATCACGTCCTCGACGGCGTCGCGCAGCTCCTGCGGGATCTGGTCGTAGATCTCCAGCTGGCCGGCGTTGACGATACCCATGGTCAGGCCGTTGCGGATCGCATACAGCAGGAACACCGAGTGGATCGCCTCGCGCACCGGGTTGTTGCCGCGGAAGGAGAACGACACGTTGGACACCCCGCCGGAGCTCAACGCATAGGGCAGCTCGTCGCGGATGTAGGCGCAGGCGTTGATGAAGTCCACCGCGTAGTTGTTGTGCTCCTCGATACCGGTGGCCACGGCGAAGATGTTCGGGTCGAAGATGATGTCTTCCGGCGGGAAGCCGACGTCGTTGACCAGGATGTCGTAGGAACGCTTGCAGATTTCCTTCTTGCGCGCCTCGGTGTCGGCCTGGCCGGCTTCGTCGAAGGCCATCACCACCACGGCGGCGCCGTAGCGCTTGCACAGCTTGGCGTGATGAATGAACTGCTCGACGCCTTCCTTCATGCTGATGGAGTTGACGATGCCCTTGCCCTGGATGCACTTGAGGCCGGCTTCGATCACTTCCCACTTGGAGGAGTCGATCATGATCGGCACGCGCGAGATATCCGGCTCGCCGGCGATCAGGTTGAGGAAGGTCACCATGGCCTTCTTCGAGTCCAGCATGCCTTCGTCCATGTTGATGTCGATCACCTGGGCGCCGGCTTCGACCTGCTGCAGGGCGACTTCCAGGGCTTCGGTGTAGTTCTCTTCACGGATCAGGCGGGCGAACTTGGCGGAACCGGTGATGTTGGTCCGCTCGCCAACGTTGACGAACAACGACTGGCGATCGATGGTGAACGGCTCCAGGCCCGACAGGCGGCAGGCCTTGGGAATGTCCGGGATCTGCCGCGGGGCATAGCCGGCGACGGCCTTGGCGATGGCCTCGATATGTCCCGGCGTGGTGCCGCAGCAGCCGCCGACGATGTTCAGGAAGCCGCTCTGGGCGAACTCTTCGATGACCTTGGCGGTTTGCGCCGGCAGTTCGTCGTACTCGCCGAATTCGTTGGGCAGGCCGGCGTTGGGGTGCGCGGAGACATGGGTACTGGCCTTGTTCGACAGCTCTTCCAGGTAAGGGCGCAGTTCGCTGGCGCCGAGGGCGCAGTTGAGGCCGACGGAAATCGGCCTGGCGTGGGCCACGGAGTTCCAGAAGGCTTCGGTGGTCTGCCCGGACAGGGTGCGGCCCGAGGCGTCGGTGATGGTGCCGGAGATCATGATCGGCAGTTCGAGGCCCAGCTCTTCGAACACGCCCTGCACGGCGAAGATCGCCGCCTTGGCGTTGAGGGTGTCGAAGATGGTCTCGATCAGGATCAGGTCGGCGCCGCCCTCGATCAGGCCCTTGGTGGCCTCGGTGTAGTTCTCCACCAGTTCGTCGAAGGTGACGTTGCGGTAGCCGGGGTTGTTGACGTCCGGCGACAGCGAGCAGGTGCGGCTGGTCGGGCCCAGTACGCCGGCGACGAAGCGTGGCTTGTCCGGGGTCTCCAGGGTCTTGGCGTCGGCCACCTTGCGCGCCAGGCGCGCGCCTTCGACGTTGAGCTCGTAGACCAGCGCTTCCATGCCGTAGTCGGCCATGGAAATCTGCGTGGCGTTGAAGGTGTTGGTCTCGAGGATGTCGGCGCCGGCATCCAGGTAGGCTTTCTCGATGCCGCCGATCACGTCCGGACGGGTCAGCACCAGCAGGTCGTTGTTGCCCTTGACGTCGCTCGGCCAGTCGGCGAAGCGTTTGCCACGGTAGTCCTGCTCCTCGAGCTTGTAGCTCTGGATCATGGTGCCCATGCCGCCGTCGAGAATCAGGATGCGCTCTTTGAGGGCTTGCTGAAGGGCTTGGAGGCGCGTGCTGCGATCGGACATGAAAGACTACCTGGAAGGGCCATTACGAAGGGCGAGGATCATAGCAAACCTGTGCGCTTTTAGAGCATGCGGCGCTTTTGCATGAATATCGCTCATGTTGGTGGCCGTGCTGGCCCGGTAGAATCGCCGGATTTTCTTATGGATTGGACCAGGGATATGTCTTACCGCGTTGTCATCGGCAGTGTGCTGCTGCTTTTAAGTTCGCTCGCCAGCGCCCAGGGTCCCGCGCCAGCGATCTCCTACACCCGCGATATCCAGCCGATCTTCACCGAGAAGTGCGTGGCCTGCCACGCCTGCTATGACTCGGCGTGCCAGCTCAACCTGGGCAGCGGCGAGGGCGCGGCCCGCGGCGCCTCGAAGATCCCGGTGTACGACGGCGAGCGCAGCAAGGCGCAGACGCCGACCCGCTTGTTCTACGACGCTTCCGGCAAGCACGCCTGGCAGGGCATGGGCTTCTACTCGGTGCTCGACGCCCAGGGCAGCCAGGCGGCGCTGATGGCGCGCATGCTGGAACTGGGCCACAAGACGCCGTTGCAACCCAACGCCAAGCTGCCGGACAACATCGTCCTGGGCCTGAACCGCGAGAACATGTGCGCGCAACCGGCCGAATTCGACGGTTATGCCCGGGCCCATCCGCGCGAAGGCATGCCGCTGGCGGTGACCGGCCTGACCGATCAGCAATACCAGACCCTGCAACGCTGGCTGGCTTCCGGTGCGCCGATCGACGAGCAGGGCCTGGCGCCGAGCGCCAGGGAAGCGATGCAGGTGCTGCAGTGGGAAAACCTGCTCAATGCCCCGGGCGCCCGGGAAAGCCTGGTGGCCCGCTGGCTGTTCGAGCACTGGTTCCTCGCCCATATCTACTTCGAGGGCGGCGAGCCGGGGCATTTCTTCCAGTGGGTACGTTCGCGCACGCCGAGCGGCCAGCCGATCGACCTGATCAACACCCGCCGGCCCAACGACGACCCGGGCACCCAGGTGTATTACCGCCTGTGGCCGGTGCAGGGGGCGATCGTGCACAAGACCCACATCACCTACCCGCTGAGCGCGGCGAAGATGGCGCGGATCAAGACCCTGTTCTACAGCGGCGACTATCAGGTCACCGCGCTGCCGGGTTATGGCCCGGGCCGCCGCGCCAACCCGTTCGAGACCTTCGAGGCGATTCCGGCCAAGGCCCGCTACCAGTTCATGCTGGATAATGCCGAGTACTTCGTGCGCACCTTTATCCGCGGCCCGGTGTGTCGTGGGCAGATCGCCACCGACGTGATCCGCGACAACTTCTGGGCGTTGTTCCAGGCCCCGGAGCACGATCTCTATATCACCGACCCGGCCTACCGCGGCCAGGCCACGCCGCTGCTGGCCATGCCCGGGCAGAACGACGACGTCGGCAGCGTGCTGAGCCTGTGGCTGGCCTACCGCGACAAGCGCAACGAATACGAGGTCCTGCGTCGCGATTCCTACGCCGATGCGCCGCCGCCGAGCTGGCCGACCCTGTGGGCGGGCAACGACAACGCGTTGCTGAGCATCTTCCGTCACTTCGACAGCGCCTCGGTGACCAAGGGCCTGATCGGCGAAGTGCCGCAGACCATGTGGCTGTTCGACTACCCGCTGCTGGAGCGCACCTATTACCAGTTGGCGGTCAACTTCGATGTGTTCGGCAATGTCTCGCACCAGGCGCAGACCCGGCTGTACTTCGACCTGATCCGCAACGGTGCCGAGCAGAACTTCCTGCGTTTGATGCCCGCCGGCACCCGCGAGGATTTCCTCGACGATTGGTACCAGAACAGCGGCAAGTTCAAGATGTGGCTGGACTACGAGTCCATCGACGACGACAAGGCCAGCGCCCTGGTGCTGGACGAAAAGGACCCGAAACGCGACTTCGCCAACCAGTTGCTGAACCGTTACGGCGACCTCAATGCGCGGCCCGATCCGATCAACCGTTGTGACGGTGCCTACTGCTCGCGGCCGAATATCGACCCGGCGCTGCAGAACGCCGAACAGGCCCTCAGCGGCCTGGTTTCGCGGCCGGCGGCCGGCATGCGGGTCATCGACCTGTTGCCGGAGGCCACCATGCTGCGCATCCAGGCGCCGAGCGGCAAGCGGGTGTTCTACAGCATGCTGCGCAACCGCGCCCACAGTAATGTGGCGTTCCTGCTGGGCGAGTCGCTGCGCTACCAGCCGGGCCTGGACACCCTGACCATCTATCCGGGCGTGCTCAGCAGCTACCCGAACTTCATGTTCAACATTCCCGCCAGGCAGGTGCCGGAGTTCGTGGCCGAGATGGAAAACGCCAAGGACGCCCACCGTTTCGAGAAAATCGTCGAGCGCTGGGGGATCCGTCGCAGCCATCCGCAGTTCTGGCAGTACTTCCATGACCAGACCCAGTACATCCTCGAGACCGATCCGAAAGAGGCGGGCGTACTGGACATGAACCGCTACGAGAACCTCTGAAGGCGCCAGGCCCTTGAAATTCCGGGCCGCAGCCCTCAGGTTGCGGCCCGGCCCATCCCGGAAAAGCCTTGTAAAAAATCCCAGGCGTTGCGTCGACCACGCAGCGCGGGCCTATCGACCAAGGTCTATCCTGACAAAAATACTAGGACTTTGTCCGGCACGCCGATTGGCGTAAACTGCGCCCACGCCTGCGAGGAATTTCCATGACCGCTATTACCATTACCGACGCCGCCCACGATTATCTGGCTGATCTGCTCTCCAAGCAGAACACCCCGGGCATTGGCATCCGCATCTTTATCACCCAGCCAGGGACTCAGTACGCCGAGACCTGCATCGCCTATTGCAAGCCGGGTGAAGAAAAGCCCGAAGACAAAGCCCTGGGGCTGAAGAGCTTCACCGCCTACATCGACGCCTTCAGCGAAGGTTTCCTCGATGACGCGGTGGTCGACTACGCCACCGACCGCATGGGCGGCCAGCTGACCATCAAGGCACCCAACGCCAAGGTGCCGATGGTCAACGCCGACAGCCCGGTCAACGAGCGCATCAACTACTACCTGCAAACCGAGATCAACCCGGGGCTGGCCAGCCACGGCGGCCAGGTCAGCCTGATCGATGTGGTCGAGGACGGCATCGCCGTGCTGCAGTTCGGCGGTGGTTGCCAAGGCTGCGGCCAGGCCGACGTGACCCTGAAGGAAGGCATCGAGCGCACCCTGCTCGAGCGCATTCCCGAGCTCAAGGGTGTACGTGACGTCACCGACCACACGCAGAAAGAAAACGCCTACTACTAAGTAAGGCGTTCGCTGCGAACATGAAAAACGGCGCCCCGTGAGCGCCGTTTTTTTATGCCCATTATTCCAGGTGTCTTGCGGCGCCTGGATCGCGAGCAAGCTCGCTCCTACTGGGGGGACACGATCAACTGTAGGAGCGAGCTTGCTCGCGATACACCCTCAAGGCCGATACAGATGCGCATGCCCCGCGCGATACAACGACGACTCACTGAAACTGTCCGTGGCCAGCACCCGGCCCACCAGGATCAGCGCCGTGCGCCGAAAACCCTTGGCCTGGACCTTTTCGGCGATGTCCGCCAGGGTGCCCAGCACCCAGTCCTGGTCCGGCCAGGTCGCCCGGTGCACCACGGCAATCGGGCAGTCGGCGCCGTAGTGGGGCAGCAGCTCGGTGACAATCTTTTCCAGATGGTTGACCCCCAGGTGAATCGCCATGGTGGTGCCGTGGGCGGCCAGACTGGCGAATGCCTCGCCGGCGGGCATCGAGGTCTTGTCGGCATAACGGGTCAGGATCACGCTCTGGGCGACGTCCGGCAGAGTCAGTTCGGCCCCCAGCAAGGCCGCGCAGGCCGCGGTGGCCGTCACGCCGGGGATGATCTCGAAGGGGATGCCCAGCTCGCGCAGGCAGCGAATCTGCTCGCCGATGGCGCCGTACAGGCTGGGGTCGCCGGAATGTACCCGGGCCACGTCCTGGCCTTTGGCATGGGCGTCCTTGATCAGCTCGATGATCTGTTCCAGGTGCAGCTCGGCGCTGTTGACCAGCTGTTCGGCGCGATGGCCCTGGAGCACGGCTTCGGGCACCAGGGAACCGGCATAGATGATGACCGGGCAGCTGTGGATCAGCCGCTGGCCCTTGACGGTGATCAGTTCCGGGTCGCCGGGACCTGCGCCGATAAAAAAGACGGTCATGGCGTTCTCCTGTGAAAAAAGGGCGAGGCAACCTCACAGATGAAGATTGCTCATGATCAGCGGCGGGGATTATCGAAGATTTACCCGGAGCAGGCCAAGGCGAGGGTCGCCTGGGCGTATTTCTGCCGCGGGACCAGCAGCCTTACCGGGCCTCGGGCCAGGTGTTCGGCCAGGGCCAGGGCGGCACTTTCGGCGACGCCGTAGCAGCCGGTGCGCTCGTAGGCGATCTGCGAACGATGGCTGAGTTGCAGCACATAAGGCGTCAGCTGGGTACTGCTGAAACAGGTCAGGGGCAAGTCCAGTTGCGCGGCCAGGGCCAGCAGCCCGGGTTCCTCGCGTTTCAGGTCGATGCTGGCCAGGGCCTTGATCTGCCCGGGGTCGATGCGGTGGGTGCTCAGGGTCTGGTCGAGCAGGGCGCGCAAGGTCTCCACCGGGCAGCCCCGCTGGCAGCCCAGGCCGACCACCAGGGTCGGCGCTGTGCTGGCCTGCGTCATGCCGAGTACTGATCGTCGCTCTTGCGGCGGAACAGCCAGGCGCTGATCAGGCCCAGGGCCAGCCAGAACGCGGCGTTGGTCAGCTGCGAAGCGATCTTGAACTGCGCCTCCAGCTCCTCCGGAGCGAGCATCGAATGCACTTGCGGCTGTGGCGCGCCGATGAGGTGCGGCACGGCGAGGATGGCCACGCCCAGCGCTTTCAGCAGCCAGTTACGGGCGAAGACGATCAGGGCAATGCCGGCCGCGGTGGAAGCGGCGGTACTGACCCACCAGATCTGCCGTTGCGCCAGGTCCGCGGCGGCGGTGCCCGGCAGTTCGGGCGGCAGGCCGAGGGTCGGCGCCAGGCAGAAAGTCGCATAACCGGCCAGGCCCCAGAGCAAGCCCTGGGAAGTACGGTTCGGCGCGCGCAGGGTGTAGAGGCCGGCGAGCATCAGGGCGAAACCCACGGCGACTACCAGGTTGCCGCCGGTGGTGGACAGCACGCGCTGCCAGCCGTCTTCCGGTTCCCAGGCTTCGGCGTCGTGGCTGTGGGCGGCGGTGCCGGCGGCATGCTCATGCGCTTCTTCATGCTGGGCGGCCGGGGCCTTCTCGTAGGTTTCCGCCTCCAGGATCAGCGGCGCGACCCAGAAGCTTTGCAGCAGGGTCAGCAACAGGGCCGCCAGCAACCCGGTGAACCCCGCGGTTTGCGCGATACGCTTGATCATGTCGGCAGGTCTCAGTGGCAAGGGAAGGCGGCGCTGTGGCGGGTATCGTGGGCGGCGTTGTGCACCGCTTCGATATGGGAGAAGCCGGCGAAATACACAAGGCACGCACCGAGAATCGAGGCGCCGATGGCGGCGACCAGGCGTTGGCTCAGGGTGGCGGTACTGCTGCTGGAGTGGCTGGTGCTGCTGATGATCGACATGGCGCTTCCCTCTGGTGTGTCAGCGGGTGAATCGAGCGCAGCAAAACCCCGCGAGACGGGCTCGCGGGGAATTAACAGCGCCCGCCCACCGCGGGTTTGTTATGACTGTGCAGCGGGCCGGTCTCCGGGCTCGCGAGGGGCGGGGCTTGCGCCACGCCTGCAAGAATCGCCTTCCCATGCCGGACTGCTGGCACAGTGGATCTGATTCTTCGCTCGCTTACCGTTGCGGGGGCAGCACCGGACTGATCAAGGCTTTTGGCCTGTGACGCACCGGTTTCCCGTTTCACCCTGTGAAGGGCACCCGTAACAAGGTGTGTAGGAGAGCATGGGCGAGGGAGGGGCGTCAATTGGCAAGGGTTCTCGTTTTCGATCGCAATTGGCCTGTCCTTGCGCTGCATGGACATTGACCGCCCCCCAAGCTCTGCGTAGCCTTGCGCTCTCGAGGTTCTTCGGCGTCTGTCGAAGCTAAGAAGGGAACGCGGTCCAAGCCGCGGCTGCCCCCGCAACTGTAAACGGTGATGAACGATGCAAGGCCACTGCCAGGCGGCGGGAAGGCGCATCGTTGGCCAGTCTAACGACCGGCACGCCGTCAGCCAGGAGACCTGCCTCGGACCTGATTCTCACTACAACCGGGCGGGGTGATCCGGTGGCGAACCCTTCCGTGCAGTTGCCTGCGCGGTTCTCGTCCCGTATGCCCGCCACCTTGCCAAAGGGCATCCGATGAAAACACTGGCCAAACTTCCCGTCACCATCGTTACCGGCTTCCTCGGCTCGGGCAAAACCACCTTGCTGCGGCACATGCTGGACAACGCCCAGGGTCGGCGCATCGCGGTGATCGTCAACGAGTTCGGCGAGCTGGGCATCGACGGCGAGATCCTCAAGCAGTGTTCCATCGGTTGCACCGAGGAAGAAGCCAGCGGTCGTGTCTTTGAACTGGCCAACGGCTGCCTGTGCTGCACCGTGCAGGAAGAGTTTTTCCCGGTGATGCGCGAGCTGGTGGCCCGTCGCGGCGACCTCGACCATATCCTCATCGAAACCTCTGGCCTGGCCCTGCCCAAACCTTTGGTCCAGGCATTCCAGTGGCCGGAAATCCGCAGCGCCTGCACCGTCGACGCGGTGATCACGGTGGTCGACAGCCCAGCCGTGGCCGCCGGCACCTTCGCCGCCTTCCCGGACCAGGTCGACGCCCAGCGCAAGCTCGACCCCAACCTCGACCATGAGTCGCCGCTGCATGAGCTGTTCGCCGACCAGCTGTCCAGCGCCGACCTGGTGATCCTCAACAAGGCCGACCTGATCAGCCCGGCAGACCTGGCCAAGGTGCGCCTGGAAGTGGCCGAGGAGCTGCCGCCGGCGGTGAAAGTCATCGAAGCCAGCAGCGGTCGCCTGCCGCTGGACGTGCTGCTGGGCCTGGGCAACGGCTCGGAAGAACATATCGACGGCCGCCACAGCCATCATGACCATCACCACGATGGCGACGATCATGATGATCATGACCACGACGCCTTCGATTCCATCTCCATCGAGCTGCCCCAGGCCGACGAAAGCCTGCTGCTGGACGCCCTGACCCAACTGGTGGTGCAGCACGGCATCCTGCGGGTCAAGGGCTTCGCAGCGATCCCCAACAAGCCGATGCGCCTGTTGATCCAAGGCGTGGGCACCCGCTTCGACAAGCACTTCGACCGCCAGTGGGGCGCCGATGAAGCCCGTGCCACGCGCCTGGTGCTGATCGGCCAGGAACTGGACGCGACCCTGCTCGAAGCGCAATTGCGCGCCGCGCTTAGCGTGTAAGTCATGCACCTGCTCAGGACCCAGCCCGGCGGTTTCGTGTCGGATGACAACATTGCCGACCTTGGACAGACCCCCGCCGAACTGGTGATCCTGTGCAGCGGCGACTCCAGCCTGGCGCTGCTGGCCGAAGCGGCGCAGCAACTGCCAGAGGACTACCCGAGCTTTCGCCTGGCCAACCCGATGCAGGTGCAGAACCATGCCTCGGTCGACCTGTATGTCGACCAGGTGCTGCGCCACGCCAAGGTGATCCTGATTTCCCTGCACGGTGGCATCGCTTATTGGCGTTATGGCATCGAGCAACTGGTGCAGCTGGCGCAGCGCGGCGTGCAGTTGATCCTGGTGCCGGGCGACGATCGTCCGGACCCGGAGCTGAGCGACCTGAGCACGGTGCCCGCCGCCGACCGCGAGCGCCTCTGGCACTTCCTGCGCCAGGGCGGCATGGGCAATGCGCTGAACCTGTACCGCTGCCTGGCCAGTGCCTGGCTGGGGCGCGATTACCATTGGTCCGAGCCGCAGACCCTGCCGCGCACAGCGATCTACCACCCGCACAAAAGCCGCGCCGCCCTCAGCGACTGGCAAGCCGACTGGCGGGCCGGCCAGCCGGTGGCGGCGCTGCTGTTCTACCGCTCGCATTTGCAGGCGGCCAACACGGCCTTTATCGATGAGTTCTGCCGGCGCTTGTTGGCGGCGGGCCTGAACCCGCTGCCGATTGCCCTGGCCAGCCTGAAAGAGCCCGGTTGCCTGGCGGTGGTCGAGGAGCTGCTGGATGAAGTCGAGGCCGGGGTGATTCTCAACACCACCGGCTTTGCCCAGTCCAGCCCGGAAGCGCCGCACCTGCGGCCGTTCCGCCGCGATGTTCCGGTGATCCAGGCCATCTGCGCCCAGGACAACGAACCCGGCTGGCGCGCCAGCGAGCAGGGCCTGGGCCCGCGGGACCTGGCGATGCACATCGCCTTGCCGGAACTGGACGGGCGCATCATCAGCCGGCCCATCAGCTTCAAGGACCTGGCCTGGCGCAGCGAGCGCAGCCAGTCGGACGTGGTCTGCTACCGCCCGGCCCCCGAGCGCATGGATTTTGTCGCCGAACTGGCGCGGCGCTGGGTCGATCTGGCCCGGCTGCCCAATGCTGAAAAACGCATCGCCCTGATCCTCGCCAACTACCCGACCCGCGACGGCCGCATCGGCAATGGCGTGGGCCTGGATACGCCGGCGGCGGCGCTGAATATCTTGTGCGCGCTGCACGCCGAGGGCTACCCGTTGCCGGCCGAGTTGCCGGACAGCGGGACAGCACTGATCCAGCAACTGCTCGGTGGCGTCAGCAACGACCTGGACAGCCTCGACCTGCGCCCGTGCCAGCAAAGCCTGGCGCTGGAGGAGTACCAGGCCATGTTCGACGCGTTGCCCGAAGCCAACCGCCTGGCGGTGACGGAACGTTGGGGCGGGCCGCAAAACGACCCGATGTTCCGCGGCGGGCGGCTGATGATCGCCGGCCTGCGTTTTGGCCTGACCTTTGTCGGCATCCAGCCGGCGCGCGGTTATCAGGTCGATCCGAGCGCGGTCTATCACGACCCGGACCTGGTGCCGCCCCACGGGTACCTGGCGTTCTACTTCTGGCTGCGCCAGACCTACGGCGCCCACGGGCTGATCCACGTCGGCAAGCACGGCAACCTGGAGTGGCTGCCGGGCAAGGGCGTCGGCCTGTCCGAAAGCTGCTGGCCGGACGTGCTGCTGGGGCCGCTGCCGAATATCTATCCGTTCATCGTCAACGACCCGGGCGAGGGCGCTCAGGCCAAGCGCCGGACCCAGGCGGTGATCATCGACCACCTGATGCCGCCGCTGACCCGCGCCGAAACCTATGGCCCGCTGCGCGACCTGGAACTGCTGGCCGACGAGTACTACGAAGCCCAGTTGCTCGATCCGCGCCGCGCCCGCGAGTTGCAGAAGGACATTCTCAAGCTGGTGCGGGTGACCCGGATCGACCGCGAACTGCAACTGGACGGACAGCTCGACGGCGAGGCCGACGCGGCGCTGTGGCTACCGCGCCTGGACACCTACCTGTGCGACCTGAAGGAGTCGCAGATCCGCGACGGCCTGCATGTGTTCGGCGAATCGCCCGTGGGCCGCCTGCGTATCGACACCTTGCTGGCCTTGCTGCGCATTCCCCGTGGCGATGGCCGGGGCGCGCAGTCGAGCCTGTTGCGGGCCCTGGCCAAGGCCTTCGAGCTGGGTTTCGATCCGCTGGATTGCGCCCTGGCCGAGCCCTGGAGCGGGCGCCGGCCACAGGCCTTGCAGGACCTCAGTGAGCAACTGTGGCGCACTGCCGGCGATACCCGCGAGCGCCTGGAGCTGTTTGCCGGGCGCTTGATAGAAGCGGCCTTGGCCGGTGAGGTCGAGCAACTGAACGAGCCCGGCTGGAGCGAGGTCAAGGCGATCATCGACAGCCTGCGCGAGGTAGTGGCGCCGCGCCTGGATGCCTGCGGCCCGGCGGAAATGCGTGGTTTGCTGGATGCCCTGGGCGGGCGTTTCGTGCCGGCCGGGCCCAGCGGCGCACCGAGTCGTGGACGCCTGGACGTGCTGCCCACCGGGCGCAATTTCTACTCGGTGGACGTGCGCAACCTGCCGACCACCACCGCCTGGCGCATCGGTTTCCAGTCGGCCAACCTGATCCTCGAACGGCACCTGCAGGACCATGGCGACCACCTGCGCCAACTAGGCCTGTCGGTGTGGGGCACGGCGACCATGCGCACCGGCGGCGACGATATCGCCCAGGCCATGGCACTGATGGGTGTGCGCCCGGTGTGGGCCACCGGCAGCCAGCGGGTCGACGACTTCGAGATCCTGCCGCTGAGCCTGCTGGACCGCCCGCGGGTGGACGTGACCCTGCGGGTGTCCGGGTTCTTCCGCGATGCCTTCGCCAACCTGATCCGCCTGTTTGACGCCGCGGTGCAGGCGGTGGCCGCGCTGGACGAGCCGGACGACCTCAACCCGCTGGCGGCCAAGGTCCGCGCCGAGCGTGAAGCGCTGCTGCAGTCCGGTCTTGATGCTGAGGCCGCGCAGCGCCAGGCCGGCTGGCGGATCTTCGGCGCCAAGCCCGGGGCCTATGGTGCGGGCGTGCAGGGCGCTATCGACGCTCGCCTGTGGCAGAGCCGCGAGGACCTGGCCGAGGTCTACCTGAACTGGGGCGGCTACGCCTATGGTGGCGCCGACGAAGGCACCGCGGCCCGTGGCCAGTTCGCCCAGCGCCTGAGCCAGGTGCAGGCGGTGCTGCAGAACCAGGACAACCGCGAGCACGACCTGCTGGATTCCAACGACTACTACCAGTTCCAGGGCGGCATGCTCGCGGCGGTGGAAAGCCTCAGCGGCGAAAAGGCCGCCAGCTACCACGGCGACCACAGCCAGCCGGACCTGCCGAAGATCCGCAGCCTCAAGGAAGAGCTGAACCGGGTGATCCGCTCCCGCGCAGCCAACCCGAAGTGGATCGAAGGGGTGAAGCGCCACGGCTACAAGGGCGCCTTTGAAATGGCCGCCACCGTGGATAATCTGTTCGCCTTCGACGCCACCACCCAGCTCATCGACGATCACCAGTACGCCCTGCTGGCCGACGCCTATCTGCTGGACCCGGCGACCCGCGAATTCATCCGGCAGCACAACCCCCATGCGTTGCGCGACATGACCGAACGCCTGCTCGAAGCCCAGCAGCGCGGGATGTGGCAGGCGCCCGGCGAGTACCGCGAGGCCCTGGAAAACCTGCTGCTGGATATCGAAGAAGATGGCTGATGCCCCTGTAGCCGCTGCCGCAGGCTGCGATCGGGCCCGCAGGGACCGCTGGGGCAGGCGACGCGGCCTGTCAGATAGCAATGCGTCGTCTGTTTTATGCCGACTGCGTCGTCAATCGCAGCCTGCGGCAGCGGCTACACCGATTGATGTTCGTGCATCCCTTTACCGAGAACCGACATGAGCGATACCCCACATTTCCCGCTGTCCGCCGTGGTCGGCGCCGATGACCTGAAACTGGCGCTGTGCCTGACGGCCATCGACCCGAAAATCGGCGGGGTGTTGATCGAAGGCCCTCGGGGCATGGCCAAGTCGACACTGGCCCGCGGCCTGGCGGACCTGCTGGCCAGCGGGCAGTTCGTCACCTTGCCGCTGGGCGCGACCGAAGAGCGCCTGGTTGGCACCCTGGATCTGGACGCGGCGCTGGGCGAAGGCCGGGCGCAGTTTTCCCCGGGCGTGCTGGCCAAGGCCGATGGCGGGGTGCTCTACGTCGACGAGGTGAACCTGCTGCCGGACCACCTGGTGGACCTGCTGCTGGACGTGGCCGCCAGCGGCACCAACCTGATCGAGCGCGACGGTATTTCCCACCGGCATTCGGCCAGGTTCGTGCTGATCGGCACCATGAACCCAGAAGAGGGCGAGCTGCGTCCGCAACTGCTGGACCGCTTTGGCCTGAATGTCGCCCTGAGCGGGCAGACGCCGCCCACTGAGCGGGGGCAGATCATTCGCCGGCGGCTGGATTTCGACAGCGATCCCCAGAACTTCTGCCAGCAATGGGCCGCCGAGCAGGCGGCGCTGCGCCAGCGCTGTCAGCAGGCGCGGCTGTTGCTGGCGGAGATCGCCCTGGACGATCGAGCGCTGGAGCGGATCACCGAGCGCTGTTTCGCCGCCGGCGTCGACGGCCTGCGCGCGGATCTGGTGTGGCTGCGCGCCGCCCGCGCCCACGCGGCCTGGCGTGGTGCCCGGGCTATCGAGGAGCAGGACATAGACGCGGTGGCCGAATTCGCCCTGCGCCATCGCCGTCGTGACCACCCGCCGAGCGCGGCGCATCCGCCGCAGCCATCTCTCGCGCCATCCCCGGCCCAATCCAGCCCCGCCGAAGGCCAGGGCCAATGGGGCGAGCTGCCGGCCCAGGCGCTGGCCACCGGCGCCCGGCGTGAAGTGCCGAGCTGGCCAAAAAAGCCCTAGGCATTCGCCCCCGGTCCGACGCGGGGGCGAATGCCAAGTCCCGCGCCGGGCGGTTGGACAAGGGCAGGCAAGGCCGCGCGCGCGCGGCCGTCCACGGCTCGATCAACTGGCCCGGCACCTTGCTCAACGGTCGGCCCCACCAGCGTGACGATCTGTTGTGGCACCTGCGCAGCCGTTCGCCCCATGAGCTGTGGCTGGTGATCGTCGATGCATCGGCCTCGACCCGCCGCCATCAGGCACTGAGCGATGCCAAGGGCCTGCTGGCCCAGCTGTTCGATGATGCCTACCGGCAGCGCGCGCGCCTGGCCCTGCTGACCGCCAGCGGCCGCGCGCCGAACTGGCAGGTGCAGGGCCTGAAGGCTTCGAAGGATTTGCGCGACGGGCTCGAGGGGCTGGGCGCGGGCGGCGGCACGCCGTTGCTGGCGGCCTTGGCCGAGGCGGGACGGTGGCTGGTCTCGCGGCACAAGCGTTACCCAGCCGAGCAGCAACGGGTACTGCTGCTCACCGATGGCCGGCTCAAGACCTTGCCGCCCTTGGAGCGCCTGGGTTGTCCGACTCTGTTGATCGATATCGAACGCGGGCCGATCCGCCTCGGCCGCGCTCGCGAGCTGGCGCAGCAGCTGGATGCACAGTACCGGCATATCGATGGGGTGTGATGGGGTGAGGGCAGTCCGGCCGTGAGCCGGCCGACGACTGCCCCCGGATCAGCGTTTCAGCCGCCGAAAGGAGCGGAACGGATGGCTTCGCCTTTCCTGGCGCAGGAAGGCGGGTTGGTCATGCCCAGGGTGAGCAGGTTGCCGCCGTTGATGATGCAGTTGAACTCCTTGTTGTCGTTGGTTTTCAAGGCCACGTAGGTGTTGGTGCCTTCGGTGCGACGGCTGACGATGCTGACGTCCGAGGGCGCATAACCCAGGGCGCCGCTGGTCTGGGATTTGATCTGTTCATCGCTCAGGGTATTGGTCTTGCCGGCGATGGAATTGCAACCGGCGAGTCCGAGGGTGAGGGCGCAAGCCAAGGCAAGGGGGACGACTCTCATGTGTTGCTCCTTTATTAGGGTGAGGTCCGTCGGAAATCCTAGCAGCGGCGTATTTTTTTGCTGGGTGTCCTGGATGTTTTTTGCGATCCGCTGCGCGAATCGAGCATTACCAGCCGACGGACGGATGCGTTTGCTCTGGCGCCCCGTCCTTTCCCTTGAGAGCGGGCAAGAGCGTCCCCTTGCTGGCGCTCTTGCATCGGCTATTACCTGACCATTTCCTGTCGGTACTGGCGCGTGCGCCTGGCGCTGTTCAACTGGTCGAGCAGCAGCGCCAGCCAGGGGCGTACTTGAGGTTTGGGCGCGCGCCCGCGACTGAGGCGATGCATCTGCAGGCGGGCGATGGTTATGGGCCTTGGTCATGGCCACCGAACGATTTCAGTGGCCGTAGGACGGACCCTCGCCTGATTTCACTCCACGCTCAGCGTCAAAGGCCGCGGCTGCGGGATGGGATTGCGCATCAGCGTGCCCACTGTCACTGCCGCCAGCAGCGCCAGCAGGCCGGCCACCCAAAGCACCACGCCGAAACCGTCGATAAAGGCCTGGCGAGCCAGCGGTTCGACCAGCTCTTTCGCCGAGTCGGGCAGCAATGCCAGGGCTGCGGGCATATCGCCGGCCACCACCCGGGAGGCGATGGCCTGGGCCTGGTCGAGCCATTGCGTGGCGCTTTCACCCAGGCTGGCGTGCAGGCGTTGCTGGGTGTGGCTGCCGAGCAGGGCGCCGAACACGCCGATGGCCAGCATGATGGCGCTGAAGCGCATGGTGGTGCTCAGGCCCGAGGCCATGCCGGCGCGGTCGCGGGGCACGCAGGCCATGATGTTTTTCTGTGTGTCGCCGTTGAGCAGGCCGGCGCCGGCACCGGTCACCGCGATGGCCAGGGCAAAGCTCAGGTAGCCGCCAGCCTGCACGGCCCAGGCGGCGAGCAGGTTGCCGCAACCGACCAGGGTCAGGCCGGCGGCCATCAGGGTCGCCGGGGCATAACGCGTCGCCAGGCGCACGCCGATGCGCGGACAGATCAACATGGTCAGGGCAAATGGCAGCATGCCCAGCCCCGAGGCGATCGCCGAGAAGCCCAGGCCGTTCTGCAGGTAGAAGGGCAGCAGGGTCATCATCACCTGGGCGCAGCCGGCGTAGGCGAACATCCCCAGCAGGGCACCGATGAAGCGCGGATGGCGGAACAGCTGCAGGTCGACCATGGGCCGGCGCTGCACCCGCTCGATCAGCACGAACAGCCCGAGCAACGCCACGCCGCCCAATAGTCGGGCGTAGGTCAGCGGGTGGCTCCAGCCGATGCGATTGGCTTCGATCAGGCCCCAGATCAGGCACAGCAGGCTGGCGCTGAAGGCCAAGCTGCCCCAGGGATCGAGGCGGGCGGCCTGGGTGTCGCGGGACTCGGGTATCGCGCGCAACACCATCAGCACCAGCAGCCCGCCCACCGGTAGGTTGAGGTAGAAGATCCAGCGCCAGCCGATGAACTCGGTGATCAGGCCGCCGACGGTGGGCGCGGCGGTCATCGCCACGCCCATGCAGGCCCCCCAGAACGCCCAGGCCTTGGCCCGTTCGACCTCGTCATGGAAGGTGTGGCCGATGGTGGCCAGGGCCGAGGTCAGCAGCAGCGCCGCGCCGACCCCTTTGATCGCCCGGGCGATGTCGAGCAACAGCACGTTGGGCGCGGCGCCACAGCCGAGGGAGGCGAGGATGAACAGCCCAAGGCCGCAGAGCAGGGTGCGCTTGCGCCCGAAGCGGTCGGCCAGGCTGCCGGCCGGCAGCAGCAGCGCGGCGAAGGCCAGCATGTAGGCGCTGACCACCCATTCGATATCGGCGAAGTTGGCCCCCAGATCGCGGGCGATGCTCGGCAGGGTCACCGCGACTATGTTGGTGTCGAGCACGATCAGCGAGCACACCCCGGAAGCGGTGAGCAGGGTCAGGCGCGGGCTGGCCGGCCTCATGGCTGCACCCGTTGACCCAGCGCGGCGAGGGCGGCCTGGGCGATTTCATCGTCGTGGGCCGGGGTGTCGGCGCTGATGCCGATGGCGCCGATCACCTGGCCGTCGACGCGGATCGGCTGCGCGCCTTTCATCATCAGCAGGCCCGAGGTGATGGCCGCCTGGCGCCCGCCGTTGATGGCGTTTTCCAGGTCGCCGGAAGGGCGCTTGAACAGCGCCGAGGTCCGCGCCTTGCCCTGGGCCAGTTCGATACCGGCCACCACCGGCGCACCGTCCATGCGCGCGCTGAGGATCGGCCAGCCGCCGTCGTCGACGATCGCCACGGCGCAGGGCCAGCCCTTGGCCGAGGCGGTTTCCTGTGCGGCCTTGAGCAGTTGTTGGGCAGTGGCGAAATTGAGGATTGCCTTCTGGGCAACGTCGGCGTCTTTCTCGGCGGCGAAAGTCGTGGGCACGCTGCAGCAAGTGATCATGGCCAGAAACAGTGGTTTGACGTGCATGGCGTGGGCTCTCTACTGTGAAGGTCTGGCCAGCTTATCCCGGGCTTTCGCCCGTTCTGTTAGACGAGCTGAAGCACTTCATTACCTTTGAGCTAACGCACTTATGGAAATCCGTCATTTCCGCTATTTCCTGGCGGTGGCCCGGCAACGCAATTTCACCCGCGCCGCCGAACAGCTGGGCATCGCACCGCCAACCCTGAGCCGGCAGATCCAGGATATGGAACAGACCCTGGGCACCCGCTTGTTTGTGCGCCAGCAGCGCGAGGTCAGCCTGACCGAGGCCGGCGCGGCCCTGGTGCGCGAGGCCGAGGCCACGGTGCGCCAGTTCGAGTTCGCGCAACGTAACGCCCAGCGCGCCGGGCGTGGCGAAATCGGCCATATCGAGCTGGGCTACGTGGCCTCGGCGGTGTATTCGGGGCTGCTGCAAAAACAGGTGCAGCGCTTCATCCAGGACTGCCCGGACGTCAGCCTGAGCGTGCGCGAAAGCCCGATGGCGGCATTGCCCGGATTGGTGGCCGAGGGGCGGTTCGACATCGGTTATGTCCGCTCGCCCATGACCCTGCCCGAAGGGGTGGAGGCGGTCCGCCTGGATGGCGAAGGTTTTGTCCTGGCGCTGCCCGCCGAGTCCTGGCTGGGGCGCTTGCCGGAGATCGCCCCGGCCCATTTGCATAACGAGACCTTCGTGCTTCCGGAACAGATCAGCGGCACCTTGCAGGTCGCCGCCGAGGGTGGTTACGCGCCGAAACTGGGGCCGCAGCCCGGCGGCCTGGTGGCGGTGCTGGCCCTGGTCTCCCTGGGGCAGGGGGTGGCCGTGGTGCCGGAATCGGTGGTCGGGCACGTGGGGCTGCCCAATGTGTTGTACCGGCCGATCCAGGGCAGCACGGCTTCATCCTGGCTGTCGCTGATCCACCGCCGCTTCGAAAAGGCCCCGGCGGTGGCGCGGTATATCGAGCAGGTCAGAGGTGGATTCCGTTAGCGCTCATGAGTAGTCGCATGCACTCAATAGGCTTTTTCGCGAGCAAGCCTGTTCGTGATAGCGCTGCTCCAGGCAGCCCCCGATAAGATCTTGAAATGATTTCCCCCATGGGAAATTCCCCTTGGGGTTGTAGGATTCAAGTCCGTTTTTCTTCACAGGACTTGCATGAACACCCTCTCGGAGCCTCCCAGTCGTCCTTATTCCTGGACGCCTCAGCCTTTCCTCGCTCGATCCGTCTCGCGGTGCCTTCCGTCAGTCATAAGGCGCGGCCGTTACCCCGAACTCGTTGTTTTTCGCTGCTCGCCGCCGGTCGTCGCGACCGTTGGGCGCTGGCCTGCGCTCGCCGTTCCAAGGCCTTGTGGCCTTGCCTTGCCGTGCCCGGCTGTTTGATTTCACTGGAGAGATAGAGTCGTTTTTATGGAATGGATAATGGACCCCACGGCCTGGCTTGGCCTGTTGACCCTGATCGTGCTGGAGCTGGTGCTGGGGATCGACAACCTGGTGTTTATCGCGATCCTCGCGGACAAGTTGCCACCCCACCAGCGTGACCGTGCGCGGATCATCGGCCTGTCCCTGGCGCTGATCATGCGCCTGGGCCTGCTGGCGAGCATTTCCTGGTTGGTGACCCTGACCGCGCCGCTGTTCGAGGTGTTCGGCAAGAGCTTCTCCGGTCGCGACCTGATCATGCTGTTCGGTGGTGTGTTCCTGCTGTTCAAGGCCACCATGGAGTTGCATGAGCGCCTGGAAGGCCATGTCAGCCAGCGCGCCGGCAATGCCGCTTACGCGCTGTTCTGGCCGATCGTCGCGCAGATCGTGGTGCTCGATGCGGTGTTCTCCCTGGACGCGGTGATCACCGCCGTGGGCATGGTCGACGAACTGGCGGTGATGATGATCGCGGTGATCATTTCCATCGGCCTGATGATTGTCGCCAGCAAGCCGCTGACCCGCTTCGTCAACGCGCACCCGACGGTGATCATGCTGTGCCTGGGCTTCTTGATGATGATCGGTTTTGCCCTGACCGCCGAAGGCCTGGGTTTCCACATCCCGAAAGGCTACCTGTACGCGGCCATCGGTTTCTCGATCCTGATCGAACTGTTCAACCAGATCGCCCGTGCCCGCCGCAAGAAATCCATGCAGGGCCTGCGGCCGATGCGCGAGCGCACGGCCCACGCGGTGATGCGCCTGCTGGGCGGTCGCCAGTTGGCGGTGGAGGAGGTGGGCGAAGAGATCGCCGACCTGCTGGACAATGGCCAAGCGCCGAGCGCCGAGCTGTTCGATCGCCGCGAGCGGGTGATGATCAGCGGCGTGCTGCAACTGGCCGAGCGACCGATCCGCACCTTGATGACGGTGCGCGCCGACGTCGACTACATCGACCTGGCCGACGATGCCGAAGCCATCCGCAACAGGCTGATGCATTCGTCCTACTCGCGCCTGCCGCTGATTCGCGACGGCGCGGTGGAAGAGCCGCTGGGCTTCGTGCACAAGAAGGAGTTGCTCAAGGAATACCTGGCCGGCAACGAGCCGAACCTGGAACACCTGGCGCGCACGGCGATCAACCTGCTGGACAGCTTCTCGATCCTCAACGCCCTGGAGCAGATGCGCAAGGCCTCGACCCACATCGCGTTCGTGATCAACGAATTCGGCGATTTCGTCGGCGTGCTGAGCATGACTGACATCCTCGAATCCATCGCCGGCGAGCTACCCGACGCCAGCGAAATCGAAGGCCCGGACATTGTCGAAGAGCAGGGCGGTTTCATGGTCAGCGGCGCCTTGAACCTGGCGCAGATCCGCCAGCGCACCGGCTTCGACGCCGAACCGACCGAGGACTACCAGACCCTGGCCGGGTTGGTGATGAGCCTGCTGGACCGCTTGCCGGTGATTGGCGACCGACTGCAATGGCAGGACTGGACACTGCAGGTGGTGACGGTGGAAGAGCGGCGAGTGACCCGGGTGCTGCTGCACCGGCAGGATGCCGCCTGAGCCATGAGCTGACAGAAAGCCGGACGCGAGTCCGGCTTTTTTTGGCCTGGAACATGACCCGAGCCAAGGCCAGGCTCCGGCTGATTAAGTTTTACTTAAAAGCTTTCAACCCCGTGGCTGATTATCATTGCCGGGTGGCTGCCGCAGACTGGTTTCGTATCTCCATGCACCCCCGTTCTTGCAGCGCGGGTCTTGAAACGAGCGGTCTATGTCAGTCAATCCCGCAATACCCCCGCAGCCAGCCCTGGTCGAATGCCCCGCCATGGCGGAGCTTTCCGCCACGGCGGCCCTCCACTCGGCCCTGGCCTGTTGCCAACTGCTGCTGCAACTGACCCAGGAGCGCGCGCCACAGGCCGCCGACCCGGGAACCGAACGCGACCTGCGCCGGGCGCTCAAGGACTACGCCCGGGGCGCCGGCGTCGATTTGCGCCTGGAGCGTCTGGCGCTGGCCCGGCTGACCCCGAAGATGCTGCCCCTGGTCTGGCGCGACCGCAGCGGCGCGTTCATCCTGCTGGCCCGGCTGTCCGACGCGCAGGCGCTGATCCAGCGACCTGCGGCCCATACCCCGGATGTACTCGACCGCGCGCAGTTGGCCGAAGAGTGGAGCGGCGAGGTGATTCGCCTGCGCCAGGGCGGCCTGCGCTTCGATCTGTCCTGGTTCGTTCCGGAGCTGCTGCGCCACCGGCGGATACTCGGCGAAGTGCTGCTGTGCTCGCTGCTGCTGCAAGTGCTGGCCCTGGCGACCCCGTTGTTCTTCCAGGCAGTGATGGACAAGGTCATGGTGCACCGGGCGCTGTCGACCCTCGACGTGCTGGTGATGACCCTGGTGGTGGTCGGCCTGTTCGAGGTGCTGCTCAAGGGCTTGCGCGAATACCTCTCGGCGCACACCGCCAATCGCATCGATATCGGCCTGGGGGTCAAGCTGTTCCGCCATCTGCTCGGCCTGCCGCTGCTGTACTTCAAGCAGCGCCAGGTAGGCGCGATCATCACCCGGGTCCAGGAGCTGGACAGCATCCGCGAGTTCCTCACCGGCTCCTTGCTGACCCTCTGTGTGGATGTGGCCTTCACCTTGGTGTTTTTCGCGGTGATGGCCTGGATCTCCTGGCCGCTGACGCTGCTGGTGCTGCTGACCCTGCCGCTGTATGTGCTGCTGGCCTGGGCCAGCAGCGGCCCGCTGGAGAAGCGCATCGAGCGGCAGTTCTACAGCGCCGCGCGCAACACGGCCTTTCTCAATGAAAGCGTGAGCAGCAGCGAAACCATCAAGAGCCTGGCGGTGGAGCCGCGCATGCAGCGGCGCTGGGAGGCGCAGACGGCAGAGATGGTCGAGGCCGGTTTTGCCAGCCAGACCCTGGGTAGCGCGATCAGTCAGATGGTCACGCTGTTGCAGAAAGTCACGGCGGTGGCGGTGATCTGCTGGGGCGCGAGCAAGGTCATCGACCTGCAGATGACCATTGGCCAACTGATCGCCTTCAACATGATGCTGTCCCACGTCAGCCAGCCCCTGGCCAAGCTGATCGAGGTCTGGCAGCAGTTCGTCCGGGTGCGGGTGTCGGTGGACAAGCTGGGCGACATGCTCAACCTGCCGGTGGAGCAGGCCGAGGGCGACCAACGCCCGGCGCAGGCCCTGCGCGGCGAGGTGCGCATCGAGCAAGTGACGTTCCGCTACCGCCCGGAACTGGAGCTGGTGCTGCGCGGCCTGGACCTGCACATCGCCGCCGGCCAGACCCTGGGCATCGTCGGGCCGTCCGGGTCGGGCAAGAGCACGCTGACCCGCCTGCTGCAAAAACTCTATACCCCCGATGCCGGGCGCATCCTCATTGACGGCATGCCGCTGCAGCAGCTGCAACCGGCCTGGTTGCGCAGCCAGATCGGCGTGGTGCTGCAGGAAAACTACCTGTTCAACCGCAGCGTGCGGCACAACATCGCCCTGCGCCATCCCACGGCGTCCCTGGAAAGCGTGATCGCCGCGGCGCGCCTGGCCGGCGCCCACGATTTCATCCTGCGCCTGCCGCTGGGCTACGACACGGTGCTGGCCGAAGCCGGCAGCTCGCTGTCCGGCGGCCAGCGGCAACGCATCGCCATTGCCCGGGCGCTGATGGGCGACCCGCGGATCCTGATTTTCGACGAAGCCACCAGCGCCCTGGACGACGAATCCCAGGCGCTGATCCAGGACAACATGGCGCGCATCGCCGAGGGCCGCACGGTGATCATCATCGCCCACCGGCTGTCCGCGGTCCGCCATTGCCAACGCATCATCGCCCTGGAACAGGGGCGTATCAGCGAGTCGGGCAGCCATCAGCAACTGCTGGCCAACGGCGGTTGTTATGCGCGCTTGTGGGCGCTGCAACAGGCGCTGCGCAAGGAGGCCCAATGATGCGCGGCTTATTGACCCCCTTGCGGCGCGCCTGGCAGCAGCTGCGCGAGGCGCCGGCGCTGCGGGGGCGTAGCCGCGACGAATACGAGTTCCAGCCCGGTTACCTGGAGATCGTCGAGCGCCCGCCCGCGCCCTGGGCGCGCGGCACGGCACTGCTGTTGATCCTGTCGATCCTGCTGGCCCTGGGCTGGGCAATCCTCGGTTTCCTCGACATCCATGCCAGTGCCGCGGGGCGCCTGATGGTCTCCAGCTACACCAAGGTGATCCAGGCCCATGAGGCCGGCGAAGTGCGGGCCATCCATGTGCGGGACGGGCAGCGGGTCAAGGCCGGCGACGTGCTGGTGGCGCTGAACCCGATCGGCATCGACGCCGAATTGAGCGAGTTGCGCGCGCAACTGGCGTTCAAGCGCCTGGAGCTGGCCCGGGCCCGCGCGCTGCTGACCCCGGACCCGCTGGGCAGCTACCAGGCGCCGGACGGCCTGGACGCGGAACAGCTCGCGGCGGCGCGGGAACAGTTGGCGAGTACCTGGAAGGAGATCCGCGCCAACCTCGACAGCCTCAATGCCGAGATCGCCATCAACCAGGCCAACCAGCGGGCCCGCAATGGCGAGATCGCCGCCCTGGGCAAGCTGGCCAGCAACGTCCGCCGGCGCCTCGATGCGCGCCGGGCGATGGCGGCCGAACAACTGATGCCCCGGGTCGAATTGCTCGAACAGGAAAAGGAGCAGCTGGAGGTCGAGCGTTCCCTGGCCCAGCAACATGCCGAGTTGCAGGTACTCAAGGCCCAGGCGCAGAACCGCCGGGAGCAGCGCGACAGCTTCCTGGCCAGGACCCAGCGCGAACAGCACGACCTGCTCAACCGCAGCCACCAGGATGTCGCGGTGCTCGAACAGCAACTGATCCGCGGCCGCGACCGGCAGCGCCTGCAAACCCTGCTGGCGCCGGTAGACGGGGTGGTCCAGCAACTGGCGGTGCATACCCTGGGCGGCGCGGTGCAGCCGGCGCAGCAACTGCTGGTGATAGTGCCCGAGGGCGCCGAGCTGGATGCCGAGGTCATGGTGCTGAACAAGGACGTCGGTTTCGTCAGGGCCGGGCAGCCGGTGGAGATCAAGGTCGATGCCTTTCCCTACACCCGCTACGGCACCTTGCGCGGCACGGTCGAGCATGTCTCCGGCGACGCCATCAAGGACGAACAGCTGGGCCTGGTGTTCCCCACCCGGATCCGCCTGGAGCGCGCCGCGATCGCCGCGGGGCAGGGGTGGATGCCCTTGCAGGCCGGGATGAGCGTGACCGGCGAGATCCGCACCGGCGAGCGGCGGGTGATCAATTACCTGCTGAGCCCGATTCGCGAGTATCAGTCCGAAGCGTTGCGGGAGCGTTGAGCATGACCACCGCCTTCAATCCCGCGGCCGAACAGTCGCCGACTGTCCTCGATACCGGCCTGCACGCCCTGGCCTGGGCCGCTCGGCGTTTCGACCTGAGCATCAGCGCGGCGCAGTTGAACCACCGCCTGGGGCGGGTCGAGGGTCTGGCCGACAGCCTCGATCTGCGGCGCTGCGCCGGCTGGATCGGCCTGCGGGCGCGGGCGGTGCAGAGCCATGTACAGCGCTTGCAGCACCTGCCGTTGCCGGCCCTGTTGGAAACCAGCCAGGGCTGGGCGGTGCTGGACGCGGTGGACGGCGACCAGGTGCGGCTGTTCTGGCCGTTGCAGGGGCAGTGCCAGAGCTTGTCTCGCGAGGAGCTGGCAGCGCTCTGGCAGGGCCAGTTGCTGCTGCTGGCCGAGCGGCATGTCGAACCCAGGGTGCGCGGTTTCGGCATCGGCTGGTTCCTGCCGTCGATCCTCAAGCATGTACGGCAGTTTCGCAGCGTGCTGCTGGTGTCGCTGATGCTGCAACTGGTGGCGCTGGTCACGCCGCTGCTGTTCGAGAACATTATCGACCGGGTCCTGGTCAGCCGCGGCCTGTCCAGCCTGCAGGTGCTGGGCATCGCCATGCTGGCCCTGGCGCTGTTCGAGCCCTTGTTCGGCCTGCTGCGTTCCTGGCTGTTCAGCAACGTGGCGAGCAGGATCAACGCCGAGTTGTCGGCGCGCCTGTACCAGCACCTGATCCAGCTGCCGCTGGGCTATTTCCAGGGGCGGCAGACCGGCGAGATCATCGCCCGGGTCGGCGAGATGCAGCAAATCCGCCAGTTCCTCACCGGCTCGGCCCTGACCCTGGTGCTGGACCTGGCCTTCTGCGGGCTGTTCATCGCCGTGATGTATGCCTACGCGCCGCTGCTGACCTGGGTGGTGGTCGGCTCCCTGGCCTTGTACTTCCTGTTCTGGCTGTGCGTGGGGCCCTTGCTGCGCAGCCGGGCCTTGCGCGAATACGAGTTGAACGCGGCCAACACGGCCTTTCTCACCGAGGCCGTGACCGGCATCGAGACCATCAAGACCGGGGCCATCGAAAGCGGCTTCCAGCAGCAGTGGCAACGCCAGCTGGCGGCCTATGTGCGCGCGGCGTTCCACACCCGCATCGTCGGCATCTGGGCCGGGCAGGGCATCGGCGTGATCCAGAAACTCACCGCGGCGCTGTTGCTGTGGTGGGGGGTGATGCTGGTGCTGGACGGCCAGTTGAGCCCCGGCCAGCTGGTGGCCTTCAACATGCTGGCCGGCCATGTGGTGGAGCCGATCCTGCGCCTGGCCCAGGTCTGGCAGGACTTCCAGCACACGCTGATTTCCCTGCGGCGCCTGGGCGACATTCTCGACACTGAGTGCGAAAGCGGCAGCGGCAGCGGCGGCCTGGCCTCGGTGCCGGCGTTGCAGGGCGGAGTGAGTTTCCAGGGTGTGCGCTTTCGCTATGAGGAGGACGGCCAGGAGGTCCTGCGCAGCCTCGACCTGGAGATTCGGCCGGGGGAATTTGTCGGCATCACCGGGCCTTCCGGCTCCGGCAAATCGACCCTGACCCGCCTGTTGCAGCGCCTCTATGTGCCCCAGCACGGCCGGGTGCTGGTGGACGGCATCGACCTGGCCATCGCCGACCCGGTGGCCCTGCGCCGCAACATGAGCGTGGTGCTGCAGGAAAGCGTGCTGTTCGCCGGCAGCGTGGCCGAGAACATCCGCCTGTGCCGGCCCCAGGCCAGCGATGCCGAGGTGCAGCACGCCGCCAGCCTGGCGGGAGCGGCGGCCTTTATCGAAGCCCTGGCCCAGGGCTACGAGACCCAGGTCGGCGAGCGCGGCGGCCAGCTTTCCGGCGGCCAGCGCCAGCGCATCGCCCTGGCCCGGGCGCTGCTGAGCAACCCCGGAATCCTGCTCCTGGACGAGGCCACCAGCGCCCTGGACTACGAGTCGGAAGCGGCGGTGATGGCCAACCTGCAAGGCATCGCCCAGGGCCGCACGGTGATCAGCGTGGCCCACCGGCTCAATACCCTGCGCCACGCCGACCGGATCCTGGTCATCGATCAGGGCCGGGTGCTCGAACAGGGCACCCACGAACAACTGCTCGCCCTGGACGGGCTGTACGCCCGGCAGTGGGCTTTGCAGATGAAGGATTGAACCCACTGACGGCAGGAGTACCCACGAACCAGGCATGCCTCCCCACCCCGGATATTCATAGCGACAGGCAGCCTTTCGCGACACGAAGGGCTTCGCTCAAAACAGACAAAGGATCACTGCAATGGCTTCCATGTCCAAGGACTTCACGCGCCTGCTCAATACCCTGATCGATCAACAGGTCAAGGCGGCAGGCAGGCAAACCGAATGGTTCAACATGAGCGCCGACGAGCGCGCCGCGTACATCGCCCAGGTCGGCGAGCGCCTGCTGGAAATGCAGCAGAGCACCCTGAGCGTGCTGGCCGCCCAGCACTATCAGATGCAGGACAACCCGGTCTCGGTCGGCGACCAGTTGCAGACCCTGCAACAACGCCGCAAACAGATGAACGCCATTCCCGACACCCCGGCCACCAGCGCCTACAAGCTGCAACTGGACCGCGACATCCAGTTGTACAGCCGCCAGCAGACGGCGATCACCCACTATGACAGCACCTGGAACAAGGCCCTGGGCATGCTCAGCCCCGGTGGCGCCAAGCAGTTGGACATCAAGGGCCTGAAGGCCGATGCGCTGGCCAAGCAGGACAAGCTCGACGGGCGGATCAAGCGCCTGGAGCAGCAGTTGACCATCCAGGTGGCCGACTCCACCTTCAGCCAGGCCTACGTGACACTGTTCTCCGAACTGCAGGCCTACAAGGACGTCAGCGCCCGCTACAACACCTTGCTCAAGGCCACGCCCGAGCAGCAGGCCGCGAGCCTCGGCGCGCTGGCCAAGGCGCCCCGGGCCTCCGACGATCTGCCGGTGAACATTTCCCTGCTGATGATGGAAGAGCGCCCCGGCTATATCCGCATGAACGTGGCGCTGGTCAATGCCAGCACCGATGGGCGCTTCAAGGACTTCTTCCTGGAGAACGGCAGGCTGGTGGTGCCCACCGACGGGGTGCTGAACTTCTCCTTCGGCACCGCGGCCCGCTCCCTGGCCTGGCAGCAACAGTACCGGCTGAAGAACGAGCCGCCGTCCTTCCGCTCGCCAACCTACGCGCCGATTCGCTCGGTGCTGGTCAAGACGTCCTTTGTCGAGCAGTACTTCGCCAACCACCTGGTGTCGGAAAGTTCCTTGCGCGAAGGCTTCAAGGCCCAGGTGCTGGGCAACGGCCACAAGCTGCTGTTGACCAGCGTCGATCGCAAGGTGCCGAACCAGGTCGGCATCCAGGTTTCCGGCCAGTCGCCCAGCACCACCGTCACCCGCGAAGTGCCCCTGGCCGGTGCCTTGAGCGAGCTGATCAACCAGAACGCGGACATCGCCAGCTTCCAGACCATTGGCCTGGAAGGTTTTCGCCAGAACAGTTACCACCCCGACCGTGACGGCGTCTTCGTCAATATCCACGAGCTCGAACGCTCGGTGGGCCTTGCCGAGCGCCAGTACCTGCTGGAAATGCCTCAGGGCGGCGAGTACCGCGCTGCGACGCCTTTTGCGCTGATGACCGTCGACGGCGACAAGGTCAGCAGCAGCCACCTGAGCAAGGCGCAGACCGACGCCCTGTATCAATACAACGCGGCGTTTTTCGACAAGCTGGAGCAGCTGCGCGATGGTGGCATCAAGGCCAGCCGCCTGTTCGAAGGCAGCCGCGAACGCGCGGCCTTCACGCAGCAGCTGACCCGCTTGCTCGAACGCAACCACATCACCCCGGCCGGGGTGCTGATGCCGGAACACAGCCGCGCCAGCCTGCGCGATATCAAGGGCAACAACCTGAACAAGGTGCTCTGGGAGCAGGCCTTCGCCGCGTCGGTCTGGCAGAGCCGCGACAACGACGCGTTGCTGTTCGGCCTGGCCGACAAGCTGGTGAACAACCAGGCGGTGGCCAAGGTCCTGCAAGGCGGTTATGTACAGAGCGACATTGCCCAGGCCAAGTTGCTGCTGGCGCCGCTGTACGAGCCATGGCGGGCCCGGGCGATCGACGCGGAAACCCAACGGGTCGCCGCGGCCAACGCGGCGCAGCATCCTGGCAACCCGAAAGTGCATGTCTTCGATCAGGTGGCGGTCGAGCGTTCCCTGGACAGCCAACTGCTGACCCTGTTGCTGCGCGGCCCCGAAGGGCTTGCGCCGGCCGATGGCAAACTGCGCCCGACGGTCGAGGCGCTGCTGTCGAGCGACCAGGGCCGCAGCCTGCGCAAGCAGGCGCTGTTCCATGCCCTGCGCCCGGTGGCCGACAGCTTTTCCAAGGCCGCGGTGCCGGTCAATGCCCATGCCGCGCTGGCGCCGCCAAGTGGCGCCGACAAGGTCATGATCAACAACCGGCTGAATCAGCCTGACCCTTACCTGATCCTCAATACCCACCCGGAGCAGGTCCAGGCCGATACCACCTTCCTGATCGCGGACGACAAGTACCGCAGCTACAGCCAGTTCCGTCCCGACCCGGGCAATGCCGCCACCCGCTACATGAACGACCTGGACACGCCCTTCGTGGGCGGTATTTCCGGGACCACCCAGACCGTCAGCAATGCCTTGCCGGAGTTGTTCGGTAGTGCGCTGAGCGTCAAGCAGTACTGGCAGTTCCAGATGGCCAACGCGGCCTTCATGATCCGCAACGGTTATCACTCGTTCTTCGAGACCCTGTATGTCGCCGCCCGTTATGAACCCCAGGGGCCGGGCAGCATCGGCCAGGACCTGTTGCAAATGTTCGACCGCTACCGCGCCGAAGGCAGCCAGGAGGCGCTGCACGGCGAGCTGTACGACGGGGTGATGGCCCGTGTGCTGCCCATCGTCAACCAAGGCTTGCCGGCGGCCGAGGAGTTCCATCCGCCGCGTTTCACCAGCGTTGGCCCGCTGCCCGCGCTGCTGGGGCAGGCGGCCAAAGACCTGCAGCTCAAGACCGGGCTGGCGTCCCTGGGCGCCGGGTTCGAACCGCGCCAGGGCAGCGCCGACATCCAGCAGTTCGCCGCCGACCCTGTGCAGTTCGCCAAGACCCATACCCTGAGTGCCGAGGCCCTGGTCAAGTCGGGACGCCTGCCGGCCCAGGGCAACGTGCAGTTGGTCAAGGTCGCGCCGAACCTGTACGAGCTCGAATACACCGAGCACAGCGCCAATGACATTGCCGGCAGCGGCGTCGACAGCGTGCCGGCGTATTTTCTAGGCTACAACGGGCCGAACCAGGCCAATGCCGCGCCGGCCTATGTGGACATTCCCAAGCACGCGGCCGCGGGCAGCTTCCTCTTCACCGGCACCTTGTCGGGCTGCTCGCTGGTGGTGACCAGCCTGGACGCCAATACCTTCCGGGTCTACCACGACGGTCGGGTCAACAGCTCGCTGCTGTACGACAACGTGGTGATGGCGGTCGACTACAAGGACTATCAGGTCGCCGGCACCGCCGAGGGCCTGGCCGCGGCCTACATGCAGTACGTCGACGGCCAGTGGCAGCTGGTGTTCCAGCGCCAGGAGTACCAGCGCGACGGCCAGATGGTCTGGCCGAAGCTGCGCGACGGCGCGCAACCCCTGCAGATCCAGAACGCCGACCCTCAGGTGGTGGAACGCAACCGGGCCGAGTTCGCCGCCTACCGCGAGCAGGTGCACCAGAACCTGAAGAAAGTCGCGACCCAGTTCGGGGTGTCGGTCGACGGGGTGGCCGACGGTGTCTACCGCGATGGCGCCTTTTCTCCCGAGCATCCGGCGATCGCCGCCTGGAACCAACTGCGCGAAGCGGTCCAGGTCAAGGTCAACGCCGATATCCAACAGCTGGCCGACAAGCGCTACCAACTCCAGCAAGACCGGCGCGGGGCCAGCGACAAGGGCCTGATCGACCAGCAGATCAAGCAGCTCAACCTCACCCAGGACTACTACCGGGCGCAGTACGACCCGGTGTTGCGCGAAGCCGGCTCGGTGGAAAAGACCTGGCTCTGGCAGCAGATCAAGGCCAAGGACGGTAGCGCCGCGGTGGTGCGCACCGACGATACGGCGATCCAGGGCGCAGGCGAGGAGCGCGCCAGCAGCGTCGGCGAGCGTTATGCGATTGCCGAGGCCTATCAGCGCGGCGCGCGGGGCACGGCGTTCAGCGACGGCTTGCGGGATTTCCGCGAGATCAAGATTCCCGGGGTGGACGACCGGATGTCGGCCCTGAAGATGAAGCAGCTGTTTCTCGACGGCACCCTCACGCCCCGCGAGCGTGGCGCCCTGAGCGGGCGCATCACGGAAACCGCCCAGGCCGAGTACATTGACAAGGTGCTGCGCCAGACCGCGGTGTTCAGTGAAGACTTCCACAAGGCCGGCAGTGTCTTCGACCGGCTGGCGCCGCAGGACTTCTACCTGTCGCTGGTGGGCGACCGCTCCGGCGGCCGTTGCTACCCCCTGGTCCGGGCGATGGCCGTGGCCCTGGCCAGCGGTGGCGAGGCGGGCGTCAACAGCCTGGTACAGAAGCTGTTCCTGGCCTCCGCCGACCCTCAAGCGGGCAGCTCGACGCTGCTCAAGAACAGCCTGATCCGCCTGCATTCCAATGTCGAAGCGGTCCAGGCTTCCAGGGAGCTGGGGCAGGTCAAGTTGTCCGAGGTGGTGTCGCGGCTGGCCGCCAGCAGCGGCACCTCGATGTTCGCCCTCAACACCCAGAACCACTCGATGATGGTGGGCAGCACACAGACCGCCGAGGGCCGTCGCTACTACTTCTATGACCCGAACGTGGGGATCTTCGCCTTCGACTCCAGCAAGGGCTTGACCAAGGCCATGCAGCAGCACCTGGTGACGCGCAACCTGGCCGCGCACTATGGCTCGTTCGGCACAAAGTCGCTGCCGGCGTTCAACCTGATCGAGATCGATACCGGCAAGATGGCCGAGGTGCCGGTGGGCAACGGGCTGAATGTGGCCGATCTGTCGCGGCCCGAGGAACTGGCCGTAGTCATCGGCCAGCGCCGCCAGGTCGAGCAGGCGGTGGGCGCCCGGCAGCGCGTCAGCGAAGACCTGCGCCTGGGGGCGGCGTTGACCACCTTCGACGCCGAGCAGTGGGGCGCGCGCTTCGAAGTCGCCAGCACCCGGCTGGCCCGGGAGCACCAGTTGGGCAGCCAATGGATACCGATCATTGCCAACATCGAGGCACAGCAGGAGGGCGGCTATCGGGTCCAGTTCATCAACCGTGACCAGCCCGAGCAGACCCGCTGGCTGGCCACCGACGATGGCACCTTTGTCGAGTTCCGGCGTTTCGTCGACGAGCACATGCGGGTGTTCAACCAGCACTTCACCCTGGAGCACGGACAGATACGGCCGCGTGCCGGCGTTAGCGAAGCATCGCCGGTGGATGGCTTGAACGCCGGCTTCGCGGTGCAGACGCTGATCCAGTGGTTCGCCGACAAGAACCGCAAGGACACAGCCCAGGGCACGGTTTCGCCGGACCTGGCCACTGCGCTGAAGATCCACAGCTACCTGGGCCTGGCGCAGATCGGCCATGGCACCTTGCAGGACGTGGCCAAGGTCACCGAACTGGTGCAAACCGCGTTGCGCGGCGAAGCCATGGCCGCCGAAACCTCGCTCAAGGACTTTGCCTCGACCCTGGGCCACACCGTCAACGAAGGCGCGGGCGTGCTGTTTGGCGGGGCCATGGTCGGCCTCGATGCCTATGAACTGGCCCATGCCGAGAACGATGTGCAGAAGGCGGTGTTCGGCACCCAGCTGGCCTTCGATTCGGCCAGTTTCGTCACCGGCGCAGCCGGAGTCGGCGCCGGACTGCTCGGTGCCTCGACGGCGGCCGCGGTGCTCGGCGGCGCGGGGGTGATCCTCGGCGGTCTGGCGGTGGGCTTCACCGCGCTGGCCCAGGCCTTTGGCGCGGTGGCTGAAGACGCCAAGGCGGTCGGGCGTTACTTTGATACGGTCGACAAGGCCTACAAAGGCAATGGCTACCGTTATGACGCGGAGAAGAAGGTGCTGGTGCCGCTGGCCGGCGCGGTGGTCAAGCGCCTGGACCTGCGCAACAACCAGATCGGTTTCGACAGCCAGTACATTTACCGCACCCACCACGGCTCCACCGGTTCCGGGGCGATCAACTACTTCTTCTGGGCCGGGGATTTCCCGCGGATGATCCACGACCGTGGCCAGGCAATCGAGGTGCGCAGCGGTATCGGCTACAAGGACGCCACGCGCACGCTTGAGCATGGCGACAGCACGGCGGTGATCCTGCCGGGCACGCCCAAGTCCTACATCAGCTACGAGTACATGATCCTGCCGGGGTCCACCACCCGGCATGACACCGGTTTCGATGTGATCCGCCGGCTCGAGGAGGACCGGCGCTTCGACTACGACTTCTACATCTTCCCGAGCGAGGAGACGATCCGGCGGATTCGCCAGGAATATGTCGAGACCCCGATCGAGGTGCTGCTCGACTCGCGTGACCGGCAACTGGTGATACCCGAGCTGCCCAAGGAGCTGCACGGCTATCTGAACTACCAGATCAAGGGCGCGGGCGGGCGCTATCTGGTGGGGCTCAATGAGGGCACCCGGGTCGATCTCGCCAGCGAGGCAGGCACGCCGTCACGCTGGATCATCGATACCAGCCAGCTCGAGAGCGACAGCATCAGTGTGTCGAAAGACCAGATGGTGGTCGGCGGCGTGGTGGTCAAGCTCGACCCGGCGAGCAACGGCCAGGTGCTGGTGGTCAACGCCAAGGGCGAGGTGCGTGAAGTCGATTTCGCCGACATGAGCGCCCGGGTGGTGGAGGAAGACGCGAGCAAATGGCAGCTGCCTGGCCAGCGTATCGAACAGCACCTGAGCGAGCTGGCCAAGGCCCATCAGCTGCACGGTCAGTACGTGGTCGTCGATAACTACCGCCACGAAGGACGTAATGTCGGCCGGGCGTTCTACGACGTCGCCAACAAGCGCATGCTGTTCACCGACACCCAGGTGGAGCAGGCCAGGAACGCCCAGTTGGGGGCGGTCATCGGCGAACATGCCTACTTCGTCGACGCCGAGAACGCCGCGGCGTGGCGGGTCGAGATTGCCACCGGCAAGGTCGACGCGCAGTTCGCCCCGTCGTTCAACCAGAGCGCGGGCCGGATCAGCCGATTCTGGCAAGAGGGCGAGGCGGTCTACCTGGCCCGTCGTTATCAGCTCAAGGAGCGCGAGGCCGAGCTGAACTTCCGCATCCTCGGTGACCGGATGGAGCTGGTCGGGGTGGTCGGCGATGACACATTGCTGCAACTGTCGGCCCGTACCGACCAGCATGGCGATGCGCTCAAGACCCTGCTCCAGGGCTACCAGAGCCAGGCCACGCAGCGGGCCACCCCGGTGTACAGCCTGGGCGCGCCGATGATGGAGCCGAGCGCCGCGGCGCTGGTGACGGTGTTTGGCCTGGATAGCGCGAAAGTCGCGCACCGCTACTGGGTGCGCACCAGCGACGGCACGGTGATCAAGCCGAACCTGGCGCCCCCGGCGGGTCAGCAGCCGCCAGTGGATGCCCAGGGCAAGCCCCAGAGCGCCTGGCCGATTCCGGCGGACCTGGTGTTCGCCGGCAGCATGCCGCAGCCGGCTGGCCAGGAAGTGTTTTTCTTCTACAGCCAGAAGCAGAAGGTGCTGTTCCGCCAGGAAGGGCCGGGGCAGAAAGTCCTCGACGGCAGCCAGCCGAGCGCCTTGCGCCTGGCCACGCCGACCCTGGCCAATGTGCTCGAACTCAACGGCCATCTGCTGGCCGTGACCGAGGACGGGCGGGTCGCGCGGATCGAAGCGACAGGGCGCCTGAGTTATGAAGCGGTCAACGAGCATTGGCTCAAGGGCCGCAGCACCTGGTGGCAGGACCTGGCCAGTGTCAACGGCAGCAACGCCACCCTGGCGGTATTCGGGGTCAAGGCCGCCGACGGCAAAAGTGCGCTGCCGGTGTGGTACCACAACGGCCAGGTGGTCGTGGCGTCTTCCTCGCTGCAAGGCAAGCCGCTGCAATTTCTCGGCTTCGACAGCGCCAGCTCCAGCGCGCGGCTGTTCGAGCCCGAGAGCGGCAAGCTCTACCTCCAGGCACCGATGACGTCCGAGGCGCTGGCGACCGCGTTCGGCGGCGACGAGGTGCTTGAGGCCTCGGCGCAACTGCCCGCCGCCACGCTGCCGATGCCCGAGGTGCAACTGCGCTCGGCGGTCCAGGTGGATGCCGGGCTGCGGTTGACGACGGTGCAGGGTGAAATCCTGCTGCGCGCCAATAACGGCGATGTGCAGCTGGTGGCGCTCGACAAGGGCTGGCAGCAGCAACACCTGGGCAATCTGTCCCAGGCGCTGGCGCAAGTGGCTGAGCAGTGGCGAGCCAAAGGCGTGCTGACCTTGCAAGGCGCTGAGAGCCTGGGCTGGTTCGATGTCGCCAGCGGGCGGATGTTCGCCAGCACCGGCATTCCCGCCGCGAGCGACCTGCGTTTTATCGGGGTGGCCGCCGAATCGCAGCGCTCGGCGTACGTTTACAGCCCGACGGAACAGGCGCTGTACAAGGTCAAGGAAGGGGCTGCGCAGAAACTCGGCCAGTACGCCAATGTCGAGCGTATCGGTTCCTCGCTGCTGCTACAGGGCGGCGGCGGTCGTCAGGACGAACTGGCGCCGCCGCAGATCGCCGGGGTCGACAGCGTGGTACTGCATGGCGGCGGTGCCAGCGACACCTACCGCTTCAGCCCGGCGATGTGGGCGCATTACCGCACGGTGGTGATCGACAACGATGACCCGGGCCAGGCCCTGGACCGCCTGATCCTGCCGGTGGCCGATGGCAAGAACATCCTCGTCAGCCGTCGGGGCGAGGATGTGCTGCTGACCGACGCTGGCTCTGGCAGGGCCTTGGTGCTGCGCCAGGTGTTGGGCAGTGAGGCTGCGGCGCACCGGCATCTGCAGATCGAGCTGCAAGGCGACTCGTCGGTGATCAGTGTCGATCATCTGGTGAAGGGCTTTGCCCAGGCGGGATCGGCCAAGGACGCTTTGTTCGAGCTGTCCTCGCGCGAGCGCCAGGCCGTGCCGACGGCGAACGACATCGCCTCGGTGACGGAGGCCGAGGGGTCCAGCCTGGCCAAACTGAGCGGGGCCATGGCGGCCTTCGCCGACACCGGCGGGGCGCGTGAGCACCTGCCGCAAAACCGTCAGGCCGCCCAGGCGGTGCTGGTGCCTTCACTGACCTGACCACGCGGGAGCAACCACAGGAGGGGCGCCAAGCCTCTCCTGTCTCCTGGCCCACCTTGTTTGGAAACAGAAACAGACCATGACCAACCCCATGATTTCGCGGCAGCGAGCCCTTGCCGGCTGGCTGCCCGTCCTGCTATCGCTGGCCGCGTTGCCGGCGGCCTCCCTGGCGGTGGCCGCCGAACAGCCGCGCCAGGCCCTGCCCAGCGACCTGTGGCGGGTGTACCTGGATGCCCAGCACAACAACAGCGAGCTGGCGGCGGCCCGTGCCGACCAGGCCGCCCGCGCCGAGGCGGTGCCCCAGGCCCGGGCCGGGCTGCTGCCCACGCTGTCGGCCAGCGCCGAGCTGAACGGCACCAGCACCTCCCTGCAACAGCCACGGCAGGACACCCGGCGCAGCGGCACCAGCTACCAGGCGGTGCTGAACCAGCCGATCTTCCGTGCCGATCGCTGGTTCAGCCTCAAGGCCGCTGAAGCCGAGGACCAGCAGGCCCAGCTGGAGCTGGCGGCAGCCGAACAGAAACTGATGCTCGACAGCGCCCAGGCCTATTTCGGCCTGCTCAAGGCCCAGGACGCCCTGGCGGCGGCCAAGGCGGAAGAGGCGGCGCTCAAGCGCCAGCTGGAACTGGCCGAGAAGGGTTTGCAGCTGGGCCTGTCGGACCGTACCGATGTGCTCCAGGCCGAGGCCGGGCATGACACCGCGCGGGCCAACCGGATCGTCGCGCAGAAGCGCACCGACGATGCCTTCGAAGCCCTGGACACCCTGACGCACCAGCAATACGCGGCGATCCAGGGCGTGCGGCATGACATGCCGATCTTGTTGCCCGAGCCCAACGATGCCCGGCGCTGGGTCGATACCGCGGTGCGCCAGAACCTGACCCTGCTGGCCAGCCAGCAAGCCCTGGACGCGACGCAGCAGACCCTGAGCGCGCGCAAGGCCGGGCACGCGCCGACCCTGGACGCGGTGCTGCGTTACCAGACCGGCGACAACGACAACCTGGGGTATGGCAACAGCGATATCCGTGGCAGCGGCTACGGCGGCAATGTCGAGCAGCGCTCCGTCGGCCTGCAGTTGAACATTCCGTTGTTCAGCGGCGGCCAGACCTCTTCCCAGGTGCGCGAGGCCCACCAGCGGATGAACCAGCGCGAGTACCTCAACGACAACCTGCGGCGCCAGGTGGTGGAGCAGACCCGCAACCTGCATCGCGGCCTCAACAGCGGCGTCGATCAGGTCAAGGCCCGGCGCCAGTCGATCATCTCCAACCAGGGCGCGGTGCTGGCCTCGCAGCTGGGCTTCCAGGTCGGCACCCGCAATATCGTCGATGTGCTGGAAGCCCAGCGCCAGTTGTATAACGCCGTGCGCCAGTACAACGACAGCCGTTATGACTACATTCTCGACACCCTGCGGCTCAAGCAGTCGGTGGGAACCTTGTCGCCCCAGGACCTCAAGGCGCTTGGTGATTACCTCAAGGCCGACTACGATCCCGACCGCGATTTCCTGCCGCCGGAGTTTCCACGCCGGCTGGCGGCGCGTTGAGCTGTTTGTCAGGGCACAGGCGTATGCGCACGGGTTTATCAGGTAAAGGGGCGAGGTGTTGCACAGGCTAACCAACTTCTTCGACAGCCACAGACGGTGTTGCTACGCCCTGGGCGTGGTGCTCGCGGTCGGTGCCGCGGTGGCGCTGGGCAACTACTACCGCCTGCAGGTCGAGGACGTCTACCAGGCCAGTATCGAGATGCAGACCCAGGAGTACGCGGCGGATCTGCAGCAGTGGAAGTCCGACGGTTTTGCCATTGGCGCGCTGTCGATCCTGGGGCGCCACAACCCCTCGCTGAAACGGGTGATCCTGGAGCGCGAGCCCTCCGCGGAATTGATGGCGCAGGCGGCGATCCCGTTGAAGACGCTGTCGATGGTGGTGGGCGCCAACCACGCCTTTGTCCTCAACCGCGACGGGGTGGTGGTGGCGGCCCACGATCACCAGGGCCAGGCGCCGCTGGGGCTGAATGTGGCCTTCCGGCCGTACTTCAAGGTGGCGCTCAACGGCGGCAGCAGCGTCTATGGCGCGATCAGCGTCACCACCGGCACCCGCATGTTCTACATGGCGGTCCCGGTCTACGAGTCGCGCACGCGCCAGGACCAGGTGATCGGGGTCCTGGTGGCGCGTTTCGACGGCAAGATGCTCGACACCAACCTGAGCAAGCAGTATGGCGACGACCTGAAAATGATCCTGTCGCCCAGCGGCGTGGTGCTGGCCGCCAGCACCCCGGATTTTCTGCTCAAGGCCGATCGCGCCTGGTCGCTGCGTGAATTCGGCGGCGAGATCCGCCGCCAGTTCGGCGACTACCCGTTCGCCCACGGGGTGCCCGAGCGCTTGCCGTTCGATACCCGTCAGCCGCAGGTCAAGCTGGACGGCCGGCGCTACAGCCTGTCCCGGGTCGATTTCGACTGGAATGATCCCAGCGGTCCCTGGACCCTGGTCACCCTGGGCGACCTGGATACGGTGCTGCCGGCCGAGCAGGTGCTGCTGATCAAGGGCTTGAGCGCGGTGGTGTTCCTGCTGTTGCTGTGGGGCGGCCTGCGACGCCTGGCCGATGCCCGGCGGCACAAGGCCGATGTGGCGCGGATCGAGCAAAGCGAGCGACGCCTGGACATGGCCCTGCAAAGCGGCGCGCTGGGGCTGTGGGACTGGAACGTCAGCCTGGGGATCGTCATCAATAACGATGTCTGGCTGCGGATCCTCGGCTACAGCAAGGAGGAGCTGGACCAGACCTTTGGCAATGGCCTGGATCGCTGGGCCTGCCTGGTTCATCCCCAGGACCATGAGCCGGTCATGGCCAGGCTCAGGGCGCACCTGAACAACGAAGTCGAGGAGTACCGCGCCGAGTACCGCATGCGCAGCAAAAGCGGGCGCTGGTTGTGGGTGCTGGACATCGGCCGGGTCATGCAGCGCGATGCTGATGGCACGCCGACGCGGGTCACCGGCGTGCTGCAGGACATCACCCAGGCGGTCGAGGTGCAGCAGTCGATCGTCGACAGCCAGACCAAGTTGCAATCAATGATCGCCAACATTCCGGGGGTGGTGTTTCGCAGCCTGCCGGACGCCTCGCGGACCATGGTGTTCGTCAGCGAGGCCATCGAGGGCCTGAGCGGTTTTGCGGCGGCGCATTTCCTCGCCGGGCACAGCTATCGCAACCTGGTCCACCCCGATGACCTGGAGATCTTCGCCGGCTGCCTGGGCAGCGCCAGCTACATGCTCGAATACCGGATCATCACCGCCAGCCAGGAGGTGCGCTGGGTCTACGACAAGGGCCAGACCATTGTCGTGGACGGGGTGCCGCAGTACCTGGACGGGGTGATTTTCGACATCAGCGAGCGCAAGGCGGTGGAAGCCCAGGTCCAGCAATCGCGGCGCGACGCCGAGCTGGCGACCCAGGCCAAGTCGGAGTTTCTCGACAGCATGTCCCATGAAATCCGCACGCCGCTGAACGCGATCATCGGCATGGCCCACCTAGTGCAGGACATGCCCCTGGAGCGGGTGCAGCGCGACTACATCGAGAAGATCGACCGCGCGGCGAGAAACCTGGTGGGCACCATCAATGGCGTGCTCGACCTGTCGAAGATCGAAGCCGGCAAGCTGAGCATGGAACAGGTCTGCTTCGACCTGCGCGAACTGGTGGACGATGTGTTGCTGCTGGTGCGCCAGCGCGCGGAAGAGCAGGCGCTGCAGCTGCGCCTGGACATTCCGGCCCTGCTGCCGCGCAGCTATGTCGGCGATCCGCTGCGCCTGGCCCAGGTGCTGACCAACCTGGTGGACAACTCGATCAAGTTCACCGAGGCCGGCCATGTGTGCATCGGCGTGTGCCTGGTGCGCCAGTGGAACGACAAGGCCCTGCTGTGCTTCAGCGTCACCGACACCGGGGTGGGCATCAGCGACGAGCAGCAGGCGCGGCTGTTCAATGCCTTTGTCCAGGCCGACCTGTCGATCAGCCGGCGTTACGGCGGCAGCGGCCTGGGGCTGACCATCTCAAAAAAAATCGTGCAGATGATGCAGGGCGACATCTGGGTGCACAGCAAGCCGGGGCAGGGCGCAGTGTTCAAATTCACCGTGCAGTTGAACGTGCCGCAACAGCGGCCGCAGGCCTTGCCCGCGGCGAGTTGCAGCGCGCCGGCCACGCCATCGGTGGCCGGCGCGGCGGGGCTGTGCACGGTCAACGACTATGCGCGGTTGCTGGCGGGGACGCGGGTGCTGGTGGTCGAGGACAACCGGCTGAACCAGGATGTGTTGCAGGGGCTGTTGCAGCGCGCCGGGGTCCAGGTGGTGCTGGCCGCCAATGGCGCCGAGGCCTTGCAGCGATTGCTCGAGGACGGGCGCTTCGACGGGGTGCTGATGGATTGCCAGATGCCGGTCATGGACGGCTACGGCACCACGCGCAAGATCCGCGGTTACCCGCACCTGCGCTCGCTGCCGATCATCGCGGTGACCGCCAGCAGCCAGGCCGATATCCAGGGCCGGGTGCTGGCCGCCGGCATGAGCGACCTGGTAAGCAAGCCGCTGGAGGTCACGGCCTTCTATCGGACCCTGGTGCGTTGGATCAAGCACCTGGAACTGCCACCGGGGGAGATTGCGACAAGCCTGCCCAGCGGCGTCTCGACCCCGGGCTACGAGGGCATCGACTCGGCGCTGGGGTTGGCGGTGGTGAACCAGGACCTGGCGCTGCACCAGAAGCTGCTGGCGGATTTTCGCGATGACCAGCAGCAGGTCATCGAGCGCCTGTGGCTGGCCCATGCCACCGAGGACCTGCAGGCCATCGGCTTTCTGGCCCACAGCCTGCAGGGAGCGGCCGGCAATGTCGGCGCCACCGCGGTCCGGCAGGCCGCCAGGGAACTGGAGGAGCAGTGTGCCGGGCAGGCTGATCTTGCGCCCTTGATCCGCCAGCTGGCGCAGTGCCTGGAACCGCTGCTGGCCAGCCTGGTGGGCTTGCCAACGGCGGGTGCCGAGCCTCCGGTCCGGGAGAACGAGGCACTGGGCAGTGAGCAGCTGTTAAAACTGGAGCGGCTGGCCAAGCTGCTGCACAACCATAATGCGCAGGCCCTGGCGCTGATCGATGAGTTGTGCGAGCAGAGCCGTAGCGGCGCCTTGCGGGCGATTCAGGAGCGGATCTACCGGCTGGAGTTCCAGCAGGCCTATGCGCTGCTGGTCGAGTTGCGCGCGGCCCAGGGCTAGCGCCCGGCGCGGGTCAGTTCGAGGTAGCGGGCCATCCGGTCCGTGCAGTGCTCCACCAGGCACTGGTGCAGGGCCCGCAGCGACTCGGTGATTTGCGAACGGTGCGATACCACCAGGCTCAGCGGCGCGGCGTCGGCCTGCCAGCCGGGGAGCAGGGGCAGCAGGCGCCCGGCGAGCAGGTCCTCGACCACGTTCAACAGCGGCAGGTAGACCACGCCGTGGCCGGCCACCGCCCAGCGCCGCGCGGCATCGCCATCGTCGCAGCAGAAGTGCCCCTGCACCCGCACATCCTCGACCTGGCCCGGCGCGTGGAAACGCCAGCGGCTCTCTGGCCGGCCAATGCTGTGGCAGATGATGCACTCGTGCTCGCTCAGCTGTTCCGGCGACTCGGGCGTGCCATGTTCGGCCAGGTAGCCGGGCGCGGCGCAGGCGATGAAGTGGTGCTGCTTGAGCACCGGTAGTTCGACCAGGTCCAGCGCCAGGCTTTTGCCGTAGCGCAGCGCCGCGTCGAAGCGGCCCTTGAGCAGGTCCTCTTCCTTGTCGCTCAGGGCCAGCTTGATATACAGCCGCGGGCGTTCCTGCTTGAGCCGGGCGAGCAGGTCCAGCAGCAGGTTGCGGCCCAGGTCGGAAGACACCGTGAGCTCCAGCATGCCGTCGTCGTGGGTCAACGAGCGCTTGCCGTTGGCCAGGATCTTCAGGGCGTGCTGCGCGCTTTCCAGGTAACGCACGCCCTCGGGGGTGAGTTTCAGGGTGCGCGTTGAGCGGGTGAACAGGCGCACGCCGAGACGGTTTTCCAGGCGCTTGAGCGCCAGGCTGGCGGCGGCCGGGGTGATCGACATGATGCGCGCGGCGGGCGACAGGCCCTGCAGCTCGGCAATCAGCACGAACAGTTCCAGGTCGGCGAGGTTAGGCATGGGCAAGGCTCACTGTCCGTTCACGGGCTGAAAAAGCTCTGTGACGAACTCAGCAAGGCCGCCGAGAGCGACGCCGGGCCGCAGGCGATGCATTGCTCGAACCCCGGCTGTTCATACATCCGCGCCATGGCCTGGGCGTGCCGGCCGGGAAGGTCGCCGCCGGGTTGCAGCAGGCTCAGGTGGTAGTCCAGCGCCAGGGCGAACAGGCGGGCCGAGAGCGGGAGATCGAGGCTTGCCGGGCTGCGGTCGCCCTGGAGCAGCGCCTCGGCATGGGTGATTTTCCAGGCGAGGTTGAGGATGCGGTCTTCCGGGTCGGCGTGGGCGAGAATCTCCTCGATCAGCACTCGGCTGTGGGCCAGGGCCTGGCCGATGCTGCCGCCGGGCTGGTTGAGGCCCATCAGGGCCAGGCAGGCGGCGCTGCGAAACGCCGCAGGGTCGCTCTGGGTCACACCGCTGTCGAGCAGGATCGACAGGGTGTTGAGCAGCGCCTCGAGGCGGATCCGCGGGTTGCCGGCCAGCTGCAAGGCCAGGGCGCCGATGAAGCCGTCGCGCATGTCGCTGCCGGCCGAGGGCTCGGCCGCCGGTTGCGGGCTGTGCAGGGGTTTGTCGCGGTAACCCAGTTGCGTCGCCACCCGGGCCAGCACCACCGGCGGCGAAATCGGCTTGGCGATGTAGTCGGCGGCGCCGAGCAGCAGGCCCAGGCGTTCGTCTTCGACGCTGCTGCGCGAGGTCAGGAAAATCACCGGGATGGCCGCGGTCGCCGGGTGGCTCTTGAGTTCGCTGAGCACCTGGAAGCCGTCCATCTCGGGCATCAGGATGTCGAGGATGATCAGGTCGGGGCTGGCGCTGCGGGCCAGGGCCAGGCCACGCTCGCTGTTCTTCGCCAGCAGCACTTCATATTCGCTCGTCAGGGTTTTCGAGAGCACGATCAACGACTGCGGGTCGTCGTCGATTGCCAGGAGGGTATAGGGCTTGGGGGCGTGCTCTGCGGGCATGACGGGGGCGCCTGATCAAGAGAGGGCGGCAGTTTATCTTATTTGATCGGCCGGTCGCGCTGGTGCGTTGCCGCAGGGGTCACGGGTGAAAGGTGTAGCGATCCTTGCCCGTGTGCTTGGACTGGTACAGCGCCTTGTCGGCCTTGAGCAGTGCCTGGTTCAGGCTGTCGTCGTCCTCGACCCGGGCCAGGCCGATGCTGACGGTCACCGGGTATCGGGCCCGGGCTTGGCGCACCACCTGGCACAGGCGTTCGGCCAGTTGCTCGACGTCGTCGCGCCGTACCCCGCCCAGGTAGATGGCGAACTCTTCGCCGCCCAGGCGCGCGTAATCGAAGCCGGCCATGACCGTGCGGATATCCGTGGCCACCCGCTTGAGCACCTCGTCGCCGATGTCATGGCCGTACAGGTCGTTGATTTTCTTGAAGTTGTCGACGTCGATCATCGCCAGGTAGTGGTCATGCTCCCGGGGCTGCGCCGCCAGTTGCTCGCCGGCGCGGGCCATGAACGAGCGGCGGTTGGGGATGCCGGTCAGGCTGTCGTTGTAGGCCTGTTCCAGCAACAGCTTGGACATGATGTAGGTGTGCAGCTTGGCCTGGCGCAGCTTGATGAAGCTGTAGAGGGTCAGGGCGGTGAGGAACAGCGCGTAGATCAGCAGCATGGCGCCCTTGAGTTCCAGCACCGAGGTCTGGGTCATGATGAACGGGTCGAGCACCACCCAGGTCAGCACGAGGGTGGCGAAGAACGACCAGCGCCGCAGGGGCAGCACCGAGGCGCTGTAGAGAATGCTCGAGGCGCCGAGGATCAGCCAGTCGGGGCGCAGGTCCAGCGGCATGCCTTCGATCACCAGGCGGATACCCGCGCCGATGATCAGCACGAAAAGCAGGTTGAGCCACTGGAAGTACCGGGCGTTCTTGATGAAGGCCAGCATGATCGCGTTGATCGCCAGGGCGACCAGGAACGCCATCGAGTACAGGGTGAAGCCCTGCTTGCCGGGGAAGCTGACGATCAGGTTGAACAGCAGCCAGATGCTGATGCTGGCGACGTAGATCAGCAGGCAGAAACCGTGCAGCCGTTCGAAGTCGTACTGGGCGAACTCGGCCTTGAGGGCCGGCGGCGTGGCCTGTTTCAGCACTTGCGCTTCAATGGTCTTGAGCATTACGGGCCTTGGGCGTGAACGGGTGGACGGGAGCGATAAGCCTCCTGGCGAGCGCGCGGACTGCGCAGGGCCTCGGGGCTGAATGAAAGCAGTGGGCGTGGGACTTGTCCAACCGCGGCGGGCGCCGGTGTGGGCGTCCTTCAACGTAGTGGTGCGGTTTGTTCAAGGTGGGGTGGCTTGGCGCTCAGGTTACGTGCTTGAGGGCGGCCCCGATGCGTGATGGCCGCTGTCGGAGCGCGCAAGCGCGCGGAGCATGCCGGTCGGCATGCGCAGCAGCAGAGGCCTCGACGAGACCTCGGCGCCTTGGCTCAGCCCGGCTGACGCTGTTTCAGCGCCGCATCCTGGGCATTGAAAGTACGCGCCGCGGCGGCCACTTCCTTGCGCACGATGGTCTTGCCGATCGGCGCCAGGGCGATGCCCGCCAGCTTCAGGTGCTGGATGCCGAAGGGAATGCCGATGATGGTGATAAAGCACAGCAGCGCCGACATCACATGCCCCAGCGCCAGCCAGATCCCGCCGAACACGAACCACAGCACATTGCCGATCACCCCCAGGCCGCTGGTGCCGATATCGTCCTTGTTGTTCAGCTCGTGCCGGCTGATCGCCTCCTTGCCGAACGGAAAAAACGAGAAGGCGCCAATCACGAAACAGGCCCGACCCCAAGGGATGCCGACGATGCTGATAAAGGCCAGGATGCCCCACAGCCACCAGCACAGGCCCATGAAAATGCCGCCGAGGATAAACCACAGAAAATTGCCGATGGCGCTCATGTAAAGCTTCCTTGTTTGAACCGTGAAGGGTGTCGAACAGGCCCCGTTCGAGGCCCGTGCAGGTATAGACGCTTATTCCTTGCGCCGAGTCAGGCCGGAGACAATCGCCACCAGCAACAGGCTGATGCCCCAGCCGATCAGGGTTTCGAGCCAGATCAGCAGGCGGATGCCGTGGCCCCATTCGAGATTCTTCAGTTCATCCCAATAGCTGGGGAAGGGCGTCGGTGTGATCGGCCCCCAGTCCTTCTCCTGCTGCAGATCGACCAGCGACAGCAGGATGTCCAGCGAATACGCGCCGGGGCTGAAACCGGTGTACTCACCGCGCAAGGCCTTGCAGGTGTACCAGTTGCCGATCTCGGCAGGGCGTTCGGTATCGGGGTGCTGCCGTTGCCAGGCATCGCCATATTCAGGGGTACAACTGGCGTAGGCCTCGTTCTGGAACACCAGTGGGTTGCTGGGGGCGAAGACCTTGTGATTGACGGCGGCGTACCAGTAGACGCTGGTGAACAACAGCCAGATGCCCAGTATCCAGGCCAGCAGCCGCATGGGGCGATAGCCGTAGCCGGTGAGAGCGCCATAGAGCACGTGGGGGACCTTGCCGAGCCAACGGGTTCCCCATATCCATTTGGCTGTGCGATGGCCCACCATGCCGACCTTGCGTAGACGCTGTTCGAAAGCAATGCCGACCTCGCGTGCCTCTTCGAAGTGGCCCATCTTTTCAAAGACGTGCTTCAGCTGGAGCCAGGGCTGTGGCAGGAATCCACTCTCGGAACCTTTGAGGCCATCGTCGCCGGTGCTGGATGGCAGCTGTGAGTCGAGCCAGGCGATACGATCCTTGGCCCTCAAGGGGGAGTCGGTGGTCAGGAAGTCGTAGGTAAAGCCGTTAAGGCCCAGCTCCTTGCCCCAGGTCTTTGAGTCGTCGTCAAGGTTTTGACGTGAGAGCCGCTGAAAGCCGCATTCTGTAAAGGATGCTCCAGATGGGTGAGCATCAGTGTTCTACCGACGATCATGTTTTGCGCGAGCAAGGAAAAGCCGCCGTTGCCATCCAGATGATGTGAACCTTTCAGGCTCAGTTGTCCGTCGATCTGCGCGGCTGTGAGGCGCACGGTACCTATGGAGTGGAAGCCGGTAGAGAGAAATACACTGCCACTCACACGGGCTTTGTCAGCATTCAAGGCAATGCCGGTGGTGGCGGTAAAGGTGCAGTTCGAGCAATTCAAGCTTTTCATGGTTGCGCTGTTCAATCGCACTTCACCCAGAGACTTGAACCCTTCGTCAAAGATGATGTTTGCGTCGATTACACAGCGGTCTGCCTCCAGAGCATTGTTCCCCAGACCATCGAGTTGAGCTGCGCTGAATATCAGCGACCCCGCGATTTTTGCTCCGATCAGGCAAATGGTTCCCTGGGAATGGAACGCTTTCATCTGGACCGATGAGCACACGCGAAGATACTGGGCTGCAACGCCGGAAAACTGGCTGCCGTTCAAATCAAGCCAGCCGTCGATGACCGTGTTTTCAAGCCGCAGGTCCTTGTCGCACAGACAATGGGTCAAGCTGACGTTGGTGGCGATGGTGGCGGAACTGAGATGCAGGGAGCCCTGGATGAATGCGCCTTCGAGGTGAACCCCGTTCAGATCTATTGGGTTCTTGTCATCGCCGCCCAGTATCAGGAACCTCAGGAAACTGGCGCGAATGGTGTTTTCCGCAGTGCCGGCTACAGGCCTTTGCTTGGCGATACTGAACCGCGCTCCTGTGGCGCCGTAAGCCAGCAGCTTTTTTTCCACCGGGTTCAAGGGCAGGTAGTGCTGGAGTACCCGATCGGCGGTAAGCGTCATGCTTTTCACTCCTGAACAGCACTGAGTTTGGCGGGAGTGGGCGCTTGTCTGAGGTGGCAACCAGCGAGGAGGGGCAAAGCGTGAGGCACGAGCGGGAAACGCATAAAAACTTCCATGTAGGGTTGTTGGGCGGCAAAGGGCTGGCAGTATGCCATTGGCTTGCCGTCCCGACAAAAGCACAAGCCCCTGCTCCTGCAAGGGCTGTTGCGGGTGCTTCAGGGATCGACCTGGGCCATCAACTCCGGCACCGACTCGGGGCGTTTGGCATAACGCTGGGCCAGCACCGCGCAGACCATCAGCTGGATCTGATGGAACAACATCAGTGGCAGGATCAGCACGCCCATGGTGCTGCCGGCGAACAGCACCTGGGCCATGGGCACGCCGGTGGCCAGGCTTTTCTTCGAGCCGCAGAAGAGGATGGTGATGCGGTCTTCCTGGTTGAAGCCGAACAGCTTGCTCAGCAGGCTGGAGGCCAGCAGCGCCAGCGCCAACAGCACGCAGCAGGCCAAGACCAGCCCGCCCAGGTTCCACAACGGAATCTGGTGCCAGATGCCTTCGTTCACCGCCTCGCTGAAGGCGCCGTAGACCACCAGCAGGATCGAGCCCTGGTCGACGAATTTCAGCCAGTTCTTGTTGCGGCCGACCCAGGCGCCGATCCAGCGGCGGGCGATCTGCCCGGCAATGAAGGGCAGCAGCAATTGCACGCTGATCTTGACGATGGCATCCACGGTCGAGCCGGCATCGCCGTGTACATTCAGCAGCAGGGTCACCAGCAATGGCGTGAGGAAAATCCCGAACAGGCTGGACGCCGCGGCGCTGCAGATCGCCGCCGGCACGTTGCCCCGCGCCAGCGAAGTGAAGGCAATCGCCGACTGCACGGTGGCGGGCAGGGCGCAGAGGTAGAGCATGCCCAGGTACAGGTCGTTGCCGATCAGCGGCGACAGCAGCGGTTTGAGCGCCAGCCCGAGGATCGGGAACAGCACGAAGGTCAGGCTGAAGATCAGCAGGTGCAGGCGCCAATGGCCCGCCCCGGCAATGATCGCCTCGCGCGACAGCTTGGCGCCGTGGAGGAAGAACAGCAGGGCGATGGCGGCGTTGGTCAGCCAGCCGAAGCCTAGCGCCACCTGGCCGCTGGCGGGCAGGAAGCTGGCCAGCAGCACCACGCCGATCAGGGTCAGGGTGAAATTGTCGGGCAAAAGACGTGAGCGACTCATAATGGGACCATCCAAGGGTTGCCAGAGCGGTTGGCCGACTCTAACGTGATGATGGACTGCCGACTAACGCCAATGAGCCAGTAAATGCCGCCTAAAGGACATGAAAAGATCGTCCAACGCAGTATTCCCGGTCTGCCGAGCCTGCCTCGACCGGTGTACGGGCGCACCGAATCCCTGCCCAACCGGGCGCTGACCCGGCGCCACAGCCACCCTTGGGTGCAATTGTCCTACGCCATCCAGGGCGTGCTGGAAGTGCAGACCAGCGTCGGGCGTTTCATCGCCCCGCCGCAACGGGCGGTGTGGATTCCCGCTGGCATGCCGCACAAGGTGTTCAGCTCACCGCGCACTGAAATGCGCAGCCTGTACCTGGATTGCCGTGTCACCGCCTGGGCCGGCGAAACCTGCCAGGTGCTGGCGGTGAGCAGCCTGCTGCGCGAATTGATCCGCGCCTTCAGCGAGCTGCCGGTGGAATACGCCGAAAATGGCGCCGACGGGCGCCTGGCCCAGGTCCTGCTGGATCAACTGGCCGCCGCGCCGCAACTGGACCTGATGTTGCCGCTGCCCCAGGACCCGCGCCTGCGACAGATCTACCGCAGCCTGCAAGCGCACCCGGACCAGCCGACCACCCTGGGGCAGTGGAGCGAGAAATTGGGCGTGACGGAGAAAACCCTGAGCCGCCTGTTCCTGCACGACACTGGCCTGACCTTCCGCGCCTGGCGCCAGCGCCTGCGCCTGCTGGGCGCCCTGACGCCCCTGGAGAACGGCGAGCGGGTGACGGATGTGGCACTGGCCTGCGGCTACGACTCGACCTCAGCTTTTATCGCCGCGTTCCGCCAGCAGTTCGATGCGACGCCCGGGGAGTTTTTCCGGTAGATACAGCCAGGGGGATATCTCATGCAGCCCAGACTCTTCAAAATGGCCAATGGTCATCTCACCTTGGAGTTCGATGCTTACGACAGTGATCTCTGGCGCGCTGTCGGCGCTTATCTTGAGGATGTGTTGGGTTTCGATCGACGCGGCGAGACCTTCGATGGTTGGGATGAAGGTATCGTTAAGTCCTTTCAGCGTGACAGCTTGCTACTCAAGGCCGGGTGGAGCCATTGGGCTGATGGAGACTATCTGCAGTCAGATTCCTACTCCGGCGATGAGTTGCTGAGCAAGCTCTTCGCTGCTATCAAGCCTGATCTTTCGTTTCGGCCAATCCAGGATCAGTAGCGGCATAACGTTCACCTGCGGCATCCCGGGCCACCGGGCAACGCCTGCGCTCTTACAGGCGTTATATCCAGAAGCTCAACCAGCATTGGTCTAAGCCGGCGTCAGCCGCTCGGCCTTGGATGGCGCGGCCACGGCCAGTGGCGCGAAGCTGTGGGGTTGGGCCATGTTCCACATGCGCGCGTAGAACTCCGAACTGATAGGGCGTTGCAATAGCTCGCCGGGTTCGAGGAACACGTGGATCTGCGAGAACAGCCGGACCTCGGTGGTGGTCAGACGCCGCACCAGATGCTTGGCCTGCAACTGTGCCGGGTGGTCGAGGCCGGCGGCGCTGAGCATTTCGCCGAGGGCGACCAGGGTATTGCGATGGAAGTTGTGCACCCGCTCGGCCTTGTCCGTGACCTGCAGCGCTTTCTGGCGCAGCGGGTCCTGGGTGGCGACGCCGGTGGGACATTTGTTGGTGTGGCAGCTTTGCGACTGGATGCAGCCGATGGCGAACATGAAACCGCGCGCGGCGTTGACCCAGTCGGCGCCGATGGTCAGCACGCTGGCGATGTCGAAGGCACTGATCACCTTGCCGCTGGCGCCCAGTTTGATCTGCGAACGCAGGCCGGCGCCGACCAGGGTGTTATGCACGAACAGCAGGCCCTCGCGCATGGGCATGCCGATGTTGTCGGTGAACTCGCGAGGCGCGGCGCCGGTGCCGCCTTCCTTGCCGTCGACCACGATAAAGTCCGGCTGGATGCCGGTCTCGAGCATGGCCTTGACGATGGCCATGAACTCCCAGGGATGACCCACGCAGAACTTGAAGCCCACCGGCTTGCCACCGGACAGGTTGCGCAGCTTGACGATGAACTCCAGCAGTTGCAGGGGCGTGCTGAACTCCGAGTGCCGCGCCGGCGATACGCAGTCGTGGCCCATCTGCACGCCTCGGGTCTTGGCGATTTCGGCGGTGACCTTGTGCTTGGGCAGGATGCCGCCATGCCCCGGCTTGGCGCCCTGGCTGAGCTTGATCTCGATCATCTTCACCTGCGGATGGCTGGCCTGCTCGGAGAAGCGCTGGGCATCGAAATGGCCGTCCAGGGTGCGGCAACCGAAGTAGCCGCTGCCGATTTCCCAGATCAGGTCGCCGGCGAATTCCTGGTGATAGGGGCTGATGCTGCCCTCCCCGGTGTCGTGGGCGAAGCCGCCGAGCCGGGCGCCTTTGTTCAGGGCGCGGATGGCGTTGGCGCTCAGCGCGCCGAAGCTCATGGCCGAGATGTTGAACACCGAGGCGCTGTAGGGCTGCTGGCAATCCGGCCCGCCCACCACCACGCGGAACTGGCTGGGGTCGCAGGCATCGCCCGGGACCATGGAGTGGCTGATGAATTCGAAGCCGGGCTGATAGACGTCGGCCAGGGTGCCAAAGGCCTTCTCCGCGGGCTGGTTCTTGGCGCGGGCGTAGACCATCGAACGCTGCGAGCGGGAGAAGGGCAGCTTCTCGTCGTCGCCTTCCAGCAGGTACTGGCGGATCTCCGGGCGAATCGACTCGATCAGGTAACGGATATTGCCGATGATCGGGTAGTTGCGGCGCACCGCATGGTGGCTTTGCAGCAGGTCGTTGAGGCCGACCAGGCTGAGCACCCCGGCCAGCACGATCAGCCCCTGGCCCCAGAGGCTGGCGGGCCAGAACAACAGGCCGAACAAGGTAAGGGCAAGGCAAAGGATCAGGGTCGCGTAGCGACTGAGCAGCGATATCTTCATGGTCGTTCCTTGGGCAAATCGCAAGACATGGGTTCAGGCGGTCAGGGCGGGCTCAATCCGCGTTGCGGATCTGCCGATAGCGCTCCTGCAGCTCCTGGCGCTGCTGTTTGCGCAGCAGACCCTGGGCGTAGCGGCGTTGTTCGGTGGCGGTTTCCGGCACGAAGGCGCGCACCGGGTGCGGGCGCCCGTCGGGGTCGACGGCGACCATGGTGAAGTAACAACTGTTGGTGTGGCGCACCGTGCGTTCGTGGATGTTCTCGGTCATCACCTTGACCCCGACCTCCATCGAGGTGCGCCCGGTGTAATTGACCGAGGCGAGGAAGGTCACCAGTTCGCCGACATGGATCGGCTCCTTGAAGATCACCTGATCCACCGACAGCGTGACCACATAGCGCCCGGCGTAGCGCTTGGCGCAGGCGAAGGCCACCTCGTCGAGCAGCTTCAGCAGGGCGCCGCCGTGCACGTTGCCGGAGAAATTGGCTTTGTCGGGCGTCATGAGCACGCTCATGCTCAATTGATAACTGCCTGGTTCCATGGGTGACCTCATCAGTAATCGATGCTGTCCGGATAGGCAGGCTAGAGCCCCACGGACAGTATTTGGCTGGAGATCGGAGGGTAATAAGAAGTCTTGATAGTTAGCTAGCTATCTTTTGCAATGAGCTGTTGTGGGGATTGCAATAATGAGTGGGGAGAGGGCGATACCTAGCGCTTGCTATTCAACGGTGAGTCGCTTTGGTTGCAGTCAGGGCTAACAACCCTGCCGAGTTCACGCGCATGGGGAGCAGATTCGTTCACGCCTATCGGTAATACCGCGAACTCTGTAGCCGCTGCCGCAGGCTGCGATCAGGCGCTTGCGCCTGCCAAACCTGATCGACGATTTGAACGGTGGGGGCGCTACGGTAGCGACTGTTTCTTTGCATGACACCGACCTGTAGGAGCGAGCTTGCTCGCGATAGCGTCCGTGCTCGCGCTGCCGTTTTTGGACGGTGTCATAGGTGGCCAAAAAAATTGAACGCAGGGTCAATAATGATAACGACGGATTGCTTGTTCAAGACGGAATTCAGTCTTCGGAGGATTGTCCACGAGCCGCGCAACAATGAAGAGCTTATCGACATCATCGACCATGTGTCGCATGTAACAGTTGACCATTCGATAGCGTTCTATGGCGAAATAGGTGTTCATTATTTTGATTTTTTCGTCCATATCACCGTCATCGCCTACGTTGCCAGCACCTGGCCCGAAAACATTGTGGCTTTCAAACAGTAGGTAGCCACCCGGCTTTAGAAACGACACCAGGCGCTTCATGTAGTTTTCAAACCCCATATTGAGGTTGCCATCAATGGTGTGATGATTGGAAAACGACAGCACCACATCAAATTTTTTATCTGTAGCAAATACCGAAAAATCGCTTTCTATAAACTCTATATTGTCGCGCTTTAAATAACGCGCGGTATCCTTCGCCACTTTATTGAGAAAAGGGTTGAGTTCGACGGCTGTCACGGATTTCGCCAGTCGCGAACAATAGGCTGAGACAAAACCGCAGTTGCTGCCGATGTCCAGTACGTCAGCGCCCTTCAATTCTTCATCGATGGCGTATTGCTTGAACCGAAAGCCCGTAGGCTTCAGGCCTGTGATTCCCAGTTCTTCCAAGCCTTGGTAGAAATATCCTTGGCTGTATTGTTGCTTCTTTGGCCAGTTCTTCTGCTGCTCTTTCAAATGCCCTCGCAAACGCTTCTGGATGAAAAGCGTGCCTTTGAAGAGCCCCTTCCAGAAATCAAAAAATGAAAGTCTGACGCTGTATGGAATTTCCATTGATAACCCTGAAATAAGACGTCGATACTGGTGGTCCTTGCATGCTATCGGCCGCAGGTGGGTTCACATTAGGCGTGCAACCTTAACAAGATGACCACGGTGTTGCTGAATCGGCTGACACCACTGCCGCATCGTCGAAACGGGCAACGAGTCCTACCGCCTGCAACACAGCAGCTTGGTCGCCCAGACAAAGCTCAAATCACGTGAACGAAAGCGCAAGGACGATGACGGTAGCGAGGACGATGAGCCGTTTTGATCTGCACCGAAAATACCTGCCGCATGCCTACATGCGGTGGGGCTTGATGCCTCGCCCGCCAGGGCACGACTGCTAAGCTTGTCCACAATTGCTGATGCCAAAATCAGCAATCCGCCCTGGGTCAGTTTTCAATCGACACATATCCATTCCTTCGGTCACGGCGGTTTATGGTTTCGCCCTTATGGCGGGGCACTTTTACCAAACGCCCGGAATGCCGGCCCAGCCAAAAGTAACCAAAAGGGCTTGCCCCTGCGTATGGCTTTCTCTCCAGTGTCCCTCAGGGGGCATCGCTCTCCGGTTGGCTTCGCTTCAACCTCCATACGATGTCCTCGACTGCGTCGAGGGGCGCTGCGCGCCATTCCCCTTAGCTCGCTAAGGGTGAGCGTGGGACGACTGGTCGTGAGGTAGAGGTTAATTGTGAATAGCTTGAGTGCATATGCATAAATGTCATATAACCGTGCAGGAGTTTTTCTAGCTCTTTTGAGGGCTAGGATGAATTCTTGTAAAGCTATTGGTTTGGCTGTCAAGTGATTTGTATCCGGTTGTTGATTTTGAAAAAAAGGGGTAACTATTATGGGATCAACTTTTGGGGTCAATGTTCCTGCTGTTGAGAATATGATCATTTCCGCTAAGGAAGAGCTTGGAAAGATAGAGCATCTTCTTCGGGGAACCCTAGAGGAAATTGCTTATCTTGAAAGTGAAAAACAAGCGGTAGAGTCATTTGTTAAATTCCATGAATTGCAGTCAGAGAGGAGGGAGGTTTTTAAGAAAGTTTTTTCCTCTGATTGGGATTATGGGATCGCATTGAATACTGCGAGTGAGATTGTCGCTGAGGCTGAGGCTCGTCTGGGAGAGCTTAATTCACGCTTGAATGATTTTAGTTCGCGAAAGGAGAAGCTCTTGAGGAAAAGGGAGTTTGTTGAAGCTGATATTTTGCTATTGACTAATATGAAGCAGAGTTCTCCAAGGGCAAAGATAATTGAGTATGCAGTTTGGGAGTTTGTCTGATTTTAAGTCCTAGTAGATGATTTTTTGTAGTGGTGGTGCGTAAATTTAGGTTTGCGCACTGTTTTAATTCGCTCGGCTTTCGTTGCCGTTTTATCACTTTAGCCACATCTTTAGATCTTGATCCACACCCTCTATCCTCTCGGCTTTTAAAAACTTTCTGACTCCTCTTTTATCTCCTCTCTCGCTATGGCAAACTTCATGTCATCTATTCTGTTGTTGCGAATTCTTGTCTGTTATAACGGAATTTTGGTTGGCTGGAGCTTTAATCGTTCTCCATGATTTCTTGCGATATGGGGCGTGTTTTCGGGCGCTAGCCTCCTCCAGAGATGCCGCTTAGACAGCGACGGCCAGTCGGATAGCAGATGTAGGTTTTGAAGGGCTGGTAGCAGCTATGCGACGCGGCATTTCAAAATTTTTTGCGGGTAACTTTCATTCGTCCATTCAGGAGAACTTCTTATGAGCATCACCCGCTACGGCACCGGCAGCACCGCCGGCGGTGGCCAGCCTCGTCCTTTCGCTCGTGCCGTTGAGGCCGATGGCTGGTTGTATGTGTCCGGTCAGGTGCCGGCACTGGATGGTGAAATTATTCATGGCGGGATCGTTGAGCAGACCCATCAGACGATGCGCAATGTGGTGGCGATTCTGGAGGAGGCGGGGTACGGGCTGGAGGATGTGGTGCGGGTTGGGGTGTGGTTGGAGGATCCGCGGGATTTCTGGAGTTTCAACAAGGTGTTCGGTGAGTATTTCAAGCCGGAGCATGCGCCGGCGCGGGCCTGTGTGCAGGCCAGCATGATGGTGGATTGCAAGGTTGAGATTGATTGTGTGGCTTACAAGAAGAAGTAGGGCTGTAGGCCGCTGATCACAAGCAAACTCGCTCCTACAGGGGCGGGTTCGTTGTAGCCGCTGCCGAGCTTTGGCGAGGCTGCGATCGACCCCGCAGGGGGCGCGACGATCTCAAGAGCCTGCGCCCGCGTTGCGGTCGATCGCAGCCTCGCGGGCTCGGCAGCGGCTACGGGGATAGGGGCAATGCCGGGGTTTTGGGGCGCCGGAAATTTCGCAGTTTTTTGCAAAAGGCACAGACATGACCGAAGACACCATCAAGCGCCGGGCCAAGGGGCTGGACCGGGCGTTCGATATTCTCGATTTCCTCAAGGAGATCGGCCAGCCGCTGCGGCCCCACGATATCGCCAAGGGGATCGGCAGCCCCAAGTCCACGGTGTACGAGCTGGTGGCGTCCTTGCTGGAGCGGCGGGTTCTGGAGCCGGTGGGGCAGGATGGGCATGTGTACCTGGGGCGTCAGCTGTACTTCCTGGGTCAGGCCCATCTGCGCCATTTCGACCTGACCCGCGAGGCCGACTCGGCCTTGCAGGAGATCGTCAGCCAGACCCGCGAGACCGCGCAGATGTGCCTGCTCAACGGGCGCAAATACACGGTGGCACTGATGAAGGAGGGCGAGCGGCATTTTCGCATTTCCTCGAATATCGGCGAGAACGCGCCGATTCCCTGGACCGCTTCCGGGCGGCTGCTGCTGGGGCATTTGAGCGATGAGCAGATCGTCGAGTTGATCGACGAGCGCGACTTCATTCTCCCTGACGGGGAGCGTCTGCCTGTGGCGACCTTCTTGAAGGAAATCCGCCAGGCCACGCAGGACGGTTTCTTCTCCTTCGACAGCGTGGCCGACACCTTTACCCATTGCTTCGCTGCCCCGGTGCGGGACGAGCGCGGGGTGTGCATCTGCACCCTGTGCATCGTCGCGCCACGGGCCGATGCCCAGAACCATTACGCCGACTACCGCCGGGTGCTGATCGACAGCGCGAATCGCCTGGCCCGTCGCATCAACGACTAATGCCAGCCCCTGTGGCTGCGCCGTAAGGAGTTCGAATATGTCTTCTGCCTTGATCAATGCCGCGGTGGAAAAGGGCGCCGCCCAACCGGGTGTCAGCCTGGTGCGCGATGTCAGCCTGCCGGCCCTGGTGCTGCACCGCGCGGCGCTGGAACACAACATCCGCTGGATGCAGAAGTTCGTCAGCGACAGCGGCGCCGAGCTGGCGCCCCACGGCAAGACCAGCATGACCCCGGCGCTGTTCCGTCGGCAGCTGGAGGCGGGTGCCTGGGGTATCACCCTGGCTACCGCGGTGCAGACCCGCGCGGCCTATGCTCACGGTGTGCGCCGGGTGCTGATGGCCAACCAGCTGGTGGGTACGCCGAACATGGGGCTGATCGCCGAGCTGCTGGCCGACCCGACGTTCGACTTCTATTGCATGGTCGATCACCCGGACAACGTCGCCGACCTCGGGCAATTCTTCGCCGCGCGCGGGGTGCGCCTGAACGTGATGATCGAGTACGGCGTGGTCGGTGGCCGTTGTGGTTGCCGCAGCGAGCAGGAAGTACTGGCGCTGGCGCAGGCGATCCAGGCGCAACCGGCCCTGGCCTTGTGCGGCATCGAGGGCTACGAAGGGGTGATCCATGGCGATCACGCGGTGAGTGGCATTCGGGAGTTTGCCGGGTCCCTGGTGCGCCTGGCGGTGCAGTTGCAGGACGACGGGCTGTTCGCCATCGATAAGCCGATCATCACCGCCTCGGGGTCGGCCTGGTATGACCTGATCGCCGAGTCCTTCGAGGCGCAGAACGCCCAGGGGCGTTTCCTCAGCGTGCTGCGCCCCGGCAGTTACGTGGCCCACGACCATGGCATCTATAAAGAGGCGCAGTGCTGCGTGCTCGACCGGCGCAGCGACCTGCACGAAGGCCTGCGCCCGGCGCTGGAAGTCTGGGCCCATGTGCAGTCCCTGCCGGAGCCGGGGTTCGCGGTGATCGCCCTGGGCAAGCGCGACGTGGCCTATGACGCCGGCTTGCCGGTGCCGTTGCTGCGCTACAAGCAGGGCGTGCTGCCGGCCAGGGGCGATGATGTCAGTGCCTGCAAGGTCACGGCGGTGATGGACCAGCATGCGTTCATGACGGTGGCGCCGGGGGTTGAGTTGCGGGTGGGGGACATTATTGCTTTTGGTACTTCGCACCCGTGTTTGACCTTTGATAAGTGGCGCACCGGATTGCTGGTGGATGAGTGGCTGGATGTGCTGGAGAGCATGGAGACCTGTTTCTAGGGTGGGGCTGGCACCTGCTGCGCAGGTGATCGCGGGCAAGCCTCGCTCCTACAGATTTCCGTAGGAGCGGGGCTTGCCCGCGATGACGTCCTTTCCAACAATAAAAAATCGTCAGAGACACCTCCATGAACACTTCCAGCACCGGGAAACGCATCGCCCTGATCGGCGAATGCATGATCGAACTGCAACACCGCGCCGACGGCAGCCTGCAACAGAGCTTCGGCGGCGATACCCTGAACACCGCGGTGTACCTGGCCCGTGAACTGGGCGAGGGCGCCCATGTCGACTATGTCACCGCCCTCGGTGACGACAGCTTCAGCGACGCCATGTGCTACAGCTGGGCCGAGGAAGGCATCGGCCTGGGCATGGTCCAGCGCCTGCCGGGGCGCTTGCCCGGGTTGTATTGCATCCAGACCGACGCCAAGGGCGAGCGGCGCTTTCTTTACTGGCGCAACGAAGCGGCGGTGCGCGACTGTTTCACCACCCCCGCGGCCGAGCCGATCCTCGCGGCGCTGCCGGCCTACGCGGTGCTGTATTTCAGCGGCATCACCCTGGCGGTGCTCGGTGAGTTGGGGCGCAAGAAGCTGATCGAGACCTTGGTTGAAGCACGCAAGCGTGGGGCGCAGATCGTCTTCGATAACAACTACCGGCCACGGCTCTGGGCCTCGGTGGAGCAGGCGCAGGCGGCTTATCGCGAGGCGCTGGCCTATGTCGATCTGGCGCTGCTGACGGTGGATGACGAGCAGGCGCTGTTCGGTTATGCCGACAGTCAGGCGGTATTGGCGGCCTACGCGGACACCCCGGAAGTGGTGCTCAAGCGGGGCGCCGAAGCGTGCCTGATCCGCTGTGGCGGCGAGTCGTTCGAGGTGCCGGCGCAGCGGGTGGAGCAGGTGGTGGACACCACGGCGGCGGGGGATTCGTTCAGTGCGGCGTATCTGGCGTGTCGACTAAAGGGCGGCAATCCGCAGCAGGCGGCGCAGGCCGGGCATCGTTTGGCGAGCCGGGTGATCCAGGTGCCGGGGGCGTTGATCCCAAGACCCTGAGGCAACCCCTGTAGCCGCTGCCGAAGGCTGCGATCGGCCGGAACGGCCGTGACGATCCGAAGACCGCTGGAAGACCCTGCGGGTCTTATCGCAGCCTACGGCAGCGGCTACAGGGTTGCAGTCGCGACGACGTAGCGGTCACGAGTGGAGACCTCAATCGCGGTAGAACACTTGCACCAGGTGGTAACCGAACTTGCTCTTGATCGGCCCGTGTACGGTGCGCAGGGGCTTTTTGAAGATCACCTGGTCGATGGCCCCGACCATCTGCCCCGGCCGTACTTCACCCAGGTCGCCGCCGCGTTTGCCGGAGGGGCAGGTGGAGTACTTCTTCGCCAGCACGTCGAAGGCTTCGCCCTTGGCGATGCGCTGCTTGAGCTGTTCGGCCTCTTCGGCGGTTTTCACCAGGATGTGGCGGGCTTGGGCTTTCATGGGGCAATTACCTTGGAACGGTGCGGACGGCGGGGGCGGATTATGCCTGAAATCAGCCCTGCCGGCCGATCATCTGACGAATCTTCTGGGCCAGCGCCTCGATGGAAAACGGCTTGGCGATCAGGTCCATGCCGGCGTCGAGAAAGCCCTGGCGCTCGGCGGCTGTTTCCGCGTAACCGGTCATGAACAGCACCTTGAGTTCCGGCCGCTGCTGGCGGGCGATCTCCGCCAGTTGCCGGCCGTTCATGCCCGGCAGGCCGACGTCGGTCACCAGCAGGTCGACGCGCCGCTCGGACTCCAGCAACGGCAAGGCGCTCTTGGCATCCTCGGCCTCGAAGGCGCTGTAGCCGAGTTCGCTCAGCACGTTGAGCACCAGCATGCGCACCGCCGGGTCGTCCTCCACCAGCATCACCGATTCGCCGGCCACCGCGTACGGCGCTTCGACGCTGGCCGGTGCCGGGCTGGCGGTTTGGGCACCGCTGTACAGGCGCGGCAGGTACAGGCGCACGCAGGTGCCCTGGCCCGGTTCGCTGCTGATGGTCAGGTGGCCGCCGGATTGCTGGGCGAAGCCGTAGATCATCGACAGCCCCAGGCCCGTGCCCTGGCCGATGGGCTTGGTGGTGAAGAACGGATCGAAGGCCTTGGCCAGCACTCGCGGGGTCATGCCGGCGCCGTTGTCGCTGACGCCGAGCATCACGTAGTCGCCGGCCTTGACCGGTTCCAGAGTGCCCAGGTCGCTGCCGTTGAGGTAGCTGTTGGCGGTCTCGATGGTCAGCACGCCGCCGTCGGGCATGGCGTCGCGGGCGTTGATCACCAGGTTGAGCAGGGCGTTTTCCAGCTGGCTGGCGTCGCTGTTGATCGACCAGACGTTGGCGCCCAGGTTCATCTTCAGCTCGATATGTTCGCCCTTGGTGTGGTTGAACAGGTCCTGCAGCGAACGCACCAGCTGGTTCGGTTCCAGCGGCCGGCGGTCCAGCGACTGGCGTCGGGAGAACGCCAGCAGGCGGTGGGTGAGGGCGGCCGCGCGCTTGGCCGAGGACATCGCTGCTTCGGTGAAGCGGCCGATTTCCGCGCTGCGGTCGGCGTCGATGTAGCGCTGCATCAGCTCCAGGCTGCCGATGATGCCGGTGAGCATGTTGTTGAAGTCGTGGGCGATGCCGCCGGTGAGCTGGCCTACGGCTTCCATCTTCTGCGCATGGCGCAGGGCGTTTTCGGCGCGTTCGCGTTCGAACATCTCGCTCTGCAGGCGCTGGTTGGCGGCGGCCAGCGCCTGGGTGCGCTCGGCCACTCGTTCTTCCAGGGTTTCGTTGAGGTTGCGCAGGGCTTCCTCGGTCTGTTTGCGCTCGGTTTCGTCGATCACGAAGATGTAGAAACCATTGATCGCGCCGTCGGCGCCGTAGCGCGGCAGGTACTTCATCAGCGCGTGCCGCGCGCGCCCGTCGCGGTGCGGCGAGTTGGCTTCGAAGCTGCAGGGTTTGCCGGCCAGGGCGGCGGCGATCTTGTCGGCGCGGGTGGCGTAGATCTCGTCCCCCACCACTTCGCGGATGGTCCGCCCGTACAGCTCCTGCGGGGTCAGGCCGTACCAGTCGAGGTAGGCGCTGTTGTTCAGGCGAAAGCGCTCTTCGTGGTCGACGTAGCCGATCAGCACCGGCATGGCGTTGATGATCAACTGCAACTCGGTCTGGCTCTGGCGCAGCGCCTGTTCCATCTGCTTGCGGTCGGTCAGGTCCAGGGCGGCGCCGAGGAAGCGCACCGGCCGGCCGTGGTGATCCTTGTAGCAGCGCCCGCGGGCGAAGACCCAGCGGATCTGCCCGTCGGGCTGTTGCAGGCGGTATTCCTCGGCGTATTCGGTGCCGTGGGTGATGCAGTGCTTGATGCTGCGCGCCACCATGCCGCGGTCTTCCGGGTGCACGCCCTTGAGGTAGTTGCTGATGGGCAGTTGCCCGGCCAGGGCCGGGTCGATGCTGTGCAGCTGGGCGAAGTGGGCGTCGGCGATAAAGCGGTCGTCGCCGATGTCCCAGTCCCAGGTGCCGACCGCGTCGGTCGCTGCCAGCGCCAGTTGCAGGCGCTCTTCGGTTTCGTGCTGGGCCTTGAGGCTGGCCGCCGAGCGCTGCTCCAGTTCCAGGGCGATGCGCCGGCGCTCGTTGGTTTCGATGCTGGTGACCAGGATCCCGGCGACTTCGCCGCTTTCGTCGCGGATCGGGCTGTAGGTCAGGTCCAGCCAGACGTCCGACTCGCGGCCGTGGCGCAGCAGGGTGAAGGGTTTTTCGCTGAAGGTGCGCACCTGGCCTTGCAGCACGGCTTGGTAGATCGGCGCGGTGAAGTCCTGGAGTTCCGGCCAGGTCAGGTGGGTCGACTGGCCGAAGGCGCCAGGGTGCTTGTTGCCGGCCAGCAGGGCGAAACCGTCGTTGTAGATCTGTGTCAGTTGCGCGCCCCACAACAGCAGCATCGGCATTGGCGAGTGAATCACGATGTCCACCGCGGTGCGCAGGCTCTGCGGCCAGTGGTCGACCGCGCCCAGCGGCGTGGCGGCCCAGTCCAGCCGGGCAATCAGGGTTTCGGCTTCGCTGCCGGAGGGAGAGGCGTTCATGTCGGGGGTGTCCTGAGCGTGCATCACGCCGGCATTGTAGCCGCTGCCGCAGGCTGCGATCGACGGCGTAGCCGGCGCAAGGGCGGTTTTCCCGATCCAGCAGGTGGACCGGGTTGTCCGGTTTGCGGCCCCTGCGGTGCCGATCGCAGCCTGCGGCAGCGGCTACAACTGGCACTGCGCCCAGCCCTTGTAGCCGCTGCCGAGCCTGCGAGGCTGCGTAAAGGCCCGCAGGGCCTTCAGCGGTCCTGAGATCGCGCTCCTGCGGGTCGTTCGCAGCCTGCGGCAGCGGCTACAGGGGCAACGATCAGTCGCGCAACTCAGGGCGATCGCGAAACTGCTCCAGCGCCTCGGGGTTGGCCAGGGCGTCGGTGTTTTTCACCGGTAGGCCGTGCACCACGTTGCGCACCGCCAGTTCGACGATCTTGCCGCTGATGGTCCGCGGGATGTCGCTGACCGCGAGGATCTTCGCCGGCACGTGCCTTGGCGTGGTGTTGGCGCGGATCACCTGGCGGATCTGCTCCTGCAGGGCGTCGTCCAGTTGCACGCCGTCCTGCAGGCGCACGAACAGCACCACCCGCACATCGTTGTCCCATTGCTGACCGATGGCCAGGCTTTCCAGGACCTGCTCGAGTTTTTCCACCTGGCGGTAGATTTCCGCGGTGCCGATGCGCACGCCGCCGGGGTTGAGCACGGCGTCCGAGCGGCCGTGAATCAGCCAGCTGCCATGGGCCAGTTGCTCGGCGTAGTCGCCCTGGGCCCAGACCCCGGGGAACTGGCTGAAGTAGGAGGCGCGCAGCTTCTCGTGCCGCGGGTCGTGCCACAGGCCGATGGGCATGGCCGGGAAATGCCGGGTGCAGACCAGTTCGCCCTTTTCGCCGACCACCGCCTGGCCCTGGTCGTTCCACACCTCGACCGCCATGCCCAGGCCCTTGCTTTGCATTTCGCCGCGGTGCACCGGCAACAGCGGGTTGCCGATGATGAAGCAGGAAATGATATCGGTGCCGCCGGACATCGAGGCCAGGCACAGGTCCTGTTTGAACGCGCGGTACACGTAGTCGAAGCTCTGCGGCGACAGCGGCGAGCCGGTACTGAGCAGGGTCTTGAGGCTGGCCAGGGAATGGCTCTGGCGCGGCTCGATGCCGGCCTTTTCCAGGGCCACCAGGTACTTGGGGCTGGTGCCGAAAACGCTGATGCCTTCCTGGTCGATCAGGTCGATCAAGTGTTCGGGCGCCGGGTGGAACGGCGAGCCGTCGTACAGCAGCACCGTGGCGCCCACCGCCAGGGCGGAGACCAGCCAGTTCCACATCATCCAGCCGCAGGTGGTGTAGTAGAACAGCACCTCGCCGACGCGCAGGTCGGTGTGCAGGCCGTGCTCCTTGAGGTGCTGCAACAGCACGCCGCCGGTGCTGTGGATGATGCACTTGGGCACGCCGGTGGTGCCGCTGGAATAGAGGATGTACAGCGGGTGGGAGAAGGGCACGGCGACGAACGCCGGCTCGCCGCCGGGGCGGTAGAAGTCGTCCCACAGCGCGACGCTGGCCGAGGTGCGGAAGTCTTCGGTGCGAGCCTCGGGCCGCGCGTACGGCACGATGATCAGCTGTTGCAGGGACGGCAGGCGTTCGAGGATCTCGTTGACCTTGGCCGTCTGGTCGATCTGTTTGCCGGCGTAGCGGTAGCCGGCGCAGGTGATCAGCACCTTGGGTTCGATCTGGCCGAAACGGTCGATCACCCCCTGGGTGCCGAAGTCCGGCGAGGAGCTGGACCAGACGGCCCCGAGGCTGGCGGTGGCGAGCATGCCCACCAGGGTCTGCCAGGTATTGGGCATGCAGGCCGCGACCCGGTCGCCAAGGCCGACGCCGGCGGCCCGCAGGCTGTGTTGCAGGCCGGCGACATGGGCCGCCAGCTGGTTGTAGGTCAGCTGTTCGCGCTGGCCGTTCTCGTTGATCGCCACCACCGCGACGCCATCGTCACGCCGTTTGAGCAGGTGTTCGGCGAAGTTCAGGGTGGCGTCGGGAAACCACTGGGCGGCGGGCATGCCGCGGCCTTCGATCAGCACCGCGCTGGGGGGCGCGTGGAACTCGACATCGAAGAAGTCGACTATGGCCTGCCAGAAGGCTTCGCGCTGCTCGATGCTCCATTGATGCAGGGCGGGGTAGCCGTCGAGGTCCAGGTCGTGACGGTGATTGATCAAGCGCCGGAAGGCTTCCATGCGGGTCTTGCTGATGCGCTCGGCACTGGGTTGCCAGAGTAATTCGGACATGGGTGGCCTCTTGTTTTTCTGCTGCACACACACACAAAGCGGGTCCAACTCTACCTGTTGCCGCTGCCGAAGGCTGCGATCGACCGGAACGGTCGTGGCGATATCACTGGCGCTGAAAGACCCTTCGGGTCTTATCGCAGCCTGCGGCAGCGGCTACAACGGCTTACTGCGCCAGCCAGCCACCGTCGATATTCCACGCCGCGCCACGCACCTGGCTGCCGGCCTCACTGCACAAGAATAGGACCAACTCGCCCAGCTGCGAAGGCGTGACGAACTCCAGGGACGGCTGTTTTTCCGCCAGCAGGTCATGCTGCGCCTGCTGCGGGTCGACCCCCGCGGCGATGCGGTCGTCGATCTGCTTTTGCACCAGTGGGGTCAGGACCCAGCCCGGGCAGATGGCGTTGCAGGTGACGTTGCTGGTGGCGGTCTCCAGGCCGACCACCTTGGTCAGGCCGATCACCCCGTGCTTGGCCGCCACATAGGCGGCCTTGCCCACCGAGCCGACCTGGCCATGCACCGAGGCGATGTTGACGATCCGCCCCCAGCCCTTGGCGCGCATGCCGGGCAGGCTCAGGCGGGTGCTGTGGAACACCGACGACAGGTTGATGGCGATGATCGAGTCCCAGCGCTCCACCGGGAATTCCTCGACCGCCGCCACATGCTGGATGCCGGCGTTGTTGACCAGGATGTCGACGCCGCCGAACTCGCGCTCGGCGTAGGCCAGCATGTCGGCGATCTGCGCCGGGTCGCTGACGTCGGCCGGGTGATGGCCGACCTTGCCGCCGCTGTCTTTATTGAGGCGCGCGACCTCGGCGAGCACCGTCGAGGCATCGCCGAAGCCGTTGAGGATCAGGTTGGCGCCGGCCTTGGCCAGGCTCAGGGCGATCCCTAAGCCGATGCCGCTGGTGGAGCCGGTGACGAGGGCGGTCTTGCCCGCAAGATTGCTCATGAATACCTCACACAATGCCGGTGGCGTAGAAAGTGGCGATCACGACGAAGACGGCCAGGGTCTTGATCAGCGTAATGCAGAAAATGTCCTTGTAGGCTTGGCGGTGGGTCAGCCCGGTGACCGCCAGCAGGGTGATCACCGCGCCGTTGTGCGGCAGGGTGTCCATGCCGCCGCTGGCCATGGCGGCGACGCGGTGCAGCACTTCCAGCGGGATGTTGGCGGCATGGGCGGCGCTGATGAAGGTCTCCGACATGGCCGCCAGGGCGATGCTCATGCCGCCCGAGGCGGAGCCGGTGATGCCGGCCAGCAGGGTCACGGTAATGGCCTCGTTGACCAGCGGGTTGGGGATGCTTTTCAGCCAGTCCGACAGCACCAGGAAACCCGGCAAGGAGGCGATCACCGCGCCGAAACCGTATTCCGAAGCAGTGTTCATCGCCGCCAGCAGGGCGCCGCTGACCGCGCTTTTGCTGCCCTCGGCGAGCCTGCCGCGAATGGCCGAGAAGCCAAACACCAGGACCATGATGATGCCCACCAGCAGGGCGGCCTGGACTGCCCAGATGGCGGTGAGCTTGGCGACGTCGGTCTGCACCGGGGCGGCCATGCCGGCCAGGGCCAGGCTGTGGGTCTTGCCGTACCATTGGGGAATCCAGTGGGTGAACAGCAGGTTCATCAGGCCCACCAGCAGCAGCGGCGACAGGGCGATCCAGGGGTTGGGCAACTGGATGTCGGCGGCGGTTTCCGGCTCGTTGCGCAGGTCGCTGCCGTAGCCTTCACCAGCTTTGTGCGCCTTGTTGCGCTGGCGCTGGAGGAACAGCATGCCGGCGCAGAACACGAAAATGGTGCCGATCACCCCCAGCCAGGGCGCGGCCCAGGCGGTGGTGTTGAAGAAGGTGCTGGGGATGATGTTCTGGATCTGCGGGGTGCCGGGCAGGGCGTCCATGGTGAAGGAGAACGCGCCGAGGGCGATGGTCGCCGGGATCAGGCGCTTGGGGATATTGCTCTGGCGGAACATCTCCGCGGCGAACGGGTAGACCGCGAACACCACCACGAACAGCGACACGCCGCCGTAGGTCAGCAGGGCGCAGACCAGCACGATCACCAGCATCGCCTGGCGCGTGCCGAGCAGGCGGATGGCCGCCGCGACGATGGAGCGGGAGAAGCCCGACAGCTCGATCAGCTTGCCGAACACCGCGCCGAGCAGGAACACCGGGAAGTAGAGTTTGATGAAGCCGACCATCTTCTCCATGAACACGCCGGTGAAGGCGGGCGCCACGGCGGACGGGTCGGTGAGCAGGACGGCGCCGAGGGCGGCGATGGGGGCAAAGAGGATAACGCTGTAGCCACGGTAAGCAGCCAACATCAGCAGCGCGAGGGCCGCTAGGGCAATGATCACACTCATGGTGTGTCTCTCCAGGATTGTTATTTTTGTAGGGTGTTGCGGGTGTGGGAGGGGCTATAGCGAGTTTTGTGCCAGATGGTTAAGTATTTGATTTATAAGGTTATTATTATTTTTATTAGAAGGCTTTTAGGATTTTTGTCTCTGATCCGGGACGTGTTGGCCGGGAAATTTCTATCGCGAGCAAGCTCGCTCCTACAGGTACGCTGCAAACCCCTGTAGGAGCGAGCTTGCTCGCGATGAGCGCGAAGCGCTCAAGGCTGTCTCTACATGGAGATTGATATCTCTTTATTGAGACTCTTCGATCCCCAGCGCCGCCATCTTCTTGTACAAAGTCGAGCGCCCCAGCCCCAGGCGCGCCGCTGCTTGCCCCACCTTGCCGCCACAGTGCGCCAGGGCCGACTCGATCACCTGGCGGTCGAAACGCTCGCGCGCGGCGGCGAAGGTTTCGTCGGGTTGCACTTCGGCGGCCTGGGGGCTGGCCGCGCGCGGCACCGGGCTGAAGGTGCCGATGGCCGCGCGCAGGTCGCCGGCGTTGAGCATCAGGTCGTCGCTGAGCAGGGCGGCGCGTTCCAGGACGTTGCGCAGCTCGCGGATATTGCCCGGCCAGGCGTGCTGGCCGAGCAGGGCCAGGGCATCGGGGGTCAGTTCGTGCTGGCTGCGCAGCTCTTCGAGGATGGCTTCGCTGAGGGCCGGCAGGTCGTCCAGGCGTTCGCGCAGCGGCGGCACCTGGATCGGCAGCACATTGAGGCGGTAATACAGGTCGGCGCGAAATTCGCCGCGCTTGATCGCCGCTTCCAGGTCGGTGGAGGTGGCGGCGATCACCCGCACGTCGCTCTGGATCACCTCGTTGGAGCCCACTGGCTCGAACTCTTTCTCTTGCAGCACCCGCAGCAGCTTGCTTTGCAGCGGCAGGGGCATGTCGCCGATCTCGTCGAGAAACAGCGTGCCGCCCTGGGCGATCTGCAGCTTGCCGGCGCGACCCTTGCGGTCGGCGCCGGTGAAGGCGCCGGGGGCGGTGCCGAAGAACTCGGCCTCCAGCAAGGCCTCGGGAATCGCCGCGCTGTTGATGCTGACGAAGGCCTTGTGCGCCCGTGGCGACGCGGCGTGGATGGCCTGGGCCAGCAGCTCCTTGCCGGTGCCGGTCTCGCCTTGCAGCAGCACCGGCGAGTCGGCGCTGGCGCTGCGCCGGGCGCGGCGTTTGACTTCCAGGCTGGCGGCGCTGGTGCCAATGAAGTGGGCGAAGTTGTATTTGGCCTGCCGCGCCCGCAGCAGCGAGCGCGTGGAAGCAAGCTCTTCCTGCATGCTCAGGTAGCGCTTGAGCATCGGCGACAGGCTGCGCAGCTCGTCGAACAGAGCAAAGCCGATGGCGCCGATCACGGCCCCGGCATCGTCGTGGATCGGCAGGCGCATCACCACCAGCGGGTCCTTGGGGGTGTCCTGCATGTCCAGCAGGATCGGCCGCCCGGTGCGCACCACTTCGCGCAACAGGCTGCCGGGGATCACGCTTTCGCAGGCCTTGCCGATGGCGAACGCCGCCGACTCCAGACCGAAGCGCCGGGCGTAGCGCTCGTTCATCCAGACGATGTTGGCGTCGCGGTCGACGATCACCGTGCCCTCGCTGGATTGCTCGATGATCTCGAACAGCGAACGGATCGCCAGTTGGCGGACCCGCTGGTAATCCTTGAGGCTTTCGGTGTCGTTCATGGGGGAGGTCCTGAAGGGAGCGCGGCGCCGATTATGCCGGGAATCTTCACAGCGACGCGACCATCAGGGTTGACGCTATCCCTGTAGCCGCTGCCGCAGGCTGCGATAAGACCCGCAGGGGCTTCCGGCGTCAGTGATATCGCCACGACCGTTCCGGTCGATCGCAGCCTGCGGCAGAGGCTACAGGGGGCTTCTGTAGGAGCAGGGGGGACGCCCAGTTCTTGCCCGCGATATAGGCGCTGCGGTACTGCAAGTACACCGCGTCGAACCTATCGCGGGCAAGCCTCGCTCCTACGGAACAGGGTCAGGCGGGGTGGGCGGCGGCCAGCAGTTCCTGGGTGTAGGGATGTTGCGGCGCGTCGAACACTTCGTGGCTGGGGCCGCGTTCGACCACCTTGCCGTCCTTGATCACGATCATGTCGTGGGCCAGGGCGCGCACCACCGCCAGGTCGTGGCTGATAAACAGGTAGGTCAGGCCGTGGCGTTCCTGGAGCTGGCGTAACAGCGCCACCACCTGTTTCTGCACGGTGCGGTCGAGGGCCGAGGTCGGCTCGTCCAGCAAAATCAGCGCCGGCTTGAGCACCAGGGCCCGGGCAATGGCGATGCGCTGGCGCTGGCCGCCGGAGAACTCGTGGGGGTAGCGATGGCGGCTGGCCGGGTCCAGGCCGACTTCTTCCAGCACCTGGATCACCTGCTGCTCGCACTGCTGGGCGGTGGACTGGCTGTGCACTTCCAGGCCTTCGCTGATGATCTGCGCCACCGACATCCGCGGGCTGAGGCTGCCGAACGGGTCCTGGAACACCACCTGCATCTGCTTGCGCCACGGCCGCAGCTGCTTCTGGTTGAGGCCGTCGAGGGCCTCGCCCTGGAAGCGGATGCTGCCTTCGGAGTCCAGCAGGCGCAGGATCGCCTGGCCGAGGGTCGACTTGCCGGAGCCGGACTCACCGACGATGCCCAGGGTCTTGCCCCGTTGCAGGCTCAGGCTGATACCGTCCACCGCCCGCAGGTATTGCTTGCGTCGGAACAGCCCGCCGCCGATCTGGAACTGCACGTTGAGGTCGTCCACCTGCAACACCACTTCGCGCTCGTCCCGGGGCAGGGCTTCGCCTTCCGGCTCGGCATTGAGCAGCACGCGGCTGTAGGGGTGCTGGGGCGCGCTGAACAGGGTTTCGCAGGGTGCCTGCTCGACAATCTGCCCGGCCTTCATCACACAGACGCGCTGGGCGATGCTGCGCACCAGGTTGAGGTCGTGGCTGATCAGCAGCAGCGACATGCCCAGGCGTTGTTGCAGGGATTTGAGCAGCAGCAGGATCTTGCGTTGCACCGTCACGTCGAGAGCGGTGGTCGGTTCGTCGGCGATCAGCAGTTCCGGCTCGCAGGCCAGGGCCATGGCGATCATCACCCGCTGGCGCTGGCCGCCGGAGAGCTGGTGCGGGTAGGCCTTGAGCCGCTCCTCGGGTTTCTGGATGCCCACCAGGCGCAGCAGTTCGAGGATCCGCGCCTGGGCCGCCTTGCCGCCCAGGCCCTTGTGCAGCAGCAGGGTTTCGCCGATCTGCTTTTCGATGCTGTGCAGCGGGTTCAGCGAGGTCATCGGCTCCTGGAAGATCATGGCGATACGGTCGCCGCGCAGCTTCTGCAAGGTCCGCGCTTCGGCGCCGAGCAACTCCTGGCCACGGTAGCGGATGCTGCCGCTGCTCTGGGTGTCGCAGTCGGGCAGCAGTTGCAGGATCGAATGAGCGGTCACCGACTTGCCCGAGCCCGACTCGCCGACCAGGGCCAGGCACTCGCCGGGGCGGATATCCAGGCACAGGTCGCGCACCACTTTCTGGCCGTTGAAGGCCACATTGAGGTCGCGGATTTCGATCAGGTTGTCAGTCATTTAACAGTCCGCTTGATTCAGGAACGTGGATCGAAGGCATCGCGCAACGCCTCGCCGATAAACACCAGCAGCGAGAGGATCAGCGCCAGGGTGAAAAACGCCGTCAGGCCCAGCCAGGGCGCTTGCAGGTTCTGCTTGCCCTGGCCGATCAGCTCGCCCAGGGAGGCGCTGCCGGCGGGCATGCCGAAGCCGAGGAAGTCCAGGGCGGTGAGGGTGGAAATCGCCCCGGTGAGAATGAACGGCAGGTAGCTCAGGGTGGCGTTCATCGCGTTGGGCAGGATGTGCCGCACGATCACCTTGCGGTCGTTGAGGCCCAGGGCCCGGGCGGCCTTGACGTATTCCAGGTTGCGTCCGCGCAGGAACTCGGCGCGCACCACGTCCACCAGGGCCAGCCAGGAGAACAGCGCCATGATCCCCAGCAGCCACCAGAAGTTCGGCTCGACGAAACCGGAAAGGATGATCAGCAGGTACAGCACCGGCAGCCCCGACCAGACTTCCAGCAGGCGCTGGCCCAGCAGATCGACCCAGCCGCCGTAATAGCCCTGCAGGGCACCGGCGGCGATGCCGATCAGGGCGCTGATAAAGGTCAGGGCCAGGGCGAACAGGATCGACACCCGGGCGCCGTAGATCACCCGGGCCAGTACGTCACGGGCCTGGTCGTCGGTGCCTAGCCAGTTGACCGCGGTCGGCGGGCTTGGGGCCGGGCGGCTGAGGTCGTAGTTGGGCGTGTCTTCGCTGAACGGGATCGGCGGGAACAGCAACCAGCCACCGTCCTGGCGGATCAGCTGCTGCACGTAGTCGCTGCGGTAGTCGGCCTGGAACGGCAGCTGCCCGCCGAACTCCTGCTCGGTGTAGCGCTTGAGCACCGGGAAATACAGCGAGCCCTGGTAGCTGACCACCAGCGGTTTGTCGTTGGCGATCAGCTCACCGCCGAGGGTGAGGATGAACAGGCCGATAAACAGCCACAGCGACCACCAGCCACGGCGGTTTTTCTTGAAGCGCTCGAAGCGCCGGCGCGCCAGCGGGGAGAGCTTGAGCATCAGGCGTTCCTCGCGGCGAAGTCGATACGCGGATCGACCAGGGTGTAGCAGAGGTCGCCGATGAGTTTTATCAGCAGGCCGAACAGGGTGAAGATGAACAGCGAGCCGAACACCACCGGATAGTCCCGCGACACCGCGGCCTCGTAGCTCATGCGGCCGAGGCCGTCGAGGGAGAAGATCACCTCGATCAGCAAGGAGCCGGCGAAGAACACGCTGATAAAGGCCTGGGGAATGCCCGAGACCACCAGCAGCATGGCGTTGCGGAACACATGGCCGTAGAGCACCCGGCGCTCGCTCAGGCCCTTGGCCCGGGCGGTGACCACGTACTGGCGGGTGATCTCGTTGAGGAACGAGTTCTTGGTGAGGATGGTCAGGGTGGCGAAACCGCCGATCACCAGGGAGGTCACCGGCAGCACCAGGTGCCAGAAGTAGTCGACGACCTTGCCCAGGGTGCTCAGTTGCTCGAAGTTCTCCGAGACCAGCCCGCGCACCGGGAACCAGTTCAGCGAGGTGCCGCCGGCAAAGACCACGATCAGGAACATGGCGAACAGGAAGGCCGGCATGGCGTAGCCGATGATGATCGCGGTGCTGCTCCAGATATCGAAATGGCTGCCGTGGTGCACCGCCTTGCGAATCCCCAGGGGGATCGACACCAGGTAGGTGATCAGCGTCGCCCAGAGCCCGAGGGAAATGGTCACCGGCATTTTCTGCAGGATCAGCTCGGTGACCGTGGCGCCGCGGAAGAAGCTCTTGCCGAAGTCCAGCTGCGCGTAGCTCTTGAGCATCAGCCACAGGCGCTCGTGGGCCGGCTTGTCGAAACCGTACTGTTTCTCGATGTCCTTGATCAGCTGCGGATCGAGGCCACGGCTGGCCTGCGAGTTGCCGCTGACGCCGTCGCTCGAACCACCGAGGTTGCCGCCACTGCCTATGCCTTGCAGGCGAGCGATGGCCTGTTCCACCGGGCCGCCGGGGGCGGCCTGGACGATGGCGAAGTTGACCAGCAGGATGATCAGCAGGGTCGGGATGATCAGCAGCAGGCGCCGCAGGATATACGCCAGCATCAGTGCGGCCCTCCGGGCTTGCCGCGCTGGACGCGCTCGGCAGCCATTTGCTCGTTGGTCAGGGGCGTGCGGCTCATTTCCCACCAGCTTTCGATGGCTTCGTCATTGCTGGCGGGAATGGCCGGCATGCCGAAGCGGTTCCACCACACGGTTGAGGTGCCCGGCGGGTAGTAGTTGGGGATCCAGTAGTAATTCCATTGCAGCACCCGGTCCAGGGCGTGGGCGTAACTCAGCATCTGTGGCTGGCTGGTGGCCTTGACCAGGCCGCTGATCAGGCTGTCCACCGCCGGGTTTTTCAGCACCATCAGGTTGCTGGAACCAGGGTCGTTGGCCGCCGCCGAGCCGAAGTAGTTGTACAGCTCCAGCCCCGGCGAGGTGGTCACCGGGTAGCCGGTGACGATCATGTCGTAGTCGCGGGCCATCAGCCGGTTGACGTACTGCGAAGCGTCGATGCGGCGGATTTCCAGGGTGATGCCTATCTGCGCCAGGTTGCGCTTGTAGGGCAGCAGCAGGCGTTCGATGCCGTTCTGGCTGTTGAGGAAGGTGAAGCGCAGCGGCTCGCCGTCGGCGTTGACCAGCTGGTCGCCGTCGGGTTTCCAGCCGGCCGCTTCGAGCAGGGCCAGGGCTTGCAGCTGTTTATCGCGGATCAGGCCGCTACCGTCGGTTTTCGGCGCTTCGAAGACCTGGGTGAAGACTTCGTCGGGAACCTGCCCGCGCAACGGTTCGAGGATCTTCAGTTCTTCGGCATCCGGCAGCGCCCGCGCGGCCAGGGCGCTGTTGGAGAAGAAGCTCTGCTGGCGGATGTACAGGTCGCGCATCATCTGCCGGTTGCTCCACTCGAAGTCCCAGAGCATGGCCAGGGCCTGGCGCACGCGGCGGTCCTGGAACATCGGCTTTTGCAGGTTGAACACGAAGCCCTGGGCCGGTTGCGGCGCCTGCTTGGCCAGGTGGGCCTTTTGCAGGCGGCCATCGCTCAGGGCCGGGCTGTCGTAACCGATGGAGAAACCGGTGGCGGAGAACTCGCGGTTGTAATCGTAGGCGCCGCCGCGCAGTACCTGGCGGGCGACGTCGGTGTCGCCGAAGTACTCGATGCTGAAGCGGTCGAAGTTGTACAGGCCGCGGCTGACCGGCAGGTCCTTGCCCCACCAGTCGGCATCGCGGGTGAAGGTGATGCTGTTGCCGTTATCGACCTTGCTCACCTTGTACGGGCCGCTGCCCAGGGGCGCTTCGTAACCACCGCCGCCGGCGAAGTCGCGACTCTTCCACCAGTGCTCGGGCAGTACCGGCAGGGTCGCGATATCCAGGGGCAGGGTGCGGTTTTCATTGCTCTTGAAGTCGAAGCGGATCACCCGCGGCGACTCGACTTCGACGTCCTTGACGTCGGCGAACTGGGTGCGATAACGCAGGCTGCCCTGGGTCATCAGCAGGTTGTAGGTGTAGCGCACGTCTTCGGCGGTGATCGGCTGGCCGTCGGCGAAGCGCGCCTTGGGGTTGAGGTAGAAACGCAGCCACAGGCCGTCGTCGGCGCGCTCCATCTTTTGTGCCACCAGGCCGTACACGGTGTAGGGCTCGTCCAGCGAACGCTGGGCCAGGGGGGAATAGATATAGCCGTCGAGTTGCGAGACGCCGATGCCTTTGTCGATGTAGGGCAACACATGGTCGAAGCGGCCGATCTCGATGGCCGAGCGGCGCATGCTCCCGCCCTTGGGCGCCTGTGGGTTGGTGTAGGCGAAGTGGCTGAAGCCGGCGGGGTACTTGGCCGGTTCGCCATAGACGGTCAAGGCGTGTTGCGGTGCGGCGTCGGCACTCGCGGTGCCCAGCAGCAGGGCCAGGGTGGTGAAGAGCAGGGAGGGGAAAAGCAGTCGCATTGTCAGCCTTAAGAGCCGGGTGATCGATGATCACGATTTGTACGCTACCGGCGCGCTGCTGACCAGCGCGGGCCGTAGCCCAAACACAACGGCCCACCAAAGGGCGGGCCGTCGTTCACGCAAATCGCGACAGGGTCAGTCCTGGCGGCTGGTCACTTCCAGCAGGTGATAACCGAACTGGGTTTTCACCGGGCCTTGCACGACATTGACCGGGGCGCTGAACACCACGGTGTCGAATTCCTTGACCATCTGGCCTGGGCCGAACGAGCCGAGGTTGCCGCCGTCACGGCTGGATGGGCAAGTGGAGTTCTTCTTGGCGACTTCGGCGAAGTCGGCGCCGGCTTCGATTTCGGCTTTCAGTTCGTTGCACTTGGCTTCGCTGGCAACGAGGATGTGACGGGCAGTGGCTTTGGCCATGGGGAGTTGCTCCTTTCAAGAAAGTGGTGAGCCTACCGGATTGTGTAGCCTATTTCTCGTCAAAGTTCCGTCAAGGCATTGCAGCAAGGGATGGTCGGTCGATGGCATTTATTCTGTAGGAGCGAGGCTTGCCCGCGATAACGATGACGCGGTGTACCTGACTTGCCGCGTCGCCTGTATCGCGGGCAAGCCTCGCTCCTACGGGGGCAGGTTCAGGCGGAAGCCGGAATGGCTTGCCGGCTGTTGCGCAGTTGCCGGGCGGCATTGCGCAGCAGCTGCTCGGTGGCGTCCCAGCCCAGGCAACCGTCCGTCACCGAAACCCCGTAGCGCAGCGTCGGGCTCAGGGGTTGGCAACCCTCGAACAGATGGCTCTCCAGCATCACCCCGACCAGGGACGAATCGCCCAGCAGGCGCTGCTCCAGGACCTCGCCGAACACCGCCGGTTGGCGCAACGGGTCCTTGCCGCTGTTGGCATGGCTGCAATCGACCATGATCCGCGCCGGGATCTTCAGTTTCTGCAAGTCGTGCTGGACCTGGGCCACGCTCTGGCGATCGTAGTTCGGGCCGCGATGGCCGCCACGCAGCACCAGGTGAGTATCGGGGTTGCCCGGGGTCTGGATCACCGCCGGATGGCCCTGGCTGTCGACGCCGAAGTGGCGGTGCGGGTGCGCCGCCGAGCGCATGGCGTCGCAGGCGATGCCGACGCCGCCGTCGGTGCCGTTCTTGAAGCCCACGGGCATGCCCAGGCCGCTGGCCATTTCCCGGTGGATCTGCGATTCGGTGGTGCGCGCGCCAATGGCGACCCAGCTCAGCAGGTCGTCGAAGTAGCCGGCGGCCATGGGTTGCAGCAGCTCGGTGGCGATCGGCAGGCCCAGGCGGAGGATTTCGCGCATCAGTTCACGGGACAGGGTCAGGCCGCCGGCCATGTCGTCACTGCCATCCAGGCGCGGGTCGTAGGCCAGGCCTTTCCAGCCGACGGTGGTGCGCGGTTTTTCGACGTAGGCACGCATTACCAGCAGCAGGTCGTCGCTGACCTCGGCGGCCAGGCTGGCCAGGTTGCTGGCGTATTCCAGGGCGGACTGGGGATCGTGGATCGAGCAGGGGCCGACGACGACCAGCAAACGGGAGTCTTCACCGTTGAGGATGGCGCGCACCGCCTGGCGATGGGCGGTGACTTGCTGGCCGAGGGTCGGGCTGAGCGGCAGTTGCTGCTTGAGCTCCAGCGAGCTGGGCAGGCGCTGGCTCAGGGCTTCGTTGGCGCAGTTGCGGGTGGACAGCGGCAGAGCGGATACGGACGAGTTCATGTTCAAGGCTTCCTGGGCAGGCGGCGGGCAGTGTCCCGCGCGCGGCCCTACTGGGGTGTTCGACAATTGGCCGGATTGGCTGTGCAGGTGTGTTTGCCACCAGTAGGTGACCGATCGGAGGCGGCAGGCTGTCCCGAACGGAGGCTGCTAAATCGCCAGGTGGTGCAAGTGTCGTAACGGTAATAGGTGGCGTAGTTCATGGTTTCAATCCTCGGTAAGTTCGGTGTGTTGCTGAAAGTCGTGGTTAAAAATCGTTGGCCCAGAAAAACAAAACCCCCGGTCGGGAGGCCGACCGGGGGTGAGATTTTCTCTGGTAGGCGACCCGTTCAAGTGGGCGCCGTTTGGGTATCAGGCGCGCCAGTGGCTAAACCAATACCCAAAATAAAAGCTCACGGTCGCGCAGGCGTTTTTCACCCAGGCAGCCGCACCGACGCGCGAGGCGCTGGCAGTGTGACGATGCATGGAAAGGGTGAGGGACGACATGCTGTTTCTCCGTGAAGTGGGCCGAGCTTACTAGAGGCCGGGGTGGCGGTTCAATCAGAAATTCCTATTACCTGGCCAGTAAGTGCCTATGAGTGAAGCGCTTTGAAGTTTTATGACACACTCGCCACGCCCTCATTTGTGTTCATTCAGGACGAATCATGACCTCCCTGACCCTTGCCGCCGCCCAATCGATTTCCGTTGCCGGAGACCTGCCGGGCAATATCGCCCGGCACCAGGCCTTTATCCGCGCCGCGGTGGAGCGGGGCGTGCAATTGTTGGTGTTTCCCGAGTTGTCCCTGACCGGTTACGAGCCCACGCTGGCGGCCGAGCTGGCGGTCTTGCCCCAAAGCCCGTTGTTGCAACCGTTACGCGACCTGGCCCGGGAGCTGGGGGTGACGGCGGTGGTGGGCATGCCCATTCGCCTGTCGGCCGAGGGGCCGTTGTTGATCGGCGCCCTGGTGCTGGCAGCCGATGGTTCGTTGGCGGTCTATAGCAAGCAGCATCTGCATGCCGGCGAGGAGTTGGTGTTCAGCCCAGGCACGGGTGGCGCGAACCTGAGGTTCGCCGAGGACCGGGTGGCCCTGGCGGTGTGCGCCGATTTCTCCCAGGCCAGCCATGCACGTGCGGCGGCGCAGTCCGGCGCCGGCATCTATGCCGCCGGCGTGCTGATCAGCGAAAACGGCTACGCCGCGGACAGTACCTTGTTGCAGGGCTATGCCGCAGAGCATGCAATGCTGGTGCTGATGGCCAACCACGGCGGACCGACCGGGGGCTGGGTGTCGGCGGGCCGCAGCGCGATCTGGGGGCCGGATGGCGGGTTGATCGTGGCCGCCGCAGGCTGTGGCGACGAGTTGCTGATCGCCCGGCGCGACGCCGGTCGCTGGAGTGGTCAACAAGTGACGGTCGAAGCGCCTTGAACGGTTTCCAACTGCGTCCGGCCAGCACCTCGGAGGATCTGCTGTTCGCCCGCGACCTGACCCGCAGCACCATGCTGGGCTATTACATCCGTCACGACCTGTTGTGGCTGGACGAAGCCTTCGATGTGGCCTGGGCCGGGCGGGAGAACCTGCTGATCTGCCAGGGTGCCGAGGTGCTGGGATTCGTCAGCCTGAGTCGCGATTCCAGGGCCTTGTATATTCGCGAGTTGCATGTGCTCGAGGCGTTTCGCGGGCAAGGTGCCGGGGCCTGGACCATCGAACAGGTGTTGGCGATGGCGCGTGGTGAACGGCGTGGGCTGCTGCGGCTGACGGTGTTCAAGGACAACCCGGCGCAGGCGCTCTATGGGCGCATGGGGCTGAAGGTGGTCGGGGAAGACGAGTGCTTTCTACGGATGGAGCGAAGCAGCGCCGCGGATGCGTAGCCGCTGGTTTTTGTGTGGGACGGCGGTTGTCCCGAGCAGTGTGGCGACAGTCGAGGATCAGGCGGGCGCCTGACCGGGATCCTCCGGCTCGGCCAGGATGATGCCGTCTTTCATACCCAGCAATACGGCCACCTTGTGCGCCTCTCCGCGTCGTCCTTTCTTGCGGCCGGCCAATACCTGGTAGGTGGTGGCTGGGTCGACCCCGTGTTCACGGGCGAACTGTTGAACCGATTTACCTTGATGTTCAAGCCAGGCCTTGGCTTGTGCGGCAGTGCGGATACCGGGCATAGTTCAAAACCGTTCAAATTTGTTCAATGCTTGAAGGGTGTAACACCCCTAGGGGTGCATAAAAAAGGATCATACATCCAAATGAGTGGAATCGGTTCGCGGTTAAGACAGGAAAGGGAACGCCTGGGGTTGTCGCAGAAAAAATTTGGTGAAGTTGGCGGCGTGGAAGCCAATGCCCAAGGCAGATATGAAAGTGGAGACCGTGTGCCCAAGGCGGATTACTTGTCCCGGGTGGCGGCAAAAGGGGTCGATGTCCTTTATATAGTGACCGGCAGGCGGACCCCGACCAGGGCCGATAACCTCAGCCAGAGCGAAGAGAGAATCCTCGTCAGTTATCGGGCTTTGTACAAGGAAGATCAGGACGCGATCCGGCACCTGACCCATACCCTTGCCGAGCTTTCGGTTTCCAGCCTCATGAAAAGAAAGGCGGACGCCCGAGAGCCTTAGGGCAGGGCGTTCGCAGCGCATCAACCATCCACCGGATACCCCTGGTGAACAAGTGCTTTTTATATGGTGTTTGTCATTAGGTCAGCACGCTGCTTTTTTGCTAAGGTGTCCGGCAACCTATAAGACCAAATCGCGAGGTGTCTGCTTGATTAGGGTGCTAGTAGTCGATGACCATGATCTCGTTCATACAGGTATTACACGAATGCTGGCTGACATCGATGGCCTGCAAGTGGTCGGTCAGGCCGAATCAGGGGAGGAATCCCTGCTCAAGGCCCGGGAATTGAAACCCGATGTGGTCCTCATGGACGTCAAGATGCCCGGGATCGGCGGTCTTGAAGCCACGCGCAAGTTATTGCGCAGTCACCCGGATATCAAAGTCGTGGCCGTCACCGTGTGTGAAGAAGATCCGTTCCCGACCCGCTTGCTGCAAGCCGGTGCGGCGGGTTACCTGACCAAGGGCGCGGGTCTCAACGAAATGGTGCAGGCCATCCGCCTGGTGTTTGCCGGCCAGCGTTACATCAGCCCGCAGATTGCCCAGCAACTGGTGTTCAAGTCATTCCAGCCGTCCAGTGATTCACCGTTCGACGCCTTGTCGGAGCGCGAGATCCAGATTGCGCTGATGATTGTCGGCTGCCAGAAAGTGCAGATCATCTCCGACAAGTTGTGCCTGTCTCCGAAAACCGTGAATACCTACCGTTACCGTATCTTCGAGAAGCTCTCGATCAGCAGTGATGTCGAACTGACGTTGCTGGCGGTTCGCCACGGCATGGTCGATGCCAGCGCCTGACAATGACCGACCCGTTTGATCCCAGTGCTTTTCTTTCCACCTGCAGTGGCCGTCCTGGCGTGTATCGCATGTTCGACGGCGATGCACGTCTGCTTTACGTCGGTAAAGCCAAGAACCTGAAGAGCCGCCTGGCCAGCTACTTTCGCAAGACCGGCCTGGCGCCGAAGACCGCTGCCCTGGTGGGGCGCATCGCGCAGATCGAAACCACCATCACCGCCAACGAAACCGAAGCCCTGCTGCTGGAGCAGACGCTGATCAAGGAATGGCGGCCGCCGTACAACATCCTGTTGCGCGACGATAAGTCCTATCCCTATGTGTTTCTGTCGGACGGCGAGTTTCCGCGTTTCAGCATCCATCGCGGGGCGAAGAAGCAAAAGGGCAAGTACTTCGGGCCGTACCCCAGCGCCGGGGCGATTCGCGAGAGCCTGAGCCTGCTGCAAAAGACCTTCATGGTCCGCCAGTGCGAGGACAGCTACTACAAGAACCGCACCCGGCCGTGCCTGCAATATCAGATCAAGCGCTGCAAGGCGCCGTGCGTCGGCCTGGTGGAGGCCGAGGTGTATGCCGAGGATGTGCGCCACTCGGTGATGTTCCTCGAAGGCCGCAGCAATGCCCTGACCGACGAACTGTCGGCGGGCATGGAGCAGGCGGCCAGCACCCTGGACTTCGAGAAGGCCGCCGAGCTGCGCGACCAGATTTCCCTGCTGCGGCGGGTGCAGGACCAGCAGAGCATGGAAGGCGGCAGCGGCGACGTCGATGTGGTGGCGGCTTTCGTCAACCCGGGCGGCGCCTGTGTGCACCTGATCAGCGTGCGTGGCGGCCGGGTGCTGGGCAGCAAGAACTTCTTTCCCCAGGTGGGTATCGAGGAAGAGGTGGCCGAGGTCATGTCGGCATTCCTTGGCCAGTACTTTCTCAGCAGCCCGGAGCGCGACCTGCCCAGCGAGCTGATCGTCAACGTGGTCCATGAAGATTTCCCGACCCTGATCACCGCGATCCAGGCCTTGCGCGGTCGCGAGCTGAGCATCAGCCACCGGGTGCGCGGCACGCGGGCGCGCTGGCAGCAGCTGGCGGTGACCAACGCCGAGCAGGCCCTGAGCGCGCGGCTGGCCAATCGGCAGCATGTGGCCGCACGTTTCGAAGCCCTGGCCGAAGTGCTGAACCTGGACGAGCCGCCGCAACGCCTGGAGTGTTACGACATCAGTCACTCCAGCGGCGAGGCGACCGTGGCGTCCTGCGTGGTATTTGGCCCGGAAGGTCCGCTGAAGTCCGATTACCGGCGCTACAACATCGAAGGCGTCACCGCCGGCGACGACTATGCGGCGATGCACCAGGCCCTGACCCGGCGCTTCAGCAAACTCAAGGACGGTGAGGGCAAGCTGCCGGACATCCTGTTGGTGGACGGCGGCAAGGGCCAGCTGTCCATGGCCCGCGACGTGCTCAACGAGCTGGCGGTGCCCGACCTGATCCTCTTGGGGGTGGCCAAGGGCGCGACGCGCAAGGCCGGCTTCGAGACCCTCTACCTCAACGATGCGGCCCATGAGTTCACCCTCAAGGGCGACTCACCGGCGCTGCACCTGATCCAGCAGATCCGCGACGAGGCTCACCGTTTCGCCATCACCGGCCACCGCGCGCGTCGCGGCAAGACCCGCCGCACTTCGACCCTCGAAGGCGTGGCCGGCGTCGGCCCCAAGCGCCGCCGCGACCTGCTGAAACACTTTGGCGGATTGCAGGAACTGTCTCGCGCCAGCATCGAGGAGATCGCCAAGGCGCCGGGGATCAGTAAAAAGCTCGCTGAACTGATTTATGCGAACTTGCATAGTGAGTAGGGGAGAGCTCAGGGCCTGAAAGGGTCAGGCTGACCGGGGCACTGTTTCAGGCGGGCAATAACATCAGGGGCTGTTTTAGTGATGTCGATCTTAGCGCTCCCATCAAGGTAAATGCCCATTGTTCTCCACCGTTTTGGCGTGATGTAGATGCACCGGGCCGGGGGCGTATCGGCCCACCAATCGGGGGGAAATGTGCCCTGTATCATAGGTTGTCTCACCCGGTATCAAGTCTCTTAGGGTTTTTGATGACGCGCCAAGTGTCTGATCCGATTTGCCCTACACCAGCACCGTCCAATAAGACACTCTCAGAAAGCCCACTTGGAGTGGGCCCAAGACAACACCGCCGAAGGTGTCACCCGACCCGGTGATGATTGTCCCGCCGTGGCTGGTCGGGCTGCCCAGGTGAGCCATGGGACGACCATTCAGTTGCTCTTTCGAGGCGCTCAAAGTCTTGGAACAGTGTTAGACACGCTGTGCGAGAAGCCCGTAGAATGGCCGTGCCTACCTCATCTGCTGTCTTTTTCGAGTAGATTGCCAACTCACCTCGTAGCCAGTTGTGCCGATGAATATCCCTAATCTGATCACCGTTCTACGCGTTCTGCTCATCCCAATCTTCATTTTGCTGTTTTACCTGCCTTACTCCTGGAGCTACATCGCTGCCAGTTCTGTCTTCGCGTTCGCTGCGGCCACCGACTGGCTCGATGGTTACCTGGCGCGCCGCCTGGAGCAAAGCACGCCGTTCGGGGCCTTCCTCGATCCGGTGGCCGACAAATTGATGGTGGCGGTGGCCCTGGTGCTGCTGGTGCAAGAGCACGGCAACCTGTGGCTGACCCTGCCGGCGGCGGTGATCATCGGACGTGAAATCGTCGTCTCCGCCCTCCGCGAGTGGATGGCCGAACTGGGTGCCCGCGCCCAGGTGGCGGTGTCCAACATGGGCAAATGGAAAACCGCCGCGCAGATGCTGGCGCTGGTGATCCTGCTGGCCAACCCGCCGGCCTTCACCTTCTGGGTGCTGCTGGGTTATGCCTTGCTGCTGATCGCGGGAGGCCTGACCCTGTGGTCCATGCTGCAGTACCTGCGCGCCGCTTGGCCGCATCTGAAGACCGATGTGGAAAAGAAATAAAACTTTTTTGAATCAAGGGGTTGACGCAGTTTCGAATTTCTATAGAATGCACACCACCAAGACGCGGGAATAGCTCAGTTGGTAGAGCACGACCTTGCCAAGGTCGGGGTCGCGAGTTCGAGTCTCGTTTCCCGCTCCAATTATTGTTCTACAGGCTTCTATTGAAGTCTGCAGAAACTGAAAATAAGAGGCTTCGGCCTCTTTTTTCGTTCCAGTAAGTTCTTCTCGAAAGTACTAGCAGCCACGATTTTTTAGTACATTAATCCGGCGCTTTGACCCCTGATCCGAGTGAAACAGTAGGTCCTGCGGATCCAGCACAACCGCCAGATAGTGTCATTTATCCTGGGCCAAGATGTAAGTGATGTCCCCGCACCACACCTGGTTGGGTGCCGGCACATCGAACTCCCGACTCAAAATGTTCGGGATATCCAACCATTCGGCCGTCGCTCTTTTGGTTAACGGAGTACCGCAGTCAATCACACAGACCACGCGGCGGGTATGGATATGGATCTCGCTATGCTCGATTGAGACCTCAACCGCCTAGGCGCAAAGCTGCCAAAGGGCTGATGCCAATACCCTGGCCTTGACCCGTTGCTGCCTTGCGGTCCTATTCGACGCGTTCAGCGGCGAGGTTAGCTCTCCAGCGCAGCATGCCTTGAGTCGCAGACGTCGATAGGCCAATGACGTTAACCAGCAGCGTCGTCATGTGTTGATCGTCACGCTCAGCGTGCCGCTGCTTGCTCGTCCGGGCATGGCATCCCAGCCTTGGCCCAGAGCTCCAATCGCTCGATAAACTGATCGTGTGTGATGCTTGGCGTGGATCGACCAGCACCGGGATCCCAAGCCCATAGCACCAGCGGATCAGTTCTCATATGTTCGATGACTTCTTCGGGTGTTTTACGATTGCCATTGCGTTTGGGGTCCTGCATTTGATGGCATATCTGCGCACTGGTCAGCCCCTCCCAGACCATAGGCAACGGTGGCATATGCCACCCGCGAGCACCTGGCACCTTGCCGTCGGCGGTGTTCTTCTCTTGATGGCAGGCAATACATTGCATCGTGGGTGCTCCCAGACCTGCCGTGCCACGCACTACATTCTGGATATGAGCAATCATCGAATCTTTTTGGGTCGGCCGTGCACTCTGATGGCAGTTCATACAGCGGGGGCTTTGTAAGACGCTCACGACTGGATCGAACAATTGATAAGCGTTGGGCTCCTGAGCCTGTGCGTCGAATGACATAATACTCAGCGCGGCAGACAGCCGCAGAATCGTCGCTCTTGTGATGTACATGTCAGGTTACCTTAGACAACACGAAAGGAATGGCGTAGCGGTAGCGATCGTACTGGCTGCCCGGTCGCCCATAGGATTGCGTTGGCCAGCGCTGGAGCCACGCCAGCAACGCCAGGCTCCCCAGCGCCACCGGGAGACTCGGCGCTTTCTACTACCATCGTTTCGATCTGCGGCATCTGACTCATGCGGACGACTGGATAGTCATCGTAGTTGCCCTGCTGTACCTCGCCTTTGTTCAGGGTAATTTCGCCATACAGCGCTGACGAGAGACCAAAAGCAATGCTCGACTCCATCTGCGCCTTGACCAGGTCGGGATTAACCGCCACGCCGCAGTCAATGACGGAGTACACCTTATGCACGGTAAGCGTTTGATCAGTCGCGACGCTAGCCTCGACCACGGTCCCTACAAAACTACCGTATGACTCGTGGACCACAATGCCTCGGAATACGCCTGCTTTCGGTTGCGTCGACCAATTGGCCAACTTGGCCACTGCATCGAGTGTGGCAAGGTGACGCGGCTTTTCTTGCAGCAGTTCACGACGCATTTGGTAAGGATCCTTGCCTATCCCATGCGCAATCTCTTCAAGAAAGTGCTCAACGGCGAAGGCTGTATGCGAGTGCCCCACTGAGCGCATCCACAATACGGGAACCTGGAAGCGTGGCGTGTGCAAGTCGACTCGCAGATTCGGGATGGCGTAAGGAATATCTTCAGCTCCTTCAACCGAGAGCGAGTCAATGCCGTTTTTGACAATGAAGCGTTCCATCACTGTGCCCGTACCGATCGACTGCACGGCGATACGGTTGGTCCAAGAGGTAATAGTGCCCTGAGAGTCAAGAGTCGCACTGAGCCGATGGTAGGCACTGGGACGATAATAACCGCCCTGGATATCTTGATCGCGTGTCCAGATCATCTTGACCGGCCGACGAACTGCCTTGGCGATGTGCGCGGCCGCGATGATGACGTCGAAACCGAGCGAAGAGCGTCGACCAAATCCACCGCCGGTCAACAGGGTATGGAGTTTTACCTGCTCCGGTTTCAGCCCAAGTACCGAGGCCGCCGCATGTTGGTCACCTTCGGGCCATTGCGTGCTCATCCATACTTCAGCAGTGTTTCCTCCGCGATAATCGATGGTGGCATTGAGTGGCTCCATCGGCGCGTGGGTGAGGTAAGGAAACCAGTAGTCGGCGGTGAATGTTTTCGCGGCGCTCCGTTGTGCCAATTCTATATCGCCAGTGCTACGTGCCACCGTTCCTTCAAGTGACATCAGATGACGATACATAATGCGCTGTTCATCCGTCGAAACGCGCTCGCCAATCACATCGCTATACATCAGAACGAGGGCATCACGAGCTCGCTTTGCCGACCAGAAATCCTTGGCCACCACAGCGACCCCCTGCGGCGTTTCATAGACACCGACGACATTGGGCATAGCCTTGGCCACTGTGGCGTCGACATGGGAGATTTTGCCACCGAAAAGCGGCGGGCGCGCGAGCACCGCGATGAGCATGCCAGGTACATAGGCATCCATGCCAAACTTGCCCGAACCGTCGACCTTGGTCATGGCGTCGATACGGCGGAGTGGTTTGCCGATGATCTTGAAGTTCTTCGGGTCCTTGAGCTTTGGATTTGCTGGCGGCTCAATACCCACGGCATCGACTGCTAGCTCACCGTAAGTGGCGCTACGATCGCTCGCGTCGTGGATCACGCGGCCGGTGTCGGTACGCAGTGATGACACATCGACGTGCCAGCGCTTTGCGGCGGCAGCTAGCATCACTTCGCGGACAGCGGCACCGGCTTTACGCTGAGGCTCGTATTGGGCGATTGTCGTCAGGCTGCCACCCGTAAGTTGCTGATGCATTAGAGGGTTCTGATAGGCGGGTGCCGTGGGTGCCTGCTCCCAACGCACACGTTGCCAATCAGCGTCCATTTCCTCGGCAACCAGCATTGGGATTATGGTTGTGACGCCTTGCCCCATTTCGGTATGACCCACAATTACCGTGATCCAGTTGTCAGCAGTGATACGTACAAAAGCATTAGGCTGCACAGTTTTATGGGGCATCTGTACAGGGGTACCTGCCATCACTTCGGGTAAATGAAAACCCACCATGATCCCGCCACTGGCAATTGCGCTTAATTGAAGAAAATGTCGCCGACTAAGGCCTGTGACTGAGGCAGAGTGCTTCGTTTCAAAGGTATCCAGAATGCGCTTCATGCCAGGCTCTCCGCAATCTGGTGAATGGCTGCCCGAATACGCGGGTACATCCCACATCGACAGATGTTGCCTGACATGGCCTGATCAATATCAGGGTCGGTGGGCTTCGGTATTTGTGTAAGTAATGCCACCGCGGCCATTACTTGACCCGATTGACAGTAACCGCATTGGGGGACATTGAGGTCCGTCCATGCCTTCTGCACACGCTTGCCAATATTAGAACTCCCCATCGCTTCGATGGTGGTGATGGACCTGCCTGTCACAACTTCGGCAGGCGTCACGCAGGATCTAACGGGTATGCCATCGAGAAGCACGGTGCAGGCACCGCACAGCGCCGCACCGCAACCAAACTTGGTTCCCGTGAGTTGCAAGTCTTCACGTAATGCCCATAAAAGAGGACGACCATTCGAGGCGTCAACTTCTCGCCAATCTCCATTAACTTTAATCTTAGCCATGATATTCCCTCTTTATTGGACGGAAAAATATGGAGCAATCTCACCTACGGCTGTAGCGATGATGCCGGTGGCAAGAGTGGCGCGGATATAGTAGAAGTAGGCACCCTACGGCCTGGTTTCTCGAGCGGGTAACGTGGTGGTATTAAAGCCAAGCATGTGCCTGCAACTCGGAATCAACGGGTGATGACCAGGTAACTGTAAGACAATAGACGTGCCTACAAAGCGCCAAAGCATGAGGTGACGATAGAGCAGGTATTGCCTGGGATACCTCTTCGGCATCCAAGGTTTTGATACTCAACAAATAGTCGTACCTGGATCGCTTTTACTCGATGCACTGTTGCAGTGAATCACTAGTGTGCTTCCCTGTTGTGCCAAGTCGCGAGGAATCAATCCACCTGTTTTCTGCTCCCCTGTCGATGAAAATAATTTCACTTTTGATCGAGTAGCCTGCTACATGGCCTGCTCCTGGTGGCAGGAGATATCGCTTACTTTAAAACGTTCGAATTTAAAAATAAGCTAGCCATTTATGGATAGACAATCCTTGATTTCTGAACAATGAAAGTATGCCTCCGAACATCCGGTCCCGCACACTTAAACCGGCTCCCATCTATGAGGGGAGCGACTTGGCAATATCACTTGCCCGCTGGATCGACATGAGGGGTAATGGGTTAAACGATTTTAATAAGTTCGTAGCATTTGAGACTGTAATCCAGCGCTTTGCTAATAACCGAGCCGCCGTGTACGAGCTGGCTCTGGGCGATCATCCAGGCATGCAAGAGGTCCATCACTGGCACGACCTTATCGTCACTACCAACTTGACCTTCCTATCTTGCAGGAAGTTGCGAGGGTGTTCTCCGCCGCGGACTGCGTCTTTTCAGAACGTCGTGCTGCCTGCACGCCAGTCGGTGATGCCAAGATGTCGACAAGTATTTCTGTCAGATGACGGAACCCGGCTCTGTTGTCGGCGGATTCTATTTCGCTGGATCGATGCGATCCAGGCTTGAACCAGGAATTTCTGGATACGGCCCAAGCTCTTCAAGCTCCCGCAGGAGTCCGCTGTCGATGTAGCCAGGAATCTTTCGATACTCACCCAGCACTCGCGCGTAGAACTCAGGGTCTTGATGCCAACTGGATTTGTCGACGCAGAAATAATTGATCCACCGCGCACTTATCGAGGGTTCGGGCCAGTGGCGCCGCAGCGTCATCAGGTATCGCCGCGCCGAGCAAACCTTGCCGACGACAAGGACGCTGCGCCACTCTTCGGGAGCAAGTTGCGATTGCGCCAGCGCACGCGCAAAGCGAACGTTCTCGCCGGTGTTCGTGGCTGTGGGCTCTATGAGGAGGGCGGTCTCCGGAATGCCGAGTTCCATCAGCCGGCTCGCGATGACGCGCGCCTCGATGGTGGAGAACTCTCCAGTTTGGCCGCCCGAGACGATAGCCCGCAGAAACATCTGAGCGTGCCACAGGGTAGCGATCTCCGCGCAGAACTCTTCAACGCCGTGCCGCGTGCCAAAGATCAATGCCAGATCGGAACGGGTGGCCGGTATCTCCGGCATTACGTAGTCACCGATCGCCTGCAGCTCTTCGTTCGTCATCAGATCACCTTGTGCAAGGAGGGTCGAATTCGAGAATGCGGATTATACGAGGAAGGGCGTAGCTTGGTTGTCATCCCGAAAGCGTCCTCCATTGCCAAAATGGAATCTGGATCGGCGAGTACAGCATGTCACCGCTGATTACTGTGCGCAGTGGCGGGCACGGTGGCCGATAGCCAAACAGAAAAATGCTCGATGACATATGGCTGACATCAAGCTGTTGTCTTTTATGAAAAAGGCAGTTTGAACTGGGCGGAATTTTGGGATTGTCTATCCAGATTGGGCGAGTTTATCTGTCAGTCCCTCTTACCTAGACTTCAACGCTATCCAGCAGGCAGGGCGGATATTTCCCATGGTCGCCATTCTGTCACTGGAGCAATTGTATTTCTCGCCGGTAGTGAGGCCAGGGTCTTGGGTGGTCTGCTTGCACGCGACCTGAACCAGATGGTTTCGCTGACTGCAACAGAGCTGTACGCCTATGGGTCTGTCGTCGCGGTTCCTGCGGTAGGGCACAGTCTTGCAGGGGGGCGATTCTACGCGAAGCGCCGCAGCTCCCTTTCGATTGCCCATGCAGGACAGCGCACCCGATGCATGGGCGGTGTGTGGCTTCTCAACATCGGTATTTTCGCCTGTGCCCGCGAGGCGCAACAGCGTTTTTTTGCTTATTGCGCGAGGCTTGTCGGGGCAGGGCGTTTTGCCCAGCCTGACGTTGCGCGAACCAGGAGGTTGGACATGCATGTACTGATGGTCATGGCGGGAGGTCTGCTCCTTCTGTTGGTGTTTATTCTGTTCGGCTGGCTTTGGGGCGGGGACAGCCTGGGCATGGCACTGGCGACCAAGGCCTTTGTCCCTTTCTGGCTGCTGATGGCAGGCATCAATATGTGGGTGGGTGTCACCTACGCGGGGTATAGCGTGCGCCAAGAGTTACCTATCCTGTTGCTGGTCTTCGCCATGCCTACCCTGGCCGCGGGCATTGCTCTCTGGCAGTTCGCCCGTGCCTGACATGCCTTGGATACGGGAGATTCATTTATGTCGGTAGAGGGCAGCGCGGGTGATCTGGTCAAGGTCGTGACCTTACTGGGGGCGGCGGTGGTGGCAGTGCCCCTGTTCAAACGCCTGGGCCTGGGCTCCGTACTGGGCTATCTGGCGGCGGGGCTGGTGATCGGTCCCTTCGGGCTGGGCCTGTTCAACGACCCGCAGACCATCTTGCACACCGCCGAGTTAGGGGTGGTGATGTTTCTCTTTGTCATCGGGCTGGAAATGCGCCCCTCTCATCTGTGGAGCATGCGGCGCGACATCTTCGGCCTGGGCAGTCTGCAGACACTGACCTGCGGTGTGTTGCTGACCGGGGTAGGGTTGGCGTTCGGTTTTCCGCTGGCGGTGTCTTTCGTCAGCGCGATGGGATTTGTGCTCACGTCCACCGCCATCGTCATGCAGTTGTTGGGCGAGCGTGGCGACATTGCCGCGGCACGCGGGCAGAAAATCGTGGCGATACTGCTTTTCGAAGACCTGTTGATCGTACCGCTGTTGGCGCTGGTGGCGTTTATCGCCCCTCTCGATCCTTCTGCGCCGGTTGCCGACTCGCGCTGGGCCAGTATCGGCATCGCGGCAGGTTCACTCGCGGCGCTGGTCGCCGTGGGGACCTGGCTGCTCAACCCGTTGTTTTACATCCTGGCCAACTCCAGGGCGCGCGAGGTGATGACCGCGGCCGCATTGCTGGTGGTGCTGGGCGCGGCACTGTTGATGCAACTGGGCGGTCTGTCCATGGCCATGGGGGCCTTCCTCGCCGGGGTGCTGTTGTCGGAGTCGACTTTCCGTCACCAGCTCGAGGCGGATATCGAACCCTTCCGTGGTTTGCTGCTGGGGCTGTTCTTCCTGGGCGTCGGGATGTCGCTGGACTTGACGGTGGTCGCACGCAATTGGCCGCTCATCGTCGCCGGCGTGCTGGCGATGATGGCCGTCAAGTCACTGTGTATCTACAGCCTGGCGCGGTTGACGAGGAGTTCCCACGCCGATGCCATGGACCGGGCCGTGCTGATGGCCCAGGGCGGTGAGTTCGCCTTTGTGCTCTTTGGCGCCGCCTTGGCCAGTGGGGTGATAGCCCCGCAGGTCAACGCCAACATGACTGCCGTGGTCGTGCTCTCCATGGCTCTGACGCCGTTGGTGGTCATCGTCTACCGGCGTTGGGGACCCAAGCACGGAGCCTCCCTGGAAGGCACGCAGGCGCCGGAGAATCTGGCCGGCAGCGTGCTGATCATCGGCTTTGGCCGTTTTGGGCAGATCGTGAGTCAGCATGTGCTGGCGATGGGCGCCGATATCTCCATCATCGACAACCAGCCTCAGGTTATACGCGACGCCAAGGATTTCGGCTTCAAGGTGTACTACGGCGACGGCACCTACCCCGACATATTGCATGCCGCCGGGGCGCACCACGCCCGCGCCATCCTGGTATGCGTCGACGACCGCAAGGCCGCCACGCGAATCGTCGAGTATGCCAAGACCCGGTTCCCCCATGCCCGTGTGCTGGCACGCGCACTCGACCGGGAGCACGCTATCGAACTGATCAACGCCGATGTGGATTACCAGATCCGCGTCACCTTCGAGTCGGCCATGACCTTTGGGCAAGAGGCATCGAAGGTGCTGGGCGCGACACCCGATGGGGCCGAGGAGATTGCCGCCGATCTACGCCGCAAGGACGCCGAGCGTCTGGCGCTGGAGGTAGCGGGTGGCATTTATGCCGGCAAGTCCATGATCCTGGGCAATGCGGTCGCCAAGGACCGATGATCATGGCCTCTATCATCGACACGCAGGCAACTGCCGTCGTCCGGTTCTGGCGGGAGGCGGGCGCCAATCAGTGGTTCGCCAAGGACCCAGCGTTCGACCGACGCTTTCGCGAGCGTTTTCTCGACCTGCATCGGTCGGTGGTTCGCGGTGAACGCGACGCTTGGCTGGATACCCCCGAGGGCGCGCTGGCGCTGCTGATCCTGCTCGACCAGTTTCCGCGCAACGCCTTTCGTGGCACCGCGGACATGTACGCAACGGACACCCTGGCCCGACATGTCGCCCGCCTGGCGCAGGCAGCGGGGTATATGGAGGCGGTCGATGCTGACCTGAGGCTGTTCTTCTGCCTGCCCTTTGCCCATTCCGAGGACCTCGTCGACCAGGACTTTTCGGTCCTGCTCAATACTCGATTGGGGCAACCCTGGCTCGCCCATGCCGAAGGGCATCGGGACGTCATCCGCCGATTTGCTCGTTTCCCCCATCGCAATCGGCTGCTCGGACGCGAGAGTACGCCTGAGGAAAAGCGTTTTCTGGAGGAGGGGGGCTTCGCCGGTTAGGCATTATTATGGACAAGCTTATCCAGTACCGTATTTTCATTCAGGTCTCCGAAATGGGCAGCTTCATCAAGGCGGCCCACATGCTCGAATTGCCGCGGGCTTCGGTATCTGCCGCTATTCAGGAGTTGGAGACAGATCTGGGCGTACGGCTATTGCATCGAACGACACGACGGGTGCAATTGACCGCCGATGGCACTCAGTTGCTGGAGCGGGTACGACGGCTACTGGCGGATGCTGACGACATCCAGCGGCTGTTTCAGCTGCATCAACACCAGGTCTCTGGACGCTTGAACATCAATGTTCCCAGCCGTATCGCCCGAAGGCTGATCGCACCGGCCCTGCCGACTCTCAAGCGCAGCTATCCAGAACTGCAGCTCGCCTTGGGCTCCACAGATCGCGCTATCGATCTGGTGCAGGAAGGGGTCGACTGCGTCGTCCGCGTTGGCCATCTGCTCGACAGCAGTCTGTTCGCCCGGACGATCGGGCATATCGCGCTGATCAACTGTGCCTCTGTTGATTATCTTCGCCAGCATGGCACCCCGAAGGAGCCGGGAGACCTGACACATGGGCATTTCTCGGTAGGGTATGCCTCGCCGAATAACGGTCGTGAGTTACCTTGGGAGTATGTAAGCGATGGCAAGACCCATGAGGTGGCAGTACCCAGCTGGGTGATCGTCAATAATGCCGAGAGCTATATCGCCTGCTGCATGGCGGGAATGGGGTTGATTCAGATCCCCCGGTTCGATGTGCAACACCTGCTCGATTCCAGGCAACTGGTGGAAGTCATGCCCGAGTTTCGGGCCGCGTCGATGCCTGTCTCGCTGCTGTACCCACATCGACGCCAACGCTCGCGTCGGCTCAATGCGTTCATCGAATGGTTTGAGGTGTTGATGCTGTCATCTCTTGAGTCTCCGGATTCGCTCTGATCCGCTCATGTTCGTTCAGCATCCGCCACTCGCGGCGCGGACTTTGCCTCGGCCTTGATCAGATTGGGCGGAATGAAGTTACTGGCCACCTCCACGTTATAACTATGGCCGGTCATCAGCTTGATCTCCAGTACTTCGCCAATGTCGGAGGCGCTATGCAAGGGCGCAATATTTGTATCGAAGTTGAAGTCCTGGAGGGTGGTCGGACCGATGTGGTCGTCTCATCTATATATGTGCAGGAGGAGTGTCAGTCGCTGTGGCCGTTATCCAGACCGATAGACACTTGCTGATTCTGATGTTCAGAGACGAACAGTAACAAACACGGAGAGGTTTGCCACTTCGAATAAAGCGATCTATCAACCAGCCTATCAAGTTGAGGTCATAGAACTTGACGCCTCGAAGCCAGAAACGGTTGCCAAGCTGTACAAGCAGTATCCGCAAGGGATTGGACGTGTTTCCTGGATTGTTTGTCTGGATTTTATGGGCTTTCCATTGAGGTCCGATTAATTACACTTAATCTTCAGACATAGAGGACTATCTAGCTGTAAACAGGATGACCTTGATCGACGACTTCGTCGAATACACTCACATACCCCACGCCTCCAGTTTTATTCAACGCAGTTAATTAACAGGAGTATGCAGTCATGAGTTTGCAAGGAAAAGTTGCAATAGTCACGGGATCGTCCAAGGGGCTCGGGCGCGCCATTGTGCTACGCCTGGCCGAACGCGGTGCCAATGTCGTGATCAATTACTCGAGAGACAAAGCACCTGCTGATGAAGTAGTGGCTGCGGCGATAGCTGAAGGTGTCAAGGCGATCAGCGTACAAGCAGATGTGTCCAACGTTGTTGAAATTGAAGCGTTGTTTCAGGCCGGGCTCAGGACATTCGGCAAAATCGATATTGTCGTGGCCAACGCGGGCATAGAAAAGGTCAACATTCAGGTGGTCGACGTGACCGAGGAGGACTTTGATCTACTCTTTCGCGTTAATACCAAGGGTCCCTACTTCGTCATGCAGGCTGCAGCTCGCCACATCGCTGATGGCGGCCGAATCATCAATATTGCCTCCAGCTCGACATCGCGCCCGCAACCAGGACTTGGTCTTTACGGGACTAGCAAATCCGCGCCGAAATATCTCGTGCGGGTGTTAGCCCAGGAAATCGGTCATCGCAAAGTCACCGTCAATTCACTTGTCCCTGGCCCGATCGACGGCGCCGGCATCTTCACCGGAGTCGGTGACGACGATCCTTACAAAAAGAGTTTGCTCGAGACGATCCCGATTGGGAGGCTCGCAAAGGCACAAGATGTCGCTGATATCGCGGAATTTCTCGCCAGCGACCAATCGTTCTTCATTACCGGTGAAGAAATTCTGATGAATGGCGGCTCAAGCAACTGAATCGGGCAAACGAAACCGCATCCGGTTTCTATTGCCCTCTAATTGGGAGGTGTGTAATGACTGAGACAATGCTAATGAAGGCGGTACAGGCCGTAGAGGTAGGGGGAACTTTCGTCGTGTCCCAGGTTCCCGTACCCGTACCTGGTCCACGACAGGTTAGGGTCAAAGTACATGCGTGTGGCGTCTGTGCTGGGGAAAATATTGCTCGAATGGGCATGCTGGGTGTGACTTATCCCCGAGTACCTGGGCATGAAGTGGCCGGTGAGATCGACTCGGTAGGCGCCGAGGTGACGACCTGGAAACCTGGAGACCGTGTGGGAGTTGGCTGGCACGGGGGGAGTTGTTCTAACTGTGAGTATTGCCGTCAGGGCGACTTCACCAACTGCACCGACCGTATGATCGTGGGGGCGAGTTACGATGGAGGGTATGCCGAATATATGGTGGTACCGCAAGATGCTCTAGCGCGGATTCCCAATGTGCTGTCTTTTGCGGAGGCTGCTCCGCTGATGTGTGCGGGTATTACAACATTCAACGCGTTACGTCATTCTGGCGCTCGTCCGGGCGATACGGTTGCGATTCATGGCGTGGGAGGGTTAGGCCATCTTGCCGTTCAGTTTGCGAATAAAATGGGGTTCCGCACGGTAGCGGTGAGCCGTGGTCGCGCCAAGGAAGCCCTGGCCCGCAAGCTTGGAGCTGACGAATACATCGACAGTACTGAGGGGAGTGCAGGGGAGGCCCTCGCACGTTTAGGTGGAGCGACAGTAGTGCTCTCAACGGTAGGATCAGGCGCAGCACAGGTGGATCTGACCTTGGGTCTCAAGCCTAATGGTCGTCTTGTGTTTGTAGCGACCGACCATCAGCCTCTGGGTGTTTCCCCTGACTTACTGGTATTTGGTCGGCGTAGTATCGCTGGTTGGTATAGTGGCAATGCCAAAGACAGCGAGGAAACTATGGCGTTTGCGGCGCTCAAGGGGGTGCGGGCAATGATTGAAACCTATCCGCTTGAAGACGCAGAGGAAGTCTTCCTGAATATGAGCAAAGCGAAATTTCGTTCGGTGCTTACGATTTAACGCATTGTGTAGAAGTGCGGGTCTGATCTGACAGTTGCCAGGTTCTTCAGTTCTGACTGTCAGATCGATCCTCAATCGACCCCAAGTTGATGGAGTACCAGAAGGTACAACTCACCTACACTTACCAACAGCAGTATGTCAGCCATGTGTTGAGCGATGTGATGGCGACACAAGTTGGAAAGTCATTTTTCTGCCCTGTTGTTTCCCGTTTTAGGCTCTGTACGAAATTCTTTGAAGCCGCTGCCGCACTTGAGCACCGGGTTCGGCAGTAGGCCACGATGGCAAAACGGTACGAATCCCCGATGCGGCTTGGAAGCGGGTTGCTGAATCTCTTCGAACAGCCCCGATGAAGTGGCCGACCGATGGCTACTCCAGTGGCTGCCCATCAAGTTGAACAAGCAGGGTTGAGCGCATCGCGTCGACAAACTTGCAGGAAGCTATGCAGCGATGGCCTCGTTAGTTTGAGCCATGCGGTGTTTGCGACGTTGCTTTGCGTACAGAACTTAGCGAATAGGCACTGCCGCAGGTCAGCCCTCTGATCCTTGGCCATCGGGGCGAATTGCGGCGATGCATTCGTTCTGTGCACCGTACTCACGCTTCCAAAACTGCGACTACACTCGGTCTTGCTGGCCCGGAAGGATCGACGGCAGCCATAAGTTTTCGTTGGTCCCTTGAAAACTTTCTTCGAGACAAGGAGCAGTCATGACTTCGCTAGACTCACTTCAGCAAAGGCAAATCAGTCTTACACACGCTTTCGTGGTCAATAATGCGGCGAGGTATTCGCCGTCATGGAAAAACATCAAGAACCCTTCACCAAGCCAGGTTAAAGACAACATTCTTTCGCGTCTTAATGGCTCCAAGGTAGGCGGCGGCTATGGCGTAGCCTGGGGCCCCGCGCTGGTGATGGATGGCGAGTACACGGCTCACATCACGGTGGTGCTGATCGGCGGGAGAAATGAGAACGACATCGTAGTAGTGACGAGCGGGACCCTTCTCGATTCTCCCCTGGACCAGCTGGATGATCTTGATATTTTTCCAATGGTGCCGTTGCAGAAACTTATCAAGAGCTGCCCGGTGCCGGCGAACATATCTCAGGGAACTGCGGGGGGTGTACACGCGATATTGCATACGGCATCCAAGATCGGTTCTCAGGGCACGCTGTGCGATTTTCTAGGGAAGCAGCGAAGCGGGGCGACGATCCGGTTGGTCGGTCATAGCCTTGGCGGTGCGCTCATGTCGGTGGTCGCGCTTTATCTGAAAGATAAATTCTCGGGCTTTAACTTTTATTGCGAAACGATTGCTGCACCAACGGCTGGCGATGGTTTTTTTGCGAGCTATTTCAATAAGCAAATGGCCGGTAATGCGCTACGGATATACAACACTCTGGATGTTGTACCGATGGCGTGGTGCGCCACTTCTCTCGACTTCTCCTTGACGCTCTATGAGCCAACCAATGTCATTGATGAAGACACGAAGAAAGCGGTTTGCCGTGGAATAGATACCGTTACAAACAATAATTTGAACTATACGCAATGGGGCATGGGCAGCGCACAAATGGAGCTGCGGCTGTGTGGGAAACTGCAATCCAGTTGCACAAGCTATAAAGCCCAATCCGGCTATCAGCACATCTACGAGTACATATCGCTGCTGGGGTTGCAGCCTGGCGATATACCGATGCCACCGTTTGGCAGCTAGTGCGATAGTCTCGTCGCCAAGAGGTTCGAGTTGCAGTTGCCGGCATTGCTTCGGGAAGCCTGTGCAACTGCAATTCGCGCATCCGGGAACGGCTTGGGAAGCTCCGGACAAGTCCCCAAGCCTGCTGAAATACGGCCTCACTGCAAAACTGGTTCTCCCCGAGGGATCATCGAGCGCCTACCCGAGGGTCAAAGTTAGCGCACGATAAGGCGCAACGAGATGCGGAACGACGTTAGAGTCGGGTATCAATCCAGGCCCAAACATATTTGTTAAGCCAACCTTGATGTTCCCCACGGCTCAGTTTGATGACGAAGATACGGTCATTGCTATCAAGTTTAAGTCGAAGATCTTCCTGCGGACGGCGGCATCGGTATGGCGCCTCTTCTCCGATGAGGGGACATCCACAGGTTCAATGGCCGAACTCAGCCAGGTACTGCAAATACCGCCTCGATCTCGATATTGACCTCTGGCGAGAACAATCCGGCCACCCTCACCAGTGAGCTGGCCGGGTAGGCACCGCCATAGTTCTTCGACAGGACTTCACGCAATGCGCCGACTTCGTCCATCGAGGTCACGAAGATGGTCACCTTGATGAGGTCGCGCATGCCGATTCCCTCGGCCTGGGTGACGCGCTTGATCTGTTCGAATATGGCTTCGGCCTGCCTGGCGATGTCTTTGCCCTGGGCCGGCGTACCGAAGGCTGTCATGCCGGACAGGTACAGGGTGCCGTTGTGACGAACCGAAACGGAGTAGGGGCCGGCCGGTTCGGGCAGGGTGGGATAGTTCTTTCTGATGACCACTGAGGTTTCTCCATTAGCGGAAATGGGGCTATCTGCCGCCGATGCGGGCAGAGCATTGATCAGGCCTGCCAGTACACAGGCAACTGCAAGAGCTTTCATAACGCGACTTCTCCGTCCACAAAAAAATGCTGCTTCAACCGGGCTGCCAGCCTCCGCCAAGAGCCGATAGCAGGCGACTCATGTTTTGTCCTCCCAAAACACCTTCTTCATGGCGGTGCGCCGTTGGGCGCGTCTTTCCACCAGGCGACGCAGCCATACATAGAAGACCGGGGTCAGGAGCAGGCCGAAGAAGGTGACACCGACCATCCCCGAGAACACCGCGATGCCCATGGCCCGGCGCATCTCGGCGCCGGCACCGGAGGACAACACCAAAGGCACCACGCCCATGATGAAGGCGATGGACGTCATCAGAATCGGGCGTAAGCGCAGATGGCAGGCCTTTAGCACTGCGTTGACGCAGTCCAGGCCCTGCTGCTGTTTCTCCCGGGCAAACTCCACCAGCAGGATGGCGTTCTTGCACGCGAGCCCCGCCAGCACGATCAGGCTGATCTGGGTGAAGATGTTGTTGTCGCCGCCGGTGAGCAGCACCCCGGCAATGGCCGACAGCAGGGTCATGGGGACGATCAGCACCACTGCCAGCGGCAGGCTCCAGCTCTCGTACTGCGCGGCCAGCACCAGGAACGCCAGCAGCACGCACAAGGGAAAAACCAGCAGGGCGGTATTGCCGGCGAGAATCTGTTGGTAGGTTAGCTCGGTCCACTCATAGGCCATGCCGTTGGGCAGCTCCTGCTGCAACAGCCGCTCCATGGCTGCCTGGGCCTGGCCGGAGCTGTACCCCGGAGCCGGGCTGCCGTTGATCTCGGCGGACAGGAAACCGTTGTAATGCATCACTCGGTCGGGACCGGACGACTCCCGTATCCGGACGAAGGATGACAACGCAATGAGGTCGCCCTGCCGGTTGCGTACTTTCAGCCTGCCGATCTGCTCCGGCGCCACGCGGTATGCCTGCTCGGCCTGGACATTGACGTGGTAGGTCCGCCCGAAGCGGTTGAAGTCGTTGGCGTACATCGAGCCCAGGTAGACCTGCAGGGTGTCGAAGATTTCGTCGATCGCCACCCCATGGACCTTGGCCTTGTCCCGATCGATATCCGCGTCGATCTGCGGGACGTTCACCTGGTAGCTGGAGAATACGCCGGCCAGTTCGGGTAGCGCCCTGGCTTTGTCCACCAGCGACTGAATCTGCTGGTAGAGCGCTTCATGCCCCAGGCTGCTGCGGTCCTCGATCTGCACCCGGAAGCCCCCGATAGAGCCCAGGCTTTCCACTGGCGGTGGGGGAACCACCATCACGAAGGCCTCCTGGATCCGGCCATATTCAGCGGTCAAGGCCTGGGCGATGGCGGTGTCTGACATCGAGGCGTCCTTGCGTTCATCGAAGGATTTGAGCGGGATGAACATGAGCCCCGCGCTTGCGCTGTTGACGAAGCCGTTGATGGACAGGCCGCTGAAACTCACGGTATTGGCCACCCCCGGATGCTTCAGGGCAAGCTCGGACATCTTCAGGATGACGGCCTCGGTACGGTCCAGGCTGGCGCCTTCGGGCAGCTGGGCAAAGGCGACCAGGTACTGTTTGTCCTGCTGAGGGATGAAGCCTGTGGGGGTTTTCTCCAGCCCCAGATAGGCCAGTCCCACCAGGCCGACATACAACATCAGGACGATGGAGCCCGCTCGCAGCAGTCGCGTGGCGAGGCTGACATAACCCGCACTTGCCCGTTGGAACAGTCGGTTGAATGGAGCGAACAGCCAGCCCCCGAACAGTCGGTCGATCAGCTTCGACAGACGATCCTTGGGTGCGTCCTTGCCTTTGAGCAGTATCGCGGCCAGGGCGGGCGACAAGGTCAACGAGTTGAACGCCGAGATCACCGTCGATATCGCGATGGTGAGCGCGAATTGCCGGTAGAACTGCCCGGTGAGGCCGGAGATGAAAGCGCTCGGAATGAACACCGCGCATAGAACCAGGGCGGTGGCGATGACCGGGCCGGTCACTTCCTTCATCGCCTGGCGGGTCGCTTCTACCGGCGACTTGCCCATGTCGATGTTGCGTTCGACGTTCTCCACCACGACGATGGCGTCGTCGACCACGATACCGATAGCCAGCACCAGGCCGAACAGCGATAGCGCGTTGATGGAAAAGCCCAGCAGTTGCATGACCGCGAGCGTGCCGATCAGGGACACTGGCACTGCGGCTAGCGGAATGATCGACGCGCGCCATGTCTGCAGAAAGAGGATGACCACCAGTACGACGAGCGCGACGGCCTCCAGCAGCGTATACACCACCGCGGTGATGGAGCTGCGCACGAAGATGGTGGGGTCGTAGCCGATCGAGTGTTCGACGCCCGGTGGGAAGTCTTGAGCGAGCTCGCTCATCCGCTTGCGAATCCGGTCGGACAGCTCGATGGCGTTAGCATCCGCGTCCTGGAAAATCTGCAAGGCGGTGGAGGGGCGACCGTCGAGGTGCGCGCGCAGGGCGTACTGGCTCGAGCCCAGTTCGATGCGTGCGACGTCGCGCAGGCGGACGATTTCGCCGCGCTCGCCGACATGCACGATGATGCGCTCGAACTCGTCCTCGTCGACCAGCCTGCCTCGGGCGTTAATGAGCAACTGGAAGGCGTTGTCGCTCGCGTTTGGCGGTGCGCCGAGCGAGCCGACGGCGACCTCCCGGTTCTGCTCGCGGATAGCGCGTATCACATCCGTCGCGGCCAGGTTGTAGGAAGCCACCTTGTCCGGATCCAGCCAGACCCGCAGGGCATAATCGCCCATCCCCAGCAGGCGGATGTCGCTGACACCCTCGATCTTGTACAGCTCGTCGATGACGTGAATGGTCAGGTAGTTGGCAAGATAGGTCGGGTCGTACTGGCCGCTTGGCGAATACAGGTGAACGACCTGGGCCAGCGCCGGCGACGTCTTGTCCACCGTCACGCCCAGCCGCTGGACATCGGGAGGCAGCTGGGTGGTCGCGCGGGTGACCCTGCTTTGCACCTGGACCAGCGCGGCATTGAGGTCCGTGCCCAGTGCGAAGGTCAGGGTCAGGGTCATCGAGCCGTCCGAGGTCGACTGGGAGGACATGTAGAGCATGTTTTCCACGCCGGTGATGGCCTGCTCCAGCGGTGAGGCTACGGTCTTGCCGAGCACGTCGGGGTTCGCGCCCGGAAATTGTGCCCGCACCACAATAGTGGGCGGCACGACTTCCGGATACTCGCTGACCGGCAACTGGAACAGAGAGACGATTCCGCCGATCAGAATGAGCAGCGACAGGACGATGGCGAAGATCGGGCGTCGCACAAAGAACTGCGAGATGTTCATGGCGATGTCCTCCGCTCCGGGCCTTGTTGTGCGACAGGCGTCGGTTCGGTAGAGGCATTCAGCCGCGTCAAACGGGCCAGCACCTCAGCGGTCGCCATGGCCACCGGTTCCGGTGTAACCCTGGCACCGGGACGGGCATGCTGCAGGCCATTGACCACGATGCGGTCTCCTGCCTTCAGGCCCTTGCGGATCACGCGCAGGCCTTCGACCTTGGGGCCAAGCTGGACGGCGCGATAGCTCACCACCGCATCTTTGCCCAGCACCAGTACGAAGCGATTGCCCAGGTCGGTGCCAATCGCTTCGTCTCGGACCAGGGTGGCGGGGTAGCGGTCGCTGGCGGGTAATTGCAGGCGAACGTAGAGCCCGGGGGGCAGCTCGTTTTCGCCGTTGTCGATGACAGCACGTGCCTGCAGGGTACCGGTACGCGGATTGACTTGGTTATCGAGGAAGTCCAGGCGACCTTCATACGCGGGTCGTTCGTCGGTACTCAGTGCCAAATGCACCGGCACACGGGAAGGGGAGAAGGCCTTTTCGCTTCGTATGCGGCGAATCTGTTTCAGGTAGGTGGCTTCGTCGATATCGAAGTACGCATAGAGCTCCTTCGTGCCCACCAGCGTGGTGAGCAGTGTGGCCCCCTCATTGACCAGATTCCCGGCGGTCACCTGCGCGCGACCGATGCGGCCGTCGATGGGCGCCGTGATGCGAGTGAAGCTCAGATTCAGGCGCGCGGCGTCGAGTTGGGCGCGGATCGCTGCAACGGCGGAACTGGCTTCCTGGTACGCCGTCTTGCGCGCGTCAGCCAGCTCGGCGGAAATCGCCTGGTTGGCCCTCAGCTTCTCGCCGCGCTGGGCTTCACTGGCGGCGCGGGTCTGTTTGGCGCGGGCCTGCTGAAGTTGTGCGTCGAGGCGATTGACCTCCGCCTGCAAGGGCCTGGGGTCGATCTGGAACAACAGCTCGCCTTTCTTGACGAGCGAGCCGTCTCGAAACAGCACGCGGTCGATATGCCCGGAGACCCTCGGCCGTAGATCGACTGACTCCGGGGCTTGAAGCCTGCCCGAGAACTCGTCCCAATCGGCGAGAGACTGGACGACGACCTCCGCGACGCTGACGACGGGGAGGGGGTGTTCCGTACTCGCTCCCTGGTTGGGCTGGCCGCAAGCGCCCAGCGTGCTGACGGCGACCAGCGCCAAGGCGTGCTTGAGGCTGTTGGAACTGGAGGTGCGCATGATTGACTCCCAAAGATGGTTCACCTGGCCCTGACGGCGGCGTCAGAGTGACTGGGCCCAAGCGCCTGGTTGCGTTGCCAGCCAGCTGTCATGCAGCCATTTCTCGGTCTGGCGCTTGCCGGGGAAGGTGATCCAGACGATGTCGCGTTCGAACACCATGGGCTTTGCGTCGCTGCCGACGATGATCCAGAACCAGCGACCGTCGACCAGATTGCGTGCCTTCACTTTCATGCCGCTCAAGGTCACGACCTCTTCGTGGCCGTCGCGCGTCACCTTCAATGGTTCATCGTGGGGTTCGATCCAACTGATCTTCATACGCTCGATCAGGTCGGGGGCATGCTGCTCGAGAAACAGCCTGGCAATTTCCTCGGAGCGTTCGCGCGACGGCAGTGGCTTGCCGACCAGGTCCAGCGACATATTGGCGAAGCCCTTGAGCACGCCGGCGTCCGAAACCAGGGTGCTGAAGTGTTCGCCATCCAGTCCTGAGTTGCGGCCATCGCTGCGCACGTAGCGGGTGAGTAGCGCTTGCTCGCCGTCGACAGTTACCTGGCGACGAGCGGACTCCTGGTAGATGGAAGGCACTGCGATCAGGCGGGTGGCGGGCTGGTGCATGGCAGGTTTCTCCTTGGGCGAATCGGTGTTGGCGGTGGCAGTGATCGCTGCCAGGGCCATGACGAGGGCAATGCTTGCGGTGCGAACCGGCGAGTTCATGGAAGGCTCCTTTCGAGTGGTTGACTGCCAGGCGTGGCAGGGGCTGCGGGCTGTACAGCTGGCCATGATTGGGGCTCGCCTTGAACGAAGAGCAGTGCCACCAGGCCTATCAGAACCAGCGTCATGTGCACCGATTGAATGGCGCCCTGCTTCAGCCAGTAGCCGAACCACAGGCCTCCGCAGATGAAGCCGAACCACAGCAACAGGAAGCAGGTCAGGGCGACGACGGCGCGGTTGCGGGCGACGTCCAGCGCGGTACGACTGCCCAGGCGCCAAGCCCTGGCGTAGGTGAATGCCGCATACCAGAGCAGCATCGAAACGACGATCTGGATGCCTGCCACCGCGTACAGCGCCGTTTCGGCCCAGTGCGCTGGCCAGGCGCGCCAGCGTAGGGCCGCGCCCAGCAGTTCCTCTTCTTCCAGCAACGCCATGGAAAGCGTGTTGCCGATATGGAAGCGGTTGGTTTCCGGGTCGGTGAGGTTGTTGAATACGGCGATGCTCAACCAGAGGGCAAGGCTGGCCACCACCGCCAGGCGGCTGAAGGAGAACGGGTGAAACGACATCATGGTTCTCCTCGATGCAGGGACGCGTCGGGGTAGAGGATGGGCCAGTCACGTTGCTCCGCATGCCTGACCAGGGCCGGGTCGCCCGCCACTACCGTAGGTTTCCCGACGCTCATCAAGAGGGGGAGGTCCGTCAGGTGATCGCCGTACCCATAGCAGTCGGCTGGATCGACGCTGAGCGTATCCATCAGGCGCAAGGCGGCTTGCTGTTTGCCCAGGCCAATGGTTTGCGGCGGGATGAGCTGGCCTGTAAAGCGCCCATCGCGCGTTTCCAGCCGGTTTGCCAGAACATGGGGCACACCCAGCTCGGCTGCCAGTGGAGCCAGAAACTCCATGGCCGAACCTGAAACGAAGGCGACGATGTCTCCGTTGCCCTGGTGCTCCTGAAGTGCCTGCAGGACTGGACGGATGAAGAATTCCGAGCGCGTCCTTTCCTGGACGTACCAGGCCTGGGCCGCGTCGGCCACCAGGTCGGGCTGGTGATCGCGGAAGTCTTCGTAGAACAGCGTGTTGATGGCAGAGCGATCGAAACCTTTCCTGATGTACTCATCAATACGTTTGGCAGCGGCAACTTCCGCCTCACCGCCACGTTCCTCTCCCCATAGCCAGCGAAAGTAGAACGCTTGGAAACTGAACATGCTCTTGAGGTCGATGAGGGTTTCATCGACGTCGAAGAAAGCGATTCTTCGTGCTGTCATTACGATTACTCGAAAGGCGCTTGCACCTGGGTGCAAGCGGGCGATGGGATCAAAGGGTGGGAATCGGCTCGGTCATCAACTGCGCATGCGGGTGCGGGGTCATGCGCAAGCGGCGGCGCAAGGTGTCGACTTGTGAGGACAGGGCGCGAGAGGCGAGCGTGGCCTCGCGCAGACCGAGGCGCTTGGCATCCATGACGCAGAACTTGACATCCACGCCAGTGACGGATTGTTCGCCCTGCCAGACCTCCATCGTCGCCTGCACTTCGACGCGGTCGGGGCGCGGTTGCTTCAGGTCGATCAAGCGATAGCGGATCTGCGCCGGCAGCGGGAAGGCGAAGGCGGTGTAGCGGACATTCATCTCGTTGAGGACGAAGTAGCGCTTATGCGGTTTGTAGTCGTCCAGATGGAAGCGCTCCGTCACCGCCAGGAACATCTGGCGGCACGCTTCGAGCAGCACCATGCCTTGCACATGCTGTCCAGTGAGGTGGTCGAGCATCAACTCGTTTTCGGCATGGAGCAGGAGGCTGGCGGTATAGAGGCCTTCCTCGTTCCTCTCCGGAACGGAGATCAGCACGTTCTTGCGCTGGCGCTTGTGGGCGAGCTCCTGGCCCGCCAGCTCCGCGCCCGTCCACAGGTCCCAATGATCGAATTCATCGGCATGCCCGCTGGCGATCGCCATGCGATAGGCATGCTGAATTTCCTTGCGGCCAAGCCCCTGCCCGGCAACGACCTTGCAACCTCTCAGCACGGATGGTCCCGGTGTCTTTAGCACCAGCAGCAGCGTGCTGTAGGACATCACGTTTTCATGCCTTGCGAAGTCTTCGAACTGGTTTGCAACTACAACGTAGATACCCATCAATGGATTCCCTTTCTATACCCGGGGCCTTCGGCAGGTCGTTTGGCCGATACCGGATTACTACAAAAACAGACCCGCTTCCCACTGACGTCCTGCGTGGAAACCAGGGCCGCTCGACTAGCGCACACGGGAGCTGTCATCTACCCGTGCAGCGCTGTACAACGCTGCAGCGCCGAGCCCCGCTGCGAGTACCAGAAGAAAAGATTCCACCTGCCAGGCGCGACTGATGTTTGCCAGCCACGGTCCAAGGCTCGCCCCGACAAAGAGCACGAAGGTGTAGAAGGACACCGCCAGGCCGCGAACATCGGGCGATGCCGCCGCGGCGATTCGAGCGATCAGCCCGGGGACACTGATGGCCACTCCCGCGACATAGACGACACTGGCTGCCAGCAGCAGGGAAATGTGTTCTTGACCGGCGCTTGCACAGAGCACCAGTCCAAACGCCGCGACGCCAAGCCCCGTGGTAGCGACCCGCTTGGCTCCCCAGCGACCAATCAATTTGGCAGCGAGCAGTGGCGCGAGAAACGCCGGCAACGCCACGCCACGTGCTTGCATTCTGCTGATGCCCTGGCTTTCTATGACCTCGCCCAGGTGCATATCCAGTCCTATGTAAAAGGCGACGAATGACATCAGCAGCAGGAGCGCGGGCAGATAGACCCGGCGCAGGGCCGGGTTACCGAGCAAGGTGAAGATGGGCCGATATCCTTCCCACATCGAGCCCTTCGGACGTACCGCTCGGGCTCCTTCCGGGACTGTGGCCAGGCGCAACGCGGTCGCGGCATAGATCACCACCAGCGGCATGAGGGCGTAACCCAGGCCCCAACGCCCCGCAACGAGGCTGCCGTAGATCTGCCCGAGCAAACCTGCCGACAGGAATGCCGTACTCATCCAGGCCACTCCCCACACACGTTGCCTGGGGGTACCGCGCTCGGACAAATAGGCGAGGGCCACGGGCGGGAAGGAGGCGGCGGCGAATCCCTGCAATGCACGGCCGCAGATGAACAGGGTCGGCGTCTGCACCCATGCGAGCCCCAGCGTGATGATGGCCAGCAGCACCAGGCCGCCGACCATGACCGTCCTGCGGCCAAGGCGATCGGATAAAGGCCCGAACACCAGAAAACCCGTGGCGTATGCGAACCCGAAGGCGCCCAGTGCGAGGCCAGCCTGTTCCTGCGGCAACTGATAGGCCTGTGCCAAAAGGGGCAGGATAGGCACCGGGATATACAAGAGAGAGACCACGGCGAGTGCGCAGAACACCATCTGCACCAGCAAAGTCGCTGTGGGTTGTTGAGCCATATCCTGTGTAGATGTGTGCATTGCTACATATCTCGATCAATAGAGGCGCCAGGGCATTGAAGTCGCGGCGTTACTGGCCGCGACGCGAGGGAGCCGCCCAAGGTTTCATTTTCTGTAGGTTGCTGTGTAGCGTGCTACATGATTTTTAAAAGACTCGGCCGATCAGCCGAGTTCCGTTTCCAGGCGCATTGTCCGCAGGGCAGGGGCCACCCTCATCATCAGTTTCACCAAAAGCTCGCGCTCATCGTCTTTGAAGTGGCTCATGAACTTGGCGACCCACTCGTAGTGTTTGGGCAGCACCCGGCCAAGGGTGCTGTCGCCCTCCGGGGTCAGCCGGACGATCCAGTAGCGCCCATCGTCCGGGTCCGGATGTTTCGTACAAAGACCGGCAGCTTCCATCTGCTTGATGGCGCGCGTCATCGTCTGCGAAGCCACGGCTACCCCATCAGCCAGCGCGCCGATCGAGAGCCCCCCAGGGTTACGCTTGAGCAGCAGCAGGACGAAGAACGGTGTTTGGGCAAGATTCTCGTGCGCGAGGTTGGCATTAAATGCCGAGAGCATTTCATCCGTCGCCGACGCCCATACCAGCCAGGTATAGAGCCCCTCGACATCGGGGTTGTCATAGAGCTTGCCGAAGTGCTCGAGGGTTTCGCGCGAAGGCAGGTCTTTCAGTTCGAACATGGTATCTGTGCATGGCTGTGTAGTCGGCTGCATGTTGGTGACCGAGTCGTCGGGATGTCAAGCCAACGCTAATTGGGCTGACCAATTCAGATAAATCATAGAGGGGCAAGAAACAGTCGTACTCATTGTGCGGTATTCGTCTGTCAGCCCCTGCCTTCGATGGTCTAGGATGGGCTATTTGCCGTCGGCAAAGCCGCCAAGACCTAGAGTTGCAATTGAGTTCACGACATTTTCGACCGCGCCGCAGTGACCGCCTGCGAATCGCCACCTGCCGCAAATCCCGCAAGTACCCCAAGGAAGGTTCCCCATGCTACTGAGGTCCCTCGCAGCTATTGGCATTCTGTTGCTGGGTTTTCTTTCACCGATATTTCCGGCTCACGCGCAAGACATCGCGTTGTCCGGTCGGATGACCACCAGCAGCCACCCCTGGCTGGACCCCAGGGCGCGGCAGTGGCTGGAAGGGCGTGGGCCGTTCACGATCGGGGTCGTGCGTCTCGATTATCCGCCCCTGTCAGTGCTCTATGGCGACCGCTACCAGGGCATCACCGCCGACTATCTGGCCCTGATGTTCGAACGGCCGCCCAAGGTGCGCGCCTACTCGTCGCGGGCATCCGCGCTGACGGCCTTGCGCAGTGGCGAGATCGACCTGCTGGGCGCGGGCAGCGATGTCGAAGGCCGGGAAAATGGCCTGCTGCTCAGCGAGGCTTACCTGTCCGACCGGCCGGTGCTGGTGACGTCGCAGGCCCAGCCCTTCGATCCCGACCAGGCCGGTAGCGTTCTGGGAATGACCGTCGGCTATCTTCAGCAACAGGCGGTACGAGAGGTCTATCCCCATAGCAAGGTCGAGCTTTTCGATTCGCCCCAGCGCGCGCTCGAGGCGCTGGTCCTGGGGGATATCGACGCGGTGTTGGGGGATGCGCTGTCCTCGCATTACCTGATTCAAACCCATTATCTGCTGGGCCTGCGCATCGACAACTTCGCTCCTGTCGACAGCCAGGGTTTCCGCTTCCTTCTGCGTCCGGGTGACGAGCCGCTGAGGGGCATCATCGACCGGGCGATCCCCGGGATATCCAGGCGCTATGGGGACGATATCCTGCGCAGCTGGAGCGCCGGCCGCCGCTTGAGCATCGACGAAGCGCGGGTGAAGCTGGCGCCCGCGGAACAGCGCTGGCTGGACAGCCACCCGCAGGTACCCGTGGCCATCAATTACTCGCTTGGGGCGCTGGGCGAGCTGGGACGGGACCGCGACGTCACCGGCATTGGCCGCGACTACCTGGAGTTGATCAGCCAGCGCAGCGGCCTGAAGTTCTCCTACCTGGGCACGCCAAACACCCTTGAAACCAACAAGCTCATCGCCGAGGGGCGCGCGCTGTTGACCCCGGCCATGCCTCAGTCCGAGCTGTTCGAGACGCCACTGGATGTCTTGCCGCCGTACCTGCGCAGCTCCACCGTGCTGATGACCGCAGCCAGTGCTGGCCGCCGCGCCGGCCGGCGTTTCACCGGGCTTGCCGATCTGCATGGGAAGACGCTGGCGACGGGTGAAGGCTACTTTTTCATCGATACCATAAGACGTGATTATCCGGAGATTCAGCTCAAGGTGTACCCCACGTTCCTCGAGGCCATGCGCTCGGTCGATTCGGGGCAGAACGAGGTGTACCTGAGCAGCGACTACACCGGCCGCTATTTGTCGGCCCAGTACTTCGACAATCGCATCCAGGTCACCGGAATCCTGCAAAGCACCTCCACGCCCATCGGCATCGGGGTGGCGAAGAACCAGCCGGAGTTGCGCAGCATCCTGGAGAAGGCGCAGCTGGCAATCACGCCTGAAGAGGTCGCGGAAATAGTCAAAGCCTGGGCGCCGCGTTTCTCTAGGGGCGGGAGCGACTTCTGGCGTGACCATCGCGACAAGATTCTCCAGCTGGGCAGCCTCTTCGCGATCCTGATCGCCATCTCGCTGATCTGGGCCTTCTACCTGCGACGCCAGGTCCGCAGGACCCGGGCGGCCGAGGAACGGGCCGAGGCCGCCAACCAGGCCAAGAGTGTCTTCCTGTCGACGATGAGCCATGAGATACGCACGCCGCTGAACGCGATCATCGGCCTGCAGGAACTCGCCCTGCGCAGAGCGAAACAGGGGGAGGCCGACAGCGTATCCCTGTCCGTGGCCCAGGAAGCGGCCCAGGGGCTGCTGTTGCTGCTGGGCAATGTGCTGGATATTTCTCGCATCGAGTCCGGAAAGATCGATTCGTTTCCTGAACCGGTGCTCATCAAACACCAGATTGAAGGCGTCGTCTCGGTAGTGGCGGGCATGGCGCGACAAAAAGGCCTCACCCTGGACGCCAAGGTGGAAGGCGACCTGCAGGCATGGGTGCTGCTGGACCCGCTGCATTTCAAGCAGGTGCTGTTCAACCTGCTCAGCAACGCCATCAAGTTCACCGAGCGCGGCGGCGTCACCCTGCAGGCCCGCACCCGTCGTGAAGGGGACAGCTTGCGCCTGGACCTCGATGTCATCGATACGGGCATCGGCATTGGCGCCGAAGACATGGGCAAGCTGTTCAAACCCTTCTCCCAGGTAGGCGTACCAGGCACTGAACAGATGTCCGGAAGCGGCCTGGGGCTGAACATCAGCCGCCGCCTGGTGCAACTGATGGGGGGCACGCTCAACCCGCGTAGCGAACCTGGCAAAGGGTCGTGCTTCAGCCTCGAATTGAGCCTGCCCATCTGCGACCCTCCAGCCGCTGTCGAGGGCGAAGCTGCGCAGCAGGCCCAGTCCGTTTCCGTTTCTGCCCAAGTGCAGCCACTGTCCATCTTGCTGGCCGAAGATAACGCCTTCAATCGCGTCACCCTCAACACCCAGCTTGAGACCCTGGGGCATCGGGTCGTGGTCGCGGAAGACGGGCAGGAAGCCTTCAAGCGTTGGTTGAGCGCGGACTTCGACATCGTGCTCACGGACGGCATGATGCCCAGAATGGACGGCTTCGAACTCGCCAGGCGGATCCGCTGGGAGGAGGGCCACAGCGGCCTGCCACGCTGCCGCATCATTGCCCTGACGGCTAGCATCGAGGCGAGTGCGGTGGAGCGCTGCATGGCCGCCGGGATGGACCAGGTTTTGTTCAAGCCTGCGACCCTCGAAACGCTGCGGCAGGCTATCGCGTCCGGCCCGGCAGGCGGAACCGGCCCCGAGGAACCCCGATAAGCCGAAGCGGCCCTTTGCACGCTGGGTATCGGCCACCCTCGCAAGCGTGGCCGACTCGATGACCCCGGGAGCAGGGTCACCGGGATCGCTCCTTATGGATGAACGGGGTAGTCGATGTATCCGCGCTGATCGCCACCAAAGAAGGTGCTTGGGTCGGGGGCATTCAGCGCCAGCCCGTCGCGGATCCGCCGGGGCAGGTCGGGGTTGGCTAAAAAGGGCCTGCCAAAGGCGATCAGGTCGGCGCGGTTGGCGGCCAGGGCCTGCTCCGCCGATTGCGGATCGTAGCCGCCGGCGAGCATCAGCACGCCGTTCCACTCTGAGCGCAGTTGCCCGATGATCGCGTCCCAGCGCGGGTCGACGTTCTCGTCCTTGACGGTGCCGACCACGGCCGGTTCCACAAGGTGCAGATAGGCCAGGGGCCAGCGGTTCAGGGATCGGACGATATGGCCGAAGGTGGCCTCGGGCGTTGCGTCGCCCATGCCCATGAAGCGACCCATGGGAGTGAGGCGTACCGCCACTCGTTCGGCGCCCACCTCATCGGCGACGGCCTCCACGACCTCCAGCAACAGCCGGGCGCGATTTTCCACGCTGCCGCCGTACGCGTCCTCGCGCTGATTGCTGTTGCTGTTGATGAACTGGTCGAGCAGGTAGCCGTTGCCTGCGTGGATTTCCACGCCGTCCATGCCGGCCTTCAGGGCGTTACGCGCCGCGCGCCGATAGTCGTCGACGATCTGCGCGATCTCCGCCACTTGCAGGGCGCGCGGCACCGGCACATCGCCCCAGACGCCGTTGCCCTCGTCGTCGACGATAAAGGTCTTGCCTGGAACCGGCAGTGCGCTGGGCGCCACCGGCAGGGCGTTGTCGGGCTGGAAGCTCGGGTGAGAGACACGCCCCACATGCCACAGCTGCATGAAAATCAGCCCGCCGGCTTCGTGCACCTGGGTGCTCACTTGACGCCAGGCCGCCACCTGGGCATCGCTGTAGATTCCCGGGGTCCAGGCGTAGCCCTGGCCCTGGCGGGAAATCTGCGTGGCCTCGGTAACGATCAGCGCGGCACTCGCGCGTTGCCGGTAATACTCGGCGTTCATGGCGGTGGGCAGGTCGCCCGGCTGGCCGGCGCGGGAGCGGGTCAGTGGGGCCATGGCCACGCGGTGAGCCAGGGTGTAGGGGCCGACCGCAAGGGGTTGGAACAGGTGCTGAGTCATGGGTATTTCCTTATGAGGGCATCGATCGGGATGCCGTGGGTGCTCAGGCGGACGGTGCCTGGTTGAACAACAGGTGATTGCCGATTTGCGTGTCTTTGTTGGGCTCTAACCTAATCCGCCGGGCCGTGGCTGATAATCCAGCCGCCGCTCTACGCTGCATTGCGTGAAACGCAACGTCCTGAAGGGCGACGGGTGCATGGCGCGGCGGGCGGGCAGTCGATGGCGGGCGCGGCGATTGGCCCGCTCGATCCTCGATGCCTTGGCAGACTGCGAAAGGGCCGCCGCCGAAGCAGCGGCCCGGCCCTGCGCCGGACTCCAGGCTAGGCCGGTTGCTCGGAGCGGGTCAGGGGCAGGTTCAGCCAGCGCCGGCCGGTGGCATTGGCCACGGCATTGCCGATGGCGGCGGCCATGGGGCCCTGGACGATCTCGGCGGCGCCGAGGAATGGCTGTCCCGGCTGGTCGAGCAGATGCACCTCGACCTGCCGAGGCAACTGCGGAAAACGCAGGATCGGATAACCGCTCCAGTCGTAGCTGCGCACGCCGCCCGGGTCGTAGCCGACCTTTTCGAACAGGGTCCAGCTGGCGGACTGCACGATGCCGCCTTCCACCTGGTTGCGCAGGCCATCGGGGTTGACGATCTGGCCCACGTCCACCGCTGTGACCACTCGATCGAGCTGGACCTCGCCGGTCTGCGGATGCACCCGCAGCAGGACGGCGATGGCGCAGTAGCCCATGATGTTTTTGTAGCGGGCAAACGCGAAGCCGATGCCTGCGCCGGGCTCCTTGCCCTTGTGCGGCCAGCCGCTGGCGTCCTGCACCCGTTCGACCACCGCCCGTGCCCGCGGGTCGCTCAGGTGGGCGAGGCGCAAGGCCACCGGATCGGCGCCGGCCCGGGTGGCCAGTTCATCGATGCAGGCTTCGATGGCGAAGATATTGATGTGGGCCCCCAGCGAGCGCATGGCGGAGGTGCGAAACGGCATGCGGGTGACGAAGTTCATGTCGATGCGGGTGGACGCCAGGGTGTACAGCGGCACGGCATTGCGATCGCCATCCCCTTCGGGCTGGGCAATGGGGATCGAAGGCGCGGAAACGAATGGCCGGGCCAACAGCCGCGCGGGAATCAAGCGGCCGGCATTGACGATGCGTTCGTTGTGCGGCGTGGTCCACAGCTCATAGGCCCAGTCCTGCAATCGGCCCTGGGCATCGAGGCTGGCCTGGACCTCGGTGAGCATGGCGCTGCTGTAGGGCTCCCAGAGGTTTTCCTGCTCGCGCATCCACTGCACGCGCACCGGCGTGCCGACGAGCCGCATTGCGATCAGCGCGGCATCGGCCGCCGCGTCGTCCGCGCCGTTGTGGCCGTAGCACCCGGAGCCCTCGGTATGGATGCAGCGCACCCGCTCCGGTGCCAGCCCGACCATCTCGGCAATCCCCGCGCGCAGCGGGTAGACCCCCTGGGTGTGGGTCCAGACCGTGAGCACGCCGTCCTTGAGCCAGGCCACGGCGCAGGACGGGCCGATGGAACCGTGCATCAGGTACTGCTTGCTGAACCGCGCGCGATAGCGGGTGCTGGCGCCGACCGCCGGGTTGCCTTCATGGCTGATCGGGTAGCGGCGCGCGGGCAGGCGGGTCAGTAGCGCGTGGATGTCCCGCGCTTCGGGGATCGCCTCTCCAGCGCTCCAGCGGGCCTGCTCATAGCCGCTGCGCATCGCCTTGATGGCTTGCCACTCATCCCGGGCGACCACCGCCAGGTAGTTACCATCCTGCACCACCCGCACCACGCCGGGCAGGGCCTTTAGCGCCTCGGCATCGAAGGCTTCCAGGCGGCAGCCAGGGCGGGGCGGGCGGATCACCCGGGCATGCAGCATGCCCGGCAGGCGCAGGTCCTGGATGAACGCGGCGCCGCCACTGACCTTGGCTGGGATATCCAGGCGAGGCAGCGAGTGGCCGATCAGCTTGAACGCGGACGGCGGCATCGAGGGCGATTGCGCCTGCGCATAGTGGTGCAGGTCCACGCCCTTGACCGCCTCGGCATAGGGCATGCGCTGCCCGGCCGGGCCCTGGATCTGGCCCTCGTGCGTCGTCAGCAGCGCGGCGTCGACGGCCCAGCTGCGCGCGGCCGAATCCAGCAGCAATTGCCGGACCTGGGCCGCGGCGTTGAACAGGGCCGTGCCGCTGTCGAAAATGCTGTGGCTGCCGGCGGTGTAGCCTTCGTTGGGCGTCAGGGCGGTGTCCGCGGTAAGCAGGGTGATTGCGCCTGGCGCGAGGTCCAGGCGTTCGGCGGCAATCTGCAACAGCGCGGTTTTCACCCCCGTACCCAATTCGGCCTTGCCGGTGTAGACGGTGACGCCTTCGGCCGCGACGCGGATCCAGGCATCGAGGTAGGGGTTGGTGCGCAGGCTGCCCGGGAGATCGGGCGCCAGTACTACCGTGCCGAGGGTATCGACTTCGCTGTCGGCCAGCGCCTGGCGCGCCGCCGGGACCAGGGTGAACGCCAGCACCAGCGCGCCACCACGCAGGAACGCGCGGCGCCCCTGGTCGACTTCATGGTGCCGGGTCATGGGGCGCTCCGCTCTTGCCTGGCCACGCGGCCGATGGCGTCGATGATCCGCAGGTGGGTGCCGCAGCGGCACAGGTTGCTCGCCATATGCTCGCCAATGGTGGCTTCGTCCGGATGAGGGTCGCGCTCCAGCAGCGCCTGGGCGCGCATCAGCATGCCGGCGATGCAGTAGCCGCACTGGGCGGCCTGGGCCTCGATAAAGGCTTTTTGCAAAGGCCCCGGGCGCTCCGCCGTACCCAGGCTTTCCACCGTGCGGATGGCCTTGCCCTCCAGGCCGCTGCAGGGCGTCAGGCAGGAAAATACCGGCCGGTCATCCACCAGCACCGTGCAGGCTCCGCATTGGCCCAGGCCGCAACCGTACTTGGCGCCATTGAGCCCCAGGTGATTGCGCAGGGCATACAGCAACGGCATGTCGGGCTCCAGCTCCAGCGCATGGGGCGAGCCGTTGACGTTGAGGGTCATGTGGGTCATTGCGCCTCCTGGCGTAATTCGTGAAGGGTGGAAGCAAGGTCGGCCCACGGCTGGCCCGGGCTGGCCTGTTCGCGCAGGAACGAGGCCAGCGCCGCCAATTGCTGGTTGTCCAGGCTGGCGGCGAAGGGCGACATGGCCGGGCCGGGCAACCCCGGGGTGGCGGGCACGCCTTCGAGCACGGTCTTGAGAAAGTTGCGCGCGCTTGAGGCATGCAGCGCCGATGTCCGCTCCAGGGCCGGGCGCCCATCGATCTGGCGCATCGGTGCGGCCGGGCCATGGCAACCGGCACAGGCGCTCTGGAACAACTGGGCGCCAGGCGCCTGCTCGACCACTTCAGTGGGGCGCGCGGTGGCTGAAGCGGGTGCGGCGGGAGCGGGGTCCTTGAGGCTCAGCAGGTAGTCGGCAATCGCCTCGGCGTCGCTGGTCGGCATGTTGCCCAGGCTGAGGCTGACCGGGCGCATCGGCCCGGCGGCGGTGCCATGGCCCTCGACCACCTCAGCCCGCAGGTAGCCCGCCAGTTGCTCGCGGCTCCAGGGCGCGGCGCGGTTGGCCAGGCCCAGCAGGGACGGCGCCTGCCAGCCGTCCACTATGCCGCCGGCAAGATGCTGGGCGGACTGCTCGGCGCCCAGCGGGTTGAGCGGAGAATGGCAGCCGGCGCAATGGCCGGGGCCTTCGACCAGATAGCGGCCACGGTTCCAGGTTGCAGACTGCTGTGCCACGGGCGCCAAGGGCTCCGCGTGCAGGAACAGCAGGTTCCAGAACGACACTAGCGGGCGGATGTTCATCGGGAAATTCATCCGGTTCTGCATGGCCGACGAATGCTCGGCGGGGCCGCTCATCAGATAGGCGTAAAGGTCCGTGATGTCCCCGTCCGTCATGCGTCGGTAGTAGGCGTAAGGGAAGGCCGGATACAGCAAGTGCCCGTCGCGGGCGACCCCTTCGCGCATCGCCCGCTCGAAGGCCGGCAATGACCATTGGCCAATCCCGGTCTCGGCGTCCGGGGTGATGTTGGTGCTGTAGAGCGTGCCAAAGGGCGTCACCAGCGCCAGCCCGCCGGCCAGGTAGCGGCCGCCGGGGCGGGTGTGGCACACCGCGCAATCGCCGGCTTCGGCGACCCGCTCGCCGCGTTGCACCTGGGCGGCGTCGAAGCGTTGTGGCGGTTCGGCCGGCGCGATCGCCGGGCGCCACATCAACAGCGCGGCGCCTATTGCGCCTGCCGTGGCGAGAACCACAGCGCCCAGCCACAACTGCCTGGCGTTCATCGGGTCACCCTTCATTGGTCCGTGGAATCCGCGTGGGCGGACAGTGATGCAGTCGGGGTCATGGAAGTCTCCTTGAGCCGCTGAGGAGAGCGGTGACGGACCGCCCGGTGGCAAGTGCCCAAGGGTAGAGAAGGGGGGGGGACGGCGGAATTGGCAAACCGCGCAAAGGCCTTTTGCGCCATCGGCAACGCCGGGATCGTTGCGTGATGCGCATTGCTCAATTGCCCCGGCGGTGGATTCTCCCGATTGGGCGTCGCGCCTAGCCTTGGCGAAACTTTTCTCCACGCGAACGAGGTTTCATCATGCCTACCGGCAACTTTGCAACGACGGCCAGCATGGCGGTTAAGGGCGAACGGCCCGCCACCCTCTCTGGCGCCCTGGTGGCCTTGCTGGCCTTCTGTTGTGGCGCGGTCGTCGCCAACCTTTACTACGCCCAGCCGATCGTCGAGCTGATCGCCCCGCAGATCGGCCTGTCGAATGCCCATGCCAGCCTGATTGTCTCGCTGACTCAGCTCGGCTACGCCGCAGGCCTGCTGCTGTTGGTGCCCCTGGCCGACCTGATGGAAAACCGCCGCCTGGTGGTGGGGTTCACGCTGGCCGTGAGCCTGTGCCTGATCGCCGCGGGCTTTACTGAGTCACCTTCGCTGTTCCTGGCGTTGTCGTTGCTCATCGGCCTGACTTCGGTTGCGGTGCAGATTCTGGTGCCGTTGGCTGCGCACATGGCACCCGAGGAAAGCCGCGGGCGGGTGGTCGGCAACATCATGAGCGGGCTGCTGCTGGGCATTCTGTTGTCGCGCCCGCTGTCGAGTCTGCTGGCCCAGGCGTTCGGCTGGCGCGGGGTGTTCTTCAGCGCCGCGGGCCTGATGGCGGTGATCGCCTGCGTCATGGCCGTTGCCCTGCCACGGCGCATGCCGACGCATCAGTCTTCCTATGGCGAGTTGATCGGCTCGGTCTTCGCCCTTGCGCGCCGCCATGCCGGCCTGCGTGAGCGCTCCTTGTACCAGGGCTTGTTGTTCGCCAGCTTCAGCCTGTTCTGGACCATCATGCCCATCGAGCTGATTCGCCAGCACGGCTTCAGCCAGGCACAGGTGGCGGTGTTCGCCCTGGTGGGCGCGGTGGGGGCGATCGCGGCGCCGATCGCCGGCCGGCTGGCCGACGCCGGGCATGGCCAGCGCGGTACTCTCGTGGCCTTGTTGCTGGCGCCGCTGTCCCTGCTGATAGGGGCGCTGCCGGGCAGTGGCTACCTGTGGCTGGTGGTGTGCGCGGTGCTGCTGGATTTTGCCGTGCAGTTGAACATGGTGCTTGGCCAGCGTGAGGTGTACGCCATCGACCCGCACAGCCGGGCGCGCCTGAATGCGGTGTACATGACCAGCATCTTCGTCGGCGGCGCCCTGGGCTCGCTGGTGGCCAGCCCGCTGTATGAGCAGGTGGGATGGAGCCTGTCGGCGACTTTGATTGCCGCGGTTCCTGGCTTGGCGCTGCTGCTGTTTCTCAGCCGTCGGTACCGCCAGGGGTGAGCCACGTTGAATGCCCCAGGGCGCGGGCCGCGGCGCTTGAGCACAACCATACAAGACACTTCATGCACCCTCAGGCATAGTCCTTCGATTGATTTTTTGCTCGCGGAATCGGCTTATGGACAAGTTGCTGGCGCTGAAGATGTTTGTTGAAACCGTGCGCTGTGGCGGCTACTCATCGGCGGCGCGCAAGCTCGGCCTGTCGACGTCTTCGGTGACGCGACAGGTGGCGGGACTGGAAAGCGAGCTGGGCGCCAGCCTGCTCAATCGCACCACGCGCAACACCAGTGTCACGCTCGCCGGGCAGGCCTATTTCGACAAGGCCGTGGCGATTCTCGAAGCCATCGACGAAGCCGACGCCAGCGTCGCCGATCGTGGCAGCGAAGCCCAGGGGCATCTGCGGGCCAGCGTTCCGGTGGAGTTCGGCCGGCGCATCATCGCCCCGCACCTGGGGCGCCTGCTCGAACGCCATCCGGGGCTGGAGATCAGCCTGTCGTTGAGCGACCGGGTCAGCGACCTGATCAGCGAGCGCATCGATGTCTCGGTGCGCCTCGGTTCCTCGGTGGTCAGCGATGACATCGTCAGCAAGAAGATCGGCGACTTCCAGCGTTGGGTCGTGGCCAGCCCCGACTACCTGGCACGCACCGGCCTGCCGCGCGAGCCGAGCGACCTGCTGGAGCACCAGTGCCTGCGCTTCGACTATGGCGGCGTGCACCAGGACTGGACCTTCCAGGGTGACGAAAACCCCCAGCGCTTGGGGGTGCAAGGGCGCTTGCAGAGCAACAACGCCGACATCCTGCGCGAGGCGGCGCTGGCCGGTGGCGGCGTGGCGCTGCTGGCCGACTGGCTGGTGCGCGACGATGTCGGCCAGGGCCGCCTGACCCGCGTGCTGGAGCAGTACGAGGTCAATCCCGGCACCGCCAGCACCTGCATCAACGCGCTGTACCTGCCCAACCATCGCGGCTCCAGTCGCATCAATGTGTTTATCGAGTTCCTCGAGGAAATCCTTGCCGCCTGAGCCTCGCTCGGGTCTTGAGCAAGACAGCGTTGCGCGCCCTGTGGCTACTCGTCCGGCAGGTGTGCGCCTAGAGTCTGGCCATCATTGGTAGAAGCAAGGTGGTCGCTATGGGTAACGTCATTCATCTGGCGTACGACTTCATCAATCCCTGGTGCTGGATCGGCGAGCTGAACCTGCGCCAGGCCATGGCGGCGGCGCACCGGCCACGGCCGATCGTCTATGTGCCGAGCCGCTCCACGTTCGATCTTCCCGCCAGCCGCATCGAGCAGGGCGAGTACGCCCGGCGCCGGTTCGGCAGCCTGGCGCGCAGCCGGTTGTTCGAAGCGCAGATCACCCGGGCCGGCCAGGCGCTGGGGCTGCGTTTTGCCTTCGAGCGAATCGAGCGCCTGGTCGACAGCGACCCGGCGCACAGCCTGATGCTCGAGCGTGCCGCCCGCGGTGGCGACTGCGCCGCGCTGTTCGCGCGGATCTTCCGTGCCTATTTCTGCGAGGGCCGCGATATTGGCGATGCGCGGGTGCTCGCGGAGCTGGGCGGGGACGGCAAGCGCGAGCAGGAGCGGCTGCTCGACTACCTGCGCAGTGGTGAAGGACTGGCTGCGTTGCAGTGCCACAAGCGCGATGCCGCGGACTGGTCGGGCGGGGTGCTGCCAGCCTTTCGCATCGGCGACACCCGGGTCTCGGGCGCCCAGCCCGGTGCTTTGCTGGCGCGGGTGTTGCGGGACGTGACGGTGCCAGACGCGCAGGTGGCCCATGCCTTGGGTTAGCCGTCATCTGGCCGCTGCCAACGGGCCTCCCCGGCGCACGGCCCGAGCAGGCTCGGCCCACCGCGCAGGATCAGAACGGCCCGAGCTTGAGCGGGTACTGAATGACGAGGTACAGCCGGTCGATATCGTCGCCGGCCTGGGCGGCGTTGGCCCGGTGGCTGACGTGGGACAGTTGCAGCGACAGGTCCTTGGCCGGGCCCGATTGCACGATGTAGTGCAGGTCCAGGTCGCGTTCCCAATGGTGTCCGCCCCGGCCCTGTTGCGGGCTGTAGGTGCCGCTGGCGCTGTCGAAGGGGTTGTAGGCGCCGCCCTGGGGCGCGTGGCTGCCGTCGATGCCGCGGCCGCTCACATAGCGCGCCATGAAGCTCAGGCCGGGAATGCCCAGGGCGCCCAGGTCGAGGTCGTAGCGCGCTTGCCAGGAGCGTTCGCCGGGGCCGTTGAAGTCGGCGTACTTGATCGAGTTGGCGAGGTAGATGGAGTCGCCGCCGACGAAGTCGAAGGGCGTGTCGCCGTGGACTTTCTGATAGGCCAGGGTGAATGCCTGGGCGTCGATCCGGTACTTGCCGGAGAGGCTGTAGGCCGTGGTGTCGATGGCGCCGGCCGCGGCCTGGCCCTGGTCGCGGGTGCGGTACAGGTTGCCGTCGAGGAACCACTGGCCAAGGCTGGCATGCAGGTTGGCGTAGTACTGGCGCCAGGTGTCGCTCAGCTCCGAGGCGTAGAGGGCGCCGCCCAGCGCCTGGCCGGCGAACAGGTCGGCGCCGATGAAGTCGATGCTGGCGTGGCGGGTGGTTGCCCCGTAGCCGGAAAAGTCGCCCTTGGCGGTGGAGGCGTCCTGGTTCTTGAAGGCGTTGAAGTGACCGGCCTGCAGGTCGAGCCCTTCGAGTTCCCGGCTGGAGAGCAGCAGGCCACTGGCGTATTCCGGTTGCAGGCGTTTGTCGGCGGTGTCGAATACCGGGGTCGCCACGGTCATTTCACCGAGCGCCAGGGTGGTCCGCGAGGCCTTGAACTTCAGCGCGCCGCCGGCGCTGGAATAGCTGCCTTCGCTGCGCCCGTCATGATCCAGCGGCAACAGGCCCGTCCCGGAATGCCCCTTGCCGCCGTCCAGTTTCAAGCCCAGGAAGCCGTGGGCATCGACCCCCACGCCGAGGGCGCCGGGGGTGAAGCCGGACGCGAACGAGGCGATGAAGCCCTGGGCCCATTCCTGCTTGTAGCTCTTGCCGGCCGGGGTCGGGGAGCGATAGTCGTTGTTGAGGTAGAAGTTGCGGCTGAGCACTTCAAGGCTCGCCCCCTCAAGGAAACCGGGGGTGTCCTGTGCGCTCTGTGCCGCCAGCGCCGGGGCGCCGCCGCTGAGCAAGGCGAGCAGCCACAGCGGCGTCAGGCGGATGCACATCGGCCCGGGGGCGGTGAGGTGTTTGGAGGCAAGCAGCATGCTGATTTCCCGCGTCAAGGTGGGTGGCCCAGGACGCGGCTGGCCGCGGGTCCGGCAGCTGCCGGCACGCCTTCGGTCTGCCTGCGTCCGCTCGGCGTGGCCATCGGATCGAGGCGAAGCATGGTTGCGTATTGCACCGCGCGGGGATTGTACGGCTGTGCTGTATTCGACCGTTTGCGCGAGCAGGCAGGCGACAGGTGCCGTTCGTAGTGGGCGCTGCGGCAGTTTTTGAATTGTCACTTTTTTAGAATCAATGATTCTCGGTTTTAGGGAATTGTTCCTTTTTATATCAACCCCTAAATTAGCCACCAAGCCGGCCGCACAGCCTCCCACAGCGGAACCCGCGCCGAGCTCCCGAATTGTGCCACTCAACGTTTGAACCTACTCGACAGCAAAAGGAACGCGCCATGTCTATCCGTGAACTGCTCAACCCAACCAATTCCGCCCTGATCCTGATCGACCACCAGCCGCAGATGTCCTTCGGCGTGCAGTCGATCGACCGCCAGACCCTGAAGAACAACACCGTGGGCCTGGCCAAGGCGGCGAAGATCTTCAACGTGCCGACCATTTTTACTTCGGTGGAAACCGAGAGCTTCAGCGGCTACATCTGGCCGGAGCTGCTCAGCGTGTTCCCGGATCACCAGCCGATCGAGCGCACCTCGATGAACTCCTGGGAAGACAAGAAACTGGTGGACGCGGTGAAGGCTACCGGGCGCAAGAAACTGATCATGGCCGCGCTGTGGACCGAGGTCTGCCTGAACTTCCCGGCCCTGGAAGCCCTGGCCGAAGGCTACGAGGTGTACATCGTCACCGACGCTTCCGGCGGCACCAGCCAGGAAGCCCACGACATGTCGGTACAACGCATGATCCAGGCCGGCGCGGTGCCGGTGACCTGGCAGCAGGTACTGCTCGAGTTCCAACGCGACTGGGCGCACAAGGACACCTACGACGCGGTGATGGACCTGGTTCGCGAGCACAGCGGCGCCTACGGCATGGGCGTGGATTACGCCTACACCATGGTGCACAAGGCGCCGCAGCGTCAGGTCAAGTAAACCTGTCGCCAACGACCGCTGGCCGACGCAACCCGCTTGCGCCGGCCAGCGGCCGTTGGCGATAAAAAACGCCCGGACTGCAAACCGTTCCCACGACTCAAGGACCGTCATGAAACAGACCCTCGATTCCTCCCGTAGCGCGGCCTCCCTGTCGCCCTGGAGCCCGCTCAAGCATGGCCTGTTTCGCGGGCTGTGGCTGGCCAGCATCGCCTCAAACATCGGCACCTGGATGCACGAGGTGGGCGCCGGTTGGCTGATGACCTCGCTGTCGGCCAGCCCGATGACGGTGGCGCTGGTGCAGGTGGCCGCTGCGGCACCGATGTTTTTCCTCGCGCTGCCGGCGGGGGCGCTGGCCGATATCGTCGACAAGCGCCGCTACCTGTTGCTGGTGCAGGGCTGGATGGCCAGCGTCGCCATGCTGCTGGCGTTCCTGACCCTCAGCGGCCTGATGACGGTGCCCTTGTTGCTGCTGTTGACCCTGGCCATGGGCATCGGCACGGCCCTGATGATGCCGGCCTGGTCGGCCCTGACCCCGGAACTGGTGCCCGCCGGCGAGTTGCCCGCGGCCATCGCCTTGAGCAGCGTCGGGACCAACGTGGCGCGCGCCGTCGGCCCGGCCATCGCCGGGGTCCTGGTGAGCCTGGCCGGTCCCTGGGCGACCTTCGCGGTGAATGCGCTGTCGTTCTTTGCGGTGATCGCCGTGCTCGCCTGCTGGCGGCGCGAGCCGAAGGTCGCGGTGTTGCCGGCGGAGCGGCTGTTCAGTGCGATCCGCGTGGGCTGGCGCTACGCTCGCAGTTCCCACCCTCTGCAACGGGTGCTGATTCGTACCCTGGGGTTCTTCTTCGGCGCCAGCGCCGGCATGTCCTTGCTGCCGTTGATCGTACGCGGCGAGTTGCAGGGCAGCGCGACCCAGTTCGGCGTGTTGCTCGGCAGCGTCGGCCTTGGCGCGGTGCTGGGGGCGATGCTGTTGCCAAAGCTGCGCCAGCGCCTGGCGGTGGATCGCCTGGTGGCGCTGGCCAGCGTGACTTACGCCCTGGTGTTGTTCGCCCTGGCCTGGCTGCGCGACTTCTATCTGTTGATCCCGGTGATGCTGATCAGCGGCGGCGCCTGGATCGCCGTGCTCTCGAGTTTCCAGGTGGCGGCCCAGACCTCGGTGCCGGCCTGGGTGCGGGCGCGAGCCCTGGCGGTGTATATCCTGATGTTCTTCGGCAGCATGGCCCTGGGCGGGTTGCTCTGGGGCTGGGTGGCCAGCCTGTTGTCCATGAGCGTTGCCCTGAGCGCGGCGGCAGCGGTGCTGCTGGCCGGGGTCGGGCTGACCTGGCGGGTCGGCTTGCCCCAGCGCAGCGCCGAAGACCTGGCGCCGTCGTTGCATTGGCCGCAACCGCTGCTCGGCGCCGACCAGGACCTGGAGCGCGGGCCGGTGATGATCAGCCTGGAATACGACATTGCCCCCGAACACGCCCAGGCCTTCCAGCAGGCGATGAACCCGGTGCGGCGCATGCGCCAGCGCAACGGTTCGTTTTCCTGGTGCCTGCTGCAGGACAGCGAAAACCCGCGGCTGTGGTGCGAGATGTTCTTCGACGAATCCTGGGTCGGCCACCTGCGCCACCACGAGCGAGTGACCCGCGCCGAGCTGAAGATCGAGGCCGCCGCCCGCCGCTTCCAGAGCGACGGGGTGAAGATCCGGATCCGTCATTTGCTCAAGGGGCAGGGCTGAAGGTCTGCCTCGCTAGCCTGCTTCTCAGGGTGGCGGATCGTCAAAATTCTCGGCACGCAGCGCCCCGACCAAGTCGGGGCGCACGCCGTTTGAACGCCCCACATGGGCCACTCGGCGACAACGACTCAAGAGCGGTCCGCGAGCACTCTCCCAGCCTGGCTTCAGGCGACTTTCAACAGCCAGAACGGCTTTCCTGTAGCCGCTGCCGCAGGCTGCGATCGATCTGGGCGGCATTCCGACGCAGCGGGCGTCAAGTCTTCGGACCGCTAACGGTCTTGCGCCTTATGCATTCCCTGCAGGCGCGAGTTTGCTCGCGAAAAAGCTCACGACGTGAACGATTTTCTCGTTGATCCACGACGGTATGGCGCCTGCTTCGCCTTGGGCGGTAACACCGGATCAGGCATCCCAGCCCACAGGCAGTGGCAGCTCAATAAAACGGCGCGCAGCCTTTCGTCGAATAGTGCGAAACGGCTCAGACAGTTGCTTGTTCGGTAAAGGCAATTGGCCATACTTGTGGGGCGTGAGAGGTCTCACGTCTATAACAACACGAGCATGGAGCAAGCCCTGATGAAACTGTCCGCTATTCTGATCGCCGCTGTACTCTCGATGACTTCCGTCGCTGTCTTCGCCCATAGCGGTGGCACGGATGCAAAAGGTTGTCATCGCAACCACAAGACCAACGATTACCACTGCCACTGAAAGCCAAAGCCCAGCGTCAGGCTGGGCTTCGTTACGCGCTGGGTTAGCGAGGTCTGTCGGTCGAACCCGCATGCTCAATGATGGTCTTTGATAAGGCTCGTCCACCGTCGCAGCGGTGGGCGAGGGGGCCTAGCGCAGCCGGCGGGCGGCGAGATCCAGCGCGATGGCCAGCAGCAACGCCAGGCCGGCAATCACGAACAACTGCTGATGATGCCCGCCGCTGGCGTTGAAGATCAGCGAGTAGGCGCCCCCCGCCAACGCCTGGAAGCTGGCGAAGGCCACGGTCGCGCGGCTCCAGGCGACCTGCTGGGCATGGGCGTGCCTCTTCAGCTCGTGGACCCGGGCCAGGGCCAGGGGCACGATGCCGGGTGGGAACGAGCCGATCAGTACCGCAAGCCCGCACAGCAGCCACGCCTGGCTGGTGATGCTCAACGCGCCCACCGCCAGCGCCTGCACGATCAGCACCCAGCGGATGCTGCGGCGGGCCCCCAGGTGATCGGCGAGCAGGCCGTAGACCATCGGGCCAAAGATCGCGCCGATGCCGTACATCACCCACACCAGCGCCGCCACATGGGTGCCGGCATCGAGACCGCGGGCCACGTAGTCCACCAGGAACACCATGGCCGGCACCAGCCCGGTGGCCATCAAGGCGTACTGGGCGAACAGCAGGCGCAGGCCACGGCCGGACGCCGGGTCCTCATGGCTGGCCGGCTCGCTGGCCTTCACCGCGACAGCGGGCTCGGGCTGGCTCTGCGGCCAGCAGAACCAACTGGCGGCGGTCAGCACCGCGGCCACCAGCCCCAGGCCGAGCCAGGTGTCGCGCAGGCCCCATTCCAGCAGGGCCGGCACCAGGGTGCCGGAGCCGGCGATGCCCAGGCCGATGCCGAGGAAGATCGCGCCGCTGGCCGCGCCTCTGCGCGCCGCCGGTACGTGGGGCAGCACCGTGGACGCCACCAGCACCATGATGGCACCGCCGGCGATCCCCGAGAGCAGGCGCCAGACGAAGAACCAGCTGAAGGACAGGGCCCAGGCACAGGCGAAGAACGACAGGGTGGCGACCACCAGCATCAGTCGCAGCACCAGCGGATTGGTCAGGCGCTTGCCCAGGGGATGGCCGATCAGTGCACCGATCAGGTAACCGGCGAGGTTGGCGGCACCGAGGTAGACCACGTCGGCCTGCACGAACCAATGGGCCTGGATCAGTTGCGGGATCAGCGGGGTATAGGCAAAGCGCGCCAGCCCGATGCTGACCAGGCTGGCGCACAGGCCGGCGAAAATATGCAGCCAGACTTCGTTGCGCATGGGGAGTGTCGCGGTGGTAGGCGCTGACATGGGGGCGTCCTCGATGAGTGAGCGATGGAGAGGGATAAGCTGGGGAGGATTCTGGAAGGCGCCGCCCGGGTGGCGGAAATCACCGGTATCGATAGTGGGCATGCCCCACCGATATCGTCCCGGGCGCTGGCCGGGCCCTGGCTGTCGAGGTGCTTGCCTGCCAGTCAGGCCCGGGGACGCAAGCCCCCGGGCCGGTGCCGGTCAAGGCATTTCCGGCAGTTCCTGCGCCCGCAGATCGAACACCAGCACTTCGGCATCCACGCCCTTGCTCAAAGTCAGCGCCTGTTCCTCGCGGACCCGCACGCCATCGCCTTCCTGCAAGAGCAGGCCGTTGAGGTCGACCGAGCCGCGGGCCACATGCACGTAGGCGTAGCGGTTGGCGTCGAGCTTGAGGGTGGCGCTTTCCTGGCCGTCGATCAGCCCGGCATAGGCCCGCGCATCCTGGCGCACCTGCAGCGAACCGTCGGCCCCTTCGGGGGAGATGATCAGTTGCAGGCGGCCGCGTTTTTGCTGCGGGCGGAAATGCTCTTGCTGGTAACGCGGCTTGGCGCCGCTGACGTTCGGTACGATCCAGATCTGCAGGAAGTGCACCGGCTGGGTGGCCGAGTGGTTGTACTCGCTGTGCGCCACGCCGCTGCCCGCGCTCATCAGTTGCACGTCGCCAGGACGGATCACCGAACCGGTGCCCAGGGTGTCCTTGTGTTCCAGGGCGCCTTCGAGCACATAGGAGAAAATCTCCATGTCCCGGTGCGGGTGTTGGCCGAAGCCTTTGCCGGCGGCGACCCGGTCGTCGTTGATCACCAGCAGGTCGGAAAAACCCTGTTCCCGCGGGTTGCGATAGTTGGCGAAGGAAAAGGTGTGGAACGACTTCAACCAACCGTGGTTGGCGGCGCCGCGATCAGAGGCTTTGCGAAGGGTCAGCATGAGGGAATCTCCTGTCGGAACGGGAATTCGTCCGGTTGAGGAGAAGGCTAATGTTTACCCTGCGGAGCAATAAGTAGATGGAAGCTGAAATACTGTCCGTTTCAGGTTGACAATTTTGTGCGATGAATCACGTATTCTTGTCCGCTGAGCGAGCGCCGTCCGGGCATAATGTCCAGGGTCGGCGTTATGCTTCCAACCCTTTGATATCAGTGATATTTACCCATGAAAACCGTGGCAATGGTGTTGTTTCCAGACTTTCTCCTGCTCGACATGGCCGGGCCCATGGAGGTGTTTTCCATCGCCAACCGTTATCTGGAGCCGAAGGATCATTACCAGCTCTCGACAATCGGCACCGAGCACGGCGCGTTGCGCGCTTCCAACGGCGTCAAGGTGCAGGCCGATCTGCATATCGACCAGGCGCGCGGCAGCTATGACCTGCTGCTGGTGCCCGGCGGGCCGGGGGCCTACAACGAAAAGCACCGACCCTTGCTCGACTGGCTGGCGGCGGCCGTGCGCCGCTCGGCGGTCTATGGCTCGATCTGCACCGGGGCCTTTATCCTCGGGCATGCCGGTTTGCTCGACGGGTATCGGGTGACGACCCACTGGCACTACACGGAACGCCTGATCCGGGCCTTCCCCGAGGCGACGGTGGAGACCGACCAGATCTTTGTCGAGGATCGCAACCTGATCACCTCGGGCGGGGTCACCGCCGGCATCGACCTGGCGCTGGCGGTGGTCGCCCGGGACCACGGCAAGAAAGTCGCCCAGGATGTGGCCAAGGTGTTGCTGGTGGTGATGAAGCGCCAGGGCGGGCAGGCGCAGTTCAGCCCGTTGATGGCCACGGTGGCGCCGCAGGAGACGCCGGTGACCCGGGTGCAGAACCATGTGCTCGAACACCTGGAAGAAGCCTTCAGCATCGAGCGCATGGCCAGCCTGGCGAACATGAGTTCGCGGCATTTCGCCCGGGTGTTTGCCCGGGAAGTGAACATGACGCCCATGGAGTTCCTGCAAAGCGCACGGATCGACCGGGCGCGGAACCTGCTGGAGAGCAGCGACCTGCCGCTCAAGACCGTGGCCTACAAAAGCGGCTTCGGCAGTGTGCGGCACATGCGCTTCCTGTTCAGCGAAAAGCTCGGCCTGACCCCCACCCAGTACCGCGAACAGTTCAGCTAGCGCCGGCTTGTCCGTCTGGCGCACCGCGATGGCCGTGACGCTCCCTCCAGGGCGGTTGTACCGTCATCGGTGCCTGCCAAGATACCGGGGAGTTCCTGGATATGGAGGTGCGGGAGCCTGGCGCCGGCCAGGTTTCCAGCATGTGGATGGGCATGAACAGCATCAGAGATTTGCACGGCGACGGGCTGCTGCGGTTCGGCCCCTACGCCTTCCACCTGCGGCAGCGGCTGGTCCTCGACGGCGACCGGCCGTTGCGCATGGGCGGGCGTGCCCTGGACATCCTGCGGGTGCTGGTCGAGCGCGCCGGCCAGGTGGTGGGCAAGGACGAATTGATCGCTCGTGTCTGGCCGAACTCGGTGGTCGAGGACATCAACCTGCGCGTGCACATCGCCGCCCTGCGCCGCGCCCTCGGCGACGGCCAGGACGGGCAAGGCTACATCGTCAACATTCCGCAGCGCGGTTATTGCTTCACCGCCCCGGTGCGGCGTGAGGCGCAGGGGGAGCCGGTCGCGCTGGCGAGCCTGCACAAGCCCCAGCACAACCTGCCGGCACGGCTGACCCCGGTCATCGGTCGCGACCCGGTGGTCGGCAGCCTGGTCCGGCAGTTGCCGGTGCGCCGGTTCATGACCCTGGTCGGTCCGGCGGGGATCGGCAAGACCACGGTCGCGCTGCAGGTCGCCGAGTTGCTGTTGCAGCACTACCGCGACGGCGTGTGGTTCATCGACCTGGCGAGCATCGACAACCCGGCGCAATTGGTCGAGCACCTCAGGCACAGCCTCGAGCTGGACGCCGGCCTGGAGGCGCTGGCAACCCGGCATGCCTTGCTGGTGCTGGACAATTGCGAGCATCTGCTCGAACGCTGCCGGGCCGTGGTCGAGCAGTTACTGGCCTCGGCGCCACGGCTGTCGATCCTGGCCACCAGCCGCGAACCGCTGCGCGCCTCGGGGGAAACCGTGCATGGCCTGGCGGCCCTGTCGGTGCCGCCGGCCTCGTCGTTGCACAGCGTGGCGGAAGTCATGAGCCATTCGGCGGTGCAGCTGTTGGTCAGCCGTGCCCGGGCCCGCCAGCAAGGCTTTGCCTTGCGGGAGCAGGACCTGGCAGCGGTGCGCGAGATCTGTCGGCGGCTCGATGGCTTGCCATTGGCCATTGAGCTGGCGGCGGCGCAGATCGATGCGCTGGCGCTGGTGGGGCTGCAAGCGCAGCTGGACAACTGCTTTCAACTGCTGACCCAGGGCCGGCGCACCGCCGTGGCCCGGCATAGGACGCTCGAGTCCGCCCTGGACTGGAGCTATCAGCGGCTGAGCCCGCTGGAGCAAAGCCTGTTGCAGCGCCTGGCGGTGTTCGACATGGCCTTCACCGTGCAGGCCGCCACCGACGTCATCAGCTGTGCGGTGCTGCGGCCCGAGTGCGTGGCCGAGGTGATGGCGCAACTGGCGCGCAAATCGCTGCTGGTGGTGGAGCCCGGCCAGGGCACGACGCATTACCGCTTTCTCAACACTACCCGCGCCTACGCGCTGCAGAAGCTGGAACACAGCGGGCAGCTGCGGGTGTTCGAAAGGCGGCATGCCCACGCCATCGGCAAGGCCCGCTGGCTGTCAGTCAGGCACCTGTCGTTGCAGCTCATCGAGCAGTTCCCGGACGCGGGTTAGGTCCGGCGTGGCAAAACCTTCGGTGAAGCGGGCGTAGAGCGGTTCGAGCAGCTCATGGGCGCGCCGGGCCTGGCCCTGGCGCTGCCAGAGCCGGGCCAGCGAGGTGGCGCTGCGCAATTCCCAGGTCAGCGCGCCCTGGGCCCTGGCCACAGCCAACGCCTGGTGCAGCACCGCTTCGGCGGCGTCAGGCGCATTGTCGGTCAGCAGCGCCTCGGCCCGGGTGCGCAGGATCTCCGCCGTGCTCCAGCCTGCGGTGCCGCTTTCGGCCCGTTGCAGCAAGGCGTTGTCGATGAAAGCGCCGTCCAGGGTCACCATGATTTCGCCGATCAGCCCGGTGCCGGATTGTGGCGGCGAGAACTCCGGGGCGCCTTCGATGACCTGCGCATAGTGCCGGCCCCAGGTGTAGAACAGCAGCACCGAATGCTTCTGCGCCTGCTCCAGCAGCAGGCGCAGGAGTTCGCGGGCGGTCGCGGTGTCGCCGTTGTAGTGGGCGATCAGGCAGCCGGCCAGGGCCAGGGTGTAGCAGATGGAGGTGCCGTGGTTGATCTGCAGGGCAATGTCCAGGGCCTGGCGCGCGGTGCGCCAGGCCTGTTCCGGATGGCCTTGCAGCCAGAGGATCCGCGCCAGGATCGTCAGGGCGGCGACGCTCTGGTCGTACTGCACGCCAAAGCCGCGGGTGAAACGGCTCAGATTGCCGCTCTGGGCCATCAGCTGGATGACTTGCTCGGCCTGGTCCCGGGCCCGTGGTTGGTCGCCGGCGAAGTGCAGGGCCAGCACCTGCAGGCGCTGGGTGCTGAGGGACATCGCGGTCGAGCCGGCGCCGCGCCGCGCCAGGTGGTCGAACTGCCGGCTTTGCTCCAGGGCCAGTCGGTAGTGACCGCAACTGAGGTTGACCGCCATGTGCCCGGACACCGCCTTGAGCTGGGCGGCCACATCGTCGGTGCTTTCGGCCAGGGCCCTGGCCGCGACGAAGGCCTCGATGGCCTCGGTGCTGCTGCCCTGGGTGTGGTAGCAGGCGCTGCCGAGGGCCAGCTTGAGGGCCTGGGTCAGGCGCGGGCAGGTCTCGCCCGCCGCGTGAAGCAGGGCCAGGGCCTGGCGCACATAGCCACCGTGCTCCTTGAGCAGCGACAGTTCCTGCCACAGCGGTGCGGAGGCCGCGGCCAGGTGGATCGCCAGCTGTTGCGGACCCTGGGCATTCAAGCCCCAGTCGAGCGCCACCCGGATGTCTTCCAGGCTGCGGGCGTGCCGCTCGACCCACAGCGTCGAGGGCGTCTGCTCCCAGTCGTCCCGGGCCTGATGCATCAAGGCCAGGCAACGTTCGGCGTGGCGCCTGCGGGTAGCCGGCAGTTCGGCGGCCTGCTCGAGCTTTTCCAGGGCATAGCTGCGGGTGGTGTCCAGCAGGCGATAGAACACTTCCTCGTCGCCGACCTCCACGTTCAGCAGGGACTTGGCCACCAACTGGGTGATCGCGGTAAAAACCACGCGGGCTTCGATGTGCGTGTCGACGATCACCGCCGCGGCCGATGGCAGGGTGAAGCCGCCCCTGAACACGCCCAGTCGGCGCAGGCAGGTCTGCTCGCAGGCGCTGAGCAGTTCGAAGCTCCAGTCCAGGGTGGCGCGCAGGGTCTGATGACGGCCCGGGGTGACCTGGCAGCCCTGGGTCAGCAGGCGAAAACTGCCGTGCAACTGGCTGAGCAAGCCCGCGAGCCCCAGGTTGCCGACCTGGGCGGCGGCCAGTTCGATGGCCAGGGGAATGCCGTCCAGGCGCCGGCAGATCTCGATCGCCAGGGGCAGTTCGTCCTGGCTCAGTTCGAAGCTGTCGTGGCTGGCCATCGCCCGCTCGACGAACAATTGCAGGGCCGAGAAGGTCAGGGCTTGGGCGCGGTCCAGCACCGCGATGGGCGGTGGGCAATCCAGGGATTCCAGGCGTTGCACGCATTCGCCCTCGGCGCGCAGGCTCTCGCGGCTGGTGGCCAGGACATGCACCTGTGGCGCCGCGCGCAGGATGCTTTCGCAGAGCGGCGCGATGGCATCGAGCAGGTGCTCGCAGTTGTCGATCACCAGCAGCATCTGCCGCTCGCGCAGGAAGTTCGCCAGGCTGGCCAGCGGTTCGTCGTCGTGCAGCGCCAGGTCGAGCAGGGTCGCCAGGTGGCTGGTGATCATCCGCGGGTCGTTGAGCGGGGCCAGGTCCAGCAGGCGGATGCCGTCCCGGTACTGGCCGATCAGTTGTTCGGCGACCCGCAGGGCCACGGTGGTCTTGCCGATGCCGCCGGGGCCGACCAGGGTGATGAAGCGCTGGCGCGCCAGTTGCGTCAGCACATTGTCCACCAGGGCCTGGCGCCCGATCAGGCGGGTGCGGCGCACCGGCAGGTTATGCCCGCCCGGCTCGGCCGAAGGGTCCTTGGGGCCTTGCTCGAAGCGCTCGGGGGCGAACGGCTCCAGGGAAAAGGGCGCGACGAAGCTGTAGCCGCGCTGGGCCACGGTGACGATGTAGCGCTGGCCGGCCTGGCCGTCGCCCAGGGCCTTGCGCAGCGCCGCCATGTGCACCCGCAGGTTGGTGTCTTCGACCACGCTCCTGGGCCAGACCCGGGCGATCAGTTGCTGCTTGCTGACCACTTCGCCGGCGTGTTCCAGCAGGATCAGCAGGATGTCCATGGAGCGGCGGCCCAGGCGCAAGGGCCGCTCGGCTTCCAGGATCAGGCGTTGCCCGGGGTAGATCCGGTAGGGGCCAAAATGCACAGCCTGTTCGGGGGGTAGGGTCAACGGCTCACTCCTGCTGCTGTTATCTGTTTCTCGTCCTCCCCGTGGCACCTGTGCGGGGAGGCGGAGAAGGGCGCGGCCTTCTATCGCGCGGTTTGCAAGCATGTTCCTCAGGTTTGCTGGACAACGCAACGCGACGCGGACGGGTGTGCCTTGGGTGCACTAACCGCAGCAATCTTCTTGCCAGCGATGGGCCCCGTATTTATTGGCCACGGTGTTGGCGACGGGCGGGCAGGGGCAGTGGTTGGGCCCTTGAAAATTAACAACGTTTAACTCGCCCTGGGTCCGCCCTACGCCCAAAACTCCAGACCTTCACGGTCGCCAACCGCAGGGCCGGTCGGGCGTGCCGCGCGCGGGAGAAAAGGGATGAACACCTCTGGAGGATGCCGGAATGAGCAAGGTGGTGGTGGTCTATCACAGTGGCTATGGCCATACCCGGGTCATGGCCGAAGCCGTGGCCCAGGGGGTGGAGAGTCACCTGGGCAGCGCCTGCCGGCTGATTCCGGTGGAGGAGGTGCACGAGCAGTGGGAGTGCCTGCACCAGGCCGACGCGATCATCTTCGGCGCGCCGACCTACATGGGCAGCGCCTCGGCGCCGTTCAAGGGGTTCATGGAGGCCACCGCGGCGTTCTACCTGGCCCAGCCCTGGCGCGACAAGCTCGCCGCCGGCTTCACCAATTCCGGTTGCCTGTGTGGCGACAAGCTCAACACCTTATTGCAGATGGCGGTCTTCGCGGCCCAGCACTCGATGATCTGGGTCGGCCTCGACCTGCTGCCGGCGCGCTCCAGTCGCGGGGTGTTCGATGGCCAGTTGAATCGCCTCGGCAGTTCCCTGGGCGCCATGGCCCAGTCGAATGTCGAACAGTCCCCCGAACACGCGCCGCCCCTGGAAGACCGCCGCACCGCCGCGCACCTGGGCGAGCGGGTGGCGCGCCTGGCCGAGCGCCTGGGCCATTCATCGATTTGAGTCACTCAAGCCACGGCCAACCCATGGTCCTCAGCCATGGCTGGCCGCCTGGTCGAGGCAGGGGCGGACGCGTGCTACCCCGCAACGCCAGGCAAGCGGATTGATGCCTTCGCTGTGGGTGAAGATGTGGCAGAAATGCGCCTGGTCGCAGAAGCCGCATTCCAGGCTGATCTGCGTCAGGGTCAGGTCGGTGTTGCGGATCAGTTGCTTGGCCCGGGCGATGCGCTGGCAGCGAATCCATTCCTGGGGGGACAGGCCGGTGCTGCACTTGAAGGCGCGGGAGAAATGGCTGCGGGACAGGGCGCAGGCACGGGCGAGTTCGGTGACTTCCAGGGTGTCGCTCAGGCCGTCGAGGATCATTTGCTTGACCAGGCTTTCGCGCCAGGGAGACAGGCCGCCAGGGGTGGTTTTTCGGGGTTGCGGGACGGACGCCCTGACGGCGTTGTGCTGAGCGTGGGCCATGACGAAATTCCGTGTCGGTGGGCATGCGCCGGCGCACCGCGGGGTGAGCCGGGCGCTTCCCGATTTAGAAAACAGGTCTGCGCAGAGGGCCTCATTCTTGGCGGCGGCGCGGGGGCTTGCGAGTTAAACGTTGTTAATTCCGCTTAGCCGCAGGTTGCGTATTCGCGGCAACTGAGCACATGGCTGCAATTTTCGCGGGGTGCCGGCGGGGCATGATCGACCTTGCGCGGCTGGCGTGGCAGTGGCCGTTTTTCTGATTCGATCAAAAGGTGAAGGCATGACGCATTCTCTGGTTTGCACGCTGCGTGGGGCAGCCCTGGCATTGGCCCTGACATCGCTTGGCGCCCAGGCGCAGGCGCCGGTGCAGGCGACCCAGGTACCCGGTTACTACCGCCTGGCGGTAGGCGATTACGAAGTGACGGCGCTGTTCGATGGCTACAACGACCTGTCGCCGAAGCTGCTCCAGGGCATGACCCAGGGCCAGATCCGCGCCTTGCTGGCCCGCCACTCGATCGAGACCCCGGGGGTACAGACCGCCTTCAACGCCTTCCTGGTCAATACCGGCAAGCAACTGATCCTGGTGGACACCGGCGCCGGCCAGTGCATTGGCGCCACGGCCGGCATGCTCACGGCGAACATGCAGGCCGCCGGTTATCGCCCGGAGCAGGTCGACACCATCCTGCTCACCCACCTGCACCTGGACCATGTGTGCGGGCTGGTGGACGCCAAGCGGCAACCGCTGTTCACCAATGCCACGGTCTACGCCGCCCAGGCCGAAGCCGATTACTGGCTCGATCCGCAGGCGCTGGCCAAGGCGCCCGCCGGTGCCCGGGAATTCTTCAAGATCGCCCAGGACTCCACCGCCCCGTACCGCGCCGCCGGGCGCTTAAAGACCTTCGCCAGCGGCCAGTCGCCGGTGCCGGGCGTCGAGGCCCGGCTGGAGGCCGGGCACACCCCGGGCAGCACCACCTACCGCTTTACCTCCCAGGGCCAGAGCATCCTGTTCATGGGCGACCTGGTGCATAACCTGGCGGTGCAGTTCGAGCACCCGCAAGTATCGATCCGTTTCGACGTCGACAACCAGCAGGCGATCAAGGCCCGGGCCAAGGTCTTCAGCGAGGCGGCCAACAGCAAGACCTGGGTGACCGCGGCGCACCTGCCGTTCCCGGGCGTGGGCCATATCGCCGCGGTGGACGGGCACTTCCAGTGGGTGCCGGCCGAGTACGGGCCTTACCAGCGGGCGGCCAGGGTGCCGATGATCGAGTGATGAGCGCCTGGCTGAACACACAAAGGGACCGTACCGATGAACCGTAACGATCTGCGCCGCATCGACATGAACCTGCTGGTGATTTTCGAGGCCCTGATGTTCGAAAAGAACCTGACCCGGGTCGCCGAAAAGCTGTTCATGGGCCAGCCCGCGGTGAGCGCCGCGCTGGGCCGCCTGCGCGACCTGTTCGACGATCCGCTGCTGTTGCGCAACGGTCGCGGCATGGAGCCGACGGCCCGGGCGCTGGTGATCCTCAAGGAGCTGCAACCGGCGATGGATGCGATCTCGGGCGCGGTCAGCCGGGCCAAGGAATTCGACCCGGCGACCAGCTGCGACCTGTTTCGCATCGGCCTCTCGGACGATGCCGAGTTCGGTCTGTTTCCGCCGCTGTTGAGCCGGTTGCGCGAGGAGGCCCCGGGCATAGTCGTGGTGGTGCGCCGGGCCAACTACCTGTTGATGCCGGCCTTGCTGGCCTCCGGGGAGATCTCGGTCGGGGTCAGCTACACCACCGAATTGCCGGCCAATGCCAAGCGCAAGAAGCTGCGGGACATCGGTTGCAAGGTGCTGCGCGGCGACAACCGGCCCGAACCCTTGACCCTCGATGAATACTGCCGGCGGCCCCACGCCATGGTGTCGTTCTCCGGCGACCTGAGCGGCAATATCGACCTCGACCTGGCCAAGGTCGGGCGCAGCCGCCGGGTGGTGTTGGGGGTGCCGCAGTTCAGCGGTCTGCGGGCCTTGCTCGCCGGCACCGAGATGATCGCCACCGTGCCCGACTACGCGGCCTGTGCCCTGGTCGAAGGCTGCGCCTTGCGCGCCGAGGACCCGCCGTTCGCCATCGAGGCGGCGCAGCTGTCCATGGCCTGGAGCGGGGTGCATGACAACGATCCGGCCGAGCGCTGGTTGCGCTCGCGGATCGCCCAGTTCATGTCCGAGCCCTTGAGGATCCACGGCGCCTAGGCGCGGGCGGTCGCTCCGGCCCCTGCGGCAAGAGAGCACATACATTCAATTTTTCCGGACCGCGCAACGGCACCATGCAATCTCGGCGGCGATGCCGGGGATCTTTCAAATTGTGCGAGTGCGCCAATGAACGCTTCACCATGGAATGAACGAGCCCGGGATCTCGGGCTGTTGTTTTTGCGGGTCAGCGCCGGGCTGTTTCTGCTGTGGGTGCACGGCCTGCCGAAACTGCTCGACTACAGCGCGGAACTGCAACGCATCGAAGACCCGTTCCGGCTGGGCGCCAACCTGACGCTGATGCTGGCGATTTTCGCCGAGGTGCTGTGCCCGTTGCTGATTGTCGCCGGGGTGGCGGTGCGCCTGGCGTGCCTGCCGATCCTCGCGGTGCTGCTGGTGGCACTGCTGGTGGTGCACCCGCAATGGAGCCTGGCCGAAGGCCAGTTCGCCTGGCTGCTGTTGATCCTGTTCAGCAGCATTTTTATCGCTGGCCCGGGACGGCTGGCCCTCAATGACCGTTTCGCCGGAGCCTTGCGTTATGTCTGATTCCAATCGCCTCGAAGCCACTGCGCGACCAGACTCCGATGAGGTCGTGACGCTGATCGTCAAGCACCGGGTCAAGGCTGGTCTCGAAGCCCCCTATGAAGCCTGGTTGCGGCGCATTGTCGGGGTGGCCGGGCAGTACGAGGGGCATCTGGGCGTTGACGTGATTCGCGGCAAGAGCGGCGGCCTCGACCTGTTCACCTGCGTGCTGCGCTTTTGCTCCACCGAGGCGATGCAGCGCTGGCTCGACTCGCCGCAACGCCGGACGCTGGTGGACGAAGCCGAGCCGATGCTGGCCGACGGCGACCAGACCGAAGTCCACCCGGTCCATGAATTCTGGTTTTCCACCCAGACCGACGCCGCTTCGCCACCGCCACGCTGGAAGCAGGCGCTGTTGACTATGCTGGTAATTCTGCCGCACACCCTGCTGGTGCCGCTGATCTGGGGGCCTGTGCTGCAACTGAATGCCTGGCTTGGCAATTACGTGGTCGCCACTTTCCTGATCACCCTGACCATCGTGCTGTCGGTGGTCTATCTGTTCATGCCCCTGGCGACCCGGCTGTTCGCCCCCTGGTTGCAAGCCTCTGCCACCGATCGACACCTGGAGCCCGGCCATGGCCAATAACGATGACCCGACCGATCCGCTGCGCCGCCACTTGCTCGCAGCCGGGTCCTTGCTCAGCGCCGCGGCGGCTTTCTGGCCGCGGCTGTCCCTTGCCTCTTCCCATTCAGAAGGACATCCGATGAACGCCGATCTGATTCTGTTCAATGGTCAATTCCACACCGTCGACCGCGAGAAGCCCCGCGCCAGCGCGGTCGCCATCAGTCAGGGGCGCTTCGTCGCCGTGGGCACCGATGCCGAGGCCATGGCCCTGCGCGGCAGCGCCACCCAGGTCATCGACCTCAAGGGCCGCACGGTGATCCCCGGCCTCAACGACTCGCACCTGCACCTGATCCGCGGCGGCCTGAACTACAACCTGGAACTGCGCTGGGAAGGCGTGCCGTCGCTGGCCGACGCCCTGCGCATGCTCAAGGACCAGGCCGACCGCACGCCAACCCCGCAGTGGGTGCGGGTGGTGGGCGGCTGGAACGAGTTCCAGTTCGCCGAAAAACGCATGCCGACCCTGGAAGAACTCAACCAGGCGGCGCCGGACACCCCGGTGTTCGTCCTGCACCTGTACGACCGCGCCTTGCTCAACCGCGCGGCCCTGCGGGTCGCCGGCTACACCCGCAACACGCCGAACCCGCCGGGCGGCGAGATCGTCCGCGACAGCAACGGCGAGCCCACCGGCATGCTGGTGGCGCGGCCAAACGCGATGATTCTCTATTCGACCCTGGCCAAGGGGCCGAAGCTGCCGTTGGAATACCAGGTCAACTCGACCCGCCAGTTCATGCGCGAACTCAATCGCCTCGGCCTGACCAGCGCCATCGATGCCGGCGGCGGTTTCCAGAACTACCCGGACGACTACGCGGTGATCGAGCAACTGGCCCGGGAGCAGCAGTTGACGGTGCGCATCGCCTACAACCTGTTCACCCAGAAGCCCAAGGAAGAACTCACCGATTTCAAGAACTGGACCGGCAGCGTCAAGCTGCACCAGGGCGACGACTTCCTGCGCCACAACGGCGCCGGGGAAATGCTGGTGTTCTCCGCCGCCGACTTCGAGGACTTCCTCGAACCGCGTCCGGACCTGCCGCAGACCATGGAGCAGGAACTGGAGCCGGTGGTGCGCCATCTGGTGGAACAGCGTTGGCCGTTCCGCCTGCACGCCACCTACGACGAGTCGATCTCGCGCATGCTCGACGTGTTCGAGAAGGTCAACCGCGACATTCCGTTCAATGGCCTGCCGTGGTTCTTCGACCACGCCGAAACCATCACGCCGAAAAACATTGAGCGGGTTCGTGCCCTCGGCGGCGGCATCGCGATCCAGGATCGCATGGCGTTCCAGGGCGAATACTTCGTCGATCGCTACGGCGCCAAGGCCGCCGAACAGACCCCGCCGATCAAACGCATGCTGGCCGAAGGCGTGCCGGTGGGCGCCGGCACCGATGCCACCCGGGTCTCCAGCTACAACCCCTGGACGTCCCTGTACTGGATGGTCAGCGGCAAGACCGTGGGCGGCATGGAGCTGCATGCCGAAGGCCTGCCGCGGCAGACCGCGCTGGAACTGTTCACCCATGGCAGCGCCTGGTTCTCCTCGGAGCAGGGCAAGAAGGGCCAGATCAAGGTCGGCCAACTGGCGGACCTGGCGGCGCTGTCCGCGGACTTCTTCAGCGTCGAGGAAGAGGCCATCAAGTGGATCGAGTCGGTGCTGACCGTGGTCGACGGCAAGGTGGTGTACGCCGCCGGCGACTTCTCCAAGCTCTCGCCACCGATGGTGCCGGTGCTGCCGGACTGGTCGCCGGTGGTCAAGGTGCCGGGGCACTGGCGTCCGACCTCGCCGCTGGTGGCCCAGGTGCACCAGTGCAGCGGCCCGTGCGCGGTGCATGCCCACAGCCACGAGCGGGCGCGCCTGTCGAATGTGCCGGTCAGTGACTTCCAGGGTTTCTGGGGCGCCTTCGGCTGCTCGTGCTTTGCCTTCTGACGATCAACAACAGTGCCGGCCGCAGTGGCCGGCGCCCATAGCGACATCCATCCACCTAGGAGTTTCACATGAGCAACGTACCCTACAAACGTCTGGACATTAATGACGCCGTTGTCCTGCTGGTCGACCACCAGACCGGCCTGATCTCGCTGGTCCAGGATTTCTCGCCGAACGAGTTCAAGAACAACGTGCTGGCCCTGGCCGACTGCGCCAAGTTCTTCAAGCTGCCGACCATCCTCACCACCAGCTTCGAATCCGGCCCGAACGGCCCGCTGGTGCCCGAGCTGAAACAGATGTTCCCGGACGCGCCCTACATCGCTCGCCCAGGCCAGATCAATGCCTGGGACAACGAAGACTTCGTCAAGGCGATCAAGGCCACCGGCCGCAAGCAACTGATCATCGCCGGCGTGGTGACCGACGTTTGCGTGGCGTTCCCGACCCTGTGCGCACTGGAAGAAGGTTTTGACGTGTTCGTCGTGACCGACGCCTCCGGCACCTTCAACGAGGTGGTACAGCAGGCTGCCTGGGCCCGCATGGCCGCCGCCGGCGCACAGCTGGTCAACTGGTTCTCCGTGGCGTGCGAGTTGCAGCGCGACTGGCGCAACGACATGGAAGGCCTGGCCAACCTGCTGTCGCAGCGTATCCCGAACTATCGCAACCTGATGAACAGCTACTCGGCGTTCACTGCCAAATAAGCCTCGTGTTATCGCTGAGCTGAAAAAATGCCCGCCATTGTGCGGGCATTTTTTTGCCTCGCGGACAGCGCGATCCCTGTAGCCGCTGCCGCAGGCTGCGATCGGCGGCGCAGCCGTCGTAAAACCAGGCGATGTGGTTTTCCAGGCAGATCGCGGACTCAGGTTTTGCGGCAACTGCGTTGCCGTTCGCAGCCTCGCAAGCTCGGCAGCGGCTACACAGGCATCGCGGTCCCTGTAGCCGCTGCCGCAGGCTGCGATCGACGGCGCAGCCGTCGTAAAACCAGGCGATGTGGTTTTCCAGGTGGAATGAGGTGCCGGAACGCGAAAAAGCCGCTATAAAGCGTTCAGCTGTCAACCAGAGAGTGACAATGAACCCCTTCGAAGACATGCGTATTTTTTGCCAGGTCATGGACGCCGGCAGCTTCACCGCGGCGGCGGATCAACTGGGCCTGTCCAAGCAGTTCGTCAGCCGGCGCCTGATGCAGTTGGAAGAACGCCTGGGTGTGCGCCTGCTCAATCGCTCGACCCGACGCCTGGACGTGACGCCCCTGGGCCAGAGCTACTACGAGTCGGCCCTGCGCCTGCTCAGCGAAGTCGAACAGGTGGAGCAGGGCATCGCCGGCCAGACCGTCGACCCCCGGGGCACCATTCGCCTGAGCGCGCCGCTGTCGTTCGCCATGGCCCATCTGGGGGAGCTGTTGCCGCTGTTCCTGCGGCGCTATCGCGATGTCGCGGTCGAGGTCGATCTCAGCGACCGCCCGGTGGACCTGCTCGGCGAGGGCTACGACCTGGCCTTGCGCATCGGCGTGCTGGAAGACTCGACGCTGATCGCCCGGCGCATCGCCTTGATCCAGCGGGTGTATTGCGCCAGCCCGGCGTACCTGGCCGAGCGCGGCACCCCGCTCAGGCCCGAGGAACTGCAGGGCCACGACTGCCTGCCTTACGGCCACGGCCGCCAGGTGCAGTGGCGTTTCGAAGGGCAGGGCAACAAGCCCTTGCTGGTCAACGTCACCGGCAGGATGCGGGTCAACAACGGCGAGTTGCTCAAGGACGCGGCCATCGCCGGCATGGGCATCACTTACCTGCCGACCTTCATCGTCGAGGCGGCGCTGAAGGACGGGCGACTGGTGTCGCTGCTGGACGGCTTCGAGCCCGAGCCCCTGGCCTTGTCGGCGGTCTACCCGCAGCACCGCCAGGGTTCGCGGCCGGTGCAGGTATTTATCGAGTTCCTGCGCGAACAGTTGAATCGCGGCGTGGCGTCGGTCGCGCGATAAGGCGTGGGGAGAGTGCGCTGGCGTTGGCGGGGGCGGGGGCTGTCCGGTGTAGCCCGGTGCCATCCGGGGCGGTTGCCTGTTCAGCGCCCGAACGCCGCCGGCTCTCCCAACAATGCCTTTTGCCGCCAGGCGGGTGCGCTGGTGGGGAACAGCACTTCGGTCGGCCGCAAGCGAGCGATGCCGCAGGCCGCGGCGATACGCTGGCGTTGCTGCCCTTGGATAAGCGCTTGCCAATAACTGCTTTCGTTCTGTCGCAGCCCCAGCACATAACCCACGCCCGCCTGGAAATCGCCTGCATGGGCTTGCCACCAGGCTGCGATCAGCTTCGGGTCGGGCCAGGGCAGGTTCTCATCGGGGTCCATGGCGACATTGGCATCCTCAGGGTCGTCGTTCGGGCCGGCATCGAAATCCGGCAGGTCCTGCAATTCCAGATCGAGCAGCGCCAGGTCGGCGCCAGTCATCAGGCTGAAGGCCTCGCCAGCGACGCGGGCATAAGGCAGGTCGCTCATCTGCTGGATCAGCCAGGGCACACTGACCGGATCGCCCAGCAGCCCGACGGCCTGGATGCCGATGCGCCGCTGCCCGGGGTTCTGCATCAACTGGCGGATCCAGGCGATGCTGTGCTCGCGCTTTTGCCAGGCCAGCCATACGCAGAGCGCGCGGTACTGGAACTCGCCCGGTTGCTCGGCGAACTGGCGCAGCGGCTCCAGCGCTTCTTCATCGCCCATCTGCGCGGTGGCCCAGTTGGCCCAGAAGCGGGTGGCTGCATCCTGATGCTGGCGGTGGGCACGAATAGCCGACATCAGGTCACGACGGCGCAACTCGCCGGCAGTACGCGCGGCCCGCGCCAGCACGCCGGGGTCGGCATGGGAAAGCCCGGCCAGCAGGGCGGAGCCGGGATCGCGGCGGTGCATGCCGCAGGCGGCCAGGCCCAGGCGGCGGAACAGAGGCTCGGGGGAGGCGAGCATGCGCTCGATCCAGGGCGATACCCGCTCCCAGTCGAGCCAACCCAAGGCCGCGGCCATAAAGCGCTCGCTGCCTTCGCGGGTGCGCACCTGTTCGGCCAAAGTGGCCATGGCAGCGATATTGCCGGTTTCGAATGCCGGCACCGTGGCGGCAAATACCTCGCCCTGTGCGTGGGGGCTGAGTTGCTGCAGCACGGCGTCTAGTCCGGGTAGGCCGGCGATGCGCAGACCGTCCAGATGGGCTTCGATGCGCTCGTCGAGCTTACCCACGTCATCCAGGTCGTAATGCGGCGCACGCATCGCCTGGTCACGCAGAAGGGCGAGGAAACCGGCTTCTTCGGCGTGTTGGTCAATCATGTTCATTATCAGGGGCATCATAAGAGTCCCGCAGGGAATGGCCGCAAAAAGCACTACCTAACTATTTGAATCCTAACAGCAGTCATCGCCAGCATTCTTATCCTGAGCATAGAGCAACGTGAACAAGGTGGCCGTGGCAATGGGGCTACTTGGTAAACTATTCAGGAATGTTGTGCCCGTAAAAGTATCGCTGCCCCTCCTGGTACTTCATGTTTTCGGGGTTATCAATAAAATCTTCAATCAATGCGGCAGCATTAAGGGGTTGAAAACTTTCATGCTTGTAAAATGAACTGCAATTGTAAGCAGTGCTTGCCTCCAGGTGATGTCTCATTCGCAATATATTTGTCTCATTTACCGGGGAGGTCGCAAGCTCAGTGCGCATGCGCCTGGCTAGATTGCCGACCGAAAACAATGACCCATATAACACTGGGATATTATCTGACTGGAATGCTTCTTTTAATTCACGGTATTTGCTCATGACAATATCCTGATATGTTTCGTCCGGCACCAATGAGCAGGCGATATCGCCAAACTCAGGCTCTAGGAGGTGAGAAAGATAAACTCGCAGAATATTGGTCTCCCTTCTGTCTGTAGAGAGCAAGTAGGCTTTCAGCATGATAGGGACAGTGCAGAGCAGCATGGACTGACGAAACGCAATACAAAGCTCTATTTGACGAATTGGGCGATTAGTATCAAATATCTCTACGGAAAATTCCTTGGTGAAGTTTTCGATGACGCTTATAGAGCCTGCATCCCCTATTAACTCAGCGCAACATTCTCTAAGAATACCATCATCAGTTGATTGAATGATATTATGTAATACTGAAATCGAACTGAACTGCCCAAGTTTTAAATGCTCTAGGACGGCAGAAAACACAACCCAAGGATTATCATTGCAGAGTGCAGAATCAGAGAGAAGGTCTATGTCTGGGGGGGTGGAGAACTCATATCCAAACTTATCCCAATGCAATGTTCCATTGCTCATGAATTTTGGTTTTTTATATCGCATTTTTTATACCTCGAATCATAAATCTTAACATGTGCATGGAGGTGCCGAGTTAACGACAAAGATTGCAGGGTCATGAGTTCTTTGGTTTAAATGTTTCATCCCATCTATTGGCAGCATCAGTCTGAGCAAAACTCAGCTGCTCATCTGCATCCCGGCACTCGCTGCTTAATTTGCTGTCGGGTACAAGATTGTTATCGCCGGTTGGGCAACCTCCAGCCGCCTTCGGTACCCGATGATTTATCTTGTTTTCTTTAACTTTTCCTCTGTGTTCAACTGTTTCAGGTAAATCATTTTTTTCTTTATATTCCTTTCTGTATGAGTTCCACGCGTCATCTATTTCGGATGTTCTTTTTGAACGCATGGTCTTGTGCTTGTCAGTATCTTCGGTCGTCTGTGGGAAGATATAATATGTATTGCATGGATGTTCAGGTAGGCTTTTGCATTCAAGTTCTCGGGCCAAACTAACTGCGGCTTTCCGCTGTTCTAACTTAGGCTCTCGCTCTATTAGTTTTTTCAAGTTCCGAGCTGTTTTTCTTTGCTCATTTTTATTTTGAGGGTGAGGGTCATCCATAGTATTAAATTCACTCTCAATGTCTTGGCCCTCATTAAGCCCGTACCACACGTCCTCTGAGACTTCGACCCCCCCTTGCTGACCAGCGTGGAACTCACCACAGCATTTGCATTCTCCCTGAAACGGTGTGGTATCAGGAGGGGCTGCAAACGCAATGTTTATTGTTGGAGTACTGGCATTCGCTATCGGACTGGCATGATTAGACGTCGTGATGTCTGTATGCCGATCGACGTTCTTCCCTTCGAACAGCACGTCCATGGACCAGGAGACAAAATAGGTCTTGCCGGTGATGACGTGGGTGATAACCCCTGCGCCCTGGCTTTTCGTCGCCGCCTCGTCACCTAGAGGGGAGGTCTTGTAATAGGAGAGGTCCTTTAACATGACTTCCTTTCTCTTGATCTTCACCGTCTTGCTGCCCTTCTTCATGTCCTTGGAGAAGGATGTGTCGGGGTACGGCACCGGGATCGGGCCGGCTGGTGGGGCAGGGGGGGTGAGGCAAACGTCCGGAAAGGCGGCGATCACCTTGCCATCGCCGGCCTTGCAGGCGATCTCGTCCCCGTTGGCATAGACTTCACAGCCCATGGTTGGTCCCTCTGTCCTTTGGTGGACTGAAACGGCTCAGGGTTGATGCTCTCAGGATGGTAGCCGCTCGGTCGCCCGCGACCGAGCTGGTTAGGCCCATCGCCTTCGTCCCCGGAGCATAGCCCTTGCGAAATGCCTGATCGGCAAGCACCAGTTGTGCAATGCCGGCAGCGGCCCCGGAGTCGCCGATGGCCTCTGCCCAATGCCACAGCGGTTGCGCCTGTTTTCGGACAACCCGCATGAGCCGGCCCTCCATGAGAGGGAGTTCCTTGAACCCATACAACTCGCCGGCAATATCCGACAAGCGCAGATCGATCTCATGCAGGCCGAGTTTTGCCTCGGCGAGCGCAGAGCGTGCGGCGGCGGTGAGGCCAAGCCCGAGCAACGGTTCGCCTGAAAGGATCGATGCTTGCTCCTGGCCGAAGCCGATCCCGATGACCTCGGCGTGCCTATCGCCCCAGGGCTCTGTCTGGACCAGCACGGCGGCGGCGGCTTCGCCGGGAATCACGCCGTCCCGGTTGGCTGGTGTCTTCAACCGGTGATGCTCATCCAGCCACTGGAGCGTCGTCGCGTTGAGCAGAGAATCGACTCCGCAGACCAGGCACGCGGGGACCTGCTCCTGCTGAATCAACCGTCGTGCTTCATGCAGGGCCAAGAACCCCGCGGTGTGGCCCGTTGGAAACACCCGTGAACTGGAGGGATGGAAGTGAACGTCGAACGCGTCGTATAAGTGGTTCACGATTGATTGGACCAGGCCCGCGTTACGGCTCCCACCTCCGGGGCGTTCCGGTTCGGCCAGGCACAGGAGCAGCGGTATCTGGTCCCAGGGCATATCGGGTGGCCCGCGCAGCAGATCCGCCAGCGCCTGGCTCAGCAATTCAATCAAGCGAGAGGCGCGTGGCAGCGTCCAGTCCAGGCCGGGCACCATGGCGCCAACGATGGGTTCGCATGAGTTGTCGAGGTAGGGCAGGTTTTCCAAGGCCGAGAGACCGGCGCGTTTGGCCGCGCAGGCGCTGGCGGCATTCAGGCCGACAGGACAGGCCATACCGCTGCTCGTTATGAATATGTTGTTATTTCTTTGCATGATCAGTCATCGTCCAGGTCGTTCGGATGGCGCGTTGTTTTTGACCACTCGACGACTTCGGCCAGTGACTTGAACCGGCGCTTCCCGCGCATGCGTTCATCCCTGGCCCGATCAAGCGCCATTTGCCGGCTGCTTGTCCCGAGCTTGACTTGCGATATCTCATGGATGTTGCGTCGCAGCGGTATAGATGCCCGCCACACCAGGGTCAGCCGTCCTTCGTCCGGCTCCAGCAACACGGTATCGACGACGGCCGGAACCTCGGTGATCCGATCTTCCCGGGAGAGGAACAGGACAGGTAGACGAAGATCGGCCGGAAGCCTGAACGCTGTCCTGCCTTGACGGGTCAGGTTCATCAGCGCCACATCCTCGCCTCCGTGGGGATAGTCGATCTGCTGGTCCTCCGGGGCGCTTTGGAAGTAGCGGGTGTCAAAGTCTGCCGGTAGAAACGGGAATTGATGATCCTGCCACTTCTGATCGTAGGTACCCGCCCACCGTATGCGTTGTTGCCAAGCGCGACCGATCGGACCGAATGCCATGGGTCTATAGCCGCCTTGCGGCTTGGTTACAGGATTGTCCAGTTCCTCGGTGTTGGGTAGCGGCTTGCCATGCAGTTGTGCCGCATCAGCCTTGGGGTGAAAACCGACGCCAGCGTGGTTCAGTGGGTACCAGCGATGCTTGGCTGGGTCTTGATGTGTTCGGTCGACTCCCCCGTAGGCGTTGTTGTAGCTGATTGGCAACGTGGTGAACGGCTGAGGTGTGGCGGGCGAGGCTGATAGCAGTCCAGCCTCGTACGTGCGAGGCCCCACCACCTTGAATGCTTTGATGAGGGAGCCCGCCTTGATCGCGACGGTAACGGCGGTTGCCGGCTCCCCGTGCGGGGCATGGCAATTTCCATTAAGCAGTACGTCACAGCGAGGCTTGCCAGGTGCGAAGTCATTCTCGTACAGCGGCGCCGATGAACCGGGCTCGCCAGTGAAGATGTCCGTCATCACCAAGGGACGCTGATCTTCCAGCAGTTGCGGTTCCCGCTCTGGACGGTCGGGAATGGCATAGGTTCCCTTCGCCACGACCACGAGCCATTCGCGGCCGACCTTGTCGGTGGAGGTCGTATAGCCGGCTACCAGCCTAGTGGTGTTGAGCAGTTCCATGCGTGTGGTGCCTCGGTTGATCTGCAGCGAACCGCCGCTGACGCGGTTCGCCCCTCAGGAGCGGCTGGACAGGTGGGCATCCGGGGTGATCGCCTGGCCTGTGCTGGGCGCGCCGCTGGTCGCCGTCGGCGCGGGCTTCGCTGCTGGTTGTCCAGGGTCGAGAGTGGCTGGCGTTCATCGCGAGGCGCACGCCCGACAGGGGGGCGCATGGGCGGGAGGCAGGACGCGCGCTCCCTGACTCGTTCGAGCCCAGCGCAGGTGACGGGTAGGCCCATTCTGTGTCCGTCGCCGCCGCGCGGCTGCAGGAGATGCGCGTAGTCGACATGGATTCAGTAGGCGGGGTCATTGTAATCAACCGGCGTCCAGTTCTTGCCGTCCGAGGTAAACGCCAGATGCCGATTGCCGACCGACCAGAGAACGCCATCGCCTGCTGATAAAAAAGACGCCGACCCTATTCCGTCAGATCCAATAGCGGCTTGCTCGAGGCGTCCATCCGCTAGCTTGAAGACTGCTTTGGAGGAGGAAACGAACACATCGTCATTCAAGCTTTCCACTCCCCACAGGTCATCGCTGAAGTCGCCCAGATCGATGACTTCCCAGCGGTCTTCCCTTCCGGCAAGAACCACCCCGGCTTGCCCAACGATATAGGTCTTGCCATTGGGCGCGCAGTGAACACGCTGCAGGGCAACGGAGGTCGGACTGTCTATGGGCTGCCATTGCGCGCCGTTGAATAGCCATATTTCACCATCCAAGCCTACCGCATAGATTTCATTCGCCGAGTATCCATCAATGGAATTGAATCCCTTGATCCCCCCTCTGTTGAGAATTGGGGCGCTGAGCGGTAGCCAGTCACCGGAACTGCTACGCCGATAGACCTGTCGCTGCATACCCGCGACGTAATTGCTACCCGCGATAACCCGCATGTCACGCAGTGGGCCAGTTTCCCTTGGGCCAGTGATGGACTCATGGGTCTTGGCGCCACCCTGGAATACATGAATGTCGCCATCCAGGCCCATACAGAACAGTGTCATTGGGCTAGCGAAAGCAGTGATGGCGGTAGCCGTCCAATCGATCATGAAATGCGCAAACGCACCGTTTTTCCAACGGATAACCTTGGTATGGCCGATATCCTGATTATTCAAATCGGTTATCTGGGCGGTGATAAATACCAAGTCTTTCCTGATGACGGTGCACTCCGAAAATGTAACTGCCCTGTTATTCATATGAGTACTCCATAAGGTTCTCAGCCATCGAGGTCCATCAATTGTTCTGCGCCATATTCCTTTTGCTCGTCGTTGAGGGGAGACCTGTCGGCACGCAACGGCGTCTTGTTATCGGTGACGCCGACCTGTTTGTGATAATTGTCCATTTGAGCTTCAAGGCATTCTTTTTTACAGGGCTTGCCGTCTTTACCCGAAGCAGGGAAGGTCTTTTGATGCGCAAATACTGCGCTTTCCTTGGCCGCGCCATAGTTCCACGCATTGTCCTTGCCCCCCATCTGAGAGCGTGGGCCATCGGCATCCATGGCCCCCTTCTCGGCAGTGTTCTGAATGGCATGCATCTGACCATGTGTCTCTTTGTAGCGGGAGCCAGTGACGCAGACACAAGGTGCACGCGTATCGTCATAGCTCTTGAATTCCTCCAGGCGTTTTTTCGAGGAACGCCCCGAGGCCTCGGTAAAACAATGAACTTCGATCAAGTGGTGAGGCGTCTCACCTTTGCAGCAGCCCTGTTGGTTTTCGGTCGAACGTGGGGTATGAGGAACCAGCATGCATTTCTTGGCGCGCTGGCAATCGTCGTTCGTGCAATCTTTGTCATGCTCGCCAGAGCATTTGTCTTCGACTTCCTTGCGTTCGTCTTCGCAGCCCTTGCCGGGCGGACCGCCGGCAACCTCGTCGAGATACGGCCAAGTGGGTGTGTTGCCGGGATACGACGCATGATTGTGGGTGGTCATATCCAGGTTTCTAACTACGTTTTCGCCTTCGAACTTCACATCCATGGACCAGGAAGTGAAGTAGACCTTGCCTTTGATTTTGCTAGTGACTACCCCCTTCTTCGGGGCACAGCCTGCTTCGTCACCATAGCTGGTCTTGAAGTAACTCTTGTTCTTCAGCATCACCTCTTTACGGGTGATCTTCACTGTCCGACTGCCCCTGGTGGTGTCCTTGGCCCTGCCGGTATTGGGGTAGGGAATGGGCACTCCCATTGGAGTCGGTGGAGCCTGGGGCGGGGTGAAGCAGACATCCGGAAAGCAGGCCACCGACTTGCCATCGGCCGCCTTGCAGGAGACCTCCATATTGTTGGCAAAGACCTGGTTGCCCATCAGGCGGCCCTCACAGTCTGGTAGCTGAGCAGCGCGGCGGCGCGTTGGCCGGCGTCGTTGCCGAGGTGGCAGAAGATATTCGGGCCTTCGCCATAGCCCTTGCGGCTGGCGGCCAGGGCCACGGCGAGCATCGCCGGGCCGATGGCGGCGCCGACTTCGCCGATGCAGTCGGCGGGGTGCCAGAGGTGGAAGAATTCCTTGCGCACCCGCAGGGTGCGGCTCAGGGCCAGGGAGGCTTCCTTGAAGTAGTACTGCTCGCCGGAGAGGTCGGTGAGCCGATAATCCATCTGCTCCAGCCCGCAGCCGGCTTCGCTCAGGGCCGCGCGCACGGCCTGGGTCAGGCCGTCGGCGCGCAGCGGAATGTCTTCGGCCTCCACCGTGGCCTTTTCCACGCCGAACCCCAGGCCGATGCAGGCCAGCTGTGGCGTTTCGCTGGCGGTCGGGGCGTTGACCACCACGGCGGCGGCGCCTTCGCCGGGGATAAAACCGTTGGAGTTCTGGCTGGTGAGCAGGCGTTCGCGCTCTTCGAAGGCGGCCAGGGTCGCTCCGCTCAGGAAGGAGTCGACGCCGGCGATCAGCACATGGCGATGGCCTTGCTGGTAAATCAGTTTGCGCGCATTGAGCAGGGCGACCGCGCCGCTGACCCGGCCACGGGCAATGACATTGGAGCTGCCATGAAAACGCAGGCCCAACTCATGTTCAATGTCGTGCAGCAGGCTGAGGTCCAGGCCGTCGAGACGGCCGGGGCGGTCGGCCTCCGCCACCCCGAGCAGCAGCGGGGTTTGCTCCGGGTCGACGCCCGGCGTGCCCTGCAGCGCCTCGGCGATGGCCCGCGCCGCCATCTTGATCAGCTTGCTGCGCCCGCGCCAGGGCTGTTCCAGGGGCACGCTGGCAGCGATCAGCCATTCGCCGCCCTGGTCGATAAAGCGGGTTTCCTGAAAGTTATCGATAGCGCAACGGATCGCCGCGCAGCTCGCGGGGGCGCTCAGGCCGACGGCGCTGACCATGCCGGAACCGATGATGCACAGCTCGGCCATCAGGGCGTCTCCTCTGGCGTGCGTTTGGCTTTCACCAGGGCCGACAGCGACGGGTAGTAATCCTTGCCCAGTTCGCGGGCGCGCCACCAGCCCGTGGACATGGTGCCGACCAGTACCTGGGCGATTTCGAACAGGTTGCGCTTGAGCGGGCGACTGGTGCGCCAGGTGATCTCGACGCGTTGCGTGTCGGTGTCGATCAGCAGGGTGTCGATCACCGCCTGCACGGTTTCATGGCCGCCTTTTTTCAGAAAGAAGGTCACCGGCACCTCCATCTGGGGAATGCGAAAGCCCGCGCGCTCCTGGGGCGTGAGGTTGAGCAACAGCACATCCTCGCCACCGCGCAGGTAGTGGGTCTGCTGATCCTCAGGGGCCGCCTGAAAGTAGCGGTGGTCGAAATCCGCCGGCAGAAAGGGAAAGCAGTCGGCCAGCCAGGCCTCGTCGTAGGTGCCGGCGAAGCGGGCGCGTTGCGGCCAGCCACGGCCGAGGGGGCCGAGGGCCATGGGGCGGAAGTCGCCAGAGGGACTGTCGATAGGTTTGCCCAGCTCCTCGGTGCTCGGCATCGGCATGCCGACGATGTCGGCACTGTCGGCGCTGCGTGGGTACCAGCCGCAACCGATCGGATTGTCCAGGTAGCAGTGGCGCAATTGGGGGTCGTTGGCGATCGGATGGCTGCCGCCAAACGCCCGGGCGTAGGAGATGTCCTGCTCGGTAAACGGCTGCGGCAAGCCGGGAGCAACGCCCAACAGTCCCGATTGCCATTGCCGTGGACCGAGGACGGAAAAGGCCTTGCTCATCCGCCCGACGCGAATGCCCGCGGTCAGTTGCGTCACGGGACGCCCGCCTGGCGCGTAGGCCTTGCCGCGCACCAGCACATCGCAGCATGGCTTGACCGGGGCGAAGTCCATTTCCTGCAGCGGCGCGCTGAGGCCGGGCTCGCCGAGGAAGGTGTCGGCCATCAGCAGCGGTTGCTGGGTGTCGGCGAGGGTGGCCGCGCGGCCGTCCAGGGGCAGGTTGAACGTGCCCTTGGCCACCACCACCAGGGATTCGCGGCCATCGGGCGCCAGGCCCTGGGTATAGGCCGCAAGCAGTTGGCTGGCGTTGAGCAGTTCCATAGGCCGGATACCTGTCTAGTTGATCTGCACCGAACCGCCCTTGATGCGGTTGACCCCGCTGGAGCGGCTGGACAGGTAGGCGCCCTGGATGATCACTTTGCCCGCGCGGGTCAGGGTGATGCTGGCCTTGCCGCAACGCAGCACGATTTCGCGTTCGGCGCTCAGTTCCAGGCACTGCTCGTCCAGCCGCACGCTGGCGGCTGGCTCGGGCGGGGCGTCCGCGCCGAGCAGGCGGCCGATCACCAAGGGGCAAGCCGGGTCGCCGCCTTCGAACATCAGCGCCACCTGGCCGCCGATATCCGCGGGCCCCAGCAGCGCGGTGCAGCGGGCAACGACGCCGCTGGCATCCGGGCAACCCGGGTAAACGACCCTGGGCGCGCTGGCGTGCGGCAGCTCGAGCAGGGTGCCGATGACCACTGCGTCGATGCGGGCCTGTATGGGTAGCGGGTGCTGGACCGTCATATACACACCTCCACTGTGCTAGTTCTGCAGGATCTTCTGGCCCTTGACCACCACGTTCCGGTTGGCCTTGATGTTGATGGCGCCGGAGCCGTCGATGGTGATGTCCTTGCCGCGAATCATGATGGTGCCGTCCTTCTTCATGGTGATGCTGGCCGCGCCCGTGGTCAGGGTGATGGAGTCGCCGGCGGTGAGGGAGAAGTTCTTGCCGACGTCCAGGCTGTCGTTCTGCTGGATGTTGGTGGTGCGGTTCTGGGATACGTCGCGGGATTCGTTCTGGCCGATCTGGGTGCTCTGGTTGCCGTTGATCTCGATACCTTCGTTGCCCTTGACCGTTTCGTTGCGGTTGCCGGTGATGTCGATGGTCTCGTTGCCGCCCACGTCCTCGGTGCGGTTGCTGACGATGCTGATGGTTTCGTTGGCACCGACCTTTTCCGTGCGGTCCGCGCCGATGGTGATGGTCTCGTTGTTGCCCACCTTCTCGGTGCGGTTGGCGCCGATGGTGATTTTCTCGTCGCTGCCGACATCCTCGGTACGGTTCACACCGATGGAGATGGTCTCGTTATTGCCGACCTTTTCCTTGCGATCCACGCCGATGGTGATGGTTTCGTTGTTATCGACGGTTTCGGTGCGGTCGTGTTTGACGTGCACGGTCTCGTCGTTGTCGATGGTCTTGCTGCGGTCGTGGCCGACCCAGTGGGTCTCGTCGTTCTCGACCTCGATGTCCTGGTTCTTCTCGGCGTGAATGAACAACTGCTCCGCGCCTTTCTTGTCCTCCATGCGGATTTCATTGAAGTTGGCGGGCGAGCCCTCTTTGCTCGAGCGGCTTTTCACCCCGCTCTGGGTGGCATTGGCCGGCAGCTCGTAGGGCACGGTCTGTTCGGCGTTATAGACCCGGCCAGTGATGATCGGGCGATCCGGGTCGCCTTCGAGGAAACTGACGATCACTTCCTGGCCGATCCGCGGGATCTGCACCGACCCCCAGTTCTTGCCGGCCCAGGCCTGTGACACGCGCATCCAGCAGGAGCTGTTTTCGTTGGACTGGTCGTGGCGATCCCAATAGAAATGCACCTTGACCCGGCCATACTGGTCGGTCCAGATCTCCTCGCCAGCGGGGCCTACCACCCTGGCGGTCTGCGGCCCGCGGACAATCGGCAGGGGCGTCAGGGGCAGGGGGCGGAAGGCCTGGCTGGCATCCATGCAGTCCAGTTCGCTGGTGAACTGCTCGGCCAGGTCCAGTTGCCCGCTTTCATAAAGCTCCTGGCGGATCTGATAGCGTGCGACCACCACCAGGTATTCGCGATTCTGGTCGGCGCGCTCGTAGCCGGTCAGCTTGAACAGATGCCCGCAGCCCAGGCCACGCGCGCGACCGCGCAACTGCACGCGCTCGAACTGGCTGTGAATGGCCTGGATACGGGTGCGTGCGTAATGCTCGCCATCCTTGCTCTGGACGTATTCGCCCGGGTAGTCGTAGAGCGGATGGTCGCCGTTGCTGTGGCTGCGCGACACGCTGGAGCGCACTTCGAGGCTGGCGCCGGGGCGCTGGAAGTCGTAGTCGTTCAACGCCAGCGAGCCCGGCTGGACTTCCCGCGCCAGTTGCCAGTCGTAGAAGTGGTCGCGCTCGCGCATCTGCTGATCGGGCGGGTAGAAGGGCACCGAAGCGTAGTCGGCCACCGTCGAGTGGGCGCCGTAGGCGTCGGCCAGCACCAGGACATGCCGCGCTTTCTCATGGCGGAAGTAGTAGTAGATGCCTTCCTGCTCCATCAGCCGGCTGATGAAGTCGAAGCTGGTTTCGCGGTATTGCACGCAGTATTCCCACTCGCGGTAACTGCCGCTCAGGTTGTCTTCGAAATCGGAGAAACCGAGGTCGCGGAACACCTGCTTGATGATGTCCGGCACCGTCTTGTTCTGGAAAATCCGGCAGTCCGAGGTGCGCGTGAGCAGCCAGAACCAGGGCCGCAGGCTGACCCGATAACCGGCGAACTGGCCGTGGCCGGTCAGTTGCCGGCAGCCGCAGGCAATCCCGTGGAAATAGCGTTTGCCGCCGCCGTGCAGCTCCAGGGTCAGGCCCATCGGCTTGCCCAGCAACTGGTCGAACTTGATCGCCCGGTCTTCGGACGTGAGGTCCAGTTCGTAATGGAACAATCGCCCCAGCTCCTCGCTGCCTTCCATGCTCTGCAACAGCAGGACCTCGCCGCCGAGGGGGCTGTCGACCTGCACCAGGCGGGTGCTTTGCGTGATTGCCATAAACGGCTTCCTCCGGCTCGCGTTCGGGCGTCAGTCGGTCGTCTCGCCAACATGCGGGTCGAATGCGTAATGCAGCGCATTGTCCCGTTGGCTGATGCGCACGCCCGCCAGCGGCTTGCCCTCGAGCATGCGGGTGAGAAACTCCCGGCTCATCTCCGGCAACAGGGTATTGGTCAGGATGGCGTCGATCATCCGTCCGCCGCTCTCGATCTCGGTGCAGCGCGAGACGATCAGGTCGACCACGCTGTCGTCGTAGGCGAAGGGCACCTTGTGCCCGCTTTCCACGCGCCGCTTGATCCGTTCCAGTTGCAGGCGGGTGATGGCCTTGAGCATCTCGTCGCTCAGCGGGTAGTAGGGGACGGTCACCAGGCGCCCGAGCAGGGCCGGCGGGAATACCTGGAGCAACGGCTCGCGCAGCGCCTTGGCGATGGCATCGGGATCGGGCAGCCGTTGTGGGTCACGGCACAGGCTGGCGATCATCTCGGTGCCGGCATTGGTGGTGAGCAGGATCAGGCAGTTCTTGAAGTCGATCAGGCGGCCTTCGCCGTCCTCCATCACCCCCTTGTCGAACACCTGGAAGAAGATTTCGTGCACGTCCGGGTGGGCCTTTTCCACCTCGTCCAGCAACACCACGCTGTAGGGTTTGCGCCGCACCGCCTCGGTCAGCACGCCGCCTTCGCCGTAACCGACATAGCCGGGCGGGGCGCCCTTGAGGGTGGAGACGGTGTGCGCCTCCTGGAACTCGCTCATGTTGATGGTGATGATGTTCTGCTCGCCGCCGTACAGGGCCTCGGCCAGGGCCAGGGCGGTTTCGGTCTTGCCCACGCCCGAGGTGCCGGCGAGGAGGAACACGCCAATCGGTTTGCTGGGGTTGTCCAGCCCGGCGCGGGAGGTCTGGATGCGCTTGGCGATCATCGCCAGGGCATGGTCCTGGCCGATGATGCGTTTTTTCATGTGCTCGTCGAGCCTGAGCACGGTGTCGATTTCGTTGCGCGCCATGCGCCCGACCGGGATGCCGGTCCAGTCGGCGACCACCGCGGCCACCGCCTGGTAATCCACGGTGGGCAGGATCAACGGGCTTTCGCCCTGCAAGGTGGCGAGGCGGCTCTGCAGGTCGTTGAGCTTGTCGCGCAATGCCATGCGTTCGGCTTCAGCCAGCTGTGGCGATGGCGTATCGGCCTCGCTACCGCTGTCGTCCAGCGGTTCGGCGGCGGCGCGCAGGGTGGCGCGGGTCGCCAGCAGTTCATCGACCAGGGCTTTCTCTTCGCTCCAGCGACCTTCCAGGGTCGCCAGGCGTTGGCGTTCCTCGGCGAGGGCCGCCTCGACCTCCTGCTGGCGAGTACCGATGGCGATGCCAATGGCCTGCTCGCGGCCGATGATCGCCTGCTCGGTGCTCAGCGCCTCGATGCGTCGGCGGCTGTCGTCCACTTGCGCCGGTACCGCATGCAGGCTGATGGCGACCCGCGCGCAGGCGGTGTCGAGCAGGCTCACCGATTTGTCCGGCAGCTGCCGGGCCGGAATATAACGGTGCGACAGCTTGACCGAGGCCTCCAGCGCCTCGTCGAGGATCTGCACCTTGTGGTGCTGCTCCATGGTCGAGGCGACGCCGCGCATCATCAGGATCGCCTTGGCCTCGGACGGCTCGTCGACCTGCACCACCTGGAAGCGCCGGGTCAGGGCCGGGTCCTTCTCGATGTGCTTTTTGTATTCGGCCCAGGTGGTTGCCGCCACGGTGCGCAGGGTGCCACGGGCCAGGGCCGGCTTGAGCAGGTTGGCGGCATCGCCGGTACCGGCCGCGCCGCCGGCGCCGACCAGGGTATGGGCCTCGTCGATAAACAGAATGATCGGCTTGGGCGAGGCCTGCACATCCTCGATGACCTGGCGCAGGCGCTGTTCGAATTCGCCCTTCATGCTCGCGCCGGCTTGCAGCAGGCCGACGTCCAGGGTGCGCAGTTCGACGTCCTTGAGGCTCGGCGGCACGTCGCCGGCGACGATACGCAGGGCGAAGCCCTCGACCACCGCGGTCTTGCCGACCCCGGCTTCGCCGGTGAGGATGGGGTTGTTCTGCCGGCGGCGCATGAGGATGTCGACCAGTTGGCGAATCTCCTCGTCGCGCCCGACTATGGGGTCGAGTTTGCCGCTGCGGGCCTGTTCGGTGAGGTCGACAGTAAAGCGCTTGAGCGCCTCCTGCTTGCCCAGCGCGCTGGGCGCCAGGGCGCCGCTCGCTTCGCCCGGCGCGGCGGTGGCGTTGAAACCGTCGCTGGCGGCCAGGCCGTTTTCCGGCGAGTCGCCGAGGTATTCGTCGAAGCGCTCGATCAGGTGCTCCACCTTGATCTTCTCGAACTCGCGGGAGATGGCCGAGAGGGCGTGGCGCAGGCTCGGTGTCTTGAGCATGCCGACGACCAGGTAGGCGCTGCGCACCTGGCTCTCGCCGAACAGCAAACTGCCATAGACCCAGCCGCGCTCCGCGGCTTCCTCGACCTGCAAGGACAAGTCGGTGATCGAGGTCGAGCCGCGCGGCAGGCGGTCCAGGGCGTCGGTGATATCCCTGGACAGGCGCGCCGGGTCGAGGCTGAACTGGCGGACCAGGCGGTGCAGGTCAGAGTCCTGCAATTGCAGGAGCTGATGCAGCCAATGCACCAGTTCCACATAGGGGTTGCCGCGCAGTTTGCAGAACACGGTGGCGGCTTCGATGGCCTTGTAGGCCGGGCTGTTCAACTTGCCGAACAGCGCGGCGCGGCTGATCTCACTCATGATCGCGGCTCCTTGAGGAGGGTGGTATGGCTGGCGTATTCGCGGGCCAGCAGCAGGTCGCCGGCATCCGTCGACGGGCTGCCGAGCCAGGTGTCGAAGCCCAGGCGGGTCTGGCCGTCGAGATCGATGCGCGGCACTTCCTGGTGCCGCAGCAGCAGATTGACTTCCCAATCCAGCTCCTCGCCCTGGTACTCGGCGACCCAGGCGGCCAGTTCGCCGAAGCTTTCCTGGCCAGGCAGCAGGCGGCGGTATTGCTCCAGGCTCAAAGGCCCCAGGCGGATGCGGAATTTATGCTGGCGATCCCAGACGTGGGTGCCCAGGCTCAGGTCGCTGCCGAGCGAGCAGAGCGCCACGCCCAGCTGGCTGCGCTGCGGCAGCTCCAACCACTGGCCGACGTATTCCTCGATGCTCACCGGCACGCCGAAATAGTCTTCCAGGATGGCGCGCAAGCCGTCCGGGTAACGGGTTTGCGCCGCCAGGTGGCCGGTGAAGTGGTAGCGCGCCGAGTCGGCGATCGGGCCCTGGCCGAGCAGGCTGGTCATGCCCCGCCCGGACAGCGCGGCCAGGCGCATCGACCAGTAGTCGTGGGCGGGGCGGTCATGGCTGACGGTCGGCCGCGCTTCGGCCCAGGCGCGGTAGAACAGGCACAGCAAGCGGTGATTGAACACGTCGAGAAAGCGCGTGAAGCTGGCGTCGTCGTTGTTGCGCTGGCGATCGCGGGCGTATTCGGTCAGGTGCAGCGGCAGCGGGCCGTTGGGCCCGGTGAGGCCGAAGAACAACTGCTCGATGCGCGGCGCGGCGCCCTCGGGGCCGGTCTCGATGCTGGCCAGGGTCGAGGGGGCGAAGCCGCAGTCGGGTTTCTGCCCCAGGCGCAGCGGGTCGTCGTGCAAGCGCAGGGAATGGCCGATGCGCGGCCGGTCGCCGGCCTCGCACTCGATGCGCCGTAGCGCCTGGAAGAAGTCGTAGGCCCAGGGCTCGTCGGCCATCCGCTCGATGCTGTGCAGCGGTTTCAGAGGTTCGGTCGACATCCGGGGTGCGCCTGCCATCGCATGATTTCGCCGCGCTCAGTGGTGCGCAGTACGGTTTCGGTGAAGCTGTTGATCGACACGTAACGGGCCAGGAAGCGCTCGAACACCGCGCCCAGCAGGTACACCCCGGTGCCGCGGAAGGCGTTTTCGTCGAACTCCAGGCTGATCTCCAGGCCACGGCCAAACACGATCGGTCCCGGCATCGGCAACCGGCGGGTGCAGGGCGTGCTGCGCACCTGGCGCAGGCCCTCGATTTGCAACTGCAGCGCCGCATCGCCGGGGTCGCCGTACAGGCGCAGCAGTTCGCGCAGCGCCGCGGCCCCCTGGCCCTGTTCGCTCAGCGACAGGTAGTTCAGCGACAGCTGGCTGATCAGCCGCCAGGCGCTGGCATCGTGCGCGCGGCTCGGCCGCGGCCGGCTTGGCCCGGCCAGGCAGCGCACGGCCAGCACCGGGGCGCTGTCTTCCAGGGTGAAATCGCTTTTGCCCGTCCCCACCGGCATCAGCAGCGGCAGGTCGCGGTTGGTGCACAGGGCGCTGAGACCGAGCTGGCGCAAGTCGTGGCGATAGGGCGCCTGGTTGACATCCACCAGCGAGACGAAGGTTTCGCTGCCGATATAGGTCGAGCGTGGCCCGCGTCGCCGTTGCTGGCTGGACAAGCGACGCGGCTCGCGGCGGACGATGTAATAGGCCTGCTCGCGGCCATAACGCAGCGGATCGCGGATCGCATAGAACGGCTGGAACGGCTGCTCGGGGCCGCTGCCATGGCCGGTGACCTGGGTCAGGGAATGGATCTCGAAATCCAGCGGCCGGGTGCGGTCGGCGATCACCTGGTGCTCATGCACCCGCTCGCTCAGGTGAATGCGATCGGTGCGGCGTGCAAACAGGTTCACCGCCGGGGTGCAGAAGGGCACGAACTGGGTCGCCGACACCGTGCCTTCCAGGGTGCTGTCGAGGCGATCGAACAGCACCACCACCTCCAGTTCCTGGCTGGCGCAGCGCTGCACACCGGCGCTCAGCCCAGTGAAGTCGACGAACAAAAAACGATTGGGCAGGGCGAAATACTCCTGCAGCAGGCGATACCCCTGGAAGGCCCGAGGCACCACCGGCAGCACCGCGTCCCGATCGTCGAAGCCACGCGCCTTGAGGCTCTCCACAGGCAAGCGCTCGGCCCAGTCGCCGTCGACGCTCTTGATAAACACCGCGCAGGCGTTGCCGAGCAGTTGCTCGTACAGACGGAAAGGTTGTTCGTCGGCGCCGTTGAGGTAGAGCGGCAGGCTGTCCAGCGCCAGGGCGTTGAACGGCAACCCGGCGCCGCAGCGCAGGCGCAGGCGCAACCCGGCCTTGGCCTTGGGTTCGCTGGCGGCCAGTCGGCCGAGGGTCGCGGCCGGGTTGCCGAAGTACTCGGCATGGCTGACCTGCAACGGCCACAGCGTCACGGCATGGGCGCTACGGTATTCGCAGGCGGTCTGCTCGCCATGGCCCAGCTGGCCGCGCAGGGCGGCGTGGCGTTCGACCGTGAAGCCGCTGGTCAGTGAGCCCTCGTTGGGGTCGGCGACCAGCTGGACCACCACCACCGAAGGCGTTGGCGCCAGGTAATGGGGGTAAGCGACTTCCAGCAGATTGTGGGTAAAGGTCGGGTATTCGGCGTCCAGCTTCAGGTGGACCCGCGCGCTCAGGTAGGCGAAGCCCTCCAGCAGACGCTCGACATAGGGGTCGGCGCATTCGATGTCGGACAGGGTCAGGCGGCTGGCAATCTTGGGGAACTCCTGGGCGAACTCGGCGGCGCTCTCGCGGATATGCTGCAGCTCCTGGTTGTAATACTCGAGCATGCGCGGGTTCATCGGCGTCTCCTGACGGGCTCGGCCGGCGTCACCTTGACGTGTCCGGTTTCCAGGTCGAGGGCGGTGCTGAGCAGCAAGCGCAGGGGCACCGGCTCGGCCCACAGATCGCCCTCGATCTCGAAGCTCAGGGCGTTGTGGCTCATGTCATTGCCGTCGAGTTGCGCGCGAACCTTCAACGAGCCTTTGAGGATGCGCGGCTCAAAGGCGGCGATGGTGTCGCTGAACAAGGCTTCGATGGCCTGTACATCGACACTCGAGGCGGTATGCCCGGCCAGGGGCGGCAGGCCGAAATTCAGCACCGAGTTGCCCGCCGGCATCTGCGCGGCCTGCTCCGGATCGAACAGCACGCAGGTGTTGAACAGCCAGGCCAGATCGCGCAGCACGCAAGCTTTCAGCTGGGTCAGCGACATGACCCGGCGCTCGGCGGCTTCTTTCGGGTTGTGCGGATCGTCGTCGGTCAGGCGATCGAGCAACGAGGGTTGCAGGCGTTCTTGCAGGGTCAGCTCGGCCATCTTCGGTTATCCCTGTCGGTGAAGCTGAGGCTGTGCCGTTCGAACAGCCCGGTTTCGCCGTTGTCGGTGGTCAACGGGCGCTGGCCGACGGCGTGCGCCGGCTCCTCGGCGTTCATCGCCATCTCCTGGTTCGCAGGCTTCGCGCCGAGCCCTGGCGTGCGTTCAAGCGTCGGGTTCGAACAAGCCGATAAACATTTTCTCATCCCACTGGAAGGGCGGGCAGGCCGTCACCCGGCTCACCGCCGACGAGGCTTCCAAACCCTGCCCGGTACTGCGTATCGCCTGGATCTCGGTGCGGCAATCCCGACTGGGCGAGGGCAGTTGCTCGCTGCTTTCCACCAATATCACCTGGCGCGTCCCCACCTGCTTGGTGCGCAGGGTGCCGCTGGGGTCACGGTGGAACTGGCAAGGCCATTTCAGGCTCAGGTCGATGCCGGGTTGCTGTGGGACCAGCAAGCGACAGTTGCCATTGCGCTCTTCCAGCAGCAGGTCCCGGGCCAGGAAGCGCGCCTGGGTGGCGCTATCGGCCGGGTTCTGCGCACAGGCGGGCAACATCAAACCCGCCAGGCCCGCGACGATAAGGCGAAGCAGGTGCCGACTCATGACAGCTCCCAGAACCACACCTGGGCGGAGTGGTTGGCCGGGTCGTCGTAGGTCTTGGTGAAACCGCGGCTCCACAGGTCGATATGGTCGCCGGCCGCGCGACTCTCGCCACTGCGGGTAAAGCAATCCTTGAAAAAAATGATCCCGTTCTTCTCATTGAGCTGCAGCTTGGCCTTGGCCGCGTCGGTGAAGATGCTCGGCCGGCCCAGATGCTGGCGCCACAGCCAGTTCGCCAGCGACTCGGCACCGCGGGCGTGGCCGTGGCTGCAGCGCGGTTCCGAATAGGTGTGGCCATCCACGAGGATGCTTCGCTCGGCGTTGAGCGTAATGCTCAGGCGGATCGCGCATTGATTTTCCCAACCGCCATCGCAAGGCTGGCTTTCAGCCGGGTAGTTGTTCCACAGATTGATGAACGCGGGTCTGGCCATCATCGAACCTCCTGTTGCGCCGTGGCCCCTGGTACAAGCCGAGCACCCTGCGGCAGGGCTGCAGGGTGGCTGGCGTCACACCTTGACGTTTTGGCGGATATTCCAGCCGTACTTGACCGGGCCGCCGTCCTTGGAACCGTCCTGCTTCTGCGGTTGGTAGTCGACCAGCACCTGGCCGAAATTCAGCGCGATGTTTTCGGTCAGGCGATCCGCGCCGCCGCTGCCGCCGGTGCCGATCGAGGACACCAGGACCTCCTTGAGGGTGATGGTCAGGTACTCGACCGGATCGTCGCCGCCGGCCTTGCGCACCGTCAGCTTGGCCTCGTCGTAATGCTTGCCGCTGGAGCAGGCCATCATCAGGTTGGGGGAGGATTTATCCACCCACTTGGTCAACGTCAGGTCGTGGATATTGACCTTGCCGGCACCGCCGCCACCGCCCACATGCATGTTGCCGGCCTGCGCCATGGCCCAGCTCCAGGAGAGCACGTCGATCTCCTCCTTGTGGTTCTTGTCCTGGGACTCGCCCTTGACGTCGCCGATCTTGATAAACATATCAACAGCCATCATGCCTCCTTAAGTGGTTTGCACCACTGTGTGCCAGTGATTCGCCACGCTGCGTCACAGGGCACCCGCCACCACGGCGAATGCCTCCTGAGATGAATCAAACCGCCTTGGCGGATGGAAGTTTGGATACCAGCCGCAGCGATACCGTGAGCCCTTCGAGCTGGTAGTGCGGGCGCAGGTAGAACTTGGAGCTGTAGTAACCGGGGTTGCCCTCGATCTCCTCGACCACCACCTCCGCCGCGGCCAAGGGGTGCTGTGCCTTGGTGGTTTCGGTGGAGTGGGCCGGGTCGCCGTCCACGTAATTGAGAATCCAGTTCTGCAGCCAGCGCTGCATGTCGTCCTTTTCCTTGAACGAGCCGATCTTGTCGCGAACGATGCACTTCAGGTAATGGGCGAAGCGGCAGGTGGCGAACAGGTAGGGCAGGCGTGCCGCCAGGTTGGCGTTGGCGGTGGCGTCGGGGTCGTCATACTCGGCCGGCTTCTGCAGCGACTGGGCGCCGATGAAGGCGGCGAGGTCGGTGTTCTTCTTGTGCAGCAGCGGCATGAAACCGTTCTTCGCCAGCTCCGCCTCGCGCCGATCGGCGATGGCGATTTCGGTCGGGCACTTCATGTCCACCCCACCGTCGTCGGTCGGGAAGGTGTGCGTCGGCAGGTTCGGCACCTCGCCGCCGGACTCCACGCCGCGAATCCGCGAGCACCAGCCATAGAGCTTGAACGAGCGGTTGATGTTCGCCGCCATGGCATAGGCCGAGTTGGCCCAGGTGTACTTGGAACTGTCGGCGCCGTTGGTTTCCTCTTCGAAGGCGAAGGCGTCCACCGGGTCGGTCTTGGCGCCGTAGGGCAGGCGGGCGAGGAAACGCGGCATGGTCAGGCCGATGTAGCGCGAGTCCTCGGAGTCGCGCAGCGAACGCCAGGCAGCGTATTCCGGCGTGGTGAAGATCTTGGTCAGATCGCGCGGGTTGGACAGCTCCTGCCAGGAGCCCATGCCCATCACCGTCGGCGAGGCCGCGCTGATGAAGGGCGCATGCATCGCCGCGCAGACCTTGGCCAGCTCGCCGAGCAGCTCGACGTCCGGCGACGACTGGTCGAAGTAGTAATCGCCCACCAGGCAGCCGAACGGCTCGCCGCCGAACTGGCCGTATTCCTCCTCGTACATTTTCTTGAAGATCGGGCTCTGGTCCCAGGCGGTGCCCTTGAACTTCTTCAGGGTCTTGTGCAGGTCGCCCTTGGCGATGCTCATCACGCGGATCTTCAGCTGCTCGTCGGTTTCCGTGTTGTTGACCAGGTAGCTCAAGCCGCGCCAGGCGCTTTCCAGTTGCTGGAAGTCGGCGTGATGCATGATCAGGTTGACCTGCGCGGTGAGCTTGGCATCGATCGCGGCGATGATCGATTCGATGGATTTGATCGCGTCGTTGGAGATCAGCTCGGTCTTGCTCAGGGCCTGTTCGGCCAGGGTGCGCACGGCGCTTTCCACGGCCTCGCGGGCGTGCTCGGTCTTGGGTTTGAACTCTTGCAGGAGCAAGGCGGCGAAGTCGCTCGGTGCGGTCGCGGCGTCTGCCTGGGCCTGCGGGTCTTTCATCAATTCGGCCATGGTCTGCGTCCTCTGTCAGGCTTGCGGCTCGGGTTCGGTCGGTTTCGGTGCACTGGCCAACGCCTGCAACAGCGCCGGGTCCTTGATCGCCTTCATGATCATGTCCTCGGCGCCGGTCTTGCCGTCCATGTAGGTCAGCAGGTTGGCCAGCTGGGTGCGGGCCTCGAGCAGTTGGTTGAGGGCATCGACCTTGCGCGCCACCGCGGCCGGGCTGAAGTCGTCCATGCTCTCGAACGTGATGTCCAGGCTCAGGTTGCCTTCCCCGGTCAGGGCATTGGGCACGTTGAACGCCACCCGCGGTTTCATCGCCTTGAGCCGCGAGTCGAAGTTGTCGACATCGATCTCCAGGAACTTGCGGTCGGCCACCGCCGGCAGCGGCTCGGCAGGCTTGCCGACAAGGTCGGCCATCACCCCCATGACGAAGGGCAACTGCACCTTCTTCTCCGCACCGTAAAGCTCTACGTCGTACTCGATCTGCACCCGGGGAGCACGGTTACGGGCGATGAATTTCTGGCTGCTGGTGTTAGCCATTTTTCCTCCTGCGCTGCCTATGCGGCTGTGTTGGATTGGCGTCGGTTAAGCGTTTTCACTCGGACTATTCACCCTCGGGCCCGCGCAATTTTTCGAACTGGGAAAAGCCGTCCGGAATCAGGTTGCTCACGATGGTGGCGAAATCGGCGCTGACCAGTCTCTTGGCGCGGCTCAGGAGCACCGGCACGGGGCTGGAGGGCTCGTGCCTGGCGTAATAACCGAGGATCCGGTCGAGGCTGCGCAGCACATCGTCACGGCTGCCGATCTCGCCGGCGATGCGCGGCGCAGCGGCGCCGGGGGCCGAGGACATGGCGGTATCGACAGGCTCGCCGGCCTGCGCGACAGCGCCGGGAGCGCCTGGCTGAGGGGCGTGCTCGGCGATGATTTGCACGGCATGCCGCAGCAGTTGCTTGATCGTGCCCAGGTCCGCGCCGTGGGTGGAACCGACCCGTTCGTTGACCTCACGCTCTATGGTCAACAGCGTGCCATGGGCATCGTTCAGGGCGGCGCGGCAGGCCTCGAGCTGTTCGCCCGCGCAGTCCTGAAAGGCCGCACCGAGCTGGTCCGGGCTGAGGCTTTCACTGGCGAAGCGCTGCAGGCCGGCGGCATTCAGCGCGGCGCGCAGGCCGACGCTGCCAAATGCCCGCGAGCTGATCAGCGGCATGCCCCAGAGCAGGTGAATGACCGGCTCGGCGTTGAGGCCGGCGAGGGCGTTGATCCTAAAGGTGGGGTCATTGTTATCTTCTGCATCCAGCTTGGGATGCAGGTCGTCCCAATACTGCGCGAGCAACTGCTGGATCAGCTGTAACCCTTGCACCAGGCCG